>JAEWOS010000033.1 GCA_023460855.1 Bacteroidota bacterium | reverse complement strand
CCTTTTCACCCGGGATGCTGCGGAAGAAATGGTGGAAAAACACGGCGGCAAAAACATCTCCGCAGTATCCAAAAACCTGAATTATCTGGTAGTGGGCGAAAAAGCCGGCAGCAAACTGAAAAAAGCGCAGGACATCGGCACGATTACGATTCTGGACGAGCAGCAGTTTCTGGATCTGATTGGTTAGAAGTGGTTTAGTGGTTTGATGGTTTAGTAGTTTGTAATTTGGTTATAAAAGGGTTTTTGATTGACATGGCTCAAAGTCAGGAGACTTTGCGCAGCGGATTGGCAATCAGGTGGTTTAGATATTTGATTGTTTAGCTGCTTACTTGTTACTGCAACGCGCTCCGAAGTTTCCCAAATTCGGCATACTGAAAATAATATAAGGTGAAGGTTTTTGATTGTATTGAATCAAAGTGAGGAGACATTTCGCAGCGGAATTTGGAATTAGATAATAGTAATTTCTTTGTACATCGCAAATAATACTTCTTTTGTGCCATAAGTTACCTGAGCAACAAGCAATCTATTCTAATAATTCATTTTAATCTAGAATTTGCAAATTTTAAATTTTGATAAATTGTACTCGTATCTTAAAGAGTCTATTCTATTCATATCCTCTATAGGTGATGATTCAAAACGATTACTGTCAGTATTGAATTTTAACTGAGTCCCAAATTTTTGTTTCTTATTTTCATTCATTAATTGCCTATCTATTAAATACGCAATATTGTCCTTTGGATAGAATTTTGATTTTGAAAATTGTTCCAATATTTCTTTTCGAAAATTGATATCCCTGTCACTGTGTTGAGCAATATAAAAGATACTTTTGCTTGCTGAACAATCGCAATCATTGGCTAGTATTTGATGTAGAGCATGTTTTGTTATTAAAGATTTAACAAATTCCCTATTAATGGAATCCTGTTTCACCATCAGGCGTGTTATGCTATCAGCTTTTTGAGGATTACTACTGTATTCATTAAACAATCTTCTGTACTTTTGATCAGCTTCGTAAATTTTATTCCAGTCAATTTTACCTAATTCACTATTAGCATTGCATTTGTTGTATTTGTTATAGTAAGTGATGAGTTCTATTGTACCTAAATCACACCTGTTAATTTTCTGATGATTTTTGCTTATAAGTTCTTGAGCTAATAAAATGTTCTTATTATCCTTTGATTTTGTGAGATATTTTAGAATTTTAGCTTTTTTCGAGTCATCATATAAATGAAAAATTGGGATTAAGTTCTGAAGGTGTAATCCGATAGGTTTTCATTATCTGATAAAATGCTCAAACTATCTGCCTGATGCATTCTGTTTATTAAATCTACGTTTGTTTTCTTTGATTGCAAACAAGAGGTAAAAAACATTAGTAAAAGAATACAGATAAAATAATTATTCATAACCTATTGTTTATTTATAAATTAAAAAAGAAGAAACATTGTTCAAGCGACTAAAAATACATGCATTTAATTGAATATCAATTGATTAAATAGATAGATAGATAGATAAATAAATAAACAATCTTCTTCAAAGCTAAATATTTATTTTAGAAGAAACCTAACGAAGTGGTTCGGCGTAGCCAATTGACAAGAACCGAAAACATATTGAAACAAACAAGCAAATGAGGGGTTCCCTCTTTCCGAAATCTCGCTGCGCAAACTCTCCTGACTTTCGTGCAAGATAAATCACTACCCTTTCTATCGGAGGTCTTCCAACTTTGGCGAACAGTAAATAATGCAGCGTGCAAAATTCTGTTTACATCTGCTCAAAATCAAATACCTTGTAAAACTGAGAAACTTAATTTTCTGCAGGTTCTGACCAATTTAACTGCCAAATATCTTCACATCATTTTCCTTAGTTTTGTACCTCTCAAAAAACAAGCAAAAAATCATGCGGAAACTACTGGCTTTATCGCTTTTCTTCTGTACCGTTTGGGCTTCCTCCCAAATAAAATTTCCGGCAGACCTCATCATTCACAATGCCAACATTTATACGGTGGACGACAGTTTCTCCAAAGCAGAAGCTATGGCCATTTCAAACGGAAAAATTCGTGAAGTGGGCAGCAGTCAGTTGATTTTGGCAAAATACCAGTCTAAACAGGTTCATGATTTGAAAGGTAAAACCATTCTGCCCGGACTGATCGATGCACACTGTCATTTTACAGGATTTGCTGCGGATAAATGGAAGCTAGAACTTTGGGGAACACAATCCTGGGAAGAAATTATTGAGAAACTGATCGTCTATTCCAAAGATGCTCCTATGGAATGGCTTTACGGAAGAAGCTGGGATCAAAACGACTGGCCTGTTCAGGAATTTCCTGAAAAATCCAGACTCGACGAACTTTTTCCTGATCGTCCTGTTTATTTGAAACGAGTTGACGGACATGCTGCAATTGCCAATCAGAAAGCACTTGATATTGCCGGAATTGACGCTTCAACAAATGTTTCCGGTGGCGAAATTATCAAAGAAAACGGAAAACTCACCGGCGTTTTAATTGATAATGCCATGCTTTTGGTTGAAAAACATTTACCGGAAGCCAGTGAAGATTTACTGATGCAGTATACCGAACAGCTGCAGGAAGAATGTTTCAGTTACGGACTTACCTCACTTCACGACTGCGGAATTTCGATGCATTCTTTTCATCTGCTTGAAAAATTACAGGAGCAGGGAAAATTGAAAATGAACATTTTCGCGCTGATGGAAAACCTGCCTGAAAATTATGATTACTGGCTTGAAAAAGGCAGATACATCAACAAAAAAATTACGGTTGGAGGTTTTAAAATATACAGTGACGGCGCTTTAGGTTCGCGTGGTGCCTGTTTAATTCACGATTATTCGGACAAACCGGGATGGAAAGGTTTTTTGTTGTCCGACACAAAAGAATTCGAAAAGATTGCCGAAAAAATATCGAAGACCGATCTGCAAATGTGCACCCATGCAATCGGCGATTCTGCAAACACTGTTATTCTTGATATTTACGGAAAATATCTTCCCGCAGGAAATGACAAAAGGTGGCGAATCGAACACGCCCAAATTGTAGATCAGAACGATTTCCAGAAATTCGGAAATTCAAAAATTATTCCGTCTGTACAACCAACGCACGCAACTTCTGACATGTACTGGGCAGAAAGCAGGCTCGGAAAAACGCGGATGAAAAATGCTTATGCTTATCGCGAACTATTGAAACAGAACGGTTGGCTGCCTTTAGGAACTGATTTTCCGGTAGAAGCGATCAACCCGATGAATACCTTTTTTGCAGCTGTCGCGAGAAAAGATGCCAAAAATTTTCCTGAGAACGGTTTTCAGAAAGAGAATGCATTAAGCAGGGAGGAAACTTTGCGTGGAATGACGATCTGGGCTGCGAAAGCAGCATTTCAGGAAAAAGAACGCGGAAGTCTGGAAGCCGGAAAAGTCGCAGATTTCGTGGTTCTGAACCAGGATCTGATGAATGCGAATGAAGATCAGATATTGAAGACAAAAGTTTTACAAACCTGGGTTGACGGTAAAAAACTGTATTCCTCAGCAGAAAAATAATTATGCCACGCAGAAAAATCGCCTACATAGAACTGGATACACATGCAGAAATTGCCGGTAATATCATGGAACTTTCTGCCGATTCCGGACAACTGGAGATTGATTTCTTTCTCTCGGAAAAAATTTCAGCGCAACTGCAAATGATTGAATCCGCGAATGTCAGAATTTCGAATCCGAAAACAGTTTTATCAGATCTGGCCAAAGATAAATACGAACTGGTCATTATCGGAACGGCACACCGGTTTTTCAGTGTGTGGAATAGGATTTCAAAAAATTTTCCGACAGCGGTAATCGTTCATAACAAAAATTTCGCGGCGCGGTCTAAAGCCGTAATTAAATCGCTGATTCTAAAAGATGAATCTCTTTACCGTTTAAAACTACTGCTGAAAGAAGGACTTCTCAATGCACCGGAAATTTACCATAACTCCAAAGCGCTTTTTGTACTCGATACTGCACTCGCGGATGAGCAGCATTATTTGTTGCCGGTATTTTTTCAGAAGTACAGTTGCGAAAAAAAAGACGATATAATTACGGTTGCGATTCCGGGCGCGGTTGACAGTCACCGTCGTGATTATAGACACATTGTCACAAAACTGCAGTCGACAAAATTCGAAAATCCACATCATTTTATTTTCCCCGGAAAAGCAGGTCCGGAAATGCTTCAACAATTGCAGAAACTTCAGATTACAGGTGCTCAAAACAATTTCTCAATGCAGTTTTTCAGTGAAAAAATTCCGCAAAAGGAATTTGACCGACTGATGAATTCAGCAGATATATTGTGGTGTCCGGTGCAGAAAAAGACGTCTTTTTTCAGTCAGGAAGAAATTTACGGCAAGACAAAAATGACAGGCAATGTCGGCGATGCAATAAGATATGGAAAACCGGCGGTATTTCCTGCGTGGTATGCTGATGTTCAGCCTTTTATTCACCATGAGGAACACGATTTAACAGGGCTATTTGAAAAACTGATCGGTAAAACCGGAGATTTTCAGAAATTTACGAAAAACAATGTTTTACAGCACTTCGAAAATGCAGTTCTGAAGGTGATTCAGGAATACAAATAATCTTTATTTTCCAAATTTGAACAGACTCCTGATGAATTTCCTGTTCAGGTATTCCTCAACCGGGAAAATCTTCAGAAAGTGATTGCCGATGTAAATCAAAGCCAGCACAACCAGCGGTTTGTAAATCAGATTGATAAAATTATTATTAAACTCAGGCAGAACGATCGCGGTAGTAATTGCAAGCGTTGAAATAATTGAGATATAAATCATTTCAATCGTCAGCGGATTTACTTTAAATTTGACATAATTAAAGATAATTTTCACCAGATTGTACAGCGATAAAGAAATCGCGGTTGCAAGCGCTACGCCCGCAATTCCGAGATAGGTATATTCCAGAAAATAATAATTGAGCAGCACCGTGAGAAATGCCAGAAAAAGCATAATCACGATGTTAAAACGGTAATATTTCGACATCGAAATGATATTTCCGTTAAATCCTGTTGCGAGATCAAACAGAATCGCTGAGCCTAAAATCCAGACCACCGGTTCCGATTCCTGCAGCATATTTCCGTTTCGTATGAAATGCGCGAGATACGGAAATCCGACCAGAAGACAACTGAAAAGCACCGATCCCAGAAAATACAGACTCAGTGAAGTTTTCTTGTGAAAACGGTCGAGTTCCGCCATTTCATTTTCTGCAAAAGCCTTGTTGATTATGGGTGCTGAAATATTGAACAGGCCGAGCTGTGGAATAGAAATCAGCGAAATCATTGCGAAAAGCGTGGAATAAACGCCCAGTTCTTCCATTCCGAGCGCATCGCCAATCATAATTTTATCGATTTTTATCGCGATAAAGTTTCCGATATTTCCCAGAAATCCGAAAAAACTGTAGCTCACAATTTCTTTCCACAGGTTGTCTTTTTTCAGATAATCAGTCCGGAAATCCCTTCGAACTTTTTCCAGTTTCTGCACATAAATCAGATAACCAAAAAGAGACATCACGAAAATTGCGAGAAAAAACCCGAACGAAACTGTTAACGATGCACCGAGAAAAACAAACAGTGAAAAAGCACCGAGATTCGCGAGTTTTGGAAAAATATTCTCGAAAATGTTAGGTATTACGATGCGGCGGTAATTGGAGATATAACGGTTCAGCAAATGCGCTAGTGCAATTACGAGAATCAGCGGAAGAATGATTCCGCGGAAAGACCACCACTCTTTTTCGCGGTATTCCGGAAACACATAATGAAATCCTAAGAACAGTGCAAGAAAAATGAGGAAGTTGAGCGCAATTCCTACGAATGAAAGTGAAAGCAGATTCTGATGCCTGCCTTCTTTCTGCGACTGGTGAAAAAATTTCACATTCGCATAGGAAATTCCGAAAACAACAACCGGCACAAGCATTTCCGCCGTAGAAAGCACATAACTTAAAGTACCGTAAAATTCAAAATCAAACGGAAAAACAAAGTAGGTAGAAAGAGCACCCAGAATAAATCCCAGATAGCCAATCATCGAATATTTAAAACCCTGCCTTGCTACAACACTCATTGCTACTGCAAAAACGGCAAATATAGAGAATTGTTAATAAATGTTAACAAAACTTAAAATTTAGTACCGGTGAATTTGCTGATGATAATGTCTTATTGATGTGAATTATATAAAGCCGGAAACGATAATTGGAAAATTTAACAGATTTTATGCAGTAATTTTGAAAGAACAAAACCAAAGTTTAACCATAACAATACTGCTGATATGTCTGAAAATATACTTTCTCTGGAAGACCTCAAATTCCTGGAAGATCTGCATTACCACCGGAACGTTCAGTTCCTGCGGTTTGACGAGGAAGGCGTGAGAACCAACTGCGAAAACCTGAATTCAGGAGACGAAAGTTCTTTTGATACAATAAATTACCTTTCAGAAATTTCGAAAAAATTGAAATACCGGCTCGGATCCAATTTCCAGCTGAACTTTTCTTCCGGATTCCATCTCGATGTGGTCCGCGTATAAACCGAAAACTCTTTTACTTTTGGGGGCTTGCTTTTGGCAGGCCTTTTTCGTATATTAACCACATATTTATGTAACATTAACGCTTTTTTATTTACCAATTACGGAAAGAACGTATTAACAATTTATACAGAATGAAAAAAAGACTGCTTTCGGTTGCGGCAACAGCATTTATTGGAGTGCTTCTGCATGCGCAACAAATTAAGTTTGAAGAGTACAAACTTCCGAACGGACTGCATGTGATACTGCATCAGGACAACAGCGCGCCGGTTGTAACCACTGGTGTAATGTATCATGTCGGTGCTAAAGATGAGGCGATCGGTAGAACCGGAATGGCCCACTTCTTCGAACATCTCCTTTTTGAGGGAACCAACAACATCAAGCGCGGCGAATGGATGAAAATCGTTTCTTCCAACGGCGGAGCGAACAACGCGAACACCACTAATGACCGTACCTATTATTACGAAACATTCCCGAGCAACAACGAACAGCTCGGCTTGTGGATGGAAGCTGAAAGAATGCGTAATGCAGTAATCAACCAGATTGGTGTGGATACGCAGCGCGAAGTGGTGAAGGAAGAAAAAAGACTGAGAATGGACAATCAGCCTTACGGAAATCTGTTTACCGAAGTACAGAAAAATCTCTTTACCAAACACCCGTACAACTGGTCGACAATTGGTTCCATGGATGATCTGAATGCTGCCAAGCTTAGCGAATTTCAGGATTTCTACAAAAAATTCTACGTACCGAACAATGCGGTTCTGGTTGTTGCAGGCGATATTGAGCCGGCACAAACCAAGAAATGGATCAACGATTATTACGCAGGAATTCCGAAAGGAACGGTACATCCGAAGAAATTCCAGCAGGATGCACCAATTACCACAGCTAAGGAAGTAACCGCTTACGATAAAAACATCCAGCTTCCGGCTTATGTTTTCGCTTACAGAACGCCGGCAAATACAGAACGTGATGCGTATGTTCTGGACATGCTTTCCAGTTACCTGAGCAGCGGAAAATCGTCTGTACTTTACAGAAAACTAGTTGACGAAGAGAAGAAAGCGCTTCAGGTTTCGGCTTTCAATCAGGGTCTTGAAGATGCGGGAATCTTTGCATTCTTCGCAATTCCTATGGGAGCAACAACAAAAGCAACGCTTCAGAATGATATTGACGCGGAGATCAAAAAACTGCAGACGACTTTAATTTCTCAGGAAGATTACCAGAAACTGCAGAATCAGTTCGAAAACAGATTTGTGAATTCCAACTCCTCAATTCAGGGAATTGCACACTCTTTGGCAAGCAACTATATGCTGATGGACAACACCAACCTTATCAACAAGGAATTGGATATCTACAGATCCATTACAAGACAGGACCTGCAGAATGCTGCTAAAAAATACCTGAACAGCAACCAAAGAGTAATCATCAATTATTTACCTGAAAAAAAGTAATCAATGAAAAACAATTTTAAATATATCGCGGCTGCATTTCTTATTTCCGGAATGCTGTCGGCACAAAAAGTGGACATCAACAAAATGCCTGTTGCCGGTCCTACTCCGACAATCAACATTGCAAAGCCAAAGACTTTCACCATGAAAAACGGGCTTACTGTGATGGTGGTGGAAAATCATAAACTTCCACGCGTAAGTGCTACACTTACGATGGACAGACCTCCTTATTACGAAGGAAATATTGCGGGGGTTTCCGATATTATGGCGGATCAGCTTGGACAGGGAACCACGAAAATGACAAAGGATGCGTTCATCAACAGAATCGATTATCTGGGTGCGAACCTGAATTTTTCTTCGGGCGGTGCTTTTCTGAACTCGCTTTCCAAATATTTTCCGGAAACATTTTCTATGATGGCTGATGCTGTGGTAAATCCGAAGTTTGATGCTGCTGAAATTGAGAAATCGAAGGAAAGAACGATTGAAAGCCTGAAAGCTGATGAGAAAAACGCTTCAGGAATTGCAGGCCGCGTTTCCAGCGCTCTGGCTTACGGTAAAAATACTTCTCGCGGAGAATTTGAAACCGAAGAATCCGTAAAAAGAATTACGGTTGCCGATGTTAAGAACAACTATCAGAAATATTACGCACCGGACAACGCCTATCTTGTTGTGACCGGTGATGTGAAGTTTGCCGATGTAAAAAAGATGGCTGAACAGCACTTCGGTTCATGGAAAAAATCAGGGACGAACTTCGCTGCACTTGAGCCTGCAAATAATGTAGCAACAACGGAAGTAAACATCGTGGATGTACCAAATGCAGTGCAGTCTGTGGTAATTCCGGGTAATCTGCATACGATGAAGATGAATGATCCGAAATATTTCGCTACCCAGCTTGGAAATTATATTCTTGGAGGTGGTGCGGAATCAAGGCTTTTCATGAATCTTAGAGAAAAGCACGGCTTCACTTACGGTGCAGGATCCAGTATTTCTACCAGCAAATACTCGCCGGCTTTCATGGCGCAGGCAAGCGTGAGAAATGAAGTAACGGACAGAGCTGTACAGGAATTTATGAACGAAATAAAAAGCGTGGATAAAGTAAAACCTGAGGAACTGGAAAGTGCAAAAGCAAAACTGAAGGGCGATTTTATCCGTTCTCTGGAAAGGCCTGAAACAATCGCGAGATTTGCCGTAAACCAGCGTACTCAGAATCTTCCGGATGATTTCTACACGAATTATCTGAAATCAATTGACCGTGTTACCACAGCAGATGTTTCGGCAGCGATGAAATCTACCGTTTATCCAAACCAAACCAGAATTCTCATCGCAGGTAAAGCTTCAGATTTTGCTGATAAAGTGGAGAAACTCGGATATCCGGTGAAATATTACGACAGCTACGCAAACCCTGTTTCGAAAACCGTTCCGCAGAAAGTTGATCCAAGTGTTACAGCCGCATCAGTAGCAGAAAAATATCTTGCTGCAATCGGTGGACGCGCAAATGTTCAGAAAATCAATTCCCTTACAACCAATGCGTCGACCAAAGTTCAGGGGATGGATCTTACGATGAAACTAATCGAAGCAAGAGGTGCGAAACGTAACCTGGACGTAAAAATGATGGGAAATACAATGCAGAAAATCGTTTTCGACGGTAAGAAAGGATATCTGGAAATGCAGGGTCAGAAACAGAATATGCCTGCAACTGTAGCTACGGAAATGGCAAAAGATCAGGAGATTTTTCCTGAAATTAATTTCAGCAAGAACCCGAATTATATCGTTTCAGGGATTGAAAAATACAACGGAGAAGATTCTTATGCGATCAAGCATGACGGCAACACGTACTATTACAGCGTAAAGACCGGACTAAAAACCGGGGAAGTGAAAACTGAGGAAGGACAATCGGTTCCTACAACTTATTCTGACTACAAAGATGTGGCAGGTGTAAAACTTCCTTACAAATTTTCGCAGAAAGCAGGAGGTATGGATATGGACTTCACCGTAACTGCTTACGAAGTGAATCAGGCAAAAGATGCTGATTTTAAGTAAATAAAGAACTACTTCTAAAAAATGAAAGGCGGCATAATGCTGCCTTTTTTGTTTTGTATAATGGCTAAAAAGGTTTAAATTTGCCACTTCTAAAATGACAGAAACTAAATGAGTACCATTTTTACTTTATTCATGATCCTGATCATGATTGCCTGTGTGCTGCTGATTATTATTGTAATGGCGCAAAATCCTAAAGGCGGAGGTCTTTCTTCTACTTTCGGCGGTGCGTCTTCAGCTCAGTTTGGCGTACAGCGTACCAACGATTTCATGGAAAAAGCAACCTGGACTTTAGGTGGTGTGATCGTTATTTTATGTGTTTTGAGTGTAATTATGACAGCAAAACCCGTAGCAACGGTAGCACCGACTCCAACTCCGAGAGAAGCTCCGGCTTCACAGGCTCCTGCAGGAACTCCGGCTAATACAGCTCCGGCACCGACTTCCACACATGCGCCAACAACAACTCCGGCTCCGGCTCCGGCAAATCCTTAAGAACAGTCAGGTTTTCTGATAAACATATTCAGCCCGCAGAATTTCTGCGCGGCTGATTTTTTTGAATTTGTCGTAAGGCTGATTATTTAAGTTTCCGCTTTTCAAGCTGGCATTTCAGCCAAAGTCCGGACCGTAGAATTGCTCTTTGTGCCGGTTTATTGCGGTAATACTTGTTGACGAAAATGTCCATCGCTCCGTAGAAATTCCGCAGATATTTTTCATCTTTTATGGTGCTTTCACCTTTGTGATGCAGCAGTGGATACTTTCCGTAATAAAAGTTGCGGAAGCCTTGCTGCAAAAGCGTGTAACAAAGGTCGATATCTTCTCCGTACATAAAATAGGCTTCATCAAATCCGCCAGCTCTCTGATAAACCGATTTTTTCATCAGCAGGTTTGCACCGGTAAGAATTTCAACTTCTGCAATTTCATTTTCGGGAATATCATCGCGGTAATAAGTCTTTCTACCCTTCTTCTTTGTCCCGAGAAACAGCTTTTCAAATGAATTGAATACATCGGGAACCGACCGTTTGCTTTCCGGCAGAAAATTTCCGTGAGCATCATGCATTCGTAGTCCGAGACTTCCAAAACGATCAGTATTCCGTGCAAAATATAATAGTTCTTGCAGATAAAATCCCTGGAGTTCTGTATCGGGATTCAGAATATAAATCCATTCACCATTCGCTAAATCAACCGCTCGGTTATTGGCTTTCGCAAAGCCGACATTTTTATCAGAAGCGATAAACCGGACATCTTTAAACTCATTTTCCAGTTGCCGCCACGACTGATCTGTGGAATTATTATCAACAACAATCATCTCGTGCGGAATATCAGTCGCATACTTTTGTATTGAAAGCAGGCAGTTTCGGAGCAACTCCGTCACATTGTAATTAACGATGATGAAAGATAATTCCATTAATTTTCTAAAATCTCGACCTAAAAGTCAGTATATGGTATTTCAGTTTATAAAATGTGGTGTAAAACAACAGTTGTAAAAAATTCAGGCGCCCCGCATTATACATATCCCGCAGGTTTTTACGGAATCCTTTATCCATCATTTTCAGATTTGCCGAAAGCCCGGAAACGCCGAAAGTTCTTTTGCCGCCGCCTGCAAGAACCAGAGGTCTATTGAGGATAAACATGGCAAAATGCTCCGAAATTCTCATCCAGTAATTTACATCTTCGGCATAGCGCTGCTTTTCGTCGAAGAAGCCGGTTTTTTCCATAAGTTTTTTGGAGATGATTACAGTAGAGGGATGAACTTCGTTGCGAATCAGTAGTTTCTTAAAAGTGATCGCTGCCATGCCGTTTTGCACGCTGTATGGAAACAGAATTTTTTGATTAGTACGTTTTGCTGCAAGAAAATGCAGATCGTGCTGCTCCATCATCTCAATTTGTGACCAGAGTTTGGAAGGTAGCCATTCATCATCTGCATCGAGGAATGCCAGATATTTTCCGGAAGCCTGTTTCATCGCTTCATTCCTGGCTTTGGACACGCCACTGTTTTTTTGCGAGGAAATTTTATGCGGAAAAGGATGCTCCTGAAAGAATTCATCGATTATCACTAAACTCCGGTCTGTAGATCCGTCATTAGTAATTACGATCTCAACAGATTCTTCAAAATCCTGGGAAACAACTGACTGCAGAGCTTTTCGAACCGTTTTTTCGGCATTGTATACAGGAATTATGACTGAAACTACTGGCAAAATGAATCTGTTGCTTAATCTTTCTCATTATACGGAACGCGGTTCTGAATCGATCTTCCGAGTGAAATCTCATCGGCATATTCCAGCTCATCGCCTACGGCAATTCCTTTGGCAATAGTGGAAAATGTTACATCAGAATTTTTATACTTTTTGTAAATATAATAAGCTGTGGTATCGCCTTCCATGGTTGCACTCAAAGCGAAAATGATTTCCTTTACAATGCCATTTTCTATTTTCTTTCCGATGGATCCGATATTAAGCTGGTTGGGTCCAATGCCTTCCATCGGAGAAATTTTCCCGCCTAGAACCAGGTATTTTCCACTGAATTTAGAGGTATTTTCAATGGCCATTACATCGCGCACATCCTCCACAATGCAGAGCTGTTCGGTATTTCGCCGGTTACTGCCGCAGATTTCACAAATTTCAGAATCAGAAAAATTATGACATTCCGAGCAGTATTTCACATCGGTTACCAGTTTCTGTATCGCATTTCCCAGCGCCATTGCCTGCGTTTCGGGCTGTTTAAGCAGATGCAGCGCAAGCCGCAAAGCTGACTTCCGTCCGATTCCGGGAAGTCCGGAAATTTCCTCCACAGCTTTTGCGAGAACTTTACTCGGGTAATCCATTCTACAAAGATAGCAATAAGGCAGGCAAAATTGAAAACCTCATATTGATTGAGATTTACAGAATTTAATGCGTAAAATCTTACTGTTTTGCTTAAATTTGGCCAACACCATCTAATCATGATTCTTAATAACCTCAATTATCCGCTCGATTTTAAATTTAAAATCACAACACTTTCCAGCGATTTCAATATTACCGACCGAAACGGAAATTATGTGTGTTATGTGCGCCAGAAAATGTTCAGGCTGAAAGAAGATGTGATTATTTTCTCCGATGAAACGCGTACAAAGGAACTGTACCGCATTAAAGCAAATCAGTGGATTGATTTCAATGCATCATATTCCATAACGCATCAGCGCGACGGAAGCAGCATTGGCGTGCTCGCCAGAAAAGGTATGAGATCGCTCTGGAAATCCACCTACAATATTCTCGATTCAAATAAAGGTTCCAAATATTCAATCACAGAGCGCAATGCCTGGGTAAAAATTTTCGACGGAATGGTAGGAGAAATTCCTGTTATCGGGATGTTTACGGGTTATTTCCTGAATCCGGTTTATGATGTGAAAGACCGTTCCGGGAAACTGCTGTTTGAATTAAGAAAAATGCCATCACTGATCGGAAGACGGTTTCAGCTGAACAGACTCGTGGACATTCCGGATGAAGATGAAACACTTGTCGTACTTTCATTGCTGATGATGGTGCTGCTTGAACGTTCTAAAGGATAAATTATGATCAGAAAAATTTTGTTGATATCTGCTCTTCCGCTACTGATGCTGTCCTGTAAGAAGGATCCTGCAATTCAGGAATCCGTTGTGAAAGAAACCGAAGAAACGGTTGTGGATAGTGTGGAAACAATTCCTGCTGACAGTTTGCAGACCGACACAGAAAATAAACTCGGTAAATTCGGATTTCCGCCGGAAGTGGAAGGCTGCAGTTGTTATTTTGCGGAAAATAAAGCAGATTTCGAAAATGAGCAGTTTGTATATGTGGATGATTACGGAAATAATGCGACGATTCGCGTAAACGGTAAAAATGTGAAAATCCCGATGGATGAAGGTGATTTCGACCCTGCAAATTTTTCGAAAACCATTGAAAATGCCGATTATCTCGTAGAAATGACGGGCAGTAAAATAGATGAAGGCTATGAAACGATGCTGTTCCGCGGAACGATGAAAGTAACCGATAAGAAAAGTAAGGAAGTGTATTCTACGCCGGTTTATGGTGAATGTGGATGCTGAGATTCAGAGATGACGAGAGTGGAGACATGAGATTAAAAATTCAGAATAAGAAAATTTAAATATGGATATAACACAGATAGAACCGAAAATTATTTGGAAGAATTTTGCAGCGCTTAATGCTATTCCGCGGCCTTCCAAGAAAGAGGAAAAAGTCATCGCTTTTATGAAAGAATTTGGCGAAAAACTGGGTCTTGAAACTACGGTTGACGACGTTGGTAACGTGATTATTAAAAAACCGGCAACTGCAGGGATGGAAAACCGTAAAACCGTCGTACTGCAGTCGCATCTGGATATGGTGGTTCAGAAAAATAATGACGTAAACTTCGATTTTGATACAATGGGTATCGAAATGGAAGTTCATGAAGACTGGGTGAAGGCAAAAGGAACAACGCTCGGCGCCGACAACGGACTTGGCGTAGCTGCGATCATGTCTGTATTGGAAAGCACAGATATTCCGCATCCTGCGCTGGAAGCACTTTTCACCATTGACGAAGAAACAGGAATGACCGGCGCAAAAGGACTTCAGCCCGGACAGTTAACCGGCGATATTCTGCTGAATCTCGATACCGAAGAAGATGATGAGATCGACATAGGCTGTGCAGGAGGAATTGATGTTACCGCAAGCAGTAATTATGAATTACAGCCAACGACAGGACAGATCATCAAAATTGAAGTGAAAGGACTTCAGGGTGGACATTCCGGAATGGACATTCACAAAGGTTTTGGGAATGCAAATGTAATTCTGGGAAGGCTTCTTTATACCGGGGTTCCCAATCAGAATATCGAACTGATCAGTATTGACGGCGGTGGTTTGAGAAATGCCATTCCAAGGGAAGCCTATGCAGTTTTTGCCGTGCGCAATGCGCCGGAATTTATTGAAGAAGCGAACATCCTGCGCAAAGCCATTCTCGAAGAATTTGCCGGGATTGAAGAGGAACTCGTCATCAACATTGAAAATTTCACCTCTGCTGAGAAAGGACTGAGTCAGGACGATTCAAAGAATATTATTCTCGCACTGAAAACCGCTCATAACGGCGTTTACAGAATGAGTCCGGACGTTCCCGATCTTGTTGAGAGCAGCAATAATATTGCACGCGTGGAACTTAAAAACGGTGAACTTATCATTCTGAATCTTTCCAGATCTTCCGTGGAATCAACCAAATATGCTGTAGCAGAACAGTTGAAAGCGGCCTATGAACTGGCAGGAATGGAAGTGGAATTCAGCGGTTCGTATCCGGGCTGGAAACCAAAACCCGGTTCTGAAATCGTGAAAGTGATGGAAAGTCTTTATGAAAAGCAATTCGGTTCCAAACCGCACGTGGTTGCGTGTCATGCCGGACTGGAATGCGGCATCATCGGTTCCAATTATCCGGAAATGGATATGGTAAGTTTCGGTCCGAAAATCCGCGGCGCGCATTCACCGGACGAAAGAGCGAGCATTTCCAGTACCCAGAAATTCTGGAGCTACCTGAAGGAAATCCTGGCGAACATTCCTGAAAAACAATAATTCAGGGAAATTATCAAATAAAAAAAACCGCTTCGAAAAGCGGTTTTTTTATGTTATTCCCGGCACATTATGCCAGAGATACATTCACTGCGGTAGGACCTTTCGGTGTATCTTCTGTTTCAAAAGTAACCTCATCATTCTCGCGAATTGTTCTCACTTTCAAACCTGTTTTGTGTACGAAGATATCTTTACCTCCGTCTGCAGGTGTAATGAATCCGAATCCTTTTGTTTCGTTAAAAAATTTAACTGTGCCTTGTTGCATTGTATTAAGTATTAAAAATTGTTTATTTGATAATTTCTATGTTTACCGCAACCCAGCCTTTATCGGAACGTTCTCTTTCATAAGAAACCTTGTTCCCTTTTTTCACCGGTGTTGCGCAATTGTTGTTGTGGAAGAAAATATTTTCTTTGGTATCGTTTTCAGTGATGAAACCGTACCCTTTTTCATTCTGGTAAGTAACGAATCCTGTTTTGATCGGACTTTCAGCGATAACCGGAGCAGCTCCTAGCTGAATGTCGTTTACGTCGATCTCTTCAGATTTTTCCGGACGCGTTTCCGTAAGCCTTCCGAATTCGTCTACATACATGAAGTTTTCGGAAGCATCTTTACCTTTGTTATTGTCGGTTTTGCGCTCTTCCCTGCGCTGATTTTTTAGCTTTTTTTTCTCTAATTTTTTCTTGATTTGTTCTTTTTTTGAATAAGAATCTGCCATATTTCTTTTATCGGTTTTCTAAAATTTTATTTAAGGTTAAAATTGTTCTGTGCCTGGAAACAGGCTTCATTTGCCGGATTTTAAAACAATATCTGCAAAATATAACCTGCTCACTAAAACGGCCAAAGGCGGTAATACTGTAAAGTCCAGGGGGAATAGAATTCAACAGAAATTGAGGCGATAGCCTGTAATAAGCATACAAAGATACGAAATTTTTTAATTTATTTAACAATATTTAAATAAGTGACCGCTGAATACAAGAATTTTTTTGTCTGCTCAATAACTTTTTCGTAGAGAATCATCAATTTCAAACCTACATTTGCAGTACAAACAATCACCATGAAACTTCGCGGCAGCACTGCATACTTATTCGTCCTGTTGATCCCGTTTTCCGCACTCGCACAGACACAGATTTCCGGCAAAGTGACGTTCAAAGGAAACAGTGTAAAAAACGTCAACATCACACTGGTTGACACTTACGACGGCGCCACCTCGGACGAAAATGGAAATTATTCATTTGAAACCACTGAGCGCGGAACTCATCAGATTAAATTTTCTGTCACCGGCTTTGCAGAGGTAGAACAAAAAGTTTTGCTGGAAGAGAAACCAATTGTGATGAACGCCGAACTCAAAGAAAAAATAACAGAGATCAACGCGCTTATTATTACGGCAGGAATGATTGAAGCCAGCGATAAAAAGCGTGCAACAGCAGCATTAACTCCGATGGATGTTTACAATACAGCAGGCGCTAACGGCAGCATGAGTGAAGGCATCAAATTTTTTCCGGGTGTGCAGAAAACCGGCGAATCTGAAGGTCTGTTTGTAAGAGGTGGAACAGAAGCTGAAACCAAATTCTTCATGGACGGCAACCTGGTAAACAACTATTTCACCGCTTCCGTTCCGGGTTTGCCCGGCCACGACCGCTTCAACACCAATATTTTTAAAGGAAGTTCATTTTCCAGCGGCGGATACTCTGCACTGTACGGTCAGGCTTTGTCTGCAATTCTGGTTTTAGAAAGCATCGATTTACCTGAACGGTCTTCTGCAGGAGCTTTCATTATGCCATTCTCGGTTAGCGCAGATTTCCAGCAGCTCAATAATTCGAAAAATGCGTCTTTTGGAGCTGAGGCGAGATATCTCAATTTCGGCTGGATGAACAGGCTGCTTGACCTGAATACGGATTTTACCAGGGCAATTAACAGTTTTGGTTTTAACGGAAATTTCAGAGTGAAGACAAAAGCCGGAGGCTTTCTGAAGTATTACGGAAGTTTTCAGACCAATTCGCTCGGAATTACTCAGCCCAGCCTTGAACTCACCTACGATGAACAGGCTCCGGAAATCAGGGAAAAAAATAATTTCCACAATTTAAATTTCCGTCAGAAACTAAGTGAGTTTCAGCTTGTAACAGGGCTTTCAGCAACTTTTGAAAACAAAGATTTATCTGTCGGAATTTTCAATCTGGAACGAGAAGCAGGTGAAGTTCTGATGAATACCGACGGCAGTTATCTGAATCATAAAACCGTCCTTGAGAAGAAAATGAAAGGCGCAAGCAACTGGAAAATCGGCTACGAGTTTCAGTATGCGGATGTTGATTACGTGAATACGACGTTTTACGGCTCCACCACAGAAAATTCTGTAAGAAATCTTAATTCTGCCGTGTTTGCAGAAATAAATCTGGCTCTTTCGACGAAATTTTCGTTATCCGGAGGACTACGTGCAGAAAATTCAAGCTACCTGCAGAAATGGACCATCGCTCCGCGCTTTGCTGCTGCCTATAAACTTGCAACTTCGTGGGTTACTTCCGTCGCATACGGACAATTCTACCAGACGCCTGATTTACAGTATTTTATTCCGGATATCTCCCAGCCTTTTCAAAAAGCGACGCATTACATTCTGCAACTCGAAAGAAATGAAAACAAGCGCACCTTAAGAGCTGAAGTTTTTTATAAGAATTATGAAAATCTGCAAAAGTCAATGACAAACAATTTCGAAATCATTCCCTCAGAAACTGTGGGATCAGGTTTTGCGAAAGGCTTTGAGCTGTTGTGGAGTGATAAGAAAACAATTGAGAATTTAAATTACCGAATATCGTATTCTTTCCTGGACAGTGAGCGCGATCATTTAAATTATCCCACACGGTTATTTCCGGGCTTTGCTTCAAAACATAATTTTTCGGTAGTTACTTCCAGATTTATCCCGGACTGGAAAAGCGGCATCGGTCTCTCCTATCAATACGCTTCGCCAAGACCGTATTATAATATTATTGCACAAAACAACACCAATATTCTGCTCAATGAAGGAAAAACCAAAGACTACAATTCACTTAATCTGAGTTTTTATTACCTGCCAAATCTTGGAAAAACCGACGCGAAATCATTCACCATTCTTGTTGCGGGCATTAACAATATTTTAGGCTTCGAAAATTCATTTGGTTACCGTTTTTCACAGGATGGTTTACGCAGCACTGCAGTTCTTCCGGCGTTTGATACGATGATTTATATTGGTATAAATTTCAACTTCGGAACAGATAAAACGCAGCAAACAATCGATAACCTGTAAAAAAACATCACTTATCAGCAGAAAACAATCCCTAAAAATTCTTTTTTCGTCCGGTAATCATTTTCATCATATCTTTGACCATATTATGAACACCATAAAATATTTAATATGAAAAAATTAACTCTGGGATTTGCACTCCTTTTTTTCAGCCTGCTTTCCTTTGCGCAGACAAACACCTATGACAAGGTAATGGCAGAGAAAATTGCGAAAATGGAAGGAACGCATTCCATGGAAGATTACACTGCGCTGAGCAATGATTTCCTCAGGATTGCGGATAAAGAACAAAACAAATGGCTGCCGTATTATTATGCAGCACTGACTACGGTACAAAAAGGCAGAATGCAGATGACTTCCGGTAAAACAGATGAGCTGGATCAGATTGCTGACAACGCTCAAAAAAATCTCGATAAATCGATTGAACTTGGCGGACTGAATTCCGAGAATCTGATTCTGAAAAAAATGATTCATTCACTCAGAATGATGGTTAATCCGATGACCCGCTTTATGACTGAAGGCGCTGCAGCTATGGAAGCTTTAGCAAAAGCGGAAGGATTGGATCCGGATAATCCGCGGATTTCATTATTAAGAGGTGAAGACACCTATTTCACACCGGAGCAGTTCGGCGGAAGCAAGGAAAAAGGGAGAGAGCTGGTGGAAAAAGCTGTAAAACAGTTCGAATCGTACAAGCCTGAATCTTCGCTGCATCCTAACTGGGGAAGAGAAGAAGCGAAATATATGCTCGAACAGGTCATGAAATAATTTCCTTTTTAATACTGATTCCCTGAGCCAGTTATTTAGATAAGGATAATCAACTAAAGGATCTGAATAAACCGAAAACCACCTGCAGCGTATTGCTGTAAGTGGTTTTTCTTTTTTCTCCTGCTCAAATTTTTAGCTGAGAATACTATAATAAAGAAGTATTATTTTTTGCTTCCCGTAAACATATACGCCAGACCGAGCAGCAGTCCTGCTCCGAAAGCCATCTTCACATTTCGCGACGGCACCGGAAGCATCGTTTCGCCATAAATCCGGTGTGGTTCGTCGGAGGAACTGAGCACGTTACCGTTGTCGGACGGTGCATTTTTAAGATTCATCATCATCCGCATTCCGGCTGAAGCGGAATTGATCACGGCTTTAGGAAACATCGTGTAAACCCCTTTAATCAGGCGTGAAGTTAGGTCAGGAAACCAGTCCTTCTTCGGATTTTTTGCCAGTTTTACAAATTCCTGTGCGGTATCTCTCGGATCAGCGGCAAAAGGCGGAATTTTAAAATCCAGTCCCGAATATTTTGCGGAATGCATATTTCCGGTAGAACGCTGAATCTGCGGATAAATATTACAGATGTGGATATGCGGAAAATTGGAAATTTCTCCCTGAATACAGTCCATCATTCCTTTTATTCCCGTTTTGGAAGCGGAGTACGCAGCACTGTACGGAGCCGGCATAAACGCACCAATCGAAATATTATTGATGAGTATTCCTTCATTCTGATTCTTGAAAACTGGAATTGCAGCATAAGCACCATGCAGATATCCGAAAAGATTCGTTTTTATTACCTGATGGCTCACATCAACAGGAATTTCTTCGAATTTTCCACTCGCCATCACGCCGGCATTATTTACCCAGATATCGATGCGGCCGTTGAACTGCATTGCCTGTTCTGCAAGATTCTGTACCTGATCGAAATCCGACACATCTGTTTCCACGCCCAACGCCGGAACTTCCAGCGAACGGCACAAAGCCACCGTTTCGTCCAGACCTTGCTTTCCTCTTGCGCCAATCACTATCGTGCATCCTTCCAGTGCAAATGCTTCCGCGACTGCGCGTCCTACTCCACTGGAACCACCGGTAATCACAACGGTTTTTCCACGCAAAGTTGTTGTTTCAGGAATTTCAAATTCTTCTGTTGCTGTATGCTCGTCCGGAAATCCGGGAGTTGTATGTATCGTATTCATCTTTTTTATTCTAAATTTTAATCTTTACGGTATTCGCCGTCTCCGCTTTTTCCCCAGAACTGAACTCTGTGTGCAGAAACCCTGATCAGGCAGACACCTTCGGTTTCCGGACCGTCAGGAAACCACTGTTCCAAACCGGAAACCCATTTTTCACGAATCAGATTTTTATTCGTTAGTATTGAGGCTTCTCCGTAACAATCGACAAAAGTCATTTGTTCCGTCTGAAAAATTAGCGAAACCATTTCGTTGGATTCGATCTGTTTAACTTTATTTGATTTCTGATCAGCAAAAAACCAGGAATCGCCGTCGTAATCCACTTTGCCGTTGTTGCTCATCGGTCTTGAATGCAGTGTGTTGCGACCGTCTTTGGTTACCATCATACAAAAATCGAGGTCCTTCATAATTTTGGCAACTTCTTTCAGAGAAACTTTTTTCATAATGTTCAGTTAAGAATTGGTATTGTATTTCTCAAAATTACCGCTAATCACTCTGATAGAATTATAGAATTTGCCTGTTGTGTTTCAGGATATTCTTCAGAAAAGTGAAAACGAATGAGAACGGTTTAAAAAAGCGTGTGCAGATTTTCGAGTCCGGTCAGATTCTCTGCTTCGAGTTCCGGATCATATTGCGGGAAGCAAAAATGTTCCACCGGAACCTCATCAAGCCACCGAAACTGAATATTTTTATTGAGCACCACCGGCATTCTCTGTTTAGTATTGTGAATGTCTGACATCAGATCGTTCGCCGAAGTTGTGCCGACCGTACAGGTCAGGAATTGTTCATTTGTAGCCTGGTCCTTCCAGAAATTGTACAGTCCTCCAAGCGCAAAAAGTGGCTGATTCTTTATTTTAATCAGGTAATTATCCTTTTGCTTTCCTTTGGAATCGAGCCATTTCCATTCGTGGAAGGCGTTTACGATAATAAGACAACGGTTGTTGACCGAATTCCGGTACGCAGGTTTTTCATCAACCTCTTCCATTCTGGCATTCAGCGTTTTCTTCTCAATTGTTCTGTCTTTTGCCCAGGATGGAATAAATCCCCATTGCGCAGGAACAATTTCCGACGGGTTTTCATCAAGAATCACAGGAATCTGCGGATTTCCGAAACCATTTATCCTGAAATCGCGGTGATAAGGACGGCCCTGATATTCAGCTCCGAAATATTCTTCGAGTTCCTGAACTTCGGACAAAAGTGAGATGTAATTGCACATAGAAACGAAATTACGAAATTCCGGCAGCTCACTGTTTTAAATCAGGAATCACATTTTGATCCTAAAATAAAAATTGCTGTCAGTAAAGCAAATGCTGCTTGCTTTTGTTTTGCCAGCCAGCCTGATTTTCGTAACGCACAAAGAACACTTTCAGGTCGGCCTGGTTTTCATATTTTACAAAATAAATCTTCTTCTCAGCCTGATTTTCATAATTGGTAAAGAACCATTTACCGTCATTATCATCTGCCTGATTTTCGTACTTCACCTTATAAACTTTCAGGTCAGCCTGATTCTCATACTTCACCACAAAAACCTTCACTTCCGCCTGATTTTCGTACTGCACAGAAAAAACTTTCTGCGAAAAAGCCAGCGAAAAAGCGATGATGAACAAAAGTATCAGTGTTTTTTTCATGGGTTTTGAAATGTATTAAGGTGAAGTTACGGAAAATATGATAATACTACATCGGTGTTTTGTACAATTCTTAATTTTTACTTGATTAAAAATGAAATGAGCACAGTGAGTAATTGGTTCCTTTTTCATAAAAATTTTTGGGAGATCGGTTGGGAAGATCCTTAAACAAAAAAAAACCGCAACTTGCGATATTTCAGCGTGTTACGGTTTTAAAAAGTGGTTTCTCCAGGAATATAATTTTTCTTTCGCAACGCCTATTAACAGGAGGTTTTTGAAAGGGAAATTTTCAAGGTGACCGAATATTCTACCAATTGAAATCAACAGATTTTCTCAAATCTTATCTGTACAAAGATAGAAAATTTGGTTTTCAAAAAATTATTTAAAGGAAAAAAAGAAAGTGCTCCTCCCTTGTGGAAGGAAAATGCGGTGCAATATTTTTTTTGAGAGAAATTTTGGGGCTAAATACTAGCGCCACAAAACTTTTTCTGAAAAACCGTATACGGCTTGATATTGTCGGCGCATTTTACTTCCATAAGACCTTTACTTTCTTTTTTTTATTCTTAAAGTATAGATGGCAGAGAAAACGGTTCTTCAGCATCAGAAAAGGGAATACCGGCTATAAACTGAAGGTAATATATTTCGATAGTACAAATTTAGTACAAACTGAAACGGAATTATTAGCAGACTTATGCAGAACAAAATGATGAAATTCAGTAATCTTGATGATAATGTTCTGATAAAAACTCTGCAATCGGAGTCAGCTTAAACTTAGGCTAATAGATACAATCTTATTTTTAAAAGCTGATCATAGTTTTGCTGCTTTTCAGCACTCAAAAATGACTTCTGCAACAATGCACGTATTTCTTTTTCTGACTTCAAGAACCGCTTGAAAGTATTTTCAATTTGCTTGTTGTTTAGTCCAAATTTTTCTCCCAATTGAATGAAATCTTTTTTCATCAAGCTGCTTTTCTTTCCAATGATGGTAAGTGCGCTTTCCTCCTTATCTTCGGGTAAATGGAGATTAACGTTCAGCAGATCATAAGCGGGAGCTAAAATCCAATTCTCATCAATTTTCAATAATGAAAAATTCTTCAGATGCATATCGTTATTACCTGTGATAAACGAAAAAACAACAATTTCAAATAGCCTTACCATATCTAGCAAAGTGTTCGAAGAATGCTGCGAAACGGCTTTCCCCACTTTTTCCATTGAACTTTTGTACTTGTCGAATGCTTCCAGAATCTGAAACATATCAAGCATATGTATTTTGTTACCAGTTTCGGTTCTGTCCACTCTTTTTGTGATGTACGAAAGCTCTCCGGTTTTTAGACGAATCAAAGATGAAGGCACCGTTGAAATTCCACAAACTTCCGCCATTTTCATTGTCAGGTGCTCATTTTCTGGCATCTCGGGAAAAATTTTATTTTGCGGCTTCAAGATGTAGTTTCCTCCCAATGCTCCCAACACAGTTAATCTCCCGAAATTCTTGTCACTTAGAACATCCTTTATGAATCCCAAAGACAATTTTGGCTGAACGCCAGGAACAGCTACAGAACTTTCAACCACATTCTTGGCAAGCTCCTCCATTTCATCCATCGTGTAATCCAAGATTGGCGGTTCTTTCGTCCCGAAAAAATCCAGACTACATCGTTGGTGGTAATCTTTTCCATTTACCATTTCCTCGTAGCAATATAAACACTTACTCATCACCATTATTTAAGGGGATTACACTAACTGCACCTATGCAGTTATTACAACACGCCAACAGCAGGCCCATTCGGTCATTTTTATTAATTTTCCAGCTTTCAGAGGCAATTTCAAGCAACCAGCCTTCCGGAATCAATCCATCAAAAAATGGAAAAAGCCTATTGTCGCGATAAATTTTGGAGGAAACCGGTATCGTAAAGATCAGTTCCTGTTCCGGAAATTTTTCAATATAATCAGAATCATAGGTAAAAGTAAATTCGCCATCATCCGTTTCTGTGATGATCCCTGCAAAGTCTTTACCGTAAAAAACTTTCCCTTGTCTCATTTTTCGATATCCTTAATGTTTACGGGATTTAGGCGATGACCGAACATCAACAGCACCTGATTGACTTTCGACAAACTCAAATTTTCTTTTCCTTGTTCTATTTTACGAACTACCGTTAGTGCCACACCTGCCCTTTCAGCAAATTCCTGCTGCGTCAGCTTGGCTTCTTTGCGTTTGGTTTTGATAAACTGGGATAAGTTAGGATACATTTTTATATGCTTTAACAGTTATTATGAGCAAATATAGTTATTTATATGTAAATGCGTATAATAATTTGAAATAGCATCATTATATATCTAAATGCATATATTTTTGAACCCACATTTTTCTAATGATGTTATTCTCCGTCGATAATCTTAGATATTTCTTCTTTGATATTTTCTTGCCAAACGGTTAGATGCTTGTCTGTTTTTAGCTGTACAACACTGCATTCATTAAAGCTTTTAATATAATATTTCTGAAAATTAATATCTTCAAGTAATAAAAAGCATTATTTTAGACAGATTAATTTGACACTTTTATATCATGAAAATTTAATTCTATTTTTAATGGCAATACTGCTCTTGGGCAGTTGCAGAGACCGACACCAGGATGAGGACACACTCCCTCCCGCCACACAGGAAGGTAAGAATACGGGCGGCGCATTGGTGGACGGTAAAGTTTGGGTAGCAAAAATAGAAGCTCCTGATTCTAATCCAGGTGGAAACAATACCATTTACAAAGATGTAAACGGAGAAAATAGTATTACTATTGTTTTAAGAAAAGTAGGAGTTCCTGTTTCAAATCAAATGCAAATTAATGTGACAACGACTGAAGAACTAGCTGTTAAAACTTATAATTTTTTCGATGTTAATCAAAATCGGGCTGCTTTTTACATTTCCCCTAATACTTATTTTACTGAGGTTGGTATTCCTAACGGAACTCTAAAAATCACAAGATTTGATAAAGTTAACAATATTGTTTCTGGAACTTTTTCATTTACTGCTAAGAATTCCTCAGGGCAGCAAATCAAGGTGACAGAAGGTCGTTTTGATCGAAAATTTTTTAAATAGAAAAAATCATCAATGATAATCAAACTTTATCTTTTGGTATTATCAATCCTCCTTTCTTTTTTCGGCAAATCACAAATTTCTACACCAGAATTTTACGAAAATAATTTGCAGAACATTTTTGCCAATCTTGAAAAGAACAGAATTCCCACAGGTTTACTGTTAGATGCAGGAATAGAGTTCACAAACTTCGAAAAATTTGACGGCACCTTGCCGGACAGTTCCTATGCCAGTTCAAATTAGTTGATGGGCAATTAAAATTAATCTCACTATCTCATTAAGAACCTAACTTTGACCCTCTAAACTTATAACATATTTATAATGAAAAAATTACTTCTTTTATTAATAGCTGTTCTATTATTAGGCAGTTGCAGAGACCGGCACCAGGACGAGGACACACTCCCACCAGCAACGCAGGAAGGTAAGAATACGGGCGGCGCACTGGTAGATGGCAAAGTCTGGGTAGCAAAAATAGAAGCTCCTGATTCTAATCCGGGAGGGAATAATACGATGTATGATTATGCAAATAATGAATATAGGCTTTCAATTAAGCTAAATAACTTAAAAAATCCCGATGGAAATAATATTGAGATAAATGTTACTTCTCCAGTAGAGCTAAATCAAGGAACATATCAGCTGAATAATAATTATTCAAATAGAGGGATGTATTCAGTAATTTCTTTTTCAACTTATTATACTAGCGCCTCAAATACAGGCGTTGTAAATATTACCAGATTTGATAAAATCAATAAAATTGTTTCTGGAACATTCAGTTTTACAGCTGTAAATTCCGCAGGACAAGTAGTTACTATAAAAGAAGGCCGATTTGACAAGAAATTTTTATAATTGAAAAACCACTTCAATGAAAATTAAATATTACCTTTTTATATTACTGTACGTCTTCAAAAGAAAGTGTACTTTTTGTACGTCTTCAAAAGAAAGTGTACTTTTTCTTAGAGAGTGTTTTCGTTTTCAAATATAGTCGGAAAAAACATTTGTTTGTTTAAGATTTCAACAAAGATTTTTGTTTTCGATTCTTTTTTTGGTTTTATTTTCATAATAAAGTTTTT
The DNA here is from genome assembly GCA_023460855.1 of Bacteroidota bacterium. Classification (GTDB taxonomy): domain Bacteria; phylum Bacteroidota; class Bacteroidia; order Flavobacteriales; family Weeksellaceae; genus JAEWOS01. The sequence continues at coordinate 50,315 of JAEWOS010000033.1, read as the reverse complement.
TTCTGTTTTTTAAAGTTTCACTTTTTATCAACTGTCTGGTTTTCAGTATTTCGTCTGTTCTTCCGTAATAGACGTCTGCGGGAGTCAGGTTTTTCAGAGATTCATGGTAGCGTTCGTTGTTATAGCGGTTCACAAATTCCTCCAGTGCAGCCTGCAGTTCTTCGGGACTGTAGTAATGGTGGAGCTTCACTACATTCTTCATCGTCCTGTGGTAGCGCTCAATCTTTCCCTGTGTCTGCGGATGTGCTGGTTTTCCATGGACCTGCCTCATACCGTGGTTGTTCCGCAGGTACACTTTGAGTTCCTCCGCAACATAGCAGGAGCCATTGTCAGAAAGCAACTTCGGAGCTTGTCCTTTTTTCAGTCCTGCCTTTTTAACGGCCGCATCAACAGTTCTCCGTACATCGTTCACCTTCATGTTTCTGCATAGTTCCCAATGGACGATGTAGCGGCTGTAGTCGTCTATCACTGTGCTCAGATAATACCAGCCCCAGCCGAGAATCTTGAAGTAGGTAAAATCTGTCTGCCACATCTCGTGCACAAAGTTGGTTTTGTCTTTAAACTCGCTGGATGCTGAGATTAAGATATGTGACGGCGCCGTTATCAGACCTCTTCTCTTTAGAATACGGTAGACACTGGACTCTGAGATGAAGATGCCCTTCTCGTCGATCATCCTGTGGGCCAGTTCGCGGCTGGAAAGTTCGGGATGTTCCAGTGCTATTTCCACAATCAGGTATTTCTCATGCTCCGGAATGCTGTTCCACTGTCTTCTGGTAGAAGAAGGGGAAGAGTAAAATCCAGCTTCTCCCACTTCCAGATATAGATTATACCACTTGTAGAAGGTGCTCTTATGTATGCCCAGCTCCCTAAGTGTCCTGTTAACACCAATCTCACTGCGGGTCACCATTTTGATGATTTCCAGTTTTTCTTCGGGTAACAACCTCATATATTTCCTGTATTTTTCGGTTATTCCAGAATTTCCAAACTTTTTTTTATGATGTCGTAGCGGATGACAAGGTCGGCAACGGTTTCCTTGAGCTTGCGATTCTCTTCCCGGAGTTGCGCTACTTCATCGGAGGTTGCTTCTCGAGCAGTGTCCCCGGAAAGACGCTTCTTACCGGCCTCGATGAATTCCTTGTTTTGAATAATCTGTAATTCTTCCTCAGTCAGAAAATTAACACTTACTTCCGTGAATTTTCCACTGTAAAACTGTGCAAGATCTTTTTCAATCCAGTTATTACGATAGCATAGCTTTAGAATTTTGCTTAAGTTTTTAGTGTGTTTCACTGTTGCGTTATTGCCAATGTTGGGCTGCGATCTCAGATAAAAATCGAAATCATTGAGAAAAGACTGTTCGATTTTTACCAGATTGATGTCGGATTTTTTGTGAAATTTCCAGAGGAAAGATTTCAGATGCGCAAGGCAGGTTTTGAAATTTTTGAGGGTTGCTAATGCATATTCTTTTCCCACCAGTTGCTCCATGCGGGAGTTATGCTCTTCAAAAACCGGCACCAGATATCTTTCCGTGACCTTAGCTCCGGTCAATAGGTTTTTGATGTCGGCAGCATCAAAAGCTTCGCCTGAGAAAACCAGTTTGTTTTCTATTTCCAGCACTTTGGACAGCAATACATCAAAATGCCTGTTCACCGCTCGAGCTTCGTCAGAATTTCCTTTCACGCGGCTCTGAGCTGCATTCCATCTGCTAAGTTCCACGGTTTTCCCGGTAGACAGCTCAGCTCGATGCCCATTAACGGTAATTCTCATATAAACTGGAATTTTGGAACTGACTTTTGCTTTTGACTTTTTTGTGTAGAACAAAACTGAAACTTTGGCTTTCATAAAATCGACTTTACGGTTTAAAATTATTCTTCGGTGCCCTTATTCACAAGATGTTCAATTAATGAAGATGCTTATGAACAGGCTGTTGGCAGAGAATTCGGTTACCTCTAAAATCTGAAAAGTACCAGGTCACCAGAAAGGTCACCTAAAATTTGAGTTACTTTTAACTGTTTTAACACAGTTTTAAAAAGAAAAAGCCCCTAAATCGTAAGATTTAAGGGCTTTTGTAGCAAATTGCTGTTGTTTCTGTGGTTTCTCCAGGAATCGAACCAGGGACACACGGATTTTCAGTCCGTTGCTCTACCAACTGAGCTAAGAAACCATTTTCCTCAATTGAGTGGGGCAAAAATAGCACTATTCAGCATATCTCACAAATTATTTTGCCGAAAAATGCGATCTACAGCCCGAAGCGTTTGATTTTCAAGCAAATTATTTTCCATTACCTTCCTGCTCACGGCGAATCTGATCACTCATCTCTTCAAGAACCGGCTTGATCGTGCTCTCGGGAAGATCGCTGATCCGGATATACATGAGCCCGTCAATCGCATCGTTGAAATTCGGATCCACGTTGAAAGAAATTACCTTAGCGTTCTGCTTGATGTATTTCTTAATGAGCACCGGAAGTCGTAATTCTGGTTCGAGATCGTCTATTACTTTGTCCAGTTTGTTCAGGTCTGCCTCAAGATCCTCTAGCAAAATAGCTTTATCGCGGTCGCGGAGTTTTACACGGAACTCATTCTTGGGATGAATATACTGTGCAACAGCAGAATCATAATAATGCGAACGCATGAATTCGATGATCAGCGACTTGGAGAAATCGGAAAATTTATTCGAAATACTCACGCCGCCCATCAGAAATTTATGATCCGGATTTCGCAGACACACATGCACAATTCCGCGCCACAACAGAAACAGCGGCAGCGGTTTCAACTGATATTCAGGAAGAATGTAGGCACGGCCCATTTCGATGACTTTCTTGAAAAACGGATGCAGTTCCTGATCGAACTCAAAAAGCGAATTGGTATAAAAACCGCTGATGCCGAACTTTCTGAAAATTTCTTTTCCAAGGCCCATTCTGTACGCTCCGGCAATTTTCTTAGCATCATCGTCCCAAAGAAACATATGATGATAATGCTGGTCAAATTCGTCTAGATCGTACGGCAGATTACTTCCTTCACCAACTGCTCTAAAAGTAAGTTCGCGCTGCCTGCCAATTTCCCGCATGATTGAAGGAATTTCGTGATATTCTGCGAAGAACACCTCATAATTTCCGTTCCGAAAGAAATGTTTGTCCTTACAGCGCAGTTTTTCAATCTCCTTAATGATATCTTCTTTCGGCGTTTCCTGAATGATGTTGCGGATGATATTCTCATCTTTTAGAAGCAAGGGGAACTTAATGTTCAGATTCGGCAGTTTCAGAATTTCGGGCAGTCTTTTCCTTCGTTCATAATACGCTTTCATCATGTAAACCTTACGTCGCAGAAATTCGCCGAGTTCTTCCACCGATTCCTGTTCATCGATGGTTTTCACAGAGATAGTCCTTCCAATCCGCATTCTGATCGGTTTGTCACGGTCGTTCATCATTTCAGACGGCAGCATCATGGTCTGCAGATTCGGATGCATCTTGGAAAACTGATAAAAAAGCGTGGAATTTTTCGCGTGAAAGTACATCGGCAACACCGGAACTTTGGCCATTTTAATTAGTTTCAGGGCAGGTTTTTCCCATTCTTTGTCGAGGATTTCGCTGAACTCATTGTTCTTGTTTGAAACTTCACCGGCCGGAAAAATGCCGACACATCCTCCGCTTTGAAGATGACGCAGCGTTTCGCGCATTCCGCCGCCTGAACTGTGCAGTTCCCTGCGGTTTTCAAACGGATTTACCGGAATTACAAATGATTCCATCGGCTTGATTCTCGAAAGCAGAAAATTGCCCATTATTTTGAAATCCGGGCGGATTTCCGACAGCACTTTCGTCATCAGAATTCCGTCAATTGCGCCTAACGGATGATTTGCTACCAGTACAAAAGGTCCTGTCTTCGGTATTTTTGCGAGATCTTCTTCGAAGATTATGTATTTCAGATTCCTTTCGCGCACAAAACTGTCGAAAAAATCTTTGCCGCTTTTATCCTTCAGCTTATCGTACAATTTATTTACCTCATCAATTTTGGTAAGCTTCATGACAGCTGCAGCAACCGGATTACTTAAAAATCCGATTTTGCCAAGTCCGGAGACATTTATCAGGTCCTGTTTTGTGATTAAGCTCATGCAGTTGTCTGGTTCTATAGTTTTTTTGCCGGAATTTCGTTCCGAAGGTTATTGCGTTACCATTTGAATGGCATTTTTGGAGACCTGTTCCAGAAGGATTTTTCTGTTCTCGAAAAATTTTGAAAAATCTTTCATATCGGCATTTCGAACGGTGAACAGGGCCAGTCCTTTTTTCAAATCTACGTTAAAATTTTTTTCCAGATGTTCCTTAACCTGTTCGATATTTCCGTATTTATCCTCTACGCAAAGCGCGAGAGAAATTGCTGAATTCTGCATTAACGAAACCCGAATTTTGAAACGGTCCAAAGCATCGAAAATATGGCTGATGTGGTTTTCTGCGATAAATGAAAAATCGCGCGTCGCGATGCGCATCAGAATCTGGTTTTCCTTCAGAATAAAACTTTCTTCATGCTGATTAAGAGAATCCACGCTCACTTTTGTTCCGGCCTTCTCCGGCTCCAGGAAAGACTTTACGTAAAACGGAATATTTTTCTGCTTTAACGGCTGCAGTGTTTTCGGGTGAATAACAGAAGCGCCGTAATACGCCATTTCGATCGCTTCTTCATACGAAATATTGGAAAGCAGTGATACATTTTGGAATTTTCGCGGATCGCCGGTCATCACTCCCGGAACATCTTTCCAGATCGTCATGGCTTCCGCATTCAGGCAATAAGCGAAAATCGCAGCCGAATAATCGGAACCTTCCCTTCCCAGTGTTGTGGTAAAATTATGGTCGTCGGAACCGATAAATCCCTGCGTAACGTAAGAAATATTTTTTGAAAGATTGCTGATGTACTCTTCAGTTTTATTCCAGTTTACCGTGCCTTCGCGGTAACGGTCATCCGTTTTAATATAATCGCGGGAATCGAGCCACTGATTTGTAAATCCGCGGTCTGAAAGAAATGCACTCAGGATTTTCGAGGAAATCATTTCGCCACAGCTAACGACCTGGTCGTACACAAAATCGTAATTCGGGGATTTATTTCTTCTAAGGAATGATTCTAAATCAGCAAAAACTAATTCAGTATCAGCAAAAACAGGATGACTTTCTGCAAAAAGTTCGCTGTTTATTTTCATATGAATATCTTTAATTTCAGCGATAGCTTCTGATGTCGGTTGTTTGGAAAAATACAGATCCACAATTTTTTCCAGTGCATTGGTGGTTTTTCCCATCGCTGAAACAACGAGCAGGCAGTTGTTGAAACCCTGACTTTCGAGCACAGCAGCAACATTTTTTACACCTTCTGCATCCTTCACCGATGCGCCGCCAAATTTAAAAACCTTCATCTAAAATTCTGTCTTTCAGCATTTTAATCCCAATAATTAAACACCGTTTAAATTAATAAATTTTTCAAAAGTAATATTTTACTCTGAATAAAAAAAACGGGTTTCGTGTGCCTGTCACGCGCTGCTGCGTAACTGTAACATCCGGTCTTTCTGCATTTCACTATGATTTCCTGCAGCTTTGTTCTATTCCTTAATCCGGTGGTATTGTAGTACGATTATTTTTCCGAAATTTGTAATCTTAATTATTATATATGTCAGAAAACGCTCTACAGACGCTCGGCGAATTTATCATCGACAAGCAGGACGACTTCCAGTACTCTACCGGTGAACTTTCCCGATTGCTAAGTGCCATCAGACTTGCTTCAAAAGTGGTAAACCGCGAAGTGAACAAGGCCGGAATTGCGGATATTGTAGGTGTATCCGGAAATACAAATATTCAGGGGGAAACCCAGCAAAAACTCGATGTTCTTGCCAATGATATATTTATTGAAGCACTTTCGCAGCGTGAAGTAGTCTGCGGAATTGCCTCTGAAGAAAGTGACGATTTCGTAGAAATAAAATGCGGACCAAACGGACATTTGAGTAAGTATGTCGTACTGATCGATCCTTTGGACGGTTCTTCAAACATCGATGTAAATGTTTCTGTAGGAACCATCTTTTCGATTTACAGGAGAGTGACAGAACCCGGAACACCGGTGCAGCTGCAGGATTTTCTGCAAAAAGGAGTAAACCAGGCTGCAGCAGGTTACGTAGTATACGGTTCTTCCACCATGATCGTGTTTACAACAGGAAATGGGGTGAACGGTTTTACGCTCGATCCGAGTCTGGGAACCTATTACCTTTCACATCCGAATATGAAGTTTCCTGAAACCGGAAAAATTTATTCGATTAACGAAGGAAATTATATCAAATTTCCACAAGGGGTTAAAAATTATCTGAAATACTGCCAGATGCAGGAAGGCGACAGACCTTATACTTCCCGTTATATCGGTTCACTCGTTTCCGATTTCCACAGAAACATGATTAAGGGCGGAATTTATATTTATCCGAGCTACGCAAATGCTCCACACGGAAAACTGAGACTTCTTTACGAATGTAATCCAATGGGATTTCTTGCAGAACAGGCAGGTGGAATCGCATCGGACGGTTTTAACAGAATTCTTGAAATAGAGCCAACAGAACTGCATCAGCGTGTACCGTTTTTCTGCGGCAGCAAGAAAATGGTGGAAAAAGCACAGGAATTCATGAGAATGGATGCCGTAAAAGATTAATTTTTTTGTGAAATGCAGACATGGAGACGCGATTAATCGCGTCTTTATATTTTCCGGAAATACCAACTTATTTTATGAAAACAGCCTCATTCAAACGTCACGATTTGATTTTTAAAAAACCCGGCGGAACTTCACGCGGTGTGCTGCATAGCAAGGAAACTTTCATACTGACAATTAAGGAAGGTAAAAAAACCGGCATTGGTGAATGTGCTCTTTTTCGGGGATTGAGTGTTGATGATATTGATAATTACGAGGAAAAACTGCAGTGGCTTTGTGAAAATATCTCTCTAGATTCAGAATTTATTAAGCACGAATTGCTGCACTACCCTTCCATCTGGATTGGCTATGAGCAGGCGATGCTGAATCTGAAGCACGGAAGCAGTATTTACTTTCCCTCAGCGTTTACTGAAGGAAATTCTGCGATAAAAATCAACGGTTTAATCTGGATGGGAGATGCCGGTTTTATGAGAACCCAAATTCAGGAAAAACTCGCTGCCGGCTTCAACTGTATTAAACTGAAAATCGGTGTCGACTGGAATTCGGAAAGAAAAATTATTGAGGAACTAAGGCAACAATATTCCGCCGAAATTCTGGAAATCCGCGTGGATGCGAACGGTGCATTTTCTCCTGCTGAAGCTGAAACCGTACTGCAGCAGCTGGCGGAATTGCAGATTCATTCGATTGAACAGCCGATAAAGGCAGGAAATACAAACGATATGGCGGAACTCTGTCTCAAAACCCCGACTCCAATTGCGCTGGATGAAGAACTGATCGGAATAGTTGAATTTACGGAGAAAGAAGAACTGCTGCGTAAAATAATGCCGCAGTATATTATTTTGAAACCTTCGCTCGCCGGTGGCTTTTCAGGTTGTGATGAGTGGATTGCCATTGCAGAAAATTTGAAAACCGGATGGTGGATTACCTCAGCACTGGAAAGCAATATCGGGCTCAATGCGATCGCGCAGTATACGTTCACGAAAAATAATCCTTTACCACAGGGACTTGGGACCGGTGCGCTGTTTACCAATAATTTTGAAAGCGTTCTGAAACTGGAAGGCGACCAGTTAAGTTACACCGGATAGTAATCACTAAATCCGGCATAATTAAAAAACTCACAGTTGGGAAACTACAGCATAATTTTACTTTTTTTTATTGTACTGACTTTCGGTTTTGCTGATGCTCAGCAAAGTGAAAAACTCGACGCCGGTTTTCAGTATCTGGTTGGAAAAAGTACCGGCAGAACATCCGGACTTACAAGTAATAATGCGTCAACGGCTGTAATCAATATTAAAAAACAACTTGATCCCAAAAATGCTGAATGGATTTCTTCGCTCAATGCGCAGCGCGTAGGAATTGCGCTGTTTTATACCGATATGGAAGGGATCAGCAGAAATGATCATTACGGGAACAGTTACGGAGCGATTGCGGAAATAGATTTCGGGCTTTTGAAACGGGAAAAATTTGAACTGCTATTTACACCCGGAATCGGACTTGCCTTTATGGACAGAACCACTTTTACGCATCCTCATACCTACATTTTCGGCAGTCATCTGAACGGTGTTTTTAAGGCAGGACTTTCGGCAGAATACGCAATAGATCAAAACTGGAAATTCAGCATCAACAGTCAGTTTGTACATTTTTCAAACGGAAGTTATCAGTTACCGAATGCCGGCGTGAATATTCTCAGTGCAGGTCTGGGAATTTCCAGATCGTTTGAATTATCTCCACAGAATAAAATTCCGCAGCAGCCGGAAATTCTTAAAAAAAACCGGTTTGAATTTTCTGCGGGCATTGGAAAACGCGGGAAATATCAGCGGAAAAATTCTGATGATCTGCGCTTTGCATTTTATGGCGGCTACCGTTATCAGCTCAACAACATTCTTGCTCTGAAAATCGGAGCAGATGCGGTTTACTTCACACAACTGTATGATCCGGATGAATATGTGAACACGATTCGGTATCTCGGAGCATCAAATGAACACTGGAGAATTGGCGCAAGAATCGGTGCTGAAGCGAAACTCGGCAGTTTTGCGGTTGGAGCCGGCGCAGGACGATACGTTTTTTTTGAAAGTCCGTTTAACCAAAAAACTTACTGGAATATTGGTCTAAGGTATTATTTCACACCGCAAATCGGTGTGGAAACCTCACTTCATGCCAATAAATTTCAGGGAGATTTTGCCAGCGCAGGAATTTTTATTCTGCTTTAAGAATAACCGGTTCCGGACAAATTATTCCAGATTGATGTAGCGGCTGCATTTGGTTTTTTCGAGATCCCAGCTTGCCTTTCCACCGTTCCAGTAAATATTGAAGCAATTATACGCACGAATACTGTATGCAACATCTTTGTTGTTGGTACGCAAAATAAAATTCTGCCAGTTTTCGTTCACTTCCCCTTTCCAGTAACTGTTTGGTTTAATGGTATGGATAGACATCACGTCATTATTTCCCAAAGCAAATTTGATGGATGTTTTGTTCGGATTGTTAATGAAAATAGTAGTAGTTTCCACGGTTGCAGCAGGATCTGTAAGATATTTCGGAGCACTTGCGGCTCTGGAAGTCATCCCACGGTTTGTGGCCTTATCTGCCTGACTTTTCGGCAGTGTAAGGTTCGTTCTGCGTATCGGATTTTTGGTGATTTTTGAAAGGAACACTTCCGACCTTTGTCCGAATGCAACTGTTCCGTAAATAATGAATAATCCGGCAATTATTTTTTTCATAATTAAATTCTTTTTTATTGTTTTTAACTATTATAAAACGCCGATTCCCATTTAGAAATTCAACACTTTTTCGATGGCTGTTTTTAGTTTTTCAGGGTTTGGAAGCATTTCTTTTTCCAGCACCAGATTGATCGGAACTGCAGGAAGATTCAGTGCTCCCACGGTTTCCACCGGCGCGTCCAGATATTTAAAGCAGCTTGAAGTAATTCTGTGCGCAAATGCTTCAGCAAAAGAATTCTGCAACTGCTCTTCCGTAAGAACAATACATCTGCTGTGTAATTTCACTCTTTCATAAACCAGTTCTTCATCCAGCGGAATTAAAGTACGCAAATCGATAATCTCGACAAGACCTTCAAATTCCTTCGCGGCTTCTTTCGCCCAGAAAACGCCCATTCCGTAAGTAACAATTACCAGCGATTTTCCGCGCTCTGTTAAATTCGTGTCGGCATTCTGAATAATATTGGCTTTTCCGAATGGCAGGATGTAATCTTCGGCAGGCTCAACGGTTTTGGCATCTTCTGTACCCGGAACTTTGCTCCAATATAAACCTTTGTGCTCCAGCATTACCACAGGATTTGGATCGTAATACGCCGCTTTCAGCAATCCTTTAAAATCTGCAGCGTTGCTTGGATATGCCACTTTAATTCCTTTGATATTGGCTAAAAGACTTTCAACACTTCCGCTGTGATAAGGTCCGCCTCCGCCGTAAGCTCCGATTGGAACGCGGATAATACTGCTCACCGGAAATTTTCCCTGAGAAAGGTAACAGGATTTTGAAATTTCTGTAATCAACTGATTGATTCCCGGATAGATATAATCGGCAAACTGCACCTCCACAATCGGTTTCAATCCGACCGCGCTCATTCCAACAGTTGAACCGATAATATATGCTTCCTGAATTGCGGTGTTGAAAACCCTTTTATTTCCGAATTTCGTTCCTAAGGTAACGGTTTCACGGAATACGCCACCAATTCTTTCGCCGACATCCTGTCCGTACAGCAATGCTTCAGGATGCTTCCACATCAGTTCCTGAATCGCGTGAATTGCTGCATCGACCATCACAATTTTTTCACCGTTTTCAGGGGTGCGGTCGCCGCTTTCTTCCGTAACAGGTGTTGGTGCAAAAACATGATTGCTCACCGTTTCAGGTTCGGGATCCGGTGCGGCTATTGCCTGCTGAAAAGCTTCTTCTGCTTCTGCGCGACAATTCGCCTCAATTTCATTCAGCAGATTTTCTTCAAATCCATCCTTTAACAAATAATTTTTGAGAATAATTCCGGGATCCTGTGAACGGTGCTTCTCCAGATCTTCCTCATCACGGTAAAATTCGCGACGGACGCCGGAAGTGTGGTGACCAATCAACACGGTTTTAGCACAAACGAGCAACGGCTTTCTTTCCTCACGGACAAACTCAACGGCCTGTTTCATTGCCTGGTAACTTTCCATGAAATCCGTTCCGTCAACCCGCATTCTGTTCAGGCCGACAAAACCGGCTGCATAATCGTATGCATCGGAAGTACGGGCCTCATCTTTTGTTACCGAAATTCCCCATTCGTTATCCTGAACCAGGAAAATGACCGGAAGCTGATGCAATGCAGCGAACTGAAAAGCTTCAGCCACTTCTCCTTCCGTCACAGAATTATCTCCGAGACTGCAAATCACCACCGGATTATTTTCAAATTCCTGAATATTGAATTCCTGAATATATTTTATTCCCTGAGCAACACCGGTTGTAGGAATTGCCTGCATCCCTGTTGCGGAACTCTGGTGAATAATTTTCGGTTTATCTTCTTCGCGGCTTGAAGGATGCGAATAATACGAACGTCCGCCGGAAAAAGGATCATCCGCTTTTGCAAGCAACTGAAGCATCAGTCTGTAAGGCTCAAAACCGATTCCGAGCAAAAGGCTTTCATCACGGTAATACGGAGAAACCCAGTCTTCGGGAGTGAGCTGATAAGCAGTCGCGAGCTGAATCGCTTCATGACCGCGCGATGTGGAATGAACGTATTTGGTAATATTTCTGTTCTCTTCGTAGATATCCGCCATTGCTTTTGCGAGCATCATATGACGGAATGCCTTCAGAGCAATATCCTGTGAAACTTTCTCTTTGGTCGCTGTTTTCATTGCTCACAAAGATAAGAATTTTCAGGGGGAAGGATCGGATTACGGAACTCAAGCACATGATTGCGAAAATTCAGTTCTGCCGTAACAATGCAAGAATAAATTTACCCGTACTTTGCATTTTTCCTGAATAAAAACCGGCCGGAAAATCAGGTGGATTACAGTCAGACACAATAACTCCGTCCGCCATATTTTCTATTTTCAAGACTGAAGAGGTTTCGTCCCAATTAAAATCAGCGTAATTCTGTGTACAGTTGTTAATCACCCTTACTTTAGATTCATCAAAGTACAGGTAAGTACCACGGTCTGGCTTTCTTATTTTTTTAAATGATTTCTGTTTTTCCAGTATGAAACAATTTTTACAGGGCTTTTCCACAATTTTCCAGTAAGAATTTTCCAGGCTCACATTGACATTGCTTTCATTTGCAGGACGTGTGGTACATGAAAAGTTCAGTACTAAAAGTGAGCAAAAAGAAAAAACTTTCAAGATCCTGACTGAGAATTGCACTGTGTAAAAAAAATTACTGTTCACAATAACGGTATAGTGCGGGTTCATTCAGTTCCCTCACATAAAGCCTCCTTTCTCCGTAGTGAAATGTTATCTTATCTATAATTGCCATCGCTGAATCTTTTCTAAAAATAGTGTCATTTCTAACTGAAGCATATTTATCGTTACTATCACATCAGAAACTCCACCATTGTCGCCACAATACTTCCAGGTGGTATTTTCGAGCGACTCATTGTTACACGAGTATAAAACTGATATGATTGCCAGCAATAAACTTGCAGAGATCAATCTGTAGTCTCCGATTACAAACGGTTCAGAAGAATTTCTGTTTACAGGCTGAGATTTGCTGCAATTCCATGTCATCAGCAGAATAAAAGTAATCAGCGAATATTGAAACATCTTTGAGATTTGCATGATTAATTATTTAAAAGTACGGAAATTGCTGATTTAGTGAGCACTTTATTATAGATACTGCCGCGCAATTCTGTTTTCAGGATTTGTATCAAAAGTATAAATGAAAATGAGGAAAAAAATTTCAAGCGGTTTCATTAATAAATAGGTAAGGTTGCTCAGCGCCGAACTGGTAATTTTTCGTGAAAGATTATAACCATATTTATCATAATTTTTCCTGATAAAGTTATGGATTATTGGAAATTTATTCTCGATGATTCCCTCAAAAGCATTCGCAATCTGAAGCTGCCGGTTTACAATTATTTTTTGTCCGCCACGCGAACCAATGTATTTTGGTTTCACAATTTCCGGTGATCCTTTTGCAGCGACGGTGCACAGATAATGTCCGCGGTGATCCAAAGGCGGCGGAGGAACATGCTGAGAAAATGTCCACAGGTATGTTTCCGTGAAAACTTTAACTGCGGAATCGTACTGTTGCCCGAAAATGATCAGGATGACAGTAGAAATAATCAAAAAAGGAAACAACAGGACGAGCACCCCAAGAGGAAGATTTTTTCTGTCTGCCAGAAAACTGTTAAAGCGCTGAAGCAATGCATTTTTGTAAGATCTATTTGCTGAAGTTTCAGATTCAAGATTTAATATTTTCATGATAAAAAATATACCCAGAACCATCATAACTGCCGGAAACCAAATAAAAAATCCGGTTCCGTCATTTCCTTTATACATATCCCATTCTGAAGTGTTGTGCGAAATAACCTGAATAAACAGTGCAGTAAAAAACACAGTGGCAATTGCTAAAACCGCAAGTACCAACGCCTTTACAACCGGAGAAAGTTTGTGGAGTTTTTTCCAGGAAAGAAAAATCGCGATAAAATGAAGTCCGCAATACCAAAGCAATGTTGGAGAATGATCTTTATTAAACGGCAAATAGCACGTGTCCACAGGATCAATCGCTTCTCCAAAAGCACCTTCGTGAAAAAAAAGCCCCATTGCAAAAAGCAGAAACGAGATCACGCTAAGGCTGATCCAGAATACTTCTTTTTTCGTAACATTTTCTTTGGAAATTTGACTGCGAGCTATCAAAAATAATCCAACAAGCGTAGCTATAATTCCAATTGAGATTAAGATCATAATTAACTTTGAGGATCAGGTATCGAAATTATTAAAACATTTCAATATTAAAAGCGGTCTCCGAAAAAGTGTTAGATTCGGTAAGAAAAATTAATCTTTATCCTGTAAGACTGGTAAACCATGCAGCAAAGCAATTTGGAAACCGGAACAGGCCAAGTCAATCTCGAATCAAGAGATGGAATCCATCTTAAGAATTTCGTTTAATCTGCTTTTTTTGTTTCCGTTCCAGGTTCAAATCAAAATAAAAATTGAAAACTGTTAACCTGACTGCTCCTTTTCGCTTAAATATGCTTCGATTTTTTCTTTTGGGAACAGATCAAGAATATGATTGATTTCTATGATTTTATGCTCATCCAAAATGCTTTCCACGGCAGTTTTGGCATCCGGATATTTGGTAAGCCTTTCCAAAAGTCCATAAACATTTACCATTTTTTTGTGTGTGTTTTCGGAATCCCCGCCAAACCAGGATCCGTTGAAATGGTGGCTGACGTAATTCTTCGGTAAATCCTGAGAAAAATAAACCGAAGGATATAGTTTAACACCGTGCTTCAGTTCCTGGTATGTATCAGCGTAGCGGTCGGCTCCATATTTTTCCTCCAGCATTTCCGAGAAAATATCTGTGTTGATTCTTTCCTCAAATCCTTCCTGATTATTGTAATATTCCATAAAATCCTTACTGAGCTGATGTCCGGGTTCGGCCATCCAGAATGCGGAATACGGCACCCCTTTCACTTCAAAACCGCAGACTGCCTTCTCGCTGAGAAATTCATCGAGCGGAAGTTTCAGCTCCATATCGGTGTCCATGTAAATTCCGCCATGTTCAAACATCACTTTGGAACGGACATAATCGGACACAAAAGCCCATTTTCCCTGTTCGAAAGCTTCTTTCACATAATTATTATCTGCGATAGGCGAATTACTTTCATTCCATTCAATAATTTCAAAATCAGGATGAACGTTTTTCCAGGTTTCAAGGCAGTGCTTTGCGAGATCACTTTTTTCGTGGCCGCCAAACCAGCAATAATGTATTTTTTTGGGAATCATAGAAAATTTAGAAAATCAAAAATAATAAATGGCACTTCATAAATCGTTACTTTTATTCGCGGGAAGCATTTCAAAATTACAATGCAAAGTATATTCCCGAATTACCACGATTAAGATGCAGGAAAATACTGAAAGTCCGTACATACCAAATAAATATGTTCAGTTAACCAATCCAGAATGGATTAAAAGCGCCGTACTGTATGAACTGAATATCCGTCAGTTTTCAGCTGAAGGCAGTTTCAAAGCCGTAGAAAAACAGTTGCCGCGTCTAAAAGAACTGGGAATTGACATCATCTGGCTGATGCCGGTTCATCCGATCGGTGAAATAAACCGCAAAGGAAGTTTGGGTAGTTATTATTCCGTTCAGGATTTTGAGGGAATTAATCCGGAATTCGGAACAGAAAGCGATTTTCAGGACCTTGTCAACGCCATTCACGACAATGGATTGTATGTGATTTTAGACTGGGTTGCAAATCACAGCAGCTGGGACAATCAGCTTACAGAAACGAATCCTGAGTATTACAAACGCACATCTGACGGTAAATTTCAGTCGACGAAATGGCGCGATTACGATGATATCATTGAATTTGATTACGGGAATCCCGATTTGCGCAAATACATGACAGACGCGATGAAATATTGGGTTGAAAAATTTGATATTGATGGTTTTCGCTGTGATGTCGCTTCATTTGTACCGATTGATTTCTGGGAAAATGCCCGAAAAGAACTCGAAGCAATTAAGCCCGTGTTCATGCTGGCTGAAGCCGAGGATCGTGATTTACACAGAAAGGCTTTTGATGCCAGTTATAACTGGACTTTATGGAATATTCTGCACGAAATTGCAGCTGGAAGAAAGAATGCCCGATTCTTAGCTGAAAGCTATCTTGCGGAGCATGTTTCAACTTTCCCAAAGGATGGAATTAGGTTAAATTTTATAGACAACCACGATAAAAATTCTTGGGAAGGAACGCCGAAGGAAAATTTTGGTGAAGCGTTAGAATGCATGACCGTTTTTACTTTTCTCATGGACGGAATGCCTTTGATTTACAACGGGCAGGAAGCTGGATTAAACCGCGCACTGAAATTCTTTGACCGCGATCCAATCGACTGGAAACCGCATCAAGACGAGCAATTGTTTGAGAAAATATTTGAGTTGAAACATCAGAACCAGGCGCTTTGGAATGCAAAATGGGGCGGCGAAATGGTGAGAATTGAAAATAATCAAATGGAAAATATATTATCCTTCGTTCGTGCAAAAAATGGCGACAGGGTTATTGGGGTTTTTAATTTTAGCGACATGGAAATTGAAGTAACGTGCTTTTTAGAAGAACATGCAGGAGCGTACAACAATTTTTTCTTGGGGAGTACAACCACGGTGACTCCTCATGCAAAATTTCAACTCGCAGCCTGGGGATTTTTGGTTTTCCACAATTAATCTCAATTAAAAATCCCCTTCACCAAAGTGAAAGGGATTGTTAACCTCAAAAAATCTACAGTTAATTCAGATCGTAACGGTCTGCATTCATCACTTTTGTCCAGGCTTTGATGAAATCTTTTACGAATTTCTCCTGATTGTCATCCTGTGCATACACTTCCGCATAAGACCTTAAAATGGAATTGGAACCGATTACCAGATCTACACGTGTTGCGGTAAATTTGGTTTCGCCGGAAACGCGGTCTGCAATATTGTAAGTGCCGTCGCCGTTCGGATTCCATTTGTATTTCATATCGGTCAGATTCACGAAGAAATCATTGGTAAGTTGTCCTTCCCTTTCCGTGAATACGCCGTGTTTTGTTCCGCCGTAATTGGTTCCCAAAACGCGCATTCCTCCAATCAGCACCACCATTTCCGGAGCGGTCAGATTCATCAGTTGTGTTCTGTCTAGCAATAATTCCTCCGGCTTTACAATATAATCTTTCTTCAGCCAGTTTCTGTATCCGTCGTGAAGCGGCTCTAAATCTCCAAAAGATTCTGCATCGGTCTGCTCTGCAGTGGCATCACCTCTTCCCGGAGCAAAAGGAACATCCACATCAAAACCGGCTTCTCGAGCTGCGGCTTCTACTGCTGCGGTTCCGCCAAGAACTATCAAGTCGGCAAGACTGATATTTTTACCGCAATTCTGCTGAATTTCTGTGAGTTTATCGAGAACTTTCTGGAGTCTTGCAGGTTCGTTGCCTTCCCAGTTTTTCTGAGGTTCCAGGCGAATTCTCGCACCGTTTGCACCGCCGCGGTAATCAGATCCTCTCCAGGTTCTCGCGCTGTCCCATGCTGTGTTGATCAGTTCAACCCTGGACAATCCGCTGTTCAGCAACTGGTTTTTTAAATCCTGAATATCTGCATCACTCAGCCCATAATTTCCTTTTGGAATCGGGTCCTGCCAAATCAGATCTTCTGCTGGAACCTCCGGACCAAGATATCTCGTTTTTGGCCCCAAATCTCTGTGAGTTAACTTAAACCATGCTCTTGCAAAAGTTTCACTCAGATAGTCGAAATCGTTATAGAATTTTTCACAGATCGCTCTGTATTTCGGATCTACTTTCATTGCCATATCTGCATCTGTCATCATCGGATTTCTGCGAACTGTCGGATCGTGTGCGTCCACAGGTTTTTTCTCTTCCGGTAGATTAACAGGTTCCCACTGCCATGCTCCTGCCGGACTTTTCGTTAATTCCCATTCGTGGTTCAGCAGTAAATCAAGGAATCCGTTGTCCCATTTTGTAGGATCGGTAGTCCATGCACCTTCAATTCCGCTTACCATCGTATTTCCGCGGTTTCCTGTTCCCTGCGGATTATGCCATCCCATTCCCTGGAATTCCGGTTCTGATTCTTCAGGATCTCCGCCTAAAAGTTCCGGATTTCCGTTTCCGTGGGATTTTCCAATTGTGTGTCCACCTACGGTTAAAGCAACAGTTTCTTCATCATTCATCGCCATTCTGTCAAAAGTTACGCGGATATCATCGGCTGTTTTCTGCGGGTCCGGATTACCGTCCACACCTTCCGGATTTACATAAATTAATCCCATCATTACCGCTGCGAGTGGATTTTCCAAATCTCTCTGACCTTCGTAACGGGATCCTTCACTTCCGGTCGGCGCAAGCCATTCTCTTTCAGAGCCCCAGTAAATATCTTTTTCCGGGTGCCATATTTCGGACCTTCCTCCGGCAAATCCGAACGTTTTCAGTCCGGCAACTTCATAAGCAACAGTTCCTGCAAGTACGATCAGGTCGCCCCAAGAAATTTTATTTCCGTATTTCTTTTTAATTGGCCACAGTAATCGTCTGCCTTTATCGGTATTCACATTATCCGGCCACGAATTTAACGGAGCAAAACGCTGATTTCCCGTATTGGAACCTCCTCGACCATCTGCTTTACGGTATGTTCCGGCCAAATGCCACGCAGTACGCACAAACATTCCGGCGTAATTTCCCCAGTCTGCAGGCCACCAATCCTGAGAATCAGTCATCAGATTTCTCAAATCCTCCTTCAGTGCCTGATAATCGAGTTTTTCAAATTCTTTCCGGTAATCAAAATCTTCGTCGAGCGGATTTACTTTTTTATCGTGCTGATGCAGAATGTCAAAGTTCAGCGATTTTGGCCACCAGCTTGTTACGGAACTTCCTTCTTCTGTATTTGCACCGTGCATTACCGGACATTTTCCGGTAGTTCCTGCGAAATTTCTTCCGGTGGTATTTGCGCGCGCTTCTTCATTTTCACTTTGAATGGTTTCACCCTGTCCCGGATCGTTTTTCTTTGGTTTTTGATCGTCGCTCAAAGGAGCCTGGGGATCCTGACTGTTACCAGTGTTTTGTCCGTGCGGAAACGGGCATTTTCCTTCTTCAGAATTTGTCATATTGTATATTTTTTGAGTGTGTGATATTCTCAAATTTATAAATATTAGCTGAAGTGAATCTTACGTGACAATTAAATTTATTGATGAGTGTCATTCATTTTGTAAATTAGATCAGCGACGCCGGACTCCCGCTTCCTGGCGCGGCAGTTTGATTGACGTAATGAAGTGAATAATATCGGAACTTAAATTCGGGAAATCTCAAAGCTCAAATCTCAAATCTCGAATCTCGAATAACTACTCACTTCCCGATACGAATCCTGCAAATTTCAACTAGATGAGACCGATCCGAAGCGACGAATAGGCACTGAATAGGTAATTTATTAACAAAAATTTATTACGAACCGCATAAAAATATTATGTTAAAATATCCGTTTTGGTATAAAATTGACATCAATTATTACCAATCCAATTCAATAACTATTATTATGAATAAAGATGAAATACTGGAGAAATACAGTGAATATCTCCTCGAAAACGGCGAAGAACCAAAAAGTGTATACGCATTTGCGAAAGAACTGAATATGCAGGAAGAAGAATTCTACAACCATTATTCAGGATTCCGCTTAATGAATGCAGAACTGTTGAAAAAAGTGTGGGATAACTCCGAGAACCTGACGAGATCTATCGAAGGGTTTGAAATGATGCCTGCGAAAGAACAGCTTCTGAACATGTACTATATCTTTTTCGAAAACCTGAAGATGAACAGATCTCTTGCGCTTCAGATTCTGGAAAAGAAACCTAAACTTCCGCCAACACTGCTGTTGCAGCTGAAAACGAAGTTCAGAAACTTCATAAAAACGCTGAACTTTGAAGAAAGCAAGGTGCTCAGGAAAATGTCCGCAAGAGTGGACGAAGCAAAACACCGTGCTCAGGAAGAAATTCTGTGGAACCATTTTATCTCGCTGCTCGTATTCTGGCGAACCGATGATTCTCCGGGATTCGAAAAAACCGATGTTTACATTGAAAAAACGATCGATACCGGTTTTGACATTGCAGAATACAGACCTCTCCGTAAAGTGGCCGATCTCGGTAAATTTTTATGGAATGAGAAAATTCACAGAACATGAAATCATTAGATAAAATTCCGACCGGAAAACTCGAGCGTGCAAAATCGCTGGTAAAAACCGGTGCGAAAATCGGAATTAATTATGCCAAATACTACGGCAACAAAGTAGTTTCCGGTGAGGAAGATGCGAAAAAGAAACTGCACGAAGACAATGCTTCCGACATTTACGACAGCCTCAAAGAACTGAAAGGTTCCGCACTGAAGGTTGCACAAATGCTAAGCATGGAAAACGGAATGCTTCCGCAGGAATATGTCGAGCGTTTTTCGCTGGCACAGTTTTCGGTACCGCCTCTTTCATCGGCATTGGTGAGAAAGGTTTTCAGAAGCAGCCTCGGAAAAAATCCGGAAGAAATTTTTGATGATTTCACGCCCGAATCTGTCAATGCAGCAAGTATTGGTCAGGTTCACAAAGCCAAGAAGGACGAACGTGAACTGGCTGTCAAGATTCAATATCCGGGAGTTCGCGACAGTATTCACAGCGATCTTCAGCTCGTAAAGCCTATTGCAATGCGGATGTTTAATATTCCAAAAGAAGGTTCTGCGGAATATTTTAATGAGATTGAGGACAAACTGTACGAGGAAACCGATTACAGACTCGAACTTCAGCGTGGAAAGGAAATCAGCGAAGCCTGCAGCGTAATCCCGAACCTCGTTTTTCCTGAATATCACGCACAGTGGTCGTCCGAAAAAATTCTGACGATGGACTGGCTGGACGGAATTCACCTCTCGGAAATCGATCATTCAAAAATTGATGACGAAACACGGAATAAGCTCGGGCAGACACTCTGGAATTTTTACATGTTTCAAATGCATAATCTGCGCGCTGTTCAGGCCGATCCGCATCCGGGAAATTTCCTGGTTTCGAAAGACCATCAGCTTATGGCCATCGATTTTGGCTGCATCAAAGTGATTCCTGAAGATTTTTACGGACCGTATTTCGCACTGTCGAAGCGTGAAAGTTTAGATGACGAGCAGTCGCTGATTCAAACCATGACGGAGCTCGGACTTTTCCGTGAAGATGATTCAGCCGAAGAAAAAGCATTTCTGTTAAATCTCATGCAGGAAATGCTCATGCTTTTCGGACAGCCTTTCAAAACGGAATATTTTGATTTCAGCGATGAGCAGTTTTTCGCCGATATTTCAAAATTAGGACAGAAATACTCGATGATGAGCGAGCTGAGATCCATCAACAGCAACCGTGGATCGAAGCACTTCATCTACATCAATCGTACATTTTTCGGACTGTACAGCATGATGCACCATCTGAAGGCGAATCATATTGAGATTGATCAATATAAAGAATTGATTAAGACTTAGCATAAATGAAACAAACCTCCTAATTTGGGAGGTTTTGTTTTTGTAATAAGTATTTGAAAATATTTTATGTTCTAAAATTTTATTTTAGTTTCTATCCAACGTTCTCTGTCGGACAAAATTAAGATAACCAAAGAGATTGCTGACAGTATTGCCGTGGAACTAACAATTTCATACCCTGTCAACTCACCATTTATTGTAAATCTTCCGTAAGAAAAAAGCCAGTTCAAATTTTCATTGGCGGAATACTTTGACAATTCTAGTAGGAAGGAAATAAAATTAACAATTAATGTACTGATCATTCCCCACGTAATCGCTTTAAGAATTAGTCTGCTAAATTTTGTTGTTTTCATAATAATTTTTGTTTGAATTTATTAGTTAGTGAATGTTTGGAAAATTTGTTACAAATTATCTCTCAAAATAATTTAACAGGATGGTAATCACCATAGATCCAAAGGTGGTAATCAATACCGCAATCAGCGAATAAAAAACAAACCAAAAGATTAAATTGAAAGTTTTTCCCGCGTTCCCGACCTTACTCTGAAAGAATCTTTCTGACCGATTGAACCAGCTATTTCTTCTCTTCCGGATACTTTTTATTTTTGCTTCGTTGCCCCCATTGATTTGAGTATCAATAATTATCACATCATCCACATATTTACCATAATAATATTGGAACCACCATTTACCAAGAGCATACATGGCGTACAGCCCTAACAATGTTAACATTACAAAAGCCATCAATAAAGCAAGTTCTTGCGCCTGTTCAGCTGCTTTTATAACTGGAGTTTTTCGAAATTGGAATTCATTGATGAGTATCATTTCACACACAAAGGCAGGCCCAAAAGCAAGGTAATAGGAAAGATAATATTGCTTATTAAGTTCAAACTGGTGTAAGAGATCCTTGATTGAATCCTTAGTATTCAACATTACATTTCCCAGTTCTCGGTAGAAAAGAAAGAATTTTCTGAAGTAAAAAATAATAATCAGAATCATTACCGTTACCAGTGTTACGGTGTACGTTTTGAGTCTTAAATTATCAATACTGAAGTACAGAATTACCACCAACGGAATAAGCAAAGCTAAAGTGGTCCAAAATTCCATACGCATATTTTTCCGGATTTTTCCCAACGGATGATGCAGTTCTTTTTGTTGTGATGTTGAAATATCGGGAGTTTCGGAAACCTCCTCTTGATTCCAAAGATCTTTTATGTTGTCAAGTTCCATTTTAAAATTTTTAGAAGTGGTTTTGAGCTTAATGATTAATCAGTTGCTTTAATTTATCCTTTGCGCGGTTCAGTTTAACTCTGCAATTTCCTTCCGTTATTCCTAATTGTTCTGCCATTTCTTTTCCGCTATAATCTTGCAAAAAATAAAAAATTAGTGCTTTGTCGATCGGATTCAATTGCTGGATCGCTTCATACATTTTCTTGAGTTTTTGCTCTCCTTCATCCTCATACTCATCGACTGGTAATTTCAAATTCTCGTAATTTGAACTTGAGAAAATGCTGCGTTTCTTCTCAGATTTTAGAAATACGATGGCGGTGTTCAATGCAATTCTGTACAACCAGGTAGAAAATTCGCTTCTGCCTTCAAATTTTGGGTAGGCTTTCCAAGCCTGGAAAGTAATTTCCTGGAAAAGGTCTTTCTGATCGTCGAAATTATCCATGTACATCTTGGAAATCTTGAAAATCACGCCTTTGTGCTTTTCAATTTTCTCCAGAAAGTCCTTTTCAAGGTTTTGCATGCTGACCGTTACTGACAGGTAAGTATTGGGATCGGAATTTTGTTACAGAAAAATAGAAATTTTCTGGAAAAACAGTTCAAGATTAAACAGTTTAAGGTGCAAACTTGAAGTTTCCGTCAGTTCGAGTAGCGGAGTAAAGTGAAGCGTATCGAAAACTCTTAATAATAACTTCTCGATACGAAATCCTTAAGATTTCTACTCGAAGTGACGCAAATATTTTGATGTATGACTTACCGTCAGTTCGAGTAGCTGAACGAAGTGAAGCGTATCGAAAACTCTTAATAATAACTTCTCGATACGAAATCCTGCGAATTATTAGTCGAAGGGACAAATATATTTAGAGTTTAAGCTTAATTGAAAACTTATATTTTCGTCATTTGAGCGGTCAGCAAATATTTTGCCTTATTTAAGAAATTTGTAAATTTGATAAAAGCTCAATAAATGAAATATTTTACTCTTTGTGTAGTGTTTTTCTTTACAACTTCAGTATACTCGCAGGACTGGCAATATATGGGCGAGCAGGATTCAAATAAATACTACTACAAACCTAACAATGAAGATTCAGGCTGGATAAAAACTGTTTCCGATTCAATTGAATATATTAATTCCAGCGGTAAAAAGATGAAAGCTGAAGGTTACTCGATGTTATTATGGAAGTTTGACTGCATAGAAAGACAAATCGGGATGGCGCAATTTATCGTTTATTCAAAAGAAGGAAAAGTTTTACATAGCATTTCTTTAAAATCTTATGAAATAGAAATGTTATTTGTTGTTCCTGACTCTTTAGGCGAAATTTATTTTAATACTTTTTGCAATCAAAATTAAATTTCCATGTATTTCCTGAAATTTTCCGCCTGTTCAAAGATTTCCTTATACACTTCGTCTCTGGTTACAGGAGGATAGCCGTGTTCGGCGAGTTTGAGGATCAGGTCTACTTTCAGTTCGGCTTTAATGTCTTCACGCTCGCTCCAGTCGGTGTATCTGGCTTTATCGTCCACAATGATCTTGATGTCTTTAGCAAGAGCGATCAGTTTTTCTTCGGTGTACTCAAATTTGTATTTGTCGCGGATGTCTTTCAGAATATCGTAAAATGACTTTTCCTCGAAGTCGACACCCATTTTCTCAAAGGAGTATTTTTCTTCTTTCAGGTCGCGCAGCAGGTCAGCCATTTGTCCGGCAAGATCATCCAGTACATCATTGGCGAGTACCATGTCTTCACTTCTTTCGTTGTACCGGTCTACAATGCTTTGCAGGCGTTTGCTGAAATCAACCCCTTTTATTTTGTTCACCTTCCTGAAATCGTCAATCGCCATTTTCAGAAGCCGCTGCAGTATTTTTATTTTGGTATTCGGAAGCTTAATGCGGTTGATGCGTTCCAGGTATTCTTCCCCGAAAATATCAATCTTTTCTCCAGCGTTTTCATCCAGTTTAAACACCTCTTCCACGCCTTCACTCTGCACCGCCTCTTCTACCATTTTAGCAACTTTGGCGTTCATCTGTGAAATATCGGGAGCATCCCTTTTCGTCAGCTTATAAATAATAGACCGTACCGCCGTAAAGAAATAAATCTCATCCACCTCTGCAGCAGAAAAAGCTTCGGAAGAACAGCAGATATTGTAGGCCTCTTTCATCTTTTTAACAATGCGCATAAAGCGTTTCTCAAAATCTTCGGTTTGCTGTACATATTCTGCAGCGAGATTAAGGTTTTCAAGTTTCTGTACGGGACTGCCCTCAAAATACGGCTTCGCATTGAAGTGATGAAACAGCTTCCGCAGCAGATCCAGCTGGTCTTTTACAATAGTAATGGCTTTATCAATATCCTCAAATTCATTCTGATCGGTACTGTTGAATTTCGCCAAAGCGTAATTCATATTGTTTTTAATGCCGATATAATCCACCACCAAACCTTTGTCTTTGCCTTTAAACTTACGGTTCACACGGGAAATGGTCTGGATAAGTGAATGTTCCTGAATCGGTTTGTCAATGTAGATGCTGTCCAGAAACGGCACATCAAAACCGGTGAGCCACATATCCACCACAATGGCAATTTTGAAGTTCGACTTTTCCTGTTTAAACTGCCGGTCGAGTTCCTTACGGTCGTCCTTCGTGCCCAACAGTTCGTAGAGGTCTTTCTCATCGTCCTTGTCGCGCGTCATCACCATATTCACTTTGGCAATGGGTTTCAGTTCTTTCTTTTCCTTTTCGGAAAGTTCTGCCCCGTCTTCATGGGGTTTTATATCTCCCCACTCCGGTCTCAGCTCCATCAGTTCCCTGTAGAAACGGTAAGCAATCTCCCGGCTGGAGGATACAAACATTGCTTTTCCGCATACAGTAGCGCCTTCTTTTACGCGGTTTTCATAATGGCTTACAAAATCCTGAGCCACCGCTTTCAGGCGGTCTTTATCGCCCAATATGGCATTCATTCCTGTAGTGGCTTTTTTACTTTCCTCTACCTGATACTCGCTGGAACCTTCTGCCACACACTGCGAATAATAATCTTCAATTTCTTTCAGTTTTTCCGACTGCAGCAACACTTTTGCCGCCCTGCCTTCATACACAATGCGCACCGTAATTTCATCCTGAACCGATTCGTTCATGGTATAAGCATCCACCACCTCGCCAAACACTTCCAGCGTTTTGTCCACCGGTGTTCCCGTAAAACCGACGTAAGTAGCATTCGGAAGCGACTGATGCAGGTAATACGCAAAACCGTATCCTGTCTTCACTTCTTTATCCGTAATCTTCAGATTTTTGTCCAGGTTGATCTGCGAACGGTGTGCCTCATCGGAAATGCAGACAATATTGGTGCGTTCCGAAAGCAGTTCTGTATCTTCTGTGAACTTGTGAATGGTTGTCAAAAACACACCGCCGCTCTCCCGGTTTCTGAGCTGGTTGCGCAAATCCTGGCGAGATTCCACACTTACGATATGGCTGTCGCCGATAAAAGTTTTCGCATTGGTAAAAGTGCCGGACAGCTGTTCATCCAGATCTGTACGGTCGGTAATGAGAATAATGGTAGGACTCGCCATTTCGGTACTGCGCATCAGCAGCCGCGAAAGGTAGAGCATTGTATAACTTTTGCCGCTTCCCGTTGCCCCGAAGTAGGTGCCGCCCTTTCCGTCGCCTTCGGGTTTGCGGTGTTCCAGAATGCTGTGATACAGTTTCCGGCTTGCGTAATACTGCGGATAGCGGCAGACGATCTTTTCCTGTTTCTTGCTGGTATCCGGAAAATAAATAAAATGATGAATCACATCACGCAAACGGTTTCTGTTGAACAGCCCTTTCATCATGGTATAAAGCGAAGCGATACCGTCTTTCGATATTTTTTCATCGCTTTCGGCTTTGCGCCAACCATAGAAAAACTCATAAGGTGCAAACATAGAACCGGCTTTGTTGTTCACGCCGTCGCTGAGTACCAGAAAAGCATTGTATTTCAGCAGTTCAGGAATGTCGCGTTTGTAGCGCACCGTCAGCTGTTTGTACGCATCGTGAATGGTGGTATTTTCCTGAATGGCAGTTTTAAACTCAAAAATGACGAGCGGAATCCCGTTGATGTACAGAATTCCGTCCGGAATGCGCTTTTCCGTGCCTTTTATTTCGAGCTGGTTGACAAAACGGTAGATATTGTTATCCTGCTCCGAATAATCAATCAGCTGAATAAACAGGTCTTTTTTGGAAGCATCCTCACGTTTCAGCGTAAAGCCGTCGGCAATAAGACGGATAATGTCGCGGTTGCTCTCATACAGCGCCGAAGCCGAAAAATACTCCAGCTTAAGTATAATCTGACGGATTTCGTTGAGCGTAATATCCTGATACCGCTGCACCAGAAAGTTTTGCAGATCGTCTTTCAGCAGTACTTCTTCCAGCGTTTTATGGATGTGCAGACCGGAAGTATGTGAAATCCCCTGCTCCTCAAGCAGGGAAATAACGGCGGCTTCTAACTGGGCTTCGGTGAATTTCATAATTAGTTTTTTTTAATTCCAAAAATCAGCAGGTTTAATCGTATTACTATTAGGTTGAAAATGTTGGTCAATTGACTTTATTTCAACAATTATGGGAAGTTGAGCAGACAAACCAGCTAGAATACACGTACCTGTAGGTAAAATTGGTAAACTTTCAAAAGATAATTTATCCAAATAAGATACTGTTTTTTCAACTGCTTCAATATCTCGATTATTTATTAATCGATGTAGAAAGTAATTGTGTAATTGTGAAATTATTGTTGCTGAAATGTCGGAAGGTCTCTGACTTGCAACAGTAAGAAAAACTCCAAACTTTCTTCCCTCTTTAATAATTTCTTCAAATGTTTCTAATCTATAATCTTTCCAAGTTTCACTTTCTCTTTCTGAATTAAATGACAAAATATTGTGCGCCTCATCAATTATAATATTCAGATATTTCTTGTTACTTTTTTCTCTAGATAATTTATGATTATCGTAGATATGCTTTGATAAAATTAATGGCAACGTTTTCTTTATGTCGATATTTACATCGTTAAGATTGACAACAATAAAATTCGGATTACCCTCAAAAAAATCAGTTTTTTCAGATTCAAAATCAAAGACCTTATATAAATCATTCGATTTACTTTTTAACTTATTTATTGCAGGGGCAATGTGTTCGTAAACTGCTTTATTAGTATGCAAATCAAACATTACTTGCAAGTATAAAAAATGAATAAGTTTTTTTAGGCAATTATCAGGAAACTCATACTCATCAACCGCAATATAAATCTTAGTTTTTTTTATCTCGTCTTCATCTAAAGCTTTTGAAACTCCTCCTCTAAACATAAAATGAGAGTTCTTATTATTCCAATCTATTTCATCGTTAAAATCCGAAGTCAGATCAGGATTAACATCTGCTAATATCTCAAACAAATAATCTAATAAAGATTTACTAACTTCTTTATTTGTCATGAAAAGAATATTAATGATATTTCTCTTTAAAGAATTTTTGAAATGTTCAAGAGGATCCGAGCCTTTAAAAACTTTATTATAAAAGCTCAGACATCTTTTGATAAATGGTTTTTGAGTTTTCTCTGTTGCACTTGCAAGAATTGACAATAATTCAATATTTAAAATAACTTCTTCATTAATTGCAATTTTGTTCTCTTTGTCAATTTCTATAAGCTTTTTTCTAGTAGATAAGTTAAAAACTTTCTTACGAATTGTAATTGATTTTTCGCTTGAATACTCACCATTAAAATCAATTAGTAAAAATCTTGCATTTTCTTTAAACCCTTTTTTCTTTTGAAATATATTAAAAAGGCTATGATAAATACTTGCTAAAGTGTATGATTTTCCACTACCTGTATTACCAAAAATTCCAATGTGACTGGCAAATAAATTATTGACACCTAAAGCGATTGCAACAGATTGTTCATTAGCTAAGGAACCAATATCAATACTTACGTCATCATCACTAATAAATTTGTGAACTTTGTAAAACTCTTCAACTGTTAATAGAAAAGCTTCGTTTTCAATTAATGGTAATTCATTTATTCCTTGTTTAAACTTATAACCTTGGAAATAGCCAACCAAACTAACTCTTAATATTCTATTTATTCTTTCCTTTTCTTGCTTATAAGCTTTTCCAACAAACTCTTTATCTTCTGTTATATATTCTTCTTCAATTTTTCCTATAATTATTTCGAATCCCTTAGTAATTTTTAAGAAACTTCCAACCGATACATTTCTTATAAGTGCGCCATTAAAAAGCAAATGAGAAGAGTTTTTTGTTTTATCAACTAAAACCTCAATAATTCTACCTTTAACGGATATTATTTTTCCAACTCTTAAAATATTTTCCGACTGCGTCATTCCTTTCCCGATTTTAGTTCTGTGGCTAACTTCCCAAAGTAATTTTCTGTTATTTTATCCAATGAAAAAGAGATATTTTCATCGTAAATAAAGAAAATATTGTTTCTTTTACCAATTGATTTTTCAATCAAATCTTTAGCTTCAGGGGTATGAGCAAAAATAACAACAAGTAATGTCGGGTTAGCTTTTGCAACTCTTAATGTAATTTCACGAATATGCTCATCAGCAAAAGAGAATCCCAGTACAAATAAAACAGAATTCTCTTTCTCTAAAATATTTGAATACATGCGTAACAATTCATAAAAAACCAACTTTCTAGTTGTTGATTCAAACTTTTCTTTTGTAGGATTAATCATAACTAATTTGTCGTAAGCAGCAAGGAAATCAGAATGAACTTTTTTCTTTTTTACCATTTGATTAGTTAGATTTTTGTAAAGTTCTTCAATTGAAAAAGTAAACCATTGTTCTTTCCCATCAACTTCTTTGGAATATTCAATTTCTAAAAGATCCTCAGTTGGTATAATAATTTTATGAATCGTTTCTAAAAGCATTAAGTTATTATCATAAAGTACTTCTTCATTATCCGACATCATCCAGTTTAAACTTCCGTGAAGTTTGTAAAGATTAAATAATGGTAATTCGGATTGGTACTCAAAGTAATTAGTTGTTTTTTTAACACTGTTACTAAAGTTGGAAGTACTAAATACAGGCCTTATTCTTCCTGAAAAACCATCGTTGTAAACAAACTGTAAACTTTCAATTGTGTACTCATTGAACAAGTCCATATTGGTTGTAAAAACATTTGCTTGTTTACTTATCAGATTAGTTTTTCTCTTCAATAAAATAGTGTTTACTGAATTGTAAAATTCTGAATAGTTCTGCTTTGTAATCTTCAATTTTCCTCGATTGCTATCATAAATGTCCATGTTACCTTTTATTGCAACGTCCCAGTACTTTTTCTTAATGGAGGAATCTAAAACTGTTCTTTCGTCCTTTTCAATATTACTTTTTGCTAAATCCGTAAGTAAGTTTTCAATTTCTCCCAAAGTTCCAAGGAAAGGCTTCGATGCACCCGATCCTATTAAGAAATTTAGGTGACAGCTCTCAACAATCTTTTTGAATATTTCAAAGTCCATAACTTTATAATTAAAACATTAGTTTTTCACAATATTGCACTGCTTCAGGACAATGAACAACTATCCCGCTTTTAATTTTTCGTTCTGAAAACCATGCAAGACGATGTTCGTTTTGATGTTCATATTTTTTATACTTCATAAAAATCTCAACCCCATTACTCAAAGCTGTTATCGTTTCATTCATCATATCTCGGTTTGAAAAATTTATTTTTTGAAATAATTCATTTTTTTCATCTTCAAGATGTTGCACTTTCGATTCAACGTAAATACAACTCCCTTCAATACCCACATTTACAAAGGGTAATTTTCTTGCAATTTCTTTGGCAAACAAAACCGAATTCACGATTTTTATTGCACCAACACCGTTAAAATCAACGATTACTTCATCGCTTAAATTTTTAGTTGTACATAATATATAAGCTTGCATTGCTCCTTCGTAAAAAACATGGTGTCCATTACCATTTTCATCAAAGCCTCCAATTAAACTTTGACCTTCGCTTATATCACCTTGCATTTCGTCATCGTACATTTTAAAATTTTCAAAACTTGAAATAAAAAGATTTCCATTTTCAAAAAATTCGTCAATATAATTTTGATTGGCTAAAATTCGAAATAATGGATCGATTCTACGTCCCCAAGATATATTATAGGATGAATGAATTTCAGAAAATTGTATCATAATTTAATTTTTTACCCTTCCACCGCCATCTTCCCCAGCAGCAGACTTTTTAATTCTTCGAATTTCTGGTTTTGTTCTTTGTATCCCATGATGTTGAGTTGAAGAATTTCTGCAATTCTATTAAACTCTTTTTTAATAACATTTGGCGGCTGAACAATTTGAATGTTTTTCAGAATTTGCTGGGTTATCAGTGGCTGCCCCGTTCCTTCACTTTTTTCATTTAGTTTACTGGAACTAAGTAAGTAGAAGGAATAATAAATGTTTGCGCTAATTGCACTGATTGCATTGTCAG
The DNA here is from genome assembly GCA_023460855.1 of Bacteroidota bacterium. GTDB lineage: Bacteria > Bacteroidota > Bacteroidia > Flavobacteriales > Weeksellaceae > JAEWOS01. The sequence goes on along the minus strand of JAEWOS010000033.1, from coordinate 19,817 downwards.
TTATCCAACACCTACCATTTTCAAGATAAAGACTGCCACAGTAAGCTCCAACCCTACCGATTACTACAACATTTTCATGATTATGATCAGATACATAATCTAATATACCATTTCCTCCATATGCTGGAATATTCCCATAATTAGCTGGTTTTGCCTTCCCATTATAAAATTCAATCTCATTCCCCAAAGTACCCACTCTCCACCCCTTCGGAATTTCCTTTCCCAGTTCCTCGCTGTACACCATTTCGCCGCCGGAGGATTTGTAGCCTGCATTAGTGTCAGGGGAATTGTTCCGCTTGTAAACTGCGCTGCTTTCTGCTACTTTTGGGAGTGCGTTTAAGGAGATTGCTTCGTCGCTCGTGCCTCGCTCCTCGCAATGACGGGAATACGGAAATTCAAAATCTTCGAACCAATGGCGGTAAAGGGTTTGCGCGGTTTCTTCCAGTTTTTCGCATAAGGTGTTGTTTAGCCGGATGCGCTGCTCCACTGCTTCATACTCCGCAATGATTTCTTTCTGCTTTTCAATAGAGGGAACAGGGAGTTGAGTATCGCATAATTCTTCCCAATTAAATCCACCTCTTACGGCACTATCACACTTAAAAAAACAGTATCGATCAAACTCATCTCTTCGGAACCACATCATCAAATATTCAGGTAACAGAATATTCTCATCAATTACCTCAAACACTGCATAGGCAGGTGACACTAAAATTGGATCATCAGATGTTTGTAATACTACAGGCAGTTTAAAAACCCTGATTACAGACATAAAATCGCAAGCGAATCTATCTTTACGAACGATCTTATACTTTGACATGTCAGTACCAACCACATTAGAAGTTGATTTTCTGAACTGTTTAGTCATGCTAAGGCCCAATAGCGTTTCCACTTCCAGATTCCGGTTCCGCTCATCCACCAGCCGGATATAATCGCCTAACCGCTTATAACTCGACAGCATATCCCAATTTTTTAAAAACCTCCAGTAAATCCCGGTTGCTCTGCTGTTCTGCTTTCAGGAGATTCACGATGTCATTTTGCAGCTCCGTCATTTTTTCATGATAATCCACATTTTCATCCCGGTTTACAAATTCAATGTACTTGCTCGGCACCAGTGAATAATCTTTATTTTTGATCTCTTCGGTAGTGGCAGCATAACAGTATTCCGGAATGTTATCGTACGCGCCGTCTGTCTGCCAGTTGTGATATGTGGCGGTAATCTGCCGGATGTTTTCGTCGGAAAACTGAATGTATTTCTTTTCGAACGGCACACCCATTTCCCGAAGATCCATGAACAGCACTTCGTCTTTTCTGTTCCGGTAGCGGCGTACTTCCGTCCCTTTTTCCACCACGCGCTGCGTTTTGTTTTTATTGATGATCCAGAGTGTCACACTAATATCGGTGGTATAAAACATATTGCGCGGCAGAATGACAACCGCTTCCACCAGTCCGTTTTCCACCAGTGTTTTACGGATGGCCTTTTCGGTACCGTCGCCGCTCAAGGCACCGTTGGCAAGGATAAACCCTGCCACACCGTTCTCCGAAAGTTTGGACACCATGTGCAGAATCCAGCCATAGTTCGCGTTGCTTGTAGGTGGTACTTCATAACCGTTCCAGCGCGGATCGTCCGTAAGTTCCGTTGCCGCACGCCAATCTTTCTGGTTAAAGGGCGGATTGGCCATAATGAAATCGGCTTTCAGGTCTTTATGCTGATCGCTGGAAAAAGTATCGGCCGCCATTTCTCCCAGGTTGGCGGAAATTCCGCGGATGGCCAGGTTCATCTTCGCCAGTTTATAGGTGGCATTGGTATATTCCTGCCCATACACTGAAACATTTTTCTTACTTCCCTGATGCTCATTCACAAACTTTACCGACTGCACAAACATCCCGCCCGAACCGCAGCACGGATCATAGATTTTGCCTTCAAACGGCTCTATCATTTCGGCAATCAGGTTTACAATGCTTTTCGGCGTGTAGAATTCTCCTTTTCCCTTGCCTTCCGCCAGTGCGAAATTGCTCAGGAAATATTCATACACACGCCCTACAAGGTCATGCTCTTTATCGGCAATGGTATTGATCTGGTTGATGGTATCAAGCAGCGCAGAAAGCTTGCTGACATCCAGCCCGAGGCGCGAAAAGTAATTGTCGGGCAACGCGCCTTTCAGCGCAGGGTTGCTCTGTTCTATGGTATGCAGCGCCGTATCGATCTTCAGCGCAATATCCTGCTGTTTTGCGTGCTGCATGATGTAGCTCCAGCGCGCCTCTTCAGGAAGATAGAACACATTTTTCATGGTGTAGAATTCTACCATATCAGCAAATTGCTCTTTTCCCTCCGCGATCAGTTCTTCGCGCCTTTCTTCAAAGGTATCGCCGGCAAACTTCAGGAAAATAAGACTTAGGACAATATGTTTGTATTCTGCAGATTCCACGGAACCCCTCAGTTTATTCGCGGAATCCCACAGTGTTTCTTCAATGGATTTTGTTTTGGTTGTTTTCTTGGCCATTCTTCATTTTGAGTAATCTTTCAAAAGTAGGGAAAAGTTGAAGTGTTGGCAAGATGTGGCTTCGGCTCCGCTCAGCCACCGGAAAACTCATTCAGCAACCGGAAAAGAACTCCATTAGCCACACATTTCACCGTTATATCGATGCTCTCTGCCTTAGGCTCCCGAAAGCAAATTCTACATGTTGATTGAGCGGAGCCGAAATCACATCTGATCAGAATTCCTTGCTGGCGGCTGAGCGGAGTCGAAGCCAGTTTTATTTTTACAATGGGTTTCATCCATACATTCAGCTAGTTTTTTTAGTTGTTCCGGCATCCCATTTATCAGCGCCTCTTTCTTTTTTCTGCTCCAGCCCTGGATCTGCTTTTCACGATAAAATGCCTGATCTATTCTGTCAAATTCTTCGAAATAAAGCAGTTTGACCGGTAAACGTTTTCTGGTGTGATTAGCTCCTTCGCCATTTTGATGTTGAATAATTCGTAATTCTAAATTATTGGTGCTGCCAATGTAATAGCTGCCGTCGCAGCATTGTAAAATATACATGAAACCTTTCATGGTTGTTAGTTTGGATAAAGATACTGATTATCTGTGGCTTCGAGAGCCTCAGCCACCGTGTCCCATTCTCGACGCCACCGTTGTTCGAGCGCCAAAGCCGCCGCTGACTGAGAGTTCCAGCTTCCAAAAGTTCAAGACAGTTGTATTTTTTTCTTTTTCCCTCAATATTATAACAATGCTGCCGAATTACTAAAATCTTCAGAACTTTAATAGATTATTTTTGAATGCGAATAATTTAATTTTTCTATTAGATCAAAATGATGGGATCGCCAGAAATCATTAATGTTTTATTTGATGTATTTAATGACTGAGGGTAGAAGAAATTTCATAAGAATAATTTACATTGAATAAAACAATAGCCTTAATCGGCGGAGGTCCGGCTGCGCTTTTTATGCTCAAGCATATCGTGAAATACGAACTGCTCCTAAAAACGATTCTGATATTCGAAAAAAACGAAAGGCTTGGCGTGGGAATGCCGTATGGAGCACTGGGTGCAGAAAATGAGCATGTAGCGAACGTTTCAGCCAATGAGTTACCTCAGATGCACGAAGATTTCGAAACCTATATCGGTAAATTTCCCACCGATGAATTTGGAAACTTTTGCGAGAATGGAAGTGTGAATCCGTATGAAGTGATTCCGAGAAGACTGCTCGGAGATTTCCTGGAATACAGCTTTAAAAAATATACCGGACTGGCAAAATCACTTGGAATTGAGGTGCAAGTTTTGACAGACACAGAAGTGCTGGATATCCTTCCAGACAACGGCATGGATTCCTATAAAATTTTCGCCGGAGATCAAAAATTCCAGAGCGAGATCGTCATTATCTGTACCGGACATGTCTGGCCGAAAAAGTATGAAGGCAAACAGGAAGGCTGGTTTGATTCTCCTTATCCGCCTTCCAAATTAAGCCTGAATGCCAATTTTCGGGTCGCGGTTCGTGGTGCATCGTTAACCGCAATTGACGCTATTAAAACTTTGGCGCGGGCAAACGGTCATTTCGAGAAAGATGACGACGGAAATTATGAGTATTTTTTAAATGAGGACAGTCCGGACTTCCGAATTGACCTGTTTTCCCTGAGGGGTTTTCTGCCTGCACTGCGTTTCCATTGCGAAGATGATGCTTTTTCATCTGACTGGACGATGAATCTGCAGGAAATTTATGAGTACAAGGATAAGCATGGCGGTTTTGTGGATCTGGATTATGTGTTCGAACGCAATTTCAAGAATTTAATCAATCAAAAAAATCCTGAATTTTATGAGGAAATTAAAGCGCTGAGCATCGAAGAATTTGTGGAAAAAATGCTGCAGATCAGGAAAGACCTCGACAGTTTTACGCTCTTCAAAGCCGAGTTTCAGGAAGCCGAAAAATCCTTACATCGCCAACAGTCCGTAGTGTGGAAAGAAACACTTTCCGCTTTCAGTTACGCCGTGAATTACCCCGCGAAACATTTCAGCGCTGAAGATATGCTGCGCTTAAAAAAAACGCTGATGCCGCTTATTTCCATTATTATTGCTTCGTTGCCTCAATCGTCGTATCATGAAATTATGGCGCTGTATGAAAAAGGTTTAATTACATCAAATGCAGTTGGGGACGACAGCGAAATTCAGCCGGCAGATGAAAGAGGTGCCGTAATCACTTTCACCGATGAAAACGGACAGAAATTTTCCAAAAAATATGAACTGTTTGTAGATGCGATCGGACAAAAAGCGTTGCTTTTCAACGACCTGCCTTTTAGCGGCCTCAAAAATGGAACTGTTAGTCCGGGATTCCTTTATTTTAAAGATAATGAGGAAGGCAAAAAATACGAGGAACAAGATCCCGAAAACGGCGGTCATGATGCTTCCGGCAAGTATCACATGAAAGTTCCCGGCCTGTCTATCAACGATTTTTTTCAGGCGCAGGACAGTTTCGGCGTGGCAAATCCGAGTCTGTACATCATGGCAGTTCCCTTTATAGGCGGCCTGAATCCCGATTATTCCGGACTCGATTTTTGCGATACCGCGGGAGAAAGGATTGCGGTGAAACTGAGAAGTATTTTGGCTTCGTAAACTAATTACTTCCCAATACAAAACTTCGAAAATATATTCCCTAATACTTCGTCATTCGTGAACTCGCCGGAAATTTCACCCAGATGTTCTAATGCATAACGCAGTTCATAAGCGAGCAGTTCGGTGTGGAAACTTTGGGAAATAGCTGCTTTTACGCGTCTTACAGATTCGAGGGATTTCTGCAGCGCGTCGAAATGTCGCTGATTGGTAATCACCGCAGTTTCTGAGGATTCGAGTTCCTGAACATAACGCGACAGCTCTTTTCTGATATCTTCAATCGCAGTTCCATGTTTCGCAGAGAGTGGAATAATCGTATCCGTAAATATTGGGAAAAGCTGCATTCTTAGAATTTCGTCGAAAGCGTAGGTGGAATTTTCTTCCTGAAGGTCGATCTTATTGTGCAGCAGAATAATCTTCAGATCTTCACGCCAGAACTCCTTTACAAAACTGATGACTTCCTCCGGCGTGGAATCGAATTCATCGTATAGATAAAGCAGAATTTTTGCAGACGCAATCTTTTCCTTGGCCTTTGCAACACCTATTTTTTCAATCGCATCGCTGGTTTCCCGGATTCCGGCAGTGTCGATAAACCGGAATGCCGTTCCTTCAATATGCAGCACTTCCTCAATCGTGTCGCGCGTGGTTCCAGCAATATCCGAAACAATGGCCCGCTCTTCCTTGAGCAAAGCGTTGAGCAGTGTGGATTTTCCGGCATTCGGTTTTCCGATTATTGCGACTTCCACACCGTTTTTTACCGCGTTTCCATAGCGAAAAGTGTCGATCAGTGAGGTCAGCTTACCTTCAATTCTGTCGAGCAGCATATTTAATGCCGTGCGGTCGGCAAATTCTACATCTTCCTCCGAAAAATCGAGCTCGAGTTCTACCAGCGATGTGAAATTCAGCAAATCGCCGCGCAAATCGGATATTTCTTTGGTGATGCCGCCTTTCAGCTGGTTCAGCGCTACTTTCCGCGAAGCTTCATTCTCAGAAGCGATCAGATCAGCGACAGATTCCGCCTGTGCAAGATCAATTCTGCCGTTGGTGAAAGCGCGCATGGTAAATTCACCGGGCTTAGCCATTCTCGCGCCGTTTTCGGTGAGCACTTCCAGAATTCTTTTTGCAATATGCGGCGATCCGTGAAACGAAATTTCCGTGCTGTCTTCAGCGGTAAAAGTCCTGGGAGCCCGGAACACGGTAACCATCACCTCATCAATCGTTTCTTCGCGATCCATAATATGGCCGTAATGCACGGTGTGCGACTTCGCTTTCGTGAGGTTTTTTCCCTTAAAAATTTTGTTGGTTATTTCCACCGCTTCAGGTCCGGAAGTCCGTATTACGCCAATCGCAGCCATTCCGTTTGCCGTTGCCGGCGCGCATATTGTGTCAGTGCCCATACTGCAAATTTAAAGTTTTTTATCTCCGTTATTATTTTTTTGGCAGCACGCACATCCGTACATTTTTCACGCAACTACCGGCTTTACGCTGCAATCTTTTTTGGCAACTGCTTTTCCGTTCTACAAAAAAGGATTTCCGCTGCAATCCGGGCTGGAATGCGGTTTTTCCTTCTTTTCACCGCGCCATTTGCATTCCGGAAGAAAAACACTGCAATAATCATCATACAGAAATTCTGTTGCTAATTTTGTAAATTTGAAATCTTATTTTTTCAATTATTTCTTTTAATGGATTATCTGAAAGGGCTTAACGAAGCACAGTACGAAGCTGTGACCACTATTGAAGGACCACTGATGGTTCTGGCAGGCGCCGGATCCGGAAAAACACGTGTTCTTACCATGCGTATCGCACACCTGATTACCAATGGAGTCAGCCCGTTCAATATTCTGGCACTTACGTTTACCAACAAGGCCGCAAAAGAAATGAAAGAAAGAATCGGGAAAGTTGTCGGCGACAGCGATGCGAAAAGTATCTGGATGGGAACATTTCACTCCGTTTTTGCACGGATCCTTAGAAGCGAAGCGCATTACATCGGTTTTCCTTCCAATTTCACCATTTACGATACGCAGGATTCGCTGAACGTGATGAAAAAAGTGCTGAAAGAACTGAACATCGATCAGGATTTATACAAGCCGAAAAAGGTAATGTCGCGTATTTCTGCGTATAAGAACAATCTGATCACCGTTCGCGCTTACATGTCAAATCCCGAACTGATTGAAGCCGACGAAAAGGCTAATATGAAACACATGGGAATGATTTACGCCAAATATGTGGAAGTTTGCTTCCGCAACGGCGCCATGGATTTCGATGACCTTTTACTGCGTACTAACGAGCTTTTGACTAGGTTTCCGGAAGTTCTGGCAAAATATCAGGACCGCTTCCGCTATATTCTCGTGGATGAATATCAGGATACGAATCATTCCCAGTATCTGATTGTGAAAGCACTAGCTTCAAAATTCGAAAACATATGCGTGGTTGGCGACGATGCGCAGTCGATTTATTCATTCCGTGGCGCAAATATTTACAACATCCTGAATTTCAAAAAAGATTATCCGGATGCCGTAACCGTTTCCCTGGAACAGAATTACCGATCAACGCAAAACATTGTGAATGCCGCAAACGTGGTGATCTCTAAAAATGTACAGCAGTTCAAAAAAAATGTTTTCAGCGACAACGAGCCCGGCGAAAAAATTAAAGTTTACCGCGCGCTTTCAGATGCGGACGAGGCCGGCTTCGTCGCAAATCACATTTGGGAGCAGCACAATTCCAACCAAAGAAATTTCAGCGACTTTGCAATTCTGTACCGCACGAATTCACAGACACGTGCTTTTGAAGATGCGCTGAGAAAAAAGAATATTCCGTACCGCGTTTATGGCGGACTGTCATTCTATCAGCGTAAGGAAGTTAAAGACCTGATCGCATACCTGCGGATTCTCGTGAACAAAAATGACAGTGAAGCTTTAACGCGCATCATCAATTTTCCCGCTCGCGGAATTGGCGATACCACACAGAATAAACTCATCGTTTTTGCGGACAGCCGGAGTCTTCCGGTCACCAACGTTCTGGACAATCTTGGCTTTTATTCCACGCAGCTCGGCCTGAATAACGGAACAATCACGAAACTGGCTGATTTCTGGTCCATGATTAAGGCTTTTGAAGTGATGCTGAAAACCGAGGACATTTACACGGTTGCAATGGAAGTGGCAAAACGCAGCGGAATGATCCGTTTTTTGAAGGACGATCAGACTCCGGAAGGAATCTCGCGCGTAGAAAACGTACAGGAAGTTCTGAATTCGATCCGCGGTTTTATTGAAGAACAGCAGCAGCTGGAAGACGGCGATGCTTCACTTTCCAATTTCCTTGCGAACATCGCACTTTCAACCGATCAGGATAATAATAAAGACGACGATAAAGACAAGGTTTCCCTGATGACCATCCACCTTTCCAAAGGACTGGAATTTCCGGTTGTACACCTTGTCGGACTTGAAGAAAATTTATTTCCAAGTTTCATGAGTTCCTCCACCCGCGAAGAACTGGAAGAAGAGCGCAGACTCTTTTACGTGGCATTAACCAGAGCCGAAAAGCAGGCGGTTTTTACCTATGCAGTTTCCCGTTTTCAGTGGGGAAAAATTACCGATGCGGAACCTTCCCGCTTCCTGAGCGAAGTCGACAGCAATTTCATAGAATTTGTAAATCCCGCAACGGACAGCCGTTTTGTAAACCATTCCGGCCTGAAGTCAAACATTTTTGATGACACGCCTGGAGAACCACGGACTTTCAATAAGGTTCAGCCAAAAAGAAAAATTCAGGCTTCAGATTCTCCGGCACCGAAAGCACAGGAAATCGCAAAAAATCTTAAGCCGGTTTCCACTGCCCGAATCATTAATCCAAGCGGAAAGTCTTCGGAAAATATCGAAGTTGGCGACAAAGTCCGTCACGACCGTTTCGGAATTGGTGAAGTTACATTTCTCGATGGTACCGATCCGGAAAATATCAAAGCAAAAGTGATCTTTCAGCACGAAGGCGAAAAAAATCTGATCCTGAAATTCGCAAAACTGACTAAGATTTAAGTACAAACCTGAATGCAAAAGTTTTCCTGGAAATACTAACATTTGTTCGATTTTTCATATGTTGCGCATTGTAACTTTGTATATTGATTATGTTAGTTCTGCACTGACAAATCATACGAATACCTTTAGTTAGTTTATTCGATGTCTGATATCTTACACTACCTGTCTAATCTCGACGGTATGACTCTCGCCGGTCCGGAACTTGAAAAAATCAGCTCTGCACTGCAAAACAATTCGTTTATACTGGAAAAAGACGCGGTGCTGAAGGTAGCCACAGAACCACGGATTTACTTCCTGAAAGAAGGTATAGGAAGAATCTTTACCCCCAACCCTAAAACAGGTCAATCAACGTTGAATTTCATATTTGCCGGAGATTTTTTCCTGATGGATAAACACAATCCGAAAACACAGGCAGTTGAATTAAAATTTTCGGGGATTACGAAAGTTAATTTAAGCAGGATCAGTAAAAAGGAAGTTCTGGAAATTGTAGGTTCGCAGCTCGATTATATGAGACTGGAGCGTGCTGTGTATGATTCTGAATATGTACGAGGTTTCGGTTTTTATCTGGAATTTCTGCATATGAACAGTAACGAGCGTTATAATCTTTTTGTGGAGCGTTACGGCGAAGAAACAGTTAAAAAGATTACGATCAATCACCTTGCATCTTTTTTTGGAATTTTCCCGGAAAGTCTTACCAGAATACGAAGGGAACGCAAACACCTGTGAATCAAGAACTTTTAGAATTTTCATGACAATCAAAGGGATAAGAAAAACATTTGAAATTTTTGATACAGTCAGCGTATCAGAATCTCAGTTGCAGGAACTGGAGAAGGCTTTCCTGCAGGAGAGTTTGATGACGCCGCGTAATTTCGAAGTTCCATTGGTAGATGAAGAATATATATACTTCGTTGAAGACGGAATCTTACGCGTTTTTTATGTAAATAAGGAGGGAAAGGAATGTAACGTACTTTTTCTTACGGAGGGATCCTTTATTATTCTGAATCCTGCCGATCCGTTTCTGTATATAAATGCGATCTGGGTAAAAGCAATTGGAAAAGCAAAGATTTACAGAATCAGCAAGAACAGATTAATTGAAATATTGGGGAGCGAAGAAAATTATCTTCTGTTTTACAAGCTGATCAGAGAAATACTTCACAGTACCGTGATGCAGAATTACATCAATTTTCTGTATAAGGACAGTACAGAACGTTACCAGTCAGTTCTTGACATCTATGGTGAAGAGGTAATCCAAAAAATAACAGTGAAGCAGCTTGCTTCCTTCCTGGGAATTCAGCCGGAGAGTCTGTCGAGAATCAGAAGAAATAAAATCTGATTAGAACAAAAAAACACCGTAGTAACGGTGTTTTATTTTTTTCTTGCCGCAAGCATTTAATATCTGGAAATAATAATCCAGGATGTCCCGCTGCTTTGCACTACAATACCGCTTCTATCTGCTGTTCCGTCCAGAATAAAAGATGAAGACGGTGTACCGGATATGCTGAAGTTTCCTGTAACAGTGTAACTTCCGGCGGCATTACGAATCAGATTGTAAATTCTTCCCGCGTTGGTTGCATCTGCAACCGGTAAAGATATGTTTCCGCCAACCAGAACGGTGTAATCATCAGCGGCTACAGTTCCTGCAGTCAGCGTACGGATTTTTGCGCTCACTGAACCGCCAATCTGCAAAGTGGAATTAGGCACTGTAGTTCCCATATTAATCCCTATTTTCTTGCTTGTGGCCGGTGCCGCACTGTTTGCTACGCCGGTTCCTGTGATTATCTGTCCGATGTTTATTTCGATACTTGAGGTTGCCGTTGAGCCCGATGTATTTCGCCCGATGAATATATTCTGGCTTCCCGAAGTTGTATTCGATGCGGTTTGTGTACCAATCATAATATTATTATCTCCGGAAACAAGCCTGTTTGCACTGTAGTAGCCCATCGCAATATTTCCGGTTCCGTTATTTAATACGTCCAGTGAAATGAGTCCCATTCCAATATTTGATGAAACTACATCAGTTGCTGCGACTGTCTTAACTCTTGACATAGCGTTTGGACCAATTGCCAAATTGAAACTTCCGTTATTAAGATCGTGAAGTGCCGAATTTCCTAAGGCGACATTGTTTCTCATCGAACCTAAATTGTTAGGGGTTCCGGTTGCGCCTCCCATCGCTCCCATTCCAATTGCCGTATTCCATGCACCGCTTACCATATTTTTCATGGCACCGTCGCCCACAGCGGTATTCTGCGTCTGCCACTGTCCGGCAACAGAGCCTAAACTGCTTAATGCTTCATGTCCGAAAGCTACGTTTCCGCTGCTGAGATTAGCGGGATTCGAAGCATTGTATGCCGGAGCTGCAAGCAGCGCCTTATAACCGAATCCAACATTCCTTCTGGTATCCAGATAATCAATAAAACCGCTCTGTTCATTATTTACTTTGAACATCAGTTCCATCGCATCCGTGGTTCCCAGGAAATTGGTTCCTGCGGTTGTCCCTGCGTTTCCGGTAGTGTGCCAGTCGTTATCGGAAAAGCCAACGCGGAACGGAATCCATTTTACCTGTGCAGCATCAAAATAATAAAATCCTGCCGCTGTTACCATTGAAGTGGTCGCAACAGTTGCAGGAGCCGTAAGGTCATTGATGAATACAATATTTGCATTCGGAACGGCAGTACCCATTGCTTCAGCTCTTGCCATGGAAATGCGTGGTACCAAAGTACCGTCAACCTGTGTTTCCGTTGCTGATGCAGGATTTTTTGCCGTTACATCCAGTGTACTTTGTGGAGCATCTGTATTAATTCCTACGTACTGGGAAAATCCATAATTGAACGCAAGAGAAACAGCCAGAATAAGAATTTTTTTCATCTTTTTTTATTTTTTAAAGTAAAACCTGTTTCGTTTTACACTGCAAAATTAATTCTTAAAAAAGGCGTGGAATCGAACATTTGTTTGCTAAAGATGGATTATGAAAAAAATCAGCACTGTGCATAAAACTCACAAACAACACGAAGAGATAAGGAAAACAGAGGCAATGGGTTGAATTAAAATACTGTATAATATCAATCAACAAGCTTGACTGATTATCATCGGGATTCTGTGTGAAAACAGATCTGAAAAATGAAAATTCCTACTTCACCAGCTCTTCAAAAAGCCGGTCGAATGTTTTAACTAAATCTTTAGTTTTACCGGGATGCGGTCTGGAAGTTTGAACTACTGCACTTCGCACAGCTGTTAACCAGCGGAAACGCTCCGGAATATCGAGCAATGCAATTGGTCCGCCGTCTTGATCTCCATTAGCAATTTTCCGGAAACTTTCTAAATTTTGCTGAACATCATCATAATCGAGTTTGCTGTGCATCAAAGCAAACTTGTCTCTGCAGATATGAAATTCCACGCGGATAAATTTTTCCTTTTTCGAAAACATCACGAGCCCGATATTGAAAAACTCTTCCCGCTCCACTTTCGGTACCAGCCGGATTACTGCGTATTCGTAAATTTTATCCTCTTGCATTTTTCGCTTCGTTTACAAATATTTCAGAATGTTCAAGCCTTCTTTTCAAAAAATTGAAATACACATCGCGGATTTCTTCAGGCGTTTCATCAGCGTCATTCCACTGCAGCCAGTCGTTCGGGATCAGATTTACGATTTCACGGAAAATTTCATCATTCAAAACTGTCTTTGCAAAAGCATCTGCTTCATCCAGTTTCGAAGCCCGCGGAAGCAGCACATGGTCTTTTACATATTTAAACGGTGTTTTTGCAGCGGCGTCAAAATTCTGCCAACTGTGATGAAAATAGAATGAAGCACCGTTGTCAATCACCCATAATTCCTTGTGCCACATCAGCAGATTGGTATTCTTGTAGGTGCGGTCAATATTGGTAATAAACGCATCAAACCAGACAATTTTTGAAGCCAGTTCATGATCGATTTTTACGCTCGTATCGTACGCAATTGCACCGGAAAGATAATGCAGACCCAGATTCAGGCCTTCTGAAAATTTCAGTAAATCCTGAATTTCTTCATCGCCTTCTGTCCGCCCAAAGTCGACATCGAGATTTGCAAAAACCAGTTCGGGAATTTTCAAACCTAAAACTTCGGCGATTTTTCCGCCCAACAGTTCAGAAATAAGCATCTTGACGCCGTGTCCTCCTCCCCGGAATTTCAAAACATATTTGAAATCGTCATCCGCTTCTGCCAAAGCAGGCAGACTGCCGCCTTCACGAAGAGGCAAAATATACCGCATTACCGTTACAGTGCGCAGCGACAGGTTCTCCATCATGATTCAAATGTACGCAATTGTACAAAAACTAAGATTACCGGATTCTAACGATAATTAGAATCTTAGTTTCAAAAAAAATCTTGATTGATAATTCAAAGCGTTATTTCTTCCTGGTAAAACTCTCGTCTTTGAACATAATGTTGTAAATAAGATACAAACCAAGACAGATAGCAATCATAAAAAAAACGAAGGGCAGAATTCCGTAACCCATAATCGAAAAACTGGACGGAACCCGCATCAGCAATGCCGCGCCAACAATCATTGCAGCGATTATCAGTCCGGAAGTTATGCGGTTTGCCACTTTCTGGAAACCGTCAGTCAGCCGTTCTTCATCGAGTGCTTTTATTTTTAATTCAAATTCATTTTCTGCAAGCCTCTCCGAAATTTTGTTGAGTCTGCCGGGAAGATTCTCGGCAAGTTTTTTATTATCGAGCAAAAGCGCGTACAGATTTTCAGGTGCCAGTTCCTGCTTCATTTTACTGTTGAACATGCGCTCCATAAACTTCCGTATGGATTTCTGCAGATCGTATTTTGGCGTAAGCACCGCTACAATCTGATCCATGTTCAGCAATATTTTACCCAGGATATTTAATTCCACAGGAAGTTTTATTCCAAGTTCGGCAGCAATTTTATTCATCTGCAGTAGAACGCGCCCTGTCTCCAGATCTTCAGCATTGGTTGAAGTGCTGTCCATTACAAGACGGTTGATGTTTCTGCGAAATTTTACAACATCTGCTTCAGCAGGGTTCACATCGCTCATCTCCAGCAATGCACCTGTGATTTCGTCACCGTCTTTTTTGCTCATTCCGATCAGCAGTTTCATAATTCTATCCTGCAGCTGCGGACTGAATTTTGCCACCATGCCCAAATCCATCAGCGCAACTTCATTTTTTGCAGTGAGGTGAATATTTCCCGGGTGCGGATCAGCGTGCGCAAAACCGTCTACAATAATCTGCTGGAGATAGGCTTCCACCAACTGATCGATGAGCGGTGTAAAATCTGTTTCGGTTTTAGCAAATGGTGTTACGGATGTGATTTTCTTTCCTTCCAAGAAATCCATCGTGAGAATCTTCGATGAGGAGTATTCCGGTACAGGCGCGGGAATATTGATCAGGTCAAATTTCTTAAGATTTTCTTTCAGAATTGTGAGATTGCTCGCTTCTTTGCTGTAGTCCAGTTCGTTTAATAGAATAAAACGAAGTTCTTCTATGAGATCGTCCAGTGCATAGCTTCTCGCGGCTTTACTGTTTTTTACGGCAAGTTCAGAAACTTCCCGAAGCACCTGCAGTTCTTCAATAAACCGCTTTCTGATATCGGGTCTTTGAATTTTTACAGCGACCATTCTGCCGGAAGGCAACAGCGCACGGTGCACCTGTCCGATTGAAGCGCTTGCCAAAGGCTGCGGATCAAAAAGTTCAAAAGCTTTGTTGATTTTTACTCCAATTTCCTCTTCGAATATTTTTTCAACTTCTTCGTAAGGAATTTCATCCACATCATCCTGCAGTTCCGCAAGCGCCTGAAGATAAGGTTCAGGTAGAAGATCGGGTCTTGTGGAAAGTAACTGTCCCAGCTTAACGTAGGTCGGACCCATTTTCTTGAGATCTTCCACAAGCTCTTCCGGCTGCTGATCATACGAAACCTCTTCTTCCACTTCAGCATCGTTAAGGGCTGATGCAGAGGCATTTTTTACGAGACCGCTGTTGTAATATTTAAGTAAAAAAGAGAAAAATTTTGTGTAATTACCGAGTTGATTCAATTGCATAGAAAGCACTTTGCACAAATTTGCAGTAATTTTTAAACCAATAAAACAATCAGCACGAATTATGTAATGAAATCATTTAATTAAGAAAAATATCACAAACCGCGCTCACTTCAAACTGAGCTATGCTTTCCGGACTTTCATGCAAACCACGGAAATTATCCTACATCAATGCCAGGAAAATGGATCAGCCGTAAATTTGTATAAGAAAATTGAAAGAAGACCGAAACAGGATTTCTGAACCGCATTCGAAAAGATGAGGGAATTGCTAGCCCTGATTGCAGCGGTTACCCCGCAACAGGAGACGGAAAAAGCGATGGAGTGAGGAGTATGAGCGAAAAGCAGGTTCCCGGCTTCTAAAAAAAATGTTTAACAAAAAAGAGATAAAAAATGGCAACTAAAAAAGTAGAACTGATTGCAGCACCGGCTACACCGCACTTTGTGGGCGATGGTTTCCGGGTGCATAACTTTATTCCGCGTGGTTACAGGATGGACATGCAAAGTATGGATCCTTTTATTCTGCTCGATTATAACTCAAAATTTCACTTTGCGGGCACGGAAAAACCGGGCGGCGTAGGCGTTCATCCGCACCGTGGATTTGAAACTGTTACGATTGCCTACCAGGGAAAAGTGGAACACCACGATTCTTCGGGAGGCGGCGGAATTATCGGACAAGGCGATGTACAGTGGATGACAGCTGCTTCCGGCGTCCTGCATAAAGAATTTCACGAAACAGAGTGGGCAAAAGAAGGCGGAATTTTCCAGATGGTACAGCTTTGGGTGAATCTTCCCGCAAAAGATAAAATGAGCAGTCCGAAATATCAGTCCATCAAAAATTCGGAAATGAAGAAGGTGGATTTAGGTGAAAACGGACTGATTGAAATTATTGCAGGCGAATATGGTGATGAAAATGGTCCGGCTGAAACTTTTTCTACGATTCACCTGATGAATGCGAAACTGAAAAAAGGCGGAAAAGCAGATTTCACTTTTCCGGAACTCTTTACAACAGGCGCGTTGGTCATTGAAGGAAGCATCACTGTTAACGGTGAAGAACACGCACCGACCGATCATTTCGTACTGTTCGAAAAATCCGGTGAAGATTTCAGCATCGAAGCAAATGAAGACTCCATTGTTCTTGTGATGAGCGGCGAACCGTTAAACGAACCGATTTTTTCACACGGACCTTTTGTAATGAATTCTAGAACCGAAATTATGCAGGCTTTTGAAGATTTCAATAACGGAAAATTCGGGCAACTTGCCGATTAACAGATAACAAAGGCAGCTTTACAGAAGCTGCCATTCAAACAAAATTTTATGAATTCACAATTGGAAAACCCAGAAGTAACAAAGAATGAAGCAGCGCATCAGTTTCAGATGGAAATTGATGGCCATATGGCATTTATTCAGTTTAACGAAATTAAAGACAGAATCGCCCTGGTTCACACCGAAGTTCCTGAAGAACTTGGAGGAAAAGGCATCGGAAAATTACTGGTGGAAAAAACCTTGCAAATTATTCAGGAAAGCGGAAAGAAGGTAATGCCGTACTGTCCGTTTGTTTTTGCATACATCAAAAGACATCCGGAATGGAAGCCATTGGTTTCGGAAAAATTCCCTTATCTTGATCAAATGAAATAAAAGCAGAGCGCAAACCGGCTCTTGTAATAAAAAATCAGCACATGCAATCCAACGTAGGACTAATTATTGAAGAAAAATCGGCCGATATCGGAAATTTTCTGGTCGGAAGATTATTGCCGTTCCGCGAGAAAAGACAGGTCGGGCCTTTCCTTTTCATCGATCATATGGGACCAACCTGCTTAACCGATTACAAAAATCTGGACGTCCCTCCGCATCCGCATATCGGACTTTCCACTTTGACATATCTTCTGGAAGGTTCCATTTTCCACCGCGACAGTATGGGAAATGCAATCGAGATTAAACCCGGAGAAGTGAACTGGATGACTGCAGGAAAAGGCGTTGTTCATTCCGAAAGAACTCCGGAATACCTACGGGATGACGAATCCAAATTTCTGCACGGATTTCAGATCTGGATCGGACTTCCCAAAGAACTTGAACAAAGTGAACCTACATTTCATCACATTTCAAAAGAGGACATTCCGGTTTGGGAAGAAAACGGAGTTCAGTACAAACTGATTGCCGGCGAAATTATCGGGAAGAAATCTCCGGTTCCGGTTCACAGTCCGATGTATTTTCTTGAAATTAAAACCGATGAACCGCAGAAGGTGAATATCGGTGAACATCTTTTTGGCGAAGTTGCAATGTACGTTGTGAATGGAACCGTAAAACTCGACGGAAAAGATTTCGGATCAAAACAACTGCTGATTGCAAAAAATGCAACACTCTGCGAATTTGAGACCAACGGAGAAACCCATATTCTGCTTTTCGGCGGCGAAGCTTTTCCTGAGGAAAGGTTTATGTTCTGGAACTTTGTGAATTCGGACAAAGAAATTCTGGAAGAAGCGAAACGAAACTGGCACGATCAGAATCTTGAAGCGTTCCCGAAAGTTCCGGGAGATGAAGAGGAATATGTGCCGCTTCCGAGAGCCATTTTAAAACCGAAAATCTAAAAAAATAAAATTATGACAGAAGTAAAACATAACGCAGAAGCAAAAAAATTCGAAGTTTATCAGGACGGAAAAAATGTAGGAGAAATGACTTACACCTGGGCCGGAGATGATAAATTCATCATCGATCACACCGAAGTTTCAGAACAGCATGAAGGTGTAGGACTTGGAAAAAAACTTGTTGAAGCAGGAGTAAATTTCGCAAGAGAAAAAGGCGTGAAAATCATTCCGCTTTGCACCTACGCAAAATCTACCATTCAGAAAAACGCTGACTGGCAGGATGTTGTTTAACAATTACTGAAAAAAAAACGCCGCGCTGAAAATTTCATTGCGGCGTTCTTACTTTTTTACAAATCGAAATCGTCATCGGCAACAGCAGTTCCGTCCGCCATCAGAAATGCTTTCAGAAACGGGGTCAGGTTTCCGTTCATCACGGCATCAACGTCAGAAGTTTCGTAGCCGCTTCTCACATCTTTTACGAGTTTGTACGGATGCATCACGTAATTGCGAATCTGGCTTCCCCACTCTATTTTCATTTTATTGGCTTCAATTTCGTTGCGCGCTTTCATGCGTTCTTCCAGTTCGATTTCGTAAAGTCTGGATTTCAAAAGCTGCATGGCTTTTTCCTTGTTCTGCAGCTGGGAGCGGCTTTCGGAATTTTCAATAATAATTCCTGTCGGTGCGTGTCGCAGCCTGACCGCAGTTTCAACTTTATTTACATTCTGACCTCCTGCTCCGGAAGACCTCATCGTTTCAAATGAAATATCTGCAGGATTAATGTTGATTTCAATTGTATCGTCCACCAACGGATATACGTAAACCGAAACAAAACTCGTATGTCTTTTGGCGTTGCTGTCGAAAGGTGAAATTCGGACTAATCGATGAACCCCGTTTTCGCCTTTCAGATAACCGAATGCATATTCGCCGTCGATCTCGAGTGTCACGGTTTTTACACCGGCAACATCTCCTTCCTGAAAATTGAGTTCGCGCAGTTTATAGCCGTTCTTTTCCGCCCACATGCTGTACATTCTCATGAGCATTCCGGCCCAGTCGCAACTCTCGGTTCCGCCTGCTCCTGCGGTAATTTGCAGAACCGCGGAAAGTTCGTCACCTTCACTGGAAAGCATATTTTTGAATTCCAGGTTTTCAATTTTTTCAATCAGTTTTGGGAAGGTTGCATCGAGCTCTTCTGCAGAATCGGGATCTTCTTTTGCGAATTCCATCAAAACCTGCATATCCTCAAACGTAGTGTGTATTTCTTCATAATCCTCCACCCATTTCTTCTTGGAACGAAGCTGTTTCAAAAATGCCTCTGCTTCTTTGGCATTATCCCAGAATTCAGGTGCAGCCGTCTTTTCATCATCATTAGAAATCTCAATTTTTTTTCTTTCAATTTGAAGAAAACGGTGTAAATCCTCAATTCTCGACTGGACGTCTTTCAGCTGTTCGTTCGTTATCATGCTGCAAATTTACGGAAAAGCACACTTTTAGGAATTATGCTGAACCTGCTGTAACAGAGCAGTTTCGTATTTCTGCAAGATGATGTCTTTTGAAAAACGCGTTCTGATGCTTTCGCGAACTGCCTTTTCATCATGATTCTGTTCCAGAATTTCGATTATTTTTTTTGCGAATGCTTCCGAATTTTCGATGTCTGCAATTTCACCGTTAATTCCCGGCTGAATAATTTCGTCAATACCTCCCGGACAATTATTGGCAAGCGAATAAGTGCCGCAGGCTCCGGCTTCAAGTAAAACATTCGGAAATCCTTCATAACGGGAAGACAGAATAAAAAGATCAGCAAATTTTAAAAACTGATACGGATTTTTTTGCTGTCCGTGAAAGAGTACGTTTTCAAGACCAAGATCCTGTTTCATTTGATGTAAAATCTCTTTATCGCGGCCGTCACCTAAAATATGGAGCAGAATTTTCTCGTTTTTCAAGTGAGAAAAAACTTTCAGCAAATTGTCAAAGCCTTTCCTGGCCGAAAGATTTCCGATCGCAACAACATTTTTGTAATTGGTGCTGAAACTCTCCGGTTGAAAAGATTCCTGCAGTTTTTGGTCAATAAACT
>JAEWOS010000032.1 GCA_023460855.1 Bacteroidota bacterium | reverse complement strand
GTTCCCATTCCGAACACAGAAGTTAAGCCCTCTAGCGCCGATGGTACTGCTAACGCGGGAGAGTAGGTCGCCGCCAGTCTTTTTCAAATCCTCAATCACCAGCGTGGTTGAGGATTTTTTTTTGCTTAGTAAGGCCGCTTTTGTTAAGCTCTGCATTCAAGTTCTGTTCTATATGAACTAACGTTAACACCAATTTTTCGCCTGTATTCACAAAAGATTTTTATTTTGTGAAAAATAATATATGAGAAGAATTAGTTTTTCTTTTCTGCTGCTTTTTACGTTTTTCAGCATAAATTTTGTTGCAGCTCAGGAATTTTTTGAAACAGCCAGGAATCCTGCGCTCGAACAGTACAAGGTAAAAGACGCACTGAATTTCCTCGCCATTGGTGACTGGGGCAGAAATGGTGAGTATCACCAAAAACCGGTTGCAAATCAGATGAATATCGCTTCCAAAACTCTCGGAACTGATTTTATCATTTCTGTCGGAGATAATTTTTATCCGGATGGTGTGATGAGCGTCCAGGATCCACAGTGGAGACAGTCCTTCGAGGATATCTACTCACAATATGACCTGAATATTCCCTGGTTTGTAGCACTCGGAAATCACGACTATTACGGAAACATTCAGGCACAGATCGATTATTCCAAAATCAGCCGCCGCTGGAATCTTCCGTCTACTTACTATTCGCAGACGGTAGCGTTACCCGACGATCAGGGTGACGTTCTGCTGCTTTTCATCGATACAAATCCCTTCGTTACGAAATATTACAATTATGAGGGAATGACTGCTGAAAATGTAAAAAAACAGGACAAAGCAGCACAACTTCAATGGCTGAACAATCAGTTGACCAATAAGCCAAAAACTGTAAAATGGGTAATTGTCGTAGGTCATCATCCGCTTTATTCAGGTGGTGTACGCAAAACTGCAAAAGAAACTGAGGACATCAGAAAAGTATTCGAGCCAATTTTTCAACAGCATAAAGTGGATGCTTATCTTACCGGACATGAACACGATCTGCAGATTATTCAGCCTAAAGGAATGCACACCGTGCAGTTTATTTCAGGAGCCGGCAGTTCGATCCGTCCTGCAGGTGAAAGGGAAGGGACGATTTTTTCTGTTTCTGATGGTGGCTTCATGTCATTTTCTCTAACTGCAAAGCAACTCTACGTACAGGTTATTAACGGAAAAGGACAGGTGCTGTATCACACGGTCTTTAAAAAATAGACGGGGTTAGTCGTATTTAGTAATAATAAAAGCCGAAAGTTCTCTTCCGGCTTTTTATTTTTTTAATGGTTAGATGAATCAGTTTGCGTAAAATCCATTCGTTCCGCGGCCGCCTTCAAAAGTTTTCAACAGAGTTCCGGACGTTGAATAAACCGAAATTTTGCTGTCCGCTGTGAATCCGTTGGCATCGGAAGTGAAAATTTTTCCGTCCAGCACGTTCATACCATACAGTGTTGAAAAAGAATTATCAGTTACAGTAATCAATGGTGTTCCCGGACCCATGGTAGCAGTCATCGACATTCTGTAGATTTTGTTTCCGTTGGTGAAGTAGAAATTGGAACCTTCAATATTTAAATTTCTTGCATTGGAAAGACCCGATAAATACTCAATTTTTACAAGTGTACCTGCAGGAGTGTACTGATAGAGGTAGGAATCTGGTCCGGCTGCCGCAATGATAAATACAGATCCGCTGTGAGCAATAGTCTCAGTAATTTGACCGAAAGGTATTGTAATTGTATATGCGACAGTATTTCCGGAAGTTTCAATTACAGTAATCTTGTTTCCAAAGCCAAAGCTTGCATTCTGAACAAAAATTTTTCCTCCCGCTTCCACAACACGGTCTGCAGCATCAGTGAAGGTAATTTTCTTGACAAAGGACTGGTCGGAAATATTATAAACACTCAGATATTTATCGCCGCCGAAAGCATCATTGGTTACATAAATCCGGTTGTTGGCAAAAGCGATAAATTTTGGCTGATTAATTTCCGTAGTTATTTCCGTTTCTTTTTTCATCGAATATCTGTCCGCAATCACAATTTTGTTGGAATTATTCAGTACAAAATAAGCCTTATTTTCCTGAAATCCAATGTTCTGAAGCACATCACCAAGCGGAGAACCGCTGTTGACAGATGAAAAGACATTGTTTTCGATTTTGCTCAGATCTTTGGAAATGTATGAAATACCTGCAGTCGGTGTTCCAAAATTCCCTTCGTTTGCAACAAGAAATCCGTTTTCATAGCCGCCTTCCGGAATTTCTGCAATAGGGTCATCGTTTCTGCAGGAAACAGTGAAAAGTAAACTGATTGCGAAAAGCATCGTAATAATTCTGGTCATAATCATCGTCATTTTATTAAAAGTTTAAGGTTAAATTCATGCTGTAATTTCTTTTTGGCAACGGATAAAAGGCCGTGGTTTCGTAAATGGTATCGGTAATGTTCTGGATTTTGAATCCGAGACTCCAGTCATCGAGAAGGTTGAATGCAATTCCTGCATTTACCACAAAATACGGATCCAAGCTGTCTTTTTCGCTTTCATCAGTTGTTGTAAATGTCCTGCCGTTAAATATTCCCTGTACAAAGAATTCGAAAGGATTATGCTGATAACGGATCATTCCGAATGCTTTATGAAGCGGCACGTAACTCAACTGAAATCCGGTTTCAACATTTTCAGATTTTGTGAATGCATATCCAATATTTCCTGAAAACTGATGTTTTCCTTTTTTCTGATTGTAATTCAGCACCGTTTCCACACCGTAAGCCTGTACTTCATCGGTATTTGCGGGAGCCCAGAATCCAGATGATGTCGGAAGCCACCGGATCATATCGAAAATTCTGTTGTAATAAGGAGTCACCGATAATCTGAAATTTTTATAAGAAAATTCGGGTGTAATTTCAGCCTGATAAGATATTTCTGGTTTCAGATTTAAATTTCCCCCGGGTTGCCAGTACAGATCATTGAATGACGGATAGCGAAAATTTTTGGAACCTTTCAACTTCAGCAGAAATGCCGGATTGAAACGATAATTTCCACCTAAGGAATACAGAAAAGGAGCCGAAATACTTTCTACAAATTCTTTCTTTGCACCAGCCTCCAGAAACAGTTTTTCTTTTTCATACTGAATAAGTACAGCAGCAGATCCTGCCCATCTTTCCGGATTCTGAATTCCCGAATGATAGCCTTTCCCGTTTTCGTTGATTGCCTGTGTAATGACATTTAAACGAAATTCTGAAGGCAAAGAATAAGTGAAATCGTTTTTGAAAAAAAATGTTTGTCCGTCGCCGCCCGTTTCACGCGTATTGTCAACATTTGCAAAGTATGAAAAGCCTTCCCTTAGAAATGCCGCGCTCAGAATATTCTGATGTTTCGCTCCGGAATTTTTCCACGAAACGAGGCTACGCAGACTTTGAGTTGCATATTTGGTTTTCGTCTGGGTTATTTCGAACACGGGAAAATGTTGCTCACCCGAAAAATGCTGCGTGTGCCAGTAAATTTCATTCTTTTCACTGAACCTGTACGCAGAACTGAGATTAAATGTCAGGTTTTCGTACTGACCGTTTCTGTTGATATAGTTTTTCTCCGGAACTTCATATTCATTTTTACTTGTTGAATAACCGGTCGAGAAAACAGCTGAAAATTTCTCATTGCTGTACGAAGTTTTTAAAGCGGTATTTAAAGTTTCAAAAGAGCCATATTCAGCAAACAGTTTTCCGCTGAAGCCTTTGTTGAAAGTGATCTGATTATTTAAGTGAATGGTTCCTCCGATTGCCGCACTTCCGTAAATGACGCTTCCGCCCCCCGGTTTCACTTCGATATTGTCGTAATTTAATAACGAAAGATTATTGAGATCACCCTGTCCCGGAAAGATAGAATTTACAGGAATTCCGTTCCAGAGTACCGCTGTTTGCTGCGCCGTAGTTCCGCGAAATGATGGTGATGAAACGGCGCCGCGCCCGTTTTCCTTAATGTAGACCGGTGTCTGAAATCTTAAAGTTTCGGAGAGACTGTTGGCGTTACGCTGAATATCTTTAGCCGACAGCCGGTAAATCTGCTGCGTTTTTTTTGCCTGAGAAAGCTGTCTGTCGAAAATAAATACCGTATCAATCGCTTTTTCCTGTGCGGAAAACTGTACAGTGGTAATCAGCAATAATGCCGGAAAATAGATGGTTTTCTTCATAAATCAGGCTTTTCCTCCGAAAGCGTTTTTAAATTGAGTTGCTTTCAGCAAGGTCTCCTGACTTTCACTTTTTCTGCGCCTTCCCAAAAAAATCAGTGGCGTTATTGCAGAAAATCATTGTGGTGATTTACAGTTGCGGGGACAGTTCGCGGATTTCACGCGATTCCCTTTTCTGAAAGATATGCAAATGTACAGAAATAAAACCGGGATTTCTGCTTCTGTTAAAATCTGGTGAGAATTCCCCAGTGAATCTTGGTATCGCCAAAACGGATCTGATTCCCAAATTCACTTCCGTTCGAAATCTGGAAACTCATGAGTCCGATCGGCAGGAAGAAATTAAATCCGATCCCAAAACTGTACAGCTTGGGATTTACGCCAAGTGCATTGTTCGTAAGCTGGCCATACTGCAGAAAAACATCAAAAAACGCCTGATTATTGACGAGATAACGGTATTCGGCATTCCCGTAAAAGTAGAAATCGGCAATGAGCGAGTTTTCATTATATCCGCGCATGGAATTCCAGCCGCCAAAACGCAGAAGTTCATTTACCGTGAAGTCGTTTTTGGAACTGAGAAGCGCAGTTTCACCACGAAGATTCAGCCAGTGATTTCCCCGCAGCGGAATATTTCGTTCGGCAAACAGATAATACCGCATTTGCGATGCAGTAATGTCTTCTTTGGAATAATTGGTCGAAAGAAGGTCCGCTTCAGCACGGATTTTCATCCGGTGCAGGAAAAGTTCCACTTCAGTCGGTTCAGTATAATCGTACCAGAGACCAATTCCTTTCTTGGTGTAGTCTTTTCCCTGTATGTACAGCGAATCAATTATGGTGGAAGTTTCAAACGTTCCGCGCAAACCGATTTTTTGCCGGCTGCTCATATTGTAGTAAACTGCCGGAATCATTTTTACATTCGCAAAAGTGGAATCCTGCCGGTAAATGTTCATGTTGAGATTCATTCCCACATTCGACTGCAGCATGTACGGAATATCGAAATTGAGGTCGAAAGTCTGTCCCTTGTCCGGATTTCTCTGCCAGTAAATGCCGATGCTTTCAAAACCGTTGAACATATTGCGGAACTGAAGGTTGAGCGTTCCGTTAAAAGTGAATTTTTCGCTTTCATCGTTGCCAAATCCGATCATTCCGTCAAAGGAATTTACCTTTTTCTTCTGCAGGAATAAATAAATCTGTGTTGAGTCACGTGTGAATAATGTTTGCGGAGGCCTTTCAAGCGTCATAAAAGCATGATTCTGCAGTCCCTGATTTATGGCAAGCAAGGTTTTGTCTCCGTATGTTTTTCCCTGAAATTCCCGCGTGAGATTTTTGATAAACCGTTTCGGCACTTTATCGTAACCCCTCACCACAAACCCGTCAATTACCCGCTGCTTTTCTGCGATGACGGAAATTTCTATGCGCGGACTTCCGCTTTTCATGCCGAGATATTTGGATTTTACTCGGTTAAAGGAAAATCCCTGCTGCATAAACCGTTGGTTGATGGCTTTTTTCAGCGAATCGATGTTTTTGGAATAGAATTCCGTATCGCTGTTGATTGCTCTTGCAAGCGAATCCGAAATCTGAACATGCCCCTGATTATAATTCGGTCCTTTTTCGAAAAAAATCTGAGTGGTATTTCCGTCCTTGCGAACGTCGCGAAGTTTGGTGAAGTAATAATTGTTTTGTGAAAGTGAATCCAGAAATTTTACCGCGGAAAGCGAGTCTTTTTTTACAAACCGTTTGTTGGTTTCTGTATCGATCAGGATATATTCGTGCTGCGCAGCTAATCTGCCACCACTGAAAATTATGAGCAGCACCGCCATCAAAAAGCGAACAGAAATATTCCTGAAATTCATATTATTCAGAAAAATATCACGCTTTTTAGCAGCTTTTTGCTGTTTACTCATCAAATAAAAACTGCCTATCAATCCAGTTTATTGTATTTTTTCATCAGTTTTTCGTAGAAATTCTGGGGTAGCAGCCATTTTAACGGAACTCCTGCTTTTTGTCCCAGTTTTCCGAAGTAATAATGCGCTTTCCAGTTTTTGCGCTGAAGCAGTTTTTCAATATAAATGGCAACAGCAAGTGGTTCTGTACCATCATCCACATGCGAATTCATCACGCCGTGAACTTTCTCAAAAATCGACTGATACGGCGCAGAAACAGCAGTCTGAACGCGGTTCTCTGCAATTTTTGTCTTAATGTCCCCTAAATGCAGACAGCAGACATCGATGTCCCATGGCGAAACTTCATATCGGATTGCCTCTGTTACTTTATCCAGCGCCGCCTTTGATGCGGAATAAAAACCACGGAACGGAAGGCCCATTTCCGAGCCGATACTGGAAATATTGATGATTTTACCTAATTTCTGCGCGCGCATCGCCGGAAGTACTGCGTTCATCATCTGCACAGCTCCAATCAGATTCAGGCTGAACAGTTTTTCGATGTCTTCTTTCGTGGAATCTTCTATGGCGCCCACCATTCCCATTCCCGCATTGTTAATGAGTATGTCGATTTTCTGTTCTTTTACAAGCACCAGTTCAACAGCATTCAGCACCTG
Source organism: Bacteroidota bacterium (assembly GCA_023460855.1). Taxonomy (GTDB): domain Bacteria; phylum Bacteroidota; class Bacteroidia; order Flavobacteriales; family Weeksellaceae; genus JAEWOS01. The sequence continues at coordinate 116,684 of JAEWOS010000032.1, read as the reverse complement.
CGTGTTATCCGTGATATCGGTAGGAATGGTTGAAAAATGGGAACTTTCAACATTTTTGCGGCTCAAACCGTATACTTTATGGCCTTTTTTTCCTAGAAATTCAGCAAGCGTAAAGCCGATTCCTGCTGATGTTCCGGTAATGATGATTGTTTTGGACATTTGTAATCTTAATAACTCCAGTTTTCACTTTCAGCAATTTTTTCGCTGAGCTGGTGCATAATTCCTTTTATTGTGGAATTCTTCGCTTTGATCTCTGTTATTTTTCCGTTTCTTAGGTTCTTGACGGTAATTCCGGAATTTATTAATTCGTCTTCTGTGCTGAATTTGTAGTAAACCGTATAGTCAAAACCTTTATTCTGAAAATTCAGGTAATGCATTATTATTCCGGAATTTTCTTTTCCTCCGCCCCTTTCGTATGCATTAAAACGGAATTTTTTCCAACTGTCAGCATTCTGTGTTGCGGGAAAGTTCAGCTCGGTTTTGTTACCATTTCCAAATCTGTATTGGATATACTTCCCTGATTTATCTTTTACCAGCTGCATTTTTTTTCCTCCTGTTGTCTCAAAAGAAAAAATCTGCACTTCATTCGGCTGTAGTTTCTGAGAATAAAGGAGTGCGGGAATCAGTAATAGAAATAAATCAAAAGATCTCATCACAAAGGTACAGGGGTTAATACATTTTCTAAATCCTTCCAAAAATTCGGATAAGATTTTTCGACAACCGCAGGATTCTCAATTTCGATATCGCCGATCAGGCAATACGGTGCAAAACTCATCGCCATTCTGTGGTCGTCATATGTTTTGATGATGATTTCTGCTTCCGCATCAATAAATTCTACGGATTCAATGCTGTTTTCGGTAATGCCGGTTATGCAGCCAATTTTTCTTAATTCAGTCTGAAGTGCGAGAAGCCGGTCTGTTTCCTTAATTTTCAACGTTTCGAGCCCGGTGAATTCAAATGGAATTTTTAATGCTGCAGCTGTTACACAGATGGTTTGCGCGATATCCGGACAGTCATTTAAATCGAGGCAAATCTTTTCAGGCAAATCCTTTATTTCACTAGAGAGCGTAATCTCATGTTCCTGCGTATCGGAAACGGTATTCACGCCAAAATATTCCCAGAAAATTTCCCGCAGTCTGCTGTCGCCCTGTTTGGAGTGTGCCTTGAAATTTCTGAGCGAGATGTGTTCCTGTCCCAGCGCAGCCAAAGAGTAGAAATAGGAAGCGGATGACCAGTCACTTTCTACGTGGTAATGCGAAATTTTGTTGCCGTTTTCTTCTTCCTTCAGATGGTGAACGGTAATGGTGTCATCAGTAATTTCTACATCCATGCCCGCAATTTTCAAAACTTTTGCCGTTAGCAGAATGTAGGTTTTTGAAGTTACTTTGCCTTTCAAAAGAATGTGGATGCCGTTTTCAAGTTTCGCACCAATCAGCATAAGAGCTGTAATAAACTGACTGGAAATACCAGCGTCAATTTCAACATTGCTCTTTCGAATGTGTGTCCCGGTAATTCTTAAAGGAGGAAATCCTTCTTTTTCCAGATATTCTATTTCAGCGCCGAGAAATCTCAAAGCGTCCACCAAAGGAGCAACCGGCCTTTTCTTCATCCTTTCGGAACCGGTGAGCGTAATAATTTTTCCGGGCTGAATTGCAAAATATGCAGTGAGAAAACGCATTGCAGTTCCGGCATGTTTGATGTCGATTAATTCTTCTTCGCTTTGAAGCGCATTCTGAAGCAATGCGGTGTCTTCAGAATCGGACAGGTTTTCAATCCTGATATTGCTGAATAGCGCATTTAAAATCAGTAAACGGTTCGAGATACTCTTCGAACCGCAAATCTGCACCGTTTTTCCGGGAATTATTTTTGATTTTTTTAATAACATCCTCCAAATCAGTTTGAATCCTTTGGATTTTCCTTCAGCTTTTCGTTGCGCTGATGCCTATCTGCATCCCGTTCTGTCTTCAATTTCATTTTTTTGTCGAAAGCATCCTGCAAATTAACGCCGGTCTGATTGGCAAGACATAACGTAACGAACAGAACATCAGCGAGTTCTTCTCCGAGGTCTTTGGCTTTATCGCTTTCCTTTTCGCTTTGCTCACCGTATCTTCTCGCCATTATTCTGGCGACTTCACCAACTTCTTCTGTCAGCATCGCCATATTCGTCAGTTCGCTGAAATAACGCACCCCGACTTCCTTAATCCAGCGATCGACCTGATTCTGAAGTATGGTTATTTCCATCGGTTGATTTAAATAAATTACTGATAGGCTCCAAGTGTTGGGTTTGCCGTCCTTGAAATTTTCACAAGATCTAGCGGAACCGTTGCTGCATCGGCAACATTGCCTTTATTTTTTGCCGGTGAATCGGTATTTACGCGCAGATTCATCTTGCTGATCAGCGTATTCATAAAATCGGGATCTTCGTTCACGACCGGCGCAATAACCATCGGGTTAGCATCGATATTGTATCCTGCACCGTTCGCATCATAAGTAATCAGGCAGTTCCGCATCAGATAGGTAAATGTCTGTCCGCTGACCGGTGCGAAAACCACCGCATTTGCTGCGATTGAATGCAGAATCGAATTTTTGATATTCAAATTTAAAGCTCCTGTTTCAGTCTGTCCCTGATCGTTGGTCCATTCGTTTCCTGCAATCAGCGCCGGAGCCGCAATTGGTCTCCACTGGTTGGTAAGTGTGCAGTGTGTAAGGTCGTATGTCCCGCCTTTGAAAATTCCGACATTGGCAAGCTGGCAATTGTTCATAACCAGATTACTCGCTGTTATGGTAGAGTTTACGGCATGAATTCCGTATTCTTCAAACGTATGGATGATCGTATTCTGAATATTCGCAGAAGCTTCCCTGAAATCCAGTCCGCGTGTTCCGCCAAAAACCCTCGCATAATTCATATTCAGCATCGAACCATTTTCAAAATGCATGGAATTCCAGTTTTTCGGAATGGTATCGTAATAAGGATCGTTCCGGTCGCCTCTGAAAGTTACTTCCGCATTAAGGTCACCATTCACGTTCATTGTGGCGCCGTTGCTTACCGTCAAGCCGCTGTTTTTGAAAAAATAAACCTTTGTGCCCGACTCAACATTCAGTGTGGAACCGGAGGCCAGGGTAAGATCTCCAAAAATTATTTTCGCCTTGTCGTTATTCCAGGTATGTGTACCTGTCAGAATATTAGGATTTCCGGCGGTTTCCACAAAAAATTCTGCATCCTGCACCACGGAAAAGAGTGTAACATTATCCACGCCGCTACCGGTTGTAAAGTGTACTTTATCGGTAGCAATTGCTTCAGGGCCGGACGCTGTAGGTGCAATTTCCACAAAAACGTACAGACTGTCTTTTCTGCGTAAAGGAACGTTCGAAAATTCTGTTCCGGATTTTCCGTCCACATTGATCCGGTAAAGGGATCCCGCTCCGCGACCGAGTTTTATGTTTGGGATCACCACATCCTGATCGGCATCGTTATATACCTTAAAGGCGTAAGATTCCGAACGAACCTGATTATAAACGGTGTCGCAAAAAACCGTATCCGTAGAAAACCGCAAGCCTGAAGCAGGTGTTTCGAAGCTGATGTCGTCGCGGTTACAGGAAACAGCCAGAACGCCAATCCAAAAAAGTAACGCAACGTATATTCTTATATTCATTGTTTCAGTTATTCTTCAGTTCAAATATAACTATTTTCACCCGGATATATTTTATAGGAACGCTGCTGCTGTAAAGAGAAATAATTGTTGCTGAATTCAATAATTATTTATATTTTTGCATCCTAAAATTCAGCAGAGAAAGATCCATTACTTATTTCGAAGCTTGTTTTTTATAATTTATTCAATAATAATCAGTTATGAAATCGCACAGACGGTTTTGCTGCCAAAAACAGGAACCTGCGGTTACATAAGGCCATTTAAAAATTTAAAAAATTTCTTATGAAAAACGGAATTCACCCTGAAAATTACAGACTTGTTGTTTTCAAAGATATGAGTAACGACGAGATGTTTATCTGCAAATCAACTGCAGAAACCAAAGATACAATCGAATATGAAGGAGAAACTTTTCCACTGGTAAAAATGGAAATTTCTTCTACTTCTCACCCTTTCTACACAGGTAAAGTGAAACTTGTAGATACTGCAGGTAGAGTTGATAAGTTCATGAACAAGTACAAGAAATACGCGAAATAATTATTTGCGGACTTACAGAAATCAGAGTCTTCCGGAATCCGGAAGGCTTTTTTATTTTGTATTTTTGAGTCCGGAATTTTTTCGTCCAAAATCAAATATCAGAAGATTATGAGCCAACTCGTTTTGTCCGACGGTCAGTATTGGGAAGACTTTTTACCGCTTACGTTTACAAGACCAATTGCAGAAATGCGCTGCGGCATTCTTACATTTACCGAAAGGTGGATGAAATTGCTGGATATTCCTGAAGCGCGGTTTATTACGGAAGATTATCTGCAGGAAAAATTCCACAAACCTGAAAAATCACAGAGTCTTTTTCTGGTTCCGAATTTTATTCCAACTGAAAATGTTCTGCTACAGATCCGTGAACTTCAGCCTGGTGAAGCTTTGGTTTATCATAACGAACTGCTGGCTGCAAATGTAAATCTGGACGGTTTCGATTTGAGACAGATTGAAAAAATGACCGATATTGAGGAAGAACTGACTGTGTTCCGTAAACCTGCAGATCTTTTCACATACAACGAACTGGCCATAAATTTTGATTTTGAATTGCTGACAAGCGGAAGAACATCGCAGGAACTTTCCGCTACCAACGGTTTTCTGGGCGACAAAACTGATCTGTTTATCGAAGAAGGTGCACAGGTTGAATTTTCCACCCTCAACTGTAAAACCGGTAAAATTTACATCGGCAAAAATGCGGAAGTAATGGAAGGATGTAATCTGCGCGGTCCCATTGCACTTTGCGAAGGTTCAAAATTTAATCTTGGTGCTAAGGTTTACGGCGCAACAACAGTCGGACCGCATTCCAAAATTGGCGGTGAGGTTAACAATATTGTGGTTTTTGGCTTTTCGAATAAAGGACATGACGGTTTTGTCGGGAATTCTGTCATTGGAGAGTGGTGCAACCTTGGCGCAGATACCAATTCGTCCAACCTGAAAAATAACTACGGAAAAGTAAAACTCTGGTCGTACAGAACAAAGCAGTTTGAGGACAGCGGACTGCAGTTTGCCGGGATGATCATGGGAGATCATTCCAAAACGGCTATTAATACGCAGCTGAATACAGGAACGGTAATCGGGGTTGCTTCCAATATTTTTAAGAGTGGTTTTCCGCCTAATCTGGTGGAGAATTTCATTTGGGGCGGATTTCACGATGACGAAAAATTCCAGATCGAAAAAGCGCTCGAAGTTGCCGAAAAAGTAATGGCCAGAAGAAAAATGACAATCAGCAGTGCCGAAAAAAATATTCTGCGTTATATCTTCGCTGAATATTAATCTGCGCCTAATTGCGTTCTCAATGACCAGGCACGTAATCCAGCGGTAAAAGTTCTGTAAGCCTTTCTTTTCCCCAATCGTTTTCGAAGGTCATTTCATTAACGGGAGAACAGTACCCTTCGTTGCTGATTTCAAATTCAGTTCCGTGTGTATCTGCTATTGCCGTGGACTGCTTCGAAACAGGAGATTTTACTATTTTGCCATGCTCTTCACGGTACAGAAATTTTGTGTACGCAGTTACCATCAGGTCTTCAAATGCAAACATGGTACGTTCACCTGTTTTAAAGATGAATTTGCTCTGCGGAATATTGAATTCCAAAAATTCCAGCTTCATTTCTTGCTCCTTAGACAGTCTTTTCTGGATATCCTCCAGTTCCGGCGTTAAGTTTTTCCAGCCTACTGTTTTAAAATCGGACGCAAGGTACTCGCTGTATTTTTTTCGTTCTGATTCCGAAGGATATTTTGGATTTTTCACTTTAACAGCACGGTTCACAGAATATCCGGCTTCTTTCAGTGTTCCGGCATACGCTTCACGGAAGAAATGCAGACTGCTGCCGTAATAGGTATTCAGACGGTTGATTGTCCATTGCTGATCTTTTTTTGTATTGCCTTTTAAGTTTTTATAATGGGTAGTGCCGGAAAACATCACCAGTTTCGAATCCTCGTTAAAAGAAAAATTGATAAGCTGATATTCAATAAGATATCCCAGGAAACTATTCTCGACAATAAGTGGCTTTTTCGATTTCGCATACAGCGTGCTGCTGCTTTTATCATAGGCAAATACAATATCACGTGGATTCTTAATTTCAATTTCTCTGTTGTTTGATCCGAGAAATTCATTCAGAAAGCGGTTGATATATTGTGCATGTTTTTTATCGGAATAAGCCATAATCTGAACGCCTTCAATGCTGCTTTCACGCATGAGGATAACCCGGATATGTTTGATATTAACGGCGTTATAAGAATAGGCGGAAGGTGAGTATCCCTCTTTCTGAAAAACCATTGTGCCAATTTTTGCTGTAGAAACATCGATATGGAAATTGCCGCCTTCATCTGTGGATGCAGCAATCGTAGTTCCGTCTACATAGATCTTCGCGTTCTGCAGTGGCCGTTCGGCTTCATCCAGAATTTTTCCCGTGAAAACCTGGGCTGAAAGCAGTACTGAACAGACCGCAAGAACTATGCTTAAGACATATTTCATGAATTGGGCTTTTGGCCCAAAATTAATTTTTTTTAAATTTTAAATCCGGCATTTTCAATTTTAATTACAAAGCCGTAACTTTGTAAAGAAAGTAGAATGTCTATTCAGAACAAAATAATTGAAGCAGCTGTTACTTTCGATGACGTCTTGCTCATCCCGGCTTATTCCGAAGTTCTTCCGAACGAAGTTTCCTTAAAATCCAGACTTACCGATAAAATTACGCTCAATGTTCCCATTGTTTCCGCAGCGATGGATACCGTAACGGAAGCAGATATGGCCATTGCGATTGCGCGTGTTGGCGGACTTGGATTTATTCATAAAAACATGACTGTCGAGGAACAGGCTGCACAGGTAAACAAAGTAAAACGTTCCGAAAACGGAATGATTGCCGATCCTGTAACGCTTTCCAAGGACTGTACGCTTTCTCAGGCAAAAAATCTGATGACGAAATTTAAGATTTCCGGGCTTCCGGTTGTCGATCCCGACAATAAACTCATCGGAATCATCACGAACCGCGATGTAAAATATCAGGAAAACCTCGACATGAAAGTGGAGGAACTGATGACCACAGAAAACCTGATAACTTCCGGAAAAGATACCACCCTTGAAGATGCGAAGGAAATCCTGCTTCAGAACCGAGTTGAAAAATTACCGATTGTGGATGATGAATTCAAGCTGGTCGGTTTAATTACAATTAAGGATATCGATAATCAGCTGGAATATCCAAATGCGAATAAAGACCGCAACGGCCGTCTGATTGTTGGTGCCGGAGTTGGAATCGGTGAAGATACAATGGAGCGCGTTCAGGCTTTGGTAAGTGCCGGTGTTGATATTATTGCGGTGGATTCTGCACACGGACATTCAAAAGGTGTCCTTGATAAAGTGAGAGAAATCCGCGCCGCTTTTCCGGAACTCGACATTGTAGGAGGAAATATTGTGACAGCCGAAGCTGCCAAAGATTTAATTGAAGCAGGAGCAAATATCCTGAAAGTTGGTGTCGGTCCCGGTTCTATCTGTACGACAAGAGTGGTTGCAGGTGTTGGAGTTCCGCAGCTTTCTGCAATTTACAATGTTTTCGAATTCGCTAAAACCAAAAATGTTGCGGTAATTGCTGATGGCGGAATCAAACTTTCGGGTGATATCGTAAAGGCAATTGCTTCCGGAGCAGGTGCGGTTATGCTTGGATCTCTGCTTGCCGGAACAGACGAAGCTCCGGGTGATGAAATTATTTTTCAGGGGAGAAAATTCAAATCCTATCAGGGAATGGGAAGTCTTGCAGCCATGAAAAGAGGCGGAAAAGAAAGATATTTCCAGAGTGAGGCTAAAAAATTCGTTCCGGAAGGAATTGAAGGACGTGTTCCTCACAAAGGAAAACTCGAAGATGTGGTTTTCCAGCTTACCGGCGGAATCCGCGCAGGAATGGGCTATTGTGGTGCTAAAGATCTTACAGCGCTGCAGAACGATTCCAAAATGGTGAAAATTACAGGCTCCGGACTGAAGGAAAGTCATCCGCATGATGTAATCATTACGCAGGAAGCGCCAAATTACTCGCTGTAAATGAAAACTCATGCAGTTCTCTTGGCTGCTCTTGCCGCTTTGCTAACAGGATGCAGCGTTTCAGATTATCCGGGTTCTGCAGGCGGCACTTATCAGTCGGCGCAACAGCGCGAACGCGAGGAATTCAAAATACTGATTGCTCAGGATTCTGTACACAAGAAAGAACGGGCCGCTGAAGCGTTGAATATTCTGCTGAATGACGCAGATCCTGAACGGGTTTCCGTAAGCCTGAAAAACAACACGCCATGTGATATTATTGTACGGTTTAGCGGTTCTCAGGTGGAAAATCTGCCGATCCGCGCAATGAAATCGAATCACGTGGTTTTGAAAAAAGGAAATTACCGGATGTCTTCAAATCTGTGCCGTTCCACCTATCTGCAAAACCGAAGTTTTTGGGACAGCATAACGATTACCCTGTCAGAAAACCAATAAAAAAAATCGCCATGCGGCGATTTTTTTATTTCTTTTTGGCTTTTACTTTCTGGACTTCTGTGGAGAGATACGGATATTTCTGCTCCATATCCTGCAGTAAACTGGCATCGAGTTCCATGGCTTTTTCCAGCGCTTTCAGCCCTTCATCCTGCTTTTTTAAATGGAAATAACAGTTGCTGAGCTGATAAAAAAGTTCGGCTCTGTTGTGATGCGTTATACCTTCTTCCAAAAGTGTTGCAGCGTCATCATATTCACCAATTAGCATCAGTACTTCGGAAAACGCATACCAGTGATACAGTCTTTCCGGCTGCTTTTTTATGACTTTTTGCAGGCACGCCGCACTTTCTTCAAATTTTCCGGTAGTAATATAAAGATAGGCAAGCCTTTTCTGATATTCCATATCATCCGGATTCAGCAAAGTGGCTTCTTTCGCAAAATGAAGTGATTCTTTCATGCTGCCCATCTGTTCGTAGATAAAGCTCTGTTCCATCATCGACTGATAGAACTGCGGATCTTCGATCAGGGATTTCTGAAAACTTGTTAATGCCGGAACCAACTGTTTCATTTCGTTGTAGCAAACACCGATCTTGAAATACGTATACGATTTTGTGTGTTCCAGAGGAAGTACTTCTTCATACACTTCAATGGCTTCGCTCCATTTTTTCTGGGATTCCAGGCATGATGCTTTCAGCGCATAAACAGCTACGGCATTTGCATTGATGGCCAGCAAATAATCAAAAGCTTTAATTGCTTCCGTATAATTCTTGCGGGTCATATAAAACTGACCGAGTTCGCTCCAGGCAACTTCCGAAAACGGAAAATCGTCGAGGTAACGGTTCAGGAATTCCACCAGTTCTTCATTTTTCTGTAAATCAGAAAAACACTGAATGCAGTTTTCCAAAGCGTATTCATCCTGAGGATCGTGCTGTAAAGCCTGTTGATAATGTTTCAGCGCAGAAAACGGTTCTCCGAGGTTCACCCATTCATCAGCGATGAAATTATGCAGAAAGTTCTCTTCTTCTTCGAGTTCGAGTGCTTTTTCGCAGAATTCAATTGCTTTTCTCGGGTTTCCGAGGTTTGAGTAATATTTTGCCGTACATACGAGGAAATCAGTCACTTCCATCGATGAAGGCCGGAGTTCAGCAATCAGCTCTTTTGCACGTGCATAATTTTCCTGCTCGATGAAAACTTCGAGTTGTTTGATTTTCATTTCACTGGAATATGGGTGCAACTGCAGACCGTAATTTACAGCCAGCTCTGCATAAGATATATCGCCAAGTTCCAGGTAATAGATAATGATGTCTTCCAGCTCTTCGGTATCGAAGTAATACTGCTCATTATTTTCGGTCATTTCTTCGAACTTTTTTGCAAGTTCGTTATCAAAAAAATCTTCCAATATCAGGTCTAATTTCTACGATGCAAGAAAATTTGCTTCCAAACGATGTAGAAATAAATTAAATTAATGATTTTCTAAAATTTTTCCATCAATATCCGGTCCAAATTCTGAACCGTTAAGATGCAAAAAATTTTCTAATTATTCAACTGTTTCTGCCAGTTAAATGAGGCTTCGCATTTTCGTGATCATATCATCGCCAATCCGGTCAGCTTCCTGCTGCGTTTTTGCTTCGGTATAAATCCTGATAATCGGTTCCGTATTCGATTTTCTCAGGTGTACCCAGTTTGCCGGAAAGTCAATTTTAACGCCGTCAACATTTGAAATCTCTTCTTTTTGATATTCATGTTGCATTTTAGTTAAAAGCAGATCAACATCGATGTCCGGTGTGAGCTCAATTTTCTTTTTCCCCATAAAATATGCAGGATAGCCTGCGCGCAGTTCAGAAACGGTCTTGTTTTCTTTTGCCAGATGCGTCAGGAACAGGGCGATTCCTACCAGAGAATCACGTCCGTAATGTAAATCAGGATAAATAATTCCGCCGTTTCCTTCGCCGCCGATTACCGCATTTTTTTCTTTCATCAGCGTTACTACATTCACTTCACCAACAGCGCTCGCGAAATATTCCGATCCGTGTTTTTCAGCAACATCACGTAAAGCACGGCTGGAAGACAGGTTGGAAACGGCACTTCCCTTTTTATGTTTCAGCAGATAATCTGCAACGGCAACCAGGGTATATTCCTCGCCGAACATTTCACCATTTTCGTCGATTATTGCAAGACGGTCAACGTCCGGATCAACCACTATTCCCAGATCCGCATTTTCTTTTTTTACAAGTTCACAAATATCTGTAAGATGTTCTTTCAGTGGTTCGGGATTGTGCGGAAACTGTCCGTTTGGTTCACAATATAGTTTTACGACCTCACAACCAAGCTTTTCGAAAAGCGGGGGTAAAGAGATTCCTCCTGTGGAATTCACTGCATCCAGAACCACTTTAAATTTCTTCGCTTTCACGGCTTCCACATCTACCATCGGAAGCTCCAGAATTTTTTCGATATGAATATCAAAGCCGTCGTTATTGGTTTCGTAGCTTCCCAAATCATCCACTTCTGCAAATGAAAAATCTTCGGATTCAGCAATTTGCAAAACTTCAGCACCATCTGTGCCGCTGATAAATTCACCTTTGGCGTTCAGAAGTTTCAGGGCATTCCACTGTTTCGGATTGTGCGAAGCCGTCAGAATAATTCCGCCATGTGCATTGAGTTCAGGAACCATCACTTCAACGGTAGGAGTGGTTGAAAGTCCCAAGTCGATCACGTCGATTCCAAGTGCCTGCAAAGTGGAAGAAACAAGGCTTGAAACCATTTGTCCGGAAATTCTCGCATCTCTTCCGATAACCAGTTTCAGACGTTCTCCGTCGTTGTTGCGCTGAAGCCAGCTTCCGAAGGCTGCAGCAAATTTCACTACATCTACAGGTGTTAGATTGTCTCCGGTTTTTCCGCCGATCGTTCCGCGGATTCCTGAAATACTTTTAATCAGTGACATGTATTATTTGGATTGTGTTTGAGGTGCAAAAATACGGTTTTTTTGACTGTTGCATTTTACGAACAACCACAGTCGTGATCGCAGTTTTTTTCTTTGGAACTGAATTTTTTCGATGAGAAATTCTTCAATATGAGGCGCGCCATGAAATATAATGCTGCCAATATAAGCAGTGCAACGAGAATGTACTGAAATAATAATCCTGTTTCCATCTTATTTCAGCATTTGATAAACGATGAAAGAAACAATATAGGCGAGACCGGTCATCGCAAAAAGCTGAATGAGCGTCCATCGCATACTCGCGGTTTCGCGGTAAACCACAGCGATCGTAGATATACACTGCATCGCGAACGCATAGAAAATCAGGATGGAAATTCCGGTTGCGAGTGTAAATACTTTTTCTCCGTTGGGCTTTGTATCCGCACGCATTTTGTCTATAATTTTGCCTTCTTCTACGTCATCGTCCAGACTGTAAAGCGTGGACATGGTTCCTACAAAAACCTCTCTTGCCGCAAAACTAGAAATGATGGAAACACCCATTTTCCAGTCGTAACCAAGTGGTTCCACGGCAGGTTCAATCGCTTTTCCAATTTTCGCCAGATAAGAATCATTCATGCTGACATCGGTCGCTATAAAACGGTCTTCAGTCTGCGAAGGACCGACATAACTCAAAGCCCAGAGAATAATACTGACTGCAAGAATCACTTTACCTGCACCCGTAATGAAATCCCAGACTTTTTCCAGAACCAGCTTTAAATCATAGCCAAAAAGTGGTTTTTTGTATAACGGTAAATCCATTACCAGGTAGCTTTGCGCGTTCTGGCGAATGATTTTCTTAAGCACAAACGCTGAAATAAGTGCCGTTACAAATCCAAGCAGATACATCAGGAACAATGCAATTGCGCGGTAATCAATTCCCAGAAAATGTCCTTCTGGAATTACAAGGGCAATGATAATACTGTACACCGGAAGTCGGGCAGCGCAGGTCATAAACGGCGTCACCAGAATTGTAATGAGACGTTCTTTAGCGTTCTCAATATTTCTGGTGGACATGATCGCAGGAATTGCACACGCAATTCCTGAAACGAGCGGCACGATGCTTTTGCCGTTCAGCCCGAAAGGTTTTAAGAAACGGTCCATCAGAAAAATTACTCTCGCCATGTAGCCGCTGTCTTCCAGCAGATAGAGGAAATACAACAGGATACCGATTTGTGGGGCAAAGATGATGATTCCGCCGAGTCCCGGAATAATTCCGTCCGTTATCAAACTGTTTAACGGTCCTTCCGGAAGCAGTTCTTTCGCATGATTTCCAAGCCAGATGAAAGTGTCGTCAATCCAGTTCATTGGATATTCTGCCATGAAAAACACCATCTGAAAAATTAGCAGCATAATGGCCGCGAAGAACACGTAGCCCCAGAATTTATGAACCAGAATCTTATCGACTTTTTCGGTGAGCAGTTCTTTGAATTCCGGTTTTTTGGATGCTGCAGCACTCACAATTTTGTCAATGTGCTGATATCTTCTGATGGTTTCCTGCGTCTGAAGCCTTTTCGGGACAATGCATCTGGAATCTTTTTCCTGAAGCTGTTCTTTTACAGTTTCCAGTTTGGAAAGGCTGGTGTCGGACGAAAGAAGTGTCCAGACTTTATAGGTGTTGTTTTCTTTGGTTTGGGAGGCAATTCTCTCTACTGTTTCTCTCTGTTCCAGCGGAATTTCGAAGTACTGCTCTGTGTTTTGGGAGAATTTTTTCTGATAAATAGCTTCTTTAAGCCGGTCTATTCCGATATTTTCTTTTGCGTTGGAAGTTACGATATGCGCATTAAGCTGTTCGGAAAGAATGTCAAAATTAATTTCCGTTCCTCGTCTTTGCGCTTCATCGAGCTGGTTCGCCACCAAAAGCACCGGAATTCCAAGATCCTGAATCTGCTGGAAAAGCAGAAGTCCGCGCTTCAGGTTGGTACAGTCAATCACATAAACCACCGCATCATAATGCTGATGTTCATCGATGAGGTATTTGGTAAAAATAGCCTCATCCTCGGAAGAAGGATAAATGCTGTACGAGCCAGGTAAATCTATCACTTCTACTTCCTCATCTTTGTACTGATATCTGCCGGAATGCGAAGCCACAGTTACGCCGGCGTAATTTCCGGTTTTCTGCTTCTTGTTGCATAAGGCATTGAAAATGGTGGATTTTCCAACATTCGGATTTCCTACCAGCAGTACTTTCTTGTGAGGGTCAACTGTGCGCATCTTTGCGGTCTACGCCTGGATTTATTGGGGTTTTACAATAATGAAACGCGCTTCTTCCTGTCGCAGAGCGATTCTGCTTTTCTCTGTACCGTATTCAATGTATAACGGACCGGAGAAAGGTGCCTGATAAAGAATTCTGAATGCCGTTCCGGGAAGAAGTCCCATTTCTACAATTTTGCCCGGCATATTCAGGTTTTCATTGTCATAATCTACAATTATTCCGTCCTGTTCGGCCGGAAAACAGCAGAGTTTATTTGCATCAGATCGTTTCAATTTTACAGCATTAAAGAAAGACAAATATACATTATTTAAAATAAATCTAAATAAGGCGCAGGATGATAAGACTCATAATTAAAGAAAAATCCTGTAAAAGAACAGGATTTTCTATTGAAAAATTTAAGATGCAGTATCTTTTTGCGTTCTATTTTTTTGCAGCCAGTTCTATTGGGTTGTTATTGGCATTAAAATAAGTATTGAGCATTTTTTCCTGGTCTTTTACCAGTTCACCAACTGTTTTTTCGCTGCCCGGCATTTTGCGGTTCATCAGTTCCGGCGTCATATAAGGTCTCATTTCGCCAAGCGGATCGGCTTTAAAATTATTATAGGCTTTTTCGAATTTAGCACGGTCCACAACCACGGTACTGGTTTGCATGCCGTACTGCGGATTACGCTCCATGAATGATTTCTCCTGATAATTTTCTACTTTTTTGTTGCCTTTCAGCGTCCAGCTGTAGTTGTTGCCCGTATCTTCCACTTTAACAATCAGGCCGGGAAGTCCGTGAAATTTGTAAGGCCCGTCCTGAAGCGGTATATCTGGCGAAAACCATGCAGTCCACTGTCTGCCTCCGAACTCCGTTGTAGCTTTCTGTGCATTATATTCCCCGATTTTCGTTTTTTCAGGCTGTATTTTCCAGTCCATTTTGGTTTTATCCTCATATCCAAGCCATTTCATGCTGATCATTTCAGATAAGGTCACATTCATTTCCGGATATTTTTTGGTGATTTTATGGCCGAACTTCGGCATCTTCACAGATTTGGAAATATCCCTGTAAACGCCGGCCTTCTGCATGGCTTCCATTTCTGCCTGAAGCAGAGAATCCTGCGCCGGAATTGTGAAGTCCTGATAGATTGATTTGTCTTTCGTAATGTCGAGAACCGTCATTACTTTATCGAGTCTTGCAGAATCTTTTTTCGGCTTGAAGGTAAGTTCGTAAAAGAATCTGTTTGCAGTTTGCTGCGCACTGAACATCACGGTGATGACCAAAGCGAAAAGCGAAATGTATTTTTTCATTTTTTTCTGATTTTTTATCGTTTGCTCTTTAAGCAATTAGTATGCATTAGTTTCAATTCGTAACAGAATTTTTTGAAAAATTTCAAATTTTCTTTGGACGCGTCCGATTTGGCGGACCTTATTGTAATGACTATGTACAGGTTATTTAATATTTCCAGGCAAACAGCTGTCCTGTTTGCGATAATTACAAAGCATGGAGTTAATGTGCTGAAAAAAAATTAATTTTGTGCCCTAATTTTTTAATATGAACAAAAAAACACTACAGATTTTTTTTATGCTGTGCCTATTAATGCTGGCTGGTTGTGGCAGGGATGGTGAATCAGGCAACGGTTCCGGCAGCAATTGCGGGCAGGTTAGCAA
Source organism: Bacteroidota bacterium (assembly GCA_023460855.1). Taxonomy (GTDB): domain Bacteria; phylum Bacteroidota; class Bacteroidia; order Flavobacteriales; family Weeksellaceae; genus JAEWOS01. The sequence goes on along the minus strand of JAEWOS010000032.1, from coordinate 101,202 downwards.
CGTTTCTTTCGAGGTGTTTCCATCGACAATTGCTGTTAATTTTCAAAGTGCAACTGGTGCAAATTCTTACCGCGTGGAATACGGACCCTCAGGATTCATGTCAGGAACGGGTAAGGCAGTCGTTACTTCCAGCTCGTACGTCGAGTTAAAAGATTTAAATCCTTCTACCACCTACGATATTTTGATAACATCCATCTGCAGCAGCACACAAAGCAGTGCACCCTACAAGCTTAGCAGTGTAACTACTCAGCCTTCGCAGTGCAACGGGAGTACTACTGCAGAATTTTATCAGTTTGATGCTACTAACATGACCATTGTATTTACGTACAGCGGCAGCAGTTTCAAATATCATGCAGTTGAGTACGGACCTGCAGGATTTGTTTTGGGTACCGGTACAAAAATGGATGCAAGCAACTATGCGAATTCGCTGCAAATCGGCAATCTGACAACCAATCAGGTTTATGATTTCTATGTGAAAACGTATTGTGCAACCAATGATTCCAATACTTTCAAAAAATATACCTACACAGCCACACCTACCTGTCCTAAACCTTTTAATTTGCACAGTTATCTGATATCTGGTAGCTGTAATAACGGTTCGGCTACCAGAGGTTTTTCCTGGAGTTCTTACGGTTCACCGGTAAGCTATGAAGTTTCTCTTATTCAGAATGCCAATGCGCAGCCTGGCTCAATTCATCATACGACATCGTCAACATCAATGGCATTTGGCAATATGTTCTGCAACTGGGTTGGTTTTTATGTTAGGTCTAAATGTGCGGACGGTTCTGTAAGTTCGTGGGCCGGCCCGTATCTTTTTTAATTAACAAACTATAAGAAGAAGCCTGGAAGAACTGCTGCTTCCAGGCTTTTTTTATGTATTAAACCGAAGGTTTATTTAAAGTTAAACTTTACCGTAAACATCACCTGGCTTGGACGAATCTGTATTCTTTGCAGGCTGTATTCTGAAGCGTCATCAGTAATTCTTTCAAATACTTTTTTGTTGGCAATATTGAGCCACTTCAGTTCAAAATCTACCTTCTTAGCAGTCCATGCGTACTGATAAGTAAGATCATAAAAACCATTTCTGAAATTATTTCCTGCCTGCTGAAAGTTCATCTGATCCCAGTTCAGCGCAATGGAATGGTTTTCCACCGGAAACACCGTTGCTGCAAAACTGTGCGTAAAACTGCTGTTTTGGGACGAAAACAAACTGCTGGTGTTTTTACTCCATCCCAGCGTGAAATTGTAATCCAGCGTCATCCAGCTGAAATAAGCGTTATTAAATTTACCGCTTAAATTTTGGGTGGAGTTTTTGTTCAGGAAAAGTTCGTCGTTTCTGAAATTTTCTGATTCCGAATTGCTGTTTCTGAAACTTACAGACAGATTGGATTTAAATTTCGGGAAATACTTGCCGATATCAGCCGACTGTGAATGAGAACGCACTGAATTGTCACGAAGAATATACGTGGTGGATGCAAATCCTGCCGCATTGATGCTGAAGGAAGGCAATAGATTACGTAAGCTGTTGCTGTAGCTGTAATTTACATTGAAAAATAAGTTATTCAGCGGATTTCGGTATTCAATTCGGGAACCGATTCTTCTGTTCAGCGTTTCCATGATTGGGTTATCGAACTGCATTGCCTGCAATGACGAAGGGTTGCTGATGATAAATCCCGCATAAGTATCATTGATTTCAGCGAAACCGTAATTCATACTTCCGGTGAGCATTGCTTTCCAGAAAGAGGCAAACTGATACTGTATAAAACCGGAAGGTTCAAAAGTTGTTTTCGTAAAATGCTTGTCTACATTTCTTGCCGGATCTTCGGCATTGATGATGTTGAAATTTACCGGAGCCTGAATTCCGACGATCCAGCGGTCCGATTTATAATTAATTCCGAGACCTGCATAAGGAACGGCTCTCGAATATTTCAGATCATTAGCGAAAATACTTCCGTAATCCACGAAGCCTGCTCCATTTTCTCCGGTAACGATGCTTTCCAGATCAGAAGAAGCGTAATTGAACCCGACCTCCGGGGTAAATGTCCAGAATTTATGCGTGAATCCGATGGTTGCGGAGTGGTTTGCTTCAAAAGTTTTATTTCGCAGATACTGATTAACCACACTCGTTCCTGCGAAAGGAGAAACAGGGTAGAAAATATAATCGCCCGGTCTTACGTCCATCGACTGTTTGTCATCCTGATAACTAATGTACGACATCACATTCAGCATTTTGGATTTCAGCGGAATAATAGTACTCAATGAGTTTTGGAAAGAAGTCGACGGTAATTCCACACCCTGCGCAGCAAACTGATTGATATTGGAACGGCGGTCTACTTCAGCGCGGTTGGCATTCCAGAACTGATTGAAAGTGGTCACGTTCTTAAAAAATCCCTGCTTTGCATTTTTCGTAAAAGTTAATTCCCCTTTCGCTCTGTTGGTGTACAGTCTGTTAAAAATGCTCCAGTTCCTGGAAATATTCAGCTGTTTATCGTAAGTTTCCTGGTAGGATTCTCTTTCCACTGCGTTATTCACGTAGGTTCCGGCCGCTTTCAGTTCCCATTCTTTATTCTCAAAAGGATTGGTCAGCACATTTGCAGATAGAAAATGCACATTGTTCATCAGCCATCTTTTTTCCGGAAGATTCGGTGTTGCGGCCATTTCCACACCTGTCCAGATATTCTGCGAGGCATTGCTGCGGCGTCCTTCCCAGCGGTTACCCATACCAAAGATACTGGCTTCATTTTCTACCGTTTCTCCGACATTATTCGTTTTATAATTGACCACCCACTGATTTTTCTGCCCGAAAAACATCGGCGTCAGTTTCAGGTTCCAAAGCCATGGATCTGCAAAGCCGGTTCCCACTTCGCCGCGGCCGGTCATCGTTACTTTGTTCTTCAGTTTGATGTTGATTGCAGCCTGATCACTCGGAACTTTGTCCTGAAGAATTTTTACAGGCTGGTGATTTTCAAGTACTTCCACTTTTTGTACCGCGTCTTTTGGCAGGGAATTGTTCACAACGCCATATCCGCCTTCCATCAAATCCTTTCCGTTCACATAAAATTTTGACAACGGCTGTCCTTGGTAAAGAATTGAACCGTCGGGATTTACTTCTATACCCGGCATTTTTTTCAGCACATCTGCAAGTACACGGTCGTTCTTGGTTTCAAAGGATTTCAGGTCGTATGTAATTGTGTCGCCTTTTTTTGTAATCAGACGTGTCTTCAGTTTTACTTCCTCGATAACAGTTGCTTCGGTTTCTATCGTGAAATTCAGATTCTGTGTTCTGTTTTCGATCTGTTTCGTCAACTGACGGTGGTTGAAAGCCTTGATTTTTACATCCACATTGCTCTGCGCAGAGTTAAATGTAATTTTATACTCGCCTTTCGCGTTGGTGATTCCATACGCAATGATGGCATCGCTGCCCGGCTCTTCAATAGTTACGCTTGCGCTCGGCACAGTTTCTCCTTCGGAGTTCTTTACAGTTCCGCTTATGGAGCTTTGTGCCCAGTATAATGTCGCGAGAAAAAGGAAAAGCAGTGAAAATTTTGCTTTCATGGAGTGATACTTTTGACTACATTAGTAATCGTAATTGACCGTATGTTACACCGGCGTAATATTCAGATTATAAATGGCGGCGTTTTTAGTATTTTTGCTGTCTAATTTTGGCATATCATGGGCCTGATCCTTAATCCGATTGATGTAGTTGATGACATCAGCCGTGAAGAATTTTACGAAAAATATCTGAAGCCGCGCAAACCTGTGGTCATCAGGAATATGGCCAGAAAATGGCCTGCCTATCATAAATGGACGCTGGATTATATGAAGTCTGTCGTAGGAAATATAGAAGTTCCTCTGTATGATTCTTCCAAGGCAGATCCGGAAGCGCCAATCAATGCTGCAACCACCAAAATGCCGTTCGGTGAATACATCGACCTGATCAGCAAAGAACCTACGGATCTCAGAATTTTTCTGTTTGATCCGATGAAACATGCTCCCAAACTTCTTGAAGACTATATTTTTCCAAAAGATTTGATGGGAGGTTTTCTCGATAAATACCCAAATATGTTTTTTGGCGGCAAAGGCTCCGAAACCTTTCTGCATTACGATATCGACATGGCGCATATTTTTCACACGCATTTCAACGGCAGGAAAAGAATTCTGCTTTTTGATTACAGGTGGAAAGAAAGGCTGTATAAAATGCCTTTTGCAACGTACGCACTGGAGGATTACAAAATTTCTGATCCGGATTTTGAGAAATTTCCCGCACTAGATGGTGTTCGCGGAATCGAATGTTACCTGGAACACGGCGATACCCTTTTTATGCCTACAGGATGGTGGCACTGGATGAAATATCTGGACGGAAGTTTTTCGATCTCGCTGAGAGCATGGGATAAATCCTGGTCGGTAAAGACACGTTCTATGTGGAACCTAACGGTTCAGCGCAGTTTCGATAATTTCATGAAACGCAGGCTGAAGAAAAAATATATGGACTGGAAGGAAAATATGGCAGTACAGCGTGCGAACCACGCACTGAGAAAAGGAAGGCCAAGATTGTAATGAAAACCGGTTCTATACCGGTTTCTCAATTCAAAAATTCGCGTGCAGAAAAAATTCGACATACTGATTATCGGGAGCGGATTGGGAGGTCTGGTTTCGGCTGTAATTCTGGCAAAAAAAGGCTTGAAGGTCTGCGTGCTGGAAAAAAACAATCAGTTTGGTGGTAATCTGCAGACTTTTTCGCGGAACAGACGGATTTTTGACACCGGTGTGCATTATCTTGGCGGACTTGAACCCGGGCAGAATCTTTACCGGTATTTCGATTTTTTGGGAATTATGCAAAACCTGAAAATCAGCAAAATGTCCGAATCCGGATTCGACCGTATTTCTTTTGACGGCGACGAAAACAGCTATCCGCATTCACAGGGTTATGAAAAATTTGTAGAAGATCTGGCCGTGTTATTTCCGGCTGAAAAAGAAAATCTTGAAAGATATGTTCTGGATATTCAGCGGATGTGCGAAAATTTTCCCCGATATAATGTCGGAAAAAACCAAATTTACAATGAGGATTTGCTCTACGAAAATACCTGGGATTTTATTACGAAAATTACTGCAAACCGAAAATTGCAGGCTGTTTTATGCGGTTCCGGATTTCTGTATGCCGCAACGAAAAATACGCCGCTTTTCGTTCATGCCCTAACAGTTAATTCTTATATCAGAAGCGCTTACAATTGTGTGGAAGGCGGCAGCCGCATTGCTAAACTTCTCGTGAAAGAACTGCGGAAAAATGGCGGTGAAATTCACAGGCGGTCCAGAGTTGAGAGCGTCTCTTATTCAGATGACGGACTTGCAGAATCGGTAACAACAGCTTCAGGCAGGAAATATTCGGCGGATAAAATCATTTCCAATATCGATATTAAAGCAACGGTAGAACTATTCGGTAAAAACAGATTTTCGAAAGCGCTCGTCTCGCGTGTTCAGCAGCTGAAGCCCGGTATTTCCTGCTTCAGCGTTTACCTGGTTTTGAAACCGGAAAGCGTGAACTATTTCAATTACAATATGTTCCACAGTAAATCACCGGAAGATGTTTTTTCAGATAATGAGAACAATGATCGAAACTGGCCCGCCTCTTATATGCTTTCTGCCACGGAAGACCGGAACCGTCCGGGTTTTGCGGAAAGCTTAACCGTTCTTGCATACATGGATTTTTCAGCGGTTGAACAATGGGAAAAAACCCAAAATACTGCGGCAGAAAAATCGTTCAGAGGAGCAGATTATGAACATTTTAAAGCCGAACGTGCAACGCTGCTGATTGCGGAAATTGAGAAGAAAATACCCGGAATTAAGGAAAATATCGAGCAGATTTATACTTCCTCTCCACTTTCTTACCGCGATTATATAAGTACGGAACGCGGTGCAATGTACGGTTACGAGAAGGACAGCAATAATCCGATGAAGACGATGTTTGTGCCGAAAACGAAAATTCCGAACCTTTTTCTCACGGGACAAAGCGTCAATATGCACGGAATTCTGGGTGTTACGATCGGTGCATTTACAACCTGCGCCGAAATTCTGGGCGAAGAACCGATGGAAACCATGTAAAATTATGAACCGCAGTACATCAATTTTCTCTGCAGGAAACAAATGGACAAAGATTGCAGCTGTTTTCTGTCTTTTTCTGCTGCTGAACAGTTTTTTTTCGTGTGGTACTTCCGCCTCGCTTTCACACACACCTGAACTTGCTGATTATCCGTTGGAAATTCCACGTGTTACGAAAATCAATGATAGTACATTCGTGTACGGTCAGAATTTCCTGCAGCGTAACAGACAGCAAACCTGGGAGCTGTTTCTTACAGGAAATGCTTTACAGCTGGGTTATAACAATGGAGCATTAGCGCAGACCCTGATTCAGAAACAGGAAAATATTTTTTTTGACAAAGTTGCAGAACTTGTCCCGTCGAAAAACAGACAGTGGCTTTTGAGAAAACTCCTCGCATATTATAACCGTAACATGCATCAGCATATTCGTAACGATTTTCAGGCAGAAATATACGGGCTTTCGCAATATTCATCAGATCAGTACAATTACATCGCGCCAAAATTTTTGAGAAGTATGTATCTGCACGGCGCTCATGATATCGGTCATGCAATGCAGGATTTAATGCTCGTAGGCTGTTCTTCTCTGGCTGTCTGGGATGAAAAAAGTGAGAACGGAGATCTGCTGATCGGCAGAAATTTCGATTTTTATGCAGGTGATGATTTTGCAAAAGAAAAAATTACCGCATTTGTAAAACCGGAAACCGGAATTCCGTACATGTACGTTACATGGCCGGGAATGACGGGCGTGGTTTCGGGAATGAACAGGGAAGGACTTACGGTAACGATGAATGCAGGAAAATCCGGAATTCCGTGGTCGGCAAAAACTCCGGTTTCGCTGCTTGCCAAAGAAATTCTTCAGTTTGCAAAAAATATTGGGGAAGCAGTAGAAATTGCAAAAAAAAGAGAGGTTTTTGTCTCGGAAAGTCTGATGGTTGGCAGCGCCGAAGACCGTAAAGCAGTACTCATTGAAATTTCACCCGGAAATTTTGGGGTTTATGATGTTCCGAATTCAAAAAGCCTGATCTGCACGAATCATTTTCAATCGGGAGCTTTTCAAAAGGACAAAAAAAATTCTAAATGGAGAGCAGAAAGCCATTCCGGTTACCGCTACGAACGAATTTCAGAGTTGTTGCAGGAACATTCGAAACTCAATCCGCAAGAAATGGCTGAGATTTTAAGAAACCGGGAAGGTTCAGGAAATGAGAAACTTGGTTTTGGTAATGAAAAAGCACTCAATCAGTTGCTTGCACATCATGCGGTCATTTTTTCCCCGGAAAAACGGTTGGTCTGGGTTTCCACGAGTCCTTATCAGCTCGGAGAAATGGTCTGCTACGATCTAGAAAAGATTTTCAGCGAAACAACCAGCGTCAAATCTCTTGCTTCAGCAGAATTTAACATTCCGCGTGATTCTTTTGCGGACAGCCGGGAATTTCAAAATTATGAAAGATATCGCCAGTTGGACCGAACAATAGACGATGCGATTGCAAATAAAAAACAGATTTCTGAAGAATTTCTGGAGCAATACAGAAACCTGAACCCGGATTTATGGATTGTGCATTATAAATCGGGAAAATATGATTACGAACAAAAAAGATATCAGCAGGCTAAAAAGCATTTCGAAACGACGCTTTTAAAAGTTATCAGCTCAAAACCGGAAGAGCAAAAAGTCCGTATAAAGCTCAGAAAAACAAACCGCAAACTTTAGAGTAGAATTTGCTCTAGATATATCTTGATTTCACTTGCGATAGAGCGTTTGATAGACGCCCAACCGTTCTTGTCTGAAAGGAGTTTTGTAAAAGTGGTCCAGTTCCTGAAATGCCTCCAGCAGCAAAGCTGCTTCTTCCTGATTCGTCATCTTGATTACCAGTTTTGCTTTTTCTGAACCTTTGTCCTTCACCTGATCCGTCACAATATTCAGAAAGGCGGTTCCATCATCTCTCAGAGAAAGCTTGTGGATCGATTCTATAGCAGCCATATTCCATTTGGAGGGTTCTTCAAGATGCCGTTTTTTGTCGGCTATTCTTTCGATTATCAAATAGTCGCCGTCAAAATCTGCAGACACTTTATATTGATCTTTATCCCGATCTACGCCATGAATATTAATCTGCTTTTTGATGTAGCTTTTCACGTGTTCTATTTCCTGAAACTTCGAAAAATTTTCTATTCTGCCAGTCGTATACGCAACTTTTATCAGATGATTCTTGGGTATTTCGTAAGTCGGACCATCATCATTCCCAAAATCTCTGTAAACGATACTGTTGGGTGTAACAGAAATGACTTTAGCAGGTATCTTTTGCTGTTTCTTCGTGTGAATCAAATCCTGCGCATTCGACATGGTGCCTAAAATGCTCAAGAATATTGTAAAAGATAATTTTTTTAACATCTGTGATAAATTTTATTATGTGATTTTTTTCTCACTTTCTGGCTCCTGCGGATCGATTTTATTCAGCAAAAAATAAAACCCGACGCCAAAAACCACCGCCATGAAGGAAGCAAATATAAAACTTCCAATGAGATATTGCAGCAAATGTGTTTTCACAAATTCCAGGTTTAATTCCTGATCGAAAAAATTGGTTTCACCGCCGGTAAAAAAACCGCCAATAGCCAGCGAAATGGCGATTATAAAAGGAATAAAAGGCGGAATGCTCAGATTCGAAAAAGCAAAAGCCAGTACTTTATTCAGTTTCAAAACAACAGCGAGCGAGATGGTAAGCAGTGTATGAAACCCCCAGAACGGAGAGAGTCCGATAAAGGTACCGAGCGCAATGGAGATCGCTTTTTTGCGGTTGCTGCCTTCGCTTTCCAGAACATCTTCCTTTAAAAACCGCCTGAAACTTTTCTTTCGGAAATTCCGGATGAAATTGCGCGGAGCAATGTAAAAGATCGTAATCAGCACGAGAATCGTGTTGAGAATGCTGATGCGCGTAAAATCTTTAAAAGGCCTGAAATGCGAAACTCTTTCTGCGGGATCGTACAGCACTTTTACAGGCACATTTTTCACGGGTGTGCCTTTCCATGCGGTTCGCACGATGATCTCAATTTCGAATTCGAATTTCGGGGTGAAATATTTTTTCGGAATTCTGTGCAGCGGATAAAGACGATAACCGGATTGAGTGTCTTCCAGCCTGATGCCCGTTTCAAACCAAAACCAAAAATTGGAAAAGCGGTTGCCGAAACTGCTTTTCTTCGGAATTCCGTCCTGAGACATATTTCTGTTCCCAATCAAAAGAACATCCTGCTGTTCTTCTTTCAGAGCCTCCACAAAAACCGGAATGTCGTCGGGATAATGCTGTCCGTCGGAATCAATCGAAATTGCGTGGCTGTTTCCGTGTTTCCGAGCTTCAATAAATCCGATTCTAAGCGCGTTTCCTTTTCCCTGGTTTTCCGGCAGGGTAATAATTTTTAATGAAGGATAATTTCTTAGAATTTCAGCTGTAGAATCCGTAGAACCGTCGTTGATGATGAAGATATTGTCTGTATAAACTAAAACGCCGTCAACGACACGTTGCAGCGTTTTATGGTTGTTATACGTCGGGATGATTACACAGATTTTTTCTGATGCCATCCAATCCCTCACCTCGGGAAGGTTCATTTGTAGTCTATTTCAGTGCGGCTCTGTCTGCAGCAGTAAAAGTTTTACTGTGCGAGGCAAATTTCTTGATATAGGATTTCAGGCTGCTGTCCTGATCATCAAAATTACTGATGATGAATTTCTTATCTCCTGCCAGGTTTTTATCGTACTTGATAAATTTTGGCAGACTTTCCTGAACACTCATGCGGATTACGCGCAGTTCTACATTATTCGGCGCAGCTTTAATTGCGCTTTCCAGCGAATTTGCTCCGGCCACAATCATTTTTTTTCTTCCTTCACCAACGGCAAATTTGGCCTGAACAATTTTTGCGGCGGCTTTGTAACCTTTCATCGTATTGCCGGAACCGGCGTTATTTACCAGTTTCGCAAATGCATCGGCAGTTGCTTTAGTCTGATGTGCAGTTGAATACTTGCTGCGGACCGTATCGAGATCTGCGGCCGAAAAGGATAATATCATTGTTGCGATAAACGCAAAAATAAATTTCATTTTAAAGTATTTTATAGTTAACAGACATCTTTAAAGCAATAGTCTCGCCAAAAAAGGTCGTATTTTTTACTTTTATGTTATCCTCTGTTTCAGAAATCTCGAGATCCAGCGACAGTTCGGGGGTTTGCTCGGGATTGATGATCGCCATGAATTTTAAATTATTCGCGCTCGCAACAAGAAGTTTTTTCGCTGTGAGCTGTTCTGAAATCTCTTTTACAATCTGCATCATACAAACTCCGGGAGTAACGGGATTTCCGGGAAAATGGCCCTTGAAAATTTCATGCTCCGGATTCAGCGTGATGGAAGCATTATATTTTTGGACGCCGTTTTCTTCGATGCCGTTTACCGTATAAAAATCTTTCAGGATGCTCATCGTTTAGAAGGAGTAGTAAAGACCGGTTTGTATCGTAATATTGGAGTGGCTGTCGTCACCAAATACAACCGGGACAAACCCTTTTTTAATACGGGCCTCAATTCCGATGTTCGGGGTGATGTCATAACCTACGCCAATCAGTCCTCCCAAATCAATTTCCGTATCGGTATCTACATTTTTCTCTTCAGTTTGAAATTCCATGGTAGGTCCTACATGAATATTGAACTTATCCATATAGAATTTATTCACCACATGAAATCCGATATATGAAATGGTCCACTCTTCATTATAATTAACGCCGTTATAATTGTAGCTGATTTTTGTACCCTGTCTGGAATAATTGATTTCCGGCTGCAGTGCATACATTTTTGCAAAACGAAGATTAGCCTGAAAACCAACATACGCGTCAACGCGAGCTTTCATGTCGATATTTTCATGTGCATAAGGATAATTGTCAACATATAAGCTTTGACCGGCATAACCTTCTGTGAGTCGTGCAAAGTTCAGACCTGCGCGGATTCCCGGATTAAAAATTGTCTGCGCTGTTGCCATGGTTCCAATGGTAACCAGTACAACAAATAAGAGTTTTTTCATGATTTTATTCTTTTATCGATTTAAGCAAAATATTCAGTCTGATATCCTGATGCCGGATTTCAATCCAGTCTGCGAAGATAGGATTTTTCGCCTCAAAACTGAAAAAAGATTGTTCCCTGCCGTTCTCAGTTACAATGATTTGCGTCAGTATTCCCGAGGCTTTTTCAAAATGCAGTTCGAATCCGTTTTTTTTATCAAAAGCGCGGTAAACATCATGGGTTTTGTCACTGCTGATTTCGGTCGCACTATAGCTTTCATTCACAAGTGTCCGGAAATCTTTTTCCAGAACTTTTTTCACCACAGAACGGTCCAGGCCGGCAACGATGTAATTAATTTTAAATTCTGAGGCGGTAATTTCCGCGTCGAGCATTTTATTGCCAAAATCCCCGGTCATCACGATTCGGTGTGTGTTTTCTGCGATTTTTTTTACGATGAGCATTCCTGTAATCTCATTCCCGTAAACTTCAATTTGTGTACGGTAGAAATATTCCTGCTCTTTATCGGAAAAGTATTGGTTTTTTATTTCAGTGGTGAATGCATTCGCACTATCTGCAGTTTTCTGCGTGGCGGAACAGTTTAAAATGCTGAAAATCAGAAAACTATAAACTGAAAGACGCAGCAGGAAGTTTCGCATTTACTTTGGTATTTTTGAAAACAATATCAGACGTGTCTCCTGAAGCTTCCTGCATACTCACTCTCGAAACCGTAGTGTCATCTTTCGTAAAATAGAGATCAATCTGACGCACATATTTCAATAACTGGGAAGATTTCGGCACAAACCGCGCAATGGTAAACGCACCGGTTTTATAATAGGAAACCTTGAATTCCGGATCGTTGAAAAGATTTCCGGTTGCGCTGCCGGAAATCAGCCTGTTTATTTTTTCAAAGTATTTGCTTTTGGCGTCAACTGCAGATTTTTTGCCCTGATTATCGATGTAAATCCGGTTATTTTTAAAAATAACACTGTATTTGTACGGTTTGGAATATTTCCAGCTAAGCAGATTCGGCGATTGCAGTGCCATTTTTCCCGAGGAAACGATGTCGTTTTTCAGGAAATCCATTTTCTTGGTCTGCACGAAATCAGCCTGCAGCGTTCTTAAATTTTTGCTTCCCGCATTAATTCTTGCGGTGAATGCTTTTGCTTCGGCAGTTGAAAGTCGGGACTGTGCAGCAAAATTCGCAGCAGTTATTATGATGAACAGGAAAGTAAGAATTACCCGCATATTAGTTGAAATTTATGATTACGGGTTAGATGCTTTTAAAATCAAAAAGTTCACTCACCGTAACGCTTTTGTAGTTTTCGTGCTGCAAAAATAGCAATATTTGCTCCAGCACATTCAAACTCTTTTGTGAAGTGTCGTGCAGCAGAATGATACTTCCGGGTTTAATGTTCGGAGTTAAGCGGTTCAGAATTTTCTGTTCGTCGGAAATGGCGGTATCAAACGAACGAATATTCCAGCCGATAGTTTTTTTGCCGGTTGATTTGATAGCTTTTGCAATGTTTGGATTCGTGATTCCGAATGGCGGGCGGTATAAATCTGTTTTCTTTTGAGCCATTTCCATCAAAACAGCGTCAAAGTCAATGATGTCTTTCTCCATTTTCCTGAATGAAAAAAATCCGGTGAGATTTGAATGGGAATAACTGTGATTCCCGATTTCGTGGCCATTTTCTATAATCTGGTTTAGAATTTCAGGAAGTTTTTCAATCTGCTTTCCGATACAAAAGAAGGTTGCTTTTTGATTGAACTGTTCGAGTAATTTCAGAAATTCAGGCGTAAACTCCGTAGGTCCGTCATCAAAAGTTAATGCAATCTTCTTTTCCTGTTGAGAATTATTGCTGATGTACGATTTGGTGAAATAGTGAAAATCCATGTTCACTACACCTAAAAATGTAATGACGAGCCAGATTGCAGCAAGAAGCACAACACTCCACCAATCTGCTTTTGCCACAATCAGAATCAGGGCGCTAATCAGCAAAATCAGGGAAATAATCCGGTGCTTCATTATTGCGTTTGAAAAAATATATGCTGATATCACGATCAGCATTAAAACTTATTTATGAAATCAGTCTGCTCTTTTCAGCAAAATTAAACCATGGTCAATGCCCAAAAGATGATCGTAAATCAAAATATTGTTGATTTCCGTTTTTTCTATTCTGTTTATTTTCATCACATCAGGAATCGTCTGCTTCTTCAGAATATGGCTTGCGATGAAAAATGCAAAACCATTGGCTGTATTAAATTCTCCGCTCAGATGTTTGTAATAAAGCTGAACAGATTCGTCAAGAATTTTCTGTGCTTCTCTGTAAAAATGATCGCTCTTCGCATCACCGCTGAATCCTAAGATCACCGCATCAATTTCTGAGAATTCAAGTCCGTTTTTCTGCAGAAATTCACCGATGAATTTTTCAGTTTCATCATGCTCCAGTTCATTAATCAGCGTTACATCCGCAAGCTCAGCGTAAGTAGTGTCGGCTTTTTCATTACCGAGGACAAAAAATGCCGAACCTTCACCCCAGATCACGCCGTTCGTAGTGGAATTCAGAAAATCTGCAGGTAAATCCGTTTCCTTTTTCACTGTTCCGTGAAGCTGGTACAGTTCCATAGTCCGGGCAGCTTTTTCATCCGTTGCCCCAACCAGGATATTATCTGCCTCTCCGTTTTCCAGCTGAAGTTTGGCATCCAGCAAACTCATTTCGAGCGATGAACCAGAATTCACGTAGGTGAAATTGTATCCGTGACAGTTTTTGGCAAGTGCGATCTGGCCCGCAACTGTATTGTGCGTGGACTGTATAAAATGCGTTGGTGTAAGAAACTGCTCGTCGTTATGAATAATGTTGTGCAGAAATTTTTCGGAATCTTCTTCACATCCCATTCCTGTTCCCACAATAATGGCATCCGGGTTTTCAATTCCTGCTTCAGCAAGTGCTTTTTGAGAAGCTACCGAACTCATTTTCACGGTTTTGGACATTCTTCGGATCATTCCCGGTGAAATGTATTCCTTATAATTCGGCGCAATTGCGTTCAGTAATGGTTCATCGATATTCGGCTGCAGCAGATTCATGAAATCCGGATTCAGGGTGTCCTGAACGGAAATGCAGCTTGCACTGTTTACAAAAACCGGCTTCATGATTTAGAGAATATTAGCGTGGAACAGTTGCCTCCAAATCCAAATGAATTGGACAGGACATGATTGATTTCCTTATGTTTCACTTCAGTAATCGGAGTCAGGTCGAATTCCTTCATCTTGGTTTTGAAGTTGAGGTTCGGAAAAATAACGCCATTTTGAATCGCCAGAATTGAATAAACCGCCTCGATTGCAGCAGCTGCAGCAAGCGTATGACCGGTGAATGCTTTGGTGGAGCTGAAATCTGGAACGTTGTTTTCTCCAAAAATTCTGATCATCGCTGTTCCTTCGGAAAGGTCGTTATTTGGTGTTGCTGTACCGTGAACATTGATGTAATCAATATCACTTTTATCCACGGCAGAAATCTCGAACGCGTTTTTCATTGCAAGATATGCGCCGGTGCCGTCGTCTGAAGAAGCAGTCTGATGATGCGCATCATTCGCGTTTGCAAATCCTGTAAGATAGGCCAGAACTTTTTTATTCTGCTTTTGCACTGTTTCATCGCTTTCGAGAACAAGAAAAGCAGCAGCCTCGCCGAGATTCAGGCCTTTGCGGTTTTCGTCGAAAGGAGTGTTGTACGTATCAGTAACAATCATCAGCGTGCTGAAACCGTTGAGCGTGAATTTGGAGAGTGCATCAGTTCCGCCTACAATAACTCGATCGAGAACGCCGCTGGTAATGAGTTTCGCGCCCATCATGATTGCATTTGCGGCTGAGGAACAGGCAGTGCTGATCGTGGAAACCATTCCTTTTAATCCCAGCATTTCTGCGATGGAAGTGGAAGAATGGCCTGCATCGTGCGCGGAAATATACTTTTGTTTGTCCGGATGATCTTCGTACGAAAAAAAATATTTTTCGGTAATATCCATTCCTCCCACACTTGTGGAAGAAATCAGTCCTGTGCGGAATTCATTGATGTCGTCAATTCCTGCATGTTGTACGGCTTCTCTTGCGGCTTTTATGCCGAGCAGTGTACTGCGCGGAAAATTGTTGTTCTCCGGGATTTCCAGTTCTTTTACCAGGTCTTCATTGGAAATTTTTATTTCCCCGAGCTTTACCGTTCCGCGTCGGTTGGTTTCGAGCAGTTCAATTTCGGAAATTCCGTGTCTTGAACTGATCAGTGAACGGTAATTTTCTTCCACATTGTTTCCGATGGAAGAAATAATTCCCATTCCTGTAATGGCAATCCTGGTCTTCATCTGTTATTTTGTTCTGTGCTGCTCGATATAGGTAGCCATTGTTTCGATGCTTTCGAAAATTTCCTTTCCTTTTTTCGGATCAGCCAGTTTTATCCCGTATTCTTTGTCCAAAAGAACGATAAGCTCAAGTGCATCGATACTGTCCAGGCCAAGACCGCTTCCGAAAAGTGGAGCGTTGGTATCTATTTCAGAAGGGTTTACATCTTCCAGGTTCAGTACTTCCACAATTTTTGCTTTCAGTTCTTCTCTTAAATTTTCCATTTGTTGTTAATAATAAAGTCTGCAAATATACGAAGGTTTTCACAACTCTTTTAAAAGTTAAATAGCTGTTAATATGGGGGTCATTTGCAACATTTTCTTTTACAAACTTCTGTGAATGTGTATTTTTATCCTATGAAATTTAACCTGCAGTCTGAGTTTAAACCGACAGGCGATCAGCCCAATGCCATTGCGCAGCTGACGAAAGGTCTGGAAGTCGGCGAAAAATATCAGACTTTACTTGGAGTTACAGGCTCCGGGAAAACTTTTACTGTTGCTAATGTTGTTCACAATGTGCAGAAACCGACGCTCGTTTTGGCGCATAACAAAACGCTTGCTGCACAGCTTTTCATGGAGTTTAAAGAGTTTTTTCCGGAAAATGCGGTGGAATATTTTGTTTCTTACTACGATTATTATCAGCCGGAAGCATATATCGCAACCACCGGAACGTATATTGAAAAAGATCTGAGTATCAATGAAGAGGTTGAAAAATTAAGACTGTCCGCAACTGCCAGTCTGCTTTCCGGCAGAAGAGATGTGCTTATTGTGGCTTCGGTTTCCTGTATTTACGGTATCGGAAATCCAAACGAATTTCATAAATCTCTTATTTCTATTAAAACCGGCGATAAAGTGACGCGTACAGCTTTGCTTCATGCGCTAGTTAATGCGTTGTATTCAAGAACCTTGAATGAATTCCAGCGTGGAACTTTCCGCGTAAAAGGTGACGTGATCGATGTTTATCCGGCCTATGCAGACAACGCAATCCGAGTTCAGTTTTTCGGAGATGAAATTGAAAAAATCCAGACTTTCGATCCTGTTTCCGGAAATATGGAAGCGAATTTCGATCAGATTCAAATTTATCCTGCCAATCTTTTTGTGACTTCCAAGGAAACATTGAACGGTGCAATCCGTAGTATTCAGGATGATCTCGTGAAGCAGGTGGATTTTTTCCAGAGTATTGAAAAACCGCTCGAAGCGAAACGTTTACAGGAACGGACAGAACTCGATCTCGAAATGATCAAAGAACTGGGTTACTGCTCCGGAATTGAAAATTATTCGCGATACCTTGACGGCAGACTTCCCGGATCACGGCCTTTCTGTCTGCTGGATTATTTTCCAAAGGATTTCCTGATGGTCATCGATGAAAGTCATGTGACGATTCCGCAGGTTCACGCAATGTATGGTGGAGACCGCAGCAGAAAGGAAGCGCTGGTGGAATACGGTTTCCGGCTTCCTGCAGCGATGGACAACAGGCCGCTGAAATTTGAGGAATTCGAAGGGATGCAGAATCAAGTGATTTATGTATCAGCAACGCCCGCAGATTACGAACTTGAAAAAACCGGCGGCGATTTTATCGAACAGATTATTCGTCCGACCGGACTTCTCGATCCCGAAATTGATATCCGGCCAACGGTCAATCAAATCGATGATTTAATGGAAGAAATTCAGAAAAGAGCAGAGGTCGACGAACGTGTGCTTGTAACAACGCTCACAAAAAAAATGGCGGAGGAACTCACCAAATATTTTACAAGGTTTGGAATCAGATGCCGCTATATTCACTCCGATGTGGAAACGCTGGAACGTATTCAGATTATGCAGGATTTAAGAACCGGACTTTTCGACGTGCTGATTGGGGTAAATCTTCTTCGTGAAGGTCTGGATTTGCCGGAAGTTTCGCTCGTTGCAATTCTGGATGCAGACAAAGAAGGAATGCTGAGGTCGCGCCGTTCAATGATTCAGACGGTCGGAAGAGCTGCACGAAATATTAACGGTCGTGCAATTATGTATGCAGATAAGATGACCGGTTCCATGCAGCGCACCATTGATGAAACCAATTACCGCCGCGAAAAACAGATGGCCTATAATATTGAACACAATATAACGCCGACGCAGGTAAACAAAAAAATTTCGGAAGCGCTGGTTGGACGGGCTAAAGATTTTCCGGACGAAAAGTATACTCAGAAGGAAATTATCAGGAAAGTGGCAGAAGAAAAAGAAACATATGGTTCCGAGGATCTTGATATCCTGATCGCTCAAAAACAAAAAGCGATGGAAGCCGCTGCCAAAAACCTTGATTTTATCAAAGCAGCCCAGATTCGGGATGAAATTGCCGCGCTGAAGTCCTGACCGCTGAAAAAACCAATTTTATTAGTAAATTTATAGATTGTATATAAAAGAAATTCATGGCAGAAAAAGCGAAGTTTATCCAGGATCTGAACAGCAGGTACACTCCGAAAGGTCAACATATCATCCTCGGAAAAGGAATTTTTAACAGCGAAGTGGTTCCGGAAGTCAACGTAACGATTCCCCTGAAAACGATAAACCGACATGGTCTTATTGCCGGCGCAACCGGAACCGGAAAAACGAAAACAGTTCAGGTTTTCGCAGAACAGCTTTCACATGCCGGAATTCCGTCTTTGGTACTGGACATTAAAGGTGATTTCTCTGGAATCGCACAACCTGGTGAAAAAAATTCAATTATCGAAGAACGCTACGGAAAAACACAGCTGAACTGGTCTGCACAGAATTTTCCGGTGGAACTGATGACCATTTCCGGCGAAAAAGGCGTAAAGCTTCGCGCTACTGTTACGGAATTCGGGCCGGTACTTCTTTCCAAAATTCTGATGCTCAACGAAACGCAGTCGAGCATTATGTCTATAGTTTTCAAATACTGCGACGACAAAGGTCTGCCTTTAATTGATCTTGAGGACTTAAAAAAAGTGTTACAGTATGTTACGGATAATCCGCAGGGAAAAACCGACCTGAAAGACAACTACGGTTCAATCTCTTCCGCTTCACTTGGAGCAATGCTCCGTTCAATTGTTGCACTGGAACAGCAGGGTGCTACGAGATTTTTCGGTGAACCGAGTTTCGATGTGGAAGATCTTATGCAGCAGCGCGAAGGTAAAGGCGTGGTGAACATTCTGCGCGTTGCCAATATCCAGACGCAGCCACAGTTGTTTTCCACTTTTATGCTGTCACTCTTTGCTGAAATTTATATGGAGTTTCCCGAAGAAGGAGATTCCGGGAAGCCAAAACTGGTTCTTTTCATCGATGAAGCGCACCTGATTTTCAAGGAAGCCTCCAAAGTACTGCTTTCACAAATCGAAACCATGGTAAAACTGATCCGGTCTAAAGGTGTAGGTATTTATTTCATCACACAGATTCCGGGTGATGTTCCCGAAAACGTGCTTTCGCAGTTGGGCTTGAAGGTTCAGCATGCATTACGCGGATTCACTGCAAAAGACAAAAAAGAAATCAACAAAGCCGTTGAAAATTATCCGATTACAGAGTTTTACGATGCAGGTCAGCTGATTCAGAATCTGGGAATTGGGGAAGCATTTGTTACCGCACTCGACGAAAAAGGAATTCCGACTCCACTGGTTCATACCTACCTGATTTCCCCGGAATCCAGAATGGATGTCCTCAACGATGCTGAGGTTTCAGATTTAACTTCGCGTTCTGCTTTGGTTTCAAAATATGAAAAGGAAGTAGACAAAGAAAGTGCCTATGAAATGCTCGCCGACAGAATGGAGCAGGCTGTAAAAAACGCACCTCCCGAAGTGAAGAAAAAACCGGTGAAAGAAGATCCGGGAATGATTGAACAGGTTCTGACAAGCAGGGCTGGAAGAACATTTACAAATACCCTGATGCGCGAAGGAGCAAAAGCGCTGCTCGGAATGTTCGGACTTGGCGGAAGAAGGAGGTAATAGACGAAAGCCTTTTAATACGGCATTAGAAATCAGATTGAATGTACGCGGTAATTGATATTGAAAGTAACGGCGCCGGTTTTCGGCAGGAAAGCATCATCGATATAGCTATTTTTAGGTATGACGGTCACAAAATAGTTGATCAGTTTATTTCTCTGGTAAATCCGGAGGCAGAAATTGGCAATTATGTGCAAAAACTGACCAAAATAACGCCGAAAATGGTAAAAACGGCTCCAAAATTCCACGAAATTGCACGCCGGGTTCTTGAAATCACAGACGGAACAACTTTGGTCGGACATAATATCGATTTTGATTACCGCATGTTGCGCCAGTCGTTCAAACGCCTTGGTTATGAGTTCAGAATCAATACTTTAGATACGATTCCTTTAGCAAAAAAACTGATTCCTGAAGCAGAGAGTTATTCATTGGGAAAACTGGTGAAATCGCTTGGAATTCCATTGGTGGATCATCACAGAGCAGGAGGCGATGCTAGAGCTACATTAGATCTGTTCAAGTTGCTGGTTAATAAAGATGTTGACAACGAAATTATTCAGTCGCAGTTCGATGAAACCAATGCAAAAACCTACATCAATAAAGTAAGAGAGCTCACCCAGGATTTGCCAAATGACAGGGGCATTATCTATCTGCAGAATGAGGAAGGTAAAATCCTGCTCTCAGATTTTGTTGAGGATATCAATCGTTTTGCAAAAAAACTTTTTAATTCCAAGACGAAAAGACTTGAACTCATTCAGCATCAGACAGAACAGATCCATTATGAACTCGTAGGAAATGCCGTGGTTGCAAAATTGTTGATGAAATCAAAAGGAATTCACAAAAGGGAAAAAATGCCTTTTGGTCTGTTTTTCAGAAACGAAAAATTTGCTGTCGAAAAAATAACTGCGAACCGCCAGAATGCGAAGGAGAAACCTTTGCTGAAATTCGTATCCTTTTCTCAGGGAATGAAAGTGCTTTCGCATCTAAAAAAAATAGGCGAGTTTGCTGATGATCAGCAGTTTAAAGAAGCTTTCAGCCTGGATGGCAGTAAAAATATTTTGAGCATACCGGGAAGAGTCTTAGGCGAGAAAGCGTTTCTTTTGCTGAGTAAAAACCGCGTGGTTTCATATGGCTTTTACGAATATTACACGCAATTGCAGTCAGCGGCCAAACTGAATAAGCTCAGGATAAATATTCCGCCTGCCGGAATCGATCTGTCCAACGAACTGAAATTAATGATGCTGCAGGGTGATGTCGAAAAATTTCCGTATCCGCTTAAATAATCCCAAGAATGAATTTCGATCATATTTTTAAAAATAATGAGGAGTGGATTGCAGCCAAGCTTTCCTCCGATGCTGATTATTTTACGAAACTTACGGAAGGGCAGTCGCCCGAAATACTTTATATCGGCTGTTCCGACAGCAGAGTGACCGCTGAAGAAATCTTCGGCGCTTCACCGGGCGAACTTTTTGTTCATCGGAATATTGCAAACATGGTTGCCTCGGTTGATTTGAATGTACAGTCGGTTATCAATTATGCGGTGGATCATTTAAAAGTTAACAAAATTGTCGTGTGCGGACATTATGACTGCGGTGGTGTGAAAGCTTCTCTTCAGCCTGCAGATCTGGGACTTTTGAATCCGTGGCTTAGAAATATTCGCGACGTGTACAGAATGCACAGGGAAGAGCTGGATGCTATTGAAGATGCTCACCAAAGATTTGACCGGCTGGTGGAACTAAACGTTCTCGAGCAATGCGTAAACGTTTTAAAAACTGCCGCTGTGCAGCTCGCTTTTAAAGAGCGCGGTCTGAGTGTTCATGGTTGGGTTTTTGATATACGTTCCGGAAAGCTGGTTGATCTCAATATTGATTTTTCTGCGATACTTAAAAACATCAACGAGATTTACAGGCTTATTGATTGATTATTAATGAGATAAATCGGATTGTTTTGAGTTTGATTTAAATGCGGGTGTTTATTATGAAAAATATTTTATTGCTCTTTTTCGCTGGTTGCAGTTTGTTCCTGCGTGCGCAGTGGCTCGCGGAAGATTTTGATGTCACAGAAAATGCAGTGGAATTTGGGCGTGTACAGATTTTTTCCGAATTAGAAGAACCGGTCGAATTTTACAGACTGAAATGTATTGATCCTGTTTATGCGCAGTTTCCAGGCGGAGAATCTGCTTTACGGGAACAGGTTGCTCAAAATTTACGCAGTTATCTTAGCCATGATCTGTATTCTGTGAACGGAACCTTTCGTTTTATTTTCGAAATCGATAATACCGGAAATCTGCAGAAATTTACGCTGGATCCGGAGATTAAGAATGGAGATGTTCTTTAC
Organism: Bacteroidota bacterium; assembly: GCA_023460855.1. GTDB lineage: Bacteria > Bacteroidota > Bacteroidia > Flavobacteriales > Weeksellaceae > JAEWOS01. Next base: position 79,436 of record JAEWOS010000032.1, on the reverse strand, counting down.
CGCGACTTAAATATGATGTTTCTGAAAATGAAACCGAAATGGCAGGCCGCGATGTGCAACGGAACAGCGGTAAGTTCCAAAATACGGCTCAAGGTGAACTTCAGAACCGAATTTTTCGATCAGTAAGATTAATTTCTGGTTTTTTTTCAGTCCTTCGTTGTTTCTGACTAAATTTGGCGGTTAAATCCAGAATAATTAGGAATGACCGATAAGAACCTGTTGAAAATAGCCGGAGAATTTGGAACGCCGGTGTACGTTTATGATGCCGAGAGTATTAAAGCACAGTATGAAAAACTGACTTCCTCCTTCCATCGCAACACAAAATTTTTCTATGCCGCAAAAGCGCTTACCAATATCAATATTCTGAAATATGTGAAAGAACTTGGCGCCAATCTCGACTGCGTTTCGGTCAATGAGGTGAAACTGGGTTTGAAAGCGGGGTTCACTGCGCAGAGAATTCTTTTTACACCAAACTGCGTCGACCTTGCGGAGATTGAAGAAGCCATGGAACTTGGCGTGCATATCAATATCGATAACATATCGCTTCTGGAGCAGTTCGGAACCAAATATGGCGGATCATATCCGATTTTTGTGAGAATTAATCCACACATTTTTGCCGGTGGGAACTACAAAATTTCAACCGGACATATCGATTCAAAATTTGGAATTTCAATTCATCAGCTTCGGCATATTGAACGTGTGATGAAATCTACCAAACTCAATATCGAAGGACTTCATATGCATACGGGAAGCGAGATCAAAGATCCCGATGTTTTTCTGCAGGGGCTGGAAATCATGTTTGAACTTTCGGAGCATTTTCCGAATTTGAAATATATAGATATGGGAAGCGGTTTCAAAGTCCCTTATCAGGAAGGTGAAATGGAAACTGACGTAAAGGCGCTCGGTAAAAAAGTTGAAAAAGCTGTCTCCGAATTTGCGAAAACTTCCGGCCGGAAATTCCAGTTATGGTTTGAGCCGGGGAAATATCTCGTGAGTAAATCAGGGCATTTCTTGGTTAAGGCAAACGTCATCAAACAGACTACAGCAACCGTTTTTGTCGGGATAAATTCCGGATTTAATCATCTGATTCGCCCGATGTTCTACGATTCCTATCACATTATTGAGAACCTTTCCAATCCGAAAGGTGCAGAAAGAATTTACACGGTGGTCGGAAACATTTGTGAAACGGATACTTTCGCTTGGGACAGAAAAATTAATGAAGTGCGCGAAGGCGATATCATTGTTTTCAGAAATGCCGGTGCTTATGGTTATGAAATGAGTTCTAATTTCAATTCACGTTTGAAGCCGGCTGAAGTGCTGTGGATTGACGGTAAATCAAAACTGATCAGGAAAAGAGATGAATTTGAAGACCTAATAAGGAACCAGATTGAAGTGTTGTAGGTGTAATTACAATTTTTTTTGAAATTTAAATTCGTATGAAGTTTTAAAATACGATTTTTAATCTTAGTTTATTTGCAATCTTTCGGCAAAATGAATATTAAAATGAAAAAAGCTTTATTATCATTCTTATTTCTGTCAATTTTAAGTTACGCGCAGCAGCCGGTAATCTACGATTCATATCCCAATGACCAGACCAGTTACGCGGGAGGTCAAATGCAGTTTTATAAAGATTTTCATCATATATTAATGAAGCAGAACCTTCAGCCCTGTGATGATAAAAATGGGTACTATACGCTTAAATTGGTGGTATATCCTAACGCTACGGTCAGCTACATAAAGGATGATAACGATTTGCAAGCCAGCGCAGAATGTGGCAAAGAATTGACCAGAAAGGTATTACCTCACATGAAAGGTTGGATTCCACTGACAGTGAATGGAGAGAAAGTCGCGGCTCTCACAACCTTTATGATATATCCGAATGCACTGTTTGAAAATTTTAAGGGAGGATATAATCCTGCTAAGCAAGAAACAATGCCAGTATTTAAAGGTGGCTTAAACGGTTTCAGACAGGAAATTGCTGATCGGATAGACATCAGCAGATTCCGTGGAAAAGGGACATACCGATTTAATGTGAAATTTGTTGTAAACCAGCAGGGAAAAATCGAAAATGTTTATATTGAAAACCCAAGTGATCTTCAAGAATTGAATCACATGATAATTGCAGCAGTGGAGTCCATTAAAACACCGTGGAAGCCGGCAACATTCAGGAATCATCCTGTAAATTATTATTTCACATTACCTTTGTCCTTTACCTTCCCATAGATTTTATTCTGCCATTCTGTCACATTTTTCCTTATCTTTGCAAACTGATTGAATAGAAAAGCCGAGTTTTATTCGCTTTTTGAATTTTGAAATTTAGAATCTGTGCAGGAAAAATATATAGACGAAACAAAACAGGGTGAAGCGTTTGCTATCGCAGAAAAACCCGAAAACTCCCGGAAACTTTTTCTGGAAAGTTACGGGTGTCAGATGAATTTTTCTGACAGTGAAATCGTTGCTTCCATCCTGAATGAACAGGGATACAATACTACCACCGATGTTGCGGAAGCAGATCTGATTCTGCTGAATACCTGTTCGATCCGGGAAAAAGCAGAGCAGACAGTGCGTATGAGGCTTTCCCAGTTCAAAAATCTGAAAAATGATAATCCGGGACTTACCGTCGGTGTTCTTGGCTGTATGGCGGAACGCCTGAAAACGAAATTTCTGGAAGAAGAACATCTCGTTGATCTCGTTGTTGGTCCGGATGCTTACCGCGATCTCCCGAATCTCTTAAAAGAAACAGACGGAGGAAAAGATGCGATTAATGTAATACTTTCGAAAGAAGAAACGTATGCGGATATCAATCCGGTCCGCCTTGGAGGAAACGGTGTTACCGCTTTCGTTACAATTACAAGAGGTTGTGACAATATGTGTACGTTTTGTGTGGTTCCTTTTACGCGGGGCCGCGAAAGAAGCCGCGATCCGCATTCCATTCTGGAGGAATGTAAAGAGCTATGGAACAGCGGTTACAAGGAAGTGACATTGCTCGGACAGAATGTAGATTCTTACCTGTGGTATGGCGGCGGTCCGAAAAAGGATTTTGATAAAGCGACCGATTTACAGAAAGCAACAGCCGTGGATTTTGCTCATTTGCTGGAAATGGTCGCGAAAGAAGTTCCGGGAATGAGAATTCGTTTTGCAACTTCCAATCCGCAGGATATGAGCCTCGATGTGTTCCGCATGATGGCTAAATATGATAACATCTGCAAATACGTGCATCTTCCGGTTCAAAGCGGCAGTAATTCCATGCTCGAAAAAATGAACAGGCAGCATACGCGTGAAGAATATCTGAGCCTGATTGCTGAAGCTAAAAAAATTGTCCCGGAAATCGCTTTTTCTCAGGATATGATTGTCGGATTCTGCGGCGAAACAGAAGCAGACCATCAGGATACAATTTCCCTGATGAAAGAAGTGGAATACGACTACGGTTATATGTTCGCCTATTCCGAACGTCCGGGAACGCCTGCACACAAAAAAATGGAAGACGATGTTCCCGCGGATGTCAAGCAAAGAAGGCTTGCAGAGGTCATCAAACTGCAGGGCGATCTTTCAAGAATGCGTATGAAATCTTATGTTGGAAGGATTCACGAAGTTCTGATCGAAGGAACCTCAAAGAAAAATGAACACCAGTGGAAAGGGCGCAATTCGCAGAATGCAGTCTGTGTGTTTGATAAAATCGAAGGTCAGAAACTGGGCGATCTGGTGAATGTATATGTGTTCGATAACACGCAGGGAACATTAATCGGGGAAACCGTAACAGCAGAAGCGCCGTAACAGGTGTATTTGCAAAAAAATTCAAATCATTAAATGGCAGATTTACAGTCTTTAAAAAACCGCTTCGGTATCATTGGAAATTATCCTGCGCTGAACCGTGCGCTCGAAAAAGCAATGCAGGTTGCTCCTACCGATATTTCTGTTCTGGTAATCGGCGAATCCGGAGTTGGTAAAGAGTATATTCCTAAAATTATTCATTCCGAATCACGGCGCAAGCATCAGCCGTATATTGTGGTAAACTGTGGGGCGATTCCGGAAGGTACTATCGATTCCGAGCTTTTCGGGCACGAAAAAGGTGCTTTTACAGGCGCTACAACAACGAGAAAAGGATATTTTGAAGTTGCGGACGGCGGAACTATTTTCCTGGATGAGGTTGGCGAACTGCCGCTTCAGACGCAGGTTCGTCTTTTAAGAGTGCTGGAAAGCGGCGAGTTCATGAAAGTAGGTTCATCACAGATTCAGAAAACGAATGTTCGAATAGTGGCTGCTACAAATGTCAACATGATGAAGGCAATTCAGGACGGAAGATTCCGCGAAGATTTGTACTATCGATTGAATACCGTTCAGATCGATATGCCTGCGCTGCGCGAAAGAAAAGGCGATATTCACCTGCTTTTCAGAAAGTTTGCAATTGATTTTGCCGAAAAATACAGAATGCCTGAACTCAGGCTTTCCGATGACGCCGTAAATTATCTGGAAAATTACAGTTTCCCCGGAAATGTACGGCAGCTTCGAAACCTCGTGGAACAGATGACTGTCGTGGAACAAAACCGTGAAGTCAATTCCACAAAACTTGCCGAATATATTCCGATGCAGACGAATCTTCCGGCCGTTGTTCAGAAAAATCATGCAGGTGTTTCCAATTCAGAGTTTCATTCAGAACGGGAAATTATGTATAAAATCCTTTTTGATATGCGTAATGATATCAACGATCTGAAAACACTGACGTCAGAACTCATTAAGAATAAAGGAAATAATTCGCTCACAAATCAGGAGCAGAATCTCATTAACCGGATTTATACGCCTTCTGCAAATACGGAAAACCAGAATTCGTTGCTGTATTTTGAAAACAGAAATCCTGCAGGTTCCACGATGTCATCTGCCAATAATGAAGATGAATACGAAGATGTAGTGGATGTAGAAGTGGAAGAAGCACAACCGGCGTCACTTTCGCTACAGAATAATGAGCGCGAACTTATTGTCCTTGCTCTCGATAAGCATAAAGGAAGAAGGAATAAAGCCGCAGAAGAGCTGGGTATTTCTCAGCGAACGCTTTACCGCAAAATCAAACAGTATAACTTGGAAGATTAAGATGAAGCAGCTTCAAAAATTTGGTTTTTCTTTCAGTAATATGAGGCTGGCTTTCCTGCCGTTATTTGCGCTTTTGCTGCAGTCATGCTACAGTTTTTCGGGCTCCTCGCTTACGGAAGATTATAAAACCATTCAGATCAATGAGTTTATCAATAATGCACCTTTGGTAAATCCCACACTTGCGCAGCAGTTTAATATTGATATTCAGCGGAGATTTTTGCAAAGAACAACGCTGAAAGGAACAACAGAGAATCCGCATATTCTTATCGAAGGAGAAATCATCGATTATATTATTAGCCCGACCACAATTTCAGCTCCGGTAACCGGAAATACAGGTGCGGTAATTCAGGCAGCACAGAATAAACTAACAATTACGGTGAAAGTGCGCTATGAAAATTCAATTGAGCCAGATAAGAGTTTCGAACGTAATTATTCTGATGAAGCGGTGTTTTCCAGTGAACTGGATCAGTCGCAGATTGAAACTGCCCAGGTTGCTCTGGTAAACGAAAGGATAATCAACAAAATTTTTAACGATATTGTAGCTGACTGGTAATATGATGAATGAAAGAATCCTGAACCTGATTCAGTCTCCCGAACTGATCACGGAATCCGATATTAAACTTCTGAGTGAGGAAATAAATTCAAAACCTTACATGCAGAGTCTGCGCGCACTTCATCTGATGGCGATTTCCAGGTTTAGCCCTGAGCTCTATCAAAAAGAACTGACCCGCACCGCAGCTTATACCACCGACAAAAAAATCCTGTACCAGTTTATCAACGGTAAACTGCCTGCGGTTTCTCATCAGAAAAATAACGTAAACGAAAGTGCACGAACTGAGGATTTTTCAGCAAAAGAAATTGTTGAAACAGCGGAAGCAACTGAACAACCCGCATCACATGTAGAAGAAGAGATGGTTGAAGCCAAAAATGATGGTTCATCTGAAGATAAAGAGCACAACAAAATTTCTGCAAATGAAATTAAGTCTGAACAGGGACAGGAAGTTACCGATCAGGAAATAGTGGAAACAGCGGTGGCAACTGAACAACCCGTTTCTCATGCGGAAGAACAGCTTCAGGAAACAAAAAAAGATATTCAGTCAGAAATTGATAACAACGGAAAAATTGTTTCTGCTGAAGATACCGAAATTGCACTGAAAAGCGAGTCTGGAGAAAAAATTTCGGCTCAGGATATTGTAGAAACAGCTGCTCAAAAACAGGAACCTGCTTCTGATACAGAAGAAAAACTGCTGGAAAATGAAAAAGATATTTCCTCAGAAATTTTCGAAGCAAGAAAAGATTTTTCAACTAATCAAAAAATTGAATCAAATACAGATTCAGTCCGACAGCAGGAAATGCCTTCAGAAGGAATAAAACCAACTGAAATGAAGCCTGATGCAGACGAAACTAAATTTTTAGTTGAAGGCCGGATTGGAAGAGAGGAAGTACAGCCAACTGCTGTAATTGTAGAAGGGGAACCAAACAGAATACTGTTCCAGGGAGAAGAAAATTTCATGAATGAAACGGCTCCTGCAAAAATCGATATCGAAATGACGAAAGAGGCAGGGAAGCTCGTTACGGAGAAGCCTGTTCAAAGTGCTGAACAGCCGACTGCGGATGATATAGAAGTGCTTGAAAATGTAGAAAAGAAGGAAGAAGTACTGAAGGAAGCAGAGAAAACAGTAACAGGAAGCACCGGCGAATTCGAAACTGCCCAGAAGTCTGAAATCGAACGAATTGCAGAGGAAGGCGAAGCTGTGAATCTCGTTCGGGACGGTGCAAAACAGCAACAGACTCCTGCATCCGAGGAAATTCCGGAAGTCACGGAAGAAAAGGAATTACTGGCTGAAAAGGATGTTCAGGAAAATATCGTCACAGAATCAAAACAAAAACCGGAAAAAGTTTCTACGGAAAATCCGGAGCCGGAATCGGACAGCCAGGTGAGTTATGGAGATGTAGGCGCATTTATGCCTGAAGTCCAGGTCAGGCCTTCCAAATCCGCTCAAGATATTACAGAGCAACAGGAGCCACGGACTGCACAGCCTGAATTGAGCAGACACGAACTGGAAATGAAGAAGCTGATTGAAGAAGTGGAAAGAAAAATTCAGGAAAAGAAAGCGAAAAAAACCGAAACGGTAGCTGAAAAGGATCCTCCGCACAACGGTGAAGTTAATTTTCAGGAAAATCATGATGCCGACGAAAAACCGGTCGAAAAAACCGTAAAAGAGAATCAGGCTGAAAAGGTACGGGAAACGGCATCCAAAGCAGAAACAGATTCTGTTGAAGAAAAAGTTTCAGAGCAGGTTGAAAAAGAACCGGAAGCAACGCATACCCAGAAAAAAAATTCGGGATGGAAGCCAATGAGTATTCCACAGCAAAAACCGGACGCACTTCTCACAGAAAAATCATCCCAACCTGCAGAAACTGTTTCCAATGAAGCGAAAATTTCTGAGCAAAAAACAGATGCGGTCAGCGAGAAAGAACCTTCTAATAATCCTGAAACTCCTGTAAAACACGAAGACCAGGTTGATGATTTGCCGCAGAATCAGAATCAGGAACCGGAAGCTGATGTTCCGGCGGACGCCAACGAAGAAGTTATTGCAGAGCCTGTTGCGAAAGAAAATGAGGTAGTTCAGGAAAAGCCGAGCAATATTCCGAAGTTCATCACCACTTGGCAAAGCTGGCTGAAAATCGACCGTAATACCGTTCAGTTTTCGGAAACAGCTACTGATCCTGAAATTCACACGGAACAGCAGCTTACTGTTGAGCAGACTGAGCCTGAAGTTTCTGCGGTAAAGGATCAGGCCATTGAAAAATTCATCGAAAATGAGCCTAAAATTTCGCAGCTGAAAGATGAAAGTACTTTCGTTGTAAGAGAGAAAAAAGGAGACATCTCGCATCTGATGACTGAAACGCTTGCCGGTATTTATGCCGAACAGAAACTGTATGCAAAGGCAATTCGCGGCTATCAGATACTCATTGAAAAGTATCCGGAAAAGAAAGAATATTTCGAACAGAAAATTGCAGAAGTAAAAGAACTGCGGTCAGGTAATCAGTTTGGCGGAAATGCCTGAAACTGATGAACGAACGTTAAAATATAATCCCCGACATCATTGCCGGGGATTTTTTATAGAATTTTTTCTGTGCAGCTTATTCGATTTTTCTGTGTTCTACAGCTTCCACATCAATGGTTTTGACCGGTTTATCCGAATTGAACCGTCTGAACCTGGACCAGATTTTTCTTCCTAAAACGATTACCACAATAACGAGGATTACTGCTGCAATTGCCGCAAGAATCGGCGCAGCCATTGCCAGTACAGACATAATTCCGGCTCCTGCAGTTTCGGTTGTTGCAACGACGGAATTTCCGAGTCCGCCCGTTGTTGCGGTGGATGCAGCGCGCGTTCCCGCAAATCCCGAACTGATTGCTGCAGCTGTTCCGCCACCGGCAATAAGTGCAAGCGCCCACTGCGGAAATGTTCCCAGATCTGCAAACTGGCTCGCAAACAGCACCGAACCTGCAACTGTAGCAAGTGGTACAGAAATTGTGTCGAGAAGATGATCGACGTACGGAATGTAATAGGCTAAAATTTCCACCACTGTCGCAATTCCGGTCGTTATGAGTGTTGGCAGACCGGCAAGCCATTCAAAACTGTCGCTCATCGGGATCCATCCCATATATGATGCAAGGCTCACGGCAAACATTGGCAAGAAAACCCTGAAGCCTGAAGCTGCGGCAAGTCCGATTCCGATAAATGCGCTGAGCACATACGGAAGCATTGGAATATTGTCTAACATAGTTTATTAATATCAAATTGTGTTGAAGCCAAATTAGCAAATATTATGCAAAACGAAAATCTGCTATTTTTTTGAATTGCAGAGGGTTAGGAAATGCTTTTCCACTTCCTGAAAACTTTTTGGTAATTCTGCGGAAGTCCAGAAAATCATGGCGAGCGTTTTTTCTCCGAATTTTTCACGAAAGAGCGGTTTATGATGCCTGTAAGCTTCGCGTAAAAGCCTTTTGATGCGATTTCTGTCCACTGCTTTTTTAAATAATTTTTTGGAAACAGAAAATCCTGTTTTTGGCAGTTCCGTTTTAAATTCCGGTGCTTCCTTACTTAAATCCAGAACCTTCACACGAAGCTGATTCGAGCTGTACCATTTTCCTTTCGCAAAAAGCAGGTCGATTTCCGTTTTTGATTTCAGTTTTTCTTTGCGCGGAAGTTTTTGATCACTCATTTTTTTTGGTGAGGTAATTAATAACTTCTGCAGCAGCGTATAACCCGAACGCTGCGGGAATAAAACTGATGGTGCCGTAAAAAGAGCGCTTGAAATTGGTGCCGTCTGTAAGCCGCAAACTGTTTTCGTCCTGAATTTCGGTGCTGAAAACACAACGCACGCCTTTCTGGATATCACTTTCTTTCTTAAGTCTTTTTCTAACCTGTTTTGCAAGATAGCAGTTGTTGGTTTTGCTGATGTCGCGCACGAGAATTTTGGAAGGATCGGTTTTTCCTCCTGCACCCATCGCGGAAACGATTTTGATCTTCCTGCGCCGCGCTTCTTTAATCAGGGAAAGTTTTGGGGAAACACTGTCGATACAGTCAAGAACATAATTGAATTTTTCTCCGTCGAGAACTTCAGCCATCTGTTCCGGATTCAGAAATTCCGTTTTTACAGTGAGCCTGATTTCCGGATTGATGTCATAAAGTCTTTGGGCAACAATTTCTGCTTTGGTTTTCCCAACCGTTGAATGCAGTGCCGGAAGCTGTCGGTTGATGTTGGTTATATCTACCGTATCGCCGTCCACAATCGTCATATTTCCGATCCCGGCTCTTGCCAGAAATTCTGCAGCAAAAGATCCTACGCCGCCTAAACCGACCACCAGAACATTCGCTTCCCGCAGTTTTTCCAGTCCGTCTTCTTTAATCAGTAATTCGGTTCTTTCCAGCCATTTTTTGCTCATCTCTTATAATTGGGTAATCTTTTGAAAATTGGATTTAATCTGCAAATTTATTTCGTCAGTGCTGCAGTTCCGGATTTCCGCAGCTTTCTGGTAGAGGTCTGCAATTTCGAAATCTGCATTGTCGGTCTCCAGAAAAAATCTGTCAGCCGAAATTTCTTTGAAACACTGCTGCAAAGATAAGCTGTATAGCAGCGCTTTTCCAAAACTCAGGTAAAAGCCCATGTTCAACAACTGTTTTGCGACTTCATTGTTCTTGTTGAATCCGTGAACAATCATTGGGATTTCACTAATTTTTCTGAATTCGGGAAGATCCTGAAATTTCCGTACGCAATGTATGATCACCGGTTTTTTGATTTTTTCTGCCCATAAAATCTGTTCCCGGAAAATTTCCTTTTGAAGGGTGTAATCGGTTTGTACAATTCCGTCCAGCCCGCATTCACCAATTGCCACACAGTTTTTACTGTTGCTTATTTTATAAAGCCATTCAAGCTGACTGGCATGATTTTCAGTTACCTCTGCCGGATGAATTCCTGCGGAAAAGGTGGTTTTCGGTGCCTCACCATACAGTTCGAGATTGTAGATGCCGGAAGAATTTTTTCTATGATGATGAAAATCAAAGAGCTGCATAATCAAATATAAATATAAAGTTTAGAATTTCCATGGTTTCTGCCGGTTTCGTTAAATGTTTAAAACATTTGTTTAATCTGTTAATTATTGTTAATTTTAACGTCCAATACACAATAGATGGCAAACAACTTTACTGAAAAACAAATTCACATCCTGAACGTTGCGGAAGAACTGATTGCAAAAAAAGGTTTTGAAGGAACATCAGTACGCGATATTTCTACCAAAGCGAACATCAATGTAGCGATGATTTCGTATTATTTTGGTTCCAAGGAGAAGATGATGTCGCACCTGTACCATTTCCGGGTGCAAAAAACCAGAGAGCATTTCGCCGAATTTGCGGAAACGATCAAAGAAGGCAAACCGGACATGCAGCTGAAGGAAATTGTGAAATACATCGTTTCGCAGCTTTTTAAATACCGTTATTTTCACGGGTTTGTAACGCAGGAATTAAGGTTTACGGAGCATTTGAAATCAGAAATGTCTGAATTTTATGAACTGACCGTCTCGCGAATTGATGATGCGGTAAAAAAAGGGGTAGCATCCGGACTTTTTACTTTCGCGCCGAAACCTGAGGATATTCTCAGCATTATCATGGGAACGACATTGTTCACCATCCGTAATCCGAATTTCATCGGGATGTACGTAAAAAGCGACGACGAAGAACAGTATATGACTGAAGCCGAGAAAAAAGTACGCGCGAACATGTTGTTCTCCATCTTTGCTATGCTTGGTTACACCGGCGATCAGCTTTGATTTGTGCCGTTAAATACCGTTAAAAAATAGCACGTTCTCAAAAAAATCATATTTTTGCAAACTGATTGCGGAACAATTCATTAGCTTCCCAATCCTCTTATATTTATGAAAAAATATTTTCTGATCATTTTTGCGTCTGCATTTATCGTTGGTTGCAACAGCCAGATGGACAAGGCGATGAAGAGTGCCGACAAAGATTTTATCCTGCAGGCCGCGAACGACCAGTTTGCCAAAAAGAAGTGGGCAAATGCCATTCAGCTTTATGAAAGGCTTACCAACCTAGTTGCGGGAACTGATGATGCTGCCAATGTTGTTTTCAATTCTGCTTACGCGAATTATTATGACAAGAATTACAAACTTGCAGGCCACCAGTTCAAAAATTTCTCAGTAACATTTCCACAGGATCCCCGAAAAGAAGAAGCTGCATATATGTCAGCTATCTGTTATTATAACGGTTCGATGGATTACAATCTGGATCAGTCCAGCACCGATCTGGCAATCACAGAACTGCAGAATTTCCTGAATGAATATCCGGAATCCGAGCGCTCCAAAAATATCGGTCAGATGATCGACGAACTTTCGTACAAGCAGGAGTTTAAAGCCTACGAAAATGCGAGACAGTATTATAAAATGGGCGATTACAAAGCAGCAAACGTGGCGCTTGAAAATGTACTAGACGATTTCCCAGCAACCAAACTAAGACCGAATATTTACGACTATATAATGAGGTCGAGATTCGAACTTGCGAAGCATTCTATTTATGATCTGAAGCAGGAAAGAATTGACAATGCAATTGCTTATTCCAAATTTGTGGAAAAAGAACTTCCGGGAACAGATTTCGCCAAAGATGCCGCAAAAATGCGTGAAGACCTACATGCAGAAGACAAGAATTTTGCACAGGTGAGAGCACAGACTGAAGCACGGCGTGCAGAACTGGAAGCAAGGCAACAGAGACTTGCTGATCAGGCAAAAATCAGAGAAGGTGAGGCTGCAGAACGTTCGCAGAGACAAAGCCAGATAGACAGCGCAGTTGTCGTAACGCCGCCGCCTGCAGTATCAATTCCGATACAAAAATAAAATTCGTAAATTTGCCCACTTTTTAAATTGTAAATCAGTTGATAATGACCGCACCAGAAATAAAAGCAGAACTAAATACCATTACATACGACAGAGACAGAATCGAAGAGAAAGTTGGTTCTATCTACGAAGCTATTGTAATTATGGGTAAAAGAGCAGAGCAGATCAACGCTGAAATCCGTACAGAACTTCACGGTAAACTGGACGAATTTGCTGTTCACAACGCAACGCTGGAAGAAGTTTTCGAAAACAGAGAGCAGATCGAAATCTCCAAGCATTATGAAAAGCTTCCGAAGCCGACTTCGATCGCGATTAAGGAATGGCTGGACGACAGCATTTATCACAGAAAAACAGAAGACAGAGATTAATCTGCGCTTCCTGAAAAATACAGCCACATAAGTTTTGCTTATGTGGTTTTTTATTAAATGCCTAATTTCGCATAAGCCAAAGAAAAGAAATGAGTTTAGAAAACAAAAAGATCTTAATAGCCGTTACCGGCGGAATTGCTGCCTATAAAATCAACAGTCTTGTACGCGATCTGATTAAGAAAGGTGCGGAAGTTCAGGTGATTATGACACCCGATGCAGAAAATTTTGTTTCGAAACTTACTTTGTCTACACTTTCTAAAAATCCGGTGTATTCTGATTTTTATAGCGATAACGGACTCTGGAACAGTCATGTGGAACTTGCACTTTGGGCAGATTTACTTTTGGTGGCGCCCTGCACTGCGAATACTTTGGCAAAGATGATTCACGGAATCTGCGACAATTTCGTGATAGCAACATATATGTCTGCAAAATGTCCGGTGTTTATTGCTCCGGCAATGGATCTCGATATGTATGCACATCCTTCCACAAGACAGAATCTGGAGATGGCAGAAGATTTTGGGCATACCGTGATTCCTGCGGAAGAAGGAGAACTCGCAAGCGGTCTTTTCGGCCAGGGAAGAATGGCGGAACCTGAAACCATCGTTTCTTATTTGGAACAGAATTTTGAAAACGGGTACAGAGCTAAAAATCTGGAAGGAAAAACGGTGTTAATAACTGCGGGACCAACTTATGAAGCAATCGATCCGGTTCGTTTTATTGGAAACCATTCTTCCGGAAAAATGGGATTCGCGATTGCTGAAGAAGCCGCTGCGCGCGGAGCGAAAGTGATTTTGATTTCCGGTCCTTCCGCAGAAAAGACGAAAAATGAAAGCATCCGGTTGCACAGAGTTACGTCTGCCAAAGAAATGTATGCGAAAGTTTTCGAATTTTACGATCAGGTCGATATCGCTATTGCAAGTGCAGCAGTTGCCGATTATGCGCCGAAAACTGTCGCATCAGAAAAAATAAAGAAAAATGACGATGATCTTGTCATTGAACTCGTTAAAAATCCGGACATCCTGAAATCGATGGGCGATCAGAAAAAACAGCAGTTTCTGGTAGGCTTTGCACTAGAAACACAGAATGAAGAAGAAAATGCACAGGGAAAACTCCGGAAAAAAAACCTCGATATGATCGTTTTGAATTCACTGCGCGACGAAGGTGCAGGTTTTAAAAATGACACCAACCGGATCAAAATTCTCACAAATGACGAAATCCGCACGTTCGATTTGAAATCAAAGACTGAAGTTGCTGCAGATATTCTGAATTTCGCAGAAGAAAGAATGAAAATGAACGCATAAACAGTGGCGCAAAATCCTCAAAAACAAACGGTTCTCAAAATATTTTAACTATTTTTCCGTTTCTAAATCCAACATTACAGCATGAAAAAATATTTTATCCTTATAATTCTTTTTATCACCGGAACCTCTGCTTTTTCACAGGAACTGTTTGCAAATGTGACAGTTAATGCAGATCAGCTCGCCGGAAGTAATCAGCAGGTTTATAAAAATCTTGAAAAAAACCTTCGTGATTTCATCAATAATACAAGCTGGACCGGCAAAAAACTTCAGAATCACGAGAAAATCAAATGCAATTTTGCCTTTGTCCTCAACGGAAGAGAAGGTAATAAGTATATCGGATCACTTTTGATTCAGTCGGTTCGCCCCGTTTATAATTCTAGCTATGAGTCCCCGCTCCTGAATATCAATGATCAGAAAGTCAGTTTTGAATATCTGGAAAATGAAAACCTCGTATTCAATGAAAGACAGTTTTCTGGAAAAAATCTTTCCGATCTGGTAAGTTATTATGTGTATATCATTTTGGGTTACGATGCAGACAGCTTTCAGTCGATGAGCGGACAGCAGTATTTCACGAAAGCGCAGGCGATTTCCCAGAATGCAATGAACCGTGGTTTCGACGGCTGGGCTGTTGTTGAAGGGCCGAGAACGCGTGGCGCACTGATCGACGGCTTAATGAATCCGAACACCAATACGCTTCGTGCAGCATCTTATACGTATCATCGTGCAGGTTTGGATCAGCTTAGCAATCAGGATCAGTCTCAGGGTAAAAAAAGTATTGCAGCAGCATTGATGCAGCTTCAGAAATATGAGAACACTTTCCAGATGAATTATCCGGTTAATATTTTTCTGGATGCGAAAGTTGCAGAGATTTACAGCGTTTTCGACAGCACGAATAACGGCGGTGTTAATCTGAACGATTTAAAAAACCTTATGACAGTTCTGTCGCCCAAAAATATCGACAGCAAATGGAGCAAATGGCGTTAAGGAAACGCAGCTAAACGTTCCGATATTTGAGCAAGAGGGAAATTAGTCTTACTTTTGCCGCGGAATAAATCTGCAGTTTTCCCCATGCTTTTATCTCTAAAAATTCAGAATTTCGCACTTATTTCTTCACTTGAAGTAAATTTTAATGCCGGTTTACAGGTTATTACCGGAGAAACAGGTGCGGGTAAATCCATCATTCTGGGTGCATTGCGGCTGATTCTTGGAGAAAGAGCCGATATCAAAAATGTGGGTGATCCTACCGTGAAAAGCATGGTCGAAGCGGAATTCTCACTTTCCGAAAAACTTCGGAGTTTTTTTGAAGAAAACGATCTCGATTTTGAACCGGTCACTTTCATTCGGCGGGAGATTCTTCCGAGCGGAAAATCCAGGGCATTTGTGAATGATGTTCCAGTCACGCTGGAAATTCTGCGTTTGCTTTCTGAACAACTCATCGATATCCATTCACAGTTCGAAACGGCGAACTTATTTTCCACTGAATTCCAATTCGGCATTATCGATAACCTTGGCGAAAACAAGAAGCTGATCAAAGATTATCAGGAAAGTTATTCCGATTATACGAAAAAGAAAAACAGCCTTGCAGAACTGCGGCTCAAACTGGAGCAGGGGCAGAAAGATTCAGACTACCGTAATTTTATCCTTACCGAACTTGAAGATGCTGATCTCGATTCAGTTGATCTTGAAGAAATTCAGGAAAGACTGCGCACACATGAAAATGCGGGCAATATTTCCGAAAATCTTGCACAGATTCTCGAAAGGTTTGATGCCGAAGAAATCGGAATACTCGACAGTTTAAATGATGTACGGTCTAAACTTTCTAAGACAGCCGAACTTTCGCATCAGTTTACAGAACTGGAGCAGCGTTTCGAAGAAAATTTCGTGGAACTGAAAGACATGGTTTTCGAAATGCAGAACCGTGCGGAACTCATTGAAACAGATCCTGCGCTGCAGCAGCAACTGAATGAGCAGCTAAACAGAATCAATGCGCTTTTTCTGAAACATCATGTTTCTACGGTTGAAGAACTGATCGAAATTCGCGACCGGCTTTCCGGTGAACAGACCGGTTTTGCGCAGATTGAAGAACATATCGCTTTTACGGAGCAGGAAATCCAAAAACTGGAAAAAAATCTTTCTGACAGCAGTGGCGTGCTTTCGAAAAACCGTTCCAAATCA
Organism: Bacteroidota bacterium; assembly: GCA_023460855.1. Taxonomy (GTDB): domain Bacteria; phylum Bacteroidota; class Bacteroidia; order Flavobacteriales; family Weeksellaceae; genus JAEWOS01. The sequence continues at coordinate 63,090 of JAEWOS010000032.1, read as the reverse complement.
GCAGTCATTTTCAAAAAGGAAATGGAGCGACTGCTAAAAAAACTCGGTCTCGAAAAAGCAAAAACTGAAGTGGAGCTGAAATCCGATGCGCAGTTTAATTCTTACGGTAAAGATCAGGTGGAACTGCTGTTTCAGGCCAATACAGGTTTTCCGCTGAAACCGATCAAAACTGCTGTTTCAGGTGGTGAAAGATCCCGCGTCATGCTTGCCGTAAAAAAAATTATGGCTGAAAATTCAGAGTTTCCGACACTGATTCTCGACGAAATCGATACAGGCGTTTCCGGGAAAGTGGCGGATGAAATGGGAAAAGTGATGCGCGAAATGTCCGCTGATCTGCAGCTGATTGTCATTACGCACCTTGCGCAGGTTGCTGCAAAAGGCGACAACAATTACAAAGTCGTGAAGTCGGAGATTGCAGGTAAAACACAGTCTGATATTATTCCGCTGCAATCCGGTGAAAAACTTCAGGAAATCGCACAGCTTCTATCCGGTTCCGAAATTACGGATGCCGCACTGAAGCAGGCTGCAGAACTGATGAAATAATTTTTTGTAACAAACCGTTATTTCCTGCATACTTATCCTGTACAGGATTGATCAATTTTGTTATCCTTGTCTGTCATTTGGCTGATTCTAATTCAACGAATCAGAAAATGTCCGTCATATTTATTAATTCAAATGTCTTTTTGAAATGAAAACAAAACTTTTGCTTCTTTGCACGGTACTGAGTTCAGGATTATTTTCGTACGCTCAGAATACTTTTCTTTGGCGCATTGAGAATCCGAAAAATTCTCATGTTTCCTATCTGAACGGAACCAATCATCTGTTGACGGACCATTATTTAGAAAGTTTTCCGATCATTTCACAAAAAATGTCCGAAGCAGAAACCGTTGTTTTTGAACTCGATCAGGATGATCTTAAAAAACAGAAAAAAGCCGTGGAATCGCTTCCCGAAAACGAAGAACTGAAAAAACTGCTGACGCAAGAACAAAGGGAAAAAGTAGTGAAATACCTGGGACGCAATGCGCTGAAGCGAACGCCGATGGGACTTGTCGCCATGATTTCTATTTATAATACAGTTTCGAATCATCCTTCATCAAAAGGTGAGAACATTGAAATCGCGCTGAAAAAAATCGCTGTTTCGCAATCGAAGAAAATAATTTATCTGGAAACCGGAGACCAGCAGATGGAAACCGTTAATCAAGCACAATCCGGTGGAATTACTGCATTTCTTGCGAAAAAATCGCTGAACCAGATGGTAAATGAACTCGGAAATACCATCGTGAAAGATGATCCGGCCAATTCCATCCAAAAGTATTACGATCAGCAGTTCAATTATTTCCTGAACCGAAGCGTGATGACAAAATACCATAAAACACTGCTGAAAGACAGAAATGAAAACTGGATAAAGCAGATTCCGGGAATTATTGATGAACAGAATGCTTTTATTTCTGTGGGAAGCATGCATTTGCAGTATAATTCCGGTTTGATTTCGCAACTGATGAAACTCGGGTATAAATTAACTCCCGTTGACATGAAAACCGGCCGGGATCTTCCGTTTAACCGCTAAATATTTTTTATCTTTCACCGTATCATAAACTCCCTCAAAATGTTATTAAAATTTCTGCAGCTCGAAATCAAGAATTTTCTCCGAAGCAAATCATTTGGCGAAAGTCTGGCGATGAAAATTGGTATGTTTTTCATTTATGCGTACATGGCTGCGGTATTTTTTGGGGGTGCTCTTCTGCTGTATTTTGGCGCGAAAGAAGAGGAGGTTAATCCATTTAAACTGTTTGCCGGATATTTCCTTTTTTACTGGCTGATCGACTTGCTGCTGAAGTATTTTATGCAGCAGCTTCCGGCTGAAAATATCAAGCCGTTTCTCACGCTCAAAGTTTCGAAATCTCAGCTTGCAGGCTTAACGCTGGCCAAAATCATGGCCTCCTTCTTTACGTGGAGTTTTCTGCTTTTTATGATTCCGTTTACCGTTTTATTGCTGATAGACAAAGGCTTTTCCTCTGTTGGAATCCTTTCTGTTTTTGCGGGAAGCACAGCGATGCTGATTGCGAATACGTTCATCAATACCTTCATCAACAAGAAAAATTCTGTTCTGTATCCGGTTGTTGCAGTTCTGGCTGCTGTTGCGGCGCTGCATTATTTTAAAATTATTGATCTGGTCGCTGTTTCGGAACAGGTGATGTTCGCGCTGTATAATAATCCGCTGCTTTCCCTGCTGTTTGTAGCGGCTGTCGTAGTTCTTGGATATTTAACTTTCCGGTTCATCCGCACGAATCTGTATCTGGATAAAGGACTGGAAATGAAAAAATCTGTCGGCAAAACCGAGAATATCGCTTTCCTTAACCGTTACGGAACCATGGGAACTTTCATCAACAACGATATCCGGATGATTAAGCGAAGCAAAGCAGCGCGAAGTGCGTTTATCGGGGGATTTCTGTTTCTGTTTTACGGACTTTTGGTTTATTCCAATGGATATGACAACAGTTTCATGATGATTTTTATGGGAATTTTTGTAACGGGTGGTTTCAATCTGATGTTCGGGCAACGCGTTCCGGCGTGGGATTCTTCTTATTATCCTTTGATGATGACGCAGAATGTTCCTTATAAAGAATTCCTGAAAGCCAAATGGATGCTGTTCGTCATGGGAATTGCGATTTCTATGATCCTGGCTGTTGGTTATGCATTGATCAGCTGGGAATATTACTTCACCATATTCGCGGCCGGACTGTATAATCTGGGTGTGAATTCCTACCTGACTTTACTTGCGGGAGCTTACAATAAAAAACCGATTGACCTGAACTCTGCTTCAAAAGGATTTACAAGTGGTCAGAACAATTTCAATTTAAAAATTCTGCTGATTATGATTCCGCAAATGCTGATTCCAATGGCTGTTTTTGGTGCAGTGGAATATTTCGCAGGACTTATGCCGGCGGTTGTTGTACTCGGAATTTTAGGTCTGATTGGTTTTCTGCTTCGCGACAGGATCTTTGATATGATTGTAAGAATCTATAAAACTGAAAAATATTCTACGATCGCAGCATTTAAAGAAGGATAAAAATAAATAACATCGCATGATTAACATACATAATATTTCGAAGGTTTACGGAAATGCAAAAGTGCTCGAAATTGAGCACCTTGAAATTCCGAAAGGAGAAACATTTGGACTTGTCGGGAATAATGGTGCCGGCAAAACAACATTGTTCAGTTGTCTGCTGGATTTAATTCAGCCAACAACCGGATTTATAGCAATTGAGGACATTAAAGTTCATGAATCTGAAGCGTGGAAAAATAAAGTTTCGGCCTTCATCGATGATACGTTCCTGATTGGCTATCTGACACCGGAAGAATATTTTTATTTTCTGGGAGAACTTCGCGGACAGAACAAAGCTTCTGTTGATGAGTTTCTGAAACAGTTTAACGATCTGTTTAACGGTGAAATTCTGAACGCAGGCAAGTACATCCGCGATCTTTCCAAAGGAAACCAGAAAAAAGTAGGAATTGTGGGCGCATTAATCGGAAATCCGGAGATTATCGTGCTGGATGAGCCTTTTGCGAACCTCGATCCTTCCACGCAGATCAAACTAAAAAATCTGATCCGCGTCTGGTCACAGGATGCACGCGTAACTTTTCTGATTTCCAGCCACGATTTATCTCACACCACCGAAGTCTGCAACCGTATTGTCGTGCTCAACAAAGGCGTCGTTATTCGTGATATTAAGACCAGCCCGGAAACTTTGAAGGAACTCGAAAATTATTTCGCAGAGCAGGTTTCGATCTGAAAAAACAGTTATACCATATCTTCCGGTTTTACCCATTCATCAAACTGCTCTGCGGTAAGTAATCCCAGATTTATAGCTTCTTCGCGCAGGGTAGTTGCGTTTTGATGAGCCGTTTTGGCAATTTTTGCAGCATTTTCATAGCCGATATGCGGATTCAGGGCTGTAACCAGCATCAGCGATTTTTCCAGAAGTTCTTTAATGCGGGTTTCATTGGCTTCGATTCCTGCAGCGCAGTGATCGTTGAAAGAAATACACGCATCAGCAAGCAGCTGTGCCGATTGCAGAAAATTGTACGCCATCACCGGTTTGAAGACGTTCAGTTCAAAATTTCCCTGCGTTCCCGCGAAAGAAATCGTGGAGTCATTTCCCAGAACCTGTGCACAAACCATCGTAAGTGCCTCATTTTGCGTCGGATTGACCTTTCCGGGCATAATGGAAGAGCCGGGCTCATTTTCAGGAATAAAAATTTCTCCAATCCCGGATCGCGGTCCGGAAGCAAGGAATCTGATGTCCTGGGCAATTTTATAAAGGCAAACGGCCAGTTGTTTCAGCGCGCCGTGAGATTCCACAATTGCATCGTGAGCGGCAAGCGCTTCAAACTTATTCTGGGCAGTTACAAAGGGAAGTCCCGTAAATTCTGCAATATATTCGGCCGCTTTCACATCATAACCTGCAGGTGCGTTGAGGCCGGTTCCCACTGCAGTTCCGCCAAGTGCTAATTCCGAAAGATGAGGTAAGGTATTTTTGATTGCCTTCAGTGAAAAATTCAGTTGCGCCACGTATCCTGAAAATTCCTGGCCTAGCGTGAGCGGTGTCGCATCCATTAGATGCGTTCGTCCGATTTTCACAGTTTTTTGGAACTTTTCCGATTTTTGCTGCAGCGTATCGCGCAGTTTTTCAACTGCAGGGATGGTTTGCGTGATGAGTTTTTGGTAGGCTGCGATATGCATCGCTGTAGGAAAGGTATCGTTGGAACTTTGCGATTTATTGACGTCATCATTGGGATGAACCGGAGATTTATCTCCGAGATTTCCGCCCGAATTTACAAGTGCCTTATTTGAAATCACTTCATTGATGTTCATATTACTCTGCGTGCCGCTCCCGGTTTGCCAGATCACCAGCGGAAACTGATCGTACAGTTTTCCATCCAGAATTTCATCACAAACTTCAGCAATCATATCGCGCTTGTCAGCCTGCAGAATTCCCAATTCCGCATTGGTGAAGGCCGCTGCTTTTTTCAGAATGGCAAACGCCTCAATAATTTCATGCGGCATGCTTGCTTCCGGACCAATTTTGAAGTTATTCCGCGATCTTTCGGTTTGTGCACCCCAGAATTTTTCTGCCGGAACCTGTACTGTTCCCATCGTATCTTGTTCAGTTCTGTATTTCATTAAAAAAAAATTATCCCATAAGGTACATTAATTTAGGAAATTATTAACTTTATGTAAAATACGGCAGATGTCAGATAAATCGGAGCGCCTGTTCAAAATTTATTCGAGGCTGAAACGCGGGCCTCTCACTGTGGACATGATGAAGGCATGGGCCGCAAAAAATGATATTGCCGTTTCTGAAAGAACTTTTTACCGTGATCTGAAAGATCTCGAAACTTCGCTGCTGACGGACGATGAGCGTCTCGTTGTAACGGAAGGCGAAAAAAATAAGAAAACCTGGAAGATCGAATTCTCAAAAAGCAGGAATTCACTTACAGAATTTGATATCAACAGCTACCTGCTGTTCCGCAATTTTCTTCCGCAGTCACTGGTCGATGCAAGAAAGGAGTCTTTCAGGAAAATTGAAAATCTTTTCTATTTTTCATACAGCAAAAGCCGCTTCGAAAACTTTATTACGGTTGCAGGGCAGCAAATTCGTGGCAGTCATTTTTACGAAGTTTCAGATTTGGAGAGTTACAGCGTTGTTCTGGAAGATATGATCTGGTGCATTCAAAACAAACGCGAACTGGAAATAAAAGAGATCGTTGGCGATTATACCTCAATTTCCCATGAAGTGCAGTTTCCGGATACTTTATTGCCGCTGCAGCTGTTGTATCACCGCGGTGTGGTGCATATTTGCGGTTTCATTAAAAATACCGAAAAACTGGTTGTAATCGCAGTAGAGCAGATAAAGTGCTACAAAGTTTCCAATATGATGTTCGACAACGATGAGCTGCTTAAAATTCTGGAAAAAGAAATGAACAAGCGTTTTGGCATAACGGAAAACATGAACGAGAAACTGTATCGGGTAGAACTGGAGTTCTCCGAAAACACAGGCAATTTCGTTCGGAATCAGCACTGGCACACTTCGCAGAAATTTCAGAAGAAAAAGAATGGAAATATCGTGATGAAAATGCATTGCGGAATCAATCGAGAACTGGTCGGGTGGATTTTCCAGTGGATGAATAATGTGCGCGTGAATAAACCTGCCGTACTGAATAAAATTATGATAAAAAAATTCGAAGATTTGTTGAAATCCTATAAAAATGGAGCAAAAGTATCCTCTAATAACGACTTCAGGCCTGGTTTGCCGGTTGACAGATTTTGACAGGTTTTTTGCGTAACTTTATATTCCAAAAAACAAACAATAGTTTTTGGGACGAATGATGAAATAAAAAGGCGAAGATGTTTTCTTCGCTTTTTTGTTGTTTAGATTTAATAAGATATTCCAGAAATAAAACAAATCCAATACACCATGAAAGATCCAATCAACTCCCGCAAAACACAGCGGAAATCGAAATCTGCTGCTGTCATTCTGATTATCCTGGGAGCGATTCTTTTGTCCGTTGCAGCCTATTCGTTCTGGATGAAACACAGAGAACCTGATTTAAGACAGGATAAGAAAACAACATTTCAAGTTAATGATTCAGTAAAATCTATAGCCGAAGGAGATACTGCAACTTTACCGCAGACGGAAATTGAAGAAATTGATTTTAATCCGGATTTGAAAATGGACCGAACCTTAAAATCTTTGTCTGAAGAAGCAGATAATCATTCGAAAAAAATCAGTGAATGGTTAAATATTACCTATGAACAAAGGGAATTTGACAGAGATATTGACGGTTCTGACTATTTTTCTGCGCAGCTCAAAGAACTCGATGGTGATTTAGGCGGCCTGGACATGGAATGTGACGGTTGCCTCACGCAGAAACAGTTCGATAAAAAGTGGAAGAATATTTTCGATCTGCAGTTTTTAGGCTGGAATCATTTATCATTTAACGGAAACGACAGACCCGATGTTTTACAGATGAAAGCGAATTATCTTGGGAAACTTAAGGATGCCTATTACTATGAGATGACTTTTATTGATGCCGAAAATCCGAAGCAGGAAGGCTGGTCGCCGCAGAACGAAGGAAAGATCTATAAAGTCGAAAAGAATGGGAAAGGTTATCTGGTACCCGGTGTTTTTCAAAAATCTACTCATTAAAATGCTGAAAACCGGAATTCGACTGTAAGTACTAATGAATACCGCTTCGCTTTTTTTCATACCTGAATTTCCGTAAATTTACACCTCTAAAAAATTATTAAGCAAATGCAGTTCAAATACGGAGAACCGTTTCCATTATCCAAAGATGAAACCTCATACAGAAAACTTACTTCCGACTTTGTAAAAGTTGAAAAACTGGGCGACAGGGAAATTCTTACTGTAGATCCTGCAGCTCTGGAATTTCTGGCCGAAAAAGCAATGGAAGACGTTTCTTTCATGTTGCGCTCCTCTCACCTGCAAAGTCTCAGGAACATCATCGAAGATCCGGAAGCAACAGACAACGACCGTTTTGTTGCCTACAATTTATTGCAGAATGCTGCAGTAGCTGCTGAAGGTGCACTGCCTTCATGTCAGGATACCGGAACTGCAATCGTCATGGCGAAAAAAGGGGAGAATGTTTATACCGGAGTAAATGATGCAGAGCATTTGAGCAAAGGTATTTACAACACTTTTCAGAAGAGAAACCTGAGGTATTCGCAGATTTTGCCGTTGACAATGTTTGAGGAAAGGAATTCCGGATCCAATCTTCCGGCACAAATCGACATTTATTCCACGCCAAGCGACTACTATGAATTTCTTTTTCTGACGAAAGGCGGGGGATCTGCAAATAAAACTTTCCTTTACCAGAAAACAAAATCTCTCCTGAATGAAAAATCCCTTACAGAATGGATTAAAACTTCCATTCTTGACCTGGGAACTGCGGCCTGTCCTCCATATCATTTGGCTTTGGTTATCGGCGGAACTTCAGCAGAAGCAACCATGGCTGCGGTGAAAAAAGCGTCAGCAAAATATTACGATAACCTTCCGACAACAGGCGATGAAACCGGACGTGCTTTCCGCGATCTGGAATGGGAGAAAAAAATTCAGCAGATTTGCCAGGAATCGGCAATCGGAGCACAGTTTGGCGGGAAATATCTCACGCATGACGTGCGCGTAATACGTTTGCCGCGTCACGCTGCAAGCTGTCCTGTCGGAATGGGCGTTTCCTGTTCTGCAGACCGTAATATTAAAGCGAAAATCACCAAAGAAGGATTATTTCTGGAACAGCTGGAAGTAAATCCTAAAAGATTTCTGCCTGATACACCTCCGCATCTGGAAGAACCGGTTTCTGTAAATCTGAACCGGCCAATGGCTGAAGTTTTGGCTGAACTTTCCAACTATCCAATAAAAACGAGATTAAAATTAAACGGAACACTGATCGTTGCGAGAGATATTGCTCATGCGAAAATCAAGGAAATGCTGAATGAAGGAAAACCAATGCCGGAATATTTTAAAAATCACCCGGTTTATTACGCAGGTCCGGCAAAAACACCGGAAGGAATGCCTTCTGGAAGTTTCGGCCCGACAACTGCGGGAAGAATGGATGTTTATGTGGACGAATTTCAGAGCAATGGCGGAAGCATGATTATGCTTGCGAAAGGTAACCGAAGCCAGGACGTAACAGATGCCTGTGCGAAACACGGTGGTTTTTATCTGGGTTCTATCGGTGGTCCGGCTGCTTTTCTCGCAAAAGAAAATATAAAATCCGTAGAAGTGGTTGATTTTGAGGAGCTTGGAATGGAAGCAGTGCGTAAGATTGAGGTGGTGGATTTTCCGGCCTTTATCATTACAGATGATAAGGGGAACGACTTTTTTGCGTCAATTGCACATTAAAATTAAAAATCAGGCAGTAAAATTTTAAAAGTTTGTTAAAAAGCTTTATTTTTGCCTCAAATCAATAAAAGAATGCTTACAGTACTTTCTTCATTTTTTCCGGGATATCAGTTTCTTTGGTTTGTGTTTTTCATCATCATGTTTCTGATCGGATTCTGGTGTATTTTCATGTTTTTCTTAGTCGTAATTCCGATGTGGCTGACCTCCGGTTTGCGTGAATATTTCGGTAAAACAAAACCGTTTGATCCTGAAGATGTAAGGAGAAAGACACTTCCGGAGCAGGGCGCAGAGGTTATTTACAGTAATCCGAAAGGAGAGGGACCATTCCTGCATGTGCATGGAGATTCCCACGGACATCATTAAAATTATTTCATAAAAATATTAAATCCGCCGTTTCATCACGGCGGATTTTTTTTGAACATTATTCACGATTAAAAGCTCTATCCTGCATTTACGCTGTTTGCTTATCTTTGCAACCACAAATTTCCGTATGTCTAAATCCTTAATTCCAAAACTGCAGGCCATCAAGCAGCGATATAATGAAGTTGCTGACCTCATTATTCAGCCTGACGTCATTTCTGATCAGAAAAAATATTCGCAACTCAATAAAGAGTACAGCGATCTCGGAAAAATTGTGAAGGTATATGATGAGTATCAGAATGCGCTGGATACCATCGCCGAATCGGATGAAATTATTGCGGATGGCTCCGATAAAGAACTTGCTGATCTGGCAAAAATGGAAAAACTGGATGCCCAGGAAAAAATTCCGGGATTTGAAGAGGAACTGAAAGTGCTGCTGATTCCGAAAGATCCTGCCGATGATAAAAATGTTATCGTGGAGCTTCGTGCCGGAACCGGCGGTGATGAGGCTGCAATTTTTGTGGAAGACATTTACAGAATGTACTCAATGTATTTTAAAAATAAAGGCTGGAGACACGAAATTACAGATTCAAACGAAGCAGCAAAAGGTTATAAAGAACTGATTCTTAAAGTTGAAGGGGAAGGGGTTTACGGTATTATGAAATTTGAATCAGGTGTGCATCGCGTGCAGCGTGTCCCGGAAACCGAATCCCAGGGTCGTGTGCATACATCAGCCATTACTGTAGCTGTTCTGCCTGAAGCCGAGGAAGTTGATGTGGAAATAAATCCTGCTGATATTGAAATGCAGACTTCACGTTCCGGAGGAGCAGGTGGTCAGAATGTAAACAAAGTAGAAACAAAAGTTCAGCTTACACACAAACCTTCAGGTATTGTGGTTGTTTGTCAGCAGGCACGTTCTCAGTTGGCAAACCGCGAGCTAGCTATGGAAATGCTGCGTGCAAAACTTTATGACATCAAACTACAGGAAGTGGTTGGCGATATTGCGGCGCAAAGAAAAACCATGGTTTCTACAGGAGACCGTTCAGCAAAAATCAAGACCTATAACTATCCACAGGGAAGAGTTACTGATCACCGTGTAAACAAATCCGTCTACAATCTGGATGCGTATATGAATGGCGATATTCAGGAGATGATCGATGCGGTAATCATGGCAGAAAATGCTGAAAAAATGAAAGGAGAAGAAGAAAATTATTAAACATTGGGATTAACATAATTTTGTATATTTGCCGAAATTTAAACCCAAACAATAATTTATTATGAAAAAAACAATTTTCGTACTTGGTGCAGTTGCAGCTGTTGCTCTTACATCTTGTAAAAAAGCTGAAACTACTGACGTTTCTAACGTAGATACTACACAAACAGCTATCATCGTTGATAACGATTCAATGCCGATTACTACGGATTCTACTGTAAACGCAGTTGATAACTCCCTTGAAAATGCAGTTGACGCAACAGGAGATGCGATTCAGGATGGTGCTAACGAAGTGCAGGATGCAGCTAGCGATGCTACAGACGGTGACGGAGATATCACCAAATAAGAACTGAATTCTTATAATTATAAGCCCATACTTTATAAAGTGTGGGTTTTTTCTTTGAGATAACTTTGCTGTCTAAACCCAGAAATTATGAAAAAAACATTTTTAGTAGCAGGTGCTGTAGCGTTGGCGCTGGTTTCCTGCAAAAAAGTTGAGCAGACACACGACACTGATGCTGTAATCGTAGAAGATTCTGTAGTATATGACAGTACAGCAGTAATAACAGATACCGTAACAGTAACTGAAACCACTACGGTAAACGGTGAGCCTGGAACTGCAACGAGAGCCGGGATGGTTGTAGATGAGAGAGCAAATCAGGTAAGATCTGATGCGAGACAAGCTGCTCAGGATGTACGGAGCGGCGTTCATCAGGCTGCGCAGGATGTAAAAACTGAAGCTGACAAGGTTCGTGATGATATCAAAGAAGGAGCAGATAAAGTGCGCAGCGATATTAAATCTGGCGCGCAACAGGTTCGTCAGGATGTAAGAAATGCAACGGACGGTGATGGAGATCCGCGCAGATAACTCCATTTCTCTTTATAAACTGACCTCACACCTTTTTGTGAGGTTTTTTAATGCAGAACTGCCCAACTTTACAATACTAAAGCAATCTATCTCTCGTTTAAGTTTAAGAACCTTTATTAAAGCATGAAAAATTTCTTTACCGCAATATTGTTGTTACTCTGCATTGCCGCTTTTGCTCAGCAGAAAGAAATACCCCTATTGAAATATGAGGAATTGCAGCAGAAAATTCTGGATGAAAAAGCTGCATTCGTGGTCGTAAATTTCTGGTCGACCACATGCGCGCCGTGTTTACGCGAACTTCCTGATTTTATGCAGGTAAATGAAAAATACAACGGTAATCCCGATTTTAAAATGCTGCTAGTTTCACTGGACCGCTCAAAAGATCTTGAAAGAGTACGTAAATTTATTCGGGACAAAAACCTCACCGCAGAAGTCGTAATTCTCGACGATAACAAAAGAATGAACACCTGGATTCCGAAATTTGATGAAAACTGGGGCGGGGAAATTCCGGTGACTGTATTTTACAGAAACGGTTCGAAAGTTCACTTTCAAAATGGTGAAATGCACCTGAATGAACTGGAAGATGCAGTTGCCAATCATTTTAAATTATAATTGAAAAAATAAATATGAAAAGTTTCAAATTCCTGTTATTGATGTTTGTTTTCGGAACTATCGGACTTCTTGCTGCTCAAACATCAGTTGTAAAAAACAAAGGGTACGAAATTGGCGATGCTGCAACCGATTTCAAACTGAAAAATGTTGACGGCAAAATGGTCTCTCTGAGCGATTACAAGAAAGCAAAAGGTTTTATCGTCATATTCACGTGCAATACCTGTCCTTATGCTGTTAAATATCAGGACCGTATTATCGAACTCGACAAAAAATACAAAAATTCGGGCTATCCGGTTATTGCCATTCAGCCAAATGATCCAGCTGCACAACCAAAAGACAGTTTCGAACATATGCAGCAAAGGGCGAAAGAAAAAGGGTTTACTTTTCCGTATTTGATGGATGAAGGCCAGAAAATTCATCCGCAGTATGGCGCAACCAAAACGCCTCATGTCTATATTCTGCAGAAAGAAAACGGCAAAAATATGGTGAAATACATCGGTGCCATCGACAATAACTACGAAGATGCGAACGATGTCTCAGAATATTACGTACAGGATGCTGTAAACAGTTTGCTGAAAGGCGACGAAATCAAAATCAAGACAACTGTAGCAATCGGCTGTACGATCAAGTATAAAAAGTAAGAACTTTTTAAGAAAAGAAAAACCTCGCGGCTGATCTGCGAGGTTTTTTGCTTAATGCTCTTCGAAAACTATGGAAATTCGTAACTTTACTCATTACAAACTGTTGTGACATGCGCCAAAAAATTCTAAATAAAACCCCGGATTTTACAGCTAATTTCGAGAGTAAACTGCCCTACTTTTTTGAGAAGGATGGTCTGGAATTGAAATCTTCTTATACAGAAAAAGATACAGCTGATTCCGCAGATTTCAACGGTAATGCGGGTGTTGCTCCGTTCCTGCGCGGTCCGTACTCCACCATGTACGTGCAAAAACCGTGGACCATCCGGCAATATGCAGGGTTTTCCACTGCTGAAGAATCAAACGCGTTTTACCGCAGAAATCTTGCGGCAGGGCAGAAAGGTCTTTCGGTAGCTTTTGATCTTGCTACGCACCGCGGGTACGATTCAGATCATCCAAGAGTTGTGGGCGACGTCGGAAAAGCCGGCGTTGCTATTGATTCTGTAGAAGATATGAAGGTGCTGTTTGATCAGATTCCGCTTGGTGAAATTTCTGTTTCAATGACGATGAACGGCGCCGTTTTGCCGGTTCTGGCTTTCTATATTGTTGCAGCAGAGGAGCAGGGCGTTCCACAGGAAAAACTTTCCGGTACCATTCAGAATGACATTCTGAAGGAATTTATGGTAAGAAATACCTACATCTATCCGCCGGAACCTTCTATGAAAATCATCGCAGATATATTTGAATATACTTCGCAGAACATTCCGAAATTCAATTCTATTTCTATTTCCGGATATCACATGCAGGAAGCCGGCGCAACTCCCGTCCTCGAAATGGCTTATACTCTTGCAGACGGTCTGGAATATGTGCGCACCGGAATTCAGGCAGGGATGAAAGTCGATGATTTTGCTCCTAGACTTTCCTTTTTCTGGGCAATCGGTATGAATCATTTTATGGAAATTGCAAAGATGCGCGCGGCACGTTATATCTGGGCCAATCAGTTGAAGCAGTTTAATCCGCAGAATCCGAAATCGCTGGCGCTGCGAACGCATTCGCAGACTTCCGGATGGAGCCTTACCGAACAGGAACCGTTCAATAATATTACACGCACTGCAATTGAAGCGCTTTCCGCAGCTCTCGGCGGTACACAGTCGCTGCACACCAATGCGCTCGATGAAGCAATTGCGCTGCCTACCGATTATTCTGCAAAAATTGCGAGAAACACCCAGATTATTCTTCAGCAGGAAAGTGGTATCTGTGATGTCGTGGATCCTATGGGCGGAAGCCATTTGGTTGAATCTCTGACACAGCAGATGATTTCTGAAGCGATGAAATATATTGAAGAAGTGGAGAATGAAGGCGGAATGACAAAAGCGATTGAAGCCGGAATTCCGAAAATGAGAATTGAAGAAGCAGCAGCAAGAAAACAGGCGAAAATCGACAGCAGCGAGGAGTTTATTATCGGAGTTAATTCGTTCAGATCAAAGCTGGATCAGCCAGAAATTGAAATTCTGGATATCGATAACTCCGAAGTGAGAAGAAGCCAGATTGAAAGGCTGGAAAAACTAAAAGCTACACGGGATTCTGCAAAAGTTGAAGAAATTCTGAACGAAATAAAATCAGCTGCGAAAAACCGTGACCGTAATTTGCTGGAGCTCAGCATAGAAGCAGCGAGACGGCGTGCGACTTTAGGTGAGATTTCGGATGCACTGGAAAGTGAATTTGGCCGTTATAAAGCAGATATCAGAACCATTTCAGGAGTTTATGCGATGAATGCGAGTAAAAACAAGTATTTTGATGAAGCGCTTGCTCTAGCCGGCGATTTCGAAAATCGTGAAGGAAGAAGGCCGCGAATCATGGTGGCAAAAATGGGGCAGGATGGACACGACCGCGGTGCAAAAGTAGTTGCTACAGCATTCGCGGATATGGGTTTCGATGTGGATGTTGCGCCGCTGTTTCAGACTCCTGAAGAAGTAGCAAAACAGGCAGTGGAAAATGATGTCCATATCCTCGGAATTTCTTCTTTGGCTGCCGGACATAAAACCCTGGTTCCACAGGTTGTCGAGGAACTCAAAAAACTCGGAGCCGAAGATATTACCATCGTTGTTGGCGGTGTTATTCCGCAACAGGATTACAGTTTTCTGCAGGAGAACGGAGCCGATTTTATCTTTGGTCCCGGAACCAACCTGCCGAAATCTGCTGTAGAAATTCTAAAAGGATTCCTGAATTAGGGATCAGTAGATTAACAATTAACGGCCGTTAACAGAAATCAGATAATCGTAAACCATTTGATGCTGATCGTCGGTGAGTTTTGCACGGGGAGCCATTCTGCTCATCGTATCAAGCCAGCCCGCATCGTCATGTTTCTCAGGTTCCATCAGTTTATGGCATTTGTTGCAGGAGTTTTCATAAATCGTTTTTCCCTGCAGGAGTTTTTCGGACGCGGTATATTTTGGTCCCGTCACAGCATTGCTCTTTGCGCAGGAGGCCAGAAATAATCCGGCAGCAATTGCGCTGAAAATAACTTTTTTCATAAAATGATTTTGGTATTCCAAATTTAGCGGTGCTTTGCCTGCGGTATTTTATAAATTTCGTTACAATTATTATGAATTTAACATGGAGGAAAGTTCGGTTGCATCTGCGCGAAACTTTTGCCATTTCCTACGGTAATTTTGAATTTCGTGATGCGCTGGTCGTCACGCTGGAACATGCCGGAAAAACAGGTTATGGCGAATGCGTTCAGATCACTTATTATGGTATTGATCTCGAGCAGTTTATTGTTTCTCTTCAAAAAATAAAAACCTTTTTAGAAAGTCAGCAGATCATATCTCCGCCGGAATTTTTTAAAAAACTGCTCGCGCATAATCTGCATCCATTTTTACTTTCAGCGCTGGACTGCGCGTACTGGGATTTGTTCGGTAAGCTGGAAAATAGATCCTTTGCAGAAATCAATGGTTTTATCCCAGATGATTTACCTGAATCGAGTTTTACAATTTCTATTGCACCTGTAGAAGAACAGGTGTTGAAGATTGAAAAGAGTTCTTGGAAAAAATTTAAAGTAAAATGCAATGCTTACAGCCCAGAACATGTGCAGGCTCTTCTGAATACCGGGAAAGAAATTGCGCTGGATGCTAATGCAGGCTTTTCTGAGGGAGAATGTCTGCAACTGGAGACAACCTTATTTGCAGAGAAATTGCTGTACGTGGAGCAACCTTTGCCGCCCGGAAATTTTGAGAATCTTTCACGGAATTCCGCTGTAAACTGGATGGCGGATGAAGACTGCCAGAATATTAATTCACTGGAGAAACTGCAGCCTCACTACAAAACTGTTAATATCAAATTGATGAAATGTGGCGGACTGACACCCGCTCTCGAACTGATAAAAGAGGCAAAAAAGCTTGGTTTCCGGACCATGATTGGATGTATGACGGAAAGTTCAACAGGAATTTCAGCAGGAATTGCTATCGCGCCCCTTTGCGATTATGCAGATCTGGACGGTGCGAACCTGATTGCAAACGATTATGCAGCCGGAAGCTCAGTAAAAGACGGAATCCTGATTCCGAACCACGAACCAGGCCTTGGAATCAGGATCGTATAAACTTGAGTATTAATTCTGCGAAGTAAGATACAGATACACCATTTCTCCCTGGGCATTCGTGATTTTGGAGCGCGGCGCCATTGCATTTACAATGCCGATCCATTGTTCATCCGTATAATCTTTCGGTGAAGGAAGATCGTGACATCTGCCGCAGTTGTTTTCGAAAATCGTTTTTCCCTGGGCGCTTTTCAGTCCGTCCGACATTTCTTCCGGCTTTAAAGCTTTTCCACGCTGTACGCATGAAGTCAAAAGCAGTCCGAAAACTGCAACCGCGGTTATTTTCTTAATCATATGATGAACTTTATTCTTAGAATTAATATTAGTTCTTTCAAAAATAAACTTTTTTATAAACCTACCGCTGATTTTTTCCTTTCCTCTAAATTAGTATTTTTGATCAAATGAAATATTCAGTTCAGGAACTTTCCGAAGGGATACGAAAAGGTCAGCTGCGTTTTCTCGCCAAAGGAATTACTTTAATTGAGAGTAAACGTCCGGAAGACCGGGCGAAAGCTTCAGAACTCCTGGAACTCCTGATGCCATTTTCAGGAAATTCAGTCAGGATCGGTATTACCGGAATTCCGGGTGCAGGAAAATCCACCTTTATTGAGAATTTTGGACTCATGGCTATTGCCGAAGGTAAGAAAGTGGCGGTTCTTGCGATAGATCCCAGTTCAGCAGTAAATAAAGGATCTATTCTCGGCGATAAAACAAGAATGGAAGAACTCGCGAAATCTGAAAATGCTTTCATCAGGCCTTCTCCGAGTTCCGGGTTTCTTGGCGGAATTGCGAATACCACATTTGAAACGATGATCCTATGCGAGGCTGCAGGTTATGATTTGATACTGATTGAAACTGTTGGCGTCGGGCAGAGCGAAGTACTGGTATCAGAAATTACCGATGTTTTCCTTTTTCTGAAAATTACGGGAGGTGGGGATGAGTTGCAGGGCATCAAAAGAGGAATTATGGAAATGGTGGATATCGTTTTCATCAATAAAGTGAACGATGAGAACCGCGTGAAAGCCAAATCAACAAAGCAGGAACTTTTGCGGGCGCTGCATTTTATGACACCGAAAGAGGAAAACTGGAAAATTCCGGTTCATCTTGGTTCTGCACTCAATAAAACCGGTCTTGATGAGGTAATGAAAAGTGCGCTGAATTTTGTAGACCTCAAGAAACAGGCAGGAAGGTTTGAAGAAATCAGAAAAAATCAGGCGAGGAAACGCTTTCAGTACTGGGTTCAGGAATATATTCTTCAGAATTTAAAACAGGATGAAAAAATGAATGAAACATATAATTTTCATCAGGAACAGGTTTCAAATCTAAAATCTAACCCCAGTTCTGAAGCTCAGAAGTTTGTTGAAAAATTCCTGAATAATTCTAACGTTTCACCGCAGAATTAGGTATGATATAACCGTTATATGAGATCGGCTGCCTGTCGTTTGCATTTACTGACAGATAGCTTCTGCCGTTGCTGTAAATATCGAGATAAAGCACATTAACTCTTGTTGCATCATTTGGCTGAATGGTGATCGTAACTTTTCCGTTTTCCGTGTTCTGCTCGGTAAAAGTAAAATCCTTTGATGTAAATTTCAAGCCCTGGTTTTCCACTCCGTACGTCGGCTGGAAAATCCGCCCGAAATAAGGCAGATCGGCGGTTAAAACTCCGTTTTCTATCTTCAGCGTGTAACCTTCGTCCAGTTCCAGAATTCTGTTGCTGTTTCGGTTAGGCATGTTCACGATAATATTATTAATATCCGACGCTGTCGGTATTGCGCGCGTAGCCATAAAGGTAAAATTGCGTTGCTGTATAACCTGCTGTACATCAGCAGCTTTCATTGTTGGTGTCTGTGAACTGCAGTTCTGAAACAGCAGAGTAAGTGGTAAAAGAAGATAGATTAGATTTTTCATTTTTTCAGATAATTTTTCAGTAATTACTACAAATGTAATGCTAAACTCAGAAGCATGCTGAATTGGAATAAAAATTGTTCAAATGATGAAACTAAAGAAATAAATTATGAAGTTTTCACAAATTTTGACGGTTGGTATTATGGGAGCATCCGTGCTTTCATGTACTACCAATCCGGTTACAGGACGAAGTTCGCTGCAAATTGCCAATGATGCAGAAATTGCAAGTATGGCTTCACAGGAATATAATAAAGCACTGAATACTGCAAAAGTGGTAAAAGGTACAACGCAGGCGAGAGCTGTTAATAATGTTGGAGTGCGCATTAAGAACGCCGCAGAAAATTATTATCGCGGCATCGGACGTGAAGGTGATCTGGCAAATTATAACTGGGAATTTAATTTAATTGAAGACAAAGCACTGAACGCATGGTGTATGCCGGGCGGAAAAGTTGCTGTATATACCGGAATTCTGCCGGTGACACAAAATGATACAGGTCTAGCTGTTGTAATGGGCCACGAGGTTTCCCACGCACTTGCAGGGCACGGAAATGAAAGAATTTCACAGGCTTACGTTGCACAGTTAGGAGGTGCAGTTTTGGGTTCTACAATTTCCAACGCACAGTGGGCACAGATTTTTCAGCAGGTTTATCCGGTAGGAGCACAGGTTGGTTTGATGTCCTACGGAAGAAAACAGGAGCTGGAAGCTGATCAGATGGGACTTTATCTGATGGGAATGGCAGGATACGATCCGAGACAGGCGATTCCTTTCTGGAACAGAATGGAAGCTGCATCAGCCTCTCAACAAAGACCGCCGGAATTCCTTTCCACTCACCCCGGTCCTGAAAACAGGGTTTCAAACCTGAACAAATTTATGGACAAAGCAATGGAATATTACCGCGCTGCAGGCGGAAAATCATAAGATTTAAAATTAATAATTAAAGAACCTTTCCTTATTTTTTACTTAAATTTGGAAAGGTTTCTTTATTTTTAAAACTATGAAAAATTTAACCGTTATCGGGATCATTCTTCTCGCTTTAGCCTTTCTGGTCTATTACATGCTGCCGGAATTTTCGTTTATCAGATTATTTGAACCCGTAAGTTTGATGGGGATTTTAGCGGGAATCGGCATTGGTTTGATTATCGGGGGAATTGTTGGTTATTCCAGCAAAGGTTCGGCAATTAAAGCAGAACAAAGACGTCAGGAACTTAAGCAATTACAGAAAGAAAAAATAGAACTGGAGAAACAGGCGGCAGAACTCGCACGTCAAAAAAGCGCCGAGCCAACAGTTCATGTGATCCATGAACGCGAGCCGGATCCCAATCCGCCGCTATTCAGAAAATAATATGTTAATGAAAAAAGACTAACCCGCACGGATTAGTCTTTTTCTTTATCAACAGTCGTGATTATGTTTTCAATCGATGTTTTATCGTTCTCCAGAAAATAATCACGCAGTTCTTTAAAGAGTTCGGACGAATACACGAAATCAATCAGATTTTTATTCTTCGCATTGATCACGTTATCCTTATTTCCTTCCCATTCTTTTATTCCGAGACGGAGGTAGACAATCTTCTCGCCGATCGTCATTACTGAGTTCATGTCGTGGGTGTTGATAATCGTAGTGGTGTTGTATTCCTGGGTTATTTCCAGCAAAAGGTCGTCGATTACATTGGAAGTGTAAGGATCAAGGCCGGAATTCGGTTCATCACAGAACAGATATTTCGGGTTGTTCACAATTGCTCTTGCAATGGCAACCCTTTTCTGCATTCCTCCTGAAATTTCAGACGGAAACTTGCGGCCTGCATCTTCAAGATGGACATTGTCCATTACTTCTCTGGCTCTTCTCTTTTTTTCGCGGAAGGTAAGGTTGCTGAACATATCCAGCGGAAATGTGATATTTTCTTCAACAGTCAGCGAGTCAAACAGGGCACCGCCCTGAAAAACCGTTCCGATTTCCGATCTCAGTGTCTGCTTTTCCTCGCGGGACATTGCAGTGATGTCGCGTCCGTCAAAAAGAATTTTTCCTGAAGTTGGTTCATGTACATTCAGTAGCGATTTCAGGAAAACGGTTTTTCCCGAACCACTCTGTCCGATGATGAGGTTTACCTTTCCTGTTTCAAAAGTGGTGGAAATGCCTTTCAAAACCTCATGGTTACCGAACTGTTTTTTTAAATCTTTTACTTCTATCATCAGCTTAAGATCATTTGGGTTAGAAATAATTCCGAGATAATGATGAATACCATGGTCCAGACTACAGCCTGTGTACTTGCACGCCCAACTTCCAGCGAGCCGCCGCTTACATTATAACCGAAATAGGATGGAACAGTAGCAATGATAAATGCAAACACCACCGTTTTTATAAACGCGTAGGTATAGAATAGATTTGGCATAAACATCTGAATTCCGGTAATGTAATCGCCTGATGTCCAGTTTCCTGTAATAATTCCGGCCAAATAACCACCGCCAATTCCGACGGTGATACTCAAAGCGATGAGAATCGGATTGAAAATTACAGAGGCCAGAATTTTCGGTAGAATCAGGAAATTCGGAGAGTTAACACCCATGATATCCAGTGCGTCGATTTGCTCGGAAACACGCATTGCGCCGATACTGGACGCTATATAAGATCCCACTTTTCCTGCGAGAATAAGGCTGATAATTGTAGGGGAGAATTCCAGAACGAGAACGGCTTTCGTCGCATATCCAACAAATGAAGTCGGAATAGGGATGATCGCTGTTTTAAAATTATTATACATCTGAATCGCCACAACAGCTCCCACAAAAATTGAAGTGAATACTACGAGACCGAAGGAATTCACCCCAAGGTCATTCACTTCCCTCATAAAAAGCTTCCAGAATACCGCTCTTTTCTGAGGTGCTCTCATTGCTTTCCCCAACAGGAGAAAGTAATCGCCAAAAGCAGTGAGGAATTTTTTGATCATGCGGCTAAATTAATGTTTTTCTGACGATAAAATTTATTTCAATTTTACGGAATGTTTAGGTATTTATGCGTTTGTACACTTGCCTGCCATTTCGGATTTTGCAGAATGTAATCGGTAATCAGCGGATACATTTCATCGCGTTTGCTCCATTCGCTTTGCAGATAAAGCCGGCATTCCGGTGAAACTTTTGCCGCCTGTTCTTCTGCAAAAATAAAATCATGCTTATTAAAGATGATGATTTTCAGTTCGTTAGCGAAAGGATAGATTTCATCTTTTGGCAGTCCTGTTTTTTTTGGTGAGAGTGTAATCCAGTCCAGTATTCCGGATTTCGGATATGCGCCGGAAGTCTCAATATGAACTGTACAGCCCAGGTCTTTCAGTTTTCCTGTAAGCACCTGGAGATTCCACATCAACGGTTCACCACCGGTTAAAACAATCGTTTTACAGTGTGAAGCTGCAATTTCAGCAATTTCGGCAGCATTTCGTGCAGGATGCAGGTCAGGATTCCAGCTTTCTTTTACATCGCACCAGTGACAGCCAACATCGCAGCCTCCAAGTCTTATGAAATAGGCAGCTTTGCCGGTATGTAAACCTTCGCCCTGTATGGTGTAAAAATGCTCCATTACGGGAAGCATTTCACCGCGTTGTAAAGAAATTTGATGTTCTGGCGTCATTAAAGATATTTAAGACGCGTAATACGAGTCTTTTAAGGCTGCAAAATTACCTATTTCTGCGTTTATAGGCAAACAGCGTGTTTTTCATCAGCATAGCGCGTGTCATCGGTCCAACACCACCCGGAACCGGAGTAATCCACGATGCTTTTGGCTCGCAGCTGCTGTAATCTACATCGCCTTCCAGGTGATAGCCTTTTTCGCCGTCGTCTTCCACTCTTGTTATGCCGACATCAACAATCACGGCTCCTTCTTTGATCATATCGGCTTTCAGATATTTTGGCGCGCCCAAAGCAACGATTACGATATCTGCTGCTCTGGTAAATTCCTCAATGTTTGGCGTGTAGCTGTGAACGAGTGTTACGGTGCTGTTTCCCGGATTTCCTTTCGTGCTCATCAGTATGCTCATTGGTCTTCCTACAATTCTGCTCCGGCCGATAACCACACAGTGTTTTCCTGCCGTATCGATGTGATGTCTTTCGAGCAAAGTCATAATTCCGTACGGTGTTGCAGGAAGAAAAGCTTCCATTTCCAGCGCCATTCGTCCAAAATTTTGGGGGTGAAAACCGTCCACATCTTTTCCGGGATCAATCGCTTCAATGATTTTTTCCTGATTCATTCCTTTTGGAAGCGGTAATTGTACAATGAAGCCGTCGATTTCCTGGTCTTCGTTCAGTTTCTTGATTTCCGAAATCAGTTCTGTTTCCGACATGGTGTCCGGAAACCGCAGCAAAGTCGAACCGAAGCCTACTTCTTTGCAGTCTTTCACCTTGCTGTTTACATAGGCTTTGCTTGCACCGTTGTCCCCGACGAGAATTGCTGCAAGATGCGGTGCGCGTTTTCCCTCCGAAGTTATTTTTTCCACTTCGGTTTTAATTTCATTTTTTATATCCTGCGAAATTTTCAGTCCGTCCAGAATTTGAGCCATCTTCGGTAGTTAAAAGATTATTTATGTTGTTGATAGTAATTCAGAAGTCCGTTTGTGGACGAATCGTGCGAGTTTACTTCTTCGCCGCTTTTTATTTCTTTCAGAATTTTACCGGCGAGAACCTTTCCCAACTCAACGCCAAACTGGTCGAAACTGAAGATATTCCAGATCACACCCTGAACAAAAATTTTGTGTTCATACAGCGCAATCAGCTGGCCGAGCGTAAACGGAGTAAGTTCATCGAACAGAAAGGAATTAGTCGGCGTATCGCCGTGAAATACTTTATAATGCAGGAGCCTGTCGATTTCCGCATCGGATTTTCCATCTTTTCTTAAATCTTCTTCTGCTTCTTCTTCGCTTTTACCGAATGCAAGCGCTTCAGTCTGTGCAAAGAAATTTGCGAGCAGTTTCTCCTGATGGTCCGAAACATCGTTACATGATTTAATAAATGCGATAAAATCGGAAGGGATCAGCTCAGTTCCCTGATGGATAAGCTGATAAAATGCGTGTTGTCCGTTGGTTCCGGGCTCGCCCCAAATTATCGGTCCGGTTTCATACTGCACAAAACGTCCGTTTCTGTCTACACATTTTCCGTTGCTTTCCATATCTCCCTGCTGCAGATAGGCCGGAAATCGGTCGAGATATTGGGAATAAGGCAAAACAGCGTGCGTGGTTGCGGCATAAAAATTACGGTACCAGATTCCGAGTAATCCCATCAGAACAGGGACGTTTTCAGAAAATTCTGCTTCACGGAACTGCCGGTCTGTATCGAAAGCACCACGAAGAAGCTGCTCGAAATTTTCGTAACCTACAGCCAGCACAATGCTGAGTCCGATTGCGCTCCAGAGCGAATATCTTCCGCCAACCCAGTCCCAGAATTCAAAAATATTCTCCGGTGCAATTCCAAATTTTTGTACGGCTTCAATATTGGTGGAGAGTGCGACGAAATGTTTGGCGACATCATCCTGTTTTGCTGCTTTCAGAAACCACGATTTCGCCGACTCGGCATTGGTCATCGTTTCCTGCGTTGTAAAAGTTTTGGAAGCAATGATGAATAAAGTGGTTTCCGGATTCAGATTCTTGAGTGTTTCTGCGATATGGTTTCCGTCCACATTCGAAACAAAATGAACATTGAGCCTGGTTTTGAAGTGCTTTAAAGCCGAGCAAACCATGACCGGGCCAAGATCTGAACCGCCGATTCCGATATTCACCACGTCGGTGATTTCTTTTCCCGAAAAACCTTTGTGCGCGCCGGAAATTACCTGTTCGGAAAATTCTTTCATCTGCGCACGCACTTTTTCAATTTTCGGTTTAATGTTTTCGCCGTCTTCCAGAATTTCTGAATCCGAGAAATCTCTGAGCGCTGTGTGCAAAACTGCACGGCCTTCCGTTTCATTGATTTTATCTCCGCGGAACATCGCTTCTATCGCTTCCTTCAGTTTGCATTCCTCAGCGAGATTCAGCAGCAGTTTAACGGTTTGTTCCGAAATCAGATTTTTGGAATAATCGAATAAATAATGGTCTTTTCGGACTGAAAACTTATTAAAACGCTCCGGATCGTACTTAAAAAGGGAACGCAGTTCGAAATCATTTTTCTCGAAATGCGCAGTAAGTTCTTTCCACGCCTCGGTTTTTTCCGGATTTATCTTTGGAAGCATTTGTCTGTTTTGTGATGCAAACAAATTTAGGGAAAATAAAGGTGGCAGTAAAACCGGCAGTCTCTATTTTTGTGAATTATCTGTAACGCAGCCTGTCGGTTTTCGTTTTGATCTTATTGATTGCTTTATCTGTAAATCCGCGCTCGCCGGAAAGGCTTTTCAACTGGTATTCCTGTTTTTTTCGAATGACGAAGAAATCATAATCCTCCAGATTCCAGATGCTGTATTTTTCAAAAAATGTGATTTCCAGACCGCTTTCGTCCAGATTTTTTACCATTCCGGCAAACCAGACTGGCTGATCGATGATCTGCATGTCATCACAATCGTTTTTTATCAGGTGATCCAGATAATACGGATTCGGAATATTGATTAAAATTCGCGTGGAATCGTCGCAATACGAGGCAATTGATTGAAAAAGCTCAGGATGATTGTCAAGTGGAATATGCTCAATAACATCCATTAAAGTAATGAACTGAAATCCACTGGCTTGCGGTTTATATTTCACGACATCGGCAACGCGGAAATCTGCCTGTGCTGATTTTACGTGTTTTTTCGCGGCTTCGATGCTTTTCGGACTCAAATCCACCGCTTCGATTTTCCCGGTTTTTACGGTTTTCACCAGTATTCTCGTAAAAGCTCCGACTCCACAGCCTAGTTCAAGTATTTTGCTGTCTGATTTCAGGCCCAAATTTTTCATTCGACGGTACAGGGAAATCAGTCGTTCATTAACTCCCGTTTCTTCCTGCGCGGCCGAAAAATCATCATAAAACCCGGAAATCTGTTCAGTATTCATCCTCAGAATATTTTCATAAAAATAGCAAAATCCCGCTTAACAGCTTTCAGCAAAAATAAAAAACCTCCGCAGATGCAGAGGTTTGGAAGTTACTCAGATTCCGGTCTTTGTATTAAAGGTTCTCTTTTTCGTAGCAGATAATAAATAACCGCAGCAATGAGCAGAACCGGCCAGATTGTGATCAGTCCGACAATCAGTCTCTGAATCAGATAAAAACCTTCAACAAATGCATTCTTCGCATCATAAAAGAAACTGAATTTATACTTGTTATCGATATTTCGCGTGTTGGTAACGGCAATTTCTGCAACTCGGAGTTTTGGTTCTTTAATATAAATTTCAACAGTGGAATACTTCAGGTGATCAGCCAGTGAAATATTGGCAATTGTATTCGCATTGTTTTCGCTGAGGTTGTTTTCGGTTTTTTCAACCTTTTCACCGTTGTTTTTCATGCGGGAAATCACTTCGCCGGTTTTCTTAATTTTTTGCGCTTCAAGTTCTGCAATTCTGGCATTCGCCGTAACGTCGTGCGCAATGATGATCCTTGAATTCAGGAAAACTTTGTGCGTATTAATGAAGGTGAGAAAATCCCCCAGTTTTTCGGTCGGAACACGCACCTGCATATTATTATCAGCCTGATATTTTTTCACCAGCATTGCATCAGAATCGGATGTTTCATACGTTTCTTCGGAAACAACGTTGGTTTCCAGACGGCTTTCTGTTACGAATCCGCCAAGATCTTTGAGATGTTTTTCAATAGTGATGGTTGCATCGTAAACATCCTGTACTTCCATATTGATGTCTGCCGTTCTCACAAATTTTTTCCCCGGAACTTCCTGCGAAGCTGCCGACGAAACCGCATCAGTTGTTACAATCGCAGAATCTGTAGCTGCTTCTGCGTATTCCGAAGTTGCGCTGTCGTATTTATTACATGAATAAACAACGGATGAGGCAAGAGCTAAAACGATTATTGTTCGTGGTAATTTTTTCATAACGTAAATTTTTGTGGGTTTGTATAGCTCAAAGTTCACCCACTTTTTTCGCAGTTAATTGTAAATGCCCGGAATAATTCTTGTAAAACTTTTGTACAATGTAAATTACTATTAATGAGTTAATTGTATTTTGTTATTTCTTTAATTTGATTCCAATACAACACAAAAAAGCTTCCCTTAATGCAAAAGGAAGCTGATTTTTGAAAACGTTTTTTATTTTTCAATCGCGGCATCAACCACTTCGCTCATGCGGTTAACGTACGTGATTTTTAGATTTTTAAGATAATCCTTGCTGATTTCCTCCACATCTTTCCGGTTCGCTTCACACAAAATAATCTCTTTAATTCCCGCTCTTCTCGCTGCGAGCAGTTTTTCTTTGATTCCGCCGACCGGAAGAACTTTTCCGCGCAAGGTAATTTCGCCGGTCATTGCAATATGCGGCTTTACTTTTTTATTGCGGAAACTGGAAACCATCGAAGTGAGCATTGCAATTCCTGCGGAAGGTCCGTCTTTTGGCGTTGCACCTTCCGGAACGTGAACGTGGATGTTTTTCTTTTCGAGTTCGTCTTTGGAAATTCCCAGTTCTTCGTGCTTGGCTTTTATGTATTCCAAAGCAATTGTCGCCGATTCTTTCATCACCTCACCCAAATTTCCGGTCATCGTCAGGTTTCCTTTACCCGCACTCAGAATACTTTCTATAAATAAAATGTCGCCTCCAACTGAAGTCCAGGCAAGGCCGGTTACCACACCCGGAACTCCGGTGATTTCAGAAAGACTTTTCGGTCTGGGAACTCCCAGAATTTCATCGATTTTTGCAACCGAAATCTTAGCACTGAATTCCTGCTCTTTTGCGGTTTGTAGCGCCACCCATCTTGCGATCGAAGCAATTCTTTTTTCAAGGCTTCGCACGCCGCTTTCGGATGTATGTGCGTCAATAATATGTTTAAGTTCGGCATTCCCCAGTTTAAATGAAGTGCTGCTCAAACCGTTTTCTTCCTGCTGTTTTTTTATTAAATGGCGTTTTGCAATCTCAATTTTTTCTTCCAGTGTGTATCCGGCAATCTGTATGATTTCCATGCGGTCCAGCAAAGGACTTTGTATGGTAGACAAAGTATTCGCGGTTGCAATAAACATTACTTTTGAAAGATCGTAGCCGTGTTCCAGATAATTGTCGTAGAATGATGAATTCTGCTCAGGGTCAAGTACTTCCAGAAGCGCAGAACTAGGATCGCCGTGAATTCCCTGGCCAACCTTATCAATTTCATCCAGAACAACCACGGGGTTTGATGTCCCGGATTTCTTGATGCTCTGCAGAATTCTTCCGGCCATTGCTCCGATATAAGTTTTGCGGTGCCCTCTGATTTCAGATTCGTCATGAAGCCCGCCGAGCGAAACCCGCACGTATTTTCTGCCGAGCGCATCGGCTACAGATTTTCCGAGTGAAGTTTTACCGACTCCCGGAGGTCCGACCAGACAGAGAATCGGCGACTTCATGTTGTTTTTCAGTTTCAGAACCGCCATATATTCCAGGATTCGCTTCTTGATGTCTTCAAGTCCGAAATGCGCTTTATCCAGTACTTTTTCAGCTTTTGCCATGTCAAAAAGGTCTTTGGAATAGGTTCCCCACGGCAAATCGGTGAAAAAATCGAGATAATTCCGCTGTACGTTATAGTCCGGAGAATTCGGATGCTGCCTTTGAAGTCTTGCCAGTTCCTTTTCAAAATGCTCCTGAACATCTTCGTTCCAGTTCAGTTTTTTGGCTTTTTCGCGCAATTCATCCGCATCACTTTCCGCTCCGCCACCAAGTTCTTCCTGAATAGTTCGGATTTGCTGATTAAGAAAATATTCACGCTGCTGTTTGTCGAGATCCTTTGAGGTTTTCTGATGAATCTGATCGCGAAGTTCAAGTTTGCGATAATCGTCGTGCATGTGTTCGTAGCATTTCTCGGCGCGTTTCACGATATTCTTTTCTTCCAAAAGCTCCTGTTTCTTCTCGAAACTGAAATTTGCGTTGGTGCAGATGAAGTTGAGCAGATCTTCGTCAACAGAAATATTTTTGATGGCAAAATTCGCGGCGTTCGGAATGTTCGGATCGAGGTTGATGATTTTTTGAGCCAGATCCCGCACATTTTCCATTAAAGCGTTGAATTCTTCTCCGTTTTTGGGAGAAATATCTTTTTGCCGGGTAATTTCTGCAGTGAAATACGGGTTTTCAGAAATCAGTTTTTTCAGTTTGAATTTCCCGACGCCTTTCGTAATTGCAGTAATATTTCCTTCAGGAAGCTTGATGATTTTTACAATCTGAGCAAGGGTTCCGGTCTGGTAAAGGTCTTTAATTGCAGGATTCTCAATTGAGGCATCGTTCTGCGTCATAATTCCCACGAGTTCGCCTCTCTGCTGTGCTTCTTCGAGCAGCTGGATGGAAGATTTTCTTCCGGCGGTAATCGGCATTACCACTTTTGGGAACATCACCATGTTCCGGACTGGCAGAATCGGGAAAATTTTCTGGTTGGATACTTTGTTTTTTTCAGAAAGGTCGTCCAGGTTTATTTCTTCAGCTACAATGCTGAATCCGTCGCCCATCATATCTTCAAATTGCATTTCTTCTAAATCAATCATAATGTTTAAGATGACAGGATGTCACTTATAAAAATTAAAGTGGATGCAGGTTTTCCTTTACAGCATTGCAAAGAGGCCTGATTCCGTGCGGACGATTATTTTTTCAATTAATGTGCCATTGAAACTCCTGATGAAAATGCGGTCATTTTTTCACAAATAGGTTTCAGGACGCGGATTTAAGATGCAGCAAATTACTTTTTCTCAATACATTAAAAATGTGTAATTTCGCAGACTGATAAAAATACCACAATTAAATGGCAATTTTAGGTGAAATAAGAAAACGGCCGATCCTTTTGATGGGGATCATAGCACTTGCTTTACTCGCGTTTCTGGTGAATCCGGATACTTTTGATCAGCTTTTTGGGAAAAATCCGGAAGTTTTGGGAAAAGTAAACGGCGACAAAATAACCCGTGAGGAATACAACGATCAGTTGTTTCTGCTGCAGCAGCAGGCGCAGCAACAGGGGCAGCCGGCAATCGGTTTGGAAGAACAGGCATGGCAGACAGTTGTTCAGGGCAAGCTCATCAAACAGCAGTTCGATAAATTAGGTCTGAACCTTACGGAAGATATGTTCTGGAATCAGCTGCAGTTCGACCCGATGTTCGCACAGAATCCGCAGAATTTTGATGAAAAGGGCAATTTCAGGCTTCAGGAAATCAAAAGACAGGTGGCCGAGGTAGAAAACTCCGGCAATATGGAAATGATCAATCAATGGCAAAAAACCAGGAAATCGATTGAAGTGCGCATGATGGCCCGTCAGCTTTTTGCCAATATTACAGCTGGTATTACTACGAGCAAGAAAGAAGCCGAAGCAGCGATGTCGCAACGTGATAAAATGGCCGATATCGATCTCGTAAAAGTTGATTATACCAGTTATCTTGCGAAAAATCCGGTAAAAGTTACCACACAGGATCTGCAGGATTATATTGCAATGTATCCGAATGCATTTAAAACTGAGCCTGCTGTAAATCTGGGAGTGGTTTACTTTCCTGCGATTCCAAGTGCTGCGGATGAACAGGCGATTTCACACGAAATCACCAAGTTGCTTTCTCAGGGTACAGATGTAAGTGGTGGCACGGAAAATTTCCAGAATACAGAGAACGATTCCATGTTTGTGGAACTGAATTCCGATATGCCGTTCAACAGCGCATATGTTAATCCGAATCAATTGCCGCAGTCCATTTCTTCCTGGGTGACTACTGCTACACCGGGACAGACTTACGGACCTTACAAAGAGCAGAATTTTTATATCGTATCTAAACTTCTGGACAAGAAAGCATCTGATTCAGTACTTTCAAAACATATTCTGATTGCATATCAGGGAGCGCAACGTTCTGAGGCAACAAGAACAAAGGACGAGGCTAAGAAAATTGCAGAAGATCTTTATGCAAAAATTCAGGGAAGTCCTGCGGAATTTACCAAAGGTCTGGCGATGTCTGATGAACCGAATGCGGTAGAAAGAAACGGTAGCGTGGGCTGGGTTACACCGGAATCTCCGTTTGATCCTGCTTATCTGAATTATTTAATGTCCAATCCTAAAGGAAGCACCGGTTTGGTAGAATCTTCATTCGGATATCACATTATTAATATCGAAGATAAAAAAGCCGGAGCGATGGGATATAAGGTAGCTAATCTTGTAAAAGTAGTTCGTCCTTCTGCTGAAACGGAAGCTGAGGTAGATAAAAATGCAAGAAGATTTATCCAGCAGATTCAGGGCAAGTCTTTCAACGATTTTGTGAATATTGCGAAGAAATCCAATCTGCAGTTCAGCAATCCTAAAACGGTGCAGCGATTTGACGGTACCATTCAGGGTGCAGGAACAGCAAAAGACGGCGAAGTAATACAGTGGGCTTTTGACAAAAAACGTGAGAAAGGTGATACGGAAATGTTTCCGGTGGAAGGTACAGGCGAAAGAATCGTAACAATGCTGAACGGAAAGCAGGACAGAGGTCTTGTTGATGCGGAATCAGTACGTGAGCAGATTGAACCGGTCGTTAAGAACAGAATCGCTGCAAGAAATATCATTGCCAAAATCAACGCATCAAATGTTCAGAGCCTCGATCAGGTTTCGAAAATGTTTGGCGCGCCAAAACAGACTGCGCAGGTGAACATCATCAATCCGCAGCTTTTAGGAGCAATGGAGCCTAAGGTGGCAGGTGCTGCATTTGGTGTGGCGAAGGGAAAAGTATCGCAGCCTGTGGAAGGTATGACAGGCGTTTACGTAATTACCAAGAAATCAGAAACAGTAAACAAACAGCCTGGTGATCTGAAGCAGGTGACGGATGGTATTACCAGTCAATATTCTCAGCAGTTTGGCCAGCAGTATTTAAAAAGCCTGCAGGACAACGCGAAAATCGATGATTACCGAATCGAAGTCTGGGATAAAGTAGGAAACTAAACTTAATTATATAAAATAATACAAAATAGCGGCAGAAAAGCCGCTATTTCTGTTAGGTGCAGGAAACTTTGAAGCAGGTTATGTAAAGCGAAATTATGTATCTTTGCTCAAAATTTGACAAAATTTAATGAAAATAAGTAAAGAAGTAAAAGCAGGAGCCATCGCCATTTTGGCCATTGCCGGATTTATTTTTCTGTTTCAGTTCATGAGGGGGAAAAATCTATTTACTACAGATAATATTTTTTACGCAAAATATGATAACGTAGAAGGGCTGGAGCAGAGCAGCCCCGTAACGATTAACGGTCTGAAAGTTGGGCAGGTGGACCAGATTCTTCCGCAAACCAGGAAAAACGGAGAAGTATTTTTCGTGGTAAAACTAACAGTGAACAACGATTTCGAATTCTCGAAAAAATCGACGGTTGAAATTTTCGAACCAGGGCTGATGTCCGGGAAATCCATGCGAATTAATCTGAAGTATGGAACTCCGTTTGCTGTGGACGGCGACACGCTGCAAAGCGGTTACAAAGCATCAATGCTGGAAGGTCTTTCAGAACAGGTTGGCCCGGTTAAAGATCAGTTGCAGGCTGCCCTGAAAACGGTGGATTCGCTTGCGAACAATGCAAACAGAGTGCTTGACGAAAGAAACCGTGCGGAAATCCGTGCGCTTCTCACCAATCTGAACCGTACTGTAACAACGCTGGACGGTGCGTCACGTAATGTAAACTCATTGCTAGCCAACAATGATCCAAGGCTTCAGCGGGTTTTGGATGATGCCAGTATTGCTGTACGTTCCGCAGATGTTGCAATTGACAAATACGGAACGCTTGCCGAAAGTATCGATACGCAGAGACTCAATGCGACAATAGCTAATCTGGACAGAACGGTAAATAATCTCAATGGGGTAATTGCGGCCATGGACAGAGGTGAAGGTAGCCTTGGTAAAGTGCTGAAGGATGAAGAACTTTATAACAATCTCGAACAAACCTCGAAGAACCTGAATGCACTGGTTGTAGATATAAAAGAAAACCCAAAGAGATATCTGAACTTTTCAGTATTTGGCAAGAACACCGATAAATCAGAATAAATGCAGTACCTGGATAATATCCTTTTCGTCATCCTGTTAGCGGTAGGTTTTGGTCTGTTTTTCCGCAGCCTTCGCGAAATCTACAGAAACATAAAACTCGGGAAAGAAATTTGCCGTAACGACCGTAAAGATGAACGGTGGGCGATGATGACCAGAGTAGCACTGGGACAAAGCAAAATGGGAGCAAGGCCTGTTGCAGGTTTTCTACATATGTTGGTCTATGTTGGATTTCTGATCGTGAATCTCGAACTGATTGAGATCATTGTCGATGGAATTTTCGGTACACACCGTTTTCTTGCATCCGTAATAGGAGAAACAGCGTACAATATTTTAACCGCAACGCTCGAGATTATGGCGCTTCTGGTGTTGCTGGCTGTTGTTATTTTCTTTATCCGTAGAAACTTTTACGGAGTGAAAAGGCTCACCATGAAAGAACTTTTTGGCTGGCCGAAAAATGACGCCAACTGGATTCTTGTGATCGAATTTGTGCTGATGGTTGCATTTTTCAGTATGAATGCCACTGATTCTTTGCTGCAGCAGCGCGGCATCTATTCAGATCATGGATATTTCCCGGTTTCCCAGCATCTTTTTGCCCCGGTTTACGACTGGTTTAATTTTGGAGACAGCATGCTAATGTTTACGGAACGTGCCTGGTGGTGGCTGCATATCATCGGTATTATGTTCTTTATGAATTATCTTTATTTTTCCAAGCACCTCCATATTATTTTTGCATTTCCAAATACGTGGTATGCAAATCTTCAGAAAAAAGGAAAAATGCGCAACCTCGATTCGGTTACGAAGGAGATTAAGCTGATGATGGATCCCAATGCAGATCCATATGCCGCTCCGGCTGAAGGTGATGCTGCAGCAGTTCCTGAAAAATTTGGAGCCAGCGATATTTTCGATCTGAACCAGGTACAGTTGCTGAATGCCTATACATGTACAGAATGTGGAAGATGTACCGCTGTGTGTCCCGCAAATATTACCGGCAAGAAACTCTCTCCCCGTAAAATCATGATGGATACGAGAGACCGAATTGAAGAGGTAGGTAAAAACATCAATGCCAAAAGAAAGTTTGTAGATGACGGCAAAAAACTGCTCGACGACCACATTCTGCGTGAAGAACTAAGAGCATGTACGACCTGTAATGCGTGCGTGGAAGCCTGTCCTGTCCTGATTGATCCGCTTTCAATAATTATGGATTTGAGACGTTATATGATTATGGAGGAATCTTCCGCTCCTCAGGAATGGAATCTGATGATGACCAATATCGAAAACAATGCTGCACCGTGGCAATACAATCAGGCGGACCGTATGAACTGGGCGAACGAATAATTCCTGCCCGATAATTTAATTTTTATAACAATGAAAAAAATACTTTTAGTTTTAGGTGTTACATTTTTCACCGCAATATCCGCACAGGACGAAAATCAGATGATCATTATGAATGACGCCAAAGAAAGTGCGGCCCTTATGGAAAGTAAGGATCCAAGCATTTTTATTAAGCAGATTCATCCGGCCGCTTTCGATTTCATGGATAAAGAAACGCTGATTAATTCTTTCATGACGCAAACCGAAGGAACCGCAGATTACAAGCTGAATATTCTGCCTGGCAGCCCTGAACAGATTACTGTATCCGATATAATGGAAGGTAAGAACGGCCATTATGCCATTGTGAACCATCCGGTAAACATGGAAATGACTTTTTACAAGAAATTTGATGAAAAGTATAAGGCAGCGTTAACGGAATCTTTTGCTGCGCAGGGAATTACACCGCAGTTCGTGAGTGATGACACGCTGCGTCTTACCAAAAATTCTGTAGTTATTGCAATCAACGACGAGAAAACGGAAGGAGAATGGAGATACCTGACTTATCAACCGGACAGCGAAATGCTGAACGCCATCGTTGATGCCGATATTTTGAGGAAAGCAGCCGCAGTTTCCCGCGCATCGGTTAATAGTGACGCAGGTAAAACAAAAACTACGACAGCAGAACCAAAAAAGAAAACTGCTAAGAAAAAGTAAGAACGCAGGAAACACTTCGATTGCTTAACAGATGGATTTTAAGATAAAAACAATGGCAGAATATGCTGCCGAAGGTAAATCACCGGAAATACTTTTTTGGGTAGGATGTGCCGGTAGTTTTGATGACCGCGCGAAGAAAATTACACGGGCATTCTGTAAAATACTCGACAGAATCGGGGTGGAATTTGCAGTTCTGGGACCCGAAGAAAGCTGCACCGGAGATCCCGCGAAACGTGCCGGAAACGAATTCGTTTTTCAGATGATGGCGCTTACGAATATTGAAATCCTGAACGCGTACGAAGTGAAAAAGATCGTGACCGCCTGTCCGCACTGTTTCAATACACTTAAAAACGAATATTCCGGCCTCGGCGGAAATTACGAGGTGGTACATCACACACAGTTTCTGAAAAGCCTTATGCAGGACGGAAGGCTGAAAGTAGAGGGTGGTAAATTTGAAGGAAAGAAAATAACCTTTCACGATCCGTGTTATCTCGGAAGAGCAAATGATGAGTATGAAGCGCCACGCGATCTTTTGAAGAAACTCGATGCTGAGCTTGTTGAAATGAAACGCTGCAAACAAAACGGCTTGTGTTGCGGAGCAGGTGGAGCGCAGATGTTCAAGGAACCGGAAAAAGGTAAAAAAGACATCAATATAGAACGTACGGAAGAAGCTCTCTCCGAAAAACCGAATGTCATTGCAACCGGTTGTCCTTTTTGCAATACGATGATGACGGACGGCGTGAAGCATTTTAACAAAGAAAGCGAAGTCGCTGTAAAGGATATCGCTGAACTTCTTGCTGAAGCGGAAGACCTGTAACAGTTCATTCAGCCAAATTATATTGAAATGAGAATAGAAGAATCTACGATAACTGAAACCAGCGATTTCCGGATTTTGATTTATCCGGCTTCGCGCCCTTTCACTGCGAAAGAAAGCAAAGCCATTGCAGAAAAACTGTATGATTTCCTGGCATCCTGGAAAGCACACGGAAAACAACTGACTTCCTCATTCAAAATTGAAAAAAATCAGTTTATCGTAATTGCGGTTGATGAAGAAAAAGAAATGGCTTCAGGCTGTTCCATCGATTCGCTGAACACGGTAATGCGAGAAATTGACACCGAGTTTCAACTGGGCCTTTTCGACCGGATGAAAGCTTCCTACGTTGAAGACGGCACCGTAAAAACGATGAAACTTCAGGATTTCAGAAATGCCGTAAAGAACGGTGAACTTTCCACCGCTATCGAAGTATTTGATTTTTCAAAATCAACTTATGTGAGTTTTCTGTCCGATTTTCTGTTGCCATTAAGAAGAAGCTGGGCAGCAATCTATGTCGCTTAGATATTCAAAAGCTACCAAAAAACAAAGTCCGGAATTCCGGGCTTTGTTTATTTCGCTATTTTTGTGAAACATCATGAGTGCACGCCGCAAAGTTCTCTTCATTTCATCCTGGTTTCCGAACAGGCTTCATCCGCTGGACGGAAATTTTGTGCAGCGCCATGCAGAAGCTGTAAATACACTGCACGATGTAGAAATTCTTCATGTCGTTCCCGATCCTCAACAGCAGCAGATGTATCAGATTGAAGATAAAACGGTCAACGGAATTCACACGGTAATCGTTTACTACAAGGATGCAGGAAATCCGATAATCAACAATGTCAGAAAATTTTCTGCGTATAAGAAAGGTTACAGACTCATTAAGAAACCCGATATCATTCATGCAAATGTGCTGCATACGAACATTCTTTTTGCACTTTGGCTAAAGAAGAAATACGGAATCTCGTACGTTGTTACGGAACATTTCACAGATTACCGTCCGATAAACCTGAAGAATCTTAGTCCGGTTCAAAAAAATGTCGCAAGACTGACCGGAAACAATGCTTCCAGTATTTTTCCGGTTACGGATGATCTGAAGAAAGGCCTGAATGAACTTGGAATTACAGCTCCGATGAAAGTTGTACCAAACGTTGTAGATACTACGGTATTCAGACCTCAGAATCATGTCCGGGAAGACAGCGAATTCGTTTTTTTGCATATTTCGAATCTTGTGTCGCGTAAAAATCCGGATAAAATAGTTGAGGCTGCAACGGAACTGATGAAAGAAGGACTAAATATTCGTCTTTTAATTGGTGGTGACGCTTCGGAAACCGATGCACAACTTTTGAAACAGCAGATCAAAAATTCCGGATTTCACAACCGGATTGAGTTCTTCGGAATGCTCACTTCACCGGAAGTTGCTGCAAAAATGAATGAAGCCGGCTGTTTTATTCTGTTCAGCGAAGACGAAAACCAGCCCTGCGTTATTTCGGAATCTTTTTCAGCCGGAATTCCCGTTATTTCGTCGGATGTCGGCGGAATTTCAGAGTTTTTTCCGGAAAATTTCGGTGTCCTGATTGAAGAGCGTTCCGTTGAAAACCTCAAATCAGCGATGAGAAAAGCGATTAACAATCGACTTTTTGCAACCGGTGAAGAACTTTCTGCGTACGCCGAGAATAATTTTTCAGTTGCAAGCATTGCAAAACAGTACAGCGAATCATATCTGCAAATTCTAAATGAAAAACTTCGTTAATCACTTTATCCGGAACAACGGATTTTGGGTTGGAGGCGCGGTGTTGGTTTCCAAACTTTCCGTATTCTTCACGGTGCTTTTTACAACCTGGATTTTAACGGTTAATGAATTCGGAATGATCAGCGCCGCTCTGAATTTTCTCGCTTTTTTTACTGTTTTGGCAGGCGGTGGAAGTTATCAGGGAATTCTGCGCTTCGGTTCTATTGCAGAAGTGCCGGAGAAAGAGCAACTAAAGAATTATTCATTCACTTATGGTTTGCTGTTACAGTTAGCCCTAAGTATTATTCTGATTGCAATCGCGGCCGTATTTTACTGGAACACGCAGATTGTTTTTGTGTTGATTTGTGTATTGGTAATCCGGTTTTTCGGTCTTTTTTTGCTGGAACAGGCAAAAGCAGAAGCCCGTGCTGATTTCGATAATAAAAAATTTGCGCTGCTGGATATTGCCTCGTCTTTATCGCTGCTGATCTTAACGGTTGCCGGACTCTATCTTTTCGGATTAAAAGGATATCTGTTAGCGTTGTGTATTTCTCCGTTTACTGTTCTGTTTTTACATAAATTCAGGGTTTCCAAACACCGCGAATTTTTTCGCAGTATTTCAGAGAAGGAATTCTGGAATTTTTCTGTGACCACAGCAATGGCAACGCAGGTTGGAGAATGGATTTTCCTGCTGGACGTTTTTTTTATATCCATGCTGATCGGGAGCAGCGCAGTTGCAGAGTTTCGGGTAAGCAACACCATCCCCATGAATCTCGTTTTTATAGCATATATCATTCTGCAGACCGGTTATCCGGAACTTTGTAAAAATTACAGAAACCTCAGCTATCAGCGTAAATATCTGAAAGATTATTTTAAAGCACTGTTGCCGGTAGTAATCGTGTTGCTTTTAGTGAGTTATCTGTTTGCGGATTTAATAATGAAAATTTTTGGAGAGCAGTATCAGGATTCGCAATTGTTCAGGATTTTAATCCTGGTCTGCATATCTGTAATGCTGATCCGTGCCCCTTTTTCGTATGCACTGGCCGCACTTGGAAAGCCAAAATGGACGCTCTGGGTTTCATTGCTGATGATGGTGCTGCTGTCAGTTTCCTATTATTTATTAACGCCGGATTTTGGATTGACCGGCGTGGCGTGGATTAATGTTGCCGGTGTTACTTTTTCCGGAATTCTGTACGCGGCTGCGTATATTTACGAATCTAAAAGACTCACCTGAAATGTGTGGAATCACCGGATTTTTTGCTAAAAAAGAGCTTCCTGCTTCTGTGCTCCTTCGTATGAATGAAGCAATACGGCATCGCGGTCCCGACGATGAAGGCTATATTTTCAACGGCAATCATTATTCGGGAAAAGATTCTGTTCCACAGATTAAAAGGCAATTCGGTCAACTCGATTCGGGAATACAGTCGCGTTTTGGTATGGGTTTCCGCCGGCTTTCAATTATGGATTTGTCGGCAGCCGGACATCAGCCAATGGTTTCCGAGAACAGGAATGTGATTACTTTTAACGGTGAAATCTACAATTTCCGGGAACTGCGAGATGAACTTATTAATTCAGGTCAGCAGTTTTTCAGCAATACCGATTCAGAAGTTGTTTTGAGAGCGTATGAAGTCTGGGGAAAGTCAATGGTTCTTAAACTTGACGGTATGTTCAGTTTCTGCATCTGGGATTACGGAGCAGATGAACTGTTTTTTGCAAGGGACAGAGTCGGCCTGAAACCATTTTTTTATTTTCAGAATGAAAACGGACTGTTCTGGGCGTCGGAAATTAAAGCTTTGCTCGCGAGCGGTTTTATCGGACCAAAAATTAACTGGAATGGAGTGAAAAGCAATTTCACTTATCTTACAACCGTTTCTCCGGAAACATGTTTTGAGGGAATTTTTTCGCTTGAAGCAGGTTGCTCCGCAGTATTTAGTTTCAAAACTAATCTTTTAGTTAAAGAACGATATTATCAGATATTTCAGCCAAAAAATACATCACACAGCATTGCAGAAGCAAAAGATCAGGTTGAGAATCTGCTCAAAAAAAGCGTAAGAAATCAGTTAAATGCTGATGTGCCTGTGATCAGTATGATGAGCGGTGGAATCGATTCTACGCTTGCGACAGTTTTAGCGGCCGAAGCAGATGCAGATCTACGGGCATTTACAGTAAATTACAAAAATGCTGAAAAGGAAATCAGCAATGCGGTTGAAGTTGCAGAAAAATATAACATCGAACATCAGACGGTAAATATCTCATCGGAGGAAATTCTGAAAAATCTGAAAAGAGATATTGCACATTTCGAGGAGCCTTACGTAACGCCGGAAGTGCTGCTGCATGCGGCTAGATATGCCGGGAATAAAGGCTTTAAAGTTGTGCTCAGCGGAAATGGTGCAGATGAACTTTTTGGAGGATATCCGCATTTACTCGGATTCGCAAAATGGCGGAACAGCAGAAAATTCAGTTTTTTAGTGCGGTTTTTGCCTGCTAATCTTAATTTTTTTAAGCGCATCCGGAATTATCTTTCCCTCACAAACGCTGCAGATTTTTTCCGCAACGGACAGGGTGGAATGAAACCTTTTGAGATTGAGGAACTTTTTAAAGAAGCAACAGCTGGTATTAATCGGAAATCCGGGAATAGTTACTCCGATTATTTCCGGGAAGACATGCAGATTTCTCTGGGTTCTCATCATGTGTTCAGAGACGATCTCAGCGCGATGAAATATGGTGTGGAATTCAGATATCCTTATCTGAGCAATGAACTGATCGATTATGTGTCTTCTTTGCCGGAAGAGATCAGATTCAACGGAAAAGAGAATAAGCCGTTATTACGTAAGGTTGCAGAGAAATTTCTGCCGGCTTCGGTGCTGCAAATGAAAAAGAAAGGATTCGTTTATCCGCTGCAAAGTTGGTATGAGGAGGATTCAAATCTTCGTGCTTTCATTGATGAGCATCTGCAGTTGCTTAAATCGAGGAAAATATTCAATAATGCTCCAATAGAAAGGTGGGAGGGATCGATTTTGGTGCCTGGAAATCTTTCTAAAATATGGCAGCTTGTGACTTTCGAAATCTGGATGCAAACATATTTCGACTAAAGAAAGCGGATTTGAGATTTACAGCTTACGTATTATTGTTAAATTGCACGATGAAAAAATACGGATAAGCAAAAGCGGCCCGGTTTTTAATTTCAAAAATTCATGAAAAAGATTTTCTTTCTGCTGATATTTCTTGCCTTTCTTTCCTGCCGGAAAGGAGATGAAGGTCTGCAGCAGATCGATCAGATTGCGCATATTTATATTGATTCCGCAGGTCAGGATATGCTGAACAGTACCTTGCTGAATTCTTATATTTCCGTCAGCATGAATGACGATTACGGCCTTACCGACAATGTTCCGGTAAGTTTTACTCCGAAAAAAACTGCTGACACGATTAATTATATCGAATATATTGCCGGAGCGCGCCGCGTTCTGGTAGATTCTGCAGATTCTCAAAGAAAAATATATGAATCGCGGATTGCACTGAATATGATGAAGAAAACCTCGGATACAACGCAGGTAAGCGTAAATGATACACTTATTCTGCGGTATGTAAATTCACCCGAAATTTTCTTCCTGAATGAAGCCTGGTACAATAAAATCAAAGTATTTACAAAAACTCCGGGGCAGCCAAATGTGCTGCAGGTCCACAAATAAATGCGTATTTTTGCGCCTTTAATTCAATTCAATAATTCTTTCTAAACATGTTACAGGTTAGCTTTTTGCGCGACGAAAAAACGCGTGTGCTCGAAGGTTTGAAAAAACGAAACTTCAGACAGGAACATTTGGTTGACGATGCCATTGCATCCGACGAAGCACGCAGGAAAATCCAGGTGGAACTGGACGGACTGAATGCTGAGCGAAACAGAATTTCCAAAGAAATCGGCCAGCTCATGAAAGCCGGAAAAAAGGAGGAAGCTGAAGCCGCAAAAGCACAGACCGGTAGTTTTGGAAACAGAATCAGCGAACTGGAAAATGCGCGGAAAGATGAAGAGCAGAATCTGCTGAACATTCTCTATCAGATTCCCAACATCCCTTTTCAGCAGGTTGTTGCCGGAGTTGGCGCAGATGATAATGAAATTGTGTATCAGTCGCACGAAGTGGAAGGACTTGGCGAAGGAAATATTCCGCATTGGGAACTTGCAAAGAAATATAACCTGATCGATTTTGAACTCGGCGTAAAAATCGCCGGCGCCGGATTTCCTGTTTATCTGGGAAAAGGAGCAAGGCTGCAAAGAGCACTCGTTCAGTATTTTCTCGATAAAAATGTAGAGGCTGGCTATCTGGAAGTAAATCCGCCACATGTGGTTAATGAAGCTTCAGGATATGGAACAGGTCAGCTTCCCGATAAAGAAGGTCAGATGTATTTCGTACAGGAAGATCAGTTGTATCTGATTCCTACCGCTGAAGTTCCGGTAACCAATA
Source organism: Bacteroidota bacterium (assembly GCA_023460855.1). GTDB lineage: Bacteria > Bacteroidota > Bacteroidia > Flavobacteriales > Weeksellaceae > JAEWOS01. The sequence continues at coordinate 21,866 of JAEWOS010000032.1, read as the reverse complement.
TTTACCGAGATGTTATTCTGGAAGAAAAGGATTTTCCGGTGAAAAATACCGCATTTTCCCAGTGTTACCGCAGAGAAGCCGGAAGTTATGGAGCGCATGTCCGTGGTTTGAACAGACTGCACCAGTTCGAAAAAGTAGAAATCGTAAGAATCGAAAAACCTGAGAATTCGTATGCGGCACTGGAAGAAATGGTGGAGCACGTGAAAGGAATTCTGGAGGATCTCGAACTTCCGTACAGAATTTTAAGACTTTGCGGCGGCGATATGGGATTTGCCTCAGCGATGACCTACGATTTTGAAGTGTGGAGTGCTGCGCAGGAAAAATGGCTCGAAGTGAGTTCGGTATCCAATTTTGAAAATTTTCAGTCGAACAGACTGAAATGCCGGTATAAGGCAGACGGCAAAATGCAGCTTGTTCATACGCTGAACGGTTCGGCGATGGCGCTGCCACGAATTATGGCGGCTTTGCTGGAAAATAACCAGACTGCTGACGGAATCAAGCTTCCTGCGAAAATCGCGGAATATGCAAGGTTTGATTTGATTTCCTAGAAAATATAAAAAGGAAAAAGCCGCCCCGGATTTCCGGGGCGGCTTTGTTTTATTCCGTGATGATCACGATTTTCTTATCCTTGTTTTTCAGTTTTCCCTCGTCCCACAGATCTGCGGTGCGAACGTTTATTCTGATCGTGTTCTGATCTACCTGTTCCACAAAATCGTGTTTACCGGTGATGGATTTTATCGGTTTCTGAAATTTCAGGGTATTGCTGAAATTCATGTTCACCATCTTCAGCATTCCCACCATTCCGGAAGCAATCTGTTTTCCATATGCGATAATGGAATCCTGCTTCGTTCCCGGTGTGGTCTTTATTTCTGTGTCGCCTGCAATTTCAAGATCCGACAGATTCTCGGCAACATTGAATTTTTCAGTGTCAATTTCGAGTTTATTACCGTCCCAACGTCCGAAATCGGAAAGCGGAAGCTTGCTCAGTTCCTTTTTACTCGCGAAAATCGAAGCGATTTCTGTAGGTAGTAGTTTGTCATATTTCAGAGAGAATCCCTGAATTTCGCTGCCGTTTTTGTTCAGCTTTACAAACATTTTTTTCAGCGGAGCTACTTTCTTGTCGTTCAGGGTTACAGTTCCGTCTTTCTGAAGATCGTAAAGGCTTTGCCAGTCAGTGGACAGTTTTCCTGTATCAACCGGACTCGATTCTGCGGCGCCGTTGCCCATCATGTTCATCACGCCGAACATCGTTCTGTCGATCAGCACATTGCTCTGCATACTGCTTGCGGAGTCTTTATAATAAGTCGTCTCTGTATTCATAGAGCAGCTTTGCATCAGCAAAAGTGCAGCTCCTGAAACAGCTAGTACGAATTTTTTTAACATTTTAGGATTTTTTGCCAGTTAGATTAGTGACGGAGGCAAAAGTTAAACCAAATAAAACTGCGCATAATTAAAATAAAAATGCTCCTAAAGGAGCATTCTATTTATTCGGTAATGATGGTAATCTGCGGATCGTTATTCGTTAATTTAGTGGCCTGATCAAGATTGTTGATGTCGTAATTTACCTGAACGGTGCGTTTGTCGATTTGCTTTACCCAGTCGTGTTTTCCGGTAATCGATTTGATGTCATTTTCAAATTTCAGATTGTAGGTCATTTTTTTTATCATCATCTGCATCATCTGTTTGGTCTGTTCTGCATCTACCGGTGCATCACCATCTGCAGTTCCCTGCGCGATAATTTCTTCCATTCCGCTCAGTGAAAAATCTTTGGTGTTCAGCACAATTTTTTTACCATCCCAGCTCATAAACATTTTTCCGTCTACAGGCATCTGGTCTCCGTCATTCTCCTTGCTCATTTTTTCGATGGTTTGATAATCCTGTCTGGTGAAGCGGTCAAGTCTGATGGACATTCCCGTGAGTTCGTTTACGAGAAAATTTCCTTTCACGAACATTTTTTTCATCATACGAATGCTGTCTTTATCCGTAATTTTACCGCCGTCTCTCAATTCAAGATCATACATGGATGTCCACTCTTTCGGGAGTTTATCCAGGCCTTTCATGTCTGCTTCTGAAGCGCCCTGTTGCTTTACCATTTCCAGCAATTCTTTAAATTCAGAATCCATCTGTAACGTGGAAGAACTGTCCTTATGAAGCGTTACGTCGGTAGTTACTGTACACGACTGCAGCATCAGCAGCAATACAGCAATTACGGAGAAAATAATTTTTTTCATTTTATTTTTATTTATTAGTCCGTAAACTTAATTAATTTCTTCCGATGTACTATGACCGGGATTAAAATATTTTGAATCTATTTTTTTTGCCCTGTTGAAATCTTTTCTGACCCCCACTTGATTTATTCTGATGTCGTTCACGCAAAAGATTTAACTTTAGCCCTCGTCACTGAACACACCAAAAAAACACGTCTTATGAAAAAGATTTCCTTTTTTCTGTTTATCATACTTCCACTTATCGGTTTCGCACAGATTCCGGTTATTGAAGTTCCGAGAGATAACGGTACTTTCAAATCTACCAATGAAGTCGTGCTTCATTCGCTTGATCTTGACGTAAAAATTTCAGGAAATATTTCCACTACAGTTGCAACGATGGTTTTCCGAAATAATTCAAACCGGATTTTGGAAGGACGACTAACTTTTCCTTTACCCGAAAATGTTTCGGTGAGCGGTTATGCACTGGATATTGATGGGAAGCTGCGAAATGCGGTTCCGGTTGAAAAAGAAAAAGCCAAGGAAGTTTTCGAATCGATTCAGAAAAGAAGAATCGATCCCGGAATTATTGAAAAAGTGGAAGGAAATAATTTCCGGACAAGAATTTATCCTGTTCCGCCGAAAGGGCAGAGAACAGTACAGATTTCCTACAATACGGAACTGAAATCTAAAGCCGGTTCAGTTATTTACTATGCTCCGTTGAAATATGAAAAAGAACTTGCAGAATTTAAGCTGAAAGTTTCAGTATACGAAACAGCGAGTACTCCAAAATTGACAGAAAAACCCGACGGAACTTTTGATTTTGAAAAAAATGGAAATGTCTGGACTGCAATTACTCATAAAAAAAATTACAAACCTCAGAACGATTTAAGAGTTACAGTCCCGAAACCGGATAATTATCAACAGACTTTGATGCAGTCGGCTTCCGGAAATTCATATTATTTCTTAAGCAATCTCGGAATTCCGAAAGGAGAAAGAGCCAAAAAACTTCCTTCTGAAATCGCCATTGTTTGGGACAATTCTTTAAGTGGAACGGCAAGAAATCATGAAAAAGAACTGCAGCTACTTGAAGAATATTTCAAAGCGGTGAAAAATGTTTCGGTGAAGGTTTATCTGTTGAGTAACACTTTCGATGAAGGAAAATCTTTTCAAGTTTCCGATGCCAATTGGCAGAATCTTAAAAACTATCTGTCACAGATTACTTATGACGGGGGAACAGATTTCTCTCAGATTAAAAGTGTAAAAGCGGATGAAATCATCTTTTTTTCCGACGGAATTACTTCATTCGGTGATCTTAATCTAAAATGGAATGTGCCGGTTTATACGGTTGTCGCAGGAACGAAAGCAGATTATTCTCAGCTGAAATATATTGCTGCCAAAACTGGAGGAGAGTTTCTGAATCTTAATGAAAATCCTGCAGAAAAAGAAGTCAGGAAATTATTAACATCTCCTTTGAAGTTTTTAGGCATCAAAGAAAATGCTGCGGTTTCAGATGTTTATCCTTCACTTCCTGCAACGGTTGATGAAGGTTTTTCAATTTCAGGAATTCTTAAGCAAAATTCGGCTACAGTTACACTTTTGTTCGGTTACGAAAATCAGCCTTCACTTGAGCGGAATATTGTCTTAGATGCCACAAAACAAACGGTTACAGACTGGAATATTTCAAAATTCTGGGCGCAGAACAAAATCGCAGAACTTGAAATTTTCAGCAACGAGAATCAGAAGGAAATTAGAAATATCGGGAAGCAGTTTGGCATCGTAACCGATAATACAAGTTTAATGGTGTTGGAATCTGTCGATGATTATGTCCGTTATCAAATCTTTCCTCCGGATGAATTGCGGAATGAATATGATAAGAGAATAAAGAACAATCTCGATTTTCGCGAGAAACGTGTGAATGATTTGATGGCCAAATCCGAAAGGATGATTGAAGACTTAAAAAAATGGCATCAGGAAGATTTCAGCTCAAAAAAAACGTATCCCAAACCAAATGTAGTCTATGATCAGGAAGTGGAGATGACAAGAACCAACAATTCTCAACCAGTGTCATCTATAAGTGGACAAGTTGCAGGAGTTGCAGTTACAAGAGACAGTGCAACAACATCTGAAATTGAAGAAGTTGTTGTACTTGGATACCAAAGTAACAGGCGGTCAAACGAGAGAAAAACAAAAGATGGAATTGCGCAATCCGGTAAAATAACAACGGTAGACGTCAAATCCGATAAAGAATACATGAAATTTTTTGAGGGAAAAACTGCAAAGTCTGCGTACGTGGAATACCTCAAGCAACGACCAACTTATATTTCAACTCCGGGCTATTATTTTGATGTAGCCCAGCTTCTCTTTTCAAAAAAAGAGAACCGGCTCGGAATGAAAGTGCTCAGTTCCATAGCAGATTTGGATCTTGAAAACGAAGAGCTTTACAAATTACTCGCCTACAGATTAAAGCAGTCTGGAAACAACGAAAAGCAGTTGTGGATTACAAAAAAAGTAATGCAGATGCGTCCTTTCGATCCGCAAAGTTACCGCGATTATGCATTGGCCGCAGAAGACAACGGAAAATATCAGGAAGCGCTGGATAATCTCTATAAAATTCTGAACCTTTCCTATGCACCTGAAATGGCAGGTCGAGACTCCGGATTTGAGGAAACTCTGTTGATGGAAATTAATCAGCTGATTAGCCGCAACCGTGAAAAAATAAATATTTCGCAGGTTAATCCGAAACTCATTGCAGATCTACCGGTGAATATTCGTGTGGTCATCAACTGGAATAAAGACGATACAGACATTGATCTTTGGGTAACAGATCCGAATGGTGAAAAATGCTATTATCAGCACAAACAAACCGGCATTGGCGGAAGACTGAGCAACGATTTTACCGGTGGTTTTGGTCCTGAACAGTTTTTGCTGAAAAGCGCAATTAAAGGGAAATATAAAATAGAAACTAATTTCTACGCTGAAAGGCAGGCTTCTGTTACCGGACCAACTGCAATTATGGCGGAAATTTTCCTGAATTATGCAACCGGAAAACAGGAAAGGCAAATTGTTGTTTTTCAGAATGAAAAAAAATCAAAAGAAGGAAATGGCGATGGAGTGCTGATCGCGGAATTCGAGTTTTAGTACTTTTCTGCTTGCCCTGATTTATTGCGTAATCAATAAAAATAATATATATGAAAACAAAATTTTACGCTCTTGGCCTGATGCTTTTCAGTGCAGCTGCGTTCGCGCAAACACCTGAAATTCTCTATTACAATTTCAACGGAACCGGAACCACGGTGCCAAATTTAGCAACCGCAGCAACAGCGCCCACTGCTACAATTGTGGGAAACTTAACATTAGGTCCTAATACAACCTGCCTGCAGAACGGACTGGTAGGCTCAAGTTCCGTCAGTACGGGAAATTATCTGGACACCGGCTGGAATCTTTCGCTTTCAGGTTCCTGGACCATCCATTTCAAAATAAATAATTTTACCAATACAGATTCTATCTTATATTATTTATTTGGCGATTCTACTTCGCAATTCAGATTGTTTACCAATGGTATTGCAGGGGCAAATAATCTGATGCTGAGAGGAACAGGGCTAACAAATGTTACAATAGCCGACGTATTTCCGGCAACACAGCCTGTTGATATCATACTTGTGTATGACAGCACGACTCAGCAAATACAGGCGTACAAAGACGGAGTTCTGGCAACAACGGTGGCTCAGCCTGCTCCTGTTTCTATTAGTGGAGGAGCATTTAAAGTTGGCGGATACGGTACCAATACAGGATTAAAAACGGGCATGGTTCTGGATGAATTTGGTTTGTTTAACCGCGCAATTACTGCTGCAGAAGTGGCAACGCTGGGCGCTGCATGTTCGCTAAGCACCAGTGAAGTTTCAAAATCGGATAATAAAATCGCGGTACACGAAAATTCTTTGATCATCAATGAAGGTTCTTTCGGACAATACGTCATTCTTGATTATTCCGGCAGAAAAGTACAGGCAGGAAACACAAAAGGCAGCAGTATTGATATCAGTCTGCTGACTACCGGGTATTATTTCATTAAATACGGTGAAAATACCGCACGTTTCAGAAAATAAAAACGATCACTTTGTCATCACTCGAGAAACTGTCTGAGAAAACGAAAAAACTCCCGAAATTACCGGGAGTTTTTTTATTCGAGGCCGAACTTCGACTACATATTTCTACGGTATTTTCCGCCCACTTCAAAAAGGGCATTGGTAATCTGTCCAAGTGAACAGTGTTTGCCGGCTTCCATCATCACTTCAAAAATATTCTGCTGATTGATGGCTGCCTGTTGCAGTTTAGCCAACATTTCATCTGATTTATCGGAATGCGCTTTCTGGAAATTTTCCACATTATTGATCTGCGCCTGCTTTTCTTCTTCAGTAGAGCGGATCACTTCTCCCGGAAGAACCGTTGGAGAACCGTCTTTTCCAAGGAAAGTATTCACGCCGATAATCGGATATTCTCCGGTGTGTTTCAGCCATTCGTAATGCATCGATTCTTCCTGAATTTTTGAACGCTGATACATGGTTTCCATTGCGCCTAAAACACCGCCTCTTTCGGTAATTCTGTCGAATTCTGCGTAAACAGCTTCTTCAACCAAATCCGTTAATTCTTCAATCACAAATGAACCCTGAAGCGGATTTTCATTTTTCGCCAAACCAAGTTCCTTGTTGATAATCAACTGAATAGCCATTGCTCTTCTCACGGATTCTTCGGTCGGAGTTGTAATTGCTTCGTCATATGCATTGGTGTGCAGCGAGTTACAGTTATCGTAAATCGCATAAAGCGCCTGCAAAGTTGTTCTGATATCGTTGAAATCAATTTCCTGTGCGTGAAGCGATCTTCCCGACGTCTGAATGTGGTATTTCAACATTTGGGATCTTTCATCTGCACCATATTTATACTTCATCGCTTTTGCCCAGATTCTTCTTGCAACACGACCGATGACCGCATATTCCGGATCAACACCGTTGGAGAAGAAGAACGATAAGTTTGGAGCGAAAGCGTTGATGTCCATTCCGCGGCTTAAGTAATATTCAACGTACGTGAAACCGTTCGCCAATGTGAACGCCAACTGCGAAATCGGATTTGCGCCGGCTTCCGCAATGTGATATCCGGAAATAGAAACCGAATAAAAGTTTCTCACTTTTTCCTTAATGAAATAATCCTGAACATCGCCCATTAATCTCAATGCAAATTCCGTGGAGAAAATACAGGTGTTCTGCGCCTGATCTTCTTTTAAAATATCTGCCTGAACCGTTCCGCGAACCGTTGAAATCGTATCGGCTTTGATTTTCGCATACGTTTCCGCATCCAGAATTTCATCACCGGTAATTCCGAGTAATTTCAGTCCTAAACCGTTGTTGGAAGGTGGAAGTTCACCGCTGTAAGAAGGTCTTTTCAAACCTTTATCATCGAATTTTTCTTTGAGTCTGTCCTCAACTTTGTCCCAAAGATTGTTTTCTTCAATATATTTTTCACAGTTTTGATCGATGGCTGCATTCATGAAAAACGCCAACAGCATTGGAGCCGGACCGTTAATCGTCATGGAAACCGAAGTCAGCGCATTAATCAGATCAAAACCGGAATACAGTTTTTTCGCATCGTCCAAAGTTGCAATGGAAACTCCGGCGTTACCAATTTTTCCGTAAATATCCGGTGGTAAAGCAGGATCCTGTCCGTAAAGTGTTACGGAATCAAACGCAGTTGACAAACGTTTTGCAGGCATTTCTGCGGAAACATAATGGAATCTTCTGTTGGTTCTTTCCGGTCCGCCTTCTCCGGCAAACATTCTCGTCGGATCTTCTCCGGTTCTTTTGAACGGATAGATTCCGGCTGTGTAAGGAAACTGTCCCGGAACGTTTTCCTGACCTTTCCAACGGATCAAGTCACCCCAATCCTGGAATTTAGGCAAAGAGATTTTTGGAATTTTCAATCCGGAAAGTGATTCAGATGTTGTTTCCACCTTAATTTCCTTTCCGCGTACGAAGTAGGAAAAGGTTTCTTGCTTCATTTCTTCCTTGAAATGATGCCATCCGTGAAGGAAAGCTATGTTTTCTTCGAGAAGATCTTTTTTGGTTTTCAGGAAAACTTTTTCCAGTTTGTCGTGGGTATGTTCATCATCTTCAATCAGCACTTTTGCGCCGTCGATTAGGTACATTTTCTTGGCAATCAGCGCCTGTTCTTCCACATTTTTATCGTAACCGCGGTTGTTTTCCACGATTTCAGACAGATAACGGACTCTTTTAGGGGGAATTACGGTTGAATCATCTGAAACATTCTGTTCCACATATTCGTTCAGACCTAAATTCTCAAACTTCGCATTGACTTTTCCAATCAGAGCATTGTAAACTTCGGTTGTTCCCCAATCGTTGAACTGACTGGCTTTTGTAGAATACACCGGCATTTCTTCCAAAGGTTTGTCGAAATACTGATGGTTTCTCTGAAACTGTTTTCTCACTGCCTGAAGCGCATCCAAAGCACCGCGTTTGTCGGATTTATTTAAAGTCACCAAATCGGCGTAATCCAGCATATCGATTTTTTCAAGCTGTGTTGAAGCACCATATTCCGGCGTCATTACGTACATAGAAACATCTGCAATTTCAGTGATTTCTGAGCCGCTTTGGCCGATTCCCGAAGTTTCAAGAATGATGATATCCGGTTTTGCAAGTTTCAGAATATTTAATGCAGAATGAATGTAAGGCGAAACAGAAACGTTGTTTTCACGGGTCGCCATTGAACGCATGTAAACACGTTTATCGTTGATAGAATTCATGCGGATTCTGTCGCCCAAAAGTGCACCGCCTGTTTTCTTTTTGGAGGGATCGACCGAAATAATCGCAATTTTCTTTTCCGGATTGGCTCTCAAAAATCTGCGGACAATTTCATCTGTTAATGAAGATTTTCCGGCACCGCCTGTTCCGGTAATTCCGATAATCGGAATATTGGAATCTTTTGCTTTTTCATCAATGGCTTTTACCAGATCCTGCTTGTCATCAGAAAAATTCTCAACAGCTGAAATAACCTGCGAAATGGATTTAGAATCTTCAAAAGAAATATTATCCAAATCGGAAACAGAAATATTTTCACCCGTTGCAAAGTCGGATTTCTGAACCAAGTCATCAATCATTCCCTGCAAACCAAGTTCACGGCCGTCATCCGGAGAATAAATACGGTCGATTCCGTAATCCATCAAATCCTTGATTTCTTCGGGAAGAATTACACCGCCACCGCCGCCAAAAATTTTGATCTGCGAAGCGCCTTTTTCCTTCAAAAGGTCATAAATGTATTTGAAATACTCGTTGTGACCGCCTTGATAAGACGTTAAAGCGATTGCGTTTGCATCTTCCTGAATAGCGGTGTTTACTACTTCTTCAGCAGATTTGTCGTGTCCAAGGTGAATAACTTCGCATCCGGTTCCCTGGATCACACGGCGCATAATGTTGATTGCGGCATCGTGCCCATCGAAAAGGGACGCTGCAGTAACAATTCGGACCTTATTTTTCGGTTCGTATTTTTGGGTTTCCATAAAGAAAATTAGAAAAAATGTGGATTTTTCAAAGGTAGGGAAATTTTGCAAAATCGCCTCAATTCAGAGAGACTTGACTGCAAGGAATAACGAATCGAATAAACCTAATTCTTATAAGTTTTTTGGGATGATATTGGTCAGATATGCGCTATAGTTAATTGTCTGTATTTTTGTAAAAATTTTCTAATGATCAGGGCAATTTTATATTTGTTTGCAGGTACCGCTTTCAGTTTTCTCGTAAATCACTTTTTAACAGAGTCTCAGGGCTGGGAGAAAGAACTTTACGCCGGTTTTGCATTTGGTCTCGGCTGGGCGCTTGCCTATTTCGTAGATCATCCGGAATGGGCGCTTGCCAAAAAACTGGGTTTTTCTTTTATCGGGATTGTCATCATTATTATAATCGGGATTATTTTGTTTGATGTTACGGTAATGGTACCGGCCGTAATGCGTTTTTCAATTGTCTTTGTCGTGTATTATCTTTTGGCCAGTTTCAGGAGCAGTAAGTCGCTGAGAAAATAAAGGGAGGTGAAAAAATAATATTCCCACCTCCGCATTGAAATTCAAAATTTGTGTTGTTGTTCCTCCATGTTAACAAATGCTGTGCCACCTGTTAATGTTTGTTAACGAATTAAAATATGTGCGGCATAGCTGTTTTGTTTTTGGCTGTACGTTCAACAAACGCTAAAATACTTTTACGTTCCGAAAAAATATCTTACCTTTGCAGACCCTTATTGGGAAAATTATGTTTAACCGTTAAACTTATCAGTGTGAATACATTAAGTTACAAAACGATTTCAGCGAACAAAGCTACCGCTAATAAAGAATGGGTTGTGGTAGACGCTGAAGGACAACCGCTGGGGCGACTTGCTTCCACGGTTGCAAAGATTTTGAGAGGAAAGCACAAGACGAACTTTACGCCGCACGTAGACTGTGGTGATAACGTAATCGTTTTGAATGCTGGGAAAGTAACCCTTTCCGGAAACAAGTGGGCAGACAAAACCTACATCTGGCATACAGGTTATCCTGGTGGTCAGAAGTCGCAGACTGCTGAAGAACTGTTGAAAAAGGATCCGTTGAAAGTTTTGGAAAAATCTGTAAAAGGAATGCTTCCGAAAAACAAACTTGGTGCTGCAATCTTCAAGAACCTTTATCTGTATGAAGGTACTGAGCATAAGCACGAAGCTCAACAGCCGAAAAATGTTAATGTAAACGAATTTAAATAATTAATATGTCAACAGTTCATAAAATAGGAAGAAGAAAGACTTCTGTTGCAAGAGTTTACGTAAAACCGGGTGCCGGTAAAATGACTGTAAACGGTAAAGATGCAAAAGAGTATTTCTCTACAGACGTAATGCGTTACAAGCTGGTACAGCCTTTCGCACTAACTGAAACCGTAGATCAGTATGATGTTACTGTGAATGTTTTCGGTGGTGGAAATACTGGGCAGGCAGAAGCAATCCGTCTGGGAATTTCAAGAGCACTTATCGAAATCAATGCAGAGTACAGACTGGCTCTTAAACCTCACGGACTTCTTACCAGAGATGCAAGAATGGTGGAAAGAAAGAAACCAGGACAGAAAAAAGCAAGAAAGAGATTCCAGTTCTCAAAACGTTAATCGGAGACGTGAGACGTTCAGGCGTGAGATTAGAGATTTTTTTATCTCATGTCTCAAGTCTTTTAATCTTTTATCTAATCAACAAAATAGCCCCGTTTAGTTTAGCATCCAAACTTTTCTCCCATCTAAAGATAAGTTGATTGCAAAATAGCGGAACGTAAACTAAAAACAAAAAAGAGACATGGCTAAAGCAAATGTTAAAGACCTTTTAGAGGCAGGTGTACACTTCGGTCACATGACCAGAAAGTGGAATCCAAATATGGCTCCATACATTTTTATGGAGAAAAACGGTATTCACATCGTAGATTTACATAAAACTGCAGTAAAACTGGATGAAGCATGTAGTGCTTTGGAAAAAATTACTTCAGCGGGTAAGAAAGTTCTTTTCGTTGCTACCAAAAAGCAGGCGAAAGAAGTTGTGGCGAAGCACGCAGCAGAACTTAACATGCCTTATATCACTGAAAGATGGCCGGGCGGAATGTTAACGAACTTCGTTACCATCCGTAAAGCTGTTAAGAAAATGAACCACATCGATAAAATGAAGAAAGACGGTACTTTCGAAACTTTATCGAAGAAAGAAAGGCTTCAGGTGGACCGTCAGAGAGCAAACCTTGAGAAAAACCTTGGTTCTATTTCTGATATGGTGCGTCTTCCTTCAGCTATTTTCGTGGTTGATATCATGAGAGAGCACATCGCGGTTACAGAAGCGAAGAAACTGGGAATCCCTGTTTTCGGTATCGTTGATACGAACTCTGATCCAAGAAAAATCGATTTCGTAATCCCTGGAAATGATGATGCTTCCAAATCTATCGACCTGATTCTTTCTGTTGTTTCAGATTCAATCAAGGAAGGTCTTTCCCAGAGAAAAGCCGATAAAGAAAAATCCAAAGAAGAAGGCGAAAAGGTAACTGCTGAAGCAGATGCTGATTTCGATGCAGAATAATTTGCTGCAAACCGGATATTAAATAAGGCTCACTGAAAAGTGAGCCTTATTATTTTTTTTAGACAGCTAAATTATTTCTGTGCATTTGCAGTTGTAGAGGAACTTCCTGAATTCAGTTCTTTCACTACAGGATCGTTCAGAACAACCATTACATGTTTACGAACTTCTTTTTCCGCAACATACTGCTCATCGCACAGATTGCTGAACAGGATGTATTTACCTTTCTGCAGAACGATTGAGTTTTCACCACGTGCGGGAACGGCCAGGTTGTAGTAGCGGTCTCCGCTGATTCGCATAATCATATTGCAGTCGGAATTGTTCTGCACCATCAGAATCGCTTCCTTGTTCGAAACATCATTGTCGAAAAGCTGGTTCAGAAGCTTTACGGTCTTTTCTTTCATTGCCGCAGAATTCTGCAGCATCAGGCGCTGAAATTCTACAGCTTCACTGGAATAAGGTCTTTTGGTAAATGCTCTGGGAACCTCTTCCACAACAGGTCTCGCAGCCATTGGTTTTGCATCTTTTGCGCCTTCGGTCCAGGCTTCGTTTTTCAAAGCGATAAGTTTCGGTTTAAGTACCGTTCTGCGCGGATCCTGAGGATGCGCGGTTTTCAGAAACCGTTCAATTTTTGGGATGCTCTTGGTGTTCAGAATATCCTCATAGCTTGCCTTTTTCTTTTTCTGGGCAGACAGAACGGTTACAGCGCTCAGGAAAAGCACTGTAGAAATTTTTCGGAAGGGTATCTTCACCATCATTTTCGTAAACGAAATTTTATATAAGTTATTGTTTTGCCTTTTGCTGAAAACAGCTCTTCATAATAGGTGCGGATGTCGCGCAGCAACTCGGTTCCGGGCTCATATTCCGGCGCACCGTAAATGTCATGATGTGCCGTGATAATTTCATGCCCTGAACCCTGGAGTAATCCCAGCGTATATCCATGCAGAAATTCAGAATCCGTTTTTAAGTGAATCACACCGTCGTCCTTCAGAATTCTGCCGTACTTTGCCAGAAACTCAGGATTGGTGAGCCTGTGCTTGGTTCTGCGGTATTTAATCTGCGGATCCGGAAAGGTAATCCAGATTTCATCCACTTCATCTTTCGCAAAAAAACAGTCGATGAGTTCAATTTGCGTCCTTAGAAAAACCACGTTGTTCAGATGTTCTTCCACCGCTTCTTTCGCTCCAAACCAAAACCGTGCACCTTTGATGTCGATTCCGATAAAATTCTTCTCCGGAAAAGCTTTCGCCAAACCAACGGAATATTCGCCTTTTCCACATCCAAGTTCCAGCACAACCGGATTGTTGTTCCGGAACACGTTTTCCCGCCATTTGCCTTTCAGTGCAAAATTATTCAGTGCTTCTTCTCTGGTCGGCTGAATAACGTTCGGAAGTTCTCTGTTTTCATTAAACCGTGCAAGCTTGTTTTTCCCCATAATCATTCCGCGTTTGCCACGACAAACTTTTACAGTGCAAATTTACGAAATTGTAAAATTCCGGTGATATTTTATTGAGCAGCACTTCCCAGTGAAACCATGATTGCTTTCGTAACAGTCTTCTGCGACATATACTGAGCGCCGCAAACCAGACTCGTAAATACGTAGTCGCCTTTTGGTAATACGATGGTATTCTCCTTTTTCGCAGGAATCGGAAGTCGGTATTTGATGGTTCCGATACCTTCCATTCGCATGATCATATCGCAGTCCGAATTATTTCTGATCATCACGGTCGTTTCCTTACTGTTCGGATCGTTATCGAAAAGTGCATTCAGGATTTTTACCGTTTTGTTCTTATGATCCTGAACAGAAGGGTTCATCAGCAATGCAAATTCCTTCTTTTCAGATTCTGACAGCGCAGCACTTCCTGTAACTGCAACTGCAGCTGAGGCTTTTGAAGTTGCGGGTTTCGTTGCGAACGGACTGTTGCGTGAAGGTGTCGGCCTTTCCGTAACAGCAGAAGGTTCTGCGTCCGGCAGCAGTTTCTCAGTATTTACACGTGCCTGTTTTAAGTAATAGCCGCTGTTGATTCTCTCGAGTTCGCGTTTATATTCGGCAATCTGCTTTTCCTTGATTTTGGCATTCATTTCCTCAAAAGTAATTTTTGTGGAAGACCTTGTCTGAAGCAAAACCAGTTTTTCCTGCAGTTCTTTTACCCTTGTATCAGCCGGATGAGCGTTTTTGATATAATCCTTGATCATCGTCATCAGCCTTGGCTTCAGCACCGACCTGCGCGGATCATCGGGATGCGCATCCCTTAAAAAAGCGTCGATTTCATAGATATTCTGCGACTTCATGATTTCCCTGTAATCTTTCCTTGCTTTTTGCGCAGGAGCGAAGGCGAACATCAGAAGTGTAAACAGGATAACAAATTTTTTCATTCTTTTATTTTATAATCTGTGGTACAAAAATATTTAAAATATAATAATTAGTTGATTACATCTATCAGACTGGAATTCTGCAGCCTTTTTTGATATACCGGAACGTATCTTTCAATGTAGATTTGTGTTCCTTCAAAATTGCCGCTTTCCACGAAGCTGTACAGGTTATTTGAAGTGTACACAAACTGTAAAAAATTATCGATGAGATGCTCCGGAATTTTATGTTTTGCAAAATAAGGTTTTCCGAAATAATCCCTGATCGATTTGATGCTGTACTCCATTCGCTCGTAGGCAATCAATCTTTCTTTCTTTTTTCTTTCCCCGGACAGAATCTCAAAAATAGCATCAACACTAAAATTCAGTCCGCCGTCTGCAAATGACGCTACCGGAAGTTGTGGTGGTAATCCGTTTCCCGTTGGTTCCGGAAGGCCAATTACTTTCTTTATTTCATTTGCCTTGTCTGAACTTTTTAATACCGCCACATCCCGTCTCAGATTTCCTGTAGGTCTGAAGCGGTTTATGATCACTTCCTGTATTTCATAATACGCAACAGATAATTCTATCCTGTTGTTCTGATGCGAAAGCATTTCATCGGTTACCCTAACATCTTTCCTGTTGCTGATAATGGATGTAAAACGCATCACATCTCCTTTCGCTGCGGGGATGCTGAAATTTCCGTAATAATCGGACAAAACCGTTTTATGCGTTGTTAAATTGGTTACATAAATCTGGTTCAGGTACAGTTCCGTATTGTCGCGGATATAAACTTCTCCGCTAAGAACCTGAGCTTTCAGCGGTGCGAATGAAATTACCATCATCAGTAGTACAAAAACTGATGTTTTTACTTTACACACCATTTACAGTAGTTTGATTAATTTTCCGGAACAATGTTAAAGACATTCCAGCCCAACAGGACCAGGACTATTCCTTCGAGTTATCTTTAAAATATTCCTCTGTGCGGTTTTTTACAAGCAGCCAGCTCGTATACTGTACAATCGTCTTGGTTCTGCTTTCAGTCCATTCCAGAACATACCAGTAAGTTCCCGTAGTTACAGGTCTTCCGCCGATGGTTTTTCCGTCCCAAATAAACCGATTGGCTTTGGTCCCCTTAAATATTTCATAACCATAACGGTCAAAAATCTGAAATCTTATATTTTCTTTATTTACGAGATCCGAGAAATCCAGATAATCATTGTAACCGTCTTCGTTTGGAGTAATTGCGTTGATTAGCTGAATCACTTCAAATTCCTGCATCACAACCGTGCATCTTTTGGAATCGCGTACATGCATGGTGTAGATTCCGCGCTGCAGATGAAATACATTAGACGACTGCCAGTTTACGCCATCAACCGAGTATTCATAAGGCGGCGTTCCGCCGGTTACAGTTACAGTTACGGTTTGTTCCTTCACTATGATAGATGCAATTACAGGTGCGGGAGCTTCCGTTACGGAAACATTCTGTCTGTAAGTACAGCCGTTAAATGTAAGATCAACCCAGTAATTTCCGATACCGACATTGGAGATAGACTGTGTGGTATCGCCGGTACTCCACAGATAAGAATCGAAGCCGGGACCTGCATCCAGAGTAGTTTGCTGATTCGGACAGATTATCTGATCTGCCAGTGTTTCAGATTTTTTTGCGGTACGCACCGTTATATTCAGTGCAGCAACGTTAGGACAAACACCGGTTTTTTCAAATCTAATATACAGTGTCTGCGTACCCGTGATCATTACCGGGTTTGTAAGAGGATTCGTATTGTTCTGCGCATTGGCCAGCGTTGCAAAAAATGTTCCTGTAACAAGCGGATCGCCGGTGAAAAGTGGCAGATACTGAGCGATGTCAACTTCGGCCTGTCCGTCGAGATCGGTATCGCAGGCAAACTGAGTTGCGGAAACATTATTCACTGGAATTTTTGGTCCGATGTCGAAACTGATCGCTTTAATTACAGGGTCGCAGCCATCGGGTGAAACTACACGAATATAGATGGTTGTTGCAGCTGCATAAGTCCAGTTATTTGGCAGTGGATTAATACCTGCATTCGCATCGGCAAGACTCGCATGGTAAGTTGAAGTGAAATATGCTGGGGTAGATACAATGAGGGCTGTAATATTGCTGAGGTTCACGTTAACCGAACCGTCCAGGTCATCATCACAAAAAATACCGTTGTAATTTGCAACTGTTGCTACCGGGAAAAGTCCGAGCGTGATTTGAGCAATTTCCTTACATCCCGTTCCGTTTTTCACAACGGCATATACGATATTTCCGGCTGTACCGGTATAATTTGCAGGATTTAAGATCTGATCAGCAGGATTTTCCGCCTGCGCACCAGCAAGTGTATTGTAGTAAGTTATTGTAACGCCCGCCGCAGTTGTTACCTGAGCATTCGGAAGTATGTACGTAGCTGTGTTGCCCTGAATCAGACATCCGTTTAATGTAACATTGCTGACAACGATACTTTCAATGGTAATATTAACCGTTACGGTTTCACATTCCGGAAAATCGGGATGATCTCCGCAAAAAGTGTATGTAAAAGTATCTGTGGCTGCAACTCCAGGATTATTGGCGACATAAATTATTTCACCTGTGGTGGTATTGACTGTTGCCGTTCCAAGTGCGGGAGGAATTGTAATTAATACAGAAGCCGGTATAACGTTCTGTGGATTGCTGAGCGAAGTAAACGTGGGCACAATGCTTTGTGTGGAGCAGAAGGAATAAGAAGCAGTACTAAGTACAGCACATTTCTGCACTGCAACAGAAGCTGCAATAAGCGGTGCACAGCTTCCCATCGTAACGCTTACTCCGTACGTTCCGGGTTCTGTTGGTGAATATGTTGCTGCAGTAGCTCCCGGAATTGCCGTTCCGTTAAAAAACCACTGATAGGTGTCATAAATCTGCGGATCTGCGGTAAGAATCATTCCCGGTGCACATAATCCGCCTGATGTCAGAATTACAGGCGTAGTAGGAAATCCGGCGAAAAATCCTCCATAACCTACAACGCTGCTTCCTGCAGTAATACCTGCAGTAATTGCTTTGGTAGAATTCACCGTGATATTACCACTGACATCCGGAATGCCGAATGAAACCCAGTTTGGCGCGCCCGTTAAAGGAAAAGGTCCTTCAGTTGCAGCCGGCGCTACTCCGTTTACTGTTACCACTGCACCTGCTTCGGTAATCATGTTCAGCCTAGTAGGTACGGTATTTCCACCGGTTGGCGGTAGATACTGACTCCAGATCAGGTTATCGTTAATCATACCTATTTCGTCAATCTGCTTAGGAAGATAACAGTTCAGTGCAGGTATAAAATTGAATCCCCCGGTCGCAAGTGCAAAAGCCGGGTCTGCAGTACCTGCAAGCATCTGGTACACATAGGCATTATTCGTTGTTCTGATGAACATATTATAGTGATTGTTCCCCTGTGCAATATATTTGGTATCAGGAACCAGATAATGCTGTCCGGCATTTAATGTCGCGGAAGGCACCACTTCATCGTTTAAGAAAACCTGGGTATTATTGGCAGTAGCAACCACGAGTGCTCCCTCCATCTGCGATCCGATATTTCCGTTTCCTTTCACCAGCGCAAAACGGTTTCCCAGCTGATTAACAGGTACCGCCTGATCCATGAGGATATCCGAAGCATTGTTAACGTTGAGATGCTGCCCGTTAAAATTTCCAGTCGTTACGTTCACAGGATGATTCGAAACGATTCTTGCCCCGATAAATGCATCGGCATTTCCGGCTGTGTTTGGCTGTCCTTCAATGATGTACGACTGTCCTTTGTTTAGCGTAAAAGTCAGGGTAGGGTTTGTTGCACCCGTCGTTCCGTTGGAAAAGACCGTGGCTGTTTCATAATCTGAAACCGTTACTACTGTATTATCCTGTGTTGCAAGGATGCTCGTCATGAAGTTGAGATAGGGCAGTGGAACAGGATTCGGAGCAACGACAGCACGAAATTCTGTGCCCGTGGAAGGAATTCCTTTTGATGTTATAATCTCCGCATGATTATAGATGGAAAACCGGAGATTTGCATAAAAAGGGTAATCGGCCTGGACATTTAAACCCATTGTTACGGGTGTGAACAGATCGGTTTGCTGGGTCGTAATAATCATCTGCCTCGGAACATCAAATTTTTGAGGATTGCCCTTGCTGATGGTAACCGTGCCGATGAGAACATTATTATTATAAATAGAAACCGGAAACGGCGTAACACGGTTAGTGGATAAATACAGTTTTTGCGAATTGCTGGTTATGCCGTTAAAGGGAGAAACCCTGTCTACCATCGGTGCAAACCAGTGCTCACGGTCCAGCTGTGCACTAACACGGATTGTTGCAAGCAGAAAGAGTAGGAACAGTAGAATTTTCTTCATGAGCGATTATATGCGCTAAACAAATTTATATAAAAATAATTGTTTTAAAACAGAAAGAAAAAAGGCACGAGCCGAAGCTGTGCCTTTCTTCACCGGATCTTTGCGATGATTAATTTCTTACCAGGATCCAGCCTGTAAATTTCACCGGTATACTGCCGTCCGGACCTTCAGACCAGTTGATTACATACCAGTAGGTTCCTGTAATTACCTGACGGTCTACATTTCTTCCGTCCCACTTGTATCCGTTATCTTTATTTGCAGTATGGATCTTTGTTCCGTATCTGTCAAAAATATCGATCGTCAGATTGTTTTTGTAGGCCAGTGAACTGTAATCCAGCGCGTCATTCAGGCCATCGTCATTTGGCGTAATGCTGTTAACGATGTTAGGAACAGTTACTTCAACTTCGATAGGGGTACAGTCGTTTGCGTCCTTGATGAAGAATTTGTTCTGACCTCTCGGCAGATTCGTAAATACATTGGAGTCCTGCCAGATTACTCCGTCATGAGAGTACTGGTACGGAGGAGTTCCGCCGTCTACATAAAGCGTTACTGTATTGTTTGAAATCTCAATATTGGTGAGGATCGGGCTTGCATATTTGTAAACTCTAACCGTCTGACGTGTAGTACAGCCGTCTTTCAGAAGATCTACCCAGTATTCACCAATTGTAAGGCCGGTAACTGTCTGAGTAGTTTCGCCGTTAAACCAGATATATCCGTCGAAATCAGGTCCTGCATCAAGCGTTGCTCTTCCTTCAGCACAGATATACTGATCCTGCAGAACTGTAGAATAGGCAGGAGGAGTAACTACCAGCGTGATTTTTGCGATTCTGTAACAACCTCCCGGGCTGTACACTCTTACAAATACTTCTGAGCTTGGAGAAATATGGGCAGTTGGATTTGCAATCATATTAACACCGTTAAGAGCATCAGAGTAAGACAGGAAATATTCGTATGTAGCACCGCCGCTCACCATAACGGTAGCCAGGGTAAGATCAAATTCTGCTGTTGACGTACTTTCAGGATTGTAACATTCAACCAGAGAGGCGTCAACTACAACAGGATAATCCGGAACTTCTACGGTTACGGTAACCTGCTCACAGTCTTTGAATTCAGGTTCGTCTCCGCAGAACTGGAAAACAAAAGTGTCTGTTCCTACAAAATTAGCTCCAGGAACGTAAGTAATATGTCCGTTGATCGGATTAATGGTAACCGTACCGTTTACCGGTTGTGTAATAATCTGAGTGGATGACGGTAAAGGTGTCTGTGTAAATGTTGGCAGAGTAAAAGTAGGTACGATTTCTACAGGTGTACATGCGGTGAGGTTCATGGCGCTTTCATGAAGACACGTAAATACTTTATATACCGGAGTGGAAACTGAACCACAGGTTGTTACTGTAACCTGACAAGTGTAATCTCCAGCGATTACTGGTGTAAATGTGTTCGTTGTAGCCCCCGGAATTGCAACACCGTTTCTGTACCACTGGTAGGCATCATAACTGTCATCTACTTCAAGTACCAGTCCTGGAATACATTCTCCGGTGGATTTTGAAATCAAAGGAATTGAAGAGAAACCGGCAAAATATCCGCCATAACCCATCGCTGAGCTGACCCCTGTAATACCTGCCGTAACTGCTTTATCAGAAATAATAGTATAATTACCCTGTACATTCGGAATTGTATAAGAAACCCAGTCAGCAGTACCGGTTACAGGATAAGGACCCTGTGCCGGCGTCGGAGTTGCCCCGTTTACCGTGATAATTGCTCCCTGTTGCGTCAGTATATTCAGTTTTACAGTAGGTGTTGGCGAAGCACCCGGCATTTGGTTGATAAGGCCAATTTCGTCAATCTTACGCGGAAGATAACAGTTCAGAGGCGGGATGTAATTAAACCCTTCCTGATTCGTTGTGGAAGCAGCACCGGAAAGCATCTGATATACATAAACATTCTTGGTTGCCTCAATGTACATGTTATAGTGGCCGGCTCCCTGATTGATATAAGGGTTGGCCAGAACACGGTAAAATTCACCGGCATTAATCGTGGCTACAACAGGTCCGCCATTAAGGCTTATTTCCGTGTTGTTTTCTGTTGCAACGATAACAGCACCTTCGGTTCCGGCACTGATATTTCCGTTACCTTTGATCATAACAAATTTGTCACCGAGCCTTTCCACAGGTACAGACTGGTCCATAATGATGTCGGTACCACTGCTGATGTTCGGTGCATAATTTCCGAGGAAGTGCCCATTGGTTACCGATATGTTTTTATCCGAAACGATTTTCGCGCCAATAAAACCTGTCCTGTTGGCCGCATGCGTCATGAGACCTTCCACTAAGTAGGATTGCCCTTTGTTCAGCGTAAATGTGAGAGTAGGGTGTGTAACACCGGTCCACGCGTTGGAGAACCGTACGTTCGCATTATAACTTGATATGGTAACGGTGGTATTGTCTTCCGTAGCCATAACGCCAACTGTAAAATTCATAAGAGTATTTCCCTGAACAATCGGGGCAAGAACCGCGTAAAATTCTGTACCGATTCCTGCTTTACCTTTGGATGTAAGAATTTCACCATGTGAAAGTACGGTAAAACGTAGGGTCGCAAAATAAGGTTGGTCACCAACGGTGTAGAGACCCTTGTCAATTACGGTAAAACAATCAGAAGTTGAGGTAGCGATTATTCGGTCCATCGGTACAACAAATCGTTGAGGATTTCCTTTGCTCACCGTAACCGTACCCAAAGCGATGTTGTTACTGTAAATGGTAACAACGAAAGGATCGACGATATCCGTTGAGAAAAACAGTTCCT
>JAEWOS010000031.1 GCA_023460855.1 Bacteroidota bacterium | reverse complement strand
TTTCAGGTTGGATCCCGTTCCGTTCAGATCCGCCACAGTAGCAGATCCGCAGAAAGTTTGCGCGCAAGCTGTCGGAGCAGCCGGTACAGATTTTACAGTTACATTAACGGAAGTCCTTGTCGACTCGCATGAATTGGTAGTCTGCGAAACGTAGTAAGTTCCCGTTGACAGCGTTGTCGTTGAATTCAGTGCAGATCCACCGGTTGCCGCTGAATACCATTTCAGGTTGGATCCCGTTCCGTTCAGATCAGCCACAGTCGCAGTTCCGCAGAAAGTTTGCGCGGAAGCTGTAGGTGCAGCCGGTACTGTATTTACCGTCACATTCAGAGAAGTCCTTGTCGATTCACATGAATTTGTAGTCTGGGAAACGTAATAAGTTCCTGTTGAAAGCGTTGCCGTTGAATTCAGCTCAGATCCACCGGTTGCCGCTGAATACCATTTCAGATTCGATCCGGTTCCGTTCAGATCAGCTACAGTCGCAGTTCCGCAGAAAGTTTGCGCGGAAGCTGTAGGTGCAGCCGGTACTGTATTTACAGTTACATTTACGGAAGTCCTTGTCGATTCACATGAATTGGTAGTCTGGGAAACGTAATAAGTTCCTGTTGAAAGCGTTGCTGTTGAATTCAGTGCAGATCCACCGGTTGCCGCTGAATACCATTTCAGATTCGATCCGGTTCCGTTCAGATCAGCTACAGTCGCAGTTCCGCAGAAAGTTTGCGCGGAAGCAGTCGGAGCAGCCGGAACAGAATTTACAGTTACATTTACGGAAGTCCTTGTCGATTCGCATGAATTGGTAGTCTGCGAAACGTAGTAAGTTCCTGTTGAAAGCGTTGTTGTTGAATTCAGTGCAGATCCACCGGTTGCCGCAGAATACCATTTCAGGTTGGAGCCGGTTCCGTTCAGATCAGCCACAGTCGCAGATCCGCAGAAAGTTTGCGCAGAAGCTGTCGGTGCAGAAGGCGTGGAATTAACGATAAGATTATGTAATGTCATAGTTTTACTTCCGGCAATACTGTTGATGGTTACAGTTACATTGTAAAGACCTGAAGTATTATAGGTTACTACCGGCGCAGCTGAGGTAGAAGTGGATGGATTGCCTCCCGGAAAAGACCATGAATAAGTGGCAATTGGCATTAAAGAACCGGTCACCGAAAAAGTGACAGTCTTGCCAGAACAGAGTTCTGTACTGTTCTTGCTTATTTTTGCAGGACATAAAAAAAGTGATACTCCTACTCCGGTTTCTTGCAGGTTGGCCTGTGTCCAGATAAGATATCGGCCGCCATACGTGCTCAACAAAGCTGAACGCATCCTCGTAACCTGACCGTTCGTAAACATTTTGAAACAGTAGGAATAATCCATGTAATTCTCAACATTCGCACGTGGGCTACAGCTAGTGTCATTAAGGTTACAGGTCTGATTTCCTTTTGTCAACGGCGTGTCAGTTACTTCGTCGTCGCCACATGTTACGCCCGGCTGGTTTGTACTTCCCCAGGTATGCTGCAGATTCAGCCAGTGGCCAACTTCATGAGTTAACGTTCTGCTTCTTTGTACACTGGAAGTTCCTGTAGCTCCTACATAATTCTGTAACACAAAAATCGAGTTATACCGCATATTGGATATACTTGTAAATGAAGTGGTAAACGGACGCCAGGTATAGCCGGCTGCACCTCCGATATCTCTTGCAATAATGATATTTAAATATTTGTGATGAGGCCATACCCCCTGATAAACGTTGTTACCATCGAGAACCTGATTAAGCTGACCCATTGCGTCAGTGGAGTTGTTGATAGCCACAGTTCTGGTGATTCCATCAAAACAGGTACCGTCCGGAGCGACTGTTGCGTATTTAAACTCAATTTCTGCGTCGCCAACAATAGACTGGAAATCCTGGTGTACAGTATTTGCATCGGCATTTTGTTTGTTGAAATCGCGGTTCAGGATAAACAGCGCATCATCAATTTGGGCTTTACTGATGTTTGATGAGCCGTTATCGTGCAGCACATGGAAAACGACTGGAATTGTGTAGACAGTGCCTGCCTGTTTTGCTAACGGATTCGAAGCGTGTTTTTTCGCTTCTTCAATCCCTTTTACATACTGGGCGTGAGCCTGGGGATCTGAAATACGCATTTGCTGCACTACGTCAAACTCGCCGCATGGTTTTATCGTATTAGAATCTTCGGAATGGTGTTGACCATACAGAAAAAACGGAAACAATAAAACCAGAAGTTTAAGATAATTTCTTTTCATGGTAATAGAATTTTATTATTTGTCCATACAAAATTAGAAGACAGAGCTCAACAGAGGAATAAACAGGGGGGGACAAACGGGGACAAATACAACACAGTGTGATATCAAAAAGTAAATATTTGAAAAATAATAACTTATATAAAGAGATTTGTGGCAGTTGCCGTTAATGATTCATTCCAAAAACACATTTTTTTCCAGCGAATCGTGCGTTTTTTTGCTAATTACCTGGGTGAAATTTGAGTGAAAAAAGGGTTTAAACAAGTGTTTATCGATATAATAATTGCTGGCAATACCGAATCTTACCATTGAAAAAAAAGTAAAAACATTTGCAAGATTTTGTTTTGCTTGTTATCTAAGAATCTCCGTTTTTTTGTGAAAACCAGATTCAGTTAAACAATAATTAATGATTTTCTGGTCCGCTTATTTTGCCGGAATATCGTAATTTTTTAAAACTGTTTTTAACACATTTATGCTATTTTTGTGAACATGAAATTATGCAGCTTCCAGTTTCTTTCGGTATTACTTTACGGACTATTATTCACCTCCTGTACAACACTGATTCCGCCGGTTGCGGAAAAACCGGCAAAGGAAACGCCCACTGTTATAAGACCGGTTTCGCAGACAGGGCAACCTGGCCCGAACTCCACAGCAGTTTTGGAAAATTCACAAAATGCGGCGGAAAACGTACCAACAACTGTAGTGAATGAACCTGAGTTTGCAGCTGCAGACCTGCCGATTGTAACCCGCGAATTCCGTGCAGCATGGATTGCGACCGTCGCAAACATCAACTGGCCTTCAAAAAACACACTTTCTAGCGAACAGCAGAAACAGGAAGCCATCAGGATTCTGGATATGCTTAAAGAAGCGAATTTCAATGCAGTTATCTTTCAGGCAAGACCTTCTGCCGATGCTTTTTACAAAAGCGATCTGGAACCTTGGTCCTATTTTCTTACCGGGCAAACAGGAAAAGCGCCTTCCCCGTATTATGATCCGTTACAATTCTGGATTGAAGAAGCACACAAAAGAGGAATGGAACTGCACGTGTGGATGAATCCGTACCGCGCGCATCATACAACTGGCGGAACGGTTAGCAGCAAAAGTACTGCCCGCAAAATGAGCGCGCATACTTATGCGCTTTCGAACGGAATGCACTGGATGGATCCATCAGATGAAAATGTTCAGGATCATGTTTCGCAGGTGATTCGTGATGTAGTGAAACGTTATGATATCGACGCAATTCATATCGACGATTATTTCTATCCTTATAAAGAATATCATGCAGGCCGCGATTTTCCGGACTCCCGTACATGGAATAAATATGTTGCAAAGGGAGGTACACTGTCGCGTTCGGACTGGAGAAGAGGAAATGTGAATGGTTTCATCAAAAGGATTCATGATGAAATAAAAGCTGAAAAACCTTATGTGAAATTCGGTATATCACCGTTCGGAATCTGGAAGCCTGGTTATCCTGCAGGTATTACCGGAACTTCTCAGTATGATGAACTTTTTGCTGATGCCAAACTTTGGCTCAATGAAGGATGGTGCGATTATTTTGCTCCGCAGCTTTACTGGAAAGACGAAGGTCCGCAAAGTTTTTCGGCACTGCTCGACTGGTGGGAAAACGAAAATCCGAAAAAAATCCATTTATGGCCGGGTCTGAATACGGTTGGAATTAAGAATGTTGATAAACCGACGGAAATCGTAAAGCAGATCAATATCACGAGAAATACGCTTGGGAACAGAGCTGGTGAAATTCATTACAGCGTTGACGGTCTTTCAAAAAATCCGGTAATGCTCAGCCAGATTAAAAAACTGTACGAGAACAAAGCTTTGGTACCTTTAAGTCCGTGGATTATTACCGAAAAACACAAACAGCCCAAACTGAACACAAATCAGTCCGGCAATCTGATTTCCGCGAGATGGACAGCCGATTCCAAAGATAAAGTCTACAATTGGATATTTTATAAGAAATACGGAAATATCTGGACATACGAAATTCTGGATGAGCAGGTTAATTTCAAAACCCTTTCCAGCTTCGACGGTAACCGCAAACTCACGGCAATTGCGGTAAAATCTGTGGACCGGCTCGGCAATGAATCAGAACCGGTTTTTGTGAAATTCTGATTTGTTTTACGGCATTTATTCTGTAAAATCCGGTACTGTCGAAAATGCAATAATTAACAAAAAAATTGAAAATATTTTCCCGCGCAGCGCACTTCTTTTTTGTACCTTGCAATCGCCTTTGATGCCAATAAATAATAACTGATCAGAGGTGTCAAAAATATTTTTATGAACATTTTTATTTCAAATCTCAACTACAACACCGTTGAGTCCGAATTGCAGGAACTTTTTGAGCAGTACGGAACCGTAGAGTCTGCTAAAATTATTATGGACAGAGACACCGGCAGAAGCCGTGGTTTCGGTTTCGTAGAAATGCCTAACGATCAGGAAGCACTGCAGGCAATTGAACAGCTTAATGAAAGAGAATTCAAAAGCAAAGTTTTAAGAATTGCTCAGGCAAGACCAAAAGAGCAGGGACAAAGAAACGGCGGCGGAAGAAGTTACGGTGGCGGAAACAGAGACCGCGACAACCGCTGGTAAAAGTTTTCACGACAGGCAATTTTTCAAAGTTTTACAAAAATCACTTTAACTTATTATGGATACGAAAAGACTTTCCGATACCATGGAAAAGGCACTTAGCGATCAGATGAACCTTGAAAATCTTCAGTCGAGCAATTATCTTTCGTACGGAATCTGGGCCGCTGATCAGGGGTTTGCTGGAATTTCAAATTTTCTGTTTCGCCATGCACAGGAAGAAAGGGATCACTGTATCAAATTTATGCAGTACGTTTTGAGCAGAGGAGGTAAGCCGAAATTGGAAGCGATGGAAGCACCTTCTGCAGATCCGAAATCCCTTACCGATTGTTTTGATCAGGTTTTCAGGCATGAAGTAGAAAATACAACTGCGATCTACAATATTGTGAATGTGGCTCTGGAGGAAAAAGACTGGGCAACCTGGAATTTCCTGCAGTGGTTCGTGAAAGAGCAGATTGAAGAAGAATCACTTGCTATGGGCATGATTGATAAACTGAAAATTGCTGGTGGCGACCGCGCTTCCGATGAATCACTGAATGATCTCGACCGCGAGTTTTCCAAAATGCCGGACGATGCCGATTTGGCAAGAGATTCCACGGCAGAAAATCCTTAATCGGACATTTATAGATATTATTAACGGGAAGCTTTTGTTTTCCGTTTTTTTGTTACGGTTTCAGCGAAAGCAGCCTTGCAGAATCATTTTCATTTCACGATTTATATGCCTAATTTTGCATCCGGAAAAAATCATGGCTCATTATTCTGCGCCATTTGTAAATAAAATAAACAAACCGCTATGAAATGTGGAATCGTCGGACTTCCAAATGTAGGTAAGTCAACTCTTTTTAACTGTCTCAGTAACGCGAAAGCGCAGTCAGCCAATTATCCGTTCTGTACCATCGAACCTAATTTAGGAACTGTTTCTGTTCCGGATTTGCGTCTGAATAAACTCGAAGAACTGGTTAATCCTGAAAGAGTGGTTCCTGCTGTGGTGGAAATTGTGGACATCGCCGGTCTCGTGAAAGGCGCGTCCAAAGGTGAAGGCCTTGGAAATCAGTTTTTGGCAAATATCCGCGAATGTGAAGCGATTATCCACGTTTTAAGATGTTTCGATAATGGAAATATTGTTCATGTTGAAGGTTCGGTGGATCCTTTGAGAGATAAGGAAATTATCGATATCGAACTTCAGCTGAAAGACCTGGAAACTGTTGGAAAAGCGGTTGAAAAAGCAAAAAAGTTTATCAAATCCGGTAAAAAGGAAGATGTTCTCACATACGAAACGCTGGTTGCTTTGCAGAAATTCCTGGAAGACGGACGAAACGCAAGAGAATTTGAAACGAATGACCTTACAAAACCGATTGTTGATGAGGTTCACCTGCTGACTAAAAAACCGATTCTGTACGTTTGCAACGTCGACGAAAATTCCATTAAAAACGGCAATGAATGGATTCCGAAAGTGGAAGAAATGGCAAAGGCGGAAGGTGCAGAAGTGGTCGTTCTTGCTGCGCAGATTGAAGCCGACATCAACGAACTGGAAACTTTCGAAGAAAGACAGATGTTTCTGGAAGAACTCGGTCTGGAAGAACCGGGTGTAAACCGTTTGATCAGAAAAGCGTACGATTTGCTTCATTTGCAGACCTATTTCACGGCGGGAGTGAAGGAAGTGCGCGCCTGGACAATAGAAAAAGGCTGGACTGCACCACAGGCTGCAGGTGTTATTCACACAGATTTTGAAAAAGGTTTCATCCGTGCAGAAGTAATTTCCTATGATAATTTCGTGAACTACGGCTCCGAAGCAAAAGTAAAAGAAGCCGGAAAAATGGGCGTTGAAGGAAAAGAATACGTTGTGCAGGACGGCGATGTGATGCACTTCCGTTTCAACGTTTAATAATTTTTTCAAACAATATCATAATATTCATAAACTAAATGCAGCCGCGGGTTTTCCTGCGGCTTTTTCGTATTTTTAAGCAAACTTCTCATGCATGTGGTTTTCAAAAACTATCTCAGATACACTCCAGGAACTTAATGTTGATGCAAATACCGGACTTTCCGACGACGAAGTACAGAAACGTCAGGAAAAATTCGGCCTCAATGAACTCGAAGCCAAAAAGAAAAAAACCGTTTTCCAGATGTTTCTTTCGCATCTTAATGACTGGCTCATTTACATACTTTTCGCTGCGGTAGTTATCACCGCATTAATGGGCGAATACATCGATTCAGTAATTATTATTCTGGTAATTCTGATCAATGCTACCATCGGAGTTTATCAGGAAATGAAAGCCGGTAAAGCCATCGAAGCGCTCATGAAAATGTCGTCTCCGAAAGCACTGGTTAAAAGAAATGGTGTAACCACAGAAATAGATTCTGCGCAACTCGTTCCGGGCGATATAGTAATTCTGGATGCGGGAAGAATAATTCCTGCAGATTTACGCCTGATCGAAACAGCAAATCTTCAGACAGAGGAATCCGCACTTACCGGAGAAAGTCTTCCCGAAAATAAAATTGCAGAACAGATTTATGAGGATCCCAAAACACCTTTGGGCGACCGCGAAAATCAGGCATTTATGTCTTCGCTTGTAACGTACGGCAGAGGAGTTGGAGTCGTGGTGGAAACCGGGATGAAAACCGAAATGGGAAAAATTGCAGACATTCTGGAGAATGATGAATCTGGCAAAACGCCACTCGAAATCCGGCTCGAAGAACTCGGGAAAATGCTTGGTAAAGTAGCACTCGGAATCTGCGCCTTCATATTTATCGTTTCCTATTTTCAGGGAAGAGATTTAGGTGAAATGTTTCTTACCGCGGTTTCGCTGGCTGTAGCTTCCATTCCGGAAGGTCTTGCAGCAATTGTCGCCGTGGTTTTGTCGGTTGGTGTTACGGCGATGTCGAAGAAAAACGCGATTATCCGTAAACTTTCTGCGGTGGAAACTTTGGGTTCGGTAAATATCATCTGCTCAGATAAAACCGGAACGCTCACCAAAAATGAAATGACCGTCACCGAAATTTATACGATGGACGGAACTTTCGAAATCGATGATTCGGATCAGAGTAAACTGTCAGATTCTCACTTTTTTTTGGCGAAAGGAATGACGCTCTGTTCCGATGCGACTCTGGAAAACGGTGAAAAAACCGGCGATCCTACTGAAATTGCACTGCTCGCTTTATCCGATGAACTGGGAATCGACAGAGCTGAACTGGTTAATTCTTACAACCGGATCAGTGAAAACGCGTTCGACAGCGATCGGAAAATGATGTCGGTTTTGGTGGAAAACAATGATGAATACACGGTTTTCACGAAAGGCGCATTGGGAAGTTTATATCCCGTTCTTTCGGGTGTTCTTACGAAAAATGGTGTTGAAAAATTCACGGATGAACACCGCAAAATTTTCAGTGACGCAGCAAAATCAATGTCGGATGAAGCGCTAAGAACTCTGGCTTTGGCTTACAAACCCGCAAACCGGGACATGAAACCGGAAGAAATGGAAAAAGATTTGATTTTGGTCGGAATTACCGGAATGATCGATCCTGCACGTGACGAGGTGAAACCTTCGATTGAAATGGCGAAGAAAGCGGGAATTAAAACGGTAATGATTACGGGCGATCATAAAAATACGGCCTTTGCAATCGCAAAAGAACTCGGAATTGCCGATAATCCGAAACAGGTGATCATTGGTCAGGAATTCGATGATTTTACCGAAGAAGAATTTGCTGAAAAAGTCGAAGATTTCCGTGTGTATGCACGCGTTTCACCTGAACATAAAGTCAGAATTGTAAAAGCACTGAAAGAACGCGGAAATACCGTTTCGATGACCGGCGACGGCGTGAATGACGCTCCTTCCTTAAACACAGCCGATATTGGCGTAGCCATGGGAATTACCGGAACTGACGTTGCAAAAGGCGCTGCCGACATGATTCTGACCGACGATAATTTTACAACCATCGTAAAAGCAATAGAGCAGGGACGTAATATATATAACAACATCCGTAAGTCGGTGATTTTTCTGCTGACCTGTAATCTCGGTGAGGTGGTGACGATGTTTCTCGCACTCATTATTGGCTGGGCTTCTCCGCTGATTGCTACACAGCTTTTATGGATTAATTTAATTACCGACTCATTGCCTGCAATTGCACTTGGACTCGATAAAGGGGACAGCAGTGTGATGGATGAGAAACCGCGTCCTTCCGGCGACAGTTTTTTTGCGAACGGAGCCTGGCTTTCTGCGGTTTTGGGCGGTATTGTAATCGGTCTTGTTACATTCGCAGGATTCTGGTACGGACATTACGAACTGGGATATTCGCCATTTGATAAAAACATTCCGGAAGAGGTTCTTGCCAACGCCAGAACACTTGCATTCATGATTCTTGTTTGCTCACAGCTTTTTTATGCTTTCGGAATGCAGGATTTCAAAAAATCTGTGTTCAGAACAGGTATTTTCAGAAATAAATATCTGATTGGTGCTGTAGTTTTAGGTTTGGTTCTACAGCTTCTAGTCATGCTGATTCCTTTTATGAGAGATGCATTTAAACTCCATATGCTCGACACGCGCGGATGGATTATGGCAATGGTTCTCGGCCTGATTCCTTTAGTTTTTCTGGAGCTTAGAAAATTAATTTTTCCGGTTAAATAAATACTGATCAGGTTGTTCGCTACTTCATTACTTAACATAAATCAATGTACAGCTGATCTTAACTGCGTAATTTTACCTAAGAATTTTAACAGCGTAGAAGGATAATTATAACAGATCTTTAACACGCATTCGGAATTCAAATATTTAATTTTAAACATTACAAAATAAATTTTTTGAAAAAGTTAGAAAACAAGGTTGCCATCATTACCGGCGCCGCTTCAGGAATCGGAAAATCAACTGCGCTGCTTTACGCTAAAGAAGGTGCAAAAGTAGTTGTGAGCGACATCAATGTAGAAAACGGGGAAAAAGTGGTTGAGGAAATTAAAACGAACGGTGGTGAAGCCATTTTTGTGAAAGCCAACTCTGCAAGTGCCGAAGACAACGAAAATCTGGTGAAGGAAACGGTAAAGGCGTTTGGGAAACTGGATATCGCGGTGAATAATGCAGGAATCGGTGGCGAAATTAATAAAGTGGGCGATCTTTCTGTGGAAGGCTGGCAAAAAGTAATCGATATCAACCTTTCAGGAGTTTTCTACGGAATGAAATATCAGTCACCGGAAATGGTGAAGAACGGAAGCGGCAGCATCATTAATATCGCATCCATTCTTGGACAGGCAGGTTTTGCAACTTCTGCAGGATATGTTGCGGCAAAACACGGTGTAGTTGGTTTAACGAAATCTGCAGCATGGGAATATGCTCCGGATAAAGTTCGGATCAATGCCGTAGGTCCGGGATTTGTGTACAGCGGAATGGTGAGCGAAGAAGCGATGGGAAAAGAAGCGCTGAACCAGCTGGAAACCAAACATGCTTTCGGACGCCTTGGTCAGCCTGAAGAAATTGCTGCAATGCTGCTGTTTCTTGCCACAGACGACGCATCTTTCGTAACCGGTTCTTATTATCCGGTTGACGGTGGTTACCTCGCAGTTTAGAAAATCAAAATAAAATTCAAAAAAATTAAACTATGTCCGATTTTAAAAACAAAACGGTGATCATTACCGGTGCTGCAATGGGTTTAGGTCTTGCAACGGCAGAAGTTCTGGCAAAAAAAGGTGCTAATTTAACGCTGGTTGATTACAATGAGGAAGCACTTAATAAAGCAAAAGAAGAACTGGCTTCTAAATTTTCAGATGCGAAAATTCTGACTGTGGTGGCTGATGTATCGAATGAAGAAGCTGTTAAGAATTATGTGGATCAAACCGTGTCTGAATTTGGAACGATCGACGGATTTTACAACAATGCCGGAATTGAAGGCAAGCAGGCGAAAATGACTGAATACGACATAAGCATGTTCAAAAAAGTGGTTGATATCAATCTGATGGGCGTTTACTACGGTTTGCGCTATGTAATTCCTGTTATGCAGAAAAACGGAGGCGGCAAAATTGTAAATGCTGCATCTGTTGGCGGAATCCGCGGTGTGCTGAACCAGACACCATACGTTGCAACAAAACATGCCGTTGCCGGAATTACCAAAAACGCCGCTCTGGAATATGGCAAAGACAATATTCTCACCAATGCAATCGCTCCCGGAGCAATTTTAACACCGATGGTTGCTGAAGCATTTAAGCAGATAAATCCGGACGATCCGAAGGCTGCAGAAACACAATATGCATCGCAAAATCCGACCAGAAAACTGGGACAGCCGGAAGATGTTGCGAATCTTGTAGCATTTCTGCTAAGCGATGAAAATGCGTACGTTTCCGGTCAGATTATCGCTATAGACGGCGGCGAATCTAATATGTACGGTAACGCGGAATAACTTATAAATCAATATTAAGCCATCTCCTTTAACGGGAATGGCTTCTTTAAATTTAAACATTAAAAAATATAAATAATATGGCAAAGAAAATAGCAGTGCTGGTCGGCAGTCTTAGAAAAGAATCTGTAAACCGCAAAATCGCAAATGAGCTGATCCGCCTTTCTTCAGACGGACTGGATATGGAAATCGTGGAAATCGGGAATCTTCAGCATTACAATGAGGACACGGATGAGAATCCACCACAGGAGTGGACGGATTTCCGTGAAAAAATCAAGAATTCAGACGGCGTTCTTTTCGTTTCTCCCGAATACAACAGAACGATTCCCGGTGTTTTAAAAAATGCGATCGATGTAGGTTCCAGACCTTACGGAAGCAGTGCTTGGGAAGGAAAGCCGGGAGCTGTGGTTACAGGTTCTCCAAGTGGAATCGGCGCCGCGATGGCCAATCACAATATTCGTCAGGCGGTTGTTTTTCTCGATGTGCCGATGATGCAGCAGCCGGAAGCGTATATCGGCAATGCATTTAAAATCTGGAAGGAAGACGACAAAACTGCTGTGGCAGAAACCGAAGAGGTTTTTCAGAAATTTATTGATGCCTACGAAAAATGGGTGAATAAGTTCTGAAACTTATATTTATAAAGGAAATCCTTTCAACTGAACCGCATAATTTCTGTGGTTCAGTTTTTTTTTGAATACATTTGGGCAACAAAACTTCACCATGCAAAATCTTTACAAAAATATCAATGTTCAGCGCGGTCTTGTAATTCTAACGGTGCTCCTTGTGCTCATAATTACGGTAGAACTCAAATATTTTCTTTCCGGGATTTTAGGAGCTGTGGCGCTTTATGTGGTTACGCGTGGTTTTTTCCTGAAACTGGTGGAGAAGCAAAAGTGGAATAAAAACTGGGCTACTGCTTTCATCATATTTCTGATCATCATTTCGTTTGGTATTCCAATCTGGATTATCCTTGAGATCCTGATTCCACAAATCAACGAACAGATTAAAAACCCTAAAGAGATTACGGAGAAATTCCAGCCCGTTCTGGAATGGATTCAAAACCAGGAATTACTGCAAAGGTTTGATTTTGAGTTTGATAATCAGCAGATTATGAATATCGTGAACCGCGTTCTGGGATATCTGCCTTCTACATTGAACTGGGTCGGTCAGTTTTTCGCGAATATTTTTACAGCGCTTTTTATTCTGTGGTTTATGCTTACCGGCAACCGCAAAATGGAAAATGCTGTTTGGGAAATGCTTCCGTTTTCAGAAGACTCCAACAGATTTTTCCTGAAACAGAATTTTGATCTGATCCGTTCCAACGCTTACGGTGTTCCGATTCTTGCAGTAAGCCAGGCGATTATCGCCATTATCGGATATTTAATTTTCGGTGTTGAAAATGCTGTTTTCTGGGGACTTATGACCGGTGTTGCCTCGATAATTCCGGTAGTCGGAACAATGGTGATCTGGATTCCGGTCAGTATTTATCAAATGGCAACCGGCGATATGAATAACGGCCTTTTCCTCGCACTGTACTGTTTAATTCTTGTGGGAGGTATCGATAATGTTCTCCGTTTTACAATTCTGAAAAAAATGGCAGACATTCATCCGATTATAACGGTTTTCGGGGTGATCCTCGGTCTGCAGCTTTTTGGGGTGATGGGCCTTGTTTTCGGTCCGCTGTTGCTTTCGCTTCCCGGTATTTTCTATGCGATTTACAAAATGGAACGCGGGCAGCTTCCCGGAACTGAACTGTTGGTGGAAAACCGTGATGCTGCCGTAGAAGCAGTTACAGGAATTGAAATTCCGGAGGAAGAAAAAGAGGACAAATCTTAACATAGATCAATGAAATTGAATTTCGTGCTGCGTAATTTTGTGCGATAGAAAACTTTATGGGTAAGAATAACGATTTAGGTCTGATGATTTTGCGCGTAACACTCGGAATGCTGATGTTGCTGCACGGAATTGCGAAAGTGCAGAATGGCACCGGTTTCATTGAAGGTGTTTTCGAAAAGAACGGATTGCCGGCATTTCTGGCTTATCTGGTTTATCTCGGAGAAATTATCGCTCCTTTAATGCTGATTGTTGGTTTCAGAACGAGGCTGGCTTCAATTCTGCTCGGCGGAACAATGGTTGTTGTAATTTTCACCGCTGCGCTGGACCGCGTTGGTCAGCTCACAGAAACCGGAGCGTGGGCTATTGAAGTTCAGGCGCTCTTTTTCTTTGGCTCACTTGCCCTGTTTTTCACGGGTGGCGGAAAATACGCAGCGTCCACGAAAAGCAAATGGGATTAGTTTTTTTTAATTTGTTAATAGCAATTGGTTTATCAGAAATGGTAAACCTTTTTTTGTAACATTATTTTTGTTTCATTTACTAATTCCCTAAAGTAATAATCTTAAATCTTAAATTCTGATAACATGAACAACCACGAAATCGATTACACCGTGCACGGCGAAGAAATGCAGTGTGTAGAAATAGAGCTGGATCCGCAGGAAAGCGTAATTGCCGAACCTGGCAGTTTTATGATGATGACAGAAGGAATACAGATGCAGACCATGTTTGGCGATGGAAATGAAAAAGGACTGATGGGAAAAATTTTCGGTGCGGGAAAAAGACTCTTAACAGGAGAAAACCTTTTCATGACGGTTTTTACCAATAATTCCGATGGCAAAAAGCAGGTTTCATTTGCTGCACCTTATTCCGGAAAAATTATTCCGCTTGATCTGGCTGAACTCGGCGGAAAAGTAATCTGTCAGAAAGATTCTTTTCTGTGTGCGGCAAAAGGTGTTTCTGTTGGAATTGAATTACAGAAAAAACTCGGTACCGGACTTTTTGGCGGTGAAGGATTTATCATGCAGAAACTCGAAGGCGACGGTATGACTTTCGTTCACAGCGGCGGACACGTCATTGAAAAACAGTTGCAGCCTGGCGAAATTCTGAAAATTGATACAGGATGTATCGTCGCATTTACCAAAGATGTCAATTATGATATCCAGTTCGTTGGCGGAATCAAAAATACGATTTTTGGCGGCGAAGGTTTGTTTTTTGCCCAGCTTCGCGGACCGGGAAAAGTATGGATTCAGACACTGCCGATTGCACGTCTTGCCGGAAAAATTCTGCAGTTCGGAACAACCAAAAAAGGAGAGCAGGGAAGCGTTCTTGGCGGACTGGGTAATTTGCTCGACGGCGACGGTTTTTAATCGCGGACAGGTTATATTTTTTTTTACACTCTGCGCTTTTCGTGCGGAGTTTTTTGCCGAAATTCAAAAAAAAGTGCTGTTTTTTGGTATTTCAGATCCTTTTTTGCGATTAAAGATATCAACATCATTTTCAGGAACATTTTCCGTTTTGTATCTTTGTGAATTACTGCATTTAATATGATGATGCAGCTTTTTCTATGAGCGAAAATACTACGGTTCAATATACAGACGACAATATAAAAACCCTCGACTGGCAGGAACATATCCGGCTTCGTCCCGGGATGTACATCGGGAAGCTTGGCGACGGTTCTTCTGCAGATGACGGAATTTATATCCTGCTGAAGGAAATAATCGACAATTCCATAGACGAATTCCGGATGAAATCCGGGAAAAGGATTGAAATTAAACTGGATGAAAAGAAAGTGGTCATCCGCGATTTCGGTCGTGGAATTCCACTCGGAAAAATGGTGGATGCCGTTTCTAAAATGAATACCGGTGGTAAATACGACAGCACCGCCTTCAAAAAATCTGTCGGTTTAAATGGTGTCGGAACCAAAGCAGTAAATGCGCTTTCCGATTATTTTAAAGTTCGTTCTTTCCGCGACGGCAGAATGAAGGCTGCAGAATTTTCGCGTGGAATGATCACCGAGAATTTTGCTGAAACCGATTCCTCGGACAGAAGCGGAACGGAGATCACGTTTACGCCTGATCCGGAAATTTTCCTGCATTACAAATTTCGGAAAGAATACATCGAAAGGATGCTGCGCAATTATGCATACCTGAATCCTGGACTGAAAATTATATTCAACGGCGAAACTTTCTTTTCAGAAAACGGTCTGAAAGATTTACTCGAAGAAGAACTCGAAGGCGAAATTCTGTATCCGATTATTCATATAAAAGACGATGACATCGAAGTGGCGATGACGCATTCGGATAAATCGCAGAGTGAAAGCTATTTCTCCTTTGTAAACGGACAGAATACCACACAGGGCGGAACGCACCTCAATGCATTCAAGGAAGCGTACGTGAAAACGATTCGTGAATTTTTCAACAAAAGTTTTGAAGCGGCGGACATCCGCAAATCTATTATTGCCGCAATTTCTGTGAATGTGGAAGAGCCGGTTTTTGAATCACAGACCAAGACGAAACTCGGTTCGAATGATATGGGTCCGAAAGGTCCGACTGTCCGCACGTTTATCATTGATTTTCTAAAAAATAAACTCGATAATTTCCTGCACCAGAATCCGGACGCAGCAGAAGCAATTCAGCGTAAAATTCTGGTTTCTGAAAGGGAGCGTAAAGAACTTTCCGGTATTCAGAAACTTGCGAGGGAGAGAGCGAAGAAAGTTTCGCTTCACAACAAAAAACTGAGAGATTGCCGTCAGCATTACAACGATCAGAAAGCGGCACGCAAATCGGAATCTCAGATTTTTATTACAGAGGGTGATTCCGCATCCGGTTCTATCACAAAATCGCGCGACGTAGATACGCAGGCGGTATTTTCACTGAGAGGAAAACCCCTGAATTCTTATGGTCTGACGAAAAGGGTCGTTTACGAAAATGAAGAATTCAATCTTTTACAGGCTGCACTGAACATTGAAGATTCACTTGAAGATTTACGATACAATCAGGTTATTATTGCAACTGATGCCGATGTGGACGGAATGCATATCCGTTTGCTGATGATCACGTTTTTCCTGCAGTTTTTCCCCGATTTAATAAGGAACGGACATTTGTATATTCTACAGACTCCACTGTTCCGGGTCCGGAATAAAAAGGAAACAAGGTACTGCTATTCCGATGCAGAGCGGATTAAAGCGCTTCAGGAACTTGGCAAAAACCCGGAAATTACCAGATTTAAGGGACTTGGTGAGATTTCTCCCGATGAATTCAAACATTTTATCGGAAAAGATATTCGTCTGGAACCTGTGGTGATCGGCAAAGATCAGACAATTGAGCAGCTTCTGGAATTTTATATGGGTAAAAACACACCGGACCGCCAGACATTTATTCTGGAAAATCTTGTTGTGGAAGATCCGGATATTGAGAAAAAAGAAAAACTGGAGGAAATGGAGACCTGATAGAAAAAAAGCTAAGAACTAATAACCAAATAACAAGTAATATGAGGCTCTCAAACAAAAACAGGGTGGAGCTTTATCAGTTTCTGAACTCGATTGTGCTGATGTCCCTGGTTGCAGGAATTTTTCTGTTTATTGCAGATAAATACAGGGTAGGAATGCTGGGACACGCGAGATATCTGCTGATTATTTTCCCTGTCTTATTGATTTTTCTGGTGTATCTGCGGGGAAGACAGATTTTTGAGTATGACAGCGACGGCGAAGCATTGAATTTTAAGAACAGGAATGTACTGCCTTTTATCAGTCATACAGTGAGCGATGAGTTCCCGAAATATAAACTGCTGAAATATGAAGTGGTAAATATGAGGCTGTTTAAGAGACTCTACATCACGATAACGAGTAAGAAAGGTCATCCGCTCGTTTTGAAATATGATATTTCATATTTAAAGAACAAAGACTTAAGGGATTTGAAACTCTCGCTTGCACGGGTAATCAAACAGAATCAAGAAAATAACCGCAAAGAAGCGGCAAAATAATGAATGAAGAAAATTTACAGGAAGGAGAAAGTTTAAGAAAAGTTTCAGGTCTCTACAAAGACTGGTTTCTGGATTACGCATCGTATGTAATTCTGGACCGCGCAATTCCTTCTGTTTATGACGGTTTTAAACCGGTACAGCGCAGAATTATGCATTCCATGCGCGAGCTTGAAGACGGCCGCTACAATAAAGTGGCAAACATCGTGGGAAATACCATGAAATATCATCCTCACGGTGATTCCTCGATTACGGACGCCATGGTGCAGATCGGCCAGAAAGAACTGCTGATTGATACACAGGGAAATTGGGGAAATATTTACACCGGCGATTCTGCGGCTGCTGCGAGATATATTGAAGCGCGACTTACACCTTTTGCGCTGGAAGTGGTCTTCAATCCGAAAACGACGGAATGGTCCAAATCTTACGACGGAAGAAATAACGAACCGATTGACCTGCCCGTAAAATTTCCGCTGCTTTTGGCTCAGGGTGTGGAAGGAATCGGGGTCGGGCTATCCACCAAAATACTTCCGCATAACTTTAACGAACTCATCAATGCCTCAATCGCTCATCTGAAAGGAAAGAAATTCCAGGTTTTTCCTGATTTTCTGACCGGCGGAATGCTCGATGTTTCCGAATACAACGATGGTGAACGTGGTGGAAAAGTGCGTGCAAGAGCCAGAATTATTCAGAGAGACAAAAATACGCTCGCAATTACCGAACTGCCCTTTTCTAAAAATACGGGGGAACTGATCGACAGCGTTGTTAAAGCGACAGAGCGCGGGAAAATTAAGATCAAGAAAATTGAAGACAATACCTCGGATAAAGTTGAAATCCTGATCCATCTTCATAACGACGTGTCTCCGGACAGAACAATTGATGCACTTTATGCGTTTACCGACTGTCAGGTTTCCGTTTCACCAAATGCCTGTGTAATTGTCGGCGATAAGCCGATGTTCCTTTCCGTATCGCAGATTCTGCGCATGAACACCGATCATACGGTTTCTCTGCTTAAAAAAGAACTCGAAATTGAACTGCACGAGCTTCAGGAAAGCTGGCATTTTGCATCACTTGAACGGATATTCATCGAAAACAGAATATATCACGACATCGAGGAAGTAAAATCCTGGGAAGATGTAATTTCCACCATTGATGAAGGTCTTAAACCGCATACGAAACATTTGCTGCGCGCGGTAACAGAAGAAGATATCATAAAACTTACCGAAATCCGGATTAAAAGGATTTCCCGTTTCGATCTGGATAAATTCAAGGAAACGATAGCTTCACTCGAAGATAAAATTGCGAAATGCAAATACAATCTCGAGCATCTTATTCAGTATGCCATCGATTATTTCACGAATATTCAGAAAAAATACGGTAAGGATAAAGAAAGACGCACCGAAATCAGAATTTTTGATACAATTGATGCCACGAAAGTTGCCGTTGCGAACGAAAAATTTTACGTGAACCGCGAAGAAGGATTTATCGGAACTTCTTTGCGCCGCGACGAATATCTGTTCGACTGCTCCGATATCGACGATATCATCACATTCCGCAAAGACGGAACGATGAAAGTAGTAAAAGCCGAGCCTAAAACGTTTATCGGAAAAGACATCATGCATGTTGCGGTGTACAAAAAAGGTGATGCCAGAACGGTCTATAACATGATTTACCGCGAAGGAAGAGACGGACCGTATTATATGAAGCGTTTCAGCGTGACTTCCGTTACCAGAAACACCGATTATAAGCTCGCATCTGAGAAAAAAGGATCGGAAGTGCTGTATTTCTCAGCAAATCCAAACGGGGAAGCAGAAGTGGTAAACGTACTGCTGAAGCCGAACGCGCGGATCCGGAAGAATAAAATGGACATCGATTTTTCGGAGCTCGGAATCAAAGGAAGAAATTCACGCGGAAATCTCGTGACGAAATATGCCGTAAAGAAAGTCGAGATGAAAGAAGAGGGAATTTCAACGCTCGCGCCGAGAAAAATCTGGTTTGATGAAGCTGTGCGCCGGCTGAATGTGGATGCACGCGGAACGTTCCTCGGCAACTTCAAAGGCGACGATAAAATTCTGACCATCAACGTAAACGGTGAGGCAAAACTCGTCGGTTTTGATCTTTCCAACAGATTTGATGACGAATATCTGGTTTTGGAGAAGTGGATTCCGGAACAGCCTGTAACCTGTATTTACTACGATGGTGAAAAGGAAATGTACTACATCAAGCGGTTCCTGTTTGATGCCACGAACAACGTGCAGATTTTTATGCCTTCGGAACATCCGAAATCTTTTATAGAACAGGTGATCACTGCTTCCGGTGCAACTGCCGAGCTTATTTTTGCGAAAGAAAAAGGAAAGGAACGCGAGCCTGAAACAGTGGATATCGACCAGTTTATTTCGGTGAAGGGAATCAAGGCGATTGGTAATCAGCTGACAAAAAATAAACTTAAAACGCTGAATATCACTATTCCTGAACCTGCTGAAGAAATGAATCCGGGTTTTGATGAGGTGGAGCAGAACGACGACAGCATTTCGTTTATCGATCACGACGTGAAAAATGGCGATTATCCTGACGAAGGAACCATTCCAAGTCTTTTCGATGAAGAAGAGGAGTAATGATGAAGAAGATGATTATTTTTCTGCTGATTTTGTTTGTTTTGGCAGCTGCTTATTTCGCTGTTTCTATATTTCAGACGGAATCCCCGAAAGTGGTAAACGAATTTTCAGAAACGGATCATTCTGTAATTTCCGACAGCAACACTGTTTCGGAAAATAGAGAAATAGAGGCTGATTACCGGCAATCAGAAGAAATGGAAATCCCTGTATATTTTGGCAAATGGACCGGAGAATATCTGATGAGAGGAGAGAAGCAGGAAGATGACGATGGAGAATACCGTGCGGTAGCGGAAATATTCGTAAAAACCGGGGGCGACGGAAACATACTTTTTTGGTTTGAGGATTTGCACACAGGTAAGAAATTGACTGA
The DNA here is from genome assembly GCA_023460855.1 of Bacteroidota bacterium. Taxonomy (GTDB): domain Bacteria; phylum Bacteroidota; class Bacteroidia; order Flavobacteriales; family Weeksellaceae; genus JAEWOS01. Next base: position 14,896 of record JAEWOS010000031.1, on the reverse strand, counting down.
AGTGACGGAGATTTACGGCGAATATATTATTACTGAAGACTCCCTGACTTTTGAGTCAATGGTGCAAATGGGCGATTATGAAGCGGGAATTGATCCCGGCTTTACCCTGTTTGAAAATGATGGGAATTTTGCATTGAAATCCCTACTGTTTCATACAACGCCGGAAAATAGTAAGATAAAAATTGAAAAAATAAAATAGAATGAATATCATTTTAATCATCATCATAGCTGCTACGGCAATTTTCTCGTGGATGGGATTCAGCAATTCCCAGCTTTTCGAGAAGTATAAGTTCAATGTCGGCGCAATCAGGCACCACAATGAATACATCAGGCTGATATCTGCAGGTTTTCTGCATGCAGATATGATGCACCTGCTGTTCAACATGCTTACGCTGTATTTCTTCGGGCCAATCGTTATTCAGGCTTTTGGCGAGGTTGGTTTTCTCGTGGTTTATTTCGGGTCGATAATTTTGGGAAACCTCTTCTCGCTGTATCTGTATAAAGCACAGGACTGGTATTCAGCAATAGGCGCGAGTGGCGGCGTTTCAGGAATTCTGTTTGCGGCAATTGCTATTTTTCCGGATATCGGTATTTACTTTTTCTTCATCCCAATTCCGATTCCGGGGTATATTTTTGGTCTTCTCTATTTCGGATATTCGGTGTACATGATGCTCAATCCGCGTCCACACGATAATATTGGTCACGCCGCGCATTTGGGAGGCGCATTTTTTGGTCTGGCTTATGCGGTTGCTTATGCTCCGGAACAGGCTGTAAGTCATGCATTCGAGCTTGGTGTCATGGCTTTGCCGCTTATCTATATGGCTTATATGGTTTTCGTGAAAAAGAGAATTGGGTAGTTCTTTAGTTTTTAGGAGCTTTTTCCCGCTTTCCGCTGTATCTTCTGCTGTCGCAGAAGGATGCCGCTGCAATCGGGGCTAATTAGGACAGTTTCCGAAACCTGTTTCCAGTTTTTACCTCGCAGCGAAAATAAACCGGTCATTGCCGGACAGATCCTGAATCAGTTGACTCACAGTAAATTTCTGAAAAAGTTCCAGTGTCTCTCTGCCTAATTTCTGATTGATTTCCAGGAAAATCAAGCCGTTTTCAGTGAGATGTTTATTCGCATCCTTTGCAATTTTCCGGTAGAAAATCAAAGGATCAGAGGTGGGAGAGAATAGTGCAGCTTTCGGCTCAAATTCCTTTACCGAATCCGCAATTTCATGTTCTTCGTCAGTTCCGATATATGGCGGATTGGAAATGATTATGTCATAATTCAGGTCGGGAACAGTATTCAGATAATCCTGCTGAAGAAACCTGATTTCGGTCTGATGCAGCTCTGCATTTCGTTTCGCAACTTCCAGGGCTTTCTCAGAAAAATCAATCGCAGTAATTTCAGCTTGCGGAAATTTCTTTTTGAGCACAACCGGAATGATTCCGCTGCCGGTTCCAATATCGAGAACGCTAAATTTTTGGTTACTGAACGCTGAATTTTGGATTTTTCCGATCGCCAGTTCCAAAAGTTCTTCGGTTTCCGGCCGTGGAATTAAAACATGTTCGTTTACCATGAACTGCATACCGTAAAATTCCGTTTTCCCGAGAATTTGCTGATAGGGTTTTCCCTGCGTCAGCTGCAACAGACAGTTATGGAATCTCGCCTGTGCGTTGACATCAAATTCCGGAATTTCAGCACGACGAAGCTCAAATCTTTCCTTTCTGAGAATTTCTGCAGCGAAAATATAGAACAGTTCATCGGTTTCGGAAGCGGTGTAATGATCCGAGAGCTGCTCTTTAAAATACGACCTGAACTCTGAAAACGTCATGGAAAGGGAATATTTCGTTCGTTGGGTTCTGCAATTTCAACAGGATAAATATTGACTATCGTGTAAAAACCAGTTTATTTTCAGTTGATTTTTCTTCGTCGATCAGATAGCCTTCGTAATTGAATGCTTTCACGTCGTTCAGTGTTTTCGCTTTGGTTTCCGCACAAAAACGGACCATCATTCCTCGTGCATGTTTGGTATAAACGACGATGGTTTTCGTTTTACCGCTTTTCATTTCGAAGAAATCGAAATCGATCATTCTGCCTTTGAGTTTCTTTTTATCGAGCGCTTTGATGTATTCCGAACTCGCGAGATTCAGGATAAGTTCGTTATTTTTTAGTTCGCTGTTTAGCGATTCAGTGATTTTCTCCCTCCAGAAAGAATAGAGATTTTCGTACTGCTCAAATTCGAAATTTCTTCCCATTTCCAGACGGTACAGCATAATTCTGTCCGACGGTTTGAGTAAACCGTACAGTCCTGAAAGAATCCTGTAATTTTTCTGAAGATACGCAACGGCTTCTTTGTCGAGTGTTGCAGCGTCCAGTCCGCGGTACACTTCACCGGTAAACGCAAAAAGGGCAGGAGCTGAGTCTTTTTTTCCTGGTTTTGGTTTCCAGTTCTGATTGCGTTCCCAGTTTTCATCGGCAAGTTTTGCGGAAATTTCCATCAGGTCGGCAAGGTATTTCGGACTTTTTTCTTTCAGGTGTTTCTGTATGAATTGCACTTCTTCAATGAATCGTGGCGTCGAACTTCTGAGAAGATCGGTCGAAACATCGGTGGTCATTAATTTTGCGGGTGAAGTAATCAGTTTCATGTGTTAAAGATGCTAAAAATTCCGGGCATAAGGCTCAAAGTTTCGGATTCAGGGTTCAATGTTCAAAGTTCAACGTTTGTAGTTTAAACTTTCCGCCAAAATCTCAAATCCCAAATCCCAAATTCTAACTGTTCTCGATACGCTTCGCTACCCGAACTGACGGGAGTTTAAGGTTCAATGTTCAGATTCAATTCTCGCAGTTTAAACTTTGCGCAAAATCTCAAATCTCAAATCTCAAATTCTAAATATTCCCGATACGCTTCGCTACCCGAACAGACGGTCGTTTAAAGTTCAATGTTCAGTGTTTAAAGTTTATGAGTTCAAAGTCTTGCGTCACTTCGAGTAGGAATTCGAAGAATTCCGTATCGAGAAGTTTTTGCAGGTTCAATGTTCAAAGTTCAACGTTTGTAGTTTAAAGTTTCAATCAAATCTCAAATCTCAAATTTCAAATCTCAAATTCCAATGTTCCCGATACGCTTCGCTGCACAAACTGACGGGCGTTTCCTCAAAAACTCAACCACTAAACCACTCTACCACTCAAAACTCAATGACTCTCCTTACAGAACACCTTTACCCTGTCGGATAATTTCCGGTTCGCCGGAGCTGAGGTCTACAATCGTGGAGGCTGTGTGATCGCCGTAACCGTTATCGATGACGATGTCCACAAGTTTGTCGTATTTTTCAGCGATAAGCTCCGGATCTGTGGAATATTCGAGAACTTCATCATCATCTCTGATCGAAGTGGATGCAATCGGATTTCCAAGCTGCTCCACAATCAGTTGGGGAATTATATGATCGGGAACTCTGATTCCTATTGTTTTATGCCCTTTATAAGCCAGTGGAAGGTTTTTATTCGCTTCCAGGATAAAAGTGAACGGTCCGGGAACGTGATTCTTTAAAAGCCTGAAAGTCGCGTTGTCTATCGGTCGCGCAAATTCGGAAAGGTGACTCAGATTGTTGCAGATAATGGAAAAATGAGCTTTGTCGAGTTTTGTTTTCTTCAGTTGCGCCAGTTTTTCCATTGCCTTATAGTTGTTGATATCGCAACCGAGCGCATAAATAGTATCGGAAGGATAGATGATCAAACCGCCGTTTCTCAAGGTCTTCACAACCTGATCGATCTGATTTTCAGCGGGATTATCGGAGTATATTTTTAAAATTCTGGCCATAAAAAAAGTTCTAACAGCGGTTAGAACTTAAAATTTAGTAGCGGGGACACGACTCGAACGTGCGACCTCCGGGTTATGAGCCCGACGAGCTACCTACTGCTCTACCCCGCGATGTGAGTGCAAAGATACAAAAAGATTTTAAAACTGCAAATTTCTTTGAATTTTAGTGAGTAAATTTATCATGCAATATTTGAATCAAAACCATAGATTTAGAAAAAAATACAATCTACCGGGAGATTTTCCGGGAATGCGCAAAAATCTCAGCAGTGGCAATTCAGTAGGAATTAAATCTGCAAAGAACTTCAGGTGAAAAATAATCATATCCTCGAACTGGATTTGAGTCAAGATTGAAAGTTTTTAGTCTGAAAATCAATTATTTACCTCTAATAGTTATTTATCACTAAAAAAATAGTTGTAAAATTCAAAAACTTGGGTACATTTGTATAACTATATTTATAGTGATACGCTTGTCGGTTAATTTCTAAAACGATAATCATGAAAATACAGCAGTTGACAAAAGCAGAGGAACAGGTGATGCAGTATCTGTGGAAACTCGGAAAAGGATTTCTGAAGGAGATCCTCGATCAGTTTCCGGAACCCAAACCGCACACCAACACCGTGTCGACAATTCTGAAAGTTTTAAAAGAAAAAGATTTCGTGGAATACGAAGTTTTTGGAAGACAGCATCAGTATTTTCCGCTCGTGTCTCAGGAGCAGTACAGTGGAAAAAGCATGAAAAGCCTGGTCAAAAATTATTTCGAAGGTTCTTATAAAAACGCGGTTTCCTTTCTGGTGGAAAAAAACGAAATGAGCGTGGAGGACCTCGAATTCCTTCTCAACGAACTTAAAAACAAAGACTGACATGGAGGCTCTGCTTGTATATTTTGGGAAGATGATGATCAGTTCCGCCGTGATGTTTGGCTACTATCATCTCGTTCTTCGGAACCGTACTTTTCATCATTACAACCGCTACTATCTGCTTGCAGCGGTATTGATCAGTCTGCTTCTTCCTGCACTTAAAATTGATTATTTTACACTTGAAGTAAGCAATAATATTTTTCTGTTAATCAATGAAGTAAATTTAGTTGATTCAATAAATACTTCAAATGAATTTTCGCTTCTGTTTTATGTATTCTCTGTTGTAATTATCTTAATCTCTGCTGTGCTTTTCGCCAGGTTTATGCACGGCATTTTACAGATTGAGCAGTTTAAAAAACGCTTTCCAAATGAAAAGATGCAGGGTATTACTTTTTACAATACGGATCTCGAAAGCGCACCATTTTCCTTTTTTAAAAACCTGTTCTGGAAAAATTCCATTCTGTTACAGTCAGACCTGGGAAAACAGATTTTGAAGCACGAAATGGTGCATATTGAACAGAAGCACAGTCTTGACAAAATTTTCCTGGAAATAATCTGCGGAGTTTTATGGTTTAACCCGTTTTTCTGGATGATTAAAAAGGAAATTAATTTAATACACGAATATCTTGCGGACAACAAGGCCGTGAAAAAATCGGATACCAAAGCATTTGCGCAGATGCTTCTGGCAAGCCATTTTTCCGGCGATGTGCTTCCGGGTACGAGTCCGTTTCTCAGTTCCAACCTTAAAAAACGATTAAAAATGTTACAGAAACCCAAATCACAATTCAGCTATATCCGTAGAATCATGGCACTTCCCTTATTGTTTTTACTGGCTTTTGCCTATATGGTGAATGCGAAAAACAAGGAGATAAAAATCCTCAACACGCTTATTGAAGAGGCGGTTCAGACACAGCAGGTTGTACAGCAGCAACAGGCAGAGCAAAAAAAGATTTCACCGGTAGCTACACCAACGAATACGGTGACAGAGAGATCCGCTGCTCAAAAAAAGCTTGACACGATCAAAGAAAAAATTTACGAAAAATGGACTATTGCTGATCCGGCTGTGGTAAACCTGTACCGCTCAACAGAAGAAAATCTTTTCGTTATTGAAGGTAAGGAGGTATCTAAGCAGGAATATATCGATTATTATGTCCGTTATCGACGCAATAAAGATTATGGGACCGGACAAAGTAAAAATAATTATCAACCGCTTGATTATGGTAAGCAGGCTATGTTCTTCGCGGGAAAATATGAAAACCTTGAGGAAAATACCAAGGTCATAAAACCTCTAATGATAAATATAAAGATGTGCCTACGATGAGTAAATACCGTACCATCACTGAAACCGTATTTGATCCCGTTCACAAGAAATATCAAGATGTGATGGAATATTTCAACAGTGCCGTGAAGGAGCAGTCGGACAAGGCAGAAATGCAGAAAAAAGCTACAGGCCCAACTGGAAGAGATTGCGGCTTCAACAGAAGTAAAAGATCATTTTAAGAAAACCAGACATTATGAAGAACAACCACTTACGGATGAAGAAAAAACTGCGTTAAAAAGCGACCTGGACCGTGTGCAGAAAATCACCGCGGAAATGCTGGAATGCTGTACCAATAAAATTCCTTATGGATTTTTCAGAACAGATTCCCGCACTGAGACGCTGTACAATATCGGTTTGAACATGATAAAGAATACGACAGTGCGAACTTCCGACATCGAAAAGTTTCCGACAAGCGCACAAACCAGTTACTTTATCGATGGGAAGCAGGTTAGCTGGAAAGAAGTGGAAAAGCTTTCGGATGATATGAGATACTCGGAAAAGTTTCTGAAAACGCCCGCAAAAATCAAGCATATCGGTACAGAAAGAATTACGGACGGAACGAAGACTTTTGTATCCAAAGTAAGCGTGACGACCAAATAATATAAACGGTCTCCCAAACTAAAACCTCCTTTGAAGCGATTCCGGGGAGGTTTCAGTTATGTGGAAAAAGTTTGCGATAAATTACAGGCAGATTTTATTTCTTGTTCCAGTCGTCCCCATAGTTTTTAGATATTTCAACTAACTGGTCAATTGTCAATTCGTTTTTTTTCTGATCAAAGACTTTAATTGAAAGACAACTAATTGTGAGGTTGCCTCCGCAATAATCAAAGTTCGTGTCGTGCTGATTACAAGCAATTACAATTTTCCCGTCTTTGATGTCAGCGGATAATAATTCAAGTTCTGCTCTAAAAATGTCGCTTGGTTCAGTAAAAATCTGAACCGGCAGGTCAAGCGGATTTGGCCAGGTCTTTAAGAACAACTCGTCAACCTGGGAAAGTTCAACATAAAATCTGTCAAACGATTTATCAATAAGTTCAGCTAAATATTGGCATTCAACAGTCAAAGTCATTACTTTTTTGTTACCGGTCCATTCGGTAATACCTCCGTCATGAAATATTGAAAAAATGTCTCGTATGTCTTCGGTTGTTGTCAATCTAAATTGCCTAAAAATATGATGAGAACCGTGTTTGAATTTTAAAATAATACACTAGCTATTTACCGTAGTTCTATGTTACCTGTAGTTTCTCATTCACAAGTATATTTTGATTTTGTTAGAAAATTTTCAGTTTCATTTTTGTCTGTGAAGTCCAAAGCCAAAATTTCTTTTATTGCTTTACTCTTGTTTGACGAATTCTTGTAGTAGTTTTTTGTGATAATGTAGCCTACAAAATAGCCCAAATCTGCTGGTCTGTCTTTAATTGTCGCAGTGTTTGAAAGCCAATTATCATATTCAAAAGAGAGCATTTCTTGCTTATATTCATTCCAAATTTTGCACTGATTTTTTATTCCGTAGTCAATATAAGGAGCTTCAACCTTTTTCTTTAGTAATAGTTCCGCGATAAAATCAGCAGAACCTTCTTTTAAACACATTCCAAGAAGATTTGCTTTACCTGAATTATTAAGATTTTGTTGAGTATGAACAAGTTCGTGAGCTGTTAAAAATAAGATTCCCGAATTTACCTTCATACGCTCCTGATAGTTTTTTGGAAGTTCAGAAAAATCAACGGATTTGTCAGAAGAAGCTAATTCTGAACCTATTATTAAATTTCCATTTATTACTGTTCCACCACCTTTTAAGTTTCCAATAGTGTAATAAATTTTCGTTGGCTTAAATTCAGGATAAATTTTCTGAAATCTTTTATTTATTTTCTCAACCTTTCTAAAATCTTGTTCAATATTTAATGTTTTAGCACGAATTGAATTCCAAAATTTTGGATAGTCACTGAAAGATTTAATCCATTTTTCTGACGTGAATTCTCTTGAATCGATGAAATCTTTTAATCCTTTAGTAGCTTTGTCAACGTAAAGGTTTTGAAAAATTTGTTTCTTTGAAATCTTATTATTTGTTTTTTCTGCGCTATCAAATGCCAACCAAAAATTTTCTATATCAGAAGTTATGATGTATTGCTTAAAATTATTTGACTGTCCAAAAACAAAGACTGAAAATAAAAGTGAAATAAGAAAAAATGTTTTATTCATCGGTTTTATAAAATTGCAGGTAACGGAAAAAGTATTTGCGAAATCGAAGATTCGACGTAGTCAATTGCGGGCTACTTTTAACAAAAAGTCGAAAGGAAAACCACCTTTAGCAGAATATTTTTTCCACTGACTAAGATACGAAAAATAGGAAAGTGTAAAAATGCAGACCTATTCCCAATGAAAAAAACTGAAAAAATATCTCTTTTTTTACTTGTTTTTTGTCATAGAATATGTTGTGCGAAGTTATAATCTATTAATCTTATCTCGCAAAAATTTTAAACGGTCTAATTTACAATTTGAAGCTAGGAATAGCTTCAGTGAGTTTCTAGGTATTAAACTACTTCCTTTATTACTACAATGATTTATTCTAAATTGTAAAAGAGGAAGTATATAATTTTTTGCTGAAACAACTTGTAAGTATGTATGGTGATTAAGTTTCCAAATTTTCTTCTTTTCTTCTAGGTATTCAAAATAAAATTTATTAGCTTCATTATTGTCTAATCCCGATTCTTTTAATTTATCTATAATTTCATTATATATTTGTCGAGTATAATCTCTCACTTTATCTTTATCTAGTATAGTTTGCTTTCTATAATTCGTCAAAAAATTATGTGCGTTTAAGATTTTGGGTCCTCCGCCAACTTTTTTAAGGATTGCAAAATTTAAAAATAATTCAATAAGAATTGTAGCATTGTAGTTCAACCATTGTTCAAAATTTAATTTACTTTTAATGTTGTCTATGCTATCCACGCCGCTATTAAAATATATTAATTTGGTGACTCCGGTTTCCTCTACTAAATAATTTTCTATACAATATGAATCAAGTGTCACAAGATTCTTGTCTGAAAAATTCTCATCATTTAACAAATCCAAATCACCATCAACAATAAATAATTTCTTTCTACCATCACTTTTATTTTGTGTATGATATGCATTGATAACATTCGTTTTGCAACCTAACGGTGTAATATCATTAATAAAATATTTTTCACCTAGGAGATTATTAAAAAGCGCTTTGTAAAATTCCTTATCCGCTTCTTTATCTTCAGTGTAAATATCTATATCATTTCTATAAGTGAAAAATCTTGATACAGATTTTAAGGATTTTAAACCAAAGTTCAACATCTTAAATATTTAATATGGCTAAATCGTTAAATGTTGCATCTGAAAATTCACTAATTATTGCGGGCGAATGTGTCGCGATTACAAACTGGGTATTTGGACTTGCGTTTATTAATGAAGTTACAAATATTTCCTGCCAAGATAAATGGAGTGAAATTTCCGGTTCATCAACAATAAAAATACCTGGTTCATTTTTAGATTTTTCAACAAAATATATGAGGTTTCCTAATAGGATAATAATTTGTTTTTCGCCAGAAGATAATTGATAAAGATTAACTTCATCACCATTTTTAAGTTTGATTTTCATTTCACCTTTTGAATCAATTATTAGTTCTTTCTTACTCTCTTTAAAAAACTCGTTAATTATAATTTTAGTCTTTTCAATAGGTTCGTAAAGTTTTTGTAATTCGTCTTGATATTTTTTGTTGAACTCTATTAAATTATCGATTTTCTTTAGTTGTGGTTGATTATTAAACCATTTCTGAATAATATCAATATCAGCAGTCTCGAAATCGGATTTATCACGACGTTTTTTTTGCACTTCGGTGAATTCAATAAAAGTGTTGTTTAAACTATCAAAAAACTTATTTAAGCTATCAACAATTCCATCAACTTTTAAGTTTTTAAAAGCTTCAGTAGCCTTATCTCTTTTTTCGGCAAGCTCTTTTTTATCCCTAAAGACATTAAATTCTCTGGTTTCTATAAATTCAAAAGTTTGAAGTAAAACATTATTTTTAAATTCTGAATTTATCCGAGGTTGTTCAGAAGCAATTAATCTATAATAATCATAAATGACTTCTTGTATTTCAATAAGGCTCCGGTTAAGATGATCACTTATTGGAAAATCATTGTATTTTCTTGAATAGATTATTCTATTCATCTTGTCTATTTGATGCCCTTCATAAATTCTTCTATCTAATCCTAAAAAAAAGGGTGTTTTGAATTCTAATAATTTTTTTGTGAAAGTTAAATTTTCAAACTCTTCAATATGTTGGGAACTTATTTTTCTAAATTCTTCGTTCGTAATTCCTTCAATCTTCTTCAGCTTTTTAATTTCATTGACAATTTCTTTCTCATTTATGGTCACAGAAAGTCTTAATTTATTATCTTCAGAACTTTCGGATTGAATAACTATGACTTGTTCATTATGAGAACATGTAATTTGAGCAAATTTATGATCAATAGAGTTTAAATAATTAAAACTTGGAGAAACTAAACCTAGAATTAACTTTAGTACAGATGTCTTACCAGAACCATTGATTCCAATCAGAAAAGTAAGTTTATCGTCAAAATCAAAATCATAGTTTAAGTATTCGTGAACTCCCTCTGCTTTAAATTTTTGTAGTTTCATTAGGCGGTCTATTTGTTTTTATAATTTCACACAACGGACGGTTTCGGGCTTGGCGACGGTGGGGCAATCGAAGCACAAAACTTCAATTTTGAACAAAAGTTGAACCGAAGAACTGGCGTTGAACTTTGCAGTTTCGCCCCACTATAGCAAAACCCTTGTTAGCGGTTCGTTGTTTATTCATTTCAACTTTATTATTCCACTTTCTTTCATTTCCTTGTTGTCATCACTCCCACTATATGTCCTGACGAATTTTAGTTTGGCAATATTTAAATTATCTGTCAAAGTTATGTTCTTCGCTGAATTTTTAAAAACATCAAATTGAAGTGGTGGTTCTGCCCATTCCAAGGTATATTGATAAGCGTCAATTATTTTGTTTTCGTTGTCTGTTTTGATAATCAAGATGTCGTGAAATTCCTTGAACAAAGGTGGTCCGTCAACATTATAAGCCTGTCCTGTAAATGTTGAAATGAATTGATAGTATTTATATTTCCCCACAACAGGTTCAAAAATAGGCATCAGGCTTTTAATATTTAGAGTGTCGATTTTATGACCGTCAATATGGTCGAGTTTTGAGTAATTGAAATCTGAATTTTCTGTCGATTTTTTAAGAATGTAAATTTTTGTTGAGTCAAGTTTTGTAGGGATGTCCTTTTGAGTTGTCTCAAATGTTATTTTAACTGGTTTATTTTGACAAGAGCCAAGTACTGTCATTAAAATTCCAAAAAATATTAGTGTTAATTTTTTCATTATTTTATCTGTATCGGTTTTTTTACAATGACCGCTAACGTTCTGGGCTATGAATAGTTGCGTAGCGATAAATTTGCAAGTACACACGATGCTGAAAATTCCAACGGAATTTTTAGGGTAGGCAAGTAGTAGCAATTATTTATAGCCATTGTTGTAAGCAGTTTTCCATTAAATTATTCCATAAATCATATGGAAACTTATATTCACAAAGATCAGTAGTAAAATCATAAATATCGATAGATCTTTCAAGTCCTTTGTCAAAATATTCACTCCTCATTGAATGGGCAGCAAAACCATCTAGATGAAAAACATTATCCTTTTGTTTTCGCCAAGACACTCCTTCATTAATGGTATAGTGTAAAGGGGCGTTTTGAGTTTTGATTTTCTTAAGCTTTATAACCAAATCTGTTCCACTAATTTTGTTATTGTATGGTTCAATTTTGGTTATTTCAAAACTCGGTTCAATAGTATCAAACAATCTCGAATAAGAAAAAGCCGCGTCAGTCATCAATTTAACTGCTTCTTTTTCATTAGTTAACGCTACATACCTTGCTAAAAATAAAAAGTAAAAGCTGTATTCATTTGTATTGGTAAGAATATTTTCAAGAAATTCTACCAATCCGTAGAATTCCTTAAAACGAAAGACCCTTTCGTGATTATGGCTATCAAACCAGCCTAAAACGTAATGCCTATCCTTATCCTTTAGATATAGAGTTTCTTCATACTCAGACGATTTTTCGCTGAGTTGAAAAAGAGAACATAATGAATAGTCACGATTAATTGGCAAATCGATTAACAGAGTTTCAAAATCCCAATTGTGTGATTCTCCTTCGTATTCATATTGCTTCTGTTCTTTTTTGTATACGAAGTCAGATTTCAGTAACTCGAAGATATCTTCAGTTAATGGTTTTTCACCAAAACTGTATAACCAATTCCAAAATTCTATTTTCTCTAACGATTTCATCCAAATTGCTTACAACGGTTTGGGTAATGCCGAAGGCGGGGATTTTATGCCCTAACTTTTCGGTTAAGCACCGACCTTTGTTTTATGTTTATAAATTTTATCACTTTCGCCCCAATTGTTTATAGCCATTGTTGTAGCCAGTTTTTATTTCTATTTCACTTGAATATTTTTCAGTTTTGATATCAAATTCAATTCTTTCAGTTCTATGTATTGGACTGTCAATTCCGAGAACCAATCCATTTCTGATTTCTGATAATTCAATTACTCTAAAGTATCTTTCTGAAATCATCATTTTCATTTTGTTAGTGTCAATAATTGCTAATTTTTGAAATCGATTATGTGTCCAATATGGAATTGCTGCTTTTTCTGAGTTTTCACTCCAAACAATAGGTCCTCCGAACATTCCATTAAGCTTTAGTTTTTCTCCTTTAATATTCAAGAAACATTCTCCAGATAAAGGCGCTCCCATCGCAACTTCTCCAACATAACCAAATTCCAATGATTTTTGTCCATTTGGCGAAGGATACTCATATCTAAAGTCCCAAGGTGTTCCTAAAGTTTTATTCATTTCTCAAATTGTGGTTAACGGAAAGGGGCTTTGCGAGGTGCGGGCTACTGCAACCGGAACTTCAAGAGGTGAACCGAACGCTAGCAAAAACTTTTTCCATTTTTTAAAATTACGAAAAAACTAAAAAATGGAAAAAGTTTTTGCGGGTACTGCTTACTAATTTTCTAAGATTTCCTTCAACCCCGCATCTTGCAAAACCCATGTTATATGTAGATTTACTTTTTTATTAATTTATGCAAAGTTATTTTATTTTCTGAACCTACTTTAAATAAATATATTCCTTTACTTGTGGTAGGAATGTTAAATGACTTGATGTTTTGGTTGCAACTGAATTCATGTTCTTTTTTGATAAGCTCTCCAATTGAATTGAATACATCTATGTTTAATTTCATTTCTTTGTTACATTTAATATTTACAGCATCATTAAAAATAGTAGGAAAAATAATATAATCCTTAATTCTATTAATTTCATTTGTCCCCATATTATCTTGGTAAATATATTGAGCAATTGCAAAATTACTATTTGAAGGTGGATATGAAATTGTGGCAAATCCTGCAAGAATAATTTTTGAATTATCCACAATTGAACAATAGGGAATATCCTGAAATCCAAAGAAATCAGTAACAACAGCACCCGAATTACCAAACTGATTATCAATAGTTCCGGATTGATTATACTTCATTATTGTAAAATTTTCGTTACCATTTGTCATAGAATATGTGTAGCCCATTGCCAAAATATTATTTGATGAGTCTAATTTTAGGTCTCTTATTTGTCCACCTGTTTGTGGAAGTAGAGTTTGAACAATGCCATTACTCCCAAAAGAATTATCAAATCCCCCATTGTTGTTGAGTTTTACCAACGTGAAATTATATCCAACTCCAGTATTATTAGGAGAGTATGAGGAGCCACCTAATAATATGCTACCGTCATTTAAAAGAATATGTGGAAGTGATAATGAATCACCAGAAGTGCTTACATTGAAATAGGTATAACCAATATTTGCAAAAGTATTATCCAACTGTCCATTAGGCAATAATCTAAAAACAAACATTCTCGCTTGATTAGAGCCTACAGTTAATAGAAGGTAGCCAGAACAAACTATATTTCCATTTGGATAAATACTTACAGCAGTCAAATAATGTCTATGATTTACGGGTGCGATTGTAAATAATCCACTATTATTGAATGTGCTGTCAAATTGTCCATTAGGTAATAAACGTAAAACGAATCCTTCTGTTAAGGCATTAGAGCCTTTCTTGTTTCCCACAATTACAATTTTTCCATCAGGTTGGAAAACTCCAGTGAATGCAGAATCATCAGACTGATATCCAAAATTAATTTCTAGAATACCATTATTTCCAAAACTTAAATCAAAATTACCACTTTCATCTATTTTTGCAACAACGATATTATAATATCCATCTGTACCAATTTTAGATCCTAAAATAAAAATTTCACCTGTGTTTTTTCTTAAAATTTTTGATATACTCCTAAACTGAAATTTTAAAACCCCATTATTTTGAAAGTTAGTGTCAGTAGTTCCGTTAGAATTATGTTTAACTAGATATGCATTATTATTGTCGCTACCTCCAACTAATAGTTTGCCATTGTCTAATTTAATAATTGATGAAATGGTCTCAATATTTTGGTTGATATTTATGTCATAAACTATCTTTCCATTAATACCAAAACTATTATCCAATACTTGGGTAAAATAACAATCAAAGATTGATAAGAAAAAGAATAATACTATTTTGTGTTTCATAATAAATTTACATATAACGGAAAAAGTATTTGCGAAGGGCGGGCTAAATTTAACCGAAAGGTTCAAATTCGACCGAACTAAGCAAATTGCTTTTTCAGATTGTTAAATTACAAAAAAATACAATATGAAAAGCAAATTGCGACTAAATGCATCGGGTTTTTCTATTATATCTTCAACCCCGCCTTTTGCCAATA
>JAEWOS010000030.1 GCA_023460855.1 Bacteroidota bacterium | reverse complement strand
GTTTATGGATTTAAACTTCTTTTTTTTTACCACGCTCTGGTGGTGGAATTGGTAGACACGCAGGACTTAAAATCCTGTGTCCGCAAGGACGTACGGGTTCAAGTCCCGTCCGGAGTACGAAAGCCCTGTGCAAATTTGCGCGGGGCTTTTATTATTTATGGTGCCTTTTCTGTACTATTCCCAGGAATTTACTGCATATTTGCAAATCATCAATTAAAAAATTATAACCAAATGAAAACTTTTATTTACGGAATTTTATTCCTCCTTGCAACTATTCAATCTTTAGGGTGTAACTAGTTATGAAATCAGTTGGAAATTACATACAGTTAGTTTTTATTGCAGTTATAGCCATTTTAATTAAAGTTTTTTTACAAGTCTTTTTAGGAACTATTCTTAACGTGCCAAGGAAACCTATTCAAGCTTTAGAACTTTTCAATGGGGAGAAGGCAGATATTAGCTACTATATTTATCCACTCTTTGTTTATGAATTTTTTTTTCATTTTTTTTCATTTTATATTTGGATATATCTTTTATTGTTCTTTATTGTTTCTAAATTTGGAAATAATTTGCTAATCCAGCTTGGTTATTGTTTAGTAATTTATTTTTTATATATTAATTTTTTGACTACAGATAAAATTGAATTGTTTTTTTCTATCATTCTTTTAATTATAGGATTAGTAAACTGGTGGATGTTTAAAAAATGGATTAGGTTTGAATAATGCCTGGTCATTTGCTGCGGTACTGAAAATCCTTGTGCTGTTTTGCGCGGGGCTTTTTTGATCGATTTGAATTGCAATTAGGATTTGTTTTCCGTGCCTGAATTTTAATTACTAAATTTATCTATGTATCGACACTTTAAGTTTAGAAAAACAAAATGGAAACTACCGATCTCACAGACCGCCTTACAAGAATCCGCCGCGACCTGCACCGGATACCGGAAATTGGTTATAAAGAACACGAAACTTCAGCTTACATCGCTTCGAGATTAGATGAGCTGGGAGTGCCGTACCAGAAAGGGCTTGCGCACAGCACAGGGATTCTTGCAGAAATTAAAAAAGGAGAAGGGAAATGCGTCCTGCTTCGTGCAGATATTGATGCTTTACCCATGCAGGAAATCAGTGGCCTGGAATTTTCATCTAAAAATGACGGAGTAATGCATGCCTGCGGCCATGATATGCACGCTACCATGCTTTTGGGAGCTATCATTCATCTTCAGAATGCAGAATTTTCAGGCACGGTAAAATGTGTGTTTCAGCCTTCTGAGGAAGGAACAAACGGAGATGCCGAAAAAAAATCAGGCGGACAAAGAATGGTAGAGGAAGGCGTTCTGGATGATGTGGATTTTGCCCTTGCACTCCATGTAAATCCTTTGGCGCCAGTTGGTATGGTAAACTATTCTCCCGGAGATGCTTTGGCCAATGCTGCAAATTTCACCATTGAGATTTTCGGGATTTCAAGTCATGCCGGCGCTGCGCCACAGTTTGCGAAAGACGTAGTAGTGGCAGGTTCGGCACTTGTACAGAGTCTTCAGAGCATTGTTTCCAGGAATATTGCTCCGTTTGATTCTGGTGTCGTTTCGATTTCAAGTTTTCATGCAGGAACAGCTCCGAATGTTATTGCGGATCATGCAGTGCTTACCGGAACGCTGAGAGCGATGACTGATCAGAATTTTGAACTGATTAAGAAGAGGGTTCAGCAGATTATTCAAGGAATTTCTAACGCATATGATGTGGAAATAAAACTGACCTTGGATTCCTATTATCCCAGTGTGAATAATGAGGCTGAAGTTCATGAAAAACTCGCTCCGGTCGCTCAGCAGATTTTTCCGATGGGCCTGCACGCGATTCCACCTACGCTTGGAGCGGAAGACTTTGCCTTTTATTCAAGAAAAGTACCTTCGATGTTCTATTTTATCGGTGCCATGAGCGATCAGAAAGGAGCTTATTTTCTGCATCATCCGAAAGTTATTTTCAATGAAGACTGTATGATTTTGGGAAGTGAATTCCTGGCAAAATCGGCTCTCGAATTATTGAAGTAGTGGCTCCTTCTCTTTATTACAGTTTATTTCCCTCAGGATTTTTACTTCAGGTGTTTCGGTGAGCTGCGGTTTATTCAGGTATTCGCAACTTTCATTGATCCTGTTGAGTTTCAGCAGGATTTGTGCTTTACCGAGAATAGTGGGGGAAGACAGCGGGCTCAGCTTTTCAGCCTGATTTATTTCGTCTAGTGCCCCCCTATAATCGCCACGGTCGAAATAAACTTTCGAAATCAGCCTTCTGAATACGGGATCTGTGGGTTTCAAATGCGCTAAAATGCGGTAATTCACCAGTGCTTCTTCATCTCTGCCCAAGGCTAGCATTACAGACGCTTTTCGCAAAAACATTTCCGGATGGCGAACTTTATCTTCTACTTTTTGATAGTAAAGAAGCGCGTTTTCATAGTTATTGAGAAAATATTCTGCATCTCCTACAAGAATATTGGTTTGCACGTCTTTCGGTCTGATTTCCAAAGCCTGAATTCCAAAATTTTTTGCGGTCTCAAAATCGTGCAGTTTATAGGCTGACATCGCCTGTTTTCTCAGTTTCGAAAAAGACTGGGCATATGCCGAAAGACTGACCGTGAGAACAGACAGAAATAAAATCCTGGAAAATAACATTCGAAAAAGCATCATCTGATTAATTCACTCAGGAAACCAATTTACAGCTATTTCGGGAAATCTGTACTTTCTTTTTTTAAATTCTTTTCAAAGTTTTCGATCCGGAAATCAGATGCAAGACTTCCTTTCTTCATTTTCTCTTCAGCATAGAGCCGGAAGTCAGTTTCAGTTTTTTCAAGCAGATAGTCATAAGGACCAACGCTGGATATCAGTTTTATGAGCACCGGTGAAATCTCCAGACAGATAAACAGTCCCATTATAAACATTGCAGCGGTAGCCATTATCGGTGTGTTTTTTCCGAGTTCGTCCAGAGCCTGAAGCCGTGCTGCAAAACCGTTGAAGCGGTCTTCGATGGTTTCGGTTTTATTTCGTTCGGTTTCAATACTGTTGTACACTTTTGAAATTTCGTTATCCAGATATTGTAAGCGCGGCTGCATTTGCTGTCGGTAATTTTCGAGATCCTGTCTGCGTTGTTCCTTCAGTTCAGCTTTTCGTTTGGCGTTTGTTCCAAAACCTACTTTTCCTGAGGTAAGTCCGCTTTGTTTACCCAGAATTTCCTTTTCCAGTTCCACCGCTGCGGAGTCGTACGCTTTCTGATAGTCTGCCAGTTTTGAGTCGATCTGCTGTTTTTCGCTTTCAAACGGACTGCTCTGCTGTAGAATTCTGCCCTGCATTTCCTTTTGCAGTTGTGTCTTGTTTCGCTGAATAATGGTGTTGAGCTGTTTGTTAACCTCTTTTTCGAAAATTTTGAGTTCCAGCGGTTTGGAAATGATGATTCCCAGGAAAGCGGCCAGAATTAATCTGGGGATGGACATGAGGATTTGGTTCCACCAGCTTCCCGTTTTTTTGATCGATGAAACGATATACCGGTCCAGGTTGAAAATCATCAGACCCCACAAAATGGCAAATCCCGCAGAGATCCAGTAATCTTCGAAGATCGTGTACATGGCATATCCGGCGGACAGCGTTTCGAAAACCGCTGTGAACAGAACAATACCTCCAATACCTGCGAATTTATTCCATTCCGAAGGGCTTTTTCGAAGAATATGCAGATTCGCTCCGGAACAGATCATTAGAAATTTCTGCAGCGGGTTTACAGGACGGCCGGCATGAATCGGCCTATGAATGTTGGTATTCATTATCTGTTTGATGTGATTTGTATTACCTGATCAGTAGTACGATTAACTTGTTTGTTACAAACAGTAGTAGGTTTTGCAATATCGTTAAAAGGTTTATTGGTTTAACAGTATAAGCGGTTAAAATTTTCAGTAATATAAACATGTGTATAATAATTTACATAAAATACCTAAAATGTGGTATTTGTTAACAGAAATTTTCTGTATAATTTTGAACTAAATTAAAAACCATTGAATGATGAGAAATCTTTTGACCGCGCTCTGCGCAGCTGCAGGAATGTGCGTTTCTGCACAGATAGGTGTAGGAACCACCCAAATTCAAAGTTCTGAAATACTTTCCATAGCACCGAGCCTTCCATCCGAGACTAATTCTCGCGGCGTGCTTATTCCGAGGGTTGCACTAACATCTGAAACAGACAACACCACTATTGCGAATCCCACGCCTTTGCTCGCGGTGTATAATACTACTAATAATGCGACAATTACGAAAGGTTTTTACCTCTGGAACGGAACCATGTGGGAGCGGGCATACGACAAAACGGCGGTTCTTTAGCTGATAGTTCCCGCGAAGAATGAAACTGCAACAAGTACGACCGGTGCCACTCAAAATTCAGGTCTTGGCGTTGCGCAAGGCTATACCACAGGTCTTGGAACCGGTGAAGCGCCGACCAGTCCATGGTTAGCGCTGCCGGGAATGAGCAGAAATCTGAACATCTATTCTGCAGAGAATAATCTCACGGTTACAGCCAGCGGAATGCTGCAGCTCAATAATAATACTGTCGATGGTGTTGACCAGACGCACAGCTATGCAATCGGTTTATTTGTAGACAATCATCTGTACAGCGTACGTACGTTTGTGGCTACAGGAAGGAGCGGAATGACATGCCTTGGGCAATCATGGGATATAAAGGCCAATTTTGCAAATTTACCGCCTGGAGCGCATACTTTTTCGATTTATGTGAGAACACGAAGTAATAATTCCGGCAATGCTTCAACTTTAACCTGGGTGGGGAGCGCTTCGGGATGCAGCAATATCAATGACGATATGGCAAAGGGTAATCTTTCGGTTCGGTCTCAACAATTCTAAAAACTACAACTATGAAAAAAATACTATTAACCGGAGGGCTTTTGTGCTTTCTGCTTTTTCCGGCGCAATCGGTTGGTATCAATACTGCAAATCCGGTAAGTTCGGCCATGCTGGATATTAAAACCAACGGAGATCATAAAACCGTGATTCTGCCACAGGTGAACCTGACAAGCCGGAATGATGTGGTTTCAATTAATGGTGGAAATCCTGAGGAAAGTCTTATTATCTATAACACAAATCCCGCAATAACAGGTGGAAAAGGTATTTATTACTGGGATGCGGAAGATGCAGAGTGGAAATTTCTGGTAAGCCAGGCTAATATAAATGTATTCCGGAATCTTACGAGGTATTATACAGCAAGTTCTCAGACGGGGATGAACGTGTTTACCGGAGGAAGTTCAACTTTACCAGGAACCGTTTCTCCATATACGCTGAATTCCGGCACTACCGGCTGGACGATGCTTAAAAATTCTGCAAATACAGGCAATTTAACCGTACCTGTAAAAGTAGATCAGCCTGTTAATTTTGTTGAGGTGAACCTTACCGGAACATGGATAGTACGGGATGACTCTTCGTTGAATCATTCAATCGAATTTGTGTACGGAATCTTTGTTAACGGCTTGCTGAAGTATGCAAAAGTGGATACCAAAACATTCAGTAACATCTGTGGATACTCCAACTTCTACATTGATTCAGTAATTCCAAATTTACCGGTGGGCGACCATAATGTTACTTATGGAGTAATCGTAAGGAGGATCAGAACAGATAACGACAGCAATTCTTATCCCAATAATGCCAATTTTACAATAGGTTTGGGTGGTGGCTCCGCTGCTTCAGGATGTAATAATATCAATGCCTTCGAATCTGAAACGCGTGCTACCGTTTATCTTAATCAAACACTTTAATTATGAGAACACTTTATTTAGCAATAATAATTTTTTTCGGAAATCTGGTAAGCGCTCAACTCCTCATTACAGAATATCCGTTAAGTCCGGGCACATCTGTGACGCCGCATGAATCTGCAATGCTCGAGATCAGAAGTAATAATAAGGGAGTAATGCTGCCTTTGGTAGAACTGCAGAACAGTACAGATCAGCTTTCGGCAACAGCTCCTGTAACAAACGGAGCTATGGTTCTCAATACAAGCTATTACAGCGTAAATCCTAACATCCCTACAACGAGGCCCGCACTTTCTTTATGGGATGGAACAAAATGGCTTTTTACGTACAATAAACAAAATGTGGTACTGGATCTTGATAAAGTGAGGAATTTCATTGGTCAAAATTCCAGCGCAGTAACATTCGAAAATTTTCCGTCCAGTGCAGTTTCACTTGCTTTTGGAGAGACACTCAATACAACAGGAGCAACAAACTGGAAAGTGTTGATAGACTCAGACAATTCTGTGAATAAGCCGGCATTCGAATTCAATGCTGCTGATGCAGAACAAAGAATGGTTATTGATGTGGAAGGTATCGCAGGAATTAACAACAATGTTTCCGGCGGCGATTTTAGCTATGCCGTAGGCGTATTTGTGGATGATAAACTTGTTCATGCTCAGAAATTTTTCAACAACAGTTTAGCAGGTGCCTGCACTTTTCAAAAGTACAACATCAGAGCAGTATTGCTCGATAATCCTACAATTCTTACCAAAAATGCAGGGCAAACCTATAATGTGAAAGTTGCAGTTCGACCTTTACCACGACCTTCTAGTAACTACAATCGTCTCGTTTTTGGTGATGACGCAGGAACTCGAAGTGGTACAACCACACCGTGTAATAATCTTAATACCGGAACCGCCCGTTCGTATATGAATGTCCTTACCATTGAAAGGCACAACGTTCCATAGTATTATTTCTCGGAATTTTTTTTAAATGATTAAGCCAAAGCGAATTTTTTGCTTTGGTTTTTTTGAAAAAGGTCAGGTGTTATTTAATCCTGTCCGGATTCTGTTTCAGAAAAGCACTCCAGCCTGAATAGGATTTTTCGGAAAGGGCATTGCCGGAATTGAAGTGATGGCAGACAGCAACAGCCAAACCGTCCGATGCATCGAGATATTTGGTGGGAAATTCTTTTAAGTTCAGCAGGTTCTGCAACATTCCGGCAACCTGCTCTTTACTTGCATTTCCGTTTCCGGTGATCGCCATTTTCACCTTTTTTGGTGAATATTCCGTAATCGGAATGTTCCTGTACAGGCTTGCTGCCATCGCAACGCCCTGTGCACGTCCCAGTTTTAGCATACTTTGTACATTTTTTCCGAAAAACGGAGCTTCCAGCGCCACTTCATCGGGATGAAACTCATCGATTAAAGCCAGCGTTTTATCGAAAATGTATTTGAGTTTTGTTTCGTGGTTCGGATATTTCCTGAGGATAAGTTCGTGGATTGAAATCATTTCCATCCTGTTTTTCTTAATAGAAATAATTCCAAAGCCCATCACGGTTGTTCCCGGATCAATACCCAATATGATTTTTTCAGATTCCACCTTACAAAAATAGGTTAACAGGAATATCTTTCAGATTTTTTTTAAATAAAAGATCATACATAAGAAAATTATGTATAGATTTGTAATGCATAAGTTAATTAGGTATGAAGAAAAATGCCCTGTACAAAGGAACGCTTCAGAACATCATTTTGAAACTCCTTGCCTCGGAAGTGAAGATGTATGGCTATCAGCTCACGCAGCGTGCAAAGGAACTCACAAAGGGCGAACTGGAGATGACAGAAGGAGCGCTCTATCCGATTCTTCATAAACTTGAAGCCGACGGAATTATTTTGTCGGAAATCCGCAATGTGAACGGACGTGACCGCAAATATTACCTGCTCACAGAAAAGGGAAAAAAGCAGCAGGTCGCACAGGAAGAACAGATGCGCAGCTATATTATTAACCTGAATACCATTTTTAATATTTAGAAAAATGAACTTAGCCGAAAAAGACCAGGTGATTAGCTTTCTGAAAAAGAAAAATTTATCATATCCGTTGTATAAAGAGATTCTGGAGCATTTTTTCACCGATATTGAAATAGCAATGAATGAAGGTGCGTGTTTTCAGGAAGCATTTCTTCAAACTAAAATCAAGTGGCAGCCGGAATTCCGGATGGTTTCTGCAGATCCGCTGTCTTTTAAGAAAATCACAAAAATTGAGGCCGGTTTACTGGGAAACAAATTTTCCAGGATTACCCGAATTGCGTGGTCAGCTGCACTTGCTGCCGTTGTTCTGGCTTTTATTTATGAGCCGGCAGTCATGTACGTTGCCGCTCTTCTGTGGGGAATCCTGGTCATTGCAGTTTTAATTATGCTCTTTTCCCGAAAATTATCCTTCTTTGAATACATTAAAATGAGTTTTCATCCGCTGATGATTAAATTATCAGCATTTTGCGTGTTACTGATAATTTTAGCACCTTATCTTGCTGACCAGATTTTCAACGGAAATGCAGAAACTATTCAGGCTATTACCGTGATTTTTGCAGCAGTGATACAAATACAGCTTCTTGCGCTTCACCGGAAAAAAATAAATGTCTTGCTGTCATGATAAAAGAAAATGAGTTAACCGAAATCCGGAAGTATCTGCTCACCAAAAAGCTTCCGATCGATATTCTCCTGGAAGTGCAGGATCATTTCATTTCACAGATTTCTGATTTGATGAAAGATGAAAACCGCGATTTCAATTCCGCTTTCGATCAGGTTAAGGAAACGTGGCGCCGCGAACTTATGCCATACTGGAGAGGTGAAATGAATCTGGAAGACACTTCAGATTTTGTACGGAAAATAAAGAAAGAGATCAATTATGCTAATTTGCGGGTTTCCTTGAAGTGGGGCTCGATTCCTGTGGCTGTTTTATTAATCAGTGCGTTCGTTTTACCGGCCAAATCTTTCGGCCTGTTTACTGTCGGAATACTTGCAGCTTTGCTGCTGTTTACGACCGTGAATTATTTCAGGCATGTATCAGATTTCAAAATATCAAGAAAATATCCAAATCATATTCTTACGCTGCATCAGCATTCGGTAATGATTTTCTTTCTGATTCTTGGACCGCTGTTTACAATTTTCGTAGATTTTATCGAAAAATCCGATAAGATCCAGAGCCTGCTGCGTTTTGAAGGATCGGTCTTCGAGTTTGTGATGGTATTGATGCCAATTGCGCTCGTTTCGTATTCATGCTTCTATTCACTGTCTGCACAGAAAAATTACCTGCGCCAGATCGAAAAGATAAAACCGTTTCTCAGATATCTGTAAAAGAAACCGAATTTTCCTGCAACTCAATCGGCTGAATATTCTGTAAGTCTGCTCCGCACTTTAGTAAAGTACTTTAAGGTCGATCTGTGTAATTTTATACAAATTCTCAGTATGGACCGTAAAGAATTTCTGTTCAAATCTTCTGCTGCCGCTTTAGGACTTGCATTTTTACCCGGCACTTTGTCATGTTCGGCTCAACAGCGCGTGCTATTTGAACCTTTGCGTCCTGCTGCCGGAAATCTTCAGCGTGTCCGTGGAAATGTGTTTCGTTTTGTAAATCAGGGAGGAAATGTCGGTGTTTTCGAAACAAAGGAAGGTTTTGTTATCGTTGACAGCCAGTTTCCGCCACAGATAAAACCGGTTATTGATGCCATTTCTGCAAAAAATAAACCGGTGCTTTATCTCGCGAATACCCATCATCATGGCGATCACACTTCCGGGAATATTTCCTTTAAGAATTTAACAGACAAAGTTGTTGCACACAACCGCGTTCCTGAACTTCAACGACAGGCCGCTTTAGAAAAAAACACACTGGATCAGCAGTTGTACGCCAATCTTCTTTTTGAAGACGAATTCAATTTTGATCTGGGTAATGAGAAAGCACGCGCAATTCGTCTTGGCGCGGGCCATACATTTGGTGACGGCGTTTATCATTTTGAAAAGGACAACGTCGTTCATATGGGAGATCTGATGTTTGTAAATATCGTTCCCGTGTACAGGCCGAAGGATGGTGCAAATTCTTTTGGCTGGATCCGGGCGCTGGACAATGCGCTGAACAGGTTTGACGACGACACCCTTTTTATTTTTGGACACGCAGACAAACCTGAAAATACCACCGGCACGAAAGAAAATCTACGCGAAATGAAGCGCTTTCTTGAAGCAACAAACGAATTCATGCAGAAAAACATCGACGCCGGAATAACAAATGAAGAAATTTTGAAGCAGCACCGGTTTATTCCCGGTTTTGCACACAGAAATACTCCGGACCGTTTCCCGGGTTTACTTACAGGAATACGCGAAACACTTGAGAATAATTAAATAATCAAAAAATCAAACGAAATGAAAAATGAAACCTTGCTTCAGGCACTCGGAAAATGTATTACCGCATGTAATCACTGTGCAGATGCCTGTTTAAATGAAGACCATGTTCAAATGATGGTGAAATGCATTCGGACTGATCGTGTCTGTGCAGAAATCTGTTCAACGGCACATCAGGTTCTGTCCACCAGTTATGAAAATGTGAAGGATTTACTGTTGGTATGTATCAGAATTTGTGAAGAATGCGCCACGGAATGTGAAAAGCATGATCACGATCATTGTCAGCAGTGTGCGGAAGCATGCCGCGAATGTGCGGAAGCATGTAAAGCATACATGAATTAATATTCAGGAACAGTCTTTTCGGAGAATCCTTGCGGATTATCAGGGTTTTCTCTGATCAAGTTACTGCGGAACGGTTGGTTTAATCATCGTTTTACGTACTGCAGCTACTGAATTTTCGACAGCATCCGTTATCATTTTCACTTCTGCATGAGGCTGAAAAAATTCCTCTTTTCCTTTTGATTCATCAGCGATATTGGATAGGATGATGACTGAAGTTTTAGTCGCCGGATAGTAAATATTCAGCGAAGGGGAGCCTTTTACGTAACCACTGTGAAAATAAGCTTCAGGAGCGCTGAGGTTCATCATAATTCCTGCGCCGTAACCCACGGTTCCCAGAATATAATGCTTCCGTTCCGCTACTTTTTCCCTGAATATCTTGAGACTGTTGTCGTTGATGATTTTGCCGGAATACAGTGCGTCATTCCAGATAATCAGATCTTTGACGGTGGAGAGAAGACCGCCTGCCGGAACAGAAATTTCATCAACTGCAAGACGTAAAGGCATATTTGCGACTTCGTGCTGTTGTTGGGAATTTCCAGTATACGCGCTTCCAAAATTTCCTCCTGTGAACGTAGACGGCGTGTACGAATTTTTCATTCCTGCTTTTTGGAACAGTTCCATGGCGTTTTGGTCGTAGGATTTTCCGGATGCTTTCTCAATGATTTTCCCGAGGTACCGGAAACCTTTATTCGAATAGCTGAATTTCCCACCCGGTTCGGAATTCAAATTCGGCCCAAAATCGGCAATTCCCGAGGTATGGTGAAGCAGATGTCTGATTGTAATTTTTTCAAACTGCTTTTGCTGAAGTTCAGTCAGATATTTTGAAGCAGGATCATCAATATTCAGTTTTCCCGCTTCCATTTGTTGGAAAATCATCACTGCTGTAAACTGCTTGGAGAGTGAACCGATCGCAAAAACCGTTGTGCTGTCCAGCGCAGTTTTTTCTGAAAAATCACCGAAGCCGTTGTCGCGGCTATAAATTTCCCTGCCATCCTGAAAAACAGCGATACTGCCGTTAAAACCGTGCTTCGCGAACAGTGAGTCGAGATGATTTTTGTACAGATTCTGTTGAAAAAGGGAAATGGTGCTGTCTACAACTGTATTTCTGTTGTCAGTTTTTTCTGCCTCCGTTTTACACGAGACGTTAATCAGCAGTACAAAAAATAGAACAGGAAGAATAATGCGCATAAGCTGTTTTGGCTAAAATAACATTAATCCGCGTGAGAATAAAATTCACACCTGATTAAGGAATTCGAAAAGTAATTAATGACAGGTGGAATGATCTCCTTCCTGATGCATTTCAGAGTTATTATGTTTTACCTGAAGAGCGGAATCTTTTGGTGACAGGTAAGGAATGCCGAGTTCAAGCCCGCGCAGAATAAACAGTCCGCCAAGGAAGATCATCATCACCGGTATCAGTTTCAGAACTTTTGTCCGGAACGCAGTACTGAGCATGTTTCCTGCAAAAACTACCGCAAACATAAAAGGGATTGTGCCCAGCCCGAAAAGCGCCATAAAAAGTGCTCCCTGCCATATTCCGCCAGCCGCAAGTGAAGCGGTGAGCGCCATATATACCATTCCGCAGGGTAAAAATCCGTTCAAAATACCGGTTGCAAATCTTGACTGTAAATCAGATTTTTGAAGCAGTTTTCCAAGATTAATCTTCACATTCAGCAGAAAGCTGGATAAAAAAGGAATTTTTGAGGCAAAATCTTTTCCACCGAAGGAAAAAATAGCCATTATAATCAGGAGAACACCGGCAAAAATGGTGAGATACTGCTGAAATCCCGCGAGCGCAAAACTTTTCCCGACCAAACCAAGCAGTGCGCCAAGCAACGCATAGGTAAATACTCTGCCGAGGTTGTACGTAAAATTCTGTACATGATAATTTACCGCCTGTTTTTTGGTAAGCCCCATCGATAAAGCGATTGGGCCGCACATTCCGATACAGTGAAAGCCGCTGCCGAAACCTAAAACCAAAGCCGAAAGAAGAATAGCGCTGTCCATTTTACCAAATGATGTCGTAGTCCATTTGATATTTTTTCTGATCTTTCGTCCACATGACACGCAGAACATAGTTGCCTTTCGCAAGTATTTCGCCCGGCAAAAACAGGGCATTCTCGTTGTTCAGCGGCAATTCGCGGATTACATCGAGATTGCGGTCTTCCGCGCGGTGAAGGTCAATTTGAAATTTGGTGTTTCCGTTGTTAATTTCAGGAGGAAATTTCACCGAAACGCCGTTTGCATTTTGCGAATAAACCGGCTTTGTTTCCAGATCATCTGCATTGTTTTTTGCATCGATAACCTGTTGATACTGAAGTTCTTCTTCGTAGTAATTGTCGGTAATAAGTTCTGAATTTTTTTGTCCTCGGGAAAACAGAAAAATCATAGATAGAATAAATATCATAAAGGAGCCAAGCGCAAGTACAATTCCGTGGCCCCACGTAAAATTTTTGAACATTTCTTATTTATTTAAACTGCAGTTTGAAAGGCCCCTCGAAATACGTATCGTATTCGTCAATCAGTTCGCCTTTTTCATCATAAACGGCAATTTTTATGGTTTGTTTGGTTCGGTTAATTTGATTTTCAGGGAAGCTGATGCTTACAGTACCGCGGGTAAGCTGGTCGCGGTCTACGGTAATCCGCTTGTTTCCAAGCAGACTGATTTCACCGTTTGCAGGTTCGGTAACCTTCAGCGTTACTGTTTTCTTCTCGCTGGATTTATTGAGAAGTGTGTAATTGTAAGTATTATGGATTTTACCGTCGCGAATAACATACGATGTACCGGCAGGTTTCAGGAATTTAGCTTCCATGGTGCCTCTGTTGTACAACAGGAATCCCAAGAAACCGATCAGTAGCAGCAGAACAACAGAATAAGCCTTCATTCTGTTCGTAAATTTAAACGGTATTTCGTTTTCTATTTCGTCTTCGCTGGCGTAGCGGATTAATCCTGGTGGAAGTCCGGTTTTTATCATTACTTCATCACAGGCATCGATACATGCAGTACAGTTTACACATTCCAGCTGCTGTCCGTTTCTGATATCAATTCCGGTAGGACAAACGACAACGCACTGGTTACAGTCGATACAGTCGCCTTTACCCGCGGCTCTTCTGTCTTCTCCTTTTCTCCATTTAGCGCGGTTTTCTCCACGTTTAAAATCGTAGAAAACGTTGATGGTCTGCCTGTCGATTAAAACGCCCTGTAAACGTCCGTACGGACAAACCAGGGTACAAACCTGCTCGCGAAACCAGGCAAATACAAAGTAGAACGCTGCTGTAAAGAGAATCATCACCAGAAAATTCGTTGGATTGGCAAATGGTCCTTCTTTTATTATTCGGAATACTTCTTCATAACCCACGATATACATGAACATGAAATGCGTGATAATCAGAGAAACTACGGCAAAGATGGTCCATTTAAGGCCTCTCTTCCATATTTTTTCGCTGTTCCAAGGTTGCTTGTCAAGTCTGATCTGCTTGTTTCTGTCACCTTCAATAGCGTATTCAATCTTCCGGAATATCATTTCCAGAAAAATAGTTTGCGGACAAATCCAGCCACAGAATATTCTTCCGAAAACTACCGTAAACAGAAAGATGAATACGATTGAAGCAATAGCGCCGAGCGCGAGTATAAAGAAGTCCTGCGGATAAAATGGCTGGCCGAAAATATAGAACTCCCGGTCCAGAATATTAAGTAATAATACAGGGTTTCCGTTGATTTTTAGAAAGGGAATTGCGAAAAAGATTAGTAACAGTACGATAGTTACCAGATACCTGTAATTCGTGAATTTTCCTTTAGGTTTGCGCGGATAAACCCATTTTCTCTTCCCGGACTGTTCCATTGTGGAAACCGAGTCCCTGAATGTTTCAGGATCGAGAACCTGTCCCTGTCCGCCGCGAAAGTTTGGTTGTTTAGACATTTCTACGCTTTAAAACTAAAAAGTGATACAAATTTACTAATAATTGTCGACCTTTTTCTTTTATAACTCGTAAGTATAATATGATAAAAGCCATATTAAAAAAATATGGCTTCTAAAAATACTTATGTACAGGCTGCGATTATTTCTCCCAGTTGGCTTCTGTTCCCTGTGGAACGGCGCCGCCCTGTGCAGGTGTAATCGGTTGCTGCTCCTGGTTGATGTGGTAGATGTATGCCGCAACATTCTGAATGTCGAATCCGCTTAATACACCATTCTTACCGAATGCAATCATCGTAGCGTTGTTAGGTGATCCGTTGTCAACAATATGGAAAATATTCTTGAATAACGTAGATTCCGGCTGATTGATCCATGCATTGTCCGTAAGGTTCGGACCGACTCCACCGCGTCCTCCTTCCATGTGGCAGGTAAGGCAGTTAGCATTGTAAACTTCCTCTCCGGCAGCAATATTATCTGCTGAATATTCAGCGTTTTCAATCGTTGGAGGAGGTGTTTCTTCCATCCATTTCGCTATTTGGGCAAGCTGTTCTTTATGCTCAGCTTCATATTCTGCAGTTGGATGTGCAAAATCTGTGAAGGAATAGGAAACAATGTAAATAATACAGTATGCAACACCGAACCAGAAAAGACCCAGCCACCATTTCGGAAGCTGATTGTCGAGTTCCATAATTCCGTCGAAACCATGGTCGATCAACAGGTCCTTTTCTTCAGTAGCAGTCTGCTTTTTGAAGGCAGCAGCGTACAGTCTCTTGAAATACGGTACCTTCTTGTTCTCCAGATACTCTGCCTGCATTTCTGGCGTGAGTTTCTTGAACTGCTCATTTTCGATGAGATCACCCAGAGAATTGTGGATGAGCGTCATGATAAACGCAATCAGGATTGTTCCGTAAAAATAAGGTGAAGTGAAAAAGGAATTATTCTGCACGAACATGTAGTACACTACAAGCAGAAGTGTCAAAATAATTAAAAAATTAATGTAAATCGGTGTTCTCTGTTTCATGACGCTGAACTTAATTTTTTATAAATCTAATGGTTGGTCATCATCTAAAGGAGCATGTTCTTCTTCTCTGTAATGTTTCTTCGGACGGCTGAAAACGTACACGACGATGCCGATAAAGAAAATCATAAAGATTAGCAGAGCAAGGGTTTGAAAAAACCCTGCGTTTCCGCTGTTGCTCACTAAATCTTTAATACTTTGAGGAATCATTTCCTGTTCAGATTCTTTGTTTTTATTTTATACTTGCCGTTTGAATTTCCGTGGTCTGGATATCAGTTCCAAGTCTTTGAAGATAAGCTATCAGTGCGACGATTTCTTTCTTCTCAAGTTCGCCGGCAGGTCTGTTCGCATATTGTTCCTTCAAATCCGGTGCCTCATCGAAAATTCCTTTTACAATAACTTTCGCCTGATTATTAGCCCACTGATCTGCTGAATCTATCTGCGCCTTGTTATATGGAACGTCAAAAGTATTTTTCATCAGGTTCAGTTTTGCAACCATCTGGGTGCGGTCAAGGTCGTTGTAAATTAGCCATGGATAACGCGGCATGATAGATCCCGGCGATGTACTTCTTGGGTTATACATGTGCTTGTAATGCCATGAAGGTGAAGGTCTTGTCTGTCCTTCTCTGTGCAAATCCGGACCGGTTCTTTTCGAACCCCAAAGGAAAGGTCTGTCGTAAACAAATTCTCCTGCTTTGGAATACTGACCGTTTTTACCGTTAAAGCGAACTACTTCATCACGGAAAGGACGAATCATCTGCGAGTGACAGGAGTTACAGCCTTCACGGATATATAGGTCTCTTCCTTCCAGTTCCAGTGGTGAGTAAGGTTTTACCGCCGAAATGGTTGGAACGTTTTCCTTGATGGTCAGCGTAGGAATAATCTGAACAGCACCACCTATCGCAACTGCCACGAAAGCGA
>JAEWOS010000029.1 GCA_023460855.1 Bacteroidota bacterium | reverse complement strand
TGTA
Organism: Bacteroidota bacterium; assembly: GCA_023460855.1. GTDB lineage: Bacteria > Bacteroidota > Bacteroidia > Flavobacteriales > Weeksellaceae > JAEWOS01. The sequence continues at coordinate 64,771 of JAEWOS010000029.1, read as the reverse complement.
TTCGTACAAAATTTCAGATAGGCAGTGCATCGGAAATTCATAATGCACTTTTTCCTTCGCCATAGTTCTCACTTTTTAATATTTGCGCAATATATAAATTAATTTCTGAAATCAAACACAGCGCTTATCTATAATTTCATGCGGTTTCATCGATCACCTGCAGAATAATTTTACACCCGTATTCAATCTCTTCATGCGAAATATTTAAAGGAGGAGAAATCCTTAGAAACTCGTTTCTGTACAGCTGCCAAAAGACAATCAGCCCTTTTTCCATACAGCTTTTTGCAACGGAAAGCGTATATTCCGGCGTTCCCAAATCCACCGCAAGCATAAGTCCTTTACCGTTAATTTTTCTGATTTTCGGATGCTGCAGAATTTTACGAAACAACTGTTCTTTTTCTGTCATCGTTTCCATCACTTTGCTGTCCAGAACTTCCCTCAGTGTAGCGTGGGCTGCAGCTGCAATCAGTGGATTTCCGCCGAATGTTGTAATGTGGCCAAGTTTGGGAGAATGTGAAAGCGACTGCATGATTTCTGCAGAACTCATAAAAGCTCCAACCGGAACACCGCCGCCCATTCCTTTACCCATAACCAGAATATCCGGAACGATTCCGAAATGTTCGAATGCAAACAGTTTTCCGGTCCTTCCGAATCCCGGCTGAATTTCATCGAGAATCAAAAGTGCGCCGGTTTCTTCACATCTTTTTTTCAGTTTTTGAATGTAATCCGTGTCGGGAACGAGAAATCCTGCTGCTCCCTGAATTGTTTCCATCAGGACACAAGCCGTTTTTTCTGTTATTTTATTCAGATCGGCTTCCTCATTAAAACCAATAAAGCTGATTAAAGGCAGCAATGGCCGGAATTCTCTCTTATGAATTTCATTTCCTGAAACAGAAAGTGCGCCGTGCGTATTTCCGTGGTAGGAATTCCGGAATGAGATAATTTCTTCGCGTCCGGTATATCTTTTCGCCAGTTTCAGCGCGCCGTCGATCGCTTCCGCACCGGAATTCACGAGGTAAGTAGTTTCCAGAGGTGGAGGTGTACTTTCAGCCAGAAGCCGGCACAGTTTTACGGGCATTTCCTGCGCGTATTCACCGTACACCATAACGTGAAGATATTTTTCCGCCTGGATTTTTATCGCTTCCACAATTTTCGGATGACTGTGTCCCAAAGTGTTTGCTGAAACACCGGCGACAAAATCCAGATATTTCCTGCCGTCGGTTCCGTAAATCCAGGAACCTTCTGCTTTCCCGACTTCAAAACCCGAGGCAAATGGTGTTGTCTGTGCCTGATATTTATAAAAATCTTCTTTCATTTTATTCTGATAGCAGTTATTTCCGGTACTGATAACGTTTTAAGACACCGTAAAGCAGCAGGAAGCCCAGTGCAAAAATGCAGAATCGTGAAATCAGATCTCCCGCACGAACATAAAAGGTTTCGTTTTCATAGAGCTTTACCTGCGCATACAGCGCTGTTCGGTCACCATAGAACGTATCTGCTTCAATTTCACCAAGCGCATTGATGTGTGCAGAAATTCCGCTGTTTGCTGCGCGTGCAATTTCCCTGCGTGTTTCTATGGCGCGCATCCTGGAATAGGAGAGAAGCTGTTTGTGTCCCTGCGTTACGCCCCACCAACTGTCATTCGTCATAATCGCCAGGAAATTTGCACCTTTTCTTACATATTCTGTGGTGAATTCGCCGTAAACGCTTTCATAACAAATGATCGGAGCGAGTCTGCCGTTATTGAATTCATTTGAAAATGCTTTCCGTTCCGCATCGGTTCCAAGTGAAGTTACGGTTCCTCCAAGATTGATCATTGCATTGCCGAGAACCGGTTTCACCAAAGAAATAAACGGGATGATCTCCACGCCGGGAACGAGTTTGGCTTTGTGGTAAATATCGACCGGTTTGTTCGGTGCGATTTGGATTGCCGTGTTGTAATCGTCGCGCCAGACATCTGCATCAGCGTATTTTCTGGAACTTTTCGAAGCATCTTTTTCGTTGAAAATATTGCGGTGCGATGAAATTCCGGTTGCAAAAACACTTTTCGGATGTTTCGCAATAAAATCTCTGATTTGATTGATCAGAACACTGGATTCAATCGAGTTTTCGGAGATAGAACCATAGCCCGGAATTGCAGTTTCCGGCGCGATAAAATAATCGATTTGCCCGGTCGCATGCTGATCGGCGAGCTGTAAGAGTTCGTTCAGAATCTGCAGACTGTCTTTGCTGTATTTCTCAAGATAAGGATCGAGTTCGGGCTGCAACAGTAAAACTTTCACTTCTCCTGTCGGTTTTGCATCAAATGAATGATATTTGACCAGAGAAATTACCATCGGAACCAGAATTCCCCCCAGAAGAATTGCGGTATTCCGGATCAGGGATTTTCTTTTTCTTCCGGCTTCCCAAATCCGTAAAGTGTAAAATGCGAAGATATTCACCAGCAGAATCCAGAAACTTCCGCCGGTACTTCCTAGTGTGTCATACCACTGTATAAGCTTCGGATATTCAGAAAACGAATTTCCAAGATTCAGCCACGGCCACGTTAATTCCCATTGCAAATGAAGTTTTTCGAAAGCCATCCAGATTGCAACAAAAAATGCGAGCCCCCAGTACGTTCCCTGCCATTTCTTGTAGAAGTGATAGCTCATAAAAACCAGGCTGTACAGCAGCGAATTGGTAATTACCGGCAGCACAACGGCTGGTATTGAATGTGTGCCGTCCGGATTCTTGGATCCGTAAAGCCAACCCGTTGTAACAATATTCCAGATTATAAATGTGAGATATGACAACAGAAAAATAACCAGCGCTTTCTTCTTGATTTTGGAGAATTTGGTGATGTCGTGCTCCATCATCAGCAACGGAACAAGTGCGATCAGTATAAAAAAGGGAACACCGTATGTTGGCCACGAAACCGAAAGCAGCATGGCTGAAATCAGCGCGAGAATCAGATATTTCATCGGAATTTTGTTGCGCCAAATTTACGTTATTCGTGCGGAACTGCCCTTCCTGCTGTGTGTGAATTTATGTTAACCGCCGGCGTACAGGTTTTGATTCAGTAATTGGGAATTAATTTGAATCTTCGTTGAGTTTTGCGGCTCGTTTTTCCGCTGCAAACAGACCTTTCTGAATGGCTTCCGGCAAACCGTCTTCTGCAAAAGACTGGAGAGCCGCTTCTGTAGTTCCGCCTTTTGAAGCTACATCTTTGATCAGTTCTTCAAGGGATTTATCGGAATTATTGATCAGGTGATACGCTCCAAGCATCGTTTGCTGTACAAAAAGCTGCGACAGATTTTCCTCGATTCCCATTTCAGTTCCCGCCTTTATCATAGCATCAACAATGTAGTAAAAATAGGCAGGTCCGCTACCGGAAAGTGCAGTAACAGCATCGAGTAAATGTTCTTCTTCAAGATAGACAGATCTTCCGGTTGCATTGAGCAGACGTTCCACCTGAATCAATTTTTGAAATGATATTCCTGATGCAGCAGTGTAACCGGTGATTCCCATGCCGAGAAGCGCAGGAGCGTTTGGCATCGCGCGCACAACATTATTGTGGTTCAGGGCTTTCTGGATTTTTGAAATCGTTATTCCTGCCATGATCGACAGAACCAGTGCATTTTCCGGAATTTTAAAAGAAATATTTTCTGTTACAAAATGAAAATCCTGCGGTTTTACCGCAATAATGATCAGGTCTGCATCAATTGTTCTAACATCTTCAAACAGAGAAATCACTGATTGCGGAAACTCCGCACTGATCAGTTCCTTTTTTTCTGCGTTCCTAACGATAAGGTGCAGATCTTCCGCCTTGATCAGATCATATTTCAGGAAAGACCGCGAAAAGGAAATTCCCATTTTTCCGGCACCGAGGACAGCAATTTTCATAGAATTTACAGCGAACTTTGGTAAGCGTTCCAGCCTGCATTTTTGTACTGCTCAGCCATTTCGGCAGGGTTTTCGGCTTTATAAATTCCTCTGCCGACAATGATAAAATCGCTGTGTAAATTTTTGAAAACGTGTTCCGGCGTATTGTACTGCTGACCTTTTCCGTCGCCTTTGTCAGCCAAATTTACACCCGGTGTGAACAGTAACAATTCGTCATCTAAAGGATTTTGCGAAACCCCGCCGATCACATTCGGATGCGAGGCGGCAATTTTTTCAGCTTCTTCACGGTATTGCTGGTTGGTAAGTGTTCCGCGGGATGACATTCCGATAATTGCGACTACACCGACATTGCTAAAGCAATCCAGGCTTTCGAAACCGCCGATTACCTGTGAAGTCACAAAATCTGCCCATTCAGAAATTCTGTACGTTCCAAAACGGAACTGTAGGTCCTGTGTGTTTCCGATATCCGCGAATTTGCGGTCTTCCATTAACAGAAATCCGTGTTTTTCGGCGATTTCTTTCAGCGGTTTTATGGTTTTTTCGAATTCGAAATCGGTGATGATATCGATATGCGTTTTCAGGGCAACGATGTGCGGACCGGTTTTTTCAGCGAGATCGAGCAATTCCTGCGTAGTGGTAACATCCGCGGAAGCAATAAGATTTGATTTTTTTTCAACAGCCGTTTTCAGAAGTTTTTGTGCGACAGAATGGTCGCTTACTTCAAGTTTCTGTTCGTAGGACAGTCTCTTTTTTTCTTCAAATTTTACCGTGTTTCCTTTTAGAAAATCCTTAATTCTGCCGTATTCTTCATCGGTAAGTTTACCGTCTTCTCTCAGAATATCACAGGCATCCGAAATCGTGAAAAGTGTATGGACGCGGTAACCTTTGTTTTCCAGAAGTTCTTTTCCGCCTTGCTGTCTGTCCAGAACCACCACGATATCCGAAACGGTAATTCCTTCATTTTCGATTTCGGGAATGGTTTCCAGCAGAGATTTTCCCGAAGTAATTACATCTTCAACGAGCAGGCAGTTTTGTCCTTTTTTGAAAATTCCTTCTATCAGTTTTTTTGTTCCGTAACCTTTCGCTTCTTTTCTCTTGATAATTAACGGAATATAACTTTCCAAGGACATGGCTGTTGCCATTGGAAGCGCAGCGTAAGGAACACCGCAGATCAGGTCGAAATTGTTGAGCGGCAGCATTTCAAGCATATAATCTGCAAGATGCTTCAGTATTTTGGGATCGGAAGCCAAAGGCCGGAGATCGACATAAAACGGACTTTCAATCCCGCTTTTCAAAGTAAACCTTCCAAATTTGATGATGCCCAGTTCGTAACACGCCAGAAAAAAGTCCTTTTTGCTTTCCATTACTGCTTTTTTGATTTTTACAAAGTTACGCGATCCCGCAGAACATTTCAGAATGCCTGTACTGAAAAAGTCCTGAGAAATCTCAATTTTAAATTTAAGAAAACTGATGTTCGCGGTAATAATCAGCGGTTTCGGCGATAAGCTGATCCATTTCTTCCAGCGTAAGCACTTCCAGAAATTTTTTGCGCCATTCCTTAAAATGTGGAATTCCGCGAAAGTAATTGCTGTAATGCTGCCGCATTTCTACAAGACCTCCGCGCTCGCCTTTCCATTCTGCGCTCCATACTGCATGTTGTTTTACTGCTTCTAGACGGTCTGCAACAGTCGGTTCAGGAAGCAGTTTCCCCGTTTCAAAAAAATGTTTGATTTCATTGAAAATCCACGGATAGCCAATTGCGCCGCGACCGATCATAATTCCGTCACAGGCATATTTCTCTTTGTATTCGTGCGCTTTTTGAGGAGAATCAACATCACCGTTACCAAAAACCGGAATTTCGATATTGGGATTCTGTTTGATTCTTGAAATATGTTCCCAGTCTGCTTCCCCTTTGTACATTTGGGCACGCGTTCTTGCGTGAATGGTCAGTGCTTTAATTCCGGCATCCTGAAGTCTCAGAGCGACTTCGTCGATGTTAATTCCGTCTGTATCCCAGCCTAATCTCGTTTTAACCGTTACCGGAAGATGTGTGGAATTTACAACAGCTTTCGTCAGACGAACCATCAGATCAATATCTTTTAAAACGCCGGCGCCAGCTCCTTTGCATACCACTTTTTTTACCGGGCAGCCAAAATTGATGTCGACAAGGTCGGGTTCAACGGTTTCTACAATTCTTGCAGACATCGCCATCGCTTCTTCATCACCGCCAAAAATCTGAATTCCAACCGGTCTCTCATAGTCGAAAATATCGAGTTTTTTGCGTGATTTAATGGCGTCCCGAATCAGTCCTTCAGAAGATATAAATTCGGAATACATCAGATCTGCACCGTGCATTTTGCAGAGTCTGCGAAAAGGCGGATCGCTCACATCCTCCATTGGAGCAAGTAATAACGGAAATTCGGGCAATTGTATGTTACCGATTTTTGGCATGGTGCAAAAATAAGGATTTTGAAAGAGTAGTGCTGATTCCGTTTTTTAGAAAGTGGCTTTGAGCTGCATCGAACCGATATGAATGGTTCTGTCGCCGGAGTTTCTTCCTTCATAATTAACATTCAGAATAATGAAGCTCGTAAGAGATTGCTGCAGCATCAGCCTCCACACCTGGTTTTTTCCCGGTTTTAGTCCGTCCAGCATTTGGTTTCCGACCAGACTGAAACTGTTGCCGGTAAAAGTGTTGTTGATGAAAGAGAAATTAGCACGAACCGAGGTTTTCTTGCGTTCCCACTGTAAACTGCCCGTAAAATCAAGGGTTTTCAAATGTTCATCGCCGTCGAGCCGGTCTTTATTCCGTAAAGCTGCTGAAAGTTCTGCCTGAACTGCGTCGGTGAATTTGTATGTGGCTTTTGGTTTCGTTTCAATATTGTGAAGTTCGTAATCCCGTGTGCTGAACATTTGAGAAGCATTCAAAATTTTCTGAGAAGAATTTTCCCAGTCGATTCTGAAATCTTTGCTGAACCAGTATCCGATATTCAGGAAATGTGAATTTTGATGGCGTTCTTCAATGGAATAATTGGCGTTGATCAGATTATCGTTCGCCACAAAACGGTAATTTCCGTTCCAGCCCGATTTATCAGTCGGGTTAAATTGTGCCGTGGCAAGAATGTTCTGATTTTTCAGAATCTGGTCTTCATTTTTCTCAAAAGGATTCAGGATGAGCACGCGGTCTTTTTTGAAAAACGAGTTCTGAGCATTGAGTGACACGTTGAAATTCCAGCGTTTCAAAAAGGCGTTTTCACTGTTGAAAATCACGGCAGGATTAACAAAAATTGCCAGCTGAAGTTTATTTTTATTCGACGGAAGATACCGTATTGAATTCGTGTAAACCCTGATGTATTGCGCGAGATCCGCATATTCCGCAACTTCAAATTCATCGAGTTGCTGCACGCCGTCGCCGTTATAATCGGTCCATTTATAAATTCCCTGTCCGTCCGTTACTTTAATGTACTGGAATTCGCGCTGTGCTTCCTGTCCGTTCCCGAGTTCATAGAATGCCTGAAGGCGCATTCCGTTGCTGAACAGCTGCTGATTATACAGAATATTTCCAATGACAAAATCATTGTTGAGGTTGGCCTCATCCTGATGCTGATAGAAAAATTTCCGGTAGTGAATTAGTGCATTCAGAGTTGTTTTTTCGGTTTTAATCAGCTGGCTTTCTGCCATTAATCCCAAAATCTGGTTCATATCTGTAAGCTGATTGGCGCGTACCGAATCGTTATCGCGCACATACGCTTTTGCAAGCAATCTGGTGCTGGCAGAATCGCCAATTTTTTTCTGAACGAAAATTTCTTTCCAGCTAAAACTTGTTACATCGAAAAGCTGTGTATCGTTGAATTTCTTTTCATTATGTTCCATTCCTCCGCCAACAGCCCAGCTTCCTTTGTCGCCTCTGAATTCTGAAATGAGGTTTCCACGAATAAACTTCGTGTCCTGCACTTCAGATTCCGTAGCGAGATAAGATGCATTTCCTTTTGTAACAAATCTGCCTTTCAGCCAGCCAAAATCCAGGTCATTTTTTAAACCTGTATAAAAGTCTTTTTCGTCGAGGTAATTCAGTCTGTAATTTATGAATGACTGATTTTTCCATGAATTCAGAAAACTGAAAATAAAGCGGTTTTGAGTTCTGTGATTGAACTCATTTACCAGATTGAAATCCCGTGAAAACTCTACGTCATTAATGCGGTCGAGAATATGGAAGCGCGAGGAAATATGCTGATATTCAAAGCGCGGTGTTCCTTTCCATTCGTTTTTTGTAAACGTTTTGAAACCATAAACTCTTGCTGCATAGCCCGTGTTTTCATCATTGTTTTTAGACGAGAATAAATTGATGTCGTAATTGCTCATTGAAACATCGGTGCCTATTTTTCCTTCATCCAGAAGATATTCTGCATTATAGGAAAAAACCTGCGCTTTCTGCGGTGAAGGGAGTTTGCGCACAGCACGGTATTCGCCCAAGCCCGGACCGGCATATTCGAAAACGCGGCCGTTATTGGTGGTCTGTTTCAAGACATAATCACCGGCATTTGCACCAAAATAGGTGAAGGCCACCTGATAAAGCGTTTGTGTTTCATCTGTGGAATATTCGTAATAATCGCCTGTCGGGGAAGAAATTAGTCTGTACAGAATTCTGTCGACATCGAATTCCGAAACCGTTCCGGAAGGCGCATACATCAAATCCGGATTGCTGCCTGCTTCCACTAATGCGAGTTTATCCTGATCGCTTAAATTCAGCGCGAGCGGCGAATTGCGGTTGTCGTTTTCCAGAAAAAATGAAAAGCCGGTCCGGAATCGTTCCCGTTCATGTCTTACCGAACCCGTGAACAGATAACGCGCATAGTTTCTGTTGGTATAATTGTAGGAAATGGTAATAAAATTCTGGCGGAAAATCGGCCGGAAACTCGTAAACGTAATTTCACCGGTGTTATAATTGATGATATAGTCGAGGTTTTCTCCGCGTTTCATTAAAATTCCGTCGATGAAAACCTGTTCCGAGCCGGAAATGATGGTGATAAAATTCTCGCCGTTTTTTCCTGTCAGCCTGTACGGACCCTGGTTTCCTTCAATTCCCTGAAACCGAAGTCGGTGAAATTCACTGCGCGCAACGCCGCCGGAAATATCCAGAAAGGTTTTGTTTTCTTTTCCGAAAAACGTCTGAAACTGCAGTCCCATGCTTCTTCTCTGATATCTGCTGAAATAGGTTTTATCGTCCACCAGCTCGAGATGCCCGGCTCTTAAAATATTCTTTTCCTTAATATTGAGCTGAATATATATCCGGTCAAACTCTTCAAGTGTCTGCGTGTAACCGTCTGCCTGAATCGGCAGGTTGTGATCGGAGATCGAAGCCAGTACGCTTACATCCGGTGACAGATTGCCGGAAATCTGTAAATCCATGGAACTCTGAACCGATGAACCCTGCGCATTACCGAACGTAACGCCGCGAATTATTGAACCTTTGGAGTTGAGGTCTCCTAAAAGTCTGTTTCGGTCATTTCGCACCAGAATTCCTTCGTCCACAACAATTTTATTCCTGGTTTTAATGAAATCGAGTGTATCTCTTTCGAAAAAATCTGTTTCTATTTTCGCGGCAAGTATGGAATCTGTTTTTGTAGAATCTTCCGGCAGGTTTTGGTTCTTCCAGGTAAAAATCTGCGCATGGAAATTGGTAATTCCCAGGGCAGGCAGCAGGAAGAAAATAAAGAGTTTACGCACAGATTCAGATAAACAGGCTGTAAAAGTAACGAAATTCTCTCGTGGAAATTATGAAAACTGTTAACATTAAATTAAAATTAGAAGGCTGTGTTCGGTGTAATTTTTGCTAATTTTGCGGCATATAACTTAATTAATTTCTTATGAAAAAATTCTTTACAATTTTAGGCATTACTGCGGCTTCATTTGCTATGTCGCAAAACCTTGTAACGAATCCAAGTTTCGACAATGGATTTACAGGATGGACAGCGGGACCGACTTCATCCTACACTGCTCCTACATTAGTTCCGACTGATGGAAGTGACGGTGCTAATTCCGTGAACTACGTTGCAACGGCTACAACCGGATTTTATCAGGAATTGCCGGTAACAGCCGGTAACAGCATCACGATTTCTTTCTACTATAAGGCTACTGGTGACGGTACTGATGCGAGAATCTGGAGTTTGTACAAAGATGCTACTGGCGGACTAATTTATCAGGAGGCAACAAATACAAACGATCCACTTAGAAATTTTAACGGATATCTACCTACTGCTACCACTTGGACTCAGCACTCAATTACTGTAACTGTTCCAGCTAATGCCACTGTTTTGCAACTGGCGGTAAGAGCGTATGGTGGAGGAACAGCAAGTTTTGATCAATTTTCAGTTGTAGACAATACTACTATGGCGGTTGCTGATATTACAGCGTTAAATTCGCAGTTTGTAAAAAACACTGTTGTTAACGAGGAAATCATGTTTGGAAGTGCATCTGATGTTAAAATCTTCAACATGAGCAGCCAGGTGGTGAAAAGAGCATTCGTTTCAGAAAACAAAAACATGAATGTTGCTGATCTTGAGCCGGGAATTTATATCGTAACAGGAACTGTAAACGGACTTCCGGTTTCACAGAGAATCCTTAAGAAATAAATCAGTTCTAAACTGATTAAAGAAGCTGTCCTTTTCAGGGCAGCTTTTTTTGTGAAATTAACCAAGAACAGGATTCAGCGACTAATGAAATTCTGGAAAGGATTTAATACCATCCTCTTCGAACGGTGTTCACCACTGCGCTTAAATTCAGCACCAATGTATAGCGGATTCTTTTCGCATAATCCTTGAATGAAGGTTCAAAACCGAGCGTGGAATAAACAGGCAGATAAATTTCGAGAAAATCCGGAATAACGCGAACTTTTACACCGCTGTCCCAAATGAATTTCGGCAGCAAACCTTTGTTTTTGTACAGGCCTGCATCTGCGTAAACATTGAACATTTTCCATACATGGGAATCCACATTGAACGAAGTAATCCACTGATTTACTGTAGAATCAATAAATGATTTAAATCCACTGTCTGCAAGAACAAACTGCTGCGCCAGCAATCCGGAAGTAGCGCTTTGCCCGAGAAGTCCGTAGGAAAATGAATAATTGGAGATGCGCGAAATTCCGTAATCGAAAATACTGTTACGCGTTTTATTGTTCAGAAAATATCCGGCAAACAGACGGAATGCAATTTTTTTGTTCTGTGCAAACTCATAGCGGTAAAAAGCCTCTGCTGAAACTTTCTGAAAATCTTCCATGCCCTGCACATTTGCCGTGAAATATTTTTCATGAATGAGCCGGCTGTCCGAAAAACCGTAGCCGAGGCTCCACAAATTGTAGCGGTCATATTCATTTTCTGCAATCATTTGCGGCGTCAGGTCTTTTACATAATAATTGTAGGAAAGTCCGAGTGACCGGCCAACCGTACTTCTTGGCGGTTTGCGGAAATTGAGGTTCGCATAACCTGAAAATTTGCTGTAGGAAAGTCCGTAATCATAATGGAAGTACGATCCGGAAACTCCCAAAGTTAAATTTCTGTAAAAACTTTCCGGTGGCAGAAAACTGTACGAAACACCGCCTGAACCGGTAATTTTTCCTGTTCCGGTGCTGTAATACGGCGTCAGTGAATAGGCGAATTTCTGGTCAAACAGCGATTCGTTTCTGAAATTCAGACCGATCAGAATGTTGTCGTACGCATTGAAATCAATTCTTGGATTGATATAAATTTCATTGTATTCCGGGTTCGGAATATCCTTTATCAGTTTAAACCTGATTTTCTTGGTATTGGAAAACAGGCCTTTTGTATACAGATAATTGTCCCGAAAATTACTTTCAGGAAACATTCCGCCACTGTTTATTTCCAGTTTCGCCGTATTTTCATCCGGAATGCTGTAAAACCTTTGCGTTTCGCCTGCATCTGTACTGAACCAGTTGGATTCAGAATGGCCGTTTACTGAGCTACCTGTAATTTTGAACGGGATGCTCTCGTTCGCATTCTTTTTTACCTCTACCAGCAAATCAGTGCCATCCCGTCGAAATCGCTTAACATCAAAATTTATCCGCTGCTTCCGTTCTATAACGGATTTCAGAAAAGCAGACTGATCATCAGAAGCCACCGCCAGCGCATCGAGAAAATTACCTGTGTCAATCGTTTGTCCGCTGTTCAGTTCCAGGTAATTGCGCAGAAAAGCATCAAAATTCTGTGTGCCCATATTTTCGGCAGCAAAATTCAGCAGCATCCCGGTTTCAAAATTGCTGATCGCCATTTCGTTGAAATTGCTGAGTTCTGTAAAGTTTTCTGCAATCTTCTGATCAAGATTCTGCGTCATCATGTATTGATACGCAATTCCGTATCGGTCAGTGAGTTTTAGGCGCGATGCGTGAAAAAGTTTTAATGGTTTTATTCCGAAAATTTTAGTGTCCGGAAGCATGCCCATCAATCGCGAGTTCCTGTAATTTTTCTGCAGATACTGATATTCCAGATAAGTTTTGATCCCGTTCTTAAACCAGTGGTCTTCTTCCTTATAAGTGGAAATACTTTGTTCCACCACATTCTTGGAGATGATACTGAAATAATCCAGGTCAGCGTTTTCTGCCGGCGTGAACAGCGGAAAGCGGAATTTCCAGAATTTAATGTCGTCGTTGCCAAAGAAGTCTTCCTTTCTTTTGAATTTTTCAGAAATGAAAATCTGTTCCGGCAATAATCCGGTGCGGTCCTGTATGAATTTAAGCTGAAGCGGGAGATAAAACTCTAGATTTCGCCGTTCTTCTTCATTTAGAATATAGCCAAAATCAACGCGTACTGTCTTTCCGTCAACCAGAGCCGAATGTGATGTGAACTGCTTTTCAGACAGCAGAATTTCCGGATCCTGCTGCAAAGTTCCTTCAAACAGAAACGGTGATTTTTGCGGTAAGTTAGCTGTTGAAGTAAAGTTTTGAGCAGTTTGAAGCGATATTTTCCAGTGAATTCCGGAAGTGGCAGTTTCTTCTGCATCGTGAAATGTTTTGAGTTTGGGTTCGCGCTCAGGGAAACTGTCAGGGACCAGAAAAAAATACTTGAGTGCGATACTGTTTGCAGAAGTTCCGTATCCGGTAAATTTCGATACGGGAAGCCAGAGCTGATAATTCAGCCTTATTTTTTGTGTTTCTCCCTGATTTAAGGGTTTTTCCAAGGGAACTGCGATATTCTCTGAATTCAATAAACCGGTTAAATCAGAAGGCATTTCGAAGCCGCTGATTTCCAGAGACTGCAGTTTTCCAAGTTCCTGTACTTCCGCAAAATGTAAATCGCTGCTCCGGTCTTCAATTTTTCTGTGGTATAAATCGGTGCCGCGGTTTTTATAAGCTGCAATCCAGTTCAGCAGAATGATTTCGTTCACGGGTTCCTCACTGCGGTTGGTATAGCTGATTTCCTGTGAAACTGAGACTGTACGGTTATCAGCAGCAATTCTGGCAGAAATGGAAACAGTATCCGACTGAGCTGTAATCATGACAGCCGGAACACAAACCGCGCAAAAAAATAAAAGGCCTCTCAATTTCATGGATTGAAGAAGCCAAATATAAAATAATAGTGCCTAATTACGAGTGAAATCTATCGTTCTGTGGTTTATTTTAAAGAATATTAACCTCCCGTTCAAGTTTGATGTCAAAGGTATCCTGAACGGATTTGATGATTTCTGCAGAAAAATCAAAAATTTCTTTTCCGGTTGCTTTTCCGGTCTTATTAACAATAACCAATGCCTGATCGGTGTGTGTTGCCACATTTCCAATCTGTTTTCCTTTCCAGCCGCAATGTTCGATCAGCCAGCCAGCCGGGATTTTAACATGTTCTCCGTCTGAATATCCCGGAATTTCAGGATGCAGTTTTTTCAGAGGTTCATACTGCTGCATTGTAATTACCGGATTTTTGAAAAAGCTGCCGGCATTTCCCAAAGAACTCGGATCCGGAAGTTTGCTGCTGCGAATGCTGATTACTGCTTTAGCGATATCCTGAATTGTCGGAAAAGCAATTCCCATTTTGTGAAGTTCGGATTTTATCGCACCGTATTCCGAATGAATGGTGTGATCCTCTGTAGTAAGCGAAAATGTGACTGACAAAATAATATATCTGCCTTTGCCTTCATGTTTGAAATAGGAATCCCTGTAACCAAACCGGCATTTTTCAAGATTGAAAATTTCGGTTTCCAGCGTCTGCAGATTCAACACTTCACACTGTACGAAATGATCCTTAATTTCCACGCCGTATGCGCCGATATTCTGCATTGGTGATGTGCCTACATTTCCCGGAATCAGCGAAAGGTTTTCCAGTCCGCCATAATTTTTGGCGATACAGTGCTGCACAAACTGATGCCAGTTTTCACCGGAAGCAGCCGTAACATGCACTTCATTTTCACCAATTTGTTCTTCGGAAATCCCTTTTAATTCCAGCCGGATTACGAAACCTTCATAATCTTTGGTAAAAAGGATGTTGCTGCCGCCGCCAATAATCAGCAATGGGAGTTTTTCGCCGGTGTTCTCTTCCAGAAGTTGTTTCTTCTGAAGGGCATCGATCAGTTTTTCCCGGGTGTCGGCTTCTACAAAATATTTTGCGGAAACGTCCACACCAAACGTATTAAATTGTTTTAAAGAATAATTTTCGCTGATGTCCATTCAGATTTTTTTGGATATTTAGAGGCTGAACTCTTCTTTATATTTATGAAGAGCGTCATTCAGCAGTTCCACACTTCTTTTTAGATCGTCTTCTTTAAGAACGTACGCAATTCTTACCTGCTTTTTACCGAGAATAGGATCGCTGTAAAAACCACCGGCTGGAGCAACCATTACTGTTTCGTTATTGTGGGAATATTTTTCGAGCAGCCACTGAGCGAATTTATCAGAATCGTCTACTGGAAGTTCAGCAACACAGTAAAAAGCACCTTTAGGTTTCGGACAAATCACGCCCGGGATTCCATTGAGCAGATTTACAAGAAGGTTTCTTCTTTTGGTGTATTCCGAGCGGACATTTGCGATATAAAAGCTGTCGTTTTCATGAGCAGCGGCAGCGGCAATCTGTCCCAGAAGAACCGGGCTCAATCTTGCCTGCGCGAACAGGATGGCTGCATCTTTCAGTATTTCAGAACGTGTAATCAGGCATCCGATTCTTGCACCGCACATCGAATATCTCTTGGATTCTGAGTCGATTACTATTGCGTGTTCTTTCAGTTCCGGAAATTCCAGAATAGAAGTCTGCGTTTGTCCGTCGTAAACATATTCGCGGTAAACTTCATCAGAAATAATTGCAATATCATGTTTCACGCAGATTTCTGCCAGTTTTTTGAGCTCTTCATACGTGTAAAGGTAACCGGTCGGATTTCCGGGATTACATATAAGGATTGCGCGTGTTTTATCGGTAATTTTCTTTTCGAATTCTTCGATTGGTGGAAGTGCAAATCCGGTATCTATGGTTGACGGAATAGCCACCACTTGCACGTTAAGTGCACTTGTAAAACCGTTGTAATTCGCGTAGTACGGTTCCGGAACGATAATTTCGTCGCCGGCATCACATAAAGTGGAAATTGCAAAGTTCAGTGCTTCAGAACCTCCGTTGGTTACAATAATATTGTTGGTGGTGATATCTGAATAACCAAGCGAATGATAATACGATTCAACTGCCTGTCTGTATTCGAGATTGCCTTCAGAAAGCGCGTATTCCAGAACTTTCAGATCGATATTACGGATGGCATTCAGTGCAGATTCCGGAGTTTCGATATCAGGTTGTCCTATATTAAGATGATATACTTTGATGCCCCGCTGTTTCGCCTGCAGTGCATAAGGAACGAGCTTCCGCACCGGTGAAGGCGGCATGTTCTGGGCTCTTTCTGAGATTTTCGGCATTTCTGTTTGAATTTTTTACAAATGTACAGAAAAATTCAGCCTCAATTGGCAGTATAAAAGAGAAGTTGATTGTAATTGTATGATGTTGATTATTAATAATTTGGAATAAGATTAAGCAAGAATTTTCGCTGTATTATGCGCGAAATAAGTTAATTGTATTAACTTTTTTAGAACTTTTTTAACACTTTTTAACAACTGCCGTGAATTCCCGTGAATAAGTAAATGACAGCCTTCTTTAAGAAAATTTTAACAAATACTTAAGATAGTTTAACGATTGTAAAGTTGTACAATTGAGTTTCATTCTAATTTTGCCTCGTCAAACCAATAAAATAGAATCAAAAATGATGAAAAGAATTACTCTCGTAATCATGATGATGACCACGTTGCTTGGATTAACATCATTCAAAATGGATGCCAACAACAATGATGAGGTGAAAACAAGCTATGCGTCGTACTATCACGACAAATTCAATGGAAGAAGAACTGCAAGCGGAGCAATTTTCAGTAACAATAAACTGACTGCTGCGCACAGAACTTTACCTTTCGGTACTAAGGTGAGAATCACCAACCCGAAAAACGGTCTTAGCGTTATTGTAACAATCAACGACCGTGGTCCTTTCCATTCTTCAAGAGCGCTTGATCTTTCCAAAGCTGCTTTCGACGAAATCGGAAACCTTGCAACAGGACATATGGCCATTGAATATGAAATTCTGGATTAATTAATTTTTAGCTTAAAAAGAGTGAAGTCGTTTCTACTGAAACGGCTTTTTTATTTGTTTTTTTCTAAACATCCAACTCAACCAGAACAGGGCAGTGGTCAGAATGTTTTACTTCCGGTAAAATCAGCGCGCGGCTCAGGGAATTTTCCAGGCTTTTGGACACAAAATGGTAATCCAGACGCCAGCCTTTGTTTCTTTCGCGTGAATTTGCCCGATACGACCACCATGTGTACTGATCCGGCCCTGAATTAAAATGCCTGAAAGAATCGATCAGTTCACATTCTTCGATAAATTTTGATAGCCATTCGCGTTCGATTGGCAGAAATCCTGAAACATTTTTGAGCCCTTCCGGATTATGAATGTCGACTGGCTGATGACAGATATTGAAGTCGCCGCAGATAACGAGATTCGGAATTGTTTTCTTCAGTTCCTTTACATAATCGAGAAAATCGTAGCAAAACTGCATTTTAAAATCCAGCCTGCCGATATTGGTTGCTGAAGGAACATAAACAGAGATCACAGAAAAACCGTCGAAATCGGCCCGCATAATTCTTCCTTCGCTATCATACTGTTCAATGCCGCATCCATATACAACATTATTTGGTTTGGTCTTGCTCGAAATGCCGACTCCGCTGTAACCTTTTTTCACAGCGGAATGCCAGTAACTATGATAACCCAGTTTTTCGAAACTCTCAATGTCGATCTGGTCATTTCCGGCCTTGCTTTCCTGCACGCAGATAATATCCGGATTGGCAACGGTAAGCCAGCCCAAGAAATCTTTGGTAAATGCAGCACGTATGCCGTTTACATTATAGCTGATAATTTTCATTCAAAAATTAGTTTAGTTGTCGTTTTCTTCCGCAATCCATTCTCCGTAGGAGTTTTCTGTTTCGTGGAGTTTCAGATATGCCAGTTGAACGCCTTCCGGAAGTCTGGATTTTACTTTTTCAGCAATTTCGTAAAGCATATTTTCACAGGTAGGCTGAAAATTACAGTAAATCACTTTGTGGCCTTTGCTTTCAAGATCTTCACCCAGTTCTTTGTGCGGAGAAAGCGCATTGATTAAGACCGCATGATCCCACAAATCCACGATTTCGGATTTTACTATGGTTTTGATGTCGCCGAAATCCACCACCATTCCGTTTTTCGGATGGTCAAGGTCATTGATGAGGTTTCCTTTTACTGTAACGAAAAGTTTATAGGAATGGCCGTGCATATTTTTGCATTTTCCGTCGTAATTGTAAAGAACATGCGCCGTTTCGAAGGTGAAAATTTTGGTGATGCGTATCATACTGCAAAGATACTTAAAGTTCAAGGTTTCGGGTTTAAGGTTCAAAGTTTAACGTTCAGGGTTGTAGGTTTCCGGTTCAAGATAGTTTTTCGTCAGTTCGATTAGGGGAGCGAAGTGGAGGGGAGCGTATCGTATCGTATCGTATCGAGAACTTTATAACACACTTCTCGATACAATTTTCTACGAAAATCTACTCGAAGTGACGCGCTTCGTGAGCGTAAGGTTGGAAGTTCTGAGTTCAACGTTCAACGTTTAAGGTTCAAAGTTCAGAGTTATTGTACGCGTGAGCGATGAGAGCGGAAATCCTTTTTTACCGAAAGGGGAGAGGTACAGCAAAAAAGATTGCAGCGGCCGTAGCGACCTGAACGAGTGAATGGTTTGGCGCGGCGACGCAGGAGCCGCGCCAAAATAATGAGCGAGTGAAGGACACGCCCATAAAAAAATCTACCCCGTAAAAACAGGGAAGATTTACTAACAATTAAAAAATTATGGAATTTCCAGATTAATGAAACTGCTCTTCTTCGGTGGAACCAACCAAAGCTGTGGTCGATGCATTTCCTGAAGTAACAACCGTTTGCACTTTGTCGAAATATCCTGTTCCTACGAAACTTTGGTGTTTCACAGCGCGGAAACCTTTGGACTGCAATGCGAATTCTCTTTCCTGAAGCTCGCTGTAACCAGCCATTCCTCTTTCTTTGTAAGCAGAAGCCAGCTCGAACATTGAAGTGTTCAGTGCGTGGAAGCCGGCCAATGTGATGAACTGGAATTTGTAACCCATTTTCGCCAACTCTTCACGGAACGTTTCCATTTCAGCAACAGAAAGTTTCGCTGCCCAGTTGAACGATGGAGAACAGTTGTAAGCCAACATTTTTCCAGGATATTTTGCGTGGATTCCTTCAGCGAATTTTCTTGCATAATCCAAATCTGGATTTGAAGTTTCCATCCAGATCAAATCTGCGTAAGGAGCGTAAGAAAGTCCTCTGTCGATTCCCTGCTCTACTCCATTATTCACGTAATAGAAACCTTCGGAAGTTCTTTCTCCTTTGATGAATTTATGATCTCTTTCGTCGATATCAGAAGTTAATAAATCTGCAGCATCAGCATCAGTTCTTGCTACCAAAACCGTTGGAACTCCACAAACGTCAGCTGCTAAACGAGCCGCAATCAGTTTGTTGATTGCTTCCTGAGTCGGAACCAAAACTTTTCCACCTAAGTGACCACACTTTTTAGCAGAAGACAACTGATCTTCGAAGTGAACTCCGGCTGCACCGGATTCAATCATTTGCTTCATCAGTTCAAAAGCGTTAAGATTTCCTCCGAAACCAGCTTCAGCATCAGCAACGATCGGAACCAGATAATTTTTTCTGTTTACTTCGTCCACTTCATTTACAGACTGAATCTGATCTGCTCTCAATAAAGCGTTGTTGATTCTTTTCACAACAGCAGGAACCGAGTTTGCAGGATAAAGTGACTGATCCGGATACATTTCTCCCGAAAGGTTTGCATCTGCTGCAACTTGCCATCCTGAAAGATAAATCGCTTCCAAACCTGCGTCAACTTCCTGTACCGCCTGATTTCCTGTTAAAGCTCCTAAGCCTGCAACAAAATCCTGATTGTTCAGTTTTTTCCAAAGTGTTTCAGACATCATTCTTGCGATGCAATAATCAAGGTCGTAGCTGCCTCTTAGTTTCAGTACGTCTTCAGCAGTGTAAGGTCTTTCAATACCTTTCCATCTTGGGTTTTCTGCCCATTCTTGCTGCAATTTCTGGATTTGCTCTTGCTTTTTCATAATATTATGTATTTGATTGTTTGTTTTGATTTTCTTTGATTAGATGTATTGATAAGCTTTCAGCGTAAGGAATTCCACGAAGTTTTCATCAAGAACCAGCTCATTGAAAAGTTCTGTTGCCAGTTCGAATTTTCCGTTTGCGTAACGTTCGTCTCCAACATAAGCTTTAATGTTTTCAAGCTCTTCTTTCTCCCACTCTAAAACTAAATCTTTCGTTAAAGTTCTTCCGTCTTCCAGTTTCGCCTCATTTTTAAGCCACTGCCAAACCTGAGTTCTTGAGATTTCAGCTGTTGCGGCGTCTTCCATTAAATTATACAATGCTGCAGCTCCAACTCCCATCAACCAGGATTCGATGTACAGAATTCCCACATTGATATTTTTGCGAACACCTTTTTCCGTGATGGTTCCTTTCGGAATCTGAAGAAGATCGGCTTCGGTGATATTGTAGTCATTGTGTTTTTTATCGATTTGATTTGGTGTCGGCATAAAATCATCGAAGATTTTTTTCGCAACAGGAACCAATCCAGGATGTGCAACCCAAGTTCCGTCGTGACCGTTTTTCACTTCTCTTTCTTTATCTGCACGAACTTTTCCGTAAGCAATTTCGTTTTCCTCTTCGTTGTTTTTTACCGGAATCTGTGCTGCCATTCCGCCCATTGCATGAACATTTCTTTTGTGGCAAACCTGAATTACTCTTTTGGAATAAGCACTCATAAAAGGCGAAGTCATCGTCACCTGATCTCTGTCCGGAACCAAAAACTCAGGAAGATTTCTGAATTTTTTAATGTATGAGAAAATATAGTCCCAACGTCCGCAGTTCAGTCCGGAGCTGTGTTCTTTCAGTTCGTAAAGAATTTCATCCAGTTGGAAAGACGCCGTAATTGTTTCTACCAAAACTGTTGCTTTGATTGTTCCTACAGGAATTCCCAAATAATTCTGCGCAAAAACGAACACTTCATTCCACCATCTTGCTTCCTTGTAATGTTCAAGTTTTGGAAGGTAGAAATACGGTCCACTTCCGTTTTCAAGAAGTTTTTTGGCATTTCTGAAGAAGAAAGTTCCAAAATCAATCAGCGATCCTGAAGCAACTTCTCCATCTATTTCAATATTTTTTTCGTTAAGATGAAGTCCGCGCGGACGAACCAAAAGAACTGCAGTTTTCTCATTCAGTTCATATTTTTTTCCGGCTTCGTTCTCGAAGGAAATTGTTTTATTGATGGCATCTGAAAGGTTAATCTGTCCTTCCATGCAGTTTTCCCAGGTCGGAGAATTACTGTCTTCAAAATCAGCCATGAAAGTAGATGAACCGGAATTCAGAGCGTTGATAACCATTTTTCTGTCAACCGGACCGGTAATTTCCACGCGTCTGTCGAGCAAATCCTGTGGAAGCGGATTACAAACCCAGTCTCCGTTTCTTACGTCCGCTGTTTCTTCCGGAAAAGTCGGCAACTGTCCCAAATCGAAATCAATTTGTTTTAGTTTACGCTGATCAAGAAGTCGGAGTCTTTTAGCATTAAACTTCAAGTGCAGTTCCGAAAGAAAATCCAGCAGTTCTGGTGTGAAAATCTCGTGGTATTGAGGCTCGGCAACGATTTTTATTAGTGTTTCAGTTTTCATACAGCAACATTTTTTGTGATTTGACATTACAAACCTAATAAAAATATTTTCACTAATAGCGAACGTTCGCTAAATTATTTAAAAAGAAATTATGCGAATAATCGCTTTTATTTTCTTTATCTTTGTGTCAGTCGGGAATAGAAACTTATTTAGAATAATTTTAAATTTTTTCATTGGTCCCGAAATCTAAAAAACCAGCGAATGTCAGCAGATGGGGATTATATAAAAACGGTTTTCGGACTGAAACTGAAACAGCAGCGGCAGAAAAAAAACTGGTCGTTACAGGATTTGGCAACGAAATCCGGGCTTTCAAAATCGTACCTCAACGAAATTGAAAACGGAAAAAAATATCCGAAACACGACAAAATTCTGCAGCTTTCAGAAATTCTGGAATGCAAGTTTGACGATTTAGTTTCAACCAAGCTGGATAAAAGCCTGGCTCCGATTTCCGAAGTCATCAAATCTGATTTCTTTAAGGAAATTCCGCTGGAACTTTTCGGAATCAACCGAAGCACACTCATTAATATCATCAGCGAAGCGCCTAAAAAAGTCACCGCTTTTATCAATACACTGATTGAAATTTCACAGAACTATAACCTTAGTAAAGAGCGTTTTTATTTCGCAGTAGTAAGGAGCTTTCAGGAACTTTATGACAATTATTTTCCGGAAATTGAGGAAAGCGCGAAACTCTGCTGCGAAAAACATCAGCTGTCTGCAAAACCGAAATCAGAAGATTTCGAGAAAATACTGAAAGAAGAATTCAACTACGAAATCACCGAAACCGATTTTGAAAAATATGGCGCCACCGGGAAACTTCGCTCTCTTTATATTCCGGAAACCAATTCCCTTCTTTTAAACAAACTGTTGGATGAAGATCAGAAAACTTTCATTCTTGCAAAAGAAATCGGATACAATTATCTTCAGCTGAATCCTCGTCCGAACACTTATTCCTGGCTGGATCTGACCAGTTTTGAAGAACTGATGAACAATTATTTTTCATCGTATTTCGCAGGATGTCTGTTAATTCACCGTGAAAAGCTGACCGAAAAAATCTCGACTTTCTTCCAGAATACAGACTGGAAACCGGAAATTTTTGAAAATCTGATTCAGGAGTTTACCAATTCGCCGGAAACTTTTTATTACCGTTTGACCAATATTCTTCCGCAGGATTTCGGAATTAAAGATCTGTTCTACCTTTGTTTTACAAAGAAGAAAAATTCAGATAAAATTCAGATTCTCAAAGAATTACACCTAAACCAACAACAGGCACCACACGCAAACGCAACCAACGAACATTATTGCCGACGCTGGATTGCAGTGAAAAATCTTGTTAATCTAAAAGCCAACGAACAGGTTACGGAAGCGCAGATTTCGCATTATAAAGACAGCGGATTGACATATCTCGTTATTTCAACATCGCAGAAAAATCCGTTTTCTGACGGCACCAACCGCAGTTACTGTATCGGAATTTTGCTGAACGCGGCAACACTGAAAAAAGTAAAATTCTCGAAAAGCGAAACCATAAAAACGGTGAATGTTGGCGTAACGTGTGAATACTGCTCGATTCCGGATTGCGACGTAAGACAATCTCCGCCAATCCGTCTGGAAAAGGAAAACTTCAATGATGAAATGCGGAAAGCGATTGAAAAAGTGAGAAAGGAAATGCTTTGAATCCTCTTTTTCTATCTTCAAAGTCTCTAAGTCATTTGATTCAGGAATTTTATATCTTCATTTGATGATTCTGGATTTGCTTTTTCCGAACCGTTGTTTGCACTGCAACCGGATTATTCCGGGCGACGAAATCATCTGCGAACTGTGTTTTGATCAGGTGAATTTCACGCACTGGAAATTTGACGAAGATAATCTGCTGAAACAGCGCTGCAATCTGATGTTTCCGACAGAAAATGCCTATTCACTAATGCAGTTTGAAGAGGAAAGCCTCTCCAGAAAAATCGTTCATGCCCTGAAATACGACAGCCGCGAAAAAACCGGAAAAATTCTTGCAAGATGGACAACGGAACGTTTGACTTTCAACGGTAGGGAACCGGATTTATTCGTAACGATCCCGCTTCATCCGAAAAAAGAGAAAAAACGCGGTTATAATCAGTTGCACAAGTTTGCCAACGAACTTTCAAAACATTTTGACATTCCCGTTGACCACGAAGTTCTGAAAAGAAATTCTTACAAAAAAGCGCAGGCGCTGAAAGACAAATCGCAACGTTCAGAAATGGAAAACCGGTTTTCCATTCAGAAAAATATCGAAAATAAACACGTTCTAATCATCGACGATGTTTACACCACCGGAAACACGATGGCTTCTGCAGCGTGGGAAATTTTGAAAACCGGGAACAATAAAGTGAGCGTTCTCGTGATGGCGATTGATTAAACTTTCTTATTCGGCAAAAGAAAAATTGCTGCAATTATAATGAAACCAATTCCGGTTATTGTCGGCGGTTGAATTCCCGCTTTTTGTCCGAGAAAAATCATGTAAACGCCTAGTGCAGCGACAATTACTGCCAATATATTTTTTAAACTCATGCTTTTATCTTTGAAGTTTTTCACCGTAGGACAAATCTCCGGCATCGCCCAATCCAGGTGTGATGTAACCCTTTGAAGTCAGATTTTCATCAACCGCACCAATCCAGATATGCGCTTCAGGATAGGCATTCTGCAAAGTTTCCACACCCTGTTTTGACGCAATGGCAGCAACAATGTGAAGCTGAGTCGGTTTTCCGTGATTCAATAAATCTTTTAGTGCTTCAATCAGACTTGCTCCTGTTGCCAACATTGGATCTGCGACGATTAAAGGCCTTCCGTCGATATTCGGACAGGTTAAATAATCCTGTTTGATGGAAAAATAATCGTTGGCGTCGTGTTTTCTGTAGGCCGCGACGAAACCACAGTCGGCTTTATCAAAATAATTGAGAAGTCCCTGAAAAAGTGGAACTCCGGCTCTTAAAATCGTTGTAATTACCGGCTGAACCGCAATTTCTTTTACTTTGATTTTATCAAGCGGCGTTGTGATTTCCAGTTCTTTCTGTTCCAGACTTTTGGAAATTTCAAAAGCGGCAATTTCACCGATACGTTCCATATTTCTGCGGAATTTCAGGCGGTCCTGCTGAACTTCAACATTTCTTAAATCGTTGATCCAGGAATTGACGAGAGAAAAATTTTCGGAAAGTACAGTAATCATTTGATGAATTTAGATGGTAAAATTCGTTAAATTATCTCGCAATAAAAACCCTTTCGGAATTTTTCCAAAAGGGTTGTTTTTATTTTTGACGGAAATACACTTCAATCGGAACTCCCGTAAAACCGAATTCCTTGCGAAGCTGATTCTCTGTAAACCGTTTGTACGGCTCTTTTACGTATTGCGGAAGATTGCAGAAAAATACAAACTGCGGACTCGGCGTCGGAAGCTGAACGCAGTATTTGATCTTGATGTATTTTCCTTTCAACGCTGGTGGCGGCGTGTTTTCAAAAATCGGGAGCATCACCTCATTCAGTTTGGAAGTCTTGATTTTTTTCTGTCTGTTTTCAAAAACTTCCATCGCAACTTCTACTGCTTTCAGAATTCTTTGTTTGGTTAACGCAGAAACGAAAAGTACCGGTATATCGGTAAATTGCCCGATTTTATCTTTGATTGATTTTTCGAAGTCCCGCATCGTGTTGGTTTGCTTGTCTTCAACCAGATCCCACTTGTTCACCAGAATTACAATTCCTTTTCTGTTTTTCTGGGCAATTCCGAAAATATTCATGTCCTGAGATTCCCAGCCCTGCGTTGCATCAACCATAATAATTACCACATCCGAATGTTCAATCGCACGAACCGAACGCATCACGGAATAGAATTCCAGATCCTCTTTTACCTTGGCTTTACGGCGCATTCCGGCTGTATCAACCAAGACAAATTCATGTCCGAATTTATTGTACAAAGTTTCGATGGAATCTCTGGTTGTTCCTGCAATATCGGTTACGATATTTCTCTCGTTATCAAGTAGCGCGTTTGTTAAAGTTGATTTTCCGACATTTGGACGACCGGCGATCGTTATTTTTGGAAGTCCTTCAAAAGGATCTTTGTATTCTGTAGAAGGAAAATCCTGCACAACATCATCGAGCAATTCACCGGTTCCGGATCCTGTAGCGGAAGACAGGGTGTAATATTTTTCGATTCCGAGCTGATAGAATTCTGTAGCGGCAAGTTCTTCTTTTGCGGAATCTACTTTATTTACAACGATATAAAACGGCTTACCGGATTTCCGTAGCATTTCGAAAATTTCGCGGTCCGTTTCAGTAAGGCCTTCCTCCACATTAAGCATGAAAATTATCGAAGTGGCTTCATCAATCGCGAGCTGAACCTGCTTTGATATTTCTTCCTGGAAGACATCTTCGGTATTCACCTCGTAACCTCCGGTGTCAATTACGGTGAATTCCACGCCGTTCCAGTCGGATTTCCCATAGTGGCGGTCACGCGTAACACCGGCCGTTGAATCTACAATGGCTTCTCTTCTTTCGAGTAAACGGTTAAAAAGCGTGGATTTTCCTACGTTGGGGCGCCCAACAATTGCAACGATATTGCTCATAAAAATTTTGTTTAATAATCATCTTAAAAAGAATCAAGATGATAATGATTATTAATGGGT
Organism: Bacteroidota bacterium; assembly: GCA_023460855.1. Classification (GTDB taxonomy): domain Bacteria; phylum Bacteroidota; class Bacteroidia; order Flavobacteriales; family Weeksellaceae; genus JAEWOS01. Next base: position 38,937 of record JAEWOS010000029.1, on the reverse strand, counting down.
TACCCGGTCGTTCCGAGCCCAAAAATTTTTGCAAAGATACTCAATATTATGTTCGGTATTGTTGTTAAGGTTTCCGTGCGTTCCGCTATTCAATATTTTTTGTAATTTTCAGCAATAAATTCAGAAAATGGGCAGAGTTCTCATCGCAGTTCTGGTACTGTTTGTAATTATTCAGTTTTTTCCGATAGACAGAACGAATCCACCGGTAAATAAGGGAATGGATTTCTTAACCATTAAGAATCCTTCGGCACAGATCAGTTCCAAGATACGGTCGTCCTGTTACGACTGTCACAGCAACGAAACAAAATATCCGTGGTATGCGAAGTTTCAGCCAACGGGATGGTTTTTGAAAAATCATATTGACGAAGGCAGATCACATCTTAATTTTTCGATTTTCGCCACGTACGAACCAAAACGACAGGTTCATAAACTGGATGAAGCTGTTGAAATAATAGAATCGCATGAAATGCCTATGGAATCTTATGTACTCGGTCATCCTGAAGCGGGACTTACCGATACTGAAAGGCAGATGCTGATCACTTATTTCCGATCACTCGCAGAAGAAACCAGAATGCAGTACAATCTGCAGCCCTAATTCTGCACTTTTTCAGTGGCAGCAAAATTTTCAAGCGTTCTTTTATACATTTCCTCGTAACGCGGAAGAATGATCTGCAGGTCGAAACGAAGCGCTTGCTCTTTGGCATTTTTCTTCATTTCTGCCAGCAGTTTATCATCGCTGAGAAGTTTAATCGCGTAATTACTCATCGCGTCTACAGCTCCGACTTCAGCAAGATAACCGGTTTCACCCTGAATATTTACTTCCGGAATTCCGCCCGCATTTGAAGAAATTACCGGTGTTTCGGCAGCCATCGCTTCAAGAGCAGCTAGTCCAAAACTTTCCTGTTCTGACGGCAGTAAAAATACATCGGAAAGTTCCAGAATTTTATACAGATCGTTCACTTTTCCAAGCAGCCGGACTTTGCCGATCAGATCGGGATTTTCTTCCAGAAACTGATTGATTTTTTCCATGTCCGGACCTTCACCGATGATAATCAGTTTTGATTTTACTTTCGCGTGAACATTCTTGAAAATCTGCAGTACTTCATCAACTCTTTTTACCGGTCTCAGATTGGAGACGTGAATCAGAATTTTTTCATCCTCTGTAGCAAAATGCTGTCTTTGGCAGGACGCCTGTTTCTGTTCGAATTCCGTGTTATCAATGAAATTTGTAATCACTTCAATTTCTTTTGTAATCTTAAAAAATTTCAGGGTGTCATTTTTCAGGCTTTCTGAAACGGAAGTTATCGTATCCGACTGATTTATTGAGAATTCAACCGCGTGTTTATACGTTGGATGCTGACCGACAAGCGTGATATCGGTTCCGTGAAGCGTAGTCACCAAAGGAATATCCTTGCCTTCTTCCTTCAGCATCTGTTTGGCCGTAAAAGCGGCGTAAGCGTAAGGAATTGCGTAATGTGCATGAAGCAAATCCAGTTTGTAAAGATTTACAACCCGGTAAATCATGGACGAAAGTGCAATATCATAAGGCTGATACTGAAACAGCGGATAAGTCTGCACATTTACCTTGTGAAAAAAAATATTCGGGTTGGTAATATCGAGGCGCGCCGGAAGATTACTCGAAATAAAGTGAACTTCATAGCCCTTGTTTGCGAGTGACATCCCAAGTTCTGTGGCAACTATTCCGCTTCCTCCATAAGTTGGGTAGCACAGAATTCCTATTTTCATTAGTGGTGAATTATTAGCTTTTGGATTTATTTATCAGATTTTTTTGCGGGCTTCAGATCCATACCCATTCCGTACTTCAGTTTATCGTTCACGAGAACCGGAAGCCGACCTGAAATTTTTGTTTTTCCATTTAAAGCAGCAGCAGTTGCAGTCATGGAATCATCATTGTTTTCATAGGAAACCAGAACAGCGTCGATATTAGAAATATCCACATCGCGCAACGCATAAGGCGATCCGAAAACATTCAAAATTACTTCGTGCTTTTTGCTGAGTTCCTGCAGTATTTTCTTACTAGAATCTGAAATTTTGTAAGGTTTGTACGCCGTGGAATTATCCTTGTGAAAACCCACTATCACTTTCGAATTTGCCGGAATTGAATTTATTTCAGAGCTTTTTTTAAGAATAACTGACGTATTCAGATTTAGTTGAGTAAGAAATGTTTCATGTGGGGCTTCTTCCAGTGGCACAAAATAATATTTTTCGTTGCAGTTTAGCGGCAGCAGATTGCCTTCATTCTTCAGAAGCGTAAGCGCGTGGCTGTAAACTTTCTGCGAAATTTTCACATGATTTTCGTTGTTCAGGTCTGCATTGATGTTTTTCGGATCTACCGGTGTATAAGAATGCAGTCCAAGATAATATTTCGTTAACAGGATTTTCTTAACACTTTCTTCCAGCCTGCTTTGCGGAATTTCACCTTTTTCAATTCCCTGCTGAATCAGCCTTTTTCCTGTCGCAACGTCCTGCGAAAATAACATGATGTCATTTCCTGCCTTGAAAGCGAGTGCGTCCAGTTCGCCGGCTTTGTAACGTTTTGCTACCGCGTTCATATTCAGCGCATCTGTGATAATAAGGCCTTTATAGCCAAATTTTTCTTTCAGAATACCGGTGATAATATTTTTGCTCAGTGACGCCGGAACTCCTTTTTGAAGTTCGAGCGCCGGAACATAAAGATGTGCTACCATAACACCGCCGATTCCTTTGTTCATCAGCGCTTTAAATGGTGCGAGTTCTATTTCGTTGAGTCTCTTAACGTTATGAGAAATTACCGGTAAATCGAGATGCGAATCGGTATCTGTATCGCCGTGTCCCGGAAAATGTTTGATTGCTCCAAGAATTCCGGAATCCTGCAGACCGTTTGAATAGGCCAGTGCAGAGGCTGTTACATTTTCAACATCAGATCCAAAACTTCTGTTTCCGATAATCGGATTTGCGGGATTCGTATTCACATCCACTACAGGTGCAAAATCCCAGTTAATTCCCATTCTTTTGGAATCTGCAGCAATCTGCTGTGCAAGCTCGTAAACCACTTTTTTATCCTGAATTGCGCCTAGTGTAATCGCCCACGGCAATTTGTGCGCGGCTGCGATACGCTGAAAAAGTCCCCATTCTGCATCCATTCCGATCATCAGCGGAATTTTTGCTTTCGCCTGTAATTCGTTTACAATTTTGATTTCTCTTGCCGCATCATCCTGCATCAGGATCAAGCCGCCGATTTTTTCTTTATTTGTGATGTTCTTAACAGTGGTAATGAAATCTTCTCCTTTATTCGTGTACAGCGCGATTATAAAGAGCTGTCCGAGTTTCTCATCCTGACTCATGAACTGATACGTTTGGTCAACCCATTCCGAAGCTTTGCGCTTCTGTTCAGAAGTAAGATTCGCAGGCTGAAACTGCGCGGAAAGTTGCTGGAAAACAAATAGTGAAATCACTAAGATTAATGGCCTCATTTGTAGAAATATCATTCGAAACAAAAGTACAATTTTCAAACTCATTATTTGGTATGGCTTTTGAAAGTATGAATATGAATCAAGTAACAACTTTACCATTATGAAAAAATATTTTTTACTTTCAGCGTTATCAGTGTTTTCACTGGGTGCTTTGCAGAGCTGTGTAGACGACAGAATTGATGATGATCCATATTATCAGGATCAGGATACTTACGCGGTAATGCGCGATGTTAACGGTACACTTTCTGCCGGTAATAATTATACAATCAGCCAGAATATCAATATTCCGTCAACGGATGTGGTGCTGGTCTACAGAAACATAAATTCTAACAGTACTTCGGGAATTGTATGGCAACAGATTCCAAAAACGGAGTATCTTGCCGGCGGTCGCGAACTCGACTATAATTTCCTGTTTAATACAGAAGCAGTAGAAATTTACTCTGAGGCTAATTTCGATCAGACTACCATGACACCAGCGGAGGCAGGTCAGTTCCTGCAAAACCAACGATTCAGAATCGTTTTGGTACCTGCAAGTCAGGGAAAAATTGCCGGACTCGATTATAGCGACTATAACGCTGTGGTAAAGCACTTCAATCTAAAAGAACCTAAATAATCTTAACAGATTTTTTGTCGGTCCCGGTAAATTATTTTACCGGGATCTTTTTTTGCGCTCCGCAGCGGATTATTTATATTTGTACAACAAGTATCTGAATTATGAGTGTACACATCAGTGCAGAAAAAGGGCAGATCGCAAAAGTTGTTCTGCAGCCCGGAGATCCTTTAAGAGCAAAATATATCGCTGATAATTTCCTCGAAAATGCCGAACTGGTTAGTAAAACCAGAAATGTTTTTTACTATACCGGTGTTTATAAAGGAAAGGAAATTACGGTTGGCGCAAGCGGAATGGGATGTCCAAGCATCGGAATTTATTCTTATGAGCTGTACACGGAATATGATGTGGATACGATCATCCGAATCGGGACATGTGGCGGATATACCGATGAACTCAATCTTTTTGATCTGATCAATGTAAAAGCAGCTGCGAGTGAATCTACCTATGCAAAATTTGCTTGGGAATTTGATGAAGAGCTCATCGATCAGCAGGGAGGGATTTTTAAACTTTTGGAAGAAACCGCGTCGGAAATGAACATAAAAACCATTTCAGCCAATATTCACAGCAGCGATATCTTTTACCGCAAGAAGCCGGGAACGCCTGCAATAGCTGAAAAATATAATTGTCCGGCTGTAGAAATGGAAGCTTTTGCATTATTCGCAAACGCAAAATATCTGAACAAAAACGCTGCAACGATTCTTACCGTTTCCGATATTATTCCTACCGGGGAACAGTTATCTGCAGATCAGCGGGAACGCGCAGTACGGCAAATGATGGAGCTTGCTCTGGAAGCTGTAATTAAACTGTAGAAAAAAAACTAATCAGGGATTTCGTTTTGTTCATCTAGAAGGTGACCAAAATAAGTCCTTTTTGTTTCGAGGTAGCCGCTGCTTAAATCATGTGGAGCGATTTGCAATGGAAGTCTTTTGTGAAGCTTCACCGGACTGTCAGTCACGAATTTTAACTTCTGAGGGTTGTTGGTCATCAGATTGATATCTGAAACTCCTAAGTATTGCAGAATTTCAATCGCAACTGCAAAGTCGCGGTCATCTGCGGGAAGCCCCAATTCCAGGTTTGCTGCAACTGTATCCAGACCTTTTTCCTGAAGAGCGTATGCTTTCAGTTTATTAATGATGCCGATATTTCTTCCTTCCTGCCGAAGATAAATGATTATTCCTCCGTGTTCCTGCATATACTGCATAGCGCCGTCCAGCTGCTGCCCGCATTCGCATTTTCTTGAATGAAAAACTTCACCCGTGATGCATTCGGAATGAAAGCGGACATTAACGACCGAATTGAGGTTGGTGTTTTCCGCAATAAGAGCTATGTGAGGCATCCAGTTTTTCTCATCTTCGGAAAAGGCGATCATCCGAAAAGTGCCGTAATCCGTGGGAACATTGGCTTCAGCCTGTTTTTTCATCCGGTAAAATTTGGAGTAGGGAAGGTTATTGCAGACCGTTCTGAGCAAATTCTGATTCCAGAATTGTCATATTGGTCTTGATCCGTACAAGATAGCGATTCATCACTTCATCCTGGTCGGGATTCAGTTTTTTACGATAGTGCTGCAGTTTTTTATAAGATTCCTCAACAGCTTTTAATGAACGTTCTTTGCCGCGAATATTAAAACTTTCAATGGCGTAAATGTAATTGTTGAGGTTAATTTTCAGATTGTCAACTTCTTTATCTACTGCTTTATGACTAAACACCGGAAAAGTAGACGTTAAATTCGTGATTTCGGCTGCGTTGGTGTTTTTTCTGAAATTTTCGTAGTATTTTTCACTTATTGTCACCGCCGTTCCGCCTTCTCCAAATGTTGTTACTAATGGGGAAGTATTGCCTTTTTCGGCCATACACGAGAGTAGAAACGTTGCAAAAAAAAGTAAAAGTATTCCTGATCTAAACATTTTTTGATTTTTGATAAAGTACAGGATTCAGACTTTCATCATTATACATTTTCATCTGCTTATAAGTCTTCATCCTGACGCTACCGTTCTCAATATCTGCCAGCAACTGTTCTATCGACGTGCTGAGATCCTTTTGCTGTTCCAAAAGAACATCAAGTTTTTCTCTGCATTTTATTCTGTGTTCATCGGTTGCACTTTCGCGTTCAGCTTCAAGCTGCATATGATAAACCTTCAGTGCCAGAATTGAAAATCTGTCAACCGCCCAGGCCGGAGTTTCGGTATTTACACGGGCGTTTTCAGATGGATTTACATTCTGATATTTCTGAAGAAACCAGCTGTCGATGTATTCTACAAGATCTGTTCTTTGCTGATTGGACGCGTCTATGCGTCGTTTAAGAGTTAATGCTTCTTCCGCCGCGATATCTTCGTCCCGAATCAGATCTTCCAGATGCCATTGAACGGTATCAATCCAGTTCTTGGCATACAAAAGATGTTCCAAACTGGCTTTATCGTAACGTTCCGGCATCGGCGCATCAACATGATCTTTGTCATGATAATCCGCAATAGATTCGTTGAAAATATTCCAGGCGTTCTGCGTAAAAGACATCCGGATCAGTTTAGTTTTTCGGAGTGTCGTTCGGCGTGTTCGGTTTTGCTTCGTCTTCCTTCACGGCATCCTTGAATTCTTTAATTCCGGAGCCAACACCTCTCATCAGTTCAGGAATTTTCTTCGCTCCGAAAAGAAGTACTACAAGAAGAACTACTACGAGAATATGCTGCCATGAAAGGGCAAGTATGGTAAGTGTTTCCATTTCAATATACTTTTTGCAAATTTATGCATTTTTTAATTCACCCAACCCAATGGATCTACCGGAGTTGTGCCGTTCCAGATTTGGAAATCCAGGGTATAGGTTCCGTCAAAATCTTCAGCGACAGTTCCAACAGTAGTACCTGCGGAAACAGACTGGTTTTTAGAAACGGAAGTGGTTGCAAGGTTGGAATAAATGGTGAAATAGCTGCCGTGCTTCACGATAACTGTTCTCGTTCCGTCACCGGTTGCCGTTACGCTCGTTACCACGCCCGCAAAAACACATTTTGCAGTAGTTCCGCGAGAAACCGCGATCTTGATTCCGTTATTCTCTTCAATGATATTTTTGAAAACAGGATGTGGCTGCCTTCCGAATCTGTGTGTAATCGTTCCGAATGCCGGCATCTGAATTCTTCCGCGGTTGGATGAGAAACTGCTTCCTGCATCAGCCGTAACGCCATAATTGGTGAGGGCTTTTGTTTCCGCAGCTTTTTTCTCCGCTTCTTTTTTTCTGGCGAGATCTGCTTCTGCAGCTTTTGCAGCGGCAAGTTTTTCGTTCGCGGCTCTTGCTTTTGCAGCGGCATCCGCAGCTTCTTTCGCGGCAGCAACACGTTTCGCTTCGTCTCTCGCGCTGGCTTCAGCTTTTGCAGCGTCCTCTGCGCGTTTTCTTTCTTCTGCTTCTTTTTTAGCTAATAATTCTGCAGCTTTTCTGGCTTCAGTTTCTGCGCGGAGTCTTTCTTTTTCAAGCGCTTCTGCACGAGCACGGTTTTCGGCATCAATTCTGGCTTTTTCCCTTGCTGCAGCCTCTTTTGCCAGCCTTATTTTTTCTTCTTCAGCTTTTTTCCGTGCGGCTTCATTGGCTTTTGCAATTCTGATTTCCTCAGCAATAATGGAACGGATCTGTCCTTCCAGCTGTTTGCTCTGGGTTTGCTTCTGCTTTAATTCCGCAGTAAGCTGCGATTCGTTTTTCTTAAATTCTTGCAGCAGTTTCTCCTTTTGCGATTTTTCTGCGGCAATTGTCGTGAGTTCTTTCTGCTGATTGGCCAGCAGGATGTTTTTCTGATCTACGGATTTTTCGCGTTCTCCCACAGATCTTCTCAGCGTTTCTGCAGCAGCACTGATTTCGGCTGCTTTTCTTTCCTGATAATCTGAATACTGCTTCAGATACTGCACGCGGCGAATCGCCTCGCCCAGACTTTTTGAGGAGAGAATGAAGGTTACTTTATTCTGTAATCCTTTATTTTTATAGGCGTTTACCAGAACTTTTGCATAATTCTGGCGGACAATTGTAAGTTCTTTCTTTTGACGGTTTATCTCAAGCTGGCGCAGATAAATATCATCCTCAATCAGCCTTTTTTCTTTCTGGGTGTTGGTGTACATTTTCTCGCGCAATTGAATTTTTTTGTTCACGCCGTCGAGATATGCGATGGAGAGTTTGGAATCATTACGGGATTTCGCCAGCTGCTCATTGATCGCTTTGATCTGCTTTTTGAGGTCGGCATTTTGTTTCTGTAAAGCTTCCTTATTTTTTTGTCCAAAAGAAATTCCGAACAAGATGAGCGCAAGGCCTAAAATTAGTTTTTTGATCATCTAAATTTCTATTTTCGTATAATTTGCTGGAACGTTAAATGGTGTCTGCATTTTCGAACTGTCAAATTTCGTGTTTTCTAAAGAAATTTTGGCTGGTTTGCTGCCCTTTATATTTATTTTAACATTTTTTGGCAACCGGAAATCAGCAAAATCGGTCCAGTTAGCATAATCCACTTCCAGTTCATCAGCAGAATTGATATCCTGCAGCCGTACATGCATCAGGTCGTAGGAATTAGAGTAGGACAGGTCAACTCGGTATTCCCGTGAATTTCCCTCATTTTCGATTTTTTGATTAGCGATTGAAGACATCTGATAGCCGTCTCTGTTTTTGGTGATTCTGAAATTGCTGCTGTTCACTTTTACAAAAGTTCTGCCTGTAAGCAGTTTTTCCAGAGCACGATAATCGATGAAATTGGTATTCAGCAGATTATTTAAATATCCAAAGTCCGAATCGATGTATTTCTTATCTGTTTTGCTGTATGCTTTGATACCGTCCGGAGTTGCAATACCGCGCGCTGCTGAAAACAGGAACAGCGAAATATTCATCCACACTTTTTTATCTTTTTCGATATAGGTGGTTGCATCCATGGTCGGGATGTATGCATTGTTGCTCTCCATATCTATTTTGCTGTAGATTTTCAGTTGGTCGAACTTGGGATGAATCAGGATGTTTTCGTAGAATTTTACGTGGTTTTCCACTGACATGTTCGAACCTTTTGGAAGGTCTTTTACCGAAATCAAACTGTCTGACGCCGAACCTCCATCCGAAGCAACAGCCGTTCTGCTTTTACAGGAAAAAAGGAAGAGGGCGACGGCAAAAAGAAGTATATATTTTTTCATTTTCAAAAATGGTAAAGAATCAAATAAAACTTTTGCAATATTAAAGCCAAACCGCACAAAAAACATTGTGCGGTCTGTGGTTTTATCGGTGTTTTTAAGATTAATCTTTACTTACAAAATCGAGAACTGAATAATCCCCGAGCGAAATTTCGCGAGACACGCCAAAATACATGGCAGAATTTCCGATCATTGAATTGCTGAGGTTTCCGTGATTGATTTTTGTGTTTTCCTGAATCAGGGAATTTTCAATGTTGGAATTTACAATGCAGGTTCCTTTTCCGAGCGAAACATTGGGGCCGATTTTCGAATTGATTACTTTCACGTTTTCACCAATGAAGCACGGCTGAATGATCAGCGAGTTTTCAATTTCAGCGGAAGCAGGATATTCGGCAAATTCATCCTTTTCATACTGAAGAATTTTACCGTTTGTTTCCACGGTGGCATTCTTATTTCCGCAGTCCATCCAGTCATTCACTTTGCCCAGCGAAAATTTTGCGCCTTTGGAGCGAAGGTTTTCCAGAGCTGTTGTCAGCTGGAATTCACCGCCCTGCTTGATATCATTGCTGATGATATGGTTAATTTCATCCATCAGTTTTTCTGCAGATTTGAAGTAGTATATCCCGATAATTGCCAGATCTGACACGAATTCCTTCGGTTTTTCCACAAAATCAGTGATAAATCCTTCATCATCGAGTTTTACCACGCCAAATGCAGACGGATCTTCCACGTTTTTAACCCAGATTACGCCGTCCGAATTTTTATCGAGATCAAAATCTGCACGGAAAAGTGTATCGGCAAATGCAATAACCACGTCTCCGCTCATGGAATTTTCTGCGCACTTGATCGCATGTGCAGTTCCCAGAGGTTCATCCTGCGTATAAACGGTTCCTTTTGCACCCAGTTTTTCCGCGATAGCAATAAGCGAAGCTTCTACTTCCTGCCCAAAATCTCCGATGATGAAAGCGACTTCATCGATATCCTCATTTGCAACCTTTGCAATATCTTCTACCAGTCTCTGGACAATTGGTTTTCCGCCGATCGGAATCAACGGTTTCGGTACGGTTAATGTATGTGGTCTCAGTCTCGAACCGCGGCCTGCCATTGGTACGATTATTTTCATAATTTTCTATTTTTTAGAGCCGTTGACAAATTGCAGCGGCATGTTGTAGTTATCTGTTAGTTTACTTTGGTGCTCCCGAATCCGCCTTCTCCGCGTTCTGAATCTTCCAGAATTTCAACTTCTTCCCAGGTTGCACATTCGTGTTTTGCAATAACCATTTGTGCAATCCGGTCGCCATCGTTGACGGTGAATTCGTCGGCCGACAAATTTATTAAAATTACGCCGATTTCGCCCCGATAATCTGCATCAATCGTTCCCGGAGAATTCAACACGGTGATTCCGTTTTTAAGTGCAAGTCCGCTTCTTGGCCTGATCTGCGCTTCGTAACCTTCCGGTAACTGAAGGTAAAGTCCGGTTGAAATGAGTTTGCGCTGAAGTGGCTGCAGTGTTACTGAAACTTCAAGATTTGCATACAGATCCATTCCTGCAGAACATTCAGTCTGGTATTTAGGCAATTCGTGTTTAGATTTATTAATGATTTTTACAGTCATTTCTTAAATTTTTGAATGAGTCTTTCCGGAATTAGTTTCTGGCTAACTATAAGGATTATCGCAATAATGATAAACAGCAGATTTCCAAGTAAATAGTTCTCTTTCCAGTTCTGATAAAAGATGAGCGCTGCTATAATGGTTATCAGAATTACCATTGAGTTCCGGTAGAGATTATACGGTATAGGATATTTAATCTGTCCCCAGATCAAAGAGACCATCATCATTACAAAATAGGCTGCGATCGTTGCATAAGCTGCTGCCCAGTAACCAAATTTCGGAATAAAGATGAAATTTACAAGAATAGTTACCGCTCCGCCAATCAGGGAAATGTAGGCGCCATTGATGGTTCTGTCTGTAAGTTTATACCAAATGGAAAGGTTCAGATAAATACCTAAAAACAGTGTTGCAATAAACAGAATGGGAAGAATGTCAATTCCTTCAAAGTATTCCGGGTTTACCAGATATGCAGGTGCGAGCCAGTTGAGATTAACAGTAAGAAAAAGGATGATCAGACAGTTCGCCGTGATAAAAACATCCATGAGCCGCGCATAGGTTCTGCCTGAATTTTCACTTTTGCTGTGGCTGAAAAAGAACGGTTCCACCCCAAGAACGTAAGCCTGCTTAAACAGCAAAACAAAGGTTACAATTTTTGTAACACCGCCGTAAACACCGAGTTGCTGCTGTGCAACTCCATCCGGGAGTAAAAATTTCAGAAACTGTCTGTCCAGTGTTTCGTTCACAATTCCGGCCAGTCCCGCAAGCATAATTGGCAGTCCGTATTTGAGCATTTTTTTCCACAGCGACCAGTCGAACGATTTTAATCTTGCAGAAATAACTTCTCCTGAAAGTAACAGGAAAGTAACCGCACTTGCGATAAGGTTTGCAAGAAATACATATCCGATTCCGAATTCCGCATTATATTTCAAGCCTAGAATTCCATCGGGAAATCGTGGTAAAACCAGGATAAAAAACAGTACCAGACAAAAGTTTATGATGCCGTTAATGATTTTTACGGCAGCAAATTTCACCGGTCTTTCCTGTTTCCGCAGCAATACAAAAGGCATTGCCGAAAATGCATCGAGCGTAAGAACCAGAACCAGCATCGTAAGCAGATTGACCTGAGTTGGTGTTTTGAACGCCACAGCAAGCGGTTCCCGGAAGAGTAATGCAAAAACTGCGAATAAAACGGCGGCAAAACCGACACTGAAAAAAGCTGTGGAAATTAATTTCTTATCGTCTTTTTCGTCAAGAGCAAAACGAAAAAATGTGGTTTCCATGCCGTGCGTAAGCAGCACGGTGATAATTCCGGCAACGGAATAGAAATCAGCGTAAGGAGCGTACGCTTTCGGACCAAAAGCTTCAAAAATGAACGGACTCAGAAAGAACGGAAACAACCTGATGACAATTGTTGTCAATCCGTAAAGTGCAGTCTGTCCCAGCAGTTTTTTGTACAAAATCCTGAAATTTTGGCAAAGGTAGAATTTAGAATTGAGATGTGGTGAACAGCCAAAAAATTTTCAGGAACCACAGATTAAAAGTAATTTTGTGAAAACCTGAAATTAATGAAAACCCTGATCAAGAATGCCCGTATAGTCAATGAGAACAGGATATTTGAAGGAGATGTTCTGATTGAAAATGATCTCATTTCGAAAATTGCAGAAAGTATTTCTGAGGAAGATGCGGATCGTGTTATCGATGCTTCCGGAAAACTTTTGATTCCGGGAGTTATTGATGATCAGGTGCATTTCCGGGAGCCCGGGCTTACGCATAAAGGCGACATCGAAACCGAAAGCCGCGCAGCAATCGCAGGAGGAATTACCAGTTTCATCGAACAGCCCAACACCGTTCCGAATGCGGTTACGCAGGAACTGCTGGAAGAAAAATATCGTATTGCTTCGGAAAAATCATTTGCGAACTACGGTTTTTCGATGGGCGGCACAAATGATAATCTGGAGGAAGTATTGAAGACAAATCCTAAGAACGTTCCGGCAGTTAAACTTTTTCTGGGTTCCTCAACGGGTAATATGCTCGTCGACAATCCCGCAGTGCTGGAAGAAATTTTCTCAAAGGTGAAGATGCCGATTTGTGTTCACTGCGAAGATGAAAAAACGATTCGCGACAATACAGAAAAGTATAAAACGGAATACGGTGATGATATTCCCGTAAGTTTTCACCATTTAATCAGAAGTGAGGAAGCCTGCTATATTTCGTCTTCAAAAGCTGTTGAACTGGCAGAGAAAACCGGAGCCAGGCTACATATTTATCATCTTTCCACAGCGAAAGAAACCGGTCTGTTCCGAAACGACATTCCACTGAAAGATAAAAAAATTACGGCTGAAGTCTGTATTCATCACCTGCATTTTACCAATGCGGATTACGAAACCAAAGGAGCCTTAATCAAGTGGAATCCTGCCGTAAAAACGGAAAAGGATAAAAACGGATTGTGGGAAGCCTTGCTCGATGACCGCATAGACGTAATCGCGACTGATCATGCGCCGCATACACTGGAGGAAAAGGAAAATGTGTATACTAAATGTCCTTCAGGAGCACCTTTGGTTCAGCATTCTTTGGTGACTATGCTTGAATATGCCAAAAAAGGAAAAATTTCGCTGGAGAAAATTGTTGAAAAAATGTGCCATAATCCGGCTATACTTTTTGAAATCGAAAAGCGCGGATTTATTCGTGAAGGTTATAAAGCGGATCTCGTGTTGGTAGATTCGCAAGCAGAATGGGAGGTTTCCAAAGATAATATTCTGTCCAAATGCGGCTGGAGTCCTTTGGAAGGTGAGCGCTATCATTCGAAAGTGACGCATACTTTTGTGAACGGGAATTTGGTTTACGAAAACCGGAAAATCAATCCTGAAAAATTTGGACAAAGGCTTCTGTTCGACAGGTAACCGAATTTTAACTCATTTCATTAAGCCCTTAGCGTGAAAAGCACATTTCTGTATCTGATTCTTCTGTCAGTCTTTCTGCTGGATCTACTTTTTGTGTGGAATGATAGTAACGAGCCAAGATTTTTTACAAAAACTTTGCTGTTGCCACTGCTGATCGTGATTTATCTCGTCGTATCTCAACAGAATTCAGTGCGCCAGCAACCGCGCATTTCAAAAACATTTCTGGCTGGTCTTATTTTCAGTTTTTTCGGGGATTTGTTTCTGCTTTTCAATTGGGGATTTTTGCCCGGACTGGGAAGTTTTCTGCTCGCACATGTTTTTTATATCCTGTGTTTTTCGAAATTAAGAAAGAAAACACCGCCGGTTTTTAGTACTATGGCTGTTGCTGTATATCTTGTTGCGCTGATCGTTTTTCTATTTCCGCATCTGGATGAGATGAAAATTCCAGTAATCATTTACGGTAGTGTGATTTCGGTGATGTTTTGGTTCAGCATCAGTACCGGACAGAAACTGTTGGTTTTTGGCGCACTGCTGTTTGTTGTTTCGGATACGGTTCTTGCAGTTAATATTTTTGTAAATCAGCATGTTGCCCTGAGCCTGATAGTGATGATTACGTATGTTGCTGCACAGTTTCTACTCGTTCGCGGAATGTTGAAAGCAAATCAAAAAAATACTTGAAATTCCGGCCAGAAAGTGTGGTTTCCATTTCAATCTTATTTGCTGAATAGCAGAATTTTCCGGATTCATCGTGAGAATCTTTAAATTTAGAATCAGAATAAAGCCAGTAAAAAATCGATTTAAATATGAAATATACAGAAGGAATGCTTCGGGAAGGATCGTTAAAGGATAAAGTTGCAGTTGTAACCGGTGGTGGAAGCGGTCTTGGAAAAGCAATGACCAAATATTTTCTCGAACTCGGAGCGAAAGTCGTCATCACTTCCCGGAATCTTGAAAAACTGCAGAATACTGCAGCCGAACTGGAAGAACTGACCGGCGGAAAAGTACTTGCTGTGGCATGCGATGTAAGAAACTGGGATGAGGTGGAAGCCATGAAGGAAGCCGCAATTGGGGAATTTGGCAGAATTGATATTTTACTGAACAATGCTGCCGGAAATTTTATTTCACCTACGGAAAGACTGACACATTCTGCTTTTGATTCCATTCTCGACATTGTCTTGAAGGGAACCAAAAACTGCACGCTCTCGATCGGTAAATACTGGATTGATCAAAAAATTCCGGGAACCGTATTGAATATCGTGACAACCTATTCCTGGACAGGTTCTGCTTACGTTGTTCCTTCTGCATGTGCAAAAGCCGGTGTTCTTGCTATGACCCGAAGTCTCGCTGTGGAATGGGCGAAATATAATATCCGGTTTAACGCCATTGCACCGGGACCTTTTCCAACCAAAGGCGCATGGGAAAGACTTTTGCCAGGTGATCTTGCAGAAAAATTCGATATGAAGAAAAAGGTTCCGTTAAGACGCGTTGGCGAACATCAGGAACTGGCAAATCTCGCAGCTTATCTGGTTTCAGATTATTCGGCGTATATGAATGGAGAAGTAGTTACAATCGATGGCGGCGAATGGCTGCAGGGCGCCGGCGAATTCAATATGCTGGAGCAGATTCCGCAGGAAATGTGGGATATGTTTGAAGCGATGATCAAAGCAAAGAAATCGAATTAGACCGTTTCTTTTCCCGGAATTTATAAGTTATTATTGTAAAAAGTCGCATCGGTGTAACGTTTACACCGATGCGATTACTTATTGCTAAAACCTCTCTAATGAAACTCAAACTTCCCAAAATTGTGCTCGCGGCAGCAGTGCTGGTTTCGATTACTTTCTCCGCCCAGGAAACTCCCAAATACAATTACAACGAGGCTTTCAATCCGTTTTTCTATAAAAACAACGGTTCCGAAACGCGTTCTGCAAGCGGAAAGCCCGGTCATAATTACTGGCAAAACCGTGCAGATTATGTATTGACGGCTTCTCTGAATGATTCTAAAAAAGAAATAACCGGATCAGCAGAAATTACTTATACCAATAATTCCTTTGATGATCTTGATTTTTTGTGGCTGCAGCTGGATCAGAATTTATTTAAAAAAGATTCACGCGGTAATGCCATTGTTCCGCAGGGTGGAAGCAGAAACGGTGCGCACGGTCAGATTTTTGACGGCGGTTATCAGATAAAAAGCGTGGAACTTATTTCTGCAAACGGCAAAAAACTGAAAGTCAATCCGAAATATACGGTCTCCGATTCCAGAATGCAGATCGATCTTCCGCAGCAACTGAAAGCAAAAGGTGGCGTGGTGAAATTCAGAATTGATTATTCGTTCGTTTCACCGGATTACGGTTCCGACAGAATGGGAGTGGCAGAAACCAAATACGGCAGAATTTTCACGATGGCGCAGTGGTTTCCGCGCATGGCGGTTTATGACGATATTATGGGCTGGAACACGCTTCCGTATCTTGGTGCGGGAGAATTTTACCTGGAATTTGGTGATATTACAGCAAACCTGACCGTACCTGCGAATCATTACGTAGTTGCTTCCGGAGAGCTGCTCAATCCGAAAGAGGTTTATTCCGCAGAACAAAACAGAAAGTGGGACGAAGCACGAAACTCTGAGAAAACCGTGATAATACGTTCTGCTGCTGAAGCGGGTGCTGCTGCAAAAACTGCAAATACTACAAAAACCTGGAAATTCAGGATTAACGATACGCGTGATTTTGCGTGGGCATCTTCACCGGCCTTTATACTGGATGCTGCGCGAATTAATTTGCCAAGCGGTAAAAAATCCCTGGCTATTTCTGCTTATCCCGTAGAAAGTGACGGGCAGGGAGCCTGGGGAAGATCGACGGAATACGTTAAAGCTTCTATCGAGCACTATTCCAAAAAATGGCTGGAATATCCTTACGCCACAGCGATTAATGTTGCCGGAAATGAAGGCGGTATGGAATATCCCGGAATCGTTTTCTGCCATATGAACTCCAAAGGTTATGATTTGTGGGGCGTAACTGATCATGAATTCGGGCATATCTGGTTTCCGATGATTGTTGGATCGAACGAAAGACTTCATGCCTGGATGGACGAAGGTTTCAATACATTCATCAACACGCTTTCTGAAAAAGATTTCAATAACGGGGAATACCACAGACCGCAGTCCCTGCAAAGTATGGGCTTCTTTTTCAATAACGACAAAATGGAACCTGTAATGACGGCGCCGGATAATATGAAAGAAATGAATCTTGGTTTCCTGGCTTATTATAAACCGGCAGCGGGTTTAACGATGCTGCGCGAAAATATTCTTGGTGAGGAGAGATTCGACAAGGCTTTCCGCGAATATATCAAACGATGGGCTTACAAACATCCGACTCCGGACGATTTTTTCCGTACGATGGAAAATGTGAGCGGTGAAGATCTCAGTTATTTCTGGAGAGGCTGGTTTCAGAACAGATGGAAAATAGATCAGGCCGTAAAATCCGTGAAGTACACAAATAACGATTTCACACAGGGCAGCATTATCAAAATTGAAAATATCGGACAGTTGCCAATGCCGGTTCAGGGTGAGATTACTTTCAAAGACGGTACAAAACAGGATTTCAGTCTGCCGGTAGAAATCTGGAAGAGGAATACCGAATGGAACTTCAGAGTTCCTACCACAAAAGAAATAACATCTGTACAACTGGACCCTAAGAAATCACTTCCGGATGCAGATCCTTCCAATAATTCTTTCAGAATGGGTGGTGCTTCCGAAGAAATTATCAAAGTTGATGAATATACCGGAGTTTACAGCAGCAAACAGCTTCCGCTGAAAATTACGCTGAAAGATGAAGGCGGAACATTAACTGCGCAGGCAACCGGTCAAAACTCATTTCCGCTTACTTACGAAGGCAACGACACATTTACTTTTGAACTGGGCGGAATAGAACTCGTTTTCAGTAAAGACAGGAAAAGCTTCTCATTAAATCAGGGTGGGGAAACTTTTAAATTTTCGAGAGACTCAAAATAAGCTGAAAATATCGAAGGTTGAAAAGAGCGTTAAGTACACGCTCTTTTCTATTTCCGGAACAGAAAAAAAAGTGTAAATTTGCATACTTTTAAGCCCGGATGGTGAAATTGGTAGACACGCTCGTTTCAGGTGCGAGTGCCCACAAGCTTGCAGGTTCGAGTCCTGTTCCGGGCACCTGTTAAAATGAAAATCCGCAATCAATTAAGATTGCGGATTTCTTTTTGAAAATATTTTAACGGTTTTCTTACAGCGTATCGTTTGGTCCGTACCATCTGTCGTAGCTGTAACGTGCGTCTTCTTCGTTACGAGGTCTGTATCCCATGTAGATTCCGCCGTCTTTGATATCTGTTTCATATCTTCTTGCTTCATCTTCAGGAACTCCTGCACCGGTTAAAGCGCCGATCAGTCCGCCTGTTGCTGCACCTGCACCTGCACCTGCAAGTCCTGCAGCCAAAGGTCCAGCTACGATTAGTCCGAGACCAGGAAGAAGTACATTACTACCGATTGCTGCAATTGCACCAACTACTGCACCAATACCACCACCGATTAGTGAACCAGTACCAGCATTTTCTGCTACTTTATCACCTAGTTCAGTGTCTCTGTCTACATCTGTAAAATAACGGTCTCTGGTTTCGTCGGACATCATTACATTGATATCGTTATCGGTATAACCTCTTTCTCTTAGTTCATGAAAAGCTGTATCAGCATCTTCACGTGTTCTGAATACTCTGGATACATAATCGCTTCTGTACTCTGGTCTGTAAGTGTTTTCTGTGTTCATAATTTAATATTTTGTGATTTAATGTAGAACGGTAGATTCAATACAAGTGCCAAAAAATCTGAGAAGCGTGTGCGCAGATTTAACTTTAACAGTTTATTAAGATTTGCATACGGTATTAATTTCATAACCACTCAAGAATCAAATCAATAGAGAGATTTATATAATTCACATGTGGTGTTTTTGCTGTTAATTTTCTATAAAATAACGTGATATGGGAATGTTTTTTGCCAGTTTTTCTCTGTTTTCCAAATATTTTTTTGAAACTGCATAAATGTAACCCGCTAAGAAAGTTTGTACAATCAGTGAATTTTATAACAGTTGATTCAATAAAAAACCCCGGCAAAAAAACCGGGGCAAATTATTAGTCACTTATGATAGCTTAATAGAGTCTCAAGCCTTTTCTCGCGCCTGTTGATGTTACGACAGCCTGCATTCTGTTGCGCTGGCCTGCAGAGAACATAAACATCGCGGCATCGTCCACATAATCCATATAATTCATAAACTGAATCGAACGGCGCACACCGCCACAGGTATTGTATCTAGGATAAGCCGGTTTTCCTGAATTAGCTCCGGTCTGTGTCGGGGTATCTGCAACATAATCTGTAGCGCAGTTTCCATCGCCCCAAATATGTCTAAGGTTCAGGTAGTGACCAACTTCATGCGTTGCGGTTCTTCCCAGGTTGAACGGCGCAGAAGCTCCGGTTTTTCCAACATAAGGCGCGGCAAGAACGATTCCGTCGTTCCATAAACCTGCAGATTCAGGAAAAGTGGCGTACCCAAGAACGCCTCCCATACTTCCGACAACCCAGATGTTCAGATAATTGGAAGGAGAAGTAGCAGCAATACCACCTGTTGCCGTTTTCTTCATCGCATCGTTAGTAGACCAGCTTGTTTTGGTAGTGGATTTTCTTACTACGTTATGCAGTCTGAAGGAAACCTTGGTATTTCCGGCTTTCACTCCCTGAAATTCTGTCGGAATTTTATTGACATCAGAATTGGTTCCCGCAAAATCTGCATTAAGAACTGCAATCTGTTCCGCAATTCTGGATGCGGAAAGATTTTCAGCTGATGTTCTGTATAAAACATTTACCACCACAGGAATCTGTACAGTTCCGTCTGCAAGGACTTTTCCGAGTTGTACATCATTTTCAAACTGTACTGATTTTTTTTCGTTTTCCAGATATCGTTGCATCAGTTCAGGGTTTGCGCTCAGGGTTTGCTTCCTGATTTCATCAGAAGGGCAGTGCGCACGCTGGGCAACTTCCGGATTATTAATTGTTTCTGCTCCGGTCATTTCCGGATCATCACTGCACGCTGCAAGCATTCCCAATGCAAGTGCGTAAATTCCAAATTTCTTCATAACGGTACTTTTTGTTTTTTTAAGTTGAACGAAATTATAAAGTCGGAAATTAATACGCAATAGATATATGAAAATATTTTGTAAAATTTGTTATGATATCATTATTGATATAAAATATAGTTTTTTGATAGTTTATGTCAATTGGTAAAATATTTTGAATATGATAATATCGTAATAGTAAAGTAAATTAGAATATTATCAAATCATCGCTGGATCATGTAGATATATTTGCTAGATTTTTTGAAATGGCTGAAGATATGATAAAAAAAGTATCCGCCGGAAAGTCCGACGGATACTAAAAACACAAATGATGAAAAAAAATTTCTATTCTTTAACGGCGAACAGAGAGCCTTTAGTATGTTAACATTAGTTAAACTTTCAGGTTTATTCCGTAGGGCGGAAAATCAGCCCGCTTTCTTCGAAGTAATCCAGTGTAATTCGTTGATTATCATCGATATTTCCTGCCAGGATTTCTTTCGAAAGTTTATTCAGGACTTCCTGTTGCAATACTCTTTTTAATGGTCTTGCTCCAAACGCAGGATCATAACCTCTTTCCATGATATAATTCACGGCGTCTTCTGTTGCAGTCATGATAATGCCTTTTTTCTCGAGCATTTTATTGAAACCACGAAGCTGGTACTGAACAATTTTCCCGATTTCCTTTTTGCTGAGCGGCTGGAACAGTACCACTTCATCGATTCTGTTCAGGAATTCCGGACGCAACGTCTGCTTCAATAACGCAAATACTTCATCTTTCGTATTTTCAATCACTTGCGGCAGAATATTTCCTTCTGCATCGCGCTCTGCATTATCAAATCTCTCCTGAATAACCGGTGATCCCATATTGGAGGTCATAATAATGATCGAATTTTTGAAATTCACCACGCGTCCTTTATTATCAGTTAGACGCCCGTCATCCAAAACCTGGAGCAACGTGTTGAACACATCCGGATGTGCTTTTTCGATCTCGTCCAGCAACACAACGGAATAAGGTCTTCTTCTCACAGCTTCTGTAAGCTGTCCGCCTTCATCGTAACCAACGTATCCCGGAGGAGCGCCGACCAGTCTTGAAACAGAATGTCTTTCCTGGTATTCGCTCATGTCTATTCTGGTCATGTTATTTTCGTCATCGAAAAGAAATTCTGCTAGCGCCTTTGCGAGTTCAGTTTTTCCGACACCTGTAGTTCCGAGGAACAGGAATGAGCCGATCGGTTTTTTCTCATCGTTCAGTCCGGCGCGGTTTCTTCTGATGGCATCTGCAACAGCGGTAATTGCTTCTTCCTGTCCTACAACTCTTTTATGCAGTTCTTCCTCAAGATGCAGGAGCTTTTCTCTTTCGCTCTGCAATAATTTGGTTACCGGAATTCCGGTCCATTTTGAGATGACTTCAGAGATGTTTTCGGAGGTAACTTCTTCTTTAATAAGCTCGTTTTCATGGTTCTGCATCTCGATTTCGAGTTTCTGCAGTTCTTCTTCTTTTTCACGAAGTTTTCCGTATTGAATTTCAGCTACTTTTCCGTAATCGCCGATGCGCGAAGCTTTTTCAGCTTCAAGTTTCAGCGATTCTATTTCTTTTTTAACTGCTGTAAGGTCTTCGGATTTTTGCTTTTCACCGAGCCATTTTGCATTCAGTTCATTTCTTTCTTCCTGAACTTTTGCGATATCTTCTTTCAGGTGATCAATTTTAGTCTGGTTGCCTTCTCTTGAGATCGCAGCAAGTTCAATTTCCATCTGCATCAGTTTTCTGTCGAGAACGTCTAGGTCTTCCGGTTTGGAATTGATTTCCATTCGCAGTTTCGCAGAAGCTTCATCAATGAGGTCAATTGCTTTGTCCGGTAAAAAACGGTCGGAAATATATCTTTGAGACTGCTCTACAGCGGCGATAATCGCTTCGTCTTTGATTCGTACTTTGTGATGTGCTTCATATTTATCCTTAATTCCACGAAGAATAGAGATCGCTGATTCTGTATCCGGCTCTTCCACCATCACTTTCTGGAAACGTCTTTCAAGTGCCTTGTCTTTTTCGAAATATTTCTGATATTCATTTAAGGTTGTCGCACCGATTGCGCGTAGCTCACCTCTTGCAAGTGCGGGTTTCAGGATGTTTGCAGCGTCCATCGCACCTTCTCCGCCGCCTGCTCCAACCAGCGTGTGGATTTCATCGATGAACAGAATGATTTGTCCGTCGGATTTTATTACTTCGTTTACAACGGATTTCAGTCTTTCCTCGAATTCACCTTTGTATTTTGCTCCCGCAATCAAAGCGCCCATGTCTAATGAATAAAGCGTTTTGTCCATCAGGTTTTCCGGGATGTCGCCGGAAATAATTCTATGTGCAATTCCTTCTGCAATGGCTGTTTTACCAACTCCGGGTTCACCTATTAGAATCGGATTGTTTTTCGTTCTTCTCGAAAGAATCTGTAAAACACGGCGGATTTCTTCATCTCGCCCGATTACAGGATCCAGTTTTCCTTCTGCGGCCAGTTCGTTAAAATTCTTGGCGTATTTATTCAGGCTTTGATAAGTTTCTTCAGCGCTTGCAGATGTTGCTTTTGAGCCTTTGCGAAGTTCCTTTATTCCGCCTTCCAGCAAAGATTTGGTAACGCCCATGTCTTTCAGCATCGTGGAAACGTTAGAATTTACATCGATCAGGGCAATCCAGAGATGTTCGATCGTTACATATTCGTCGCCCATTTTTTTGGCGATGTTCGGTGCTTCAAGAAGTACTTTGTTAGCGCTCTGGCTTAGATAAATATTTCCACCTTCCACTTTCGGAAGGCTCTCGAGGCTTTCTCGGTTTCTTTCCCGTACCAGGCTTTCATCCGCTTCCGATTTCTTCAGCAAAAATGTGGAAATGCTTTCATCGCTCTGGAAAATTCCTTCCAGAAGATGCTGTGGTTCAATACTCTGGTTGCCAAACTCCATTGCAACCTGCTGTGCTTTTTGGATGGCTTCCTGAGATTTTACTGTAAATTGATTTAAGTTCATATTATTTGTGTGTGATTTTCAAATTTCTGAAATGTCGGCTGCAAAACATGTTCTAAATTGTAATGTACCTGAAAATCAGGTCAAAATGGCTTAAACAGAGGCTTTGCAGGTGTAAATTTCAGTCAAAATTACCGAAATTCAGAGTCTGTCTTGATGAAAATTTAAATGTTGTCAGAATATTTCATTGCTGAATGAGGCTTAACCTGAATTTCTTCATTCGTATTGAGTTAAACAGGGAAAACTAAAAATTACGTATCTTTGTAAGTGTTGCCGAAAGGTGATTTTTTAGATATTTTATGCATCATTTTCATCAGTTAAAAGTTTCAAAAATAACGAAGGAAACCAATGATTCTGTTCATATTTCTTTTGAAATTCCTGAACACCTTCGTCATGAATTCAGTTTTAAACAGGGGCAGTATATCAATGTCCGCTTTATGTTCGGAGAAGAAGATCTTCGCAGGAGTTATTCTATTGTAAATGCGCCGACAGAAGGTAACGCAGAACTCGAAGTCCTGGTAAAGCATCTGGAAGGCGGCAGGGTTTCCACATATCTGAATCAGGAACTGAAAGCAGGAGATCTGGTTGAGGTTCTTGCTCCGCAGGGACATTTTTATACGCACTACAATGCTGCTAATGAGAAAATGTACGTTGGGCTCGCAGCAGGCAGCGGAATTTCGCCTGTGCTTTCCAATATTAAGGAAGCGCTTTACCAGGAACCGAAATCAAAAGCGTATCTGTTTTTCAGCAACCGAAGTGTCAACGATATCATATTCCGGAAGCAGATCGATGAACTTGCTGCGCAGTTTGCAGGACGGCTTACAGTGGTTTATCTGCTGTCGCGCGAAAAACATGCGGAAGACGAACTTTTTGAAGGCAGAATCTGTGCGCCGAAACTGGATCAGCTGTTTGAAAGGTTTACCGATATTCCGGTGCAGGAAGCAACATATTTTATTTGCGGACCATCGGAAATGATTAAAAGTATTTCGCAGTATCTCGGAAAGGAAAAGAAAGTGCCTTCACTGCAGGTAATGTATGAATATTACGCAGCGCCGGATGATGAGGACAATGCAGAAAAATCCGAGGAATTCAAGAAAATACCCAATATTGAGAGTTTTGTAACGTTAATAATAGACGACGACGAGTACAATATTCACCTGAATTCCAAGAAAGAAAGCATTCTGGATAAAGCGCTTAATGATCATTTGCCGGTTCCGTTTGCGTGTAAAGGCGGCGTTTGCTGTACCTGTAAAGCGCAGGTGATGGAAGGAGAGGTTTTTATGGAGAAAAATTTCGCTTTAACCGAAGATGAAGTAGAACGTGGAATGGTACTTACCTGTCAGTGTCATCCTGTGACTAATATCGTCATGCTGAATTACGATGTATAAAATTCCGGAACATGAAAAAATTCCGCCTCAAAAAAATAAAACAAAATAAAGAGCCTATGACCGACTGGAAATTTGCCTCATTCATTGAAGTCAACAAAGATTTTCGTGTGGAAGGACTTAATATCTGGAACCATTACTGGCATTGCAATGACCGCAAAGTGGAAGTAAAAGGTCCTTTTGAAGGACAGGTATATTATTTTAAGGAATATGTGATACAATCGGATGACAAAACAGTAAATTTTGTCGCCGGTGAATTCATCAACGGTCAGATTGGTATTTATACCAAAGACGATCTGGCTGACAGAAAAATCTGATGTAGAAATGATCAGTAAAAGGACAAAATATTGTTACAATGGTACATTGCTACATTGTTAAATTTAGAAAATTATGGATCAAAATAAATTCGTAGAATACGTTCAGGCTGAAAACAAGGTAGAACCGAAAGATCTGATGCCTGAAGATTACAGAAAATTGCTCGTAAGGCAGATTTCCCAGCACGCACATTCCGAAGTGGTGGGCATGCTTCCCGAAGCCAACTGGATTTCCAGAGCTCCTTCCCTGAGAAGAAAAATGGCGCTGCTTGCAAAAATTCAGGATGAAGCCGGACACGGACTTTATCTGTACGCCGCCACCGAAACACTTGGTGACGGTTCTGTTGCTGCAGACCGCGACAGTACATACAACGATATGCTTGCAGGAAAAGCTAAATATTCCAGCATTTTTAATTATCCGGCTTTAAGCTGGGCAGATATCGGAGCAATTGGCTGGCTGGTTGACGGTGCTGCAATTATGAATCAGGTAATGCTGATGGGAAATTCGTACGGACCATATTCCAGAGCGATGGTAAGAATCTGTAAGGAAGAATCGTTTCACCAGAGACAAGGCTACGAAATTCTGATGACACTCTGCCGTGGAACAAAAGAGCAGAAACAGCTTGCCCAGGATGCACTGAACCGTTTCTGGTGGCCGGCTTTAATGATGTTTGGTCCGAATGATGAGGCATCTCCGAATTCACAGAAATCAATGAATTACCGCGTGAAAAGGGAGAGTAACGATTCTCTGCGTCAGCGTTTTGTTGATGTTACAGTTCCTCAGGCTGAATTTTTAGGACTTACTGTTCCGGATGAAAATCTGAAATTTAATGAAGAAACCGGTCATTACGAATTTTCTGAACTTCCGTGGGATGAATTCTACGAAGTGCTGAAAGGAAATGGCCCGGCAAATAAAAAACGCCTTGAAACCAAGAGAAAAGCGCAGGCAGAAAATGCATGGGTAAAAGAAGCGGCAATGGCATATGCTGAAAATCAGAAGGCGAAACAGAATTAATTGGTAATCTCAAATTTCAAATCTCAAATGAATAATCTAGATATGTGGGAAGTTTTTATCCAGACAAAACCCGGACTTTCTCACAAACACGCAGGAACAGTACAGGCAGCAACTGCAGAAATGGCACTGCAAAATGCACGAGACGTGTATACAAGAAGGGGAGAAGGTACATCAATCTGGGTGGTTCCGTCCAAATATCTGGTAACCAGTGAAGGAATCGACAAGGAAGCTTTCTTCGATCCGGCAGACGACAAACTGTACCGTCATCCTACTTTTTATCAGATTCCGACTGACGTAAAGAATATGTAAATGCCGCAGGCAATATGCAGTATGCTTAATGCCTCCTGCTTCCTGCCTGTTGCTTAAAGCGACAACATGAAAAACTATATTTTAAAACTCGCCGACGATTCACTGATCATGGGGCAAAGACTCTCCGAATGGTGCGGAAAAGGGCCTTATCTTGAAGAGGACATCGCGATTATCAATATCGCACTCGATCAGCTCGGACAGGCGAATAATCTATACAATATTGCTGTAAAACATTTTGCAGACGGACGTACAGTAGACGATTTCGCGATGAAGCGTGTGGAAAAAGATTACCTGAATGCGCAGCTCACCGAACTTCCGAACGGCGATTATGCCAACACAATTCTGAAAGCTTACTTTTTTGCTGTTTATCAGAATGTGCTTTACGAGGCGCTGAGTAATTCTGCAGACGAAGATTTACGCGCAGTGGCAATCAAATCTTTGAAAGAAGTCCGTTACCATTACACGCACACCGAAACCTGGATGCGCGTTTTCGCTCAGGGAACTGAGGAAAGCAGAACCAGACTGAAAGCTGCGCTGGAAAACCTGTGGGAATACACCGGCGGTTTATTTGCAGAGGTTGATGACGAACAGAAACTCGTTGAACTGGATATCATTCCTTCGTCCAAAGCTTTGCATGAATCGTGGATGGCAAAAATTTCGTCGGATTTTGCAGTGTTCGGACTGGAAGTTCCTGCTGAAACCTGGATGCAGAAAGGCAGCAGAAAAGGAATTCACACAGAATGGTTCGGCTTTATTCTTTGCGAACTGCAGTACATGCAGCGAACTTATCCTGACTGTGCGTGGTAAGAATTTAGTGTAAATTATAAATTGGCAGATTTAAAAGAAATATTATCCCAGATTCCTGATCCCGAAATTCCCGTGATCAATATTGTGGAACTCGGAATTGTCCGCGATGCGAAAATGATTTCTGAAAATGAAGCTGAGATCATTATTACTCCGACTTATTCAGCATGTCCCGCCATGTTCAATATTGAGGAAGATATTATCAAACTGTTTAAAGAAAAAGGGATTACCGCAAAAGTGTTTACGCAAATGTTTCCGGTCTGGACAACGGACTGGATTACCGATGAAGCCCGCGAAAAACTCCGCGTTTACGGAATTACACCGCCCGAAAAAGGTGCCGATCAGAACCATCTGAACGTTCCGAAAAAATGTCCGCGATGCGGCTCGGAAAATACCACGCAGATCAGCAGATTCGGTTCCACACTCTGCAAAGCAAGCTATCAGTGCAATGATTGCCTTGAACCATTCGATTATTTCAAATGTCATTAAAACAGGACAAAAATCAATTAAAAAATAAACTAAATTATGTTCACTCAATTCGATGTAGAATCCCATTTCGACGGCAGACTGATGATTGCGTATCTGAATAATCCGGGAACGCTGAACGCATTAAACCGCCCGACTCTTAATGAACTTCGCAAATTCTTTGCAGCGGCAAGTATTGATGATAAAGTTCGTGCAGTAGCTATTTCAGGACGCGGAAGGGCTTTTTGCTCAGGACAGGATCTTGCAGCAGCTTTTGCCGATGAAGATGAGAAAAACGACATCAGCATCATCAAGAAACTCGTAAGCAATTACTACAACGAACTCGTGCTGGAGCTTACGCGTTGCAAAAAACCGGTAATCAGCCTGGTTAACGGACCGGCAGTGGGAGCAGGAGCGATGCTTGCGCTGATTTGTGATTTTGTGCTGGCTTCAGAAAAAGCCTATTTTTCGCAGGCTTTTTCCGGCATCGGCCTGATTCCGGATACCGGAGGAACCTATTTTCTTCCGAAACTGGTTGGCCGGCAAATGGCTAATTATCTGGCATTTACCGGTAAGAAACTCTCAGCAGAAGAAGCGAAAAACCTTGGACTTGTAGCTGAAGTATTTTCCGAAGAGGAATTTATGAGCAAATCGATGGAGATTCTGGAAAAAGTGTCAGATATGCCGACAGCAGCACTGAAACTGACCAAAAAAGCTTTTGCAGAATCATACGACAACACCCTGAAAAAACAACTTGAACTGGAAGCAAAACTGCAGCAGGAGGCCGCAAATTCGCAGGATTTCCGGGAAGGTATTGCTGCTTTTCATGATAAAAGAAAGCCTGTTTATAAAGGTAAATAATTGAAAATCAATATAATTAAAGACGGTTTTGGCAACAGAGCTGTCTTTTTTGTAAATTTAAAACTTTCAAAATTTTAGATGAATTCTCAAAACTTAAATCTTAATTCTCAAATTTCTAAAGTTGGTGTGATCGGTTCCGGAACGATGGGAATCGGCATCGCACAGGTCGCAGCGACAAACGGTTGCGAAGTTTTTCTGTTTGACGTGAATTCCGAACAGACCGAAAAATCGATGGAGGGTTTGCGTAAAACCTTTGACAGGCTCATCGAAAAAGGCAAACTTACTGGAGAATCGGCAGACGAAATTTTTGCGAGAATAAAATCATGCAATGATCTTTCACAACTTAAAGATTGTGGTCTCGTTATCGAAGCAATCATCGAAAATGCAGAGATCAAGAAGAAAGTTTTTGCAGAACTGGAATCGAACGTCTCAGATAACTGTATCATTGGCTCCAACACGTCCTCAATTTCGATAACTTCACTTTCAGCTGATTTAAAAAATCCGGCGAGGTTTATCGGTATTCATTTTTTCAATCCGGCTCCCTTAATGCCTTTGGTAGAGGTGATTCCCGGACTGTTAACAGAGAAGAATCTTCCGCAGGAAATTTACGAACTGATGAAGTCCTGGGGTAAAATCCCAGTGATTGCGAAAGATATTCCCGGATTTATTGTGAACAGAATTGCACGCCCTTTTTATGGCGAAGCTTTAAGGATTGTTGAAGAAAATATCGCAACTCCGGAACAGGTGGATGAAGCGATGAAAACACTTGGAAATTTCCGCATGGGACCTTTCGAACTGATGGATTTAATCGGAATTGATGTAAATTATTCGGTGACTACAACCGTTTACAAAGATTATTTCTACGATCCTAAATACAAACCGTCGCTGCTTCAGCAACGAATGTCGGAAGCTAAACTCCACGGCAGAAAAACCGGAAAAGGTTTTTACGATTATGCGGAAAACACTGAAAAACCCGTCGCTGAGAAAGATGAAAATCTGTGTGAAACGGTTTTCATGCGAATTATTTCTATGCTGATCAATGAAGCGGTGGAAGCGAAACGGTTACAGATTGCTTCCGATGAAGATATTGAGTTAGCAATGCAGAAAGGCGTTAATTATCCGAAAGGTTTATTAAAATGGGGAGAAGAAATCGGATATCAGAAAATTTCCGAAACCTTACAAAATCTGTACGGGGAATATCAGGAAGAACGCTACCGACAAAGCCCGTTACTCCGTAAACTTTGAACGTTAAGCTTTTAACCCAGAACCCTGAATAAATCATGACACCTTTCGAACTTGTCCAATATATGCTCAATCAGGATGAATTCTCCAAATGGATGGGAATAAAACTGATTGAAGTCCGCGAAAAATACTGTCTTCTGGAAATGCCGGTTCGTGAGGAAATGATCAACGGACTGAAAACGGTTCATGGCGGAATTACTTTCGCATTTGCCGATTCTGCCCTCGCTTTTTCCTCAAACAATACGAACGATGCTTCTGTGGCATTAAACTGCATGATTTCATTTACAAAAGCTGTGAGAATGGGCGACACTTTAATTGCCGAAAGCATTCTGATGGCCGATACGAGGAGAACTGCTGTGTATGATATTACGATTACCAATCAGCACAAAGTAATGGTTGCCACTTTTAGAGGTACGGTTTATAAAATTGATAAAAAGGTAACGGATTTGTAATTCTGATGATGAAAATCCCGCTGTATTTATTTTTGCTTTTTACTCTGTTTGCCTGCGATAAGGCGTCAGAACCGAAAAACGGGATCAATCCGGAGTTGAAAAAAGAACTGGCGAAGATTCGGTTTAAAGATCAAGCTATCAGATTAATGACTGATAAAACGTCAAATGATACGATTAATAGATTAGCAAAACTTACAGGCTTTGATCCTGTTTATCTAAAGAATAATTACAAATCAGTTATGGTTCAGATAGACAGCGAAAATCAAAAGCGCATTGAAGAAATCATTGCAAAGCACAGCTATCCCGGAAAAAATCAGGTAGGAACCCCGGAAAATGAAACTGCCTGGTTAATCATTCAGCATTCTGATCCAAAAATGATCGAAAAATATTTGCCAATGCTAAGAGAGGCAGCACAGAAAGGAGATATTTCAAAGCAGTCGTTGGCGTTAACAGAAGACCGAAATCTTATGTATCACGGTAAAAATCAGATCTACGGTTCCCAATCTGCAACGGTGGAAGGAAAAACGATAATTTGGCCGATTCAGGATCCCAAAAATGTTAATGAACTCCGCAAGGAAGCTGGATTTCTTCAAACTGTGGAAGAATATGCAAAAATGGTTCACGGAAAGGATTTCAATTATGAGGTTTTTTCATTGGAAGACATCGGGTTGAAAGCTGAAAATAAATGACGCAGAGAGGCATTTATCGCCTAGAATTTATCGTAATGATATATCAAGTAGAGAGGCGATTTATCGCCTATAGTCTTGGATTCAATTTATATTTAGATAATAAACAGCAGTATGAATTAATAAATTTGAAACATTTTATTGATGAACAAATTTCAAGGTAAATATAGTACTGATTCTATGAGGCTCAAAAATTGGGACTATGGTCAAAATTGTTCTTATTTTATTACTATTTGTGTTGCAAACAGATTAAATTTATTTGGTTCGATACAAGATAACGTAATGAATTTAAATGCCTTGGGAGAAATAGTTGAGACTATATGTAAAGAAATTGAACAGAAATTTCAATTTACTATTCTGAATAGTTTCGTTATAATGCCAAATCATTTTTACGGGATCATCACGATCAAAAAAGACAGAACTGACATTGAAAATGATGTAGACATAAGAAAATATTTCATGAATTTCGATAAAGGTGGATTCGCAAATCATAAAAATCCAATGTTTCACCAGAATTTATCCAGAATTATAAGATGGTTTAAAGGCAGAGTAACATCAGAAATTAGAAAAACAAATTCTGAATTTAGCTGGCAATCTGGATATCATGATCAGATAATCAAAGATGAAAAATCAATGTCGAAAATCAAAAACTACATTAAAAATAATCCTAAGCATTGGAAGGATGATCAGTTTTATTTAAACTAAATTTAATTGAATCAAAATTAGATGCAATAAATCGCATCTCACTAAGCATTAAAAATAAAATCAATAAATGGAAAAACTAAAAAACTATATCGCCGGACAATGGATAGAAGGCAATGGAGAAGGAATTGAACTGCGGAACGCCGTAAACGGTGAACTGGTTGCCATTTCCGATACCGACGGAATTAATTTCGAAGAAGCGCTTCATTACGGAAGAACAGTCGGATACAAAAATTTAGCATCGATGACGTTTTACGACCGTGGAGAAATGCTGAAGAAAGTAGCCCTTTATCTTCTCGAAAGAAAGAAAAAATACTACGAACTTTCCTATAAAACGGGTGCAACGCATTCCGATTCTTGGGTGGATATTGAAGGTGGTTTCGGAACATTTTTCACGTATTCCGGATTGGCGAAAAGAATGCTGCCGAATACACCTTTCTGGGTTGATGGCGATGTTCAGAAAATTTCCGCCAACGGAACACATCTCGGAACGCATATTTTAACGCCGAGCGAAGGTGTTTCGGTTCAAATCAATGCCTATAATTTTCCGGTTTGGGGAATGTTGGAAAAACTGTCAACTTCTTTGTTGGCGGGAGTTCCAAGCATTGTAAAACCTGCAACTCCGGGTTCTTATCTAACGAACGCTGTTTTTCAAGATATGATTGAAAGCGGAATTCTTCCCGAAGGTGCCATTCAGCTGGTTTGCGGTGAGCCGGGAAATATTCTGGATTATGTTCAGGATGGTGATTCGGTTTTGTTTACAGGTTCTGCAAATACCGGAAGAAAACTGAAATCTCTTCCTTCGGTTTCCAAAAATGCAGTGCGTTTCAATATGGAAGCCGATTCTTTGAATGCTTCAATTCTTGGTTTAGATGCAAAACCTGGAACTCCGGAATTTGATTTATTCATCAAAGAAGTCCGCAACGAAATGACGACGAAAGCCGGACAGAAATGTACAGCAATAAGAAGAATTATCGTCCCAGAAAACCTGATTGGTGATGTTCAGAATGCTTTAACTAAAGCTTTAGATCAAACTAAAATAGGAAACCCACTCAACCGTGAAACAAGAATGGGGTCAATCGTCGGTAAAAATGAACTGGAAGTTCTTCACGGAAAAATCAATCAGCTTAAAGCCGAAACAGAACTGATTTATGACGGTCAACACGAACTGGTTGATGCCGATTTTGAAAGCGGTGCGTTCATGTCGCCAAAAGTTTTCCTGAACGACAAACCTTTTGAAAAAAATATTTCCCATGAAGTGGAAGCATTTGGTCCGGTGTCCACTTTGATGCCTTACAAAGATGCGGAAGAAGCGGCTGCTTTGGCAAAACGCGGCAAAGGAAGTCTCGTGGGATCTATAATTTCACACGATGAAAAATTTGCAGCCGAAACCGCCTGGAAAATGGGATCTTCACACGGAAGAGTATTTGTATTGAACCGCGATAATGCCAAAGAATCCACCGGTCACGGTTCTCCGTTGCCGACTTTAATGCACGGCGGTCCGGGAAGAGCGGGGGGCGGCGAAGAAATGGGCGGATTGAACGGTCTACATTTCTTTTTGCAGAAAACCGCAATTCAGGGATCACCGGATATTCTTACTGCGATTACGAAAATTTATACGCAGGGCGCAGAGAAAAATTTTAGTGAAAAGCATCCGTTCCAGAAATATTTTGAAGAAGTGGAAATCGGGGATTCACTCGAAACTGCAGGCAGAACAGTTACGGAAGCCGACATTGTGAATTTCTCTAATGTTTCCTGGGATCATTTCTATGCACACACCGATTCCACAAGTCTTACAGGAACTATTTTCGATAAAACGGTTGCGCATGGCTACTTCATTCTTTCCGCGGCTGCAGGATTGTTTGTTTCAGGCAAAAAAGGTCCGGTGATCGCAAATTACGGACTCGAAAATGCGAGTTTCTTCAAACCGGTTTATGCCGGAGATACCATTATGGTTTATCTAACCGCAAAGGAAAAGATCAACCGCGGCGTGAAAGGAAGAAATATTCCGAGCGGCGTTGTGAAATGGCTGGTTGAAGTGGTAAACCAAAGAGATGAAATTGTTTGTGTCGCTACGATTCTGACTCTTGTTGCGAAAAAATCACCGTTTATGAGTTTGAATTATTCTTCGGTGAAAAAATCATTGAACAGCCTGACTGAAGAATCCAAAGGCAAATTCGGAAAAATGACGGCGCAAATGATGGTGGAACATCTCGAAGAAGCACTGCAAAACGGAATGGGACAGCTTAACTCTGCGGATTTCCCGGAAATTCCGGAGGAAAAACTGGAAAAACTGCAGGACTGGCTGTACGGTGCCGAGAAAATCAGACCCGGAGTGCAGTATCCTTTACTCAAAGAAGGTGAGGAAATGAAACTGAAATACAAAAATCTGGATCAGGCAAAAACAGCTTTGCTCGATACGCTCAAGGAATTCCTCGTTTATTACCGCGAAAATCCGGGAGCAGAGCATTTTCATCCGCGTTTCGGAAACCTCAATAAAGAAATGATGGAACTGTTCAGCAGAAAGCATTTCACGCATCATTTTGAGCAATTTGGATTGCTGTAAAGCTCCCAATTATACATATATTTTCATTACGGAAGATGTTTAAGCGCACAGATTTCACAGATCTCACGGATTATCTATTTCGAGAGATTTGTAAGAGTACAGATTACACAGATTTAACGGATTGATTATTCCTAGTGATTTTTAAGCGCACATGTTCCTTGATTTTTTATAACTTGAAAGCAAATGAATTTTATAATTGAGATGACATAAACTGAGAAATGACTGAAAATGAAATCACATATCTGATTAGGAAGTCTGCGTTCGAAGTTTATAATTATCTTGGTCCGGGATTGCTCGAAAGCGTGTATGAGAAAGCGCTTGCTTTAGAACTTCAGGAGAATGGATTATGTATTGAATTTCAGGTTCCAATTTCTGTTGTTTATAAGGAGAAGAGTTTGGATCTAGGATTTCGGGCGGATATTATTGTTGAAAAAAGAATTATCATAGAAATCAAGTCTGTAGAAAAATTAAACCCAGTTCATCATAAACAATTACTAACTTATTTAAAAATTAACAAACACACATCTTGGAATTTTAGTAAATTTCAACACAGATGATCTTAAAGGTAACATTATCAGGATCATTAACGGATATTTATAAGTATCTGTGCAAATCTGTGAAATCTGTGTGAATTAATATTATGGAAGCATTTGTAAACTCAGAAATCAAAAACAATATTGCCGAAATCACTTTCGGAACGCCTAAAAGCAACTCATTGCCGGGAAAAATTCTGGAAAAATTAGCCCAAAGCATACTGGATGAAGGTGCGAAAGATGACGTAAAAGCCATTCTGGTAAAATCGGCAGGCGAAAAAGCATTTTGTGCGGGAGCGAGTTTCGATGAACTGCTCGAAATCGAAGAACTGGAAACTTCAAAAAAATTCTTCGGTGGCTTTGCCAAAGTTTTGAATGCGATGAGAACCTGCGGAAAAATTGTCGTGGTTCGTGTTCAGGGAAAAACAACCGGCGGTGGAGTTGGAATTGCTTGTGGAGCGGATTACTGTTTCGCAACGAAAGATTCTGCTTTGGCTTTAACGGAAATTAATTTGGGAATCGGTCCGTTTGTGATTGGTCCGTACGTGGAAAGAAAGATCGGAAAGTCACAGTTCACTGCGATGGCAGTTGATGCGGATTTCAGAAGTGCAGAATGGGCAGAAACGCATAACGTTTATCATTCAGTTTCGGACAATATTCAGGAAATGGATGCAAAACTTTCCGAATTCATGCATAAACTTTCAACGAGAAGCGATGAAG
Organism: Bacteroidota bacterium; assembly: GCA_023460855.1. GTDB lineage: Bacteria > Bacteroidota > Bacteroidia > Flavobacteriales > Weeksellaceae > JAEWOS01. Next base: position 4,015 of record JAEWOS010000029.1, on the reverse strand, counting down.
CTTTGGCGCTGATTAAGAAAGTTTCATGGGAAGGAACCGAACATTTTTCTGAACTGATGCCCGACAGAATTACGATGAGCGCAAGCCTGATTCTGGAAGATTCCGCGAAGAAAAATATCAATGCGATCAAGGAAAGACTCCGAGCGAAGTAAAATTCTGGCAAATTTAAATTTTAGATTATAAATTGTACATAACGAACATTAAACTTTGAACTTTGAACCTTGATCCAGAATCCTTAATTCCATAATCTCCTAATTTCTTAATCTCTAAATTCATTCCCATGCCTGAAGGTCCGTCATTAAAGGTTTACGCAAGTCAGCTTGCACGTTTTGAAGGCAAGAAAATCACCGAAAGCGGCGGGTACAAAAATCCTTTTGCAGAGAGGATAACTGGTAAGAAAATTCTGGAAATCAAAACGTACGGCAAGTATTTTATTTTTCAGTTTGATAAGTTCTTTTTTACCATTCATCTGGGATTATTCGGCAGTTATCTGATTAATGATGTGAAAAAGGTGAATGCCGCATTTTCCATGCATTTCGGTTCAGATTTTGTGAATTTCTATGTGGTTAATGTGAAATTGTTTGACGGTAAAGCCGATGACCATTTTGATTCTAAATTCGATCCTTTTTCGGAAGACTTTGATGCGAAACTGATTCAGGACAGACTCACAGAAAAATTTCCGAAGAAGAAAATCGGTGATGTGCTGATGAATCAGGATTTGTTCCCGGGTGTTGGAAATGTGATCCGTAATGAAGTACTTTTCTTGGCCAAAATTCATCCCGAAAGTCTGGTGGAAAAAATTCCGGAGAAAAAAATTAAGGAACTTATCAGCGAAATACAGGAGTTTTCTGTAGCCTCTGTTCCGCTCGTCGAAAAGAAAATCTGGAAAAGTTCTTCAGCGGTTTACAGAAAAGAAGAATTCAAAGGGAAGAAAGTGGAAATGTATGAATCCAAAGCGATTAAACGCAAAACGTTCTTCGTGAAAAGCATTCAGAAATTGTACGAATAATCAAATCGCCGAGATTCGTTACTATAATTTAATCAATTTTATTTCTACGCTTTCAGCAGGTTGATTGAAACCGTTGCGAGTTCAGAATCCGGGAATTTCTTAAACAGTTCGGGATCTGTCGTTAACCCGATTTCTGCACAAATTTTCTGAAATACCTCGATTTCCACAATATACTGATCAGAAAATCCATGTGTAGCGTCGTAAGCGGTTGCAGCGGTTTTCCCCAGGTTTTTAGATACCAGTTCAGGATTTACAGTGTGGAGTTCAATCACGAGCAGTCCGTTTTTCCGGATGTAAGGCAGCCATTTTGTTAAATGTTCTTTCAGGTTTTCTTCAACTAAATTATTAGTTAACCGCTTTCCGCGATAAGCAAAAGCACCGGTGGAAGCTGAAATTCTGTCCGGATCTGAGTTTGCCGGATCTTCCCAGTTTCGGTTATGATCGAGAAACGTACGGATGTTCAGCAAATCAGAGAGGTCGATTTCATAATTTTCCATGAGATCTTTCGCAAGCAAATCAGGATTTCCGATATCTCCCCAAATCACTTTTGCCCAGATGTCGTTGTTGATGAGGTTCGCGCGCGTTACACTCAGTGCCGCATTATTATAATCGGCTCCAACCAGAAAAAGAGGATAATCGTCCAGATTTTTTCCGCGAAGGGTATGCCGTTCAATCGTTTCAAACAGATGCTGAATAAAAGCACCATTGCCGCAACCCATATCCAGAATTCCTTTCGGCTGCTGCTGCAGCGGCTGATTGAAGATTTCGATAATAAAATCTGTAACCACTTTAAAATAGGTTCCGTGCGCGCCGCCGCTTCCCCAGACATTCATTTTGCGGTTCACATGAACTTCATCCGTACCTTCTGCGATTTCGCGGATGAGTTTCGGATCACCAAATAACAGTTCCTCAATCCTGCCGAACATCGGCAGATAAGAAACAGTTACTCCGTAAGAAGCTGCTCTGCGTGCAAAGTAAATTCCGGTGTCCGTGAATTTATAGTTCTGTCCTTTTTTTGTAAACCAGTCAAGGCTTGTCAGAAAATCCAGTATTTTTTCAAAATTCTCGGGTTCTTTGTGGAATTCCGCTGCCTGAAAAGAGGTTTCCATGAAATACTTGTGGAACATTCCGCTCATACCAAGATGAACAATTACCGGACCTGCGATACAGCCTTCGGCGTGTTTCAGCATCTGCGTTTGCACGGAATCTTCCGGAAATCCTTTGAGGTCTGCAAAAATTTCGGCAAAATTCTGAAGCGTATGTGCATGTTCGCTGAATACCGTTGTTTCGAAATCCTCAAATTCTTCTTTCAGCGAATCGTTCAGAAACGGGATCACTTTTTCATAGAACGGAATCAGGGAAATGAAGGTTTCAGTCTTTTCATTTTTTGCCACAGAAATACGGTCCTGCACATTATCGACGGAATAATCGAGAAATCCCTGTGAAGCCACTGCGCGCAGCGCTACATTTATATAGCCTTCGTTCGACGGAAACTTACTGCATATTTCACTCAGGGTGCAGGAATTCTGTTCTGCTATAAAATTCAGAACTCCTTTTCGATGAAGCGCAACAGCAACCGGAACTGTTACAATACCGTCAAGATGACGAAAAATGCTGCTTCTCAGTATTCTCTTATCCATATATTCTGAAAAAATTATTCAGTTCTAAAGTAGGCTTTTTAAAACTAATAAAGAGTTTTCGCTGAAAAATTGTGCTGTGTAACTGGTCAGGGACCAAATTCCTTTTGCCACTCTTCGCCGGCGGCAAGCAGTGTTTCGTAGAATTCTTCGCCGTATTTGCGGATGAGCGGCGTTTTCAGAAATTTATAAACCGGAACCTGCAATTCTTTTCCAAGCGTACATGCATCGCTGCAAATCGGCCAGCGGTCATAGTTGAGCGCGGTAAAGCCGGAATATTCTTTCACGCGGATCGGATAAAGATGACAGGAAATCGGCTTCTGCCAGTCCACTGCACCGTCTTCATACGCTTTTTCTATTCCGCATTTGGTGATTCCTTTTTCATCGAAAATAACGTACGCACATTCTTCACCATTTACCATTGGCGTTACAAAATCATTATCGAGAGGATCTACAGTCCAGGTTCCCTGTTGTTCGAGCGCTTTTACACCTTCCGGACGAAGATACGGCTTCACCTGATCAAAAATTTGTTCGAGAATTGCCGTTTCTGCACATTCCAGCGGCGCGCCGACATCGCCTTCCACGCAGCATGCACCTTTGCATTTGGAAAGGTTGCAGACAAACTCTTCGGAGAAAATGTCTTCTGAAATCAGTTTTTCGTCGATCTGAATCATTGCTGGTAAAAGAGCTGCAAAAATACGAATAAAAATGCCTTCGTGCTGACAGCGGTTTTCGGGGTGAAGGTGTTAATTGCTCTCAGCTTCTTTGGCAGCAGCAATTTCATCAGCTTTTTCGCGAAGGTATTTGTAGATTTCTACCTGTGAACGAATTTTCGGACCGCCATTTTCAACATAATTATTCCGGAGTTTTTTATCCAGGATGCGTGCTTTTACATTATCAGCGAGTTGCAGTTCCAGCAGTTTTTTCATTTCGTCTTTCAGATCCTGCTGTGTAATTTTTACAGCTGCTTCTACGCGATAATCGAGGTTTCGCGTCATCCAGTCTGCTGAAGAAAGGTACATGTCTTCCGCACCTTTGTTGTAAAAATACATTACACGCGCATGTTCCAGATATTCATCCACAATACTGATTGCTTCGATGGCTTTCTTAAACTTATCGCTGTTCACGGCGCAATAAATTCCCCTTACAATAATCTGTATCTGTACTCCCGCTTCCGCAGCCTGATATAGTTTCTGAATGAGTCCGCGATCGCTCATCGAATTCACTTTCACAATCAGATGCGCTTTTCTGCCCGCCTTGGCTTCTGCAATTTCACGGTCGATATGCCATTCAAACTTTTGCCTCATGAATTTCGGGCAGACGAGCAGGGATTTGCAGTTTTTTAGCGCCTCTTCGGGATCGGTTTTTG
>JAEWOS010000028.1 GCA_023460855.1 Bacteroidota bacterium | reverse complement strand
AGTTTTCATTTGGTTGCTTTCCTTTTCAAATTTACTCTAACAATTTCAAATTTTCGGCATTATGGCATCTGTAAAATTAATCCTGAGAATCCACCAGGCAGACAAAAAGGGAGAATGTCCTCTGTATATCCGCGTCATCAAAGACCGCAAGACAAAATTCATTTCTACGGGCTATAAATTCAAACCAAACCAGTGGGATGAAGAAAACCAGAGGGCGAAAAAAAACTTTCCTAATTCCGCAAGAATGAATGCCCTGTTGGCTCAAAAGGTTGCCGATGCTACCGGGGAAGTTGCCGACTTGGAAAGAAAATCAAAAACTGTTTCTGCCAAAAGATTAAAAGAAGCAATCAAAGGGAAACCTTCTGAAAATTTTTTTAGTTATGCTTACAACAGACTGGAAAAAATCAAAGAATCAGTTTCTTTGAAAACGCACAAAGGCTATAAATCACAGTTGCAGAAGTTTGAGAATTACGTGGGAAACAGGGATCTGAATTTCGACGATATTACCGTAACCTATCTGAATGACTACGTTAACTACTGCCAAAAGAAACTGGGCAATACCAATACCACTGCAAAATATTCTCTTCTTATCCTGTCTATCTTTTTCAAGGAAGCCATACGTGAGGAAATTGTAGAATCAAAATTTTATCCGTTCGATAAAATCAAACTGAAAAAAGAACCGAGTAAAAGGATGTTCCTTTCAAAAACCCAGTTGGAAGATTTTAGAAAAATTGAGGTGAATGAGGAAAGTAAGGCGCAGGTCATCAAGGATATGTTTTTGTTTTCGGTTTTTGCGGGCGGACTTCGTTTGAGCGATGTTATAGAAATCCAGTGGGAGCATATCGATTTGGATAACAACAGGATTTCAAAGAAAATCAGAAAAACAGGCAGGATGCACAGTTTCAAATTTGGACAGTCTGCTTTGGAAATTCTGAACAAATACAAGCCAAAAAAAATAAATCCTTCGGATTTTATTTTTCCCATGCTGGATAATGATACGCCATATCTTACCAACCGCGAATATGCTTTGGCTGAAATTGGCAGGTGCAGCTCGCTCTGCGGTCTGCACTTGAGAGCCATTGGCAAAAAAATGAAACTTCCGTTTTCATTGTCTTTCCACATTGCAAGACACACATTTGCAACCAATGCGCTGAATAACGGAATGCGGATTGAGTTTGTTTCAAAACTTCTGGACCATACCAATATCGGCACGACACAGATTTATGCTAAAATCATTTCTCAGGAACTGGATGATGCGGTTGACAAATATATTTATTAAAAGAAAATTGTTAATAACTTAATGCTCTGTATGTCAATACGGAGCATACTTTTTTAAGATTTTTTCAAAAATTATCTTGACTTTCCTGCATCCGTTTTCCAATTTTCGTATAAAGGAAGAAAAGAAATAAAAGCGCCTAATTATCGCAAGATATTCGGGCGTTTGTTGGCTATAATCCAAAGATTATTGCTTTTTTCCTTTACAAACACAATTCCATAACTTTTTTAAACACTTACCGATGCCGGACCGCTACAAATTAAAAGAAGCAGTGCAGTTTCCCGACTTCAAAAGTCAGGCAAAAGCCAAAGAGATGAACGAAAATTTCAACATTGAAATTTCAGAACTGAATAGCAATGAAGATTATTGCCAGGCATTAATCAATATTGCGTTCAAAATCAAACATTCAGAAATCCCAGATTTTCTGAACTACCATTCCCAACTTCATAAAGACAGTTTAATGTGGTTAAACCGTTTCGAAAAACTGTTGACAGTGAATGAAGACCTGTTCCACGAAAATAAAAAAGACACGAAACTCACCAAGTTTCAGACCTGTATTGAACTGAAAAGAAATAAGATTGAGGAAGAAAGAAAAACGGCAAAGTCAAAAAGACCGCCGAATAGTCAGATTAATGCTTTGTCTGATGAAAGGTATTTTAGTTTCAAAGAAACCAAACTGAAAACTTATACTTTTCCGTCAGTTCAGGAACAAATCTACTTTCTGACTTCTGAAATTTACGATTACAGAACCGCCGACATTGAAATGGTCAACAATAAACTGCCGCTATTTCCTGAAGAATGCGAAAAGTTAATCGGTAAAATTCAAACGCTAACAAAAATGCGGGCAGAAATGGAACCCGAGAAACAGGAACTTCCTGCTTCGCTTCTGCCATATTCAAAACTCAGAATAAACTGCAATGTAAATCAAATTGTTGATGTTTTCTTTCAGTTAACCAGAGAGTTATTTGAAGACGGCAGACCGTATATTGAAGGAAGCGTGAATGATATTGTTGCGGTCATTGTAAACAGTTTTGAAGATAAAGGGGGACTTCCGCTAAGTCCCCAAACAATCCGAACAATTTTGAAGCCTTCCAAAGAAGACAAGCGTCCAAATTCTGAGAAAAGAATAGACTTGGGAGAGATTTGAAAAAAAACTTAGTCCCCAGGGGACCATTTGGGGACTCGGGGACTTTTTCTTTTCCCACACCTTTGCTTCATAATCTTAAACAAACAATTTTTATGGAAGCAATTATTTTATCCAAAGAGCAATTTGATGGTCTAATCTCAAAAATTAATGAGATTCACGAAAAACTTAACGCTAAGACAGCACCGAAACAGGAAGTATTCCTGGATAATGAGGAACTGATAGCGATGCTTAAAATCTCTCGCAGGACTGCACAGACTTGGCGTGATGAAGGCAAAATTTCTTTCTCACAGGTAGGAAGCAAAATCTATTACAAACTGTCTGATGTTGAAAAGACAATGCAGGATCACTACAACAAATCCTTTGCAAAAAAGTGAATGTTATTCAACTACCTGCACTTTGCTAAGCGTTAGCGCCTTTGCGAACCTTAAAATTATGCGCAAAGACTGTAAAGAAAATACTTTGCGGACTTTGCGTATAATTTTTCAATTTAAAATCTAAAATGCAAAATCTAAAATTTCAAATAATGAAATCCACCATATTCAAAAACTTCAACGAAGTAACCGAACAGAAAGACATTCTAAAAATCTTATCAGATATAAAAACCGGCGTATATCAAAACGCAATCACATATTTAAGAAAATCTCTAGCCGACGATAAAAAGGAAGCCGCAGAGAGAGCCAAAAAATCACTTCCCGCATTCACGCCAAGTGCAGCATTCAACGGAGGAAGAAAAATGGAATTCCTTACCAATTATAATGCCTTAATGGTATTGGATATTGACAAACTCGAAAAAGATAAACTGCAGCAGTGTAAGACCAAAATCAGAATGGAGGATTTTGTATTTGCTTCATTTGTAAGTCCTTCAGGAAATGGACTAAAAATTTTCGTGAAAGTTTCATCCGATAAAGAACAGCACAAACAAACTTTTTTGGAGTTGCAGCGATATTTCGAAGAATTATTGGAGGTAGAAATCGATAAATCCGGTAAAGACATAACAAGACTTTGCTTCTTTTCTTCCGATCCTGAATTATATCTGAACGAAAACGCCGAAGTCTTTACTGATAATCCGAAACCAGAAGTTTGTCATTCCGAGCATAGCGAAGGAATCTCAAAGCATCAAAGTAATCCGCCAGCGGATTACGATGCTTTGTACCACCACTGCATCCAGTTCACCGAAAAGAAATACCAATTTGTCGAAGGCAGCCGCAATTACTTTGTTTTCACCCTCGCCAACAACCTGAACCGAAAAGGAGTTCCGGAATCCCTTGCATTAGGCTATATCTTAGCCGATTACGACTACAACACCCAGGAAGTAATGACCGCAGTAAAAAGCGCCTATTCCAACACCTCAGAGTACGCCACCGACAATTTCACACCGCAAAAAAAATCTGCCAAATCCGCACAATCCGCGAGCATAAGAAAAAATTCAGACGAATCATCCGCGACAGCAACTCTAGCCGGAACCATGAGTATAGACGATGAAGAAGAACCCGCCCAAATTGACAAACTGGAAAATTTTCTCAACAACAGATACAAATTCCGCTACAACGAAGTCTTGGGAAAACTGGAATACAAAAGAGTAAACGGAAAGACCTGGAAATACATCACCGACTTTAAAGAAAACTCAATCCTTCGCGAAATCCAGAAAGCAAAAGTCCGCTGCAGCATCAACTCCCTCCGGAACCTGTTGCATTCCGACTTTTGCGAAATGTACGATCCATTCAAAGACTACTTCGAAAATTTGCCGGAATATACGGGCGATAAAGATCACATTGAAGAATTAGCCTTAACGATTACCACCACAAAACCGGACCTCTGGAAAGAATGTTTCAAAAAGTGGTTTGTGGCCATGGTTGCGTGTGTTCTGGACGAAAAGCAAATTAATCAGACCGTGATCGTCTTTTCAGGCAAACAGGGACTCGGAAAAACGACCTGGATCGAAAAATTGATGCCCCGGGAACTTAAACAGTATATCTTCTCCGGAACCGTAAACCCCAACAACAAAGACACTTTAATCCACCTTGCAGAATGCATGCTGATCAACCTGGACGAACTCGAAAACCTGAACCGGACAGAAATCGGTTCTCTAAAGGAACTTATCACCAAAACCCATATCAGAATGCGAAAAGCCTACGGCCATAACAATGAGAACATGCCACGCCGTGCCAGCTTCGCCGGCAGCGTGAACACCGCACAGTTCCTGAACGACACCACCGGCTCCCGTCGTTTCCTGTGCTTTGAACTGGAGAAAATCGAATATCAACACGAAGTAGATATCAATCTGTGCTACGCACAGGCATTAAAACTTTTTAAAGACGGCTTCCGCCATTGGTTCAACCAGGAAGAAATCAAAGACATTAACGCTAACAACGAGCAGTACCAATTAATGAGTCCAGAAGAAGAGCTGTTATTGACATGGTTTGAACCCGCAACAAGAGAAACGGCAAATGCATTCCTGAATGCTTCTCAAATCGCAGTTCGGCTGGCTACTGTAGCTAATATAAATGTGACAGACGGTACTGTAAATAAATTGGGCAAAGCATTAAAAAAACACGGGTTTACGAGAATAGTACGAAATAAAAGCTACGTCTATGTTGTAAATGTTCTCGATGTTGATGAAGTTGATCTAAGAGCCCGAAAAAAAGAACCTATTGAAACCGATAATTCCGAGGTCGGAAAGTTGCCGTACAGATTTCCAAATTAGTAATCAATTTCTTTACAATCAGCCTTGAAATATACTCTCTTGAAAAGTAGTGCCAAAAGCACTGCTTTTCTTTATTTTATGGCAGTAAGGGCAGTAACCACTTTTGGGCAAAAAACTTTTTTTTATTTTTTCCTGAAAAAATATATATGAATTAGGATATTTCCAAAGCAAACTAAAACATGCATATCATTATGCTGCGTCAAACTTCCTAAAATTAATAGGTAAATTTTTGAGCTAAAAAATAAAAATTTTCTTTTGCCAAAGTTTGCTTACGTCCTTACTCCCATTTCTTTCCTCATTCAATTGCACTGTATTGACTGTAGCCCTTCTTTTATTTTGTTCAATCTACTGGTCTGTTCAGTGACACTGAACATGATTTTTTATTGAAAAAATCACATAAGATTTCTCTATTATTATACTGAAGAGTAAATTGAGAATTTAAATATTTAATCAATTTGAAAACTCCTACTAAAAAAAATATTTGTACATATGAAATTAATTGCATTACTTTGCTTTTAAATGTAGAACACCTACAATGTAAATCAGGTATGAAACTAAAACTTAAAGAGATTTCTAAAATTCAGTTTGGTGCGTATGAACGCTCTGAAAGAGAGGGATTTATACAGTATCTCCAAGCAAAGAACTTTACGGATGAAGGGGTTCTCTTACGGAATATTGATACTTTTCTTCCCGAAGATACTAAATTTACCGATACCTGCTTGGCAATTGGAGATATATTGTTTGCCGCAAAAGGAAACCGATTCTTTGCAGCAGCCTATGACAGCAACTGGGGAAAGACCGTGGCATCTTCAGTATTTTACATCATCAGGTTGAACACCCACAAAATCCTTCCGCAATACCTCTCAGCAATCCTAAACTTGCCTCAGAATATTTCTTATTTTCAGCAGGCAGCAACCGGCAGTACTATTCTTTCGTTGAGAAAAAAGGAACTTGAAGATTTCGAATTGGAAATTCCTCCCTTAGAATTTCAACAAAAAATAATCGAGTTCAGGAAACTCCATGTTTTGGAAATCGCTTTAACTGAAGAAATCAGAGAACAAAAGAAAATACTATATCAATCAGCTATTACAAAAATTTTAAAATAATCATTCATGACTGAAAATAAAATCACCCAGAAAGAAATTAACAACATCGTTTGGAAAGCCTGCGATTCCCTGCGCCCTGTGATGGGAAGTGGTTCTTACAAAGATTACATCCTTACTTTACTCTTCGTGAAATACCTTTCCGATATGTGGAAAGACAAAGAAGAACAGTACCGCCAGAAATATCCTGACAATGAAGAAATGGTAAAAAGGCAGCTACAGCGCGAGCGCTTCCTCCTTCCGGATGTGAGCAAATTCGATTACCTGTACGAAAACAGAGCTGAATCCAACATTGGGGAACTCATCGATATAGGATTGGCGGCGCTGGAAGATGCCAACCGTTCAAAATTAGCAATGGTCTTCCGAAGCATTTCTTTCAATTCAGAAACGGTGTTCGGAGCTACAAAACAGCGTAACGCGATCCTGAAAAACCTTTTGGTGGATTTCTCAAAACTGGACCTGAAGCCTTCTCATCTGGAAGGCAATGATGTCATCGGTGACAGCTACGAATTCCTGATCTCATTGTTTGCAGGGGAAGCGGGTAAAAAAGCTGGAGAATTCTACACGCCGGGTGAAGTCAGTACGCTTCTTGCAAAATTGGTCAATCCACAACCCGGAAACAGAATCTGTGATCCTACAAGCGGTTCCGGATCACTGTTAATTAAAGTCTCCAAAGAAATTCCCGGGAAAAACTACTCACTTTATGGTCAGGAAAACAACGGAAGCACCTGGGCATTGTGTTTAATGAATATGTTCCTGCATGAGCAGGACAGTGCAACAATTAAATGGGGCGATACCATCAACAATCCATTGCTGCTGGAGAATGACAGCTTAATGAAATTTAATATCGTCGTCGCCAATCCTCCTTTTTCGTTGGACAAATGGGGCGCTGAAAATGCTTCAGCAGATAAATTCGGCCGGTTCCATCGCGGCGTACCTCCAAAAAGCAAGGGCGATTATGCCTTCATCAGCCACATGATTGAAACGGCAAACGAAACCGATGGACGCGTTGGAGTTATCGTTCCTCATGGCGTATTGTTTCGCGGCAGCAGCGAAGGCAAAATCAGAGAAGAACTTATTCAGGAAAATCTTTTGGATGCGGTAATTGGTTTGCCTGCCAACTTATTTTTTGGGACCGGCATTCCTGCCGCAATCTTAATCTTCGATAAGGCACGGGGCGAAAATAAAGATGTTTTGTTTATTGACGCTAGCAAAGATTTTGGGGCAGCCAAAAACCAGAATATACTGCGTGATCAGGATATCGAACGCATCGTTTCCACCTTTAAAGCCTACAAAGCTGCGGCTCCCTTAACCGGTGAAAAGGGCGAAGTCCTCGAAGACAAATACGCCTATCGCGCAACGGTTGCTGATCTGGAGGAAAATGATTACAACCTGAATATTCCGCGATATGTAGATACTTTCGAAGAAGAAGCGGTAGTGGATATCAAGGAAGTGCACCAAAACATAGTAGGCTTAAAAAAGCAGTTAAGCGAAGTCGAAGCACAGATGGAAAAATATTTAACCGAATTAAAACTAATATGATGAATTTAACAAATGAACAAAAAGACCAGTTTAGTGAAATTATTGAGGAATTAGGCAAAAGCTTGGACATTACCGAGACAGAATTTAATGCTGCCGTAGCGAGTTATAAAATGGTTGGCAACTGGCTTTGCAAAGACGATTCCTTGTTAAAACCTTATAATCCAGAAATTAAACCGCAAGGATCTTTAATTATAGGAACAGCCGTTAGACCAATAGATCCAAAGTTAGACATGGATTTGGATATCGTGTGCGAACTGGAAGACAAAGCTCCGGAATGGGTCCAAAAAAATCTTAAAGAGATTGTCGGCGACCAGATAAAAAAACATAAAGGGTTGAATGATCTCTGTGATGAGGAAAAACGAAGATGTTGGACATTATTGTATCGCCAGAATTCTGACTCTCAAAGGTACCACATGGATATATTACCTGCAGTTTCAGATAAAAACTGGGACCAAAAACTGACAGTTTTTTTAGCTGACCTGAATAACTTAGATAATGTCGAAGATGTTGCGATAAGAATAACTGATAACGAACTGAAAAACTATGAAACAGACAGGAATATTCAGAATTGGTATTTGAGCAACCCGTTTGGTTATGCCAAATGGTTTATGAACAAAGCTGTTAATGTGCAGGGGCTTTCTGAATCTAAAATGTTTTCCTTAAATGCGGCAGTTCAGCCAATGCCGAAATATCAGACCAATAAATATCCTTTACAGAGGGTAGTTCAGATTCTGAAGAGACATCGAGACATGATGTTTAGTGACGATGATGAAAGACCGATCTCCGTAATTATAACAACCCTCGCTGCAAAAGCTTACAACGGCGAAGCTAATGTTTTGGATGCGCTTATTAGTGTTGTGGAAAGAATGCACTTATTTATTGAGACCAAATTAGATTTAAATACGGGGAAAAGTTACAAGTATATTGGTAATCCTGTCATTGCGACAATGAATGAAAATTTTGCTGATAAATGGGTTGAAAATCCTCAAAAAGAAAAAAAATTCTATCAATGGTTGGATAAAGTGAAGAAGGATATTTCAGAGGCAACAGGTCTTCGGGGTACCGCCATTCAGGAATCACTCTCGAAATCTTTTGGTCGAAGAGAAGTGAACGCTGCTTTTAATTCTATTGGCGAAAAGACGAGGTTATTGACAGAACAGGGTAAAACAAGATTCGACACCAAATTAGGAATTACAGCTGCGGGTGCAAGTATAATTAAACCGCATACTTTTTATGGCGCAGAAGATTAAATCAATTCCATTGATGGTGCAGGCTATGCAAATAAAGAATGCATTTCCGGACTCGCATATATCAACCGAAAAGGGACATAGTTTCGTTTGGAAACACGATATATCACCATCACCACTGGGAGATCTTTACTCTGTAAAAATGATATATCGGTTTGGGAAAGCACCAGAAGTGTATGTAATAAGCCCACTTCCACTTAAACGGCCCCCTGATGCCAATAAACTAGAACATTGTTATGACGATGAGAAACAAATGCTCTGCTTGTTTTATCCGGATAGATCCGAATGGAATGAAACAATGTTAATTGCAACCACAATAATACCATGGATTTATGATTGGCTTTTTCATTATGAAATTTGGGTTGGTACTGGTGAATGGAAAGGTGGTGGCGTACACCCTGGAAAAACAAATAAAAAACAATAAATGATGGAAAAAAATGAAATTGAAATTTTAATACGAAAATTAGAACAGTTAGATTCTGATGCTCATACCCATAAATTCTACTCTGAAAAGGGCAAAAACAAAAAAGAGAGAGCCGATGCCGGAAGAAATTTAGGTTATGTGATTGATGAGCTCAAATTTTTAATCAATAAACATCAGCTTTTTGAATTAGTACATGGTGAAAAGCGAGCATCCCAGGAAATTTCTGAATATTTTATGACTTTGATACGATATTTTAAAGATGACATCAGAGATATAATTACCAAACTTAAGGAAAAATTAGATGAACCAAAATAATCAAACATTTAAGCATACGGCTATCGGTTTTATTCCTCCTGATTGGGAAGTAAAGAAACTTAGGGAGGTAACCTTGGGTAAAGGTCAATATGGTATTAATGCTTCTGCCGTTCCTTTTAATGAGAATCTTCCGAAGTACCTTCGTATTACGGATATCGACGACGATGGTTATTTTTCGAAAGATAAACTATCGTCTGTAGACCAGACAAATTCGGATGAATTCTTTTTAAAAGATGATGATATTGTATTTGTTAGAACAGGTGCTACAACCGGAAAATCTTATCTGTATAACAAACAAGATGGTCAATTAGTGTATGCAGGCTTCTTAATCAAATTTTCTGTTGATACTTCGGTTGCAGACAAGTACTTCATTTGGTCATTCACAAAATCATCAATTTATAATGATTGGGTTAGCATGTATTCCCAAAGAAGTGGTCAACCTGGTCTAAACAGTTACGAATACGGAAATTTAGTAATACCCTTCCCTCCACTTCCAGAGCAACAAAAAATTGGCGAAATTCTTAAAACTTGGGATAAAGCTATAAGTACTACAAAGGAGATCATTAACCAACTGAAAATTAGAAATAAAAGTCTTGCTTTTAATCTTTTAATTGGGGTAAAAAGATTAAAAGAATTTGAAGGAATACAAAATGAAAAAACATTGATTAAAGATATCGCAAAAGAAATTTCGGTAAAAAATAAATCTGATGCAAATCATGTTGTTTTTTCTTGCACAAAACACAATGGTTTGGTTCCATCCTTACAATACTTCGGCAAACAGATATATAGTGAGGATTTAACTACCTATAAAGTCATTAAGAGAAATCAATTTGCATATGCTACCAATCATATTGAAGAAGGTTCAATAGGAGTTCTTAAAGATGTGGAAGTAGGCTTAATCAGTCCAATGTATACTATTTTTGAATTCAATTCCGACGTCGATTTAGATTACATTTTCAAATTACTTAAAACAAATTTCTATATCTATGAATATAAAAGAAGAATGGAAGGATCTATCGATCGCCGGGGCGGCTTAAGATGGTCGGAATTTTCAAAAATCCACGTACATCTTCCAGCATTAAATGAACAGAAAGAAATTGCAAAAATTCTGAATACGGCAAATTCCGAATTGGAATTATATCAGCAAAAACTAAATCGATTACAAACTCAGAAAAAAGGATTAATGCAGCAATTACTAACCGGTAAAGTAAGAACGGTATGAGTGTAACATCTATTTCCACTCAAAATAAATATATGCTTTGGGCGATTTCGGCTGGCAGGTGTCAATATAGAGGCTGTACGGAAGTTCTACACACAGATATTTTAACAAAAAGAAATTTCAACAAATCTTATATCGCCCATATAGTTGCAGATAGTAGTGGTGGCCCACGTGGTTGCATCACCAGGTCAAGTGTTTTAGCTGATGATATTTCTAATCTCATGCTCTTATGTGATACTCATCACAGGTTAATCGACAGAGCTGATATCGCTGGTCATCCGGAAAATCTCTTGCTTGAAATGAAAAGAGAACATGAAGAAAGAGTTGCCACCATTTTTAATATTGGATATGACAAGCAAAGTCACATTGTAACCTATAATTCAAATATAGGATCGCATTCGCCTAATTTGCATTATAGCATAGTAAGTAAAGCGGTGACTCCAGAATATTATCCGGCCGAAGCAAGCAATATCGGTTTAGGGGTTGCAATGTCTTTAAATAAAGATTCTGATCCAGATTTTTGGCAAGCAGAACAAAAATCCCTTAGACAGAAGTTTGATCGTTTTCTCTTCCCTAGAGTAAATAGCGGTGAAATAAAACATATTTCACTGTTTGGTTTTGCACCTATTCCTTTGTTAATTTATTTAGGAACACTGGTTAATGATATCACTGCAGTTGATATTCGTCAAAAGCGTAGAAATCCTGATACATGGTCTTTTGAAAGTGACGAAGAAACAGTTTATCATTTTGTGTCAGATAAACAAAAAACGAATGTAGCACTCAAAATAGAATTGAGCGATAATATTTTGAATGAAAGAATAACCTCTGTTTTAGGTGATGACACTACCATTTATACAATTCGGATTGATAACCCCGATAATGATTTCGTAAAATCGAGAAAGCAGATTGTAGACTTTGGAGTGAAAATGAAAGAGGCTTTTAGAGAAATTAAACGGATCCACGGACAAGATGTAATTTTAAATATTTTTCCAGCAATGCCTATCTCATTAGCGGTGCAGCTAGGTCGTGTTTGGATGCCTAAAGCAGATTTGAGTATGAAAATTTACGATCAGAATTACGCTTTAGGTGGCTTTGTTGAAGCGATTGAAATCAGTCACACCTAATTGTTTTGTTAATGAAGTAAGATTTATGGAGAAAATTTTAGGCTTTAAATTTAACTATCGGTGTCGCAACGAAAAATTCGTTCAAACAGAAGCTTTGCTAATATTCTAGTTCACCACAAGTATAATATTAATACCATTTTATTCTATGGATAAAAGCGATTATATCATTTACGTAGATGAATCAGGAGATCACGGTCTGGAAAACACAGACGGTGATTATCCTGTTTTTGTGCTGTCATTTTGTGTTTTTAAAATTTCCGACTGCATAACGAATGCTGTTCCGCTCCTTCAGCAGTTTAAGTTTGAACATTTTGGTCATGATCAGGTCATTTTACATGAACACCACATTCGAAAACAAAAGGACAGCTTCTCTTTCCTGCGTACTGATCCAGACCTTCGGGCTTCATTCCTGGCAGGTATTAGTAAACTGGTAGAAGAAACAGTCGTTGACATTTTTGCTGTAATCATTGACAAAAAGAAATTAAAGAACAAATATGCAACACCTGATAATCCATACAACCTCAGTATGAGATTCGGTTTGGAGAGAATTCATTCTTTTTTGCTTGGTAACAGTCAGGAAGGCAGAGAGGTTCATTTCGTATTCGAGAAACGGGGCGCGAAAGAAGATGATGCCCTGGAGTTAGAATTTCGCAGAATTTGTGACGAAAATTCCCAGTTTGGTTACAGAGCGATAGATTTTGGTAAGATGAAATTTAAACCTGTATTTGCAGATAAAAAATCAAACTCTTGTGGTTTGCAGCTGGCTGATCTTACTGCGCGGCCAATGGGAATTAACTATTTAAGACCTTCTCAACCGAATACAGCGTTTGATATTATTAAGACCAAAATAAAAGCATTGAAGGAGTTTCCGTAAAAGCAAAAAACCTTGGTGGAGACCAAAGTTTTTTTGCCGACCGGGAAAAGCCCAATCCTATTTGATGACAAATGTACACAATTATTTCTCATTACGCAAATGAAGTGGTTTAAATGCTAATGAATATATAAGGTTACAAATCTGGACTAATAAAAAAAATACAATTGGTCTCTTAAAAAATAAATTTTAAGAGATATTTTAAGAAAGAACTAACAGAGAATTAAGAGAGGATGATCGGAAAAAGATGAAATAAGAACCGGCCAAATCTTTCTGTAAAACGCTTTCATTGAAAATTTGTTTCTCTAACAATTTCCAGTTTTATAAGTAAAATATGTTAGAGAATTGTT
>JAEWOS010000027.1 GCA_023460855.1 Bacteroidota bacterium | reverse complement strand
CTGCACTTACCAAAGCAGTGGAAAAAGGAACAGCGAGAAGTATTTTTACTCCAAATCTTAAAATGGCGGGGAAAACCGGTACAACGCGTTTCGAGTACTGGAAACCGGGCCCGATGAAATACCGCGCGTCTTTTGCAGGCTTTTATCCTGCCGATAATCCGAAATACACGTGTTATGTAATGGTGAGCGAACCGGATGTTTCCAAAGGATTTTACGGATCAACGGTTGCAGCGCCTGTCTTCAAAGAAATTGCCGGCAAAACATTTCTGAAGACGCCACAGAATATCGAACAGGAAATGCTGGTTGACAGAAAAGTGGATTTGTCTAAAATGACAGAACGCAATGTGAAAATAGCCGTGAACAACAGCAAGATGCCGAATGTTCTCGGAATGACGGGCAGGAATATCATTCCCCAACTCGAAAATGCAGGCTACCGTGTTGATTACAAAGGGGTAGGAAGAATTTTAGAACAGTTTCCGAGTGAAGGAACAGCAATGAATAAAAACCAGAAAATATACCTGAAATTACAAAATTAACGGCTACTTAGTTTAGATGAATTTAACAGAATTACTCACACGCATTCCCACAGTGGAAACTTCCGGAGAAATGAACCGGCAGATTTCCGAAGTGGTTTTCGACAGCAGAAAAGCTGTTGAGAACAGCGTGTATGTTGCTGTTAAAGGAACGGTTTCAGATGGCCACAGTTTCATTCCTTCGGCAATTGAAAATGGTGCGAATGTTATTGTCTGCGAAAAATTTCCGGCAGAACTGCAGGATGGAATTACGTACATTCAGGTGAAGAATTCATCAAAAGCACTTGGTCTGCTTGCGGCAAATTATTACGGAAATCCTTCAGAAAAACTGTCGCTTGTCGGAATTACCGGAACCAATGGTAAAACATCTGTTTCCACATTGCTTTTTGACGTATTCAGAATTCTAGGATTTGAATCGGCGTTGATTTCAACTGTGGAATACCGCATCGGAGATGAAATACTGCCTTCCACACATACCACTCCCGATGTAATAACGCTGAACAGAATTCTAAAAAAGGCTGTGGAAGCAGGTTGCGAATATGCGTTTATGGAAGTGAGTTCTCATGGCGTACATCAGGACAGAATTGAAGGTTTGAAATTCAAGGTGGCCGGTTTTACAAATATTACGCACGATCATTTGGATTATCATAAAACATTTGCGGAGTATATCCGCGTTAAAAAGAGGTTTTTTGATGAACTGCAGCCTGACTCCGTCGCAATTACAAATGCAGATGACAGAAACGGGCAGATCATGTTGCAGAATAGTGAGGCGAGAAAGGTAACCTACGCTTTAAAAACCATGGCTGATTATCATGGAAAAATTCTGGAAGTTGATTTTAACGGAATGCTCCTCAATTTCAACGGAAAGGAATTCTGGACCACACTGACAGGAAAATTCAATGCGAATAACCTGCTTCTGGTTTTTGCTGTTGCGGTAGAACTCGGTTTCGCTGCCGAAGATGTATTGAAAGCCATGTCGCAACTCAAAAGGGTGCACGGAAGATTTGAAACCATCAAATCGCCTTCAGGAATTTTTTTCGTGGTGGATTACGCACACACACCGGATGCGCTGGAAAATGTACTGGACAGCATCAATGAAATCCGTACAAAAAATGAAAGACTGATCACGGTTTTTGGCTGCGGCGGTGATCGCGACAATTCCAAACGTCCGGAAATGGGAAGAATTGCATCGCAGAAATCTACGCTGGCGGTAATTACCTCAGACAATCCCAGAACCGAAGACCCCGCGCAGATCATCAAAGAAATTGAAGCAGGAGTTGAAGCACAGAACTTCAGTAAATATATGTCGGTTCCCGATCGCAGGGAAGCGGTAAAAATGGCGATAAAATTTGCAGAACCGGGCGATATTGTGCTCGTTGCAGGCAAAGGACACGAGAATTATCAGGAAATTAACGGAACAAAGCATCATTTTGATGATCAGGAAGTAATTGAAGAACTTCTGAAACTGATGGGAAAATAATAAGTGAAACTAGAAACCGAAAAACGAGATGCTTTATTACCTATACGAATATTTTACAGCGCAGGGAATTCATATTCCGGGACAGAATCTGTTCCGATATATTTCTTTCAGAGCAGCGATTGCTGTTTTGATGTCGCTGACGATTGCCATGATTTACGGTAAAAAAATCATCAATATTCTGCGCAGAAGGCAGATGGGAGAAATGGTGCGAGATCTTGGGCTGGAAGGTCAGAAGCAGAAAGAAGGAACGCCAACGATGGGAGGATTTATCATTATTCTCGCCACATTGATTCCGGTATTTCTGTTTACGCAGCTCCACAACGTGTACATCGTTCTGTTGGTTGCAGCAGTTTTGTGGATGGGAGCTATTGGCTTCGTGGACGATTATCTGAAAAAAATTAAGAAGAATAAAGACGGTCTCAGCGGAAAATTCAAAGTGATAGGTCAGGTTGGTCTCGGCCTCATTGTAGGTGTTACGATGTATTTCCATCAGGACATCGTGGTAAAAAGAAAATATGCGGACGCAAATGAAATCAACCGGAACCATGTGGAAAGAAATTTCATGCCTACAGAAAAATCCACCGTATCCACTGTTCCGTTCTTCAAAAATAATGAGTTTGATTACAGTCAGTTACTGTTCTGGATGGACGATCAGGAAAAGGAAGAAAATGCATGGATGATTTTCATTCCTATTGTTATTTTCATCATTACAGCAGTATCCAACGGAGCGAATATTACCGATGGAATAGACGGACTTGCCGCGGGAACCAGTGCCGTCATTCTGCTCACGCTGGCCTTTTTCGCCTACGTTTCGGGTAACATCATTTTTGCAGATTATCTCAATATCATGTTTCTTCCGAATATGGGTGAAACCACCATTTTTGCGGTGGCAATGGTTGGTGCGGTCATCGGATTTTTCTGGTACAATACGTATCCCGCACAGGTTTTTATGGGTGATACCGGAAGTTTAATGCTGGGAGGCGTTATTGCGGTTCTGGCGATTATTTTAAGAAAAGAACTCCTGATTCCCGTGTTGTGCGGTATTTTCCTGGTCGAGAATATTTCGGTCATGCTGCAGGTTGCGGTATTTAAATACAGAAAGAAACGATTCGGGCTGGAGTATGCGCAGAATAACAGATTATTCAAAATGTCGCCTTTGCATCACCACTATCAGAAAGAAGGCTATCACGAAAGCAAAATCGTGAACCGGATGATCATCATCGGAGTCATGCTGGCAATTGTATGTCTTATCACATTGAAAGTCAGATAATAAAGTGTAACAGAAAGTTCGGAAAAAGAAATGAAAGTAGTAGTTTTAGGAGGTGGAGAAAGCGGATTCGGGGCAGCATACCTTGCGAAAAAGAAGGGTATGGATGTTTTTCTTTCTGATGCAGGAACGCTGAAAGAAAATTACCGGAAACAGCTGATAGAAAACAGAATAGAATTTGAGGAAGAAAATCATGATCTCGATCGTATTCTCGCTGCAGACTGGGTGGTGAAATCTCCCGGAATTCCGAAAAAATCTGATATTATTTACAGGATTAATCAGAAAGGAATCAGGCTTTCGTCAGAAATTGAATTCGCGTCGGAATTTACAGATGCTAAAATAATCGCGGTAACCGGCAGCAATGGTAAAACCACTACCACTTCACTGATTTATCACATTTTAAAAAATGACGGACTGAATGTAGGAGTTGGCGGAAATATCGGCAAAAGCTTCGCAAAACAGGTCGCTGATGATCAGTTTGCATATTATGTTTTGGAAGTCAGTTCATTTCAGCTCGATGATATTCAGAACTTCAGGCCTTTTATATCACTGCTGTTGAATCTGAGTCAGGATCATCTTGACCAGTATAATTACGACTACGAAGAATATGCGCTCGCGAAGTTCAGAATAGCAGAAAATCAGGAAAACGACAATTTTTTCATCTACAACAAAGATGATGAAATGAGCCGTAACCTGCTGGAAAAACTTGAAATCAAGGCTAAAATGCTTCCGTTTTCCATTCAGGAGCGTGTGAAAGAAGGAGGTTATGCAGATGAAGATAAAATTTTTGTAAAACTGCGTGAGGAATTTTCGATGCGCATCGAAGAACTGTCACTGGTAGGAAACCACAACGTGGCAAACAGCCTCGCAGCTTCTATCGCCGGTAAAATTCTGAATATCAGTAATGAAAGCATCAGAAATTCGCTGATGACTTTCCAGGCGGTTGAACACAGACTGGAGCAGGTTGCCGAAATCGATGGTGTGAAATACATCAACGACAGCAAGGCAACGAATGTTAATGCGGCATATTACGCGCTGGACAGTATGAAAACTCCCACTGTCTGGATTGTTGGTGGAATCGATAAAGGAAATGATTACGCCGAAATTGAAGAACTGGTAAAGAAAAAAGTAAAAGCGATAGTTTGCTTAGGACTTGACAATCAAAAAATCATCAATTTCTTTCAGGATCAGAAGGAATTTATTTATGATACATCAAGCATGAAAGATGCAGTAATGATCTGTAAATCAATTGCTGACAAAGGAGATACGGTATTGCTTTCACCGTGCTGTGCAAGTTTTGATCTGTTCAGCAATTATGAAGACAGAGGAAGAAAATTTAAGCAGGAAGTACTTGCAAAAGCTGAAGAACACAATTCAAACTAACGTATGAGCGAAAAAACTGCAGAAAACAAATTTGAATATCTGAAGGGCGACAAAGTCCTTTGGATCGTGATCATTTTGATCTCGGCGTTTTCTGTATTTCCCGTGTATTCTGCGAGTTCCAATCTTCAGTATATCGTGAATACGGGAACCACCACGTCGCATTTGCTGAAGCACATGATGTTTGTAATTATTGGTCTCGGCGTAATGCGCGCAGTAGGATTTGTGCGGTACGAACATATTGGCAAACTGAGTATGATTCTGCTGATTATTTCTGCGGTGTTGCTTCTGTTCACGATGTTTACAGGGCAAACGATTGACGGTGCGAGTGCTTCGCGCTGGCTGAAAATACCGGGAACGCCGTTTTCTTTTCAGCCATCCACATTCGCCTATCTGATGCTGATTATATATCTGTGCCGCTATCTCACAAAAAAAATAACGGTGGAGCGTAAGGCGTGGCAGAATATCCTGATGGTTTTTGTGCCGATTCTTACGATTTTTACTTTGGTAGCTAAGGACAACGGATCTACCGCATTGATGATCCTCATTGTCTCAATCGCAGTTCTGATCATCGGGCAGTTCAATCTGAAATATGTTGCCGGGTTTATAGTGACTTCAGCCGTTGCAGCCGCAATGTTTGTAATGGTTGCACTGAATACAAATCTGATCGGCGGAAACCGGGTTCATACCTGGATGAGTCGCGTTGAGGTGTTTTTCGACAGCAAAAAAGACAAAGAAGTAAGCAGCGAAGCCGATAAAGCAAAAAATTATCAGGTGATGCAGGCGAAAGCGGCCATAGTTCACGGAGGAATCGCCGGAATGGGCCCGGGAAAAAGTGCGCTGAAACAGATGCTTCCGCAATCGGCATCAGATTTCATTTTTGCCATTATTGTGGAAGAATACGGCTTTATCGGAGCATTCATGCTGATCACCCTGTACTTAATTATGATTATACGCATTGTGATGATCGCGAGTAAAATGCCGGCATTTTTTGGCTCGTTGCTCGTGCTCGCAATGGGCATCATGATTTTCGTGCAGCTCGCGGTAAATATTGCCGTAGCCGTCAATTTGATTCCTGTTACGGGACAGCCTTTGCCGTTAATCAGTTATGGTGGAACTTCAATGCTCGTGACGTACTTTCAGTTAGGTCTGGTTCTGAACGTGAGTTCCAGAATTCAGGTGTACGATGAAGAAGGCATGGGCAAAAAACAAAGTATAGAAGAGATTAACGATATCGCATAATTTTTTTTGAAGGAGAAATAAAGATGGCAGATCAGATCATCCATAAAACGAATAAACCTTTCCGCGTTCTGATGAGCGGCGGAGGAACCGGTGGTCATATTTTTCCTGCCGTTGCTATTGCCGACGAAATCAGGAAGCGTTATCCCGATACCGAATTTCTGTTTATCGGCGCAAACGGTA
This sequence comes from Bacteroidota bacterium, assembly GCA_023460855.1. Taxonomy (GTDB): domain Bacteria; phylum Bacteroidota; class Bacteroidia; order Flavobacteriales; family Weeksellaceae; genus JAEWOS01. The sequence continues at coordinate 13,423 of JAEWOS010000027.1, read as the reverse complement.
AAATGGAAATGGAAAAAGTTCCTGCTGCGGGTTACCGGATTGAAGGGCTCAACATCGCGGGATTCGACCGTGGAAATCTGATGAAAAACCTGAATCTGCCGTTCAAATTAATTTCAAGTCTGGTACGTGCGAACAAATTAATTAAAGAATTCAGTCCTGATTTTGCTGTAGGAACAGGAGGATTTGCGAGTGGACCGGCTTTGTTTGTTGCTTCCAGAATGGGTGTTCCGGTTTTTGTGCAGGAACAGAATTCTCTGCCAGGTAAAACGAATGTTTTTCTTTCCAAGAAAGCAAAGGCAGTATTTACAGCATACCCGGAAATGTCAAAATTTTTTGGGGAAACAGAAACTGTTTTTGCAGGAAATCCGATTCGTCAGCAGATCGTGAGCGAATTACAAGACCGCAAATCGGCAAAGGAAAAACTGGGATTACAGCATGATAAACTGACTATTTTATCTGTCGGCGGATCTCTCGGTTCCCGGACGCTGAATAATGCGTGGAAAGATAATCTGCAGAAATTAGGAGAAAGCGGATATCAGTTGATATGGCAGTCAGGGAAACTGGATTTTGAATCCCTGAACAGTCTTCCGGAAATCGCACAGCTGAAGAATCAGGTGCAGTTGAAAGAATTTATTTCGGATATGGCTCTGGCGTATTCAGCTGCAGATGTGATTGTTTCGCGTGCCGGTGCAATTGCAATTTCGGAACTGGAGGTTGCGCAAAAACCGGTGCTTCTCGTGCCGTTTCCTTTTGCTGCAGAAGATCACCAGACAAAGAACGCACAGACTCTGGTTGACAGAAATGCGGCCAGAATGGTGAAAGACACTGAGATGAAAGGAAAATTCTGGAGCACGTTGATGGAAATCTGCGAAGATGAAAATCTGAGAAACGAAATGTCAGAGAATCTGAAATTTTTTGCAAAACCGGATGCAGCGCAGGATATCGTTTCAAAAATAGTTAAGAGTTTAGAAATAAAATGATTAACCTGAATACATATCAGAATTTTTACTTTATCGGTATCGGAGGTATCGGCATGAGCAATCTTGCGCGTTACTTCAGAGCTTCCGGTAAAAATGTTTCAGGGTACGATAAAACGCGGACAAAACTCACCGACGCGCTGGAATCGGAAGGAATTGAAATTACATTTGAAGATAAACAGGATGACAACATTCTTGCTTTTTCACCAACGGATACGCTGATTGTTTATACGCCTGCCGTTAAGAAACTCGGGCTCCTGGATTATTTTGAATCCAAAGGTTTTAAGATTGTAAAGAGAGCCAAAGTGCTTGGTCTGATTACCGAAAATACAGAATGTATTGCGGTTGCAGGAACGCACGGAAAAACCACCACATCTACTTTGGTTGCGCATTTGTGTAAGGAAGCAAACCTGCCGTTTTCGTGTTTTTTGGGTGGAATTTCGGAAAATTTTAAGTCGAATTTTCTGTACAATGGCAGCAAATATTCGGTTTTGGAAGCTGATGAATATGACAGAAGTTTCCTGAATCTTTCTCCGGACTGGGCAATAATCACCTCCAATGATGCCGATCATCTCGATATTTACGGGGATGTTAAAACAATTGAGCAAGGATTTAATGAATTCGCAGCGCTCGTGAAAGAAGAAAGTCAGCTGTTTGTTCGTAAAGGAATCGATATTGGCAGAAAAGCCAGAACCTATGCCGTAAATGAACCTGCGGAATTTTACGCTGATAACCTGAGAATGGAAGGCGACAGAATTTATTTCGATTTCCATAAGGGAGTGGAAAAAATCAGTGATTTCAGCTGGCAGATTCCCGGAATTCACAATGTGGAAAATGCCGTGGCAGCAATTGCTTTGCTGAATAGTTTAGGTGTTGATTTTGAGACTCTTAAAAAGGGTATTTCCTCATTCAAAGGAATTAAAAGAAGATACACGAAACATATCTTCGAAAACGGAAAAGTTTATATCGACGATTACGCGCATCATCCAACGGAACTGAATGCTGTTTTAAGCTCGATCAGAACGTTTTATCCGGGTAAGAAACTGCTGGTGGTGTTTCAGCCGCATCTTTTTAGCCGCACGCGGGATTTCGCAGATGGTTTTGCTGAAAGCCTGGCAAACAGTGATGAACTGATTTTACTGGATATTTATCCGGCGCGCGAACTTCAGGAAAATTTCACAGGAATTACTTCTGAATGGCTACTGGAAAAAACTGTTCATCAAAATAAAGAATTATCAACACTTGATGAGGCACTGGAAAAAATTAAAAGTAAAGAATTCGACATTCTGCTGACAGTTGGAGCGGGAAACATCGACACACTTTATGATCCCCTGAATCAGTGGCTGAGCAATAGAACGAATTAAAAAGAAACAGACGACAGAATAGAAATGAAAAATAAATGGCGCATACTGAAAATCGCAGCGACGGTAATAATCTTCGGGTTTTTGCTGAGTTTCTCTCTGCAGCGCTTCAGCGAGACGCCAATGAAAGAAGTGTCTATCAATCTGGTGTATCCGGAAAACAGTGAAAAGGTATATTTCATTGATGAGAAGAATGTACGGAAGTTCATCACGGAATTCAACCCGGAGAATAAAATCGGGAATATCGATATTCCGAAACTGGAAAAAGAAGTGAATAATTTTCCGTCGGTGGACAGTTCAAATGTATATCTGAACCTGAACGGTAAACTCAATGTGGACATCGTGCAGAAAATTCCGGCATTCCGGCTGAATAAGAACGGTCAGGATTTTTATGTGGACCGGAAAGGCCGCGAGTTCCCGATTTCTAAAATCTATTCGCATCCTACAATGCTCGTTACCGGAAATGTGCAGCGTTCAGAATATGTAAAACTTGCAGAATTAATAGACAAGATTAACGCGGATGATTTCAGCAAGAAATATTTCATCGGAGTTTCAAAGTCCGGCAGCAATTACAATCTGCTCACGAGCGAAGGAAATTTCAAGGTGGAAATCGGAGATCTCGATAATATCTATTTCAAGGTGAAAGGCTTTAAAACCTTTGTTGAGAAATACCTGGTTTACCAGTCGCCGGAAAAGTATTCGAAAATTTCAGTGAAGTATGATAATCAGATTGTTACGACGCTGAATCCGAATTTTGAGGAGAATGACAGCATTCTTGCAGTAGGTGCAAAAGAACTTGCAAAAATCCCCGAGATCATCGCAAGAAGCAATGCGGTGAAGAAACAGTCTGTTGCAGCGAACAGATCGGCTTCAACAACGAACAGATAAAGAAAACACAGATACAGAAAATAAAAGCAGAATTTAAAAAAATCAAATCGACATAAAAATGGAAAATCAAGAGTATTCAGTAGGGCTGGACATAGGCACAACAAAGATTGTTGCCATTGTAGGCCGCAGAAACGCTCACGGAAAAATTGAAGTGATGGGCATGGGTAAAGCCCGGAGCCTGGGCGTACACAAAGGTATTGTGAATAATATTGCACAAACCATCGATTCCATCAAAACGGCTGTTGCCGAAGCGCAGAACAGTTCCGGAGTGATGATACACAAAGTAACTGTAGGAATTGCGGGAAAGCATATCCGTTCTTTGCAGCATTCGGATTACATCATGCGCGAACATCCGGAACAGTATATTACAGAGGATGATATCGATATTCTGAAAAATCAGGTAAAAAAACTCGTGATGCTTCCGGGCGAGGAAATTATCCACGTGCTTCCGCAGGAATATAAAGTGGACAGCGAAGGCGAAATTCACGAACCGATCGGAATGCACGGTAAAAGACTTGAGGCAAATTTTCACGTAGTGGTTGGGCAGATGTCCAGCATCAGAAATATTGCACGTTGTGTTCAGGAAGCCGGTCTGGAAATGGAAGCGCTTACGCTGGAACCGCTTGCTTCTTCTGAAGCAGTACTCACAAAAGAAGAAAAAGAAGCGGGTGTCGCAATTATCGATATTGGTGGCGGAACTACAGATATTGCTATTTTTAAAGACAACATTATCCGTCACACCTGCGTAATTCCTTACGGTGGCGGAATTATCACCGAAGACATCAAGGAAGGATGCTCCATCATCGAAAAACATGCCGAGCAGCTGAAGGTGAAATTTGGCTCCGCACTTCCGGATATGGAGAAGGAAAGCACTTTCGTTACAATTCCCGGACTTCACGGCAGAGCCGACAAGGAAATCTCTCTGAAAACTCTGGCGCAGATTATCGGAGCCAGAGTGGAAGAGATTCTCGAAATGGTAAATACTGAACTGAAAGCGTACGGCGCCTTTGAACAGAAAAAGAAACTGATTGCCGGTATCGTGCTTGCGGGCGGTGGGTCCAATCTTAGAAATTTGAGACAGCTTGCCAATTTTACAACAGGTTTCGACAGCAGAATCGGTTTCGCCAATGAATATGTGGCAAATGACAAAAACCAGCATCTGAAAGGTCCGGAATACGCTACTTCAATCGGATTGTTGATGGAAAGTCTTAAGATCCGCGACAGAAAACCACTGACGAGCGATGAGGAAATAGAAAACGCTCCGGAAAACGCGGTGGAAGTTTCAGATAAGAACGAAACGCTTTCAGAATCTGCAATGCGCACCGAAGAAGTAGAAGCAGAAACTCCTGCAAGAGAAAAGAGAGGCCTTACATTCGGACAGTCGCTCATGGAAAAAGTCAAGAAGTTTTTTGAAGAAGTGGAATAGGTCAGGAATTAACAATATTTTTAAAACACATAAGCAATAATATCATGGATAATAACGGAACACAGGGTTTTTCATTCGATTTGCCGAAAGGAAACTCATCAATCATAAAAGTAATCGGTGTTGGAGGCGGTGGAAACAACGCGCTGATGCACATGTACGAAAAAGGAATTCACGGGGTAGATTTCATTATCTGTAACACAGATGCACAGACACTGGATAATAATCCGGTAGCAAACAAAGTGCAGCTGGGTGTATCAATTACGGAAGGTTTAGGCGCAGGTGCAGATCCTGAAGTTGGCGAAAAATCAGCAATCGAAAGTATCGACGACATCAAGGCTGCACTTGGTCAGAATACAAAAATGGTCTTTATCACTGCAGGAATGGGCGGCGGAACCGGAACCGGAGCGGCACCTGTCATTGCAAAAATTGCAAAGGAAATGGGGATTCTTACCGTAGGTATCGTCACAGTTCCTTTCAGTTTTGAGGGTAAGAGAAGACTTGACCAGGCTGAAAACGGACTGGATAAACTAAGAAATAATGTTGATTCACTCATTGTAATCAATAATGATAAACTTCGTCAGCAGTTCGGAAATCTCGGCTTCAAGCAGGGTTTCTCCAAAGCAGATGAGGTTCTTACCAATGCTGCGAAAGGAATGGCAGAAGTAATTACGGCGCCGTTTACAATCAACATCGACTTCCGTGATGCCAAATCTGTTCTGCAGAATTCCGGAACCGCATTAATGTCAACCGGCGTTGCAACCGGTGAAAAACGTGCGGAAGAAGCGGTGAGAAAAGCACTGGATTCCCCGTTGCTGAATGACAACAAAATTACAGGCGCTAAAGATGTCCTGCTCTTAATACAGTCCGGCGATGAAGAATCTGCTGAAGCAACTATGGACGAAATCGGCCTGATTAACGATTATATTCAGAGCGAGGCAGGCAACACAGCAAACATCATTTTCGGTGTGGGAACAGATGCTGAACTTGGCGATGCCATAAAAGTGCTGGTTATTGCGACAGGTTTTGCAAAAGACAACAATAAACACGCAGGTGTTACAGAAAAAATAAAATTCAGCCTTACCGATTCCGCGGAGCAAAGAGAATCGCCTTTCAAATCGAGTTTTGCAGCGGATGAAGCACCGGCAGTTGAAAAAACGGAATCTAAAAATGTTTTCCGTCTTGATGCAGATGAGGATGCGGGAACTTTTCAGGGTTCTGCTGCGAAAACAACCGGACAAAATGCAACGGAGTTTAAAGTTGTAGAAAAAGACAACAGCACAGCTCAGGAACTGGAAAATTTTGGTGGCGACGACCGAAACGAATACAATCTGTTCTCGTTCGAGGAAAAGGCGGAAGGCAATAATCTTGAAGCGGAAAGTTTCACCTTCGAAACTGAGGAACTTCCGAAGTTCGGTACTCCTGAAGAAGAAAAAACATCTACTCTGCAGAATTTTTCCGAAGAAAAGGAAGTGGAATTCAGTTTTTTCGTAAACGAACCGATTAATGAACCGAAGGAAGTAATCAGCGAAACTTTTTCGGAAATTAAGCAGGAACCGGTTCAGAATCAGGTTGAAAAAGCAGCGGAAATCACAGAGAAACCGGTGGAAGCTGTCGCTGAAGAGGAAATTGAAGAAACTAAGGAACCTGTTCAGGAAATTCCGGTTAAAGAAAAGGAGTTTACTTTCGTGGAGAAAACCCGCGACGAGCAGCGTTCAATGGAGCGCAGAAATAAACTGAAAGAATTTAATTCCAGGTACCAGGTAAATGATACTGAAAATGAGTTCGAAAAAGTTCCGGCTTTCAAAAGAAAAAATATCGCCATCGACGGTCAGAATGCGTCGGAGCAGCGAATCAATTCTTTCTTATCCGAAAATAAGGACGGAGAAATGCAGATCCGCGCAAACCGTTTCCTGAACAAGGATGTGGATTAATAATCTGTGTGAAATTCAGAATTTTAGATCATGAGTTTAGAAAATACCATTAACGAAGCGATAAAAACAGCAATGCGCGAAAAGGACAAAACGGCTCTTGATGCATTGCGGGCAGTGAAATCCCAAATTTTGCTGCTGAAAACAGAAGCGAAAGGTGCGGAAGTATCTTCAGAGCAGGAAATTGCGATTCTTCAGCGGATGATCAAGCAGAGAAAAGAATCTTTTGATCAGTTTACCGCGCAGAACAGAAGCGATCTTGCAGAAGTGGAAGATGCGCAGATGAAAGTCATCAGCAAATTTTTGCCGGAACAGCTTTCAGCAGAAGAACTTGAGCGGGAAATACGGGCAATTATTGACGAAACCGGTGCAGAATCAATGAAAGATATTGGAAAAGTGATGGGGTCTGCGTCGAAAAAACTGGCCGGAAAAGCAGACGGGAAGTCTATTTCCGAAATGGCCAAAAAAATGCTGTCTTCTTAAAGTCAGCAGTTTATTTCAGGATATTCTATTATTGTATATCGATTTGATTTTTGGAAGCCCGGAGCGTTTTGTTTCGGGCTTCCGTTTTGCCATTTTGTCGCGCCGTCATTTTTTGGAACAGTTTTAATAAAATGTAAAGTGGAATAATCTGCAGTATTTATTATGTAAATTTGCGTTGATTACAGCCTTGCTGTTCCACAATTTTTAAATAACCTTAAATATTATATTATGTATCCTGAAGAATTAGTAATGCCGATGAAGGCTGAACTTACAGATAAAGGTTTTACAGACCTTACAACCGCGGAAGCCGTAAATTCTGCACTGAATACGGAAGGCACAACGCTTTTGATGATTAACTCGGTTTGCGGTTGCGCAGCAGGTGCAGCGAGACCGGGAGTTATTTTTTCGCTGACCGGAGAAAAAAAACCGGATCATCTTACGACTGTTTTTGCCGGTTTTGATACCGATGCAGTAAACGAAGCGCGTAAACATCTTGCGCCGTTTCCGCCAAGTTCACCATGTGTTGCCCTTTTCAAAGACGGCGAACTCGTTCATATGCTTGAGCGTCACCATATTGAAGGAAATCCTGCCGGTGCAATAGCTGCAAATCTGCAGGCAGCTTATGACGAGTACTGTTAATCAGCACTGTTTAGAAAATGAGCCTGTACTGTGATAGTACAGGCTTTTTTAGTGCTTTTTTTGTATGGATTTTGTCTGAAAATTTCGGTCAAAATTTTTATATTTGTCTGTTATGGCCACGAAAGCACTGTTCAATTCTGTAGTGAATTGGTTTATTAAACAGCGAATAGATCAGATTCAGAACTTTATAAAAAATCCCGCAGAAACACAGCAGGGAATTCTTTTTTCGCAGTTGTTCCACGCTGAAAATACCGTGTACGGCCAGAAATACGGGTTCAGTTCCATTTCGAGTTACCAGGATTTCCAGAATAAAGTCCCGATTGTTACCTATGAAGATTTTGAGCCGTATATCGAGCGTGCAAGACAGGGCGAAAAAGATGTGTTCTGGCCCGGACAAATCAGGAATTTTGCCAAATCTTCCGGAACCACAAACGCTAAAAGCAAGTATATTCCTATTACGCAGGAAAGTTTGGAGGAATGCCATTTCAAGGCAGGCAAAGATCTTGTTGCCATTTACGCGAATAACCACCCGGACAATCAGCTTTTCTCAAATAAAAACCTGAGACTTGGCGGAAGTTCGGAATTGTCGGAAGAATTCAACACGAAAGTGGGAGACCTTTCTGCTATTCTGATCGATAATCTGCCTTTTTGGGTGGAAATAACCGCGACACCGAGCCGTAAAGTTTCGCTGATGTCGGAATGGGAATCCAAACTGAAAGCAATTGTAACTGAAGTACGAAATGCGGATGTCGGAAGTCTCACCGGTGTTCCAAGCTGGATGATGATCCTGCTGCAGAAAGTTTTGGAGGAAACCGGAGCACAGTCTATCGCACAGGTCTGGCCAAATCTGGAAGTTTTTTTTCACGGCGGAATCAGTTTTACGCCTTATCGTGATCAGTACCGTCAGGTAATTGGTAAAGACATCAGGTACTATGAAATTTACAACGCTTCCGAAGGATTTTTTGGAATTCAGGATTTGGCGGATAGCTGCGAGCTGCTTCTGATGCTGGATTATGGCATTTTCTATGAATTTATTCCGATGGAGGAATTTCATTCCGAAAATCCACGTGTGCTTGCGTTGAATGAAGTGGAAACAGCGAAAAATTATGCGCTTCTGATTACAACCAATGGCGGACTCTGGCGTTATCTGATTGGTGATACGGTGATTTTTACATCTACAAATCCTTATCGTATAAAAGTTTCCGGCAGAACGAAACATTATATCAATGCATTCGGCGAAGAGCTGATGATCGACAATGTGGAAACTGCTCTGGCAAAAGCCTGCGAGGAATCCGGTGCGATGGTCAGCGATTATACTGGAGCTCCGATTTTTATGCAGCAAAACGAAAGCGGAGCGCATGAATGGATTTTCGAATTTTCCCGGGAACCCGAAAACATCGATTTATTTGTCGATGTGTTCGATCAGAATTTAAAATCGCTGAATTCCGATTACGAGGCCAAGAGATATAATGATATGACGCTGAAAAGACCGGTAGTTCATTCCGCACAGCCAAAACTTTTTTACCGGTGGATGGAAAACAGAGGAAAACTGGGCGGACAAAATAAAGTTCCGCGACTTTCCAATGACAGGCAGTATATCGATCCGCTCCTGGAACTCAACGGTTCGATGTAAGTTTTATTCGTTCTTAGGTTCCTGCGAAACAGGCCGTTCTGCTGCTTTTTTGGTTTCGGCAGCTTTTTTCTCTTTTTCTTGCTCCTTTTTCGCTTCGTCGGCTTTGGCTTTTTCTTCTTTAGCTTTCAGTTCCTGTTCAAGACGCTCCTTTTCCAGCGCTTCTGCCGCAGCCCTCAGGGAATCCTGATATGCTTTGGAAGAACGTCGGATTTCATTCGCAACATCTACCGAAATGGCACCTTCTGAAAATGAATCGACAGCAGTTGTATCGTATTTCAGTTCTGTGTAAGTGTCTTCTGCAGTTGCAACAGGTTGTTTTTTTGAACAGGAAAGTGCTGCTGTGAACAATATTATTAGAAAAAAATTTCTCATAAACTAAAAATTTAGTTGAATCTCAGCAACGACCGGATGATGATCAGAAATCCGGACATTTCTTTTCACATCGTACTTCGTTGCCTGCAATTCTTCAGAGGTAAAAATATAATCGATGGTGATCGGAATCTTATAATCGTAAAAACTGGCAGAAAAACCTTTGCCGGCAGTTACAAAAGCATCTTTTAGTCCTTCGGAAATCCGGTAATATTCATAAGAATTCGGCACCGCATTCATATCACCGGTAACTATCGTGGGATAGGGTGAATTCCGGATTGCTTTGGTAATCACTTTGAGTTGCTCTTCATGCTTCAGGAATCCCGGTTCCAGTGTTCTGTAAATGTCGATAATTTTCTGCTGATTGGCTACGGCCTGTTCTTCGGGATACAGCATGTCTTTGTTAAAAAAGAACGAACTTAGATGTATGTTGAAAATCCGGATTATTTTGCCGTCAATTTCTATATCGGTTTGTATGGCGTAGCTTTGCCGGTCCTCTTCTGAATTGAGAACCACTTTCCGGTCTACAATTTTATAGCGGCTGTAAGTCGCCATCAGCAGCTCATCTTCGTAAGAATACGGCAGTTTCGATTTCGGTTTCACTACGCTCGCTTCCTGCAGATTGATGATGTCAAAATCCTCGCCTGCTAAATATTCTTCAATTTGCTGACGTCTTGAATCTGTAGTCAGTTTACAGTTGAAACTTACAATTCTGATCGTTTTCTTTTCAGATGGTTTTACAAAAGAATAATTAACCCATCTTTTTACGGGATAATAAAACAGCAGGGAAACCACAACAAACACAAAAAATCTTTTTTTCCTTGCAAAAATCCAGATGATAAGCAGCAAGAAATTGGCAATCATCAGTCCGGGAAAAGCCAGCGAAAGAAAATTCAGTTTGCTGAAAGTGCCGGGTGCGATCCATGCATTCAGGAAATTTGCCAGCAACAGTGCGATCACGATCACGTGGCAGACAGTAAGCAGGCTGCGAATCAACTTCATTTTAGTTGATGCGGAATCGGTTATTGCGGAACGATCTTGCCATCAAAAATCCTACGATTGCGCCTCCGATATGTGCAAAATGCGCAATTCCTCCCATATCTCCACTGAATCCGAGGTAAAGCGAAACAACGATAATAATCGGCAGAAGATATTTCGCCTTGATTCCGAACGGAATAAACATAAAATACAGCTTGGCATCCGGAAACAGCGTTGAAAAAGCTGCTACCACGCCAAAAATTGCACCGGAAGCACCAACCATAGGAATGCTGTTTATCATGTCCACATCAGCTCCGGAACTTATCTCGTAGAAATTCCACGCGCAGTTCAGTGCATATGCGCCGATGCCACTCAGGAAATAAAGTGCAGAAAAACGCTGTTGCTGCAGGGTTTGCTCGAGCACGGGACCAAAACTCCAGAGTGTCACCATATTGAACAGAATGTGCATGATCCCGATTGAAGAATAGATCGGAGCGTGCATAAACATATGGGTGAAAATCTGCCAGAAGTCAAAATTTGGAGATCCGATATAGTAGGCGGGAAATATCTCGTAAAGTCTCAGCCACGGTAAAAAATTCGAAGCGAGATAAATCAGTACATTGGCGATGATGATATTTCGGGTGATCGGTGTAAGTTGTCGGAACATTTAAAATTTATTTTTTAGTTCATCCAGCGGCAGTTCGTAATAGCAGCGTTTACCGTTGGGAAGATATTCAGGAAAACCCAGTTCGCTGAAATCACGTATAACCTGTTCAGCATCAGATTTATACAGGAAATCGAACCTGGATTTGCTCTGCATTCTGTTCCACTGCTGATCGTAAAACCGCAGGAAATCTTCTTCGGTTCGGTATTCCAGAATTTCAAACAGGTGCTCGAGAAATTTCATTACCTGGGTTTCTTTCAGACCTTCCGGAACTGCATCAATCCTGAGTACATTCTCGTGCGCGGTGCTGAATTCAAAACCGAGTTCGGGCAGATATTTTTTTATGGAACGGAACTTATTTTTTTCTGTTTCGTTCATGTGGTATTCCAGCGAGAACAATAGTGGCTGCGATTTGTTGCTGCGTGCCGGTCCTTTGTTATTTTCGGCAGTGATCAGGCGGTGCATTCGGCCCAAATCCAGAACCAGGGATTTTTCTCCTTTGTTGAAAATCCAGTAACCGTTCGGAAGCCTCATCAGATCTTCTTCAAAATCTTCATCTTCAAAAAGATTGATTCGGGATGGTGCTGCCGCGATGTTATGGTGGTAAATCTCAGCAAGATTCTGAATTTCAGCCTGTTTTACCTGTTTTTCTTCCTGGAACGGGTTGTAGTTTCTGTCAACCGAAATCTCCGGCATTTTAAATTTTCCCGGCGAAGCATTCTGGTCAGTGCGGAATATTTCATCGGCTTTTGGGTTCCGGTCGAAATCCAGGCTGGGCGAAATATTATAAATTCCGAGTGCTTTCTTGATTGTAGAGCGCACCAGAGCAAAAATAAGATGCTCGTCTTCAAATTTCACTTCCGTTTTCTGCGGATGAATGTTTACATCAATTTTTTCCGGATCCATTTCCAGAAACAGAAAAAATGTAGGAATATAACCGGGAAGCAGCAGCCCTTCAAATGCTTCCTGAACCGCTTTGTTGAGGTAAGGGCTCCGGAAATATCTGCCGTTTACAAACAGAAACTGTTCGCCGCGCACTTTCTTGGCACCTTCCGGTTTTGCAGCATATCCGTGAAGCTGAACCCATCCTAAATCTTCCTTTACCGGGATGAGCAAAGGCTGAAGTTTGCGTCCAAAAATTTCGAGTATTCTCTGTAATGGAGTTCCTGCCCGAAGTCTGAAGACCGGTTCATCATCATGGAAGAGCGAAAATTCGATATTTTCGTGAGCCAGTGCGACCCTTTGAAATTCATCGATAATATGACGGAACTCTATATTATTGTTTTTCAGGAATTTCCGTCTTGCGGGAACGTTGTAAAAGAGGTTTTTCACAAGAAAATTGGAACCTTCTGCAGTTTGCACCGGCTCCTGAAACTGCAGTCCGCCGCCTTCGATATATATATTGGTGCCAACCGGAGCTTCTTTTACTTTCGTTTTCAGTTCCACCTGCGCAACAGCTGCAATGGAAGCAAGCGCTTCGCCGCGAAATCCTTTGGTTGAAATTCTAAAAATATCGTCTGTGGTTCTTATTTTAGAAGTGGCATGTCTTTCAAAAGCCATTCTTGCATCGGTTTCGGTCATTCCGTTGCCGTCGTCCACCACCTGAATCAGGTTTCTTCCCGCATCTCTTACGATGAGTTCTATTTTCGTGGCGTTTGCATCAATCGCATTTTCCAGCAGTTCCTTTACGATGGACGCAGGTCTTTGCACCACTTCGCCTGCGGCAATCTGGTTCGCAACATGATCCGGTAAAAGCTGAATAATATCGTGCATGCATTTTAGAGAATCACAAAAATACTGAAATCAATTGGAAATGCAGGGTTACAAAAGTATGAGGAAGCTCCGTGGCACAGTTTCCTGTCTTTGAGCCATTTCAAAAAGAAATCTGCACTTCTACTTACTGTGCGCCCAAGTCAGGAGACTTCGGAGAGCGGGATCAGGATAAGAAATTTGCATTTTTAGTTCATGCCCAATTCTTCATAGTAATCTTTTAATTCTGAAGAATCTATCGGGATTGGTATTTCGCTGAATTTCCAGCCACTTAAAGGCACAATCATATTATTAGGAATAGGATGAT
>JAEWOS010000026.1 GCA_023460855.1 Bacteroidota bacterium | reverse complement strand
ATGAGCTACATTTCGTACATTGAAGCAAGACAGATTCTTGATTCCCGTGGAAATCCCACAGTAGAAGTTGACGTATTTACAGAAAGCGGTGCAATGGGCCGCGCTGCAGTTCCTTCCGGTGCTTCTACCGGTGAACACGAAGCTGTGGAACTGCGTGACGGCGGTTCGGACTGGATGGGAAAAGGTGTACAGAAAGCTGTAGAAAATGTCCGCGAAGTAATTGCTCCGGAACTTGTCGGTCTGCCGGTTTACGATCAAAATCTGATCGATCAGATCATGATCGAACTGGACGGTACTAACAATAAAGGAAGTCTGGGTGCAAATGCAATTCTTGGAGTTTCATTGGCAGCGGCGAAAGCAGCGGCAACCGAAATGAGAATGCCGCTTTACAAATATGTAGGCGGCGTTAACGCTAATACGCTGCCGGTTCCGATGATGAATGTAATTAACGGTGGTTCGCATTCCGATGCGCCAATTGCTTTCCAGGAATTTATGGTAATGCCGGTAAAAGCGGATTCCTTCTCACATTCTTTAAGAAAAGGCACCGAAATTTTCCACAATCTGAAGAAAATTCTGCACGACAGAGGTTTGTCTACAGCCGTTGGTGATGAAGGTGGTTTTGCGCCAACGTTCAGCGGAACCGAAGATGCACTCGATACTTTGCTTCAGGCAATTGAAAAGGCCGGTTACAAACCGGGTGACGACGTGATGATCGCTCTGGACTGCGCAGCTTCTGAATTTTACACAAACGGAACTTACGATTACAGAAAGTTCCAGACGGAAGATGCAGCACAGTTCAGCTCTTCAGAACAGGTTTCTTATCTCGCGGAACTCGTTGCAAAATATCCGATCATCTCTATTGAAGACGGAATGCATGAAGATGACTGGGAAGGCTGGAAAATGCTGACAGATAAAGTAGGCGACCGCGTTCAGCTTGTAGGCGATGATTTATTTGTGACCAACGTTCAGCGACTTTCAAGAGGAATTAAAGAAGGCATCGGAAATTCAATTCTGGTAAAGGTTAATCAGATCGGATCGCTTACAGAAACCATGGATGCTGTTCAAATGGCTCAGCACAATAAATATACGGCGGTAATGTCACACAGATCAGGTGAAACAGAAGATTCTACGATTGCAGATCTTGCTGTTGCAACAAACTGCGGCCAGATTAAAACCGGATCAGCTTCCAGATCAGACAGAATGGCGAAATACAACCAGTTGCTGAGAATTGAAGAAGCGCTTGGTGATACGGCGATTTTCCCTGGAATGGATGCGTTTAAGATTAAAAGATAAGTTTATAACTTTTGATCTTTTATAGATAAAACTATGAAAAAAAAACTGTTATATATTTTTTGCTTCATTTTTTATAGTATACTTTTTTCGCAGAACCCTGATGCAAAAAAGATTACAATAAACGATGCCTTTTTATCTGGCGCAATTCACTTGAAAAGTTCTAATGAAAGTACAGTACTTGTTGAAGACCTTAAGAGTGGTATGTTTGTAAAAGTATGGATGGATGAGAAGGAGTATACGTTTCTTGTAGATTCAGGATTTACTATTTCGGCTATAGATACAAAGGTAGCTGCAAGCCAGTCTCTTGATCTTAAAGTTAATACAGACAATCTCATCGGCTCACAAAAAGAAGCTGAATTGTTCAAAATTGATTTTTCATTAGAAAATAATTTATTCAAAGATTTTTCTTTTATTAAGTTGGATTTGCAAGATGTTAGCGAGGCCTCCTGTGTAAAAATAGATGGTATCCTAGGTATGAATGTTCTAAAGAAACTTAACTGGAAATTGATAAAGGATGAAAAAAGACTCTATTTTTCTGATTCTCCTTATCCATATACCGGTTTCAGCAGACCAATTGAGATACAATGGGCAGATAGTTATTTTCCATTAGCAAAAATGAATATTGACAATAAAGAATTTTACGCAGGTGTTGATTTGGGCGCCACTTCGGGGTTAATTTTATCTGCATCAGTGTATAAGGCGATCTTTAAGGATTACAATAAACTAAATAAGGGAAGCGGGATTGCGTTTCAAACAGTGCATGGGAAAGTCGCTGCAGACGAAGTAAGAAAGGCAAGTGTAAAAAGTATATCGCTTGGTGAGCTTACTTTGAAAAACTATAATATAATAGTGAGCCATGACAAACCTCTGCTAGGACAGGGAATTTTATTGAGTGATAATTTAATTTTGAACTTTTCGAAAATGGAAATGGCTTTTGGTAATGAATTCTCTTCTAAAGTAAAATCAGATAAATTAGATTCGTTCGGATTATGTAGATCTCAAAAAGATGATAGTAAAATTGAACTTTGTTTTTTGTGGGATGATGATAAAAATTTTAAAAAACTAAAAATTGGCGATCAGCTTATACAGGTCGACTCAATTGATGCAACAAGTTTATCTGATTCCGAATTTTGTACTCTACAGGAATATATGGGAAATAAAAAAGGTCCGCGAAATGTAAAATTTCAAAGAGGTGACAAGCATATCGATATCGTATTGAATTAAAAAGCAGAGCTCAGTGAAAGTGTGCGAAAGAAATCTATCTTTTTTCTTCCTTCCCCAATTCAGACTATTGGAAAATCGCAATAGCAATCATAGAAAAAAAATACCAACGTCCTCTCATCTTTTTTGATTATCAGAGAGGATTTCCTTAAATTTAACAAAAATTTTTTTGAAGAATATGGCAGATAACAAAGTAGTACTTAATTACGACGGAAAAGCGTTTGAATATCCGATCGTAGAAAGTACAATAGGCGACAGAGGAATAGATATTTCAAAACTCAGAGACCAGACCGGTCTTATTACCATGGATCTTGGTTATAAAAATACCGGCGCGACAATCAGTGAGATTACGTATCTTGATGGAGATCAGGGGGAACTGTATTACAGAGGTTACCCAATTGAACAGATCGCAGAAGAATCTAACTTTTCAGAAGTAATGTACCTGTTACTTCACGGAGAGCTGCCTACATCGGATCAGTTTACAAAATTTGAGAGCAATATCAAGAAATACAATTATGTAGCGGAGGAAATGAAGAAGATTATGGACGCTTTCCCGCGTTCTGCGCATCCAATGGGTGTTCTTGCTTCACTTACATCTGCACTTACGGCATTCAATCCAAAAGCTGTGGACGTAAAATCACAGGATGATCTGGACCACGCTGCAGAAATGCTGATTGCTAAATTTTCACACCTTGCAGCCTGGACGTACAGAAAAACACAGGGATTACCACTGAATCACGGAGACAACAATCTGAATTATGTGGAAAATTTCTACAGAATGATGTTCAGAATGCCAAACCGCGATTTCGAAATCGATCCGGTAGTAGTTTCTGCACTGGATAAACTGTTGATTCTTCACGCAGATCACGAGCAGAACTGCTCTACGTCAACTGTAAGAATGGTAGGCTCCGCGCATACCGGGCTTTTTGCTTCAATTTCTGCAGGTGTTTCTGCACTTTGGGGGCCACTTCACGGTGGTGCAAACCAAGCGGTTATCGAAATGCTGGAACTGATTGAAGGCGACGGCGGCGATGTAGCGAAATATGTAGAAAAAGCTAAAAATAAGGAAGATAATTTCCGTTTGATGGGCTTCGGACACCGTGTTTACAAAAATTTCGATCCGAGAGCACGAATCATCAAGAAAGCGGCAGACGATATCCTGAATGCACTGGGAATCGATGATAAAGCGCTTGATATCGCAATGCAGCTCGAGAAAGTTGCGCTGGAAGATGAGTATTTCGTAGAAAGAAAACTCTATCCGAATGTTGACTTCTATTCGGGTATTATCTACAGAGCACTGGGAATTCCTACAGAAATGTTTACCGTGATGTTCGCATTGGGAAGACTTCCGGGATGGATTTCACAATGGAAAGAAATGCGTCTGAAAGGTGATCCGATCGGAAGACCGAGACAGGTTTACCAGGGAGCTGCAAAAAGAGATTATGTTCCAATGGATCAGAGATAATTTTCATTGAATAATGATAGAAGCCCGTCAGAATTTCTGCCGGGCTTTTTTTGTTTTTACATCGTTTACAGGAAATTTTATGTTAATTATTAATGTATTTTGGAAGTAGTTAAATTATTTGTACTAAAAGCATTAAATTTATAAGTAAAAATTGAGATATGAAAACAAAAGCACTACTTATTTGTTTGCTCATTTCCTTTTCAGCAGCAGCACAAACCTTCGAGTATCAAAGAACGTGGGGCACCTATTACGGACCGGCTAATTCTTTTGCCGAGGGAGGGTTGACAAATGGAGGGATTTTCATAAATCCTCTTATTCCTGATCAGGTGCATATATTATCTAATGTTGCCTTTTCCCAGCCTAATTTTCCTGCTTCTTACTATAATCAATTTATTACTCCCGGTGGGCAGCAAGTTAATATAAATAGCATTGGAGAATTGTTGCAGGGGTCTTTTATCGGGAGTAATATCGTAACTTCTTCCTATTCCGTGCAGTCAGGTACTAATTATCCAATCTGGGATTATCAGATCGGCTTCGATTCTACAGGGAAAAGCCTGCATTATAAAAATTCTACAGCTAATTTATCCGGTAGTGGAACACCCAACACCTGGTATCCTGCAGATCCGCATGCTCCCGGATACCATAATCACAGTATGCTGTACAAGAAAGATGGCCTGGGAAATGTGCTTTGGAGCACTTTTATACCGGAGGAAGTTGGAAATTTACGTTTCGTGCAGGATGAGGCAGATAATATTTATGTGACAGGAGATACAAAAATTCAACAGGGCCTTGCTACCGCAGGCACTTTCAGACCAAATTTTGAATTATATTACCCTCCGGGAAGTAACGGCACGCCTGCAAATAATGGGTATGTTGCCAAACTCAATGCAAGCGGAGTGCTGCAGTGGGCAAGCTATTTGCCGGTTTCGGCTGTAAGAGATTTAGCCTATTATAACAACCACCTGTACATCGTCACAGCCCACGATGTGAATCCTGCACACACGAACCTCGCCACGCCCGGAACATGACAGCCAGCCAAAGCGTATGAAGCACTGTTGAAAATGGATACGGCTACCGGAAACCGCATCTGGGGAACCTATATCGGAAATCCGGCGATGTTGTCAACTTTTGCTATAACCGGAATACAGGCCAGCGCAAACGGGGTTTTTCTACTAGGCAATCAATTTTATTTTGGTGGTAATAATGATTTTTATTTTGCCACGCCCGGTGCTTTTAAGACCCAGGTTACCGGATCTAGCGATTTATTCCTGACACGCTTGTCGCTGGATGGCAACCGGATTTGGGGAACTTACTTTGGGAGTGACGGTTTTGAAGGTATTTTGGGGACCAATCCGATTTCATTAGCAGGCAACCATATATACATTGCTGGCTCCGCAAGCGGCGAAGGCAACAATATTGCTACGCCGGGTGCCTTTAAGTCAACTAAACCCAATAATGCTGTCGGTGCAGATAATCTTTTCTTTGCCAAATTTGATATTGACGGCAACCAGCAGTGGTGCTCATACTATGGCGGACCCGGCAATAATTCTAATGTGAACATTTCGGCAATTGGGATTATGGCAATGGGCACAGATACGTTCTATCTTTACGGTGCCACCACTGCAACGCAGGACATTGCGACGCCGGATGCTTACCAAACGGAACTATCTCCCAATAATAATTCTACATTTACGAACAGTTTTTTGGCGCGTTTTGATCTTATTGCCGGCATGGGAACGGCGGAAGCGGATATTGCCGCTGATTTACAGTTGTACGACAACCCCAATAACGGAAACTTTACCCTTAGCGGAAATATTTTAGGGAAAGAACGCTGCACGGTGATTATATATGACATGGCGGGCAGGGTATTACACCAGAATTTACTGCCAAAACAGAACACTGTCAACATAAATCTGGGCGGTACACTGACGCCGGGAAATTATCTGGTACAGGTAAACAGGGGGAAAAAGGAAAAGCTGAAAGTGTTTAAGATGACGGTGAAGCCCTAAACATTCGTTAAATAGATTAAATCAAAAGCTCCCGAAAAGGAGCTTTTTTTTCTAATATCCACTTAAAAATATTGAATCGGATTTACAGCAACGCCACAGCCGAAGAAGTCCCGATTCTTTTTACGCCCAATTCTATCATCCTTTTGGCGTCATCGGGCGTGCGCACTCCGCCGGCTGCTTTTACGGGAAGTTTACCGGCATGGTCCAGCATAATCTGTATCGCTTCAAAGGTGGCACCGTTCGGTTTTCCGTCTTCGGTCTGAAAAAAACCTGTGGAAGATTTTACAAAGACCATTTCTTCTTTACCTGGAAAATTTGAGCTTACCCAGTCATTTATTTTTTGGGTGATTTCTGCGATCTGTTCATCACATAAAGCAGCGGTTTCTATTATCCATTTGGCTGTCTTTCCGTGATCCAGGCAGATTTTGGTGCAGGTCAACACTTCATTTTCCACAAGCTCCAGATTTCCTTTCTTGAATTCTTCATAATTCAGCACAAAATCAAGTTCGTCTGCACCGTCAGCAATCGCTTGTTGCGCTTCTTTTTCCTTTTCTTCCGTACTGTAAGTGCCTTCATGAAAACCGATAACCGTGCCGACTTTTACATCAGAATTTTTCCCGTTCAGGTATTGTTTTACCTGGTGAACATATTCCGGGCGGATCATCACCGCAAAGATTTTGTTTTCATGCGCTTCATCGGTAAGCTGAAGTACTTTTTCAAGTGTTTCCTCTTCAGAAATGCCGGCCTGTTGAGGCAGTTTCAAATAAGTAGAATCGAGATATTGTGCTGTTTCCATGGTGTAAAATTAAAACAAAAATCACCACCTTGCGGTGATGACTGTATAAAAAATTTCGGTTGTGCATTACACTTTCAGCTGTCTGCAGATGCTTTGCTCCAGCGAAATGAACGTTTCTGTCCGGGTAACACCTTTCAGCTTTTGGATTTTGTTGAGAATTTCCATCAGATGGTCGTTATCGATACCCAAAACTTTTAAAAAGATGGTGTAATTTCCTGTGGTATAATGCGCTTCCACCACCTCATTGATTTCATTCAGCGATTTGATCGCTTCCTGATAATGAGCGGGCTGCTCCAGGAATACTCCAATATAGGAAACTACTTTATAGCCAATCTTCCGGGGATTCAGGAAAGAAACCGAATTCTCGATCACTCCTGCCTGTTCCAGTTTCTTGATGCGCTGGTGAACCGCCGTGGTGGATATCCCCACATTCTTGGAGATATGAGCCAGCGAAGTTTTGGCGTTATCCATCAGCATATAAATAATCTTCTTGTCCACAGAATCCAGTTCGTAACCGGTTTTTGCTGCGTTTTTCATTGATTTAATTGTCTTTTTCAGGTTTTATTAAACTTGACATACACGGGAAAATGATCACTGTATCCGCCCAAATATCTTGTGCCGGCATAAGTGCGGAACGGTCTGCCTTTAAAACGTTTGTCCCTGCTGGTGATTCCTTCATGGCTGAAAACTCTTGCATCTGCAAATTTCAAAGGAAAATCTTCACGGAAAAAATGCTCTGAAAGCATGATCTGATCAAAAAGTAATCCGAACTGATAGTGAAAAGTTGAGTAAATTCTGTTACGGAATAACTCTTCAAACGGATTCTGTAATCCTGTTCCGGGACTGTTCTGTAACAGGAGTTCCTGCAGATTGTCCTCACCAGGATTCTCGTTAAAATCGCCCATAATCAGCACTGCTTCATCCGTTTCAGCCAGAATACTTTCGATGCGGGATTTTATATTCCGCAAAATGTAATTCCTTTTCGGTTTGTTGACGTCTTTTTCGCGTTTACTTGGCAGATGGCATACAAAAACATTGATGACCGAACCTCTGTATTTTATTTTACACAGCAGTACATCCCGCGTCCTGTCGTAATTGTCGAGTTTTTCGTCAATAATTTCAAATACAAAACTTATGGGTTCTGAATCCAGAATTTCGATTTCATTTTTGTCATAAAGCAATGCCACATCTACTCCGCGTTCATCCATTGATTCGTAATGAATCACGCCGTACCTGCCTTCCAATGGTTTGAGATTGATTATTTCGTCCAGTACTTTGTTTCCCTGAACTTCCGAAAGACCTATTAAAACGGGAAGAGTTCCGCATTCTTCTTTTACAAGCTGAAACACATGAGCCGTTTTGTGCAGCTTGTTGCGGTACCTCTTTTCATTCCAGTTTCGCAATCCTGAAACCTGATCTGACGGATGCCTCGGTTTAACGTCCGGTGCAAAAAAATTCTCAATATTGTAAAACATTATCAGTTCCTCAACGGTGGGACTCAGTTCCGAAAGACCATTCATTTTCTTGAATGTAAATTTAGTAATATTTTTTAATTATGAATTGTTTTTCTCAAATATTATATGCGGCAGCGCTAAAATGTTGAAAACTTTGCGGCTGTACTATGCTAATTGGTTAATATCAGATATGAAAAGAAATATATGCAATGCATAAATAGAGTCGTGTTTTAGGAAATCTGTTTCTGCTTTGTTGAGTAATAATAAAAATATTCAAAGAAAATTTGAAAAAATCGGAATTTTATACATTCTGGAAACTGCTAATCCTGCAGCAAATCCGGTCGTCGTTCAGTAGTTATTCGAACTGCTTCATCATGCCGCCACTCCTCAATTTTTTTCAGATGTCCGCTCAGCAGGATTTCAGGAACGCGCATACCTTTGTATTCTTCCGGCCGTGTATAAATCGGTGGCGATAAAAGTCCGTCCTGAAAACTGTCCGTTAATGCGCTCTGTTCATCATTCAGAACGCCGGGTAAAAGCCGTATTACCGCATCTGCAAGAACGCAGGCTGCAAGTTCGCCGCCCGTTAAAACAAAGTCGCCGATAGAAATGTTTCGCGTGACATGCAGATCGCGCACGCGCTGGTCAATTCCTTTATAATGCCCGCAGATAAAAATCAGATTCTTTTTAATTGACAGTGTATTCGCAATTTTTTGCGTCAGTGTTTCACCGTCCGGAGTCAGATAGATCACATCATCATAATCCCGTTGTAATTTCAGTTCCGAGATGCATTTGTCCAGCGGTTCCACCATCATCACCATTCCTGCGCCGCCGCCGTACATTTCGTCGTCGACCTGTCTGTGTTTGCCGATGCTCCAGTTACGCAACTGATGAAAATGTACTTCCGCAAGTCCTTTCTGCACTGCACGTTTGAGAATTGAAGCCTGAAACGGACTTTCCATCAGTTCCGGAAGCACGGTAATTATATCGATTCTCATTGTTCGGTTCTGTTTTTTTTATTCGGCAGAATAATGAGCCTTAACGAACTGTCCCGGTTGATATAACTCCACATCCAGTTGAAGAAAATTGCCAGTTTATTCCGTACGGAAAGAATCAGCATCAGGTGAAGGAACATCCAGAAATACCACGCGAAAATTCCCTGAAATTTAAACTTCGGTAAATCTACCACAGCCCTGTGTTTCCCGATGGTCGCCATGCTTCCCCGGTCTTCATATTCGTACTCTTTCCATTCGCTTTCCGATTTTTTCAGAATATTTTTCCCAAGGGTTTTTCCCTGGTTGATGGCAACATTTGCAACCTGCGGATGTCCGCGCGGATATTTTGGCGTTTCCATGTAAGCAATGTCGCCGATTGCAAAAATATTACTGTAACCCATAATTCTGTTGTAGCGGTCGGTGCGGTAACGGTTGTTCACCATAACTTCCGGATCTAATCCTTCAACAACATTTCCGGTGACACCTGCCGCCCAGATTACATTATTCGCCTCAATTTTTTTACCGCTTGCAAGAAAAACGTGATCACCGTCGTAATCGGTAACGCGTTCTCCACTCAGAAAACGGACTCCCAGATCAACGAGATATTTTTCAGATTTATCCTGCGATTCCTGACTCATTACGCTGAGTGGCTTTTCTGTGGAGCTTACCAGTATGATGTTCAGATCGTTGAAATTCATGTGCGGATAATCGCGCGGAAGAATATCTTTTTTCATTTCTGCAAAAGCTCCGGCGAGCTCTACGCCGGTTGGTCCGCTTCCCACGATGACGATATTCCAGTTTCCGTCGTCGCTTCTCTTACGCTCCATCATGAGCCGTTCAAAAGTGAGCAGCACATGATTTCTGATGGCAATTGCTTCCTGGGTGTTTTTCATTCCGAAAGCAAGCGATTCCATTTTCTCGTTACCGAAAAAGTTAGTTTTACATCCGGTGGAAATAATTAATTTGTCATAAGTAAAGTCTGCATCAGCAGTTATAATTCTGTTCTGTTCAGGAATTATTTTCTGTACTTCCGTCATCCGGAACTGTGTGTTGCGCGAACGCTGAAATATCTTCCTGAACGGAAAAGAAATATTGGAAGGCTCGATTCTTCCGCACGCTACCTGATAGAACAGCGGCTGAAACATGTGGTGATTTACCCTGTCAATCAGGATTACTTTCTTACGTTTATTGTTAAGCGTTTTTGCAAGCTGAAGCCCGGCAAATCCACCTCCTATAATTACAATTTTTTCGCGGGGTTGCATCTTACAAAAATAAACAAAAGGAACGGACTCTGTGTTTCATAAATATTGAGTTTTTGTATTGCTGCCCATAGAAAACTTGTATCTATTAATATTAATTTTGCAGGATGTACAGGTTTCCAAATTTTTCGCGGTTTCTGTTTTTTTTGATCGCAGTTTTTATTACTGCAAACATCGGTGCGCAGCAGTTTAATGCAAAGGTAATAGCGGTAAAAGACGGCGATACCGTTGAAGTGCTTCATGAAGGTAAAGCTGTCACAGTGCGGCTCGAACATGTAGATACTCCGGAGAAAAAACAGGATTATGGTGCCGCAGCAAAAAAATTCGTTTCCGATTTCTGCTTTGGGAAAGAGGTACAGGTGATCGGTAACGGTAAACGGGACAGAAACGGGAGAGTTATCGCAGAAATTTTTTACAGGAATCAGAATTTAGGAAAAGAATTGGTGCGGAATGGTTTAGCATGGCATTATAAAAAATATTCAAAGAGTATCGTTTATGCGGAACTTGAAATTATCGCCAGAAAGAAAAGAAAAGGATTGTGGAAAGATGATAACGCTGTCGCTCCATGGCTTTGGCGTGTAAAAAAGAAACCGGTAAAAGCGGTAAAACCCGCGGCGTAATTAAATATTATTTTAAGTTTAATTTCCGATAGGAAACTCTAAATCTACTTGAAACGGACGGTGAAAATTGCATCCTGATTTTTTGGAGCTCCAACAAACACGGCAGCGAAAACCCACAATCATTTACGATGAACCTGGAACCGAAGTACGGAACCTCCGATTTTTTTCCTATTTTTACAAGATAACCAACAAAATTATTATTATGGGTAAAGGCGATAAAAAGACACGCAGAGGAAAAATTACTGCCGGAAGCTACGGAAAAGTAAGGCAGAAAAGAAAAAGAACGGGCAGTGCAGTTCCGGTAAAGGTGATGGATGAAAACGAAAAAACAGCTCCAAAAGCCAAAGTCCGGAAAAAAGTTGGCGAACCAACCGAGCCAACCGAAAACGCTGAGTAAATAAGAAAGCCGCAAAAATTTGCGGCTTCACTTTTTTTGTGTTTTGCGGGAATTATCTTCCTCCAAGGATAGAACCAAGCAATCCGCCAAGTCCGCCCTGTTGTTGCTGTTGCTGGCCTCCGCCAAGCATTCCGCCGATAATATCATTTAACGGGTTTCCGGATGACTGCTGCATTCCGCCGCCGCCGCCAAGAACCTGACCAAGAATATCATTCAGTGGATTTGAAGGTTGCGCCTGTGCCTGATTTGCTGCGCCTCCCAGAATTCCGCCAAGTAAATCGCCCAAACCTCCGGAATTAACACCGTTTGCCTGTTTTTCGCGGCCAATATAACCCATAATAAGCGGTGCAAGCATTCCCAGAATTGGTCCGATTTTGTTCATCGAAATTCCGGTTTGCTCAGAAAGGGAGTTTTCTACGGTAGTTTTTTTCTGTCCGAAAATATGGTCCAAAATAGAACTTCCTTCCTGTTCGCGTGCTTCTGCCTGTGAAGGATCATCGAGAATACTTCCGTCATGGTCTCTTTCAAGTGCATTATTCAGTGCTTCTGCTTCATTTCTGTCGGCAGCTTTATTTTTCAGATAAGAAATTACAAGTGGGGCAGCAACCGCCATCAGCGCAATAATCTGATTTCTGGAAACCCCAAATTTGTTTTCGGCCTGAGAAGCCACCTGTTCGCCGGCTGAACCGGTGATTAAATCCAATAGATTCATAGTTTTATTCTTTTAATTGTTATGAAATGAAATCAAATTTATCAAAAAACATGCTTGATATGAATTTTGATCTGGTAAAATTTTGTTAAAGTTCACGAATTTCCCCGTCTGTTTTACCTTTGGCCTTATGCAGCACAATGTATTCTTCCGCGATCCTGGTCATCCAGTGAATCGGCTCCGGTGCGGTCTTTTTATCCATCGTAAATT
>JAEWOS010000025.1 GCA_023460855.1 Bacteroidota bacterium | reverse complement strand
TGAGTTTGTGTTCATCGGTTAAAAGCTGATCAACTCCGTAATAATCGGGGATGGAATTTATTGGATAATAGGACATAAAAATTTGTTTGCCCGAAATTACGGTTTTTCATCTTTTTGATGAAATTTTAAAACTCAAAATGAATAATAATACCGGATATAAGATTCATGATCTTAATTAATCAGCTGTATGTCGATGGATTTGCTGTCAGCGACGTAAACTTTTGTCTGATCAAATTTCGGTGCGGATAATTTTGGTCTGAAATTCCGGGAAAAGCCGTAACCTTCAACAGGCATTCCGATCATGTTAAGATCACATTTGTTGTTGTGATTCGCGTCATGATAAACAGCGACGGCATAATTTCCTTGAGGCAGATTTTTAAACGTATGGGAAACTTTATTTCCGTTTACGGCAACTTTTTTTATGAGGTACTGTGCGCCGGATTTCAGGAAGTTTTTTTCCGTATTAAACAGACCGATTTCCACCTGACCTTTTTTTGTTGCGAGATTACTGACATTAACGGTAAGGCTGTTTTGCGCGTAGCCGTAAAAGCCGGCCGCAAGAATCGCGAGAAATGTTAAATTTTTTCTTTTCATTATTTATTATTTGGTATCATTAAAATATCCTTCCAGCATTTTGGTGTCGTTATTTCGGAATGCTTCGTACGGTTCCGACTGTTTTAAAAGCTGCTTTTTTACAAACGGATTTACAAGTCTGGTAATGAGTTTCACCGTTGGGTTTACGCCTTTTTTTACGGTTTTAAAGTAGGATGTAAGATCATCCTGCCGGAAATTAAGGATATCATTCAGCTCATCGCCGTCGACATAATTGCCACAGTGGAAATTCTTTTCTGCAAATGCTTTTTCAGGAAAATCAAGATTTCCCATTCCATAAATACTAAACGATTTCTGCAGCAAATCGCGGTATGAAATCCGGCACTGCTCACCACCTCCGAGATTAAAAATTCTGTTCTGAAGCTGTTCTCTTTTTTCGATTGCATTCACAAATGCACGTGCAGTATCTGCCGGTGTACAGATTTCCACGGAGGTTTCGAGCGGCATATGGAACATCAGCTTCGAAATTTTGTGATTTCCCATTATTGCGGCAAGCCGGAAAATCGTCCAGTTCAGTTTTGACTGCTGAAGAATCTTTTCTGTTTTAATTTTTGTTTTTGCGTATTCATCACCTTCGCTTGGTTTCAGTTCGTCACTGGTTTTAATATCGGGATTTTTTAGACGGTCCCCATAAACTGAAACAGAGGACGCATAGATGAAAAACGCATCTGGTGAATTTTCTTCCAGACTCCTTATGAGGTTTTCTGTTCCGTGTACATTCACTTTTTCAGCGAGCGCAGGATTCTCATCTGCAAGCGGCGGAATAATGGCCGCGAGATGTATCGCTGCATCTGTGTTTTTTGTAACCATTTCTAGATCCGTTTTCCTGGAAATATCACCATAAATTATGGTTAAATTTCCTCGCAAACTGCTTAATTTCTTCCTGACTGCTTTTGTGTCAATATCGAAGGCAGTGATTTCGTACAGCTTTTTCTCTGAAAGCTGCTTCAGTAATTCAAAACCCACCGTTCCGGATGCGCCCGTGACCAGAATTCTTTTCTTCATTTCTCAATATTAGGTTCAGTACATCAAGCATTATGCTGAATTTTCGTTACGGTCCTTTTTTAACAATTATTCTGAATGTTTCACATAAGAGAAGGATATAACGGAAAAATCCACCGGAAAGGTGGATTCTTGATATAAACTAAAAAGAATTTAATTTTTTTATTCGCGGCCGGATTCATATTTTTCCATCACCCTGTCTGAAACTCCGGTAGAACTGAAGCCACCGTCGTGAAACAGATTCTGCATCGTTACCATTTTCGTCAGGTCGCTGAACATTGTTACGCAGTAATTGGCACAGTCGAGCGCCGAAGCATTTCCAAGAGGAGACATATCTTCCGCATAATCGAAGAAGCCGCCAAAACCTTTCACACCGCTCCCTGCAGTAGTCATGGTTGGCGACTGTGAAATGGTGTTAACGCGAACTTTACCTTTGTCACCCCAGTAATAGCCGAAAGTTCTCGTAATGCTTTCCAGATAGGATTTGTTATCCGCCATATCATTGTAATCGGGGAAAGTTCGCTGTGCAGCGATATAACTTAATGCCAGAATGGAACCCCATTCGTTCATGGCATCCTTTTCCCAGGCAACGCGCATCACCTTGTGAAAAGAAACTGCAGAAACATCCCAGCCTTTTTGCAGCCAGTCGTAATTCATTTCGGTATAGTGTTTCCCTTTTCTCACATTTACGGACATTCCGATAGAGTGGAGGATGAAGTCGATTTTTCCAAATTTTGCAACGGCAGCATCAAAGAGTTTTTCAAGATCCTCAACGGAAGTAGCATCCGCAGCAATGGTTTCGGCACCGGTTTTTTCTGCAAGTTCATTCAGTTCGCCCATTCTCATAGCCAAAGGCGCATTACTCAAAATAAATTCAGCTCCTTCTTCGTGGCATCTTTCCGCAACTTTCCAGGCGATTGACTGGCTGTTCAGCGCGCCGAAAATAATGCCCTTTTTTCCTTTTAGCAAACCGTATGAACTCATAAATTTTAATTTTAACAAAAGTAAGGAAATTCCTGTTTCAGGCACAAAAAAAAGTAGCCTGAATTTCTTCAGACTACCTTCTATGAATGAATTATGATTAGTTGGTTGCTTTATCAATCTCATTCTTTGCATCGTGTGCTGCATCTTTCGTTGCATCCCAGGCATCATCTGCCCAGTCTTTGGTTTTTTCCCATGCATCAGATACAGCGTCTTTGGTGTCTTCCCATGCATCAGAAACATTGGCTTTCGCACGTTCGGTCCATCCTTCAGCAGTTGGTTCCAAATTATTTCTTCTTTGTTCACGGATATAATCTTTTGCACGGTCTGCATAATCGTTTACCGTCCATTTTACATCGTTTACTGCATTCTCTGCTTTGTTGTAATCTCGGTTGTCCATAATTTTAAATTTTAATGTTAATATTTTGTGATTTTGTTTGTATACTGTATTAAATACGCAACAATTTATGTTCCGCAATACGTTAACGTTATGATAAATGGAATATGTGTGGGAATTATATAATAGGAGGAAGGAAAGCAAGTGCACTAAAAAAAAATGCTGCTAATCTGTCGGAGGTATTCCTGAAACTACAATTCACCGAATAATATGATTTCACAATATTATCATTTGTTTATACAATTTAAATAAACGTTTAATTTATAGCGGTTGATTGTCAATTACTTACGTTGGGTATCACGCAGTTTTTGAATTAATTTTTGGCCAATGGCATAATTATTACAGGATTGTGGACAGTAAAATTTAAAATTCACTTTTATGAAAACGTTCAAAAAAATTGCACTGGGTATGGGGTTGGTTTCTGCAACATTCATGATGGCTCAACAGCAGGAAGCTGCAAAATTTG
>JAEWOS010000024.1 GCA_023460855.1 Bacteroidota bacterium | reverse complement strand
GCTCCAATCACCAGCACATCAACGAATTCATCTGTCATTATTTTGTCTTAATTTAATATCTTTGCCCCAAATTTATGACATTTTAATACCTTAAAGTGTTTTTATAAGAAATTATTTTAATGATATTATCGGACAATCTTAAAATTGAAGATTTTCAGAAAGTGATCTTCCGGAACGAAAAGCTGGAACTGGATGAATCACTCCTGGACCGGGTGGAAGAAAGTTTTCGTTTTTTGCAGGCATTCTCTGAAAAGAAAGTGATATACGGCGTCAATACAGGATTCGGACCGATGGCGCAGTACCGCATTCCTGATCAGGACAAGCACCAGTTGCAGTACAACCTGATTCGCAGCCACTGTTCCGGATTTGGAACACCGCTAAAACCTGCAGAAGCCAAGGCCGCGATGCTTGCGAGACTTAACACCCTTTCTCAGGGAAAATCCGCTGTGCATCCGTCTGTAATCATTTTGCTGCAGGAACTCATCAACCGCGATATCACACCGCTTATTTTCGAACACGGCGGCGTTGGCGCAAGCGGTGATCTGGTGCAGCTCGCTCATCTTGCACTCGTACTCATCGGCGAAGGCGAAGTGTTTTATGAGGGAACAAGGCAAAATACTGCCGAAGTTTTCCAAAAGGAAGGACTTAAGCCAATAAAAGTTCATTTGCGTGAAGGACTTGGACTCATGAATGGCACTTCGGTAATGACGGGAATCGGCGCAATTAATACGTACCACACAAAAAACCTGATCGATCTCTCCATCAGAATTTCCTGTGCGATTAATGAGATTGTACAGGCTTATGATGACCACTTTTCAGAATCGCTGAATAATACAAAAAGACACGCCGGTCAGCACAAAGTTGCAGCAAGAATGCGCGAATATCTTGCAGACAGCAAATTAATCCGTAAAAGAGAGGATCACCTTTATAATAAAGAGACCAAAGAAGAAATATTTAAAGATAAGGTTCAGGAATATTATTCTTTGCGCTGCGTACCGCAAATTCTCGGTCCGGTGCTGGATACCTGCGAAGTTGCAGAAAGAATACTCGAAGATGAAATTAATTCCGCGAACGACAACCCCATTATCATTCCGGAGGAAGAACATGTGTATCACGGCGGAAATTTCCATGGCGACTATGTGGCGCTGGAAATGGATAAATTAAAACTGGTTGTAACGCGTTTGACGATGCTTGCAGAACGCCAGCTGAATTATCTGATGAACTCAAAAATCAACGAAATACTGCCACCTTTTGTTAATCTGGGAAGGCTTGGGTTTAATTTCGGCATGCAGGGCGTTCAGTTTACAGCGGTTTCTACTACTGCTGAAAATCAGACGCTTTCCTCATCAATGTACATTCACAGTATTCCGAACAATAACGATAATCAGGATATTGTTAGCATGGGAACCAATGCAGCAGTGATTTGTCAGAAAGTGATCGACAATGCCTACGAAGTGCTATCTATTGAACTGATCAGCGTTGTTCAGGCGATAGAAGCTTTAAGATATCAGGATCAGGTTTCGTCGTCCACGAAAGAACTTTATGATGACATCAGAAAAATAATCCCTGCTTTCGCAGAAGATTTTGCGATGTATCCTTTCCTGGAAAAGGTAAAACAACACCTTATTTCTGTTAATTGATAACTAAAATTAAACGAAAACCATGAAGTGTGCAATTGTAACAGGCGGCTCGCGTGGAATCGGCAGGGCAATCTGCGAAAAACTGGCTCAGGACGGCGGCTATCATATTCTCATTAATTACGCTTCCAACGAACAGGCGGCACTGGAAACGCTGGAAAGTGTTAAATCTTTTGGTGCTACCGGAGAAATCCTCAAATTCGATGTCGGCAATGCCGAGGAAACCAAATCAGTTCTGGAAAAATGGGAGGAGGCAAATCCAGAAGCTGTAGTCGAAGTCATCATAAATAACGCGGGGATTACACGCGACGGTCTGTTCATGTGGATGCAGCCCGAAGACTGGAACACGGTAATCAACACCAGCCTGAACGGATTTTTTAATGTCACCAATTTCTTCATACAGAAGCTGCTTCGCAACAAATACGGACGAATCATCAATATGGTTTCTGTTTCCGGCTTGAAAGGTACAGCAGGACAAACGAATTATTCAGCGGCAAAAGGAGCTGTAATTGGTGCAACAAAAGCATTAGCTCAGGAAGTTGCCAAAAGAAATATCACCGTAAATGCAGTAGCGCCAGGTTTTATAAAGACCGATATGACGCAGGAGTTTAATGAAGATGAACTGAAAGCAATGATCCCGGCAAACCGTTTCGGAGAAGCCGCAGAAGTAGCAGATCTGGTTGCATTTCTTGCATCACGAAAAGCTTCCTACATTACCGGCGAAGTTGTTAACATCAACGGAGGCATTTACTCTTAGTTTTTACAGAAATAATGGAAAATAGAGTCGTAATTACCGGAATGGGGATTTATTCCTGCATCGGAATTACATTGGACGAGGTTAAAAACTCCCTTTACGAAGGGAAATCCGGCATAATTATCGACCAGGAACGAAAAGATTTCGGTTTCCGGTCCGGATTAACCGGTGCTGTCCCAAAACCCGATCTGAAAAATTCACTGAACCGGCGCCAGCGAATCAGCATGGGTGAGGAAAGTGAATATGCGTACGTCGCTACTGTTGAAGCCATGAAAATGGCAGGCATTGATCAGGATTTTCTGGATCAACACGAGGTCGGAATTCTTTACGGGAATGACAGTGTTTCAAAAGAGGTGGTAGAAAGCATTGACATCGTAAGACAAAAAAAAGATACCGCTTTAATGGGATCCGGTGCGATTTTCAAATCTATGAATTCCACCGTAACCATGAACCTTTCCACCATTTTTAAACTTCGCGGAATGAACATGACGGTTAGTGCAGCCTGCGCAAGCGGTTCGCATTCACTTGGCCTCGCTTATTTGCTGATTAAAAGCGGATTACAGGAAATGATCGTTTGCGGAGGAGCTCAGGAAATCAATAAATACGGAATGGCGAGTTTTGACGGACTCGGCGTTTTTTCTGTGAATGAAGCCGATCCTGAAAAAGCTTCACGTCCTTTCGACCGCAGTCGCGACGGACTTATTCCGAGCGGCGGTGCTGCAACCCTGATTGTAGAAAGCCTGGAAAGCGCTAAAAAACGGGGAGCAAATATTTTAGGAGAAATTATCGGCTACGGATTTTCGTCAAACGGCGGACATATTTCAACACCCAATGTGGACGGACCTGCAGCCGCAATGGAAAAATCGCTGAGCAATGCCGGTCTTTTGCCGGAAGACATCGATTACATCAATGCACACGCTACTTCAACGCCGATTGGTGATGCCAATGAAGCCAAAGCCATTTACAAAATTTTTGGCGACAAAGTTCCGGTAAGCTCAACAAAATCCATGACCGGACATGAATGTTGGATGGCGGGCGCCAGCGAAATAGTTTACTCCATTATCATGATGCAGAACAGCTTCATCGCACCAAACATCAACCTGGAAAATCCGGATGAGGATGCGCAGAAAATCAATCTGATTACCAAAACAAAGAATCAAAAAATTGACGTATTTTTGTCCAATTCTTTCGGATTCGGCGGAACCAATTCTTCGCTGATCCTCAGAAAGTATGATGAATAATATAATTGTGATGGAAAGAGAAAAAATTATTGCAACAGCAAATGATTTTTTGGTTGATGAATTTGAGGTGGACCGCGATGAAATTGTGAACAGCGCACCTTTGAAGGAAACTTTAGGCCTGGACAGCCTGGATTATATCGATTTGGTAGTAGTAATCGAAAGTAAATTCGGGGTTAAACTGGGAGAAGCAGATTTCAAAAAAATGGTGTCCTTCGACGATTTTTATACGGCTATTGAAGAAAAAATTCATCAAAAAACAGCTGTTTCGTAATACTTTGCTGTTCTCAACAGCCGAAAATTCTCTATTTCAGTAAGGAACTAAATAAAAACCACCATGGCTAAATGGAGCGGAAAATCACGGGGTTCACTGCTGGGATACAGGATTTTTGTGTTTTGCATTAAAAAACTGGGTGTAAAAGCAGCTTATTCGGTTTTATTTTTTGTTGCTGCGTATTATTTCATATTTCTTCCGAAGAGCAACCGCTACATTTTTACCTATTTCAATAAAAGACTTTGCTGGAGTTTCTGGAAGTCGAAACTTGCGGTGTTTGAAAGCTATTTGATTTTCGGGAAAACTATCATCGACAAAACTGCCATTTCAGCGGGACTCCGCCAAAAATTCACCTACGAATTCGACGGGATTGAAAACCTCAGGCAAATGATGCAGGACGGAAAAGGAGGCGTACTCATCAGCGCGCACATCGGAAACTTCGAAATCGCAGAAAGATTTCTGGAGGAAATTGATTTCAATTATCCCATCAACCTGATTACCACAGATTTGGAGCACAGTGAGATAAAAGCTTATCTGGAAAGCGTTTCCGAACGAAAAAGTACCGTGAAGTTCATCTTTATCCGCGAAGATTTGTCACATATTTTCCTGATCAACGAAGCACTTGCAAAAAATGAGCTGATCTGTTTTACCGGCGACCGCTATTTCGAAGGTTCGAAATTCTTGGAGGCGGAATTATTGGGGAAAAAAGCAAAATTTCCGGCAGGTCCTTTTCATATTGCTTCCAGACTGAAAGTTCCGGTTGCGTATGTTTACGTGATGAAAGAACCGGATCTTCATTATCATTTATACGCAAGAATAGCCGAAGTAAAACACCGTGACGCGCAGGCACTTCTGGAATCTTACACCGACAGTCTGGAATCTATGTTAAGCCGATATCCAAAACAGTGGTTCAACTATTTTGATTTTTGGGATGAATTCGAGTTTGCTGAGTAAAACTTACAGGAATTTCACACTAATGATAAAAGAGCGCTGAATTTAGTCATTCAGTTTCAACACAGCCATAAACGCAGATTGCGGAACCTCAACTCTTCCGATCTGCTTCATTTTCTTCTTACCTTCTTTCTGCTTTTCAAGAAGTTTACGTTTTCTGGAAATATCACCTCCGTAACATTTCGCGGTAACGTCTTTTCTCAGAGCTTTGATCGTTTCCCTCGCAATTACCTTGGTTCCAAGAGCAGCCTGAACAGCGATATCAAACTGCTGACGCGGAATCAGTTCGCGCAGTTTTTCGCACATCTTCTTTCCGATGTAATAGGCATTGCTTTCGTGAATAAGCGATGAAAGCGCATCCACCATATCACCATTGATCAGAATATCCATCTTAACCAGTTTGGAAGCACGGAATCCGATCGGATGGTAATCGAAAGAAGCATATCCTTTGGAAATAGATTTCAGTCTGTCGTAGAAATCGAACACCACTTCAGAAAGAGGCATATTGAAAATCAGTTCCACACGGTCTGCCGTTAAATAGCTCTGATTTACGATTTCACCTCTCTTTTCGATACAAAGCGTCATCACTGAACCAACAAAATCTGATTTGGTAATGATTGAAGCTTTGATATAAGGTTCTTCAACGCGGTCCAGAACACTTGGATCCACCATTTCAGACGGATTATTAATCAGGATCGCAACTTCAGGATCTTTTTTGGTATATCCGTGATAGGAAACGTTGGGAACGGTTGTAATCACATTCATGTTAAACTCGCGGTCCAGTCTTTCCTGCACAATTTCCATATGTAGCATTCCGAGGAATCCGCAACGGAAGCCAAAACCGAGCGCTGCCGAACTTTCTGCCTCGAATACGAGCGAGGCATCATTTAATCTTAATTTTTCCAGAGACGTTCTGAGTTCTTCAAAATCCTCAGATTCAATTGGATAGATCCCTGCAAAAACCATTGGTTTTACTTCTTCAAAACCTTCAATTGCAGCAGCGGCAGGATTTTCTACTGTCGTAATTGTATCTCCAACTTTTACATCTCTTGCATCTTTAATTCCGGAAATAATGTATCCAACATCGCCGCATTTGATCTCCGGTTTTGCAACCTGTTTCAGTTTCAGCGTACCGACTTCATCTGCATCGTAGGTTTTTTCGGTCGCCATGAATTTTACCTTCTGCCCTTTCTTAATACTGCCGTTTACGACTTTGAAATACGCTTCAATTCCGCGAAACGGGTTGAACACAGAATCAAAAATCAGCGCCTGCAGCGGAGCATCCGGATCACCGGACGGAGAAGGAATTCTCGCGACAATCTGTTCCAGCAATTCATGGACACCTTCGCCGGTTTTTCCTGAAACACGTAAAACATCTTCCGGAGAACAGCCAAGAAGATTGACGATTTCGTCCGTTACTTCTTCAGGGTTAGCAGATGGAAGGTCTATTTTATTGAGAATTGGAATAATTTCCAGATCATTCTCCAGCGCAAGATAAAGGTTGGAAATTGTCTGTGCCTGAATACTTTGGGCAGCATCAACGATCAGCAGTGCGCCTTCGCAAGCCGCAATGGAGCGGGAAACCTCATATGAAAAATCGACGTGGCCCGGAGTATCGATCAGATTCAGCACATATTTTTCACCATTCAGTTCATAATCCATTTGTATGGCGTGAGACTTAATGGTGATTCCGCGCTCTCTTTCCAGGTCCATGTCATCAAGCGTCTGTGTCTGCAGTTCGCGCTGCGTTACGGTATTGGTATATTCCAGAAGGCGGTCTGCCAGAGTTGATTTTCCGTGGTCAATATGTGCGATGATGCAAAAATTCCGGATGTTCTTCATAGAGATTTTATAGTTTGCAAAGATAGGAAAAACACCATCACTACGGGCAACGTATTACCGGTGCAAAATGGCCCCCGTCTTTTCAAAAGAAATTTTATTTGTTGGAATGTAAAATACTGTAATTCAAATGAAAATCAAACAGCTTATAATCAAACGAGCCCCACAATTTAATATTGCGAAGCTCGTCCAAACATTAAAAAAATAAACTATTATGACCTCCTGCTCTAGTTCCGGAAACCGCGGCTTCCGGCACTCTTATTTCTTAACGACGGCGTCTGTGATTTGCCGCTCTCAAAAGTTCCTCTTTGGTTAGGCTGTGCGGATCTTCCGGCGCCATCAACTCTTCTGTCCATCATTCTGCTTCTCATCTCGCCTTCCTGCTGAAACATCTCCAAAACCTGCTGTGGTTTTACCACGCGCTGGAATTTTTCGGAGTATTCCCTTCTGTTTTTCAGCAGTTCTTCACCTACTTTAAAACTAGATTCCAGTTCCTGGCGTGCTTCAGCATCAGTCATCTGATTGTAATTATCACGCGCTTTGAATCCCTGCTTAATTTTTTTCTGGCTGTCTTCATATTCCTGGTAAAGCCGCGAGAATTCGTCCTGCTTTTCCTGAGGCACGTCCAGTTCATCAACCAGCATGTGCTGTTTGTACTGTTTCAGCAGCTGTGACCGTTGTGCAGGCGTCATTTTTTTAACAGCCTCTCTGCGCTGTTCACTGGTCATTTTTCTCCAGGTTTCCAGATCCTGAGCAAAAACTCCGGTGCTGAAAATAAGCGCAAAAATTAATATGATTTTCTTCATAGGTGGTTATCTGTTCTTAGTAGTATAGATCCAAATAAATGTCTGTCTGGTCGTTTGCCGTTAAGGAAACCAGTTCCTGTTGCGGAATTGCTTCCAGCAAAAGTTCCATTTCTTCTTCAATACTTATTGGTTTCGGCTCCGCTTTCGTTTTTACCGCAACACTTTTTTGGGTGGTTTCTGCTGCCTTTACTCTCTTTTCAATTTTCGCAGGGGCCGGTTCAACTACTGCAAGAACTTGTGGTTCAGGCGTTTGGGCAACTGTTGTTTCTATTTCTTCTACAGGTGCTGTCTGTACAGGTGCAACAGGATCGGCAATCACTTTTGCGACTGGTAACTGTTCTGTGCTGTTGTCGGAATTTACAAAAAATACCGCTCCAAAAATAAGTGCAACAGCCGCAGCAGATGCGTACCACCATTTCAGCGGTACAATTGCGCCTTTCTTCTCAGTTTCCTTTGCGGCCGGCTTTATCTGATGTACAGTCTGCGATAAAACCTGCTTCTGCATGTCTGCAAAAAAATTGTCAGGCGTTGTATAAATATTCTTTTTTTCAAGTTGATCTAAATCGAAATTTTTCATTTTTTGATCAGGTTATTTCGGGTGAAGCTGCCGTTTTTACCGGCTTTATGCTTCGTAATTTTGTTTAATATAATCTTCAATTTTCTGTTTCGCATAGTGATAATTGGTTTTTAGCGTACCAACAGACATATCTACAATCTGCGAAATTTCTTCGTAAGGCAAATCATCATAATACCTCATCGTAAACACCAGTTTCTGCTTTTCGGGCAAAGTCTGTATTGCTTTCTGCAACAAAATCTGAATTTCATCTGCTTCCGGTCCTGCATTATCCGCGACAAGATTCACCATGTGGTATTCCGGGTCCTCGTCGCTCTTCTTCATTCTTTTCAACTTGTTCAGCTGTTGAAGCGATTCGTTTGTCGCAATTCTGTACAGCCAGGTGTAAATTTTACTGTCCTGTTTGAACTGATGAAAATTCTGATATGCCTTAATGAACGTCTCCTGCAAAACATCCTGTGCAAGATCATGATCTACAATCATCCTGCGTATATGCCAGTAAAGTCTGCTCTGATAAGTGTCCATCATCAGCTTCAAACCTTTTTCACTGGTTCGAGGCTCATGCATCATCGCAATTATCTCCGAGTCATTGACCTTCATAAGACGCTTCGTTTGTTTTGATTGTAAATATAATTAAATGTTAAATGAATATTTCAATTTTCGGTCCAATTCACTTTCCGGGAGCATGTTTAAAAATGTCCGTTGCAATAATAGTTATATTTGTAAGATGAAAACAGTGATCATAGGTTCCGGAAATGTAGCTTACCATCTTTGCAGGGCATTCAGCGAGAACGGCATCAGCATCACTCAGCTTTTCGGCAGAAACCACGAAGCACTTCAGGAGATTGGTAACGAGTTCAATATCCCATTTTCCACAAGCGCGCCTGCAGATGCTGATTTATATATTATTGCAGTAAGTGATGCTTCCGTAGCAGAAGTTTCCGCACAGATTAAGAAAGCAGACTGCATCGTCGCACATACTTCCGGCTCACTTCCGAAAGAAATAATGGTAGGCAATTACCGCAAGGCCAGTTTCTATCCGATGCAGACTTTTTCGAAAGACAAGACTCTGGACTACGCCAATGTTCCGGTTTTTGTGGAGGCAGAGGATGCAGAAGACCGGGAAACTTTGAAACTACTCGCTTCAAAAATTTCTGACCGCGTTTCAGAGTCCGATTTCGAAACCAGGAAATACATGCACATTACGGCAGTTTTCGCCTGCAACTTTGTAAATCACCTGTTTGCACGCGCCAAAGAAATCGCCGACAGCAAACAGATTCCCTTTTCGTATTTTGAGCCGCTGATCGATGAAACAGTCGAAAAAATAAAAATTCTCGAACCAAAATCTGCACAAACCGGACCTGCGGTGCGCCACGATGAAAGAATTCTCAAACTCCATCAGGAACTGTTAAGCGGAGAGCATCTGAAGATTTACAATGTGATGAATGAATCGATAAAAGATATGTATGAGTTATAAACATAAGCTGAACGAAATAAAAGCGTTCGTTTTTGATGTAGACGGCGTTTTTACTGATGGAAGCGTTTACCTGATGCCCGGCGGAAGCATGTGCCGTGTAATGAATGTTCTGGACGGTTATGCTGTCGTGAAGGCGCTGAAACACAACTACAAAATATGCGTGATTACCGGCGGAAACGATCCCGATGTAAAGCACCGGATCAATTATCTAGGAATCACGGATTATTATCCGAAATCAGCTGACAAACTAACTGATCTGGAAGATTTTAAGACTAAAAACAATGTGCAGGATCACGAAATTCTGGCAATGGGCGACGATCTTCCTGACATTAGAATCATGCTTCCCGCAGCAATCGCAGCGTGTCCCGTCAACGCAGTTCCGGAAGTGAAAGAAATCAGCGACTATATTTCGCCTGTTGAAGGGGGAAAAGGCGCGGTGCGCGATGTGATAGAACAGGTGATGAAAGTTCAGGGAAAATGGAATTTAGATAATACAAAATCTGTATGAAAAAACCGGCTTCCAGAAAAATACTCCTGGCTTCACAATCACCGCGCAGAAAAGAACTGCTTGCAGGTTTAGGCTATGAATTCGAAACAATTGCTGTGGAATGCGACGAAGTTTATCCTGAAAACCTGGAAGTTTCAGAAATCGCCGTTTATCTGGCAGAACTTAAAGCCGACGCCTTTGGAAAACCCGAAGCCGGACAATTGCTGATTACCGCCGATACAATAGTTGCGGTTGACGGTTCCGTCCTGGGCAAACCGACTGACGACGCAGACGCTGTAAAAATGCTGATTACACTTTCGGACCGGAATCATCAGGTTTATACCGGAATCTGTGTTAGAACTGACGAAGAAAACATCAGTTTTACGGATGTTGCAAACGTCTTTTTTGATAAAATCAGTGAAGCGGAAGCGAAATATTATGTGGAAAATTATCATCCACACGACAAAGCCGGAAGTTATGGTGTGCAGGACTGGCTCGGAATGGCCAAAATCAGGAAAATCGAAGGGAGTTTCTACACGGTGATGGGCCTTCCCACAAACAAACTGTATAATGTCCTTTCAAAATTTGAATAATGGCATTTTATATGCTGCGGTAAGCAAATGCCATTTCCGATTTTTTGGATATATTTGGTCTGATTTGCAATAAATTGCGGATTATCAAGTTATAAAACTTGCAATGAAGAAAAATTTACTTTACATACTAATGTCTCTGGCGCTTGTTGCATGTGCCACAAAAAAACCCGAAAAAAGATCCAAATTCCTGAAAGGATTTTCGGCTCAGTATAATACGCTTTTCAACGCACAGGACGCGCTAAACACGGAATTCGACACCAGAAGCGAAGCACACCGCGACAATTTTTATGCGCCTTATATTAACATCCTTACCTACGAGGAAATGCCTGTAGGAAGTGATTTGGGACAGTCGCCCGCTTTCAGTGCTGCAAGTTCCGGAAGAAAAGGCGCTTCTGCACTTCCTTCGGGAATAGAATCTGTACAGGGAGCACCTATTGGAAGAATGCCGGCCGGTGATCAGGGAACAACACCTGCTAAAGGAGCAACAATACTGGAAATTGCTGAAGCGAAAGCTCTAAAAACGATCGATAAATATTCGGTTATCCGTGAAGGGCAGGAAGAAAACGACAAAATTTTTGATGCGTACATTACACTTGCACAGGCGAGAATCTACATGGGGAAACCACTTTCCGCACTTGATGCGCTGAATCAGGTTTTTACCAAGATGAAAGACGACAAAAGGCTTCCGCTTGCAAGAATTTATCAGGGTCTCGCTTTCGCGAAAATGGGCGATCATTTTAAAGCCAATGATATTTTCACGAAACTCAAATCGGAAAAACTAAAGGATGATTATGCCGCGCTTCTGAGTATTTACCATGCAGAGTCACTGCTGGATTCAGGCAAGAAGGAGGAAGCGATCAAAGAACTGGCCTCTGCGTACGAGCTGAACGGAAGCCGCAACATGAGAAGCCGTATTGCTTTTCTGCGCGGACAGATACTTAACAGCGTTGGAAGGAATGCAGAAGCACGGGACAGCTTTACCTCAGCTTACAAATATTCCAATGATTTCGAATTCGAAGTAAAATCGCAGATCGAAATTGCCAAAACATTTAATGACAAAAACGACTACAGCGGTGCTAAGAAATACATAGAAGACATCAGTAAAAAAGGAACTTATGCCTCGCGCAAAAATGAATTCTACTATGCTTTAGGGCTCATGGCAAATAAAGCCGGGAAAAAAGAGGAAGCCCAGGAATATTTTAGAAAATCCCTAGCAGAAGAAGTTTCAGATCCTCAAATCCGCGGACTGAATTTCTACGAAATCGGAAAAGGTTATTTCGACAATAACGACTATATTTCTGCGGGCGCTTACTACGATTCCGCAATTGCCGTAATGACTTATGAACCGAGCAAGGTTCTCTTGCAGGAGCAAAGTTCGAATATCAAAAAACTTGCAACCAATTACTATCTTGTAAAAAAGAATGACAGTATACTTGCCTTAACCAGGATGTCCGATGCAGACAGACAGGTGTACTTTGCGAAGCACATCGAAAAAATAAAGGCAAAAGAGGAAGCGCTGGAACGTGAACGGATCCGTGCAGAAAGACAGCAGGGATTTGACACCGGCGATTATTCTGCAAATTCTGTGTTTGCAGGACGAAGCAGCGCATTCCAGGATTTTGGCGGCGGATCCAAAGGTTTTTACTTTTCCAATACCACTGCGATTTCACGGGGTTCTCAGGATTTCCGCCAGGTTTGGGGAAACCGCGCTCTCGTGGACAACTGGAGATATGGCGCAAGAATGACAACACTTGATGATGCCAAAAATTTAGCGATGGGACAAACCACCGTTCAGGACCCCCGAAGATTCGAAAGTTCTTTTTATATTGAAAAAATTCCGACGAGCAATATGGTGATTGAAGGTCTGAAAAAGGACCGCGACACTGCTGCTTTAGGAATGGGAATAATGTATGATGATTTTTTTCTTAACAGACCGTTGGCAACCAGTACACTGTACACACTTGTGGACAACAAACCTGAGGAGAAAGTGATGCTTCGGGCTCTTTATGAAATTTTCAGCATGAATTACGAGAAAAATCCACAGATTGCGGAGAGAGCTAAACAGATTCTGCTTACGGATTATCCATACACTTCATACGCGGAATTTGCCCGAAACCCAAGAAGCGGATCATTCATGAAATCGAACGCTGCTGTAGAACAGGCATACAGAACAGCATTTTCACTCTATGAAAATGAAAAATTTGAAGACAGCAGACTTTTAATTGATCAAACACTGACCCAATATCCTCAGGATGCACTCGTTCCCAAGTTCACGCTGCTCAATGCATTCAATGCCGGAAAAACCTCCGGTAAGGAAGTCATGATCCTGCAACTGGAGCAGATTGCGCTGAATTACAAGGATACTCAGGAAGGAATTAAAGCTGCAGAAATGCTGCAATGGCTGAAAAGCGACCTCAATTTTGTGCGCACTGACAACACCGGCAATCCTGTAACACCGCAGCAGCCGGTACAGCCTCCTGTTGGTACCGGTAATAATGATGTAAATGTGCGTCAGCAGGAAGAAATCCGCAGACAGGAAAATGAAAGAAAAGCAAGACAGATTCCGAGAATGAGCCCTTCTATTCAGCCGGGAGCGCCGACGCAAAGTATACCGTCCACGCAGCCTACGCAAAACAATCCGTATGCACCGCCACCGGTTCCTAACAGAAATTAATAAAAAACGGAGTTTACGCTCCGTTTTTCTTTTGCTTAACACCCTGAAAATCTTTCAGATAGTACGGTTCGAAGTAGGCGATATCTTCGAAAGATTCGTTCCGGAATTTTTGAACACCTCCCTGTATCAGGTATTTTGCAGATGGAAAAACCGACGGATCAAAATCAGCATTGATCTGAAGAATTTCCTGAGCTTTTGCGGCGCCGTCTCCCACAAAAATCAGGTTTTTACCTTCCAGTTCTTTAAAAGAATTTTCGTCCAGAATCATGGCTTCAGTTTCATTGAGCGGCTTTGCTGACTTTCCGTCATAAATCCTGGTGTAAACTTCCATTCGGCGCGCGTCAACCATCGGGATAATCAAATCATAATTCTTGCCGGCAAAAGGCAAAGCTAGACTATCGAGGGAATTAACGGCAATCAGCGGAATGTTCAGACCAAAACAAAAACCTTTCGCGGCGGCCGCTCCAATTCTCAATCCGGTGTAAGAACCCGGTCCCATTCCGAGACAAACGGCTTCTAATTGCTGAAGCGAAGTTTCAGCCCCTTCCAAAGCCCACTGAACAAATTTGTGCAGCGATTCGCTCTGCTTATAATTTTCTGAAACTTCTTCACAAAGACAAAGCAGTTGATCTTCCTGCGAAATGGCTACAGAACAGTTGCGCGACGATGTTTCCAGATGTAGAATTTTCATAATCGGATTTAATTACTATTGTAAATTCCTGTAAATCATTCTCGGTTCGGCCTGTGCTTTTGGAAATACCGCTATTTCTGCAATTGAAACGCGTTCCGGTACATTCAGCACGTAAGATACGATGTCGGCGATATCTTCTGCAAGCAAAGCTTCGTAGCCTTCATAAACTGTTGCAGCACGCTGTTCATCACCTTTAAACCTGATTTTCGAAAAATCTGTTGCTACCGCTCCCGGTTGAATATTGGTCACTTTGATGCCAAATTCTGTAAGTTCGATGCGCATGCCTTCAGAAATTACATCAACGGCTTTTTTCGATGCGCAGTAAACAACACCATTCGCATAAGTCTGGCGCGCTGCGACTGAAGAGATATTAATGATATGGCCGGCTTTCCGCTTTTTCATACCGATAATTACCGGTTTTGAAACATACAGCAGACCTTTTACATTTCCGTCCATCATCGCATCCCAGTCTTCCACGTCCCCTTCCGCAAGAGTTTCAAGACCATGGGCATTACCTGCATTATTTATGAGAATATCAATCTCTTTAAAATGATCAGGAACAGAATTAAGAGCGTTAAAAACAGATTTCTGATCTCGAACATCAAAAACCAGTATAAATACTTCTGTGGATTCTGATAAATTCGCAGCTATTTCTGCAAGAAGCGCCTCTCTCCTTCCGCACAAAATCAAACGGACGCCTTCGCTTGCAAGACGTTCAGCAATAGCTTTTCCGATTCCGGAAGTTGCGCCGGTAATCAGCGCTGTTTTCTTTCTCATAACTCAATTAAATTCTGCCTTTCAAATAATCCTGACGTAGTGGCTCCTCCAGTTTTTCAATGGCATAACGCAAAGTTGTACGCGGCATTTCCTGATAGTAGTTATCTAGAAATTTCAAAAGTTCGTTCATGTTTTTCTGGCCTATTTCCCTTAACAACCATCCATTAGCTTTATGCATTAGATCGTGCGGATATTTCAGATTCCTTAAAACTAAATCTTTAGTTAAAGTGAATTTTCCCTTTTTTACATGGTACATTGTAGCAACAACAGCAATTCTTTTGTGCCATAAATTATCGGAATCGGCGAGCGTTTTAAGTATCTGATCATTAGAAATTCCGAAGCAGTAGCTGCCTAAAATTTTGTAACAAGAATTGTCTACCAGATCCCAGTTATTGATATACTGAAGATTATTCAGATAGAAATGCACAATTTCCTGTTGTTCAAGATCTGTTTTGCATTTCTCATATTTCGCAACCAGCATCAGAAGCGCCAGATGACGGTGTTCATGAATAGCAGACGAAAGTAGTTTTTGCAGATCTTCCAGTGTTATTTTCGAATAATATTCCCTTGCTATTTTTCGCTGATCCGGAACTGTTACTCCAATAAATTCGTCGCCTTCCGCATATTCGCCTTTTCCTGCCTTGAAGAATCTTGGGAAGAATTCTTTCTTTTCCTCA
The DNA here is from genome assembly GCA_023460855.1 of Bacteroidota bacterium. GTDB lineage: Bacteria > Bacteroidota > Bacteroidia > Flavobacteriales > Weeksellaceae > JAEWOS01. The sequence goes on along the minus strand of JAEWOS010000024.1, from coordinate 22,959 downwards.
TTCGCAAGAAAAGACATGGCCTGCTTAATGTCTTCAACCATGTTATAACCGCTCAGGAAATCACCGACCACAAAATTACTGCCTCCTACAAAAATCATTTCGCCGGGCTGCACTGCAGCTTCAGCCTTTCGGAAACCGCTCATTACATCATCGAAAATGGAATAATTTATGCCGGAATTTCTGAGCTGATCTTCGTATTCCTGAGGATGTCTTCCACGCCTGATTTCCGGCTTCACAAAATAGTACACCGCATTTTCGGGCAGAATTTTCAGAACCTGCTCAATATCTTTCTCTTTTACGAAGCCCAGCACAATGTGCATGGGTATTTTCAGGTTTTCCAGCTGACAAAATACCAGTTCGAGACCTGCGTGATTGTGTGCCGTATCGCAAATTATTAACGGGCTGTCGGACAAAACCGTCCACCTTCCCATGAACCCCGTATTTTTCTGCACATTGAGTAAACCGTCGGTGATATTTTTTTCGGAAACCTGAAAACCATCATCTGCCAGAGACCTCACAAGTTCTAAGGCTACCCTGATATTTTTCTGCTGATAATCTCCCTTGAGATCGCAGACAGAAACCACCTCATTAATACTCGCATCAATAAAATCTGCGTCTTTTTCATGAGCGACCGTCCTGAATATTTCCTTGATCTCCGGATCTTCTTCACCAATTACTACAGGAACACCCATTTTGATAATGCCTGCCTTTTCAATGGCAATTTCCTTTTTCGTGTTGCCGAGAATATTCATGTGATCCATGGCAACATTCGTGATGGCACATGCCAAAGGCTGAATGATGTTGGTACTGTCCAGTCTGCCTCCCAAACCAACTTCAATGATGGCGATATCGACTTTTTGATGCAAGAAATATTCAAAAGCCATTATTGTGGTAAATTCAAAAAAAGAAGGGCGGATATCTTTAGGCAAATCCTTAAGTCGCTGAATAAAATTGTATACAAAATCCCGGCTTGCCTGTTTTCCGTCCACTTTAATTCGTTCCGTAAAATCCACCAAATGCGGTGAATTATACACCCCGACTCTGTATCCGGCTTCCTGCAGAATAGAGGCCACTATATTGCTCGTAGATCCTTTTCCGTTCGTGCCGCCAATGTGGACCATCCGTAGTTTCTGCTGCGGGTTTCCAAAAAATTCACACAGGCTCGTAATATTCTGAAGCCCGGGTTTATAGGCTTTTTTACCGTCTATCTGATAATTTGGTGCCTGTTTAAAAAGCCAGGCTACCGCTTTATCGTACTGCTGGTTTGTCATAGTGCAAAATTGAACAAAAGTTTTCAGATTACGGGTTAACACAATGTAACATTCCGCAAAAGAGCACGTCTAATTGGGAAATTGCCCGGATGAAAAAACTTTTTCTGCTCCTGATAATTCCTGCAGGCTTTCTGCACGCGCAGCAAACGTGGACACTGCAGCAAACTGTGGATTATGCCATACAGCATAACCTGCAGATACATCAGACTCAGTATAACCAGCAGACTACAGAAAACAACCTGAAAATTGCGAAACGCGAATATCTTCCGTTCGTTTCCGGAAATATTAATAATACACTTTCTTTTGGACAGGGTCGCGATATCTTCGGAACGACGCAGCGAAATGACAATTTCAACAATAACGCCGGTGTTCAGGGAGACATTTTACTGTTCAATTATGGCAGACTTGAAAAAAATATCCGAAAGAACGAATTTGATTTAGAAGCTTCTACTTATGACATGGAAAAAATCAAAAATGACATTTCACTGCAGGTTGCCCAGCAGTATTTGCAGATTTTACTGAATAAGGAAATTGAAAAAATTGCACAAAGTGCGCTGGAGAATGCTGAAAAACTTCACACGCGTGCGAAAATTACTACAGAAGTAGGTACCACTCCACAGACAATTCTCGCTGAAGCAAGTGCTGCACTGGCGCGGGAAAAGCAGAATGCCATCAATGCAGAAATCAACACCAGAAGAAGCCTTTTCGAACTTGCCCAATTACTTCGACTGGAAGATTACCAGAATTTTGATGTTGTAGACGTTAGCGTTGACCAAACTCCGGAAGCGCCGCTTCATTCGATTGAATCATTGCTGCAGACTGCGTATGACAATCAGCCACATATTAAAGCCGCGGAAAGCCGTATTCAGGCCGCTGAAGCACAGACTGAAATAACGCGAACCGCATTCTGGCCAACGATTTCGGCTGGAGCAGGCATCGGGTCTTCCTATTTCAATTCTTTGGTAACCAACACAGCAGGCCGAGATCTGTACGGCAACCCAATTCTGGAAAGCGGATTTTTCAAACAGTACAAGGAAAATTTTGCGCAGCAGGTAAATCTTTCTGCAAATATTCCGATCTTCAACAAAGGAATTACGAGACTGCAGGTAGAGCAAAGCAAAATTAACGAAGATATTGCAAGAACGAACCTGGCTTTGCAAAGACAGGACGTTCTGCAGAGTGTGCAGCGAGCAAAATTCGATGCAGACAGCAATTATCAGATTTATCTTTCAGCGGTGGAAGCTGCTGCAAGTTCCAGGCTTGCGCTGGATTTTGCGGAGAAAAGTTTCGCTGCGGGAAGAAGTACTATTTTCGATGTGAATATCGCGCGGAATAATTACGCAAATGCGCAGGGATCTGTGTCACAGGCAAAATATAATTACCTGTTCAGCATGAAACTTCTTAACTTTTATGCGGGAATCCCTATTTCGTTATAACTGTTGTCCATAAAAAACCTCATACCTTATCTTCCGGAAGGAACGCTGCCCTACCTCAAAACGTGGATCGCTGATCATTCTATACATCTCGTCATTACCAGAGACCGAAATTCCAAACTCGGAGATTACTGCCTGAAAAGGGACGGCTCACACAGGATTTCTGTGAATTCAACGCTGGCACCGGAACTTTTTTTCTTTGTGCTGACGCACGAACTTGCACATTTAATCGCATTTGCAAAATTTGGCCGAAAAATAGCACCGCACGGCCCGGAATGGAAACACACCTACCGCGAAATGCTTAAAGAAAGTATTGAAATTTACAGTGACAACCTAAAACCGATTATCAGCAATTACGCACGTTCTCCTAAAGCTAATTATATGGCAAATCCGGAACTGGTGGCTTATTTTGAAAGAAAAAGTCTTAATGAAGGAGAATTTTACATTCAGGAGCTGCAGACGGGAAATTTTTTCAGTTTTCGCGGAACCGATTACAGAATGGAGGGCAAGATTAAAAAGAATTATCTTTGTACCAACCTTTCCAGCGGCAGGAAATACGCTTTCAGGCCACTGGCAAAGGTGACCAAAAAAAAATAAAAATGTCCACTTCAAATAATTTCTGCGTTATTATGGCAGGAGGAATCGGAAGCCGCTTCTGGCCGATGAGCACTCAGAAATTCCCAAAACAGTTTCAGGATATCCTGGGCACAGGAAGAACCATGATACAACAGACGTACGACCGCATTTCACAGGCTGTTCCGAAAGAAAATATCTTCGTAATTACCAATAAAGAATATGTAAATCTTACCGTTCAGCAGCTTCCGGATATTCCCGCTGAAAATATTGTGGGAGAGCCGATGATGAAGAATACCGCTGCCTGCAATATTTACATGGCAAATAAAATTGCGGCTCTGAATGCAGATGCGAACGTAATCGTTTTACCTGCAGATCATCTCATTTTAAAGGAAAGCGCATTTCTGGAGAAAGTTCAGTATGCTTTCGATTTGGCATCAAAAAATGACTATCTCATCACGCTGGGAATTACACCGACACGTCCCGACACCGGATACGGCTACATTCAGTTTGTAGAAAAAAAAGGTGCGAAAGTTCACAAAGTGAAAACCTTTACCGAGAAACCGGACCTGGAAATTGCACGAACATTTCTGGAAAGCGGCGATTTCTTGTGGAATGCCGGCATCTTTATCTGGAATGTAGGAACTATTGCAAAAGCTTTTCAAAAGTACCTTCCGGAAATGACGGAGCAGTTCTCCTCGTGCGAATATAATTCAGACGGAGAAATAAACTGCATTGAAACCATTTATCCTAAAGTAAACAAAATCTCCATTGATAACGGCATCCTTGAAAAAGCGGACAACGTTTATGTCATTCCTGCAGATCTTGGATGGAGCGACCTCGGAACCTGGACTTCCGTTTTCGAAAATGCCGAAAAAGATGAAACAGGAAATGCAAGTGCCGGCAGATTTGTTCGAACCTATAACTGTAGCGGTAATATTATCCGACTAAAAAACAAGAATAAAGCGGCCGTGATTGAAGGGCTGCAGGATTTTATTATTGTGGATACGGACAAAGCACTGCTGATTTGTCCGAGAGACCATGACCAGCAGATTAAGCAGTATGTTCAGGACCTCCGGAATGAGAAAAACGGAGAGAAATATGTGTAGAAATCAGGCCATTCATCAACGAATGGCTTTTTTTTTGTATAAATAAGCATAAAAATTTATCTAAAAAATGAAGAAACTGCTCGTAATTCCTGCATTATTTTTAGCCATGCAGGTTTCCGCACAGGAAAAAAAACATATCGTAGACGCATACACTTTGCTGAAAATGATCACGCCAAATCAAAAACTTGACGGATGGATTCTGGCAAATAATCACAATGGAGAAAACAGAATTCTGAAAACCAGCGGTTATACCGATAATTTCGATTACCAGACAACCGGTTTCAAATTTGCGGAAGATCCCGGATTCTATTACATCGCTTACAGCAAAGACGGCATGTGGAATTATGTACGCACCATGGATGAGCTCAGAAAATTTGTAGGAACTGTGGACAATGCGGAAGAAGCCGGCGTTGAAGCCATGGCAGAAGGATATTTTTTCGACACGGAATACAAAGATTATTCGTCGAATTACCGTCAGGATGCTGACAATTTCTATTTTGAGGCAGCAAAAGTTACTTCAGCGGCATGTCCTTACGCCAAGTCGAATTTCGCCCTTACTGTAAATAAAACAACCGGCAAAATTACCGATGCGAAAGATTTAGGGGTTTATTCTGAAATTTATGAGAAGACCTGCGAGAACAATCCGCATTATGAAGCTCTTACCGAACAAATGGTGGAAGCACAGAAGGAACGCGAGGAAAAAGCGGCTCTGCAAAAGGAAACCAACGAAAAGATTCAGAAAAAACTTCGTGCTACAATGAGAAAAAATTCACGTCGCCGATAAGATTCAGTTATGATAAAGAAATGCAGCTAAAAAATGGCTGCATTTTTTATTGCTTTTCTAAAATCTGGTCTGCTGCGATCTTGGATTTTACTTTATCGATCACGCGGATGCAGATTCCCTTTTCGTCAAAAATAAATGTGGTGCGCACAATTCCCATATAGGTTTTGCCGAATGTGGTTTTCTGCTGCCAAACGCCAAATTTGTTCAGAATGTCGTGGTTCTCATCGGAAAGCAGATCATACGGAAGATTATTTTTTGTCTGAAATTTCTTCTGTTTTGCCACACTGTCCGCAGAAATTCCGAGTATTTCAAAGCCGGCTTTTTTCAGTGCCGAATAATTTTCCGCCAAATTACAGGCTTCCACAGTGCAGGTCGGCGTACTTGCCTGCGGATAAAAAAATACAGCGAGTTTCTTACCGGTAAAATCTTTCGAACTGACGGTTTTTCCATCCTGCTGAACAGCTTCAAATTCGGGCAACTGATCTCCAACTTTTAGCATAATCCTTACTTTTGCTCAAATTTACCGATTTAATGACCAAAAAACAAAGAGCAGACCTCGTACGAACGGAATTAGAAAAACTCTATCCGGAAACACCGATTCCTCTTGATCATACCGATCCTTTCACTTTACTTGTAGCTGTGGCTCTTTCGGCGCAGACAACCGATAAAATGGTAAACCAGATCACACCGGACTTATTTGCAGTGGCGCGAAGTCCGCAAAAAATGGCGGCTTTATCTGTGGAAGAAATCCGCACGCTGATTGCAAGAATCGGACTTGCGAATGTGAAGGCGAAAAATCTGCATCAGATGGCAACAATACTGGTTGAAAAATTCAACGGCGTTGTTCCACAAACGTTTGAAGAACTCGAATCTTTGCCGGGAGTTGGCCACAAAACCGCTTCAGTAGTTATGAGTCAGGCATATGGAATTCCGGCATTTCCGGTGGACACGCATATTCACAGGCTCATGACACAATGGAAACTTACGAGCGGAAAAAATGTAATACAGACAGAAGCAGATGCCAAGAAACTGTTTCCAAAAGAAAGCTGGAACAGGCTTCACCTGCAGATTATTTATTACGGACGCGAATATTCTCCGGCGCGCGGCAACAGAGAAAAGGATTTTCTCACAAAACTGTTACTGGGCTGAAAGTTTTTCGGTAAGAGCCCTGACTTTCGCATTAAGGTCTGCGTAATCAAACGGTTTTGCAATAAAATCATCCGAGCCGGACTCTCCACTGTGTTTAAGCGCAGCGGGATGCGCAGACATCATAATAATTTTCAGGTTTTTCGTTTCTTCGTCTGCACGCAGTTCGCGAATCAAAGTGCGGCCGTCTACACCGGACATCAGCATGTCGGTGATCAGCAGATCCGGCTTTTCTTTGCGGATCATTTCCCGTACAATCATCGGGTTCACGCAGGTAATTACGCGGTAACCGTCGATAGAGAGAAGCGTCTGCACCATGTTGCAGATGTCGCCGTTATCATCAACTACTAAAACTTTTATCATCTTGTTTTCGGAAATATGCGTACAGTTGTAGAATACATTGTATGCATACTATTTTTTTATCAATTTGCAAAGACAAAGATACGTTTCTTTTAAATACAAATCACCATAATTCATATTTGCGAATTATTTTCTAACTGTCGCTTTTAGACCACAGCTCCATTTTTCGCTCTAAAACCGAAATCGGGAGACATCCCTGATTCAGCACTTCATCATGAAATTTCTGAAGGTTGAATTTCTTCCCCATGGCTTTGCTGTATTTGTCGCGAAGTTCCCGGATTTTCAGTGCGCCAATCTTATAACCCAAAGCCTGTCCCGGCATTGCCATATAACGTTCCACTTCTGCAACGGCTCCTGCTTCGTCGTACGCTACATTGCTCAGGAAATATTTAATCGCCTGATCTCTGGTCATCGTTCCGCTGTGAATTCCGGTATCAATTACCAGGCGCACTGCGCGCAACATCTGATCGCTGAGATAACCCATCTTTTGATACGGATCGGTATACAACCCGAACTCAGGACCGAGCGTTTCACAATAATGTGCCCAGCCTTCACCAAATGCACCAATCCATCCAAATCTCATAAATTTCGGAATTTCTGTATTTTCCTGCTGCAGTGAAACCTGAAAGTGATGTCCCGGAATTGCCTCATGCAGGAATAAAGATTCCATTCCGCTCGTCACGTTAAAAGATGCAGGATTGGGAAGCGGCACATAAAAAATGCCCGGTCTTGTTTCGTCTGCAGAGCCCTGAACATATTCAGCACTTGCCGTAAGTTCACGGAATTTTTCCGTCTGCCTGATTTCGAATGGCGTTTCAGGCGTCACTGAGAACATATCTTTCAGTTTGGGCTGAATCTTCTTCTGAACTGCTTTGAAACCGGCAAGCACTTCATCAGCAGATTTGTACGGCATTGCTTTCTCATCGGTTTTTACATAATTCAGAAATTCTTCGAGCGTACCTTCAAAACCAACCTGAGCCATTACTTTTTCCATCTCACTGCGCAGCATCGCGACTTCCCTTTCGCCTAACTGCCTGATCTGATCCGGAGTAAGATCTGTGGTTGTCCAGCTTTTTGCATAGTAGGCGTACATTTTTTTACCGGAAGGCAGCACATTGATTCCGTCAGTTTTTCTGGCTTTTGGCAAATATTCATCATGCAGAAAAGCCGCCATTTTTTGGTAGGCCGGTATTATCTGCGAATGAATCGCACGCGTGTACATTCCTTTATAATGCGACTTTCTGTCTTCGCTGAAATTCTCCGGGAATTTATTTACAGGGCCGAAAAAAATATTCAATTCGGGTTCGGGTGAAATAATTTCGGCATTATTCATCTGCTGAACCATTTTTATTACGAGACTTTGCGGCAAAACGGAATTGTTTTCCATTCCCGCACGGAAATTCCGGACCGCAGCATCCATCCATTCCGGAAATTTGTTCATGCGCTGAAGCCAGTCATCATAATCTTTTTCCGACTTAAAAGGCTGACTACCCATTCCGCTTCCCAATAGCGGAAAATCCAGAGGAAGCCCGGAAAACTGTGTAAACGGAATATATTCCGGATGAAAGGTGTAGCGCTCAATTTTGTCATTCAGCGTAAAATGAAGTACGTCATAAATCACTTTTTTATCAGCTTCGAGATCATCATACGGAATCTGTTTCATCTGCTCCAGAACCGACTGGTAAAAAGAAAGTTCTCCTTCAATAAATTCCTCACTGATATTGATCGGCAGCTGATCATTATATCGGGGATCGCCCTGCGCTGTAGCTTCCAGCGGATATAGCTTCAGATACTGTTCATAATAATCGGCAGCAATTGAATCGATACTTGTCGGCGTTTCTTTTGGTAACGGCAGATCCGATTTCTTACATGATGAAGAGAGCAGCAACAGGCACCAAACGAAAAGTGAAACAGAAACTTTAAAACGCATTTTTATCTTTTGAGACGCTAAATTAATCAATTATTGACAACGCCAACCGCCCATTTATTTTGCATTTAGGTTAATAATTTCTCCTTTTTTTTGAAGTCAGGACGGATTTTTTATCTTTGTTAAAATAATAAGCAGAAAACACAATTCTGCAGCAATTTCTCTAAGTATAATGAAAGGGATTTTAAAAATTTACCATCCTGAAGAAACACTGAAATACCACATTAAAAGCAGCTATTGCAAAGCAGTGTACAGCAATCAGCAGCATCTTCTGGAGGTTGAAATTATTACCTGTGACACGCTGGATCATGTAGATGATGATTCGCTTCAGTACAGATTTCCGCAACTGTCTTTTAAAATTGATGATTTTCCGCTCGAAGACGGTGAACTGAAAGGTAAAACCTTACTGGTTGATGACCGTGATGATGAAACATATACCGAAGTTGACCTTTTCGACGATGAAGAGGCGTATCTGTACGGCAATGAACTTTCTTTCGGAAAAAACGCTGAAGGCGAGCTGGAACTACTCTGGAAAGGCGAAATAGACGATTTCTACACCGGTTCGGATGAGCAGATTCCCTTCAAACTCAAATGTCACTTCAAGCAGGATAAAATTGAAGTGGACGACGAATAATTCCTATTAAATATTAAACACGCAGAACCATAATATTGATGGGCTTTTTGCGTTAATGAATAAATCAAAATTACATGCAGGACAGCATTCAGACGGTACAGCAAACTACCGGAACCATCCAGCTTCAACAGGAGGAACAGGTATTTTCTCTTTGGGAAATACTTACAAGCGGCGGACTTATAGGAAATGTGATTATGGTACTGATTTTCCTGCTGGGTCTTTTGGCGCTGTACATTTTTCTGGAGCGCTACTTTTTTATTAAAAGGGCAGCAAAAGAAACCCCGAATTTTCTGGACAATATCAAGGATTTTGTGCATCAGGGTAAAATTCAGTCTGCGATGGATTACTGCAGAACCATTGATTCACCTGAAGCCCGAATGATTGAAAAAGGCCTTGCAAGAGTCGGACGCCCTATTTCCGATATTTCAAACGCAATGCAGAATCAGGGGCAACTGGAAGTTTCCAAACTGGAAAAAAACCTGAATATTCTGGCCTCTGCTTCAGGAGCTGCACCAATGCTGGGATTTCTGGGTACGGTAATCGGAATGATTATGGCATTTTTTGAGATCTCAAATGTAACCGGTGCCGTTTCACCAAAACTTCTCGCATCCGGAATTTATACGGCGATGGCAACCACTGCTGCAGGACTTTTCGTCGGAATACCGGCGTATTTCTTTTATAATATCTTGGTAACCAATGTTGACCGCCTGGTTTTAAAAATCCAGACGCATGTAAATGAATTTCTGGACACCTTAAACAAACCGATTTAAGAGCCGGAATAAAAAGTAATTTATGGAACTGAAACGACGTAACAGAGTAAGTGCCGAATTCAGCATGGCTTCGATGACAGATATTATTTTCCTTCTGCTCATCTTCTTCATGATTACCAGCTCCGCCATAAGCCAAAGTGCTATTGAAGTGAAATTACCTCAGGCTGTTTCAGGAGATCCTAATCTTCAGGATCCTACCACTGTTACTATAGATAAAGACGGCAGGTATTTTGTTAATGATGAGGAAATTCAGCGTGAGCAGCTCGAAAGTTATCTGGTGAATGCGCTGAAGGATGAACAGAATCCGGCATTTACAATCCGGGCAGACCAGAATACCCTGCATAAAGATGTAGTTTACGTGATGGGAATTGCTGAAACACACAAATATAACCTGGCGATTGCAACCGTAGAAGAAGAGTAGAACGGAATGGAATATACGTATATACATAAAGAAAACGAAAAGAAAGACCGCAGAAGAAGCGCCATTATTACAGGCGTTATCGGGCTGCTGTTGTTGCTTGCGCTTTATTTATATAAGTTTACGAGAATTATTCCGGTGGAAGAACAGATTACCACCATGCTCATTAATTTTGGCGACAACAGAAACGGCAGCAATACCGAAGAACCGGCGAATACGGAAGGAAGCCTTGCTTCAAACACCACTGTAGAAAATCCCAACCCTTTTTCAGAACCGCAACCACAGACTCCGGAAGTGCGCGAAAGAATCATTACCGGAAGCAACACCAGGGTTTCAGCGCAGAAAACTGAAAAAAAAGCAGTGACGCCAAAAACCACTTCCAAAACCAATGCGAAATCCAGGACCAGTTCTTCTGTTAAATCTACCAACAGCAATCAAAAAGCAAGCGGAGACGGACAGGGAACGGCAGCGGTAGGAAATTTAATAAGAGGGCGCGGCAGCAAACCAGGCTCCCAGGGAACGAACGGAACTACAGGAAATGCAGGAGATCCTTTAGGCGGAGACGGAAACGGCGACAGCAAAATCGGTGTGGACCGTAAGCTGATCGGGTTTATTCCCGGAACAATGGGACGCGGCGGCTCGCAGCCTTCGCACAGTTGCTCCGCAAGCGGAACCATTCATGTTTTTTACGTGGTAGATAAATCCGGAAACGTAACTTCAGCTTCAAGATCAGGGGGAATTGCTGATCCCTGCGCAGTTTCTACGACTGTTGCCTGGGTGAAACGCTATGTGAAAGCAGAACGAGCAAATACCAGCTCTACTGGAACTTACCGTATCGATTTCTAAACACAGCTAATATTTAGCCCTTACTTTTTTCAGGTTCTTTTTCAGCAAAAATTTTACTGTATAAAGTATAAATCATCGCATTCCAGAATGGAAATGTGAAGAGAATTCCAAAGAAAAAAATCAGCATTCCTGAATACCGGAACAGAATTGCTACAAGCACACAAACCGCAATTTCTAAAGGATACAGTTTTAATGCTTTGAAATTAAGGCTGATTGCCTCGAATATTCGCTGATTCATAAAAAACATCAGCGGCGCCACGAACATCGTGACAAAAACCCACGCAACGCCCAGTACCACAGTAATCATCGTGTACTGATACACAAAAATCCAGAACAGAAAGTAGCTCGAAAATTTGAAAAAATTCAGGCCGTTGTATCCTGAAAACAAATCATCAAACCCGAACTTTTCATTAAGGTCAATTTTTCTGTAAATCTGAAAAAAACCCATATTCAGCGGAAACAGAAACGACATGACGAAAACCGTTGCGAGCGAAAGATTGTAATATTCAGGCATTTTTACGATCTTCTGAAATTCCGCCTGTACTTCCGCAATACTTGCTCCCTGTCTTCCAAAAATTGCCATGAAATCATCGAGAAGTCCGTACCGTTGCGCAACGCCAAACCATACGATGAAAAAAACCGAAAAGTAAGTAACGCTGAAAATGAGCTGATAAAACAGGGTTTTACTCCAGTATCCGAACGCTTTTTTCAGCAGTATATCCAGTCCTGTTGGGGACGGTGATTGCAAATCCATTTATAAATTTTGGGCAAAAGTATTTAAATTTAGCGGAAAGAAAGGTGATATGCAATAGTGAATGTGGCTGTAAACGATTAATTTAGCGCCGTGCAAGCAATAAACCACGACTATTTCGCCAAAATGGACAGACTTTCTGCTGAAGAAACGCCTTTCCTTTTTATCATCGATTTTATGGCGGAGCAGGTGAACGTATTTCAAGAGCATGAAATTCTTGAGAACGGAATACAGGTGCAGTTCAGAAATTTCAGCAAAAGCAGGAAAAATGCGAAGACCGATCAAGAATTAATTCTGAAGGCTTTTCCGGAAACACTGCAGGAATATGAAACCGGCTTCAACTTAGTACAGAAAAACCTCAAGCTTGGAAATTCATATCTTACGAATTACACCCGAAAAACGAAAATTGAAACCAATCTGAGTCTGGAAGAAATTTTCTATATTTCTGAAGCTAAATATAAAGTGCTGTACCGCGATCAGTTCGTATGTTTTTCTCCGGAAACATTTGTGGAAATAAAAAACGGCAGAATTTACACGCATCCGATGAAAGGAACGATTGATGCTGCTGTTGAAAATGCTGTACAGGAACTAAAAAACAGTGCGAAGGAAAAGGCTGAGCATTACACCGTGGTGGATTTGCTTAGGAATGACCTGAGCATGGTTGCAGACAATGTTCGTGTGGATGAATTTCAGCGAATTGACCTCATCAGAACAAGGCAAAAAAACCTGTACGCGATGAGTTCAGAAATTTCAGGAGATGTGAAACCGGAATTTCAGAAAAAAACCGGAAGCCTGATAAAAAAACTGCTTCCTGCGGGATCAATTCTTGGCGCACCAAAACCAAAGACGCTCGAAATAATCCTCGAAAGCGAAGGTTACGGCCGGGGCTTTTACACAGGAATCTGCGGTTGGTTCGACGGCGAAAACCTGGACAGCTGCGTGATGATCCGCTTCATCGAAAATGAAGACGGAGAATATTTTTTTAAAAGCGGAGGCGGCATAACGCACATGAGCAAATTGGAAGACGAATACGAAGAAATGAAAAATAAAATATATGTACCGATTTATTGAAAGCATCAAGGTCGAAGATCAGGAAGCTTTTCTGCTGGACTATCACCAGGAACGAGTGAACGGCACTTTCCAGCATTTCGGGAAAGACGGTTCGCTGGATCTGAAAAAAATCTTTCAGAACCTCAATCATGATGAAGACGGACTTTATAAAATGCGCCTTACCTACGATCTGGAACGCAATTACACCGTACAAATGCTTCCTTATGCAATTCCGGAGTTTCAGTCATTCGAACTTGTGGAAAACAACTGTTTCGATTATCCTTTTAAGTTTGAGGACCGCCGCGAAATCGAAAAATTGAAAACGAAAAGCAAGGCGAAGGAAATCATCATTGTGAAGAACAACCACATCACGGATACTTCTTACACCAACCTGCTATTTCTAAAAGGAAAAGACTGGTTTACGCCCAAAACATACCTATTGAACGGTGTTCAGCGGCAGCATCTACTCAAGACAAAGAAAATTAAGGAAGCCGACATCAACCTTCAGAATATCCGGCAGTTTTCACATTTTCAGCTGATTAACGCCATGAACGATTTTGATGATATGTTCGTCTACGATCTGAATCTCATCAAAAATCTACCCGGAAATTCGGAATATCTGGAATTTTAAAAAACAAAAAACAGGAGCAAAATTGCTCCTGTTTTCTTTTAATATTACTTACTGCTTATCGTCTTGCTTTTGCAGTTTCTTTCTTCATCAGTTCACCCGGTTTCGGTGTTACATCTCCTTCTTTAATCAGCGTAAGCTCGTTAATCAGTCTTGTTGCTCCGGCATATTTATCAATCACCCACAGAACATAACGGATGTCCACGTTGATGGTTTTCTGCCATTCTTCCTCGAACACGATGTCTCCGGAAAGCGCTTCAGAATTTCCGTCGAATGCGATACCGATCAGGTTTCCGTCTGCATCGATCACTGGAGAACCGGAGTTACCGCCTGTAATATCGTTATCGGTTAGGAAATTTACCGGCATATGTCCTGCTTTATCTGCGTAATCACCGTAATTTCTCGTTGCGTTCAGATCGATTAATCTCTGTGGCAAATCGAATTCCTCATCGCCTTTTTTCAGTTTTTTCACCATTCCGTCCATGTCGGTATAGTAATTTTCGGTAATGCCGTCGTAGTTACGGTCTGCACGCTGTGGCAAAGTAGTTACCTGACCAAAAGTAAGTCGCATGGTAAAGTTTGCATCCGGATAGAAAGTCTTGTTCGGGAATGCTTTGCGCAATCCATCCATATACAGCCTGTTATTGTTTGCAAAATTTGCTTCTACTTTCGAGAATCTTTGCGAGATCAGTTGCTGATCCTGCACATAATCCATCGATAATCTGTACAGCGGATCTGCGTCAAGTTTCACTTTGTCCGGTCTCAGAATCCAGTCGGTTACGGATTTTTTATTTGCGAATATGGAGCGGAAAGCCGTATTTGAAAGGGAAGTTGCGTTCTGAGCCATCAATGTTTTGGATGCAACGTCCTGGTTCACTTTGGACTGGTACAGATTCACCATTGAATTCAGCATCTCGCCTTCCAGTTCCGGATTGAAATCTGCATAGAAGGAATCTACCGCTTCATCAAGTCGCGGCTTCATCTGCACTCTTCCGGCCATGTCCTGATCGGAATAAGCTTTCAGCAAACCTCCCAACTGGAAAGGAATGGTAAGGTATTTGGCGTTCATCTGCAGTTGCGCATTGTACATACGCTCCACATTTCTGTTGGAAACCTGGTTGTAGTAAAGCCTCATATTTTCCAGCAAATTGCTGTACTGATCGTTGCCCGGCTGAACTGCCCACACTCTGAATGTTTCTTCGTCGCGCTGCTTGCTGGAAATGGTGGAGTTTTTATCGACAGCGTCGATTGTTCCCTGCCTGTTTTTCCAGTAATTGGCAACGTTTGCATATTGGGAAGCATAATCCAGGCGAACTGCATTGTTCTGGTCCATATGCTTCTTCATCACTTTCATTGCAAGGTTTGAAGCTTCAACCCAGGCCGGATAATCTTTCGTTACCATCTGTTCAATTCCGTACGAAGTAAGATAACGGTTCGTTCTTCCCGGATATCCCATAATCATCGCAAAATCTCCCGGCTTTACACCTTTCATAGAAATTGGGAAATAATGTTTTGGAACCAGCGGAACATTTGTCGGATTGTATTCTGCCGGATTTCCGTTTGCATCAGCATACACCCGGAAAACAGCGAAATCTGCTGTGTGACGTGGCCATTCCCAGTTGTCGGTATCACCACCGAATTTTCCCAGAGAAGAAGGCGGAGCTCCAACGAGCCTGATATCTTTATAATCCTGATATACAAAGTAATAGAATTCATTTCCGTTAAAAAACGATTTTACTTCTACTACATATTTACCGTTCTCGTTATTTTCCGCAATAATTGCTCTGGTTTCGGCATCAATGGCTGATTTGCGGTCTTCCGCACTCATGGAATTATTCAGTTTTGAATTAATTCTTTGGGAAACATCGTCCATACGAACCAGAAATCTTACATACAGATCTTTGGAGTTGAACTCGTCTTTCTGTTTCATTGCCCAGAAACCGTTTTTCAGGAAATCCTTTTCCGGAGTTGACGCTGCAGCGATCGCATCATAACCGCAATGGTGATTGGTGAAGATCAGACCTTTGCCGGAAACGATTTCTCCGGTACAGAAACCTCCAAAACTCACCACCGCATCTTTCAGCGAGGAATTGTTTACGGAATAGATTTCTTCGGGCGTCAGCCGAAGCCCTTCTTTCTGCAGATCCACACCATTTAGCCTTTTTACGAGCATCAGCAGCCACATTCCTTCGTCAGCACGCATTTGCACGAAGCTAAGCAGGAATGTACACAGTAATAATAATCTTTTCATTGAATTTTAAAATTTATTGTGGCTAATTTATTAAAATCTAAAGACAATAGCAATGTGATGCTGAAAATCTTATTTTAAGGGTAAAAGCAAAAAAAAACCGCCGGGTGGTGGTTAATTTCTATTGCTTGGTTAATACAATGTCTTTTGGAAAATTAATTGGGAAATCCCCGTGTTGGTCTACATAAGCGTTGTGTATGCAGTTGGGATCGTAGCGGCTGGGCTCATACATAAAGTGCAGCGTCATGGTGGTAGTCGTCATATTGGTAATTTCCAGAACAGCAGATTTGCCACACATGTTGCGGGGATAAAAAGTAAATTGTTGATTAGTTGAACCAATTTTAGGAGAAGTAAACATCCCTCTTATTTCCGGTCTTTGAAGGTCAAAATTAGTTATCCGGTCTATTTCTATTTGGCCGGTCGATGATATGATCTTTCTTTCACCTAAAATCCTGTCCTCATAATAAGGATGGTTGCCATTGTAATGATATTTCACTTTCCGCAATTCCACAAAAACCTGTTTGCCATTCCAGTTTCCTTTCCATAAGCCCACATACTTATTGAGTTCATTATTAGTATCTTTTAAATACCCATTAGCTGGGATATCAAATGCCGAAGTATTTAATGGGTAAGTTTGTGCTTTACAAGAAACTAAAACAAACAGCGATAGAAAAAACAAGATTTTCATTGTCCTAAGGTAGAAATTTCTATAAAAGCAAAAACGCCCCGTAGTTGTATAGATAATATGAATATTTAGATGAGGTTCACAGCTTCTTGGCTTTTAAGTAAAGATATTTTTAATTAGCTAAAGCACGACAAATCAATCCGCGAAGAACGTGGGGATTTCTTCCCTTACTATTAGAATTCATTAATTGTTCTATATTTTGTGTTTTGAATTACTGGATTTTGTTTCTCCCACCTTTTCGAAGATTCTTTATCTCCGTTAAGCCATTTAATATATTGTTCAATAATCAGTTCGGATATTTCTTCGTTACCATCGTAGTCATTTCCTATTCCTCTGTCATTGAAATACTTCAACAACCTAGATGAACTGTTAATTCCCCAATTATTTCTTATCCATATCCCAAATCCATCCATGTGTCCATTAAATTCAAATGCGCTGTGAGCTTTTTTTACAATTTCCTTATCACTAAATTTCATTTGTTTATCTAATTCAAGCATACATTCCAGAAGATTTTTAGGAATATAGAAACCTTTAATTTCCTCTCTATCAAAATTTTCCAAATATTTTTTATATCTTTCTTCCTTCTCTTTTTTCGTGACTAGGGCTGCTGTCTTTTCATCAAAACTTTGAAAGCCGGCATAAGAAGGCTGTGCTATAAAAATTCTCTTTGTTTCTTTTGGAACTATATCTGATTTAAACCTTGAATTTTTGATATAATTTTCGATTTTTCTTTTGTCAAATATACTATCAGCATCAATTTTTAAAATTTCAAACTTGCCGTTTTTATTTAAATAACCATCAATAATAAATTTATGAGTATAATACTTTGATTCAAAACTTTTCGGGACATATTTATAATTATACATATTCTCCATCGTTTTAGATAATTTTTCTCCCGTTAAACTATTTTCTAGATCCACCGTGTGAACATATACGTTATCATAATATCCTATACTACTTTCAATTCTCTTATAACTTTTAATTTTTGAATAAATAGAATCCAAATCGATATTATTATCAATAAACTTTAAATTATTCAAATCATATATCGTAACTTTTTTTCTAGAATCGATTACGTAAATAGTATCAAAAACATTAAAAATAGAATTTTCATTGGCAAATCTTTCCTTTTCTGTAATGTCGTTTCTAAAAGATATAGTAGTTGCAGAACTTGAACGATGATTAATATCTTGCATATTTGCATAAAAAATATTGCATTTTTCGGAATCGGGTTTACATTTTGTAAATTCTGCAGCTGAATAAGCTTTTACAAGATTACCTTTTTCATAGAATGTAACCTGTTTATTCTCTTCGTTTTCTTTCGAATAAAAATCCGTTCCATTGAAATAGCCGATTTTATTGCCATCCATACTAAGAAAAGCATACATTGGATATCCTTTATATAGATCAAAAGATCTTTTGACTGAATATATAGTATCTTGTCTTGTCCCGAAATCAACAACATACGATTCCCCTCTTAAATTAGGTAGTATTCCGTCATAAGAAACTGAAACCAAGCTAAATTGATAATTTGCTGAGATTGTTTCAGATATTGGATTCCTGCTGCTTACCATTTGGGCAATTCCCAAATTTGATTGTAAGTACAAAAGCAATAGCAAAAATTTAGGGAAATGGTTCATAGTTCTTTTTAAAAATAAATTAAGTACTGTGTTGCTAATTAATACCCGCTGCGTAAAGGCTAAGACTCTGCAGCGTTTCATGTGTTGAAGATAGAAAATTTCAGCTTATGGGTGTGCACTGATCAACGGATTGCTTCGTCGCTCGCTGCGCTCGCTCCTCGCAATGACGGTTACCGGTGAACGTTGAACTTTAAACCGGAAAACCTTGAACCAAAGAAAACCGCCTGTAAAAATGTTACAGACGGTTCTATAGTAATGAAAAGTGATTTATTATTTCACAATTGTCATTTCATTCAGCAGGTGACCTGCACCGGAGAATTTGTCGATTACCCAAAGAACAAAACGGCTGTCCACATTAATGGTTTTCTGCCATTCTTCTTCGAATACGATGGCTCCGGAAAGCGCTTCAGAATTTCCGTCGAACGCAAGACCAATCAGTTCACCGTTTCCGTTCATAATCGGAGATCCGGAGTTACCGCCGGTAATATCATTGTCCGACAGGAAGTTGATCGGCATATAACCGGAAGGATCCTTGTACTGCCCGTAATCTTTCTGAGCATTCATATCAATAAGTCTTTGAGGAAGATCAAACTCTTCATCTCCTTTCTTGTATTTCGCAACCATACCGTCCATCGTTGTATAATAATTGTTGGTAACACCGAAATACTGTCTGTCGTCGCGAATCGGAAGTGTTGTCACTTTACCGAAAGTTACCCTCATCGTAGAGTTCGCGTCCGGATAGAATTCTGTTTCCGGGTGCGACTTTCTAAGGCCGTCAAAAAAGAGTCTGTTGCTGATGCTGAAACGGTCGTCATCAGCCGTATATCTTTCGCTTAATGCTCTTGCATCAGCGTTATAACCGTTAGCAATTTTATACAGCGCGTCTCTTTCCAGTTTCTGCGGATCCGGACTGTTCAGGAAGTTCATCGCTGTATTACGGTTCGCAAAAATGGAGTTTTTAGCAACATCCGCAAGCAGCCTTTCATCGATCGTTGCAAATGAAGGTGCTGCTGCATTATTTCTCACTTTAGCCTTATACAGAGACACCATACTTTGCAGCATTTCCTGCTCCAGTGCCGGATTGAATTTCTCGTACACGGCATCAATACGCGATGCAATCGTTGATTTCATCGTCGCTTTTTTCGCTGCATCCGTTTCTGCCATATAGTTTTTGAACATGCTTCCAAGACCTGTTGCGTACGAAAGATACTTTGCATTTCGCGTCATCTGTGATGCGTAATTTCTTTCCACACCTCTGTTCGAAGTTGTGTAATAATAATTCTTCATATCATCGAGCACGCTGCCGTACACCTCCTGGTTCTCGTTTTTGTTTGCCCAGTCTCTGAAAACCTGCTCGGTTTTTTCTTTGTCGCCGATGGTTCCGTTTTTATTGATACTTTCAATGGTTCCGCCTCTGTTTTTCCAGTAATTGGCTACGGAAGCATATTGTGACGCGTAGTTCAGTTTTGTCGCCTGGTCTCTGTCCATATGCTTTTTCATCACATCCATGGCAACTTTCGAAGCATCAACCCAAGCCGGATAATCTTTGTTGATCAACTGGCTGATACCGTAAGAAGACATGTAGCGGTTTGTTCTTCCCGGATATCCCATGATCATCGTGAAATCTCCTGTTTTCAGTGGCTTAATGGAAATCGGAAGGTGGTGTTTCGGTTTCAGCGGCACGTTGCCCGGCGCATATTCTGCAGGGTTTCCGTTCGCATCAGCATAAACTCTGAATACCGCAAAGTCTGCAGTATGTCTTGGCCACTCCCAGTTGTCTGTATCACCCCCGAATTTTCCAAGAGAGTTTGGAGGCGTTCCAACCAGACGTACATCTTTATAATCCTGATAAACAAAGTAATAGAATTCATTTCCGTTGTAGAAATCTCTTACTACAACTGTATACTTACCGTTTTCGGAATTTTCGTTCTGGATGGCTTTGTATTCTGCATCGATAGCATCGCGTCTGTCTTTAGCGCTCATGCTGTTATTCAGTTTGCTGTTAATTCTGGATGTTACATCATCCATGCGAACCAGAAAACGAACAGAAAGCCCTTTCGCAGGAAGTTCCTGACTTCTGTTCATCGCCCAGAAACCATTTGTCAGGTGATCTTTCTCCGGCGTTGAAAGCGCTGCAATATTTCCGTAACCGCAGTGGTGGTTGGTAAAAAGCAGACCTTCTTTAGATACCATCTCAGCAGTACAGCCGCCACCGAACTGTACAATAGCATCTTTCAGGCTGGAATTATTGGCAGAATAAATTTCTTCTGCCTTCAGTTTAAGACCTTTTTTCTGAAGGTCCTGTCCATTAAGTCTTTTGATCAGCATCATCAGCCACATTCCTTCATCTGCACGCATCTGCGCAAAACTCAGCAGGAACGAAGCCAATAAAAATAGTCGTTTCATAAAGATAAAAATTTTAATTGCTGCAATTTAATGAATTATGGCCTATTTTTAGGTAAAGCAAAGGAAAACATTTCTATGAAACGCGTGTCCGGTTTTTTTGCCCTTATCTCTATGCTGCTATTTCTGCAAAACTGTTCTTCTGCATCGCCGGAAACTCATTTGTACCAACGACAATGGATGCTGACGGAATTTCAGGATTATCCGCGTGAATTTCTCGTGAAGCACCGCGCCCAACTCGATCTGGCTCCTGCGAAAAACAAACCGCATTTTTACCGTGCCAATATGGGCTGTAATGAAATCTTTATAACAGCCGAGTTCCGCAGGAACGGGAACGTTCAGTTCACGGACGCCGGTTCTACCGAAATGTACTGTGAAGAAACCATGAAACTGGAGCAGGATTTTCTGAAAGCACTGCCTTCCATGAAAAAATTCGAAATCAACGGGCACAAACTTACGCTGAAAGACGGAGAGCAAGGCTCAATGACCTTTATCGCTGCAGACTGGGACTGATAATTATACATGCTTTTAACATAATAATACAAAAAGAGCGAAGCAACTTTTGCGTTCCTTTACGTTTTAACATTTTATGAATATCGATCCCGAAATTATCGGATTTATCGCCGGAGGGCTTTCATCAGCGCTTTTCATCCCGCAAATCATCAAAATTATCCAGGAAAAATCGGCGGAGAACTTTTCGCTCGTTACCGGAATTATTGGGGTCGTAAGTTCCGGATTGTGGCTCTGGTACGGCATTATGAACGACCATATCTCGATGATTGTCACCAACAGCATTGCGGTGGCGGCAACCACGGTTCTGCTGATACTAAAACTGAAATTCTCGGATTCACCCGGAAATTAATCTTCGGGTAAAATGTTAAATTTGTACAAACGCGTTTAAAAGACTCAGCAAAAAATAAACTATGCTAGAAAAAAAAGAACATTCCTATGAGAAAGCGGTTCTGGTTGGTTTGATTACCCGCGATCAGGATGAAGATAAACTGCGCGAATACATGGATGAACTCGAATTCCTTGCTTACACTGCGGGCGCAACCATTGAAAAACGTTTTACGCAGAAACTGGCGCAACCCGATTCCAGGACTTTTGTAGGTAGTGGAAAAGCCGACGAAATAAAGGAATATGTGAAGGAAAACGAAATAGGAACTGTGATTTTTGATGATGAACTGTCACCTTCGCAACTTAAGAATCTCGAAAGAGAAATGGAGGTGAAAATTCTGGACCGCACAAACCTCATCCTCGATATTTTTGCACAGCGTGCCCAAACTTCCTATGCAAGAACACAGGTTGAACTCGCACAGTACGAATATCTGCTGCCGCGTTTGACCAGAATGTGGACCCACCTCGAAAGGCAGCGAGGCGGTATCGGAATGAGAGGTCCGGGTGAAACAGAAATTGAGACCGACCGAAGAATTATTCGCGACCGGATTTCTTTGCTGAAAGACAAGCTGAAAACCATCGACAAGCAGATGAGTACGCAGCGTCAGAATCGCGGAAAAATGGTGCGTGTGGCATTGGTTGGATATACCAACGTGGGCAAATCAACACTGATGAACGCATTGTCGAAATCGGAGGTTTTTGCAGAGAATAAACTTTTTGCAACGCTTGATACCACGGTGCGGAAGGTGGTGATTGGCAATTTGCCTTTTCTGCTCACCGATACCGTAGGTTTTATCCGTAAACTTCCGACCCAGCTGGTAGAATCCTTCAAATCAACACTAGACGAAGTGCGGGAAGCCGATTTGCTGATCCACGGGGTCGATATTTCGCATGAAAGTTTTGAGGACCATATTAATTCGGTCAATCAGGTTCTGATGGAAATCGGCGCACATCAGAAGCCGATGATTCTCGTTTTCAATAAAATCGATGCATTTGCATACGAGCAAAAAGCCGAAGATGATCTGACGCCTGCCGGCAGACATAATATTTCGCTGGACGAATGGAAAAAAACTTGGATGGCCAAAAGCAAGCATCCGACGGTATTTATTTCGGCATTAAGCAAAGAAAATTTCCCGGAAATGAAGAAGTTGATCTACGATGAAGTTCACCGGATCCATATTTCGAGATTTCCGTATAATGATTTTCTTTTCGAATATTTTGAAAATGAAGAGGATACGGCAGACAGAAAATAAATTTTAAATTTTCTTGCATTATTGCTTTGCAGGAAATGAAAAAACATCCTATATTTGCCGAACCAAAAATCAGAAAGGGTTCTTAGCTCAGTTGGTTCAGAGCATCTGGTTTACACCCAGAGGGTCGGGGGTT
>JAEWOS010000023.1 GCA_023460855.1 Bacteroidota bacterium | reverse complement strand
GCGCGGTATTTCATCGGGCCCGGTTTCCAGTACTCGAAACGCGTTGTACCGGTTTTCCCCGCCATTTTAAGATTTGGAGTAAAAATACTTCTCGCTGTTCCTTTTTCCACTGCTTTGGTAAGTGCAGAGGTCATCATCTGAATAGCGGAGGGCGATGCCATCTTATTCACCAGAATCTGTGGTTTCGCTTCGAAGAGCACTTCCCCGTCTTTCATTATCCGGTCAATAAACAGCGGCTTCAGCATTTTGCCGTTATTGGCGATGCCGTTATAGAAAGTAGTCAGTTGCAGCAGATTAAAATTTGTGGAATAACCGTAAGAAATAGAGGCGAGCGTTGCCGCATTCCATCTGCTGTGTTCAGGAGTGTACACAAAAGGTTTTGTAATTCCCGGAAGCTCAATTTCCATTTTTTCGAACATCTTCCAACGCTTCAGATGATCCAGAAAAATCTGCGGTTTTTCAGCGTAATGCTTCGTAATCAGCTTGGCTGTTCCCACGTTACTGGATTTTGCCAGCACATCACTGATATCATAAGTACCTCCGCCGTGATCGTCCGAAATTCTTTGTCCGGCATAATTCCAAACACCACCTCCAATATTCACCTTTGTGCTGTCGGTGATAAATCCGTCGTCCATTGCTGCGAGCAGGGAAACCGTCTTGAATGTTGAACCCGGTTCAATGCCGTCTTTCAATACATAATTGTACGCGTCTACATAAATTCCGGGTTCGGTTCTCCGAAGATTTACCATTGCTCGTACTTTTCCGGTATTGGTTTCCATCACCACCACGCATCCGTGACTCGCATCAAACTGGATAAGTTGTTTTTCCAGTGCGTAATGTGCAATATCCTGAATGCGTAAATCCAATGTGGTGTAAACATCCTGTCCGTCCACCGGTTCCTTGGCTTTCCAGTAATCGATCGGTTTCCACTGACTGCTGTTCACGCGCTGCTCCAACCTTGTTCCATTTTGTCCCGTCAGATATTTTGAAAATGCAGCTTCAAGACCGGATTTATACTGACCGTTATCCATACCGATTGTTCCGGCTCCTATTTCCGTAGTTGCCAGTTCACGTTTATAATTGCGGTCCACGATAAAGCCACCTCTGTTTTTGCCTTTGTTGAAAATCGGGAAATTGCGGATTCGGTCGTACTGATCGAAATCCAATCCTTTTACCAGTGCGTAATACTGATTTTTTTTGTTGCGCTGATCGTCGAGTCTTTTTCTGAAATAACTCTGCGGCTTTTCAAACATTTTGCCCAACGAATCCGACAGGGCAGCAATGTTATTGGTATAAGCTGTATCGCGGATTGTTTTAAAATCAATGTAAATATCGTAGCGCATTACCGTGGTTGCCAGGATTGAACCGTCGGAAGCGTACAGATTACCACGAGCGGCCTTTAAAGTTGCCTCGCGGTAGTTTTTGTTGATATAATCTTCCCGGATTTCTTCCACATTCGTATTCTGCAGCATAATAATCCGCGCCAGAAATACCACGAACACGCCAAATGCGAACAGTGCGAAGAAGTATCCCCAACGCAATGTCCGTTTTCTTTTGATGTCGTATTCAATTCCTTTTGGCATCGGTACTGTCCAGTTTTATCAATAATTTATGCGGGTGATTCTCGAGCGTAAGCAGGGAATCCTTAATCATTTCCTTTCCAAGTTCAGATTCCATCTTTACCTTAATCAGACGGCTTTGCGCGTAAGCGTTTCTGGACTTGTATTCTTCGGTCTGCTCTTTCAGTGCATTTACTCTCCCAATTTTCTGATTCACCAGGTGATTGCTGTAAATCATAATCATCATGAGGCAGAACAGCAACAGAAAAAATTTATAATTGGCTTTTAGCTCATCACGGTTCAGAAAATTCCCTTTCACGATGTCGATCAGGGTGAGTTTCTTTCTGCTTTTGTATGGAGCTTTTCTTTTCGCCACTTTTTATAATTCTTGTTAGAACTATATATTATACTTTTATTCCGGTTCTCATCTTTGCAGATCTTGCACGGGAATTCTCTTCAATTTCCTGTTCGTCCGGCACTGTCGCTTTGCTTTTTATCAGTTCAAAAGCTTTGCTGTAATTTCCGTATACATCTCTCTTCGGTTCTCCTTCAAACATGCCGTTTTTCAGAAACCGTTTCACGAGCCTGTCTTCCAGAGAGTGATAAGAAATTACCACCAGTCTTCCTCCCGGTTTCAGTATTCTGTAAGCCTGAAGGAGCATTTCTTTGAGTACTTCAAGTTCCTCATTTACCTCAATTCTGATCGCCTGAAAAACCTGCGCAAAAAATTTATTCTGCTTATGCGGCGGAATGTAGCTAAACACCTTCTTTAAATCCTCTGTTGTTTTGACCGGTTTCGCTTTGCGGTAATGCACGATTTCACGGGCCAGCCTTCTTGCTTCGCGCAGTTCGCCGTAGTGGTAAAAAATGTCAGCCAGTTTTTCCTCATCAAAATCGTTGACCACTTTTCGTGCGTCCAGACTCTGCATCACGTTCATGCGCATATCCAGAGGCGCATCACTGCGGGTAGAAAAACCACGCTCAGCTTCATCAAACTGATGGGACGAAACGCCCAAGTCTGCAAGAATTCCGTCTACCTGCGAAAACCCGTACAACAGCATGGAATTCTCCAAAAACCTGAAATTCTGGTTGATCAGCGTAAACCGAGGATCCTCAATTTTATTTTCCAGCGCATCCAGATCCTGATCGAATGCGAAAAGTTTTCCTTTTTCAGAGAGCCTTGAAAGAATTTCCTTTGAGTGCCCGCCACCGCCAAATGTGCAGTCCACATATACGCCATCCGGATTCGTCACCAAATCGTCTACACTTTTCGTTAACAGCACCGGATTGTGATAGTCCATTTTTTATTCAGGTTCTTTTTTCAGAGCGACAAATGCTCCACGTTCTTTTTGGCAGGCTAGATCAGATCAGGAAATCGGTTCATTATCAGCATCTCCCATGACGTCTTCGGTAAGTTTGGCAAAATCAACTTCATTCGTCAGGATGTTTGCTTCATAAGCGTCTTTATCCCAGATTTCGAAATAATCGATCATACCGGCGATCACAACTTCTTTTTCCAGACCTGCAAAAAATTTCAGGTCTCTGGAAATCAGAATCCGTTCTGCCTTATCAATTTCCACAGTCTTCAATCCCGAAGTGTACATCCGGATAAAGTCCAGATTTTTCTTTACAAAACGGTTCAGCTGGTTTATTTTTTCCATCCTGCTGTTCCATGTTTTCTGCGGATAAACTTCCAGACATTTCTGAAAGACAGCGCGTTTCACCACGATCCCGCCGTCGGTGAACTCTTCAAGATGCTTAATCAGTGAAGTGGGCAGTTTCAGCCTGCCTTTATCATCGATTTTGCATTCATATGTCTCGTAGAAATTCGTCATTTGGGACAAATTTATATAATAATTTCCAAAATTTCCCACTTTTTCCCACTTTTTGACTTATTGTGAATAACTTTAAAAAAAAGCGTCTGTAAAAACACTAATTCATTACCATACAAAAAGTTACAGACGGAGCATCAACAAGTTCACGTAAATTGAAAACAGAGGAGTTTTCATTAGGAATAATATCTTATCTTTAAAAAAATTTACTGCGGCAATTAGCTAAAATTGCTAATATTTGTAAGTTTGCAAAGCTGACAAAGAAAACTATGATTTTCAAAACCAAGAAAGCAAAAAAATACAGCTTCATAGAGGAAGGCGAAGGTCAGCCAATTGTGCTGCTTCAGGGATTGATGGGCGGACTGAGCAATTTCACAAGTCTGATCAGCTTTTTTTCGACGCGCGGATATAGAGTTTTTTTTCCGCAGTTGCCCATGTACGATCTTCCAATTCTGAATACCAACCTTCCGAGTCTCGCAAAATTTGTCGCTAATTTCATCGAGGATGAAGTTGGCGGACCTGCAATTGTCATCGGAAATTCGATGGGAGGACATGTCGGACTGATTCTTACCTTAACCAGACCCGATCTGGTGAGATATCTCGTGCTTACCGGCAGCTCGGGACTTTATGAACGTACCTTTGGCGACAGTTTTCCAAGAAAAAATGACCGCGATTACATCCGTAAGAAAGCAGAAGAGGTGTTTTATGACCCTGCAATTGCAACCGAAGAACTTGTGGATGATGTTTTCGCAATCGTAAATGACCGAGGAAAAGGGATAAAAACGGTAATGCTTGCGCGAAGCGCCATTAAACAGAATCTCGAAAACGAACTTCAGAAAGTAAAATCTCCCACCTGCATCATCTGGGGAAAACAGGACAACGTTACACCGCCCGATGTTGCACAGGAAATGGACCGGTTAATTCCAGATTCGGACCTGTTCTGGATCGATAAGTGCGGACACGCGGCAATGATGGAAAAACCAGAAGAGTTCAACCAGATATTGTACGACTGGCTGAAAAGCAGAGAATCCTGATAACCCGAAATTTTCCGGTAAAAGCAACAACTATGGTGATCCACAGCGTAAACTTCGTGAAAAGTTCACAAAAATGGCAGGACTGTCCGCCGCCGAATCTTCCGGAATATGCATTCATCGGCAGAAGTAATGTGGGAAAATCTTCCCTGATCAATGCGATGATGAACAGGAAAGACCTGGCTAAAACTTCGCAAACACCCGGAAAAACGCAGCTGATCAATCATTTTCTCGTAAATGAAGAGTGGTATCTCACCGATTTGCCCGGTTATGGTTATGCGAAAGTGTCTAAACTGCAACGAAAAGGATTTGAGAAACTCATCACCAATTACATTCTGGAAAGAAAAAATCTGGTTAACCTTTTTGTCCTGGTAGATTCCAGACATGAACCCCAGAAAATCGATCTAGAATTTATGGAATGGTGCGGGGAACACCAGGTTCCGTTCAGCATTGTTTATACGAAAGCTGACAAGCTCAAACCTAATGCTGCGCAGAAAAACGTGGAAAATTACCGTGAAAAATTACTGGGGTTCTGGGAAGAGCTACCGCAGGATTTTATCACCAGTGCCGAAAACAAGCAGGGCACCGAAGAAGTTCTCTTTTATATTTCTGAAATGAATAAAATGCTTCAGGAAAATAAAATAAGTTTTAGCTGATAAATAGATTTCCGGAAGTTAACCCCCGAATCCGATATTCCCGGGTTTCTGAGTCAGATTCTTTTTGAAATTGATCATCTGAAGTGCAGTGACAGCAGCTTCCACACCTTTATTACCCAGCGTACCGCCACTTCTTGCCACCGACTGTTCCTGGTTATCGTCTGTAAGGACACAGAAAATAACCGGCGTATCTGTTAAAACATTACAGTCTTTGATTCCCTGAGCAACCGCGCTGCATACATACTCGAAATGTGGCGTCTCTCCGCGGATTACGCACCCGACAGCAATTACAGCATCGAAAGTTCTTTCCTTACAAAGCTGCATCGACGCATAGGAAAGTTCAAATGCGCCCGGAACAGGAAACACAGTGATGTTTTTAGATTTTACGCCTTCATGCTCCAGGATCTCGATTGCAGCGTCACGCAAATTATTGGTTACAAAACCGTTCCACTCAGAAACCACGATGCCGATGTTAAATTCACCGGCACCTGTAATCTGTAGCGGCCTGTATTCTGATAAGTTTACAGTAGCCATAATTAATCAAAAAAATTAATAATACTTAACCATTTCGACATAAGCATCGGACATTCCATTGTCGTACTCTTTAAATTTCTCGTCGATGGTTGTGAAATGCTTCTTGGCAACATCTTTTTTATTAAGAGCTATAGCCAGCATTCCAGCCTTTTTGGTAAAATAGTAAGTGGTATACGGATCTTTTGATGCAGAAATTGCTTTATCCAGCAAAGAAAATGCTTCATCACCCTGATTCATGCTTGCTTTTGCATCGGCCAATGCACCGTATTTCAAAGCCATCAAAGTTTCATTGTCTGAAGAGAATTTGTCCAGCAGATCGTATGCTTCTTTGTATTTCCCTTCCTTAAATTTCAGCAAACCTGCGTTATAAGCCGCAAGTTTACCGACATCTGTACCGGAATATTCGTTATAGGTGCCTAAAAATCCAGGATTAGCAGCAGACTTTCCGCCGAGAGCATCCGCATCGTTCCCTTCCTGCTGATTCTTTTGTGCAGCAAGATAGGTTTTCAATGCTTCCTCATTTTTTGGTGCAACTATGAATTGCTGATATGCGAAAAATCCTAAAACACCCAGAACCAGTAGTCCGAAGACCAGTGCAAGTGTTTTCGCGTGTTTTTCTACAAACCGTTCCGTCTGCAGTGCTTCTTTGTCCAGTTCTTTAAAAAACTCTACCGTTTCTTTGCCTTCCTGCTCCTGCTTTTGAACGTGTTTTTTATGTTTAGCCATAAGTTTAGAAAATTGAAGTGCAAATTTAGCTGTTTCTTAATGAATTACAAAATTTCCGGGGTGCTGATTGCATGCTTCTGAAATCCAACTTCAAGCGCATTAATATTCGAGTATTTTGTAAACCTCTGCGCCGGATTTCGCGAGTTTTTCTTCTCCTTTGATTTCTTTCAGCGCGATAAGAAATGAAAACTGCGAAACTACACCTTCCTGCAGTTCCACAAGTTTGGCAGCAGCTTCCGTCGTACCGCCTGTCGCAAGCAAATCATCATGAATAAGCACCCGCATTCCAGGTTTCAGCTGACCTTTTCTCATTTCGATTTCTGCACTGCCATATTCCAGATCGTATTTAACCGAAACCAGAGGTGGCGGAAGTTTCCCCTTTTTTCTGATTAATATAAACGGGACATCAAGCGACACGGCGATTGCAATACCAAAAAGATAGCCGCGGCTTTCAATTCCGCAGACCGCATCAATTTTATCCCTACTGAAATCTGCAAGATCGGCGATCACTTCTTCGTAAAGAGCCGGATCTAAAAAAATAGTTGAAATATCCTTGAACTGAATTCCCGGAATTGGGAAATCCGGCACATTTTCGATCGTATTCTCCAGTTTTTTGATAAGTTCTTCTGACGCCATATTAATTTATCCTGTAGCTTGAAATTTTCCAGACGCCGTTCACGTTCTTCAGTCCGAAAGTTACTTTCAGCGGATTCGTTTTTCCGCTCTTATCGGTTACGTCGTAGCTGGCGTTCACGCTGGCATTATTTTCAGAAACCGAACTGTTGCTGATATTTTTAACACTCAGATTCTGTACCGTTCCAAACCCGGAATTCGGATTTGAGAATGTTTCGAAAGAACCCCATGCTGCATTTTCAGAAGTTTCGTAAGCTCCACGGAGATTCTGAGTACTCAGATTATTCAGGAAACGCTGAACGGTTAGTTTCGGATCACCTGCGGGATGTAATGCAACTGCCTGCTCAGTTTCTGTATCCACGGCCGGAACAGGGTCCGGTTCCGTAGTTGCTGGAGTTGGCGGAGCAGCTACCTGCGGCTGACGCAGTGCCTTTGGATTTATCGGAATACCGATTTTTGACATTTTATACGTTTTGCCAGTTGTTTTAACTGTAACTGTTACGTCGAGATCATTGGTCGTCAGTTTTTCAGAAGGAATATTAGGAAAACGGATCGTAAAGCCGGAAAAATCATTATCCTGCATCATATTTTTCGAAGTGATGATGTTTCGACCGTTATTGCTTACCACCATTGTTGTTTCCAGACCGGCTCCCTGAAATTCGATCGGATTGTCGTTTCGGTCCACCAGTCGCGGAATGATCTGCAGACCTTTCGGACCAAGAATACTGTCCATCATTATTGGTCGGGCAACAATTTCCAGTCCGTCTGCAGCAATGTCGTTCGGATCAGATTCTGTTGCGGTGTCATTTCCAAAAACATTCATCTGTCCCAATGAAGGCGGTGCCGTACTGCTCCAGTCAATGCCATTCTGCTGAGCAACCTGATCTGCCATTGCCAGAATTTCAGGAACTTTTTTATTCGCGATCAGTTTGGACAAGGCGGTAAGTTCATAGGTATCGCCTTCGCCTTCAACTCCAAAAGTCTTCAGTACGTACAGTGCCTCGTTGAATTTCACCTGTTCGAGCGTGGTGAGGCTGGTTGCCATATCGTTGATGCTGCTTTGAAAAGTTTTAAGATCGGTAGCATCCACCGAATCTTTCTTGCAGCCTGTAAAAAACAGAAGAAATGCAAATATGAAAACGGTAATTTTTTTCATTATTGTGATGGGGTTTCCTACAAATTTAAAAATAATAACCCGTATGCACTGAATTATTTTCGGCCGGCATTACGCTGTTCTTTTAATTTATCTTTAAAAAAGCCTGCAAAAACCGGCTGCATATTCGGAAAGCCGTTTGCCTTCCAGAATTCATAACTGTAAAAGCTTTTCTCCGGGTCCAGTTTCAGTTTGGTATTCGTCACCTGATCGGAGAATGAAATTGCCACCGGTACGAAAGTGGCGTATTTGATCATTTGGTGAAAATCGGGTTCGGATTTATGCTTAAATTTAAAAAAAACCTGCTCATCAAATTCTTTGAAATCGCGCAGATTTACAGATTCTTCCTGAAAACCAACGGTTCTATTATACCGTAAATCGTACATTCTGTATCCGAAAAAATTTATCGTCTTGTTTTCCATTGCCTGTACTTTAAACTCCATCTTGGTGCTACCGGATGATTTGATTTCTCTGTATTTCTTCTGCTGCTCTTTGAATTCCGGCATCCTTCCGACATTTTCCAAATCCGGCAGTTTCAAAAATGCTTCGTAAGCGAATGTGTTGGTTTTTTTCAGCTCTGCATTATCCTGACCCGTAGAGAATGCGCGGTACTGTTCCACCTGCGCGCTCTTTAGTTTCCTGGTATTATTGTCAAAAGTATAAGTTGCTATTCCGTCTGCATAAACGTTTAGTTCTTTGTTTACGGTCATGTAAACATTAAAATGTCCGCGAACGATCATATATTTAGATTTATCTGAAGTTTTGATAGTGACTTCTTCAATTTCCCGGACGCGGTCATTAAGTTTTATAACTTCTTTTACAAGGTCCGAATGATTCAAAGATGCAATCTGGTAGCCATCATAAATAAGGATATATTTATCCTGTGGCGGCTCTATTTCATTTCTGTCAATGCTTCCCACGATGTCCGATGTTGCCAGTAAGGTTCCTGATTCGGTGAAAACCTGAACTTTTGAAAGCGGATCGGCTGTTCTAGCCGACTGAAAAATAATCTGCTGTCCGAAAACGCTGATGCATAACAGCAGAAGAAGTGTAGATAAGGTTTTCTGTAAGGTATTCATTTCTAAAATTTATCGTTCGGAATTGTCCTTTACTAATATAAAAAAACCAGCTGAAAATTTCAGCCGGTTTAAGTTACTTTTTGTTCTAAAAGAATTAGAAGGGATATTCAAATATTTTCGATTCGTGCAGATACGGATTTCCTTCCGGAATCAGTTTCAGTTTAGACAGGGTCATCATAATTGTAAACGTGAACAGTCCCAAGAAGAACAGCGCAGAACCGACAACCATGATAATGCTCTCAATTCCTGTCCAGTACGGACCAACTGTACCCGGGAATACCATATTGAAATAATCCCAAAGGTGACCAATGATTACGATAACTGACATCAACACCATTACTTTATAATTTCTCTTTATGCTGGAACTTACCATTACCAGCAAAGGAATCAGGAAGTTCGGTATCAGCATTGGAAGGTAGCTACCTTTGTAGAAATCAAACCTGCCTTTGAAATAATTCACTTCCTCCGGAACGTTTGCGTACCAGTAAAGCATGAACTGTGCGAACCAGGTATACGTCCAGAGCATGGATGAAGCAAAAAGAAATTTACCCAAATCATGAAGGTGGTTATCATTAAACTGTGGAAGGAATCCTTTTTTCTTAAGGTAAACACTCACCAGAATAATCACGGCAATACCGGAAGAAAGGCAGCTAACCATCGAGTTCCAGATGTACATCGTGGAATACCAGTGCGGATCGATTGACATCAGCCAGTCCCAAGCCCAAGCCGCTGAAGCAAATCCGAAGAACGCGATGTAACCTACAGACCATCTGTACAGCATCTGATAATCGTGCAGTGATTTCGTTTCATCCACTTTACGCGACTGTGCACGAAGTTTCCATGCAAAGAAAGATGCGCCCGCTACATAAATTACGGTTCTTATCGCATAGAACGGAATATTCAAAAATGTCCTTTTCTCAAAAACAATCGGATCAAAGTTGGGAGATTCCGGATCAGTAAGCTGCGGATCCATCCAGTGGAAAAGGTGACCGTTATGTGTAATGTTCAGCAACATAATAATGATCAGGATTGCCCCACCCCATGGAATATAACCACCGATAGCTTCCATTACCCTGGTAATGATAATGGACCATCCCGCATGTGCAGCATGCTGAATACTGTAAAAGAACATTACTGCGCAGCTCACTCCGAAAAAGAAAACCGCCGCATAATGTACTGCTGCCAATGGTCTGTTGTGAACCTGATGTTTTGCATGTGTAAGGTGTGCTTCGTGATCCTGCGGACCGACTGTCTGACTGGAATGCGTTGGAGCAGCTTCGCCGTGACTGTTCACAGATTCCATCATGTGTTCGATCTGGGTATCATCGATGCCATGATTCATAAAATAACCGGCAGCAAACAGAAGCAAACCTGCAACCAGCAGTACTATAGAAACTAACCTTAATTTTGGTGAAAAACTATACATTTTTACGTCTTTTAATTATTTGTTGTCCCTGCAGCTGTGGTAGCCGCTGCATCGGCTGTGGTTGTAGTCTGTTCAGTTCCCGCAGCCGGAGTTTCCGCCGCAGTAGTAGTTGCTGTTCCGGTTGTTGCAGCCGCTGCTGTCGTTGCTCCCGCACCGCCTTTAAAAGCATTCATTACATACATCGAAACTCTCCAGCGATCGCCGGGACTAAGTTGCCCTGCATAAGATCCCATCGCGTTACGGCCATGTGTAAGCACATAATGCACAGAACCTACTGAAATTACACGATCTGTATAATTAGGAACCCCGGAATAAGCACCGCTCGCTACAATCTGACCCTGACCATCACCTGAAGTTCCGTGACAAACCGCACAGGTTCTGTCATACATCACTTTTCCTCTTTCCAGATCTTTCTCCAGGTTTTCTGCCTTTAACGGAGAGCTGGTGATTCCTTTTGATGCTTCGTAGCCTGCATTATATTCATCCGGAGTCATCGCTTTTCCATAATTGGCTTCCATCACTCCATCAACATTCTGTGCCACTGTTCCGTCAACCGGTCCTAAACCTGTAGCGCCGTTATTACCTACAAATGCCGGAATCTCATTTTCGTGATCAGAGTAGGCATCTTCCGCTTTCATTAAAGGGTCATAAGCCACAGGAAAATACATATCAGGAAAATATACCAACGGCGGATTGTCGCCCGGGCCGCAGGAATTCAACGATAATGTTGCAAAACCCAAGACTGCTGCTATTTTAAAAATATTTCTCTTCATTTTAAGCATCTTTAACGGTTATTTCTTCAACACCGGTATCAACAAGGATTTGTTTGATAGCATCTACATCGCCGGAAACAAATTCAATCATAAACTTATCGTCCGTAGTTCTTGGATCCGGATTTTGTGGCGGTGCAAGAGGATACATTTTATTTCTGATCAGGAAAGTAAGCGACATCATGTGTGCTGCGCAGAAAACCGTAAGCTCAAACATCGGAACAACATCCGCCGGCATATTTTCCCACCAGGTAAATGAAGGTTTACCACCAATATTCTGCGGCCAGTCGTGGTTCATGGCATACCATGAAATCAGTATGGCAACAGTGAGTCCGTAAACTGCGTATAAAAATGCAGCGTCCGAAATCCTCGTTTTTCTTAAACCTAAAGCTTTATCCAGTCCGTGAACCGGAAACGGGGTGTAAACTTCGTTAATTTCGATTCCTTTTTCGCGGAATGCACGAACGCCGTTCATCAGTTCATCATCATCGGCGTAAACTCCGTAAATTATTTTAGTGGTGCTCATCTCCTTCTTTTGCTTTATAAGTTTCACCGGAAATTTTCAAAATAGACTTCAGTTCGGCCTGTGCAATTACAGGGAACGTTCTGGCATAGAGCAGGAACAGTACGGAGAAAAATCCGATCGTACCTAAATACACACCAACGTCGATGATGGTTGGCTTAAACATCGTCCACGATCCAGGAAGGTAATCTCTGGAAAGGTTAATTACGATGATGTCGAAACGCTCAAACCACATACCGATATTGATAATAAGTGCCAGAATAAATGTTGCAATAATATTTGTGCGGATTTTCTTGAACCAGAATAATGCAGGGAAAACCAGGTTACAGAAAATCAGAGCGTAGAATGCCCACCAGTAAGGACCGGTTGCCGCACCGTGCGTAAGATATGCGAAGTCTTCATAACGGCTTCCGCTGTACCATGCGATAAAATATTCACAGGCGTAAGCCACAGTTACCATACCACCTGTTACGATGATTACGATATTCATGATTTCAATGTGGTACATCGTGATATAATCTTCCAGGTTACATACTTTTCTTGCAACCAGAAGAAGCGTCTGTACCATCGCAAATCCTGAAAAGATCGCACCTGCCACAAAGTATGGCGGATAAATGGTGGAGTGCCATCCTTTGATAACTGACGTAGCAAAGTCAAAGGATACAGTGGTGTGTACCGAGAATACAAGCGGTGTAGCCAAACCTGCAAGTACGAGGGAAAGTTCCTCAAACCTTTGCCAGTGTTTTGCTTTTCCGCCCCAGCCAAATGCCAGGAATGTATAAATCTTTTTTGTCCATGGAGTTTTTGCACGGTCGCGGATCATCGCAAAATCCGGAATCAGCCCCATAAACCAGAATACGGTAGATACAGAGAAATACGTGGAGATTGCAAATACGTCCCAGAATAGCGGAGAGTTAAAGTTGGTCCAAAGAGAACCGAACTGGTTAGGAATCGGGAAAACCCAGTATCCTACCCAAACTCTACCCATGTGAATTACCGGGAAAATTGCGGCCTGTACAACTGCAAAGATGGTCATCGCTTCTGCAGAACGGTTTACAGACATTCTCCAGCGCTGTCTAAATAATAATAGTACTGCAGAAATCAAGGTTCCTGCGTGACCGATACCTACCCACCAAACGAAGTTGGTAATATCCCAACCCCAGTTTACGGTACGGTTAAGACCCCACGCTCCAATACCGGTACCGATAGTGTAAGCGATGCAGCCAAAACCATAGATGAAAAGAACCAGCGCTGCGTAGAAAGAAATCCACCACAGTTTTCCTGCTCTTTCCTCGATAGGTTTCGCGATATCTTCTGTGATATCGTGATAAGTTTTGTGACCAATAATTAAAGGTTCCCTAATCGGAGCTTCGTAATGTGACATTTTTTACCTTATTATTATTTAAACTTCGTTTTCTTCTGCTCTGTTTCTCACTTTTGCGTGATAAAATACGTTAGGCTTCGTTCCGATTTCTTCCAGAAGGGTATATCTTCTGTTACTTGCGTAAAGCTTACGTACTTCAGAATCCTTATTATTCATATCACCAAACTGAAGTGCTCCGGTAGAACATGCTTTGGAACATGCTGTCTGGAATTCTCCATCTTGAACCATTCTTCCTTCTTTCTTAGCTTCCAAAATTGTATTCTGAGTCATCTGGATACACATAGAGCATTTTTCCATTACCCCTCTCGTTCTAACAACAACATCCGGATTCAGAACCATTCTTCCCAAATCATTATTCATGTTGAAATCGAACTTATCGTTCAGATTATAGGTAAACCAGTTGAATCTTCTTACTTTATAAGGACAGTTATTGGCGCAGTATCTTGTACCGATACATCTGTTGTAAGCCATTTGGTTTTGGCCCTGTTTTCCGTGAGAAGTAGCCGCTACAGGACAAACTGTTTCGCAAGGTGCGTGGTTACAGTGCTGACACATCACCGGCTGGAAGATCACATCCGGATTTTTTGCAACTGTTGAAAGTGCTCCTTCTTTACCTGTAAGATGATTTCCGTACATATCCGGAACATCCAGTCCTTCTGCTACAGCTTCTGCGGGCTCAAGTCTTCTTACCGCTGAATAATATCGGTCGATTCTCAGCCAGTACATATCCCTGGACATACGAACCTCTTCTTTACCAACAACAGGAACATTGTTTTCTGCCTGACATGCAATAATACACGCACCACAGCCGGTACAACTGTTCAGGTCAACAGAAAGGTTGAAGTGCGGTCCGTCTGTATCGTCGAATTCATCCCAAAGAGATATTTTTCCTGCAGGTTGAGATCCGTTATAGGTATGATATTCCAGTGGTTTGTTCCAGCCGTGCTGTTTGTCATCAAAAGGAACATTGATGAATTTATCAAGTGAAACCTCGCGGGCAATTTCGTAACGTCCCATCAAAGTGTTCTGCAGCTGGATTCCCGCAAATTCATGCCAATCACCAGTCTTCTCAATTTTTACATTGGAGATCACCGTATTGTTTCCATCGAAGAATGCATATGCATTAACGCCCGTGTCCGCAACCGTTCCCGAATTTTTCTTTCCGTAACCAAGAGCAAGTCCCACAGAACCGTCTGCCTGTCCCGGCTGAATTAAAACAGGTACATTTTCCAGCGTAACGCCGTTTGCTGTAATATTCACTTTAGAGCCGTTCAACTGCATACGGGCGTTCAGATCGTTTTCGATATTCAGCCTTTCTGCATCGGCAGGAGAAATAGTCAGGTAATTGTCCCATGACATTCTCGTAATCGGATCCGGAAGTTCCTGCAACCAAGGGTTGTTTGCCTGGGTTCCGTCTCCCATTGAAGTTTTCGTATAAAGTACGAGTTCCAGATCGGATGCTGTGAATGCCGACAATTCGCTGACTGCCTGTGCTGCGCCTCCTCCTGTTGCACCAGTAGCAACCGTAGTTGGCGCAGGTGTTGGAGTTGCTGCAGGAGCAGGAGTCTGAACCGTTGCTGCTGTTGAAACCGTTGCCGCCGGAATTGCTGCTGCAGTTACTGCATTGGAAGAAACCGAAGAAGCAGGTGCGTCAGAATTTGTTTCTGAAACTCTTGTTTCCCGTCCCTGTGCAGGATTCAGACCGTTATAAAGAGCCTGGTTAAATGAAGTTCCGCCCAGCATGGAAGCTGCGTTTGCCTTCAGATATTCGTAGTAATTGTTTCTTGCGTTGTTTTTTCCATTCGTCCATACAAGCAGCGATTCTTCGATTTGTCTTGATTTGTAAATTTTCTGAATGGCCGGCTGCATCAATGCATACACACCTGTTTCCGGAGTAATATCTCCCCAGCTTTCCAGCCAGTTTGCAACAGGAATTACAGCTTTCGCAAGTTTATAAATTTCATTCTTCTTGTCGGCGATCGCAATTACATTTGGCACTTTCGATAATGCTGTCTGAATTGCTGCTCCCTGATTTGAAGAATAAATCGGGTTCACATTGTTTACAATCAGTGTTCCGATCTGTCCGCCGTTCAGCCATCCTAAGAATTCCTGGTAACGCGCTCCGTTGAATTCCTTCAGCAGGTTTTTTCTACCGGTTACCGCAGAAGAACCCAGGCTTCTGTTAATCATATGAGACAGGACGATTGCCGCTTTGGAACCATCTGCGAAAACTACTGCGTTGGAGCCTTTTTCCTGAAGCTGTCTTACGATATCAGCGGTAACTTTGTCTGTTGTTCCGCCCCCGTTCAAACCGTTGTAAACTTCAACAAGTGTTTTGTTAACTGCACTTGGTTTCAGAGCGATACGCTGATCTGAGTTTGCTCCGGTTAGCGACATATTAGATTCAACCTGAATATGTCTCATCATATTTGCACCCGGAACTCTCGCCGCAGCATAAGAAGTTTCAAGTCCGCCACCGTTGTAATCTCCAAGGAAATCAGCGTTAAATGAAACAACGAGTTGTGTATTGGTAAGATCGTAAACCGGAAGCGCTCTTTGCCCGTAAACTTCCTGAGCAGCATCCAGAGCCGCAGCATAAGGATAAGCATCGTAAGTTACAAGTTCTGCTGCCGGATATTTTGCCTTGAAATCAGCAAAAACCTGTTTGAATGTAGGTGAAGGATAGGAATGAGAAAGCAATACGATACGCTGTCCGCCATTCTGAGCATCAGTCAGCGCTTTCAGCACGAAATCGTCCACTTTATCAAAAGTCTCGTCTTTACCTGCAAGTTTTGGCTGTTTTACTTTATCGTTATCGTAAAGGGAAAGAATACTTGCCTGTGCTCTGGCACTGGTTTTCCCTAAATTTCCTGCTGCAGGATTCGGTTCAATTTTGATCGGTCTACCTTCTCTTGTTTTTACAAGCACACTGGCGAAATCGAAACCGTCGAAAAACGATGATGCATAGAAATTAGGTACACCGGGAATAATGCTGTGAGGTTTTGTGATGTACGGAATCGTTTTGATCACCGGTGCTTCACAGGCTGCCAGGGTAACCGCTGCAGTGGAGAAACCAAGGAGTTTCAGGAAATCCCTGCGGGAAGTTCCGTTATTTTCGCTCAACTTCTTGTCACTTAAAAACTCATCAACCGGAAGTTCGTTCTGGAATTCCTTTTTTGCAAGCTCACCGTTCAGTTGCGGATCCTTCAGCTCATGAATACTTCTGAATTGTATTTTGTTTGAAGCCATTTATACTTCTAATTTTTAGTTATTAATAATGACACTTACCACACTCTAAACCGCCGATCGCATCTACCGTAATTTTTCCTTCTTTCTTAGGATACTGTTTTTTCAGCTTTTCGTGCAGGCCTTTAAAGTACTCTTTATTATATCCGTTGTTCATATCCACTTCTGTAGTTCTGTGACAGTCAATACACCATCCCATTGTGAAGTCGTTAGCCATCTGAACAACATTCATCGTATCTACCTTACCGTGACAGGCTTTGCAGACTACATCGATTTTGTTATCCGGATTTTTCTTGTTGTGACCATTAATAATTGCCTGTTCGCCGGCAACCACGTGTTGTGAGTGATTGAAGTAAACGAAATCCGGCATATTGTGAATTCTCACCCATTCAACAGGTTCTGTTTTACCGGTATAGGACTGTGTAGAAGCATCCCAGCCAACGTGCTGATAGATTTTCTGAATTTCCCCATCATAGAAAGCCTTGTCTTTTCCTGGCTCCAGATAAGTACCATTGTATTCGGAAATTGTTCTGTGACAGTTCATACAAACATTCATTGAAGGAATTTCGG
Source organism: Bacteroidota bacterium (assembly GCA_023460855.1). Lineage (GTDB taxonomy): Bacteria > Bacteroidota > Bacteroidia > Flavobacteriales > Weeksellaceae > JAEWOS01. The sequence continues at coordinate 27,771 of JAEWOS010000023.1, read as the reverse complement.
AAACCTTACCATATTTTGCTGAGGAGTGGCAAACCTGACAATCGATTTTGTTTTCGCCCGCGTGGATTTTGTGAGAGAAATATATCGGCTGATCCGGCTTGTAGCCTTTGTAAACACCGATCCACATCAGCCAGTTCCAGATTCCGTAGAACGCGAGCAGTGCCAGAATTCCAAGAATTACTTTTCCTGCAACGCTGTATTTCTCGTAAAGTTCACCGAAAGATCTGATTCTTGTTGCGTTAAGCCCGGCCAGTTCTTCTGACTGCTGGAGTTTAACAAGTTCGCGGAGTTTGAAGAGAAGCCAAACAAGAAGTCCTCCGATCGCAAGCAAAGAAACAAGAAGAATATTGCTGTTGTTGCGGCTATCTCTGTCTGCTTCTGCCGATGCAGCAGGATTAGCAGCTACTACAGGTTCCGGAGCAGGAGGATTGGTCGTGTACTCCAAAATATCTGTAATGTCCTGATCCGATAAATTCGGGAATGGAAGCATTTCAGATTTATTGAACTGCTCATAAATCTCATTAGCATACTTATCTCCGGATTCTCTCAAGGCTTTATTATCCTTGATCCAGCTGTGAAGCCAGGTTTCATCAAGGTTTTGCTCAGTTTTCAGCCTTTCAACCACTCCGCCAAGAGCAGGACCGACCAACTGCTTGTCCAGCGTGTGACATGCCGTACAGTTTGCCTTGAAGAGTTTTTCACCGTTTTTCGCATCGCCCTGTCCGTAGACTGAGATTCCGGTTGACAGCAAAAGACCAAGTGCAAGCAACCCGTTTTTGCAATGCTTTTTCCAACTAATCATCTATGTAATACTTTGTTAGTAATAATTTGAGAATTGTGAGAATTCATTCAGTTCCGCAAAAATAAGACATTTAACAAAAATTAACAGCGCACGGGGCTGTTGTATATCATATTTGCGCCAATTTAGAATTCGTCTAAATAACCGACTTTGGAATAATTTTTATTATTATTATTTTTGCCCAAATAAATTTTAATGAAAATTTTCAAGTTCTTTTTCGCCGCTGCCGCACTTAGCTTCTCTGTTACAATGCAGGCGCAACAGGAAGTAATAAAGACAGATACACTTGCCGGTACCGAATTAACATTCGCAATGGACAGCCGTGTAGATGATGCTCTGAGTGCACTGGAGGAAAGCTGCACGAGAACAACTTCGACCACCGGCCGCAGCACAACAAGCGGCTCCACCGCTCCGAAAAAAGTACTCGTAGCAAACAGACCGTTAACTACCGCTGAGATTTGCCGCAAAAATCCGCGAATCTCCGGAATAAAAATTCAGGTTGCTGTAGTAAAAAGCAATGCGGAAGCCAATGAGGTAAAAGCGTATTTCAGAAGAAGATTTCCACAGTTGAAAGTAGAAACTGATGCTTCCCTGAGACCTAATTATAAAGTTCTTGCAGGAAGTTATTTCAGCAGACAGTCTGCTGCCGGCGATTTAGCCAAGATTAAACAGTATTTCAAATCTGCGATTCCGGTACAGTACCGCGTATTTTGCGTAGAAGCAAAGTAACGCAGTTGGAAATTTTAATAAAAAAAATCGGGAGCTGAAACAGTTCCCGATTTTTTGATCTACTTTTTAATAATTTTTCTGGTTTCGCCCTTTCCGTTATTCATTGTCCGGAGAAGATATACACCATCTTCAAATTCTGTGATGTCGATTTCAGAACGGTTCCCTTTCAATTTAACCGACTTGAGCAGCCTGCCTTCCATATTATAAATTTCTGCACTTTCGATTCGGTCTTTAGAATCAATGTGAATAATGCCGGTGGTTGGATTCGGATAAACTGACGTTTGTGCCATCTCAACCTCATCGGTTGCCAAAAATGATCCAGGAATTGAATTAGTAAGCGTAAAAGTTGCAAATTCTACGGTATCACCTGCTGTTGCCGGCACCCATTCTCCAATTACAGTTGCAGCACCTGTTGATGTATTAACCGAAGCTAGCTGTCCCTGGCCTACTGCTGAACCGCGATATGCTGCCATATAAAGCACATTTGTTTCACGGTTAAAATCTGCATCCTGCGCAAAGGAAATCGCAATTCCCAAGGGACCAATATCTACCGTAGCCAAAGTTGTAAGATCTAATCCAAATAGCCTGTCCGAAGTGATATCTGCGTAATATGCATTTCCGGTATTGTCGATCTCCAACCAGATGGCCTGTTCCGCAGGACCACCAAATGAACCGACGTAGGTCGCTGTACCGTTGCTGAGATTAACTGTATAAAGTTTTTTCAAAATTGCTCCCGCAGGTCCGCTGGTGGTGATAAGATACATGGTATTGTTCGTCCAGTTCCAGGATAAACCACTAGCACTTTCTGCTGCTGTTATACCAAGTGGTCCTACAACCGTAGGAACCCCTGAGCTGTTGAATGTGACAAGATTTTTCGTGTCATTGTTAACCGCATACAGATTCCCGTTTGCGGCCATATCATCACAATAATAACTTCCGGTTAAAGGAGCGATTACCGTTTCGGTAAGAGGCGGTGTCAACGGCACCCATCCAAAATCACCATTGCGAACATCTGTTCCGTATGCGCGTGTTACCAGTTTCGCATTAATCTGGCTCGCCGCACCATTCTTCTTAAGACTTTCCTCGTTTCTCTTCTTTTCAAATTCCCTGAATATTTGTTTTTCTGCAGGGCTAAGTTTGTGATAGGGATCTTTTCCTGCGGGATCAAGTTTTCCCAGATAATCCATTTTATCCAGAATGGACTGCAGTTCAGGACTACGTTCGGTTTGCTGCCCGTAAAGCAGAGGCATTGAGCAAAGCATACAGCTTAATACCCAAAAATAAATTGTTCTCATAAAGGTTAATATTAGTTTGTCATTCAAATGTATGCATTAAATAAGATTCACAATCAGGAAAAACCCCCTTTTTGATGAAAATTTTTCAGGAGTAAAAAACGTCCAGAAAATGGAAGAATTCGTGCATTCGCAAGAAATTATTAGCTGCCAGGTAAAATGTGAGTAACACCGTGACAGCAAAAAGAAATGAAAGAAATTTTGACGAGTGCCTGAAACTGTAAAACAGCCAGCCGATAATCAGCGGTACCACGAAAATAAAATGACCACCATATATATAAGAAGTATGCAGACCGAATTTCAGAACGCAGTGTATGATGATATCGACCATAAAAGAAAGTACCAGAATCTGCAGCAGTTTATTTCTAAAATTCCGGACAACCGACCAAACGAGCAGTATAAATACAATGCAGACGAAAGCGTAAGAGAAAAAATTCGAATAGGTGTCCATAAAAAGCGCTTTATACTCAAAGCCCTTGTTGTTATGATAATCACGGATAACGAAGCCGGGAAAAAGCATATTGCCTCCTAAAAACCACGAAACAATCATATCCCAAACCGGAGTAACTTTCGGATTCGAAAATTTCTCATACTGCTGTTCCGTTTTGGAGAATATCTTCTGTACGTCAAAATTCAGCCGCAAAAGAAACAGAAAAATAAAAACTGCTGCCGATAATAAAACCTTTGAAGCGGCAGCCAAAAAACCTCTGACGTTTCTGAAAGTATCCCTTTCAAACAGTACCGGAATGTAAATTTTTACAACATTGGTAATCGTTAATCCGCCAACGGCAACGCCGGCTAAAGTTACAGCCGCAAATGAAGTCTTTCCGTCTTCCTTAATTTTACGGGCAGCGTAATAATTAAATAAAATCAGCAGAAACATTGTGTAGGTATATGTTTCCGGAGTAAAGGAAAGCAGAATTGAAGTCGAAAATAATCCGAAAAACAATACGAGCAGACTGCACAATAATATCGGAAGCCGTATAATATTCCTCAGATATTTGAAAATCTGAACTACAGAAAGGCTGACCGTAACCACGCTGAACCAGGCCAGAATCAGCCGGAAACCTGCATCATAATGGTTCCCGGAAACCCATAGCGCAAAATTGCGAATCTGATCAAAGAAATATACGGAAAGCGGATGCCTTTCAAAACCACCGCCCGTCATTACTATTGCGCGGTTATCAAAACTGAAATAAGCATCCCACGGAATACGGTTGTCAAAAATAATACGGTAATTAACTGCAATGACGCTTGCCAGAGTTCCGTAAAATGCCAGACACACCGCAAAAATCACCAGTTCGGTCCGTGAAGACGGAAAAACAAGTGATAAAAACTGTTTTATTTTTAAGATGAATGGTTTCAAAACGGAATAGTTTGCATCACCATCGATTTGCGCCGTAATTTTCTAAAAATCGAGGCCGTTTGGAAAAGCCTTCTTTCTGAAGATAAACAGCAGCACGGCTCCCACAGTAATTGCTGCGTCAGCCACATTAAAGATATATTTGAAAAATTCGATATGCATTCCGCCGATCAATGGCCAGTTTTGCGGCACAAACCAGTCTACAAGCGGAAAATGAAACATATCCACCACACAACCTTTCATAAAATGCGAATATCCCTCTCCAAAAGGAACCAGTTTTGAAACTCCGCCGTAATCAATCCACCGGTTGATGCTTTCCTCATAGTGCGTTCCGCTGTCGAAGATCATTCCGTAGAACATACCGTCGATCAAATTTCCAATTGCTCCTGCAAAAATCATCGCCATCGGAATAATCAGATAATTGGTAGTGCGTCCTTCTTTCATCCATTTGCTGAAGAGGTAAACCATTCCGGCAATCAGAAAAATCCGCACAATTACCAAAAAATATTTTCCTAAAAGTCCGCCAAACTGAAAACCGTAAGCCATGCCCGGATTTTCAACAAAAGTCAACTTAAAACCCGGCAAAACATCCATGCTTTCACCTAGCTGAAAGTTGGTTTTTATATAAATCTTTGAAAGCTGATCAATTAATAATATGATGAAAGTGATGAGTGCAATTTTCTTCATTATTCTCCCTTTTTTGGATTTTCCCTGAAAGATTTCAGGGTCTTCGGAGCGTGCTTCTTTTCCGGTTTTGCAAATGGCGAATGCTTAGAATCCCGCGTATGAAATTTTTCGAATTTTATTCCCATTTCTTTCAGAACACCTTTTACGGCATTCAGTTCCATTTGGTTTTTGGTATGAACGATAAGCGATTCCATATGATCTGATTTGTGATATCTGAATTAATCTGAGAAATCCCAGTAGTAACTGTTTCGTTACGGATTTAATACAATTTTGTCATTCTGAAAGAACCGTTTGCCGAAAAATTCGTTTCGATTCCTGCGGAATGACAAAGTTATTGTTTTGCGGGGAAAGACCGCAGAACATAAGATCGTTATCTCTGCATATTTTTCGCTTCGATACTTAAAGTGGCGTGCGGAACAGCCATAAGACGCTCTTTCGGAATCAGTTTTCCTGTAACGCGACAGATCCCGTATGTTTTATTTTCAATGCGGATCAGTGCATGCTTCAGATCACGGATAAACTTCTCCTGTCTTCCTGCCAGAATTGCGTTCTGCTCTTTGCTCAGGGTTTCTGCTCCTTCTTCAAATGCTTTGAAAGTAGGTGACGTGTCGTCTGTTCCGTTATTCTGGTCATTGATGAAATTTTCGTTAATCAGTGCCAGATCTTTTTCTGCTTTATCAATTTTGTCCTGAATAACTTTCCTGAACGCAGAAAGGTCGTTATCGCTGTATCTTACTCTTTCGTCTGCCATTTTCTTAATAATTAATGGGTTAATGAGAGGCTAAAAAAAACAATTGCTTAAAATGTTTGCTTCAGCAGTCTCAATTTATTTATTTTTTTTCAACATTTACTCTGAATTTCAAGTCATCGATCTCGATTTCGTCGAAAATTGCTAGTGAATTTACGATTTCTATTCTATCTGACAATACTTCGTCTGAAATATATTTTTTGTTAGACATGATCGCATTCAGGAAGGTTAATTTTTCATCCACAGCGTCCAGATCAACATTTCTTTGCTGATAATCCTGCCCTAAAAACAAACGCAACAAGTCATCCGGAATATTCTTAACATGTCCGTATTCATTTTTTTCGTCAAGGAAATGTATTGACCAACCTTCAATGGAAATAAAAATCCTGTCAATCAGATCAAAATCTTTTTCCTTTCTGAGGCTCTGAATTCTGTTGATGAATTCCCGTGCAATTCCTTCTGCTTTCAGTTCGTCGGTGATCGTCAAATCTAATGCCACAGTGGTTTTGCCTTCACTTGCAACCGTCCATCCCGGAATATCTTTCGTTGAAATTTCTACATCTTCCAAACCGATTTCATGACCGGAAATATTCATCGAACCGTCTTTTTCAAGTTGCGCAATCTTGTCGGAATTCATGGCGTTGATTTTGGCAGCAACGGTCTTCATATCTTTTCCGAGTTTCGCGCCCAAAGTTTTGAAATTCGGTTTAATCTGTTTTACAATCAGGTGCGAAGCTTCTTCAGCATTAATCAACTGAAGTTCTTTTACGTTCACTTCCTGCTTAATCAGTTCTGAAACGGCTAAAATCTGTTCTTCCGTTTTTTTGTCCATCACCGGAATCATCACTTTCTGAAGCGGTTGACGAACTTTGATATTTTCCTTTTTTCTAAGTGAAAACACCATTGAAGTAATGGTTTGCGCTAAATTTGTTTTTTCAACCAAATTTTGGTCGATCAAACTTTCATCTGCAACAGGAAAATCCGTCAAGTGAATAGATTCCGCATTGTCTTTTCCGGTTACTGCATTCAAATCCTGATACAGCTGATCCATGAAAAACGGAGCAACCGGCGCCGAAAGTTTGGCAACAGTTTCAAGGCAAGTATAAAGCGTTTGGTAAGCCGAAATTTTATCTTCAGAATAATCTCCTTTCCAGAAACGGCGTCTGCAAAGTCTTACATACCAATTGCTTAAGTTATCATTAACGAAAGTGTTGATCGCTCTTGTCGCTTTCGTTGGTTCGTAATCTTCGTAGAAGGATTTTACGTCTTTAATCAGTAAATTCAGTTCTGAAAGAATCCATCGGTCGATTTCCGGACGGTTCTGAACTTCTGCTTCCGAATAATTGAATCCGTCCACATTCGCATACAGCGAGAAGAAAGAATACGTGTTGTAAAGCGTTCCGAAGAATTTCCGGCGAACTTCATCGATTCCTTCCACATCGAATTTCAGGTTTTCCCACGGATTCGCATTGGAAATCATATACCAACGCGTTGCATCGGGACCGTATTTTGCTAGAGTTTCAAAAGGATCAACTGCGTTTCCAAGACGTTTGGACATTTTCTGTCCGTTTTTGTCCAAAACCAAGCCATTAGAAACCACATTTTTATACGCAACAGAATCAAAAACCGTCGTTGCAATCGCGTGAAGTGTGTAAAACCAACCTCTGGTTTGGTCAACTCCTTCAGCAATAAAATCTGCGGGAAAAGCGTGACCTTCGTCAATCATTTCCCTGTTTTCAAACGGATAATGCAGTTGCGCATAAGGCATTGAACCGGAATCAAACCAAACGTCAATCAGGTCTGATTCTCGTTTCATCGGTTTTCCGGAGTCTGAAACCAAAATAATCTGGTCTACAATATTTTTATGAAGATCAACTTTTGCGTAGTTATCTTCAGACATATTTCCGATCTCAAAACCTTTGAACGGATTGTCTTTCATCAAACCAGCAGAAACTGATTTTTCAATTTCATTATATAATTCTTCCACCGAACCGATGATTTTTTCTTCCTTCAAATCTTCTGTTCTCCAGATTGGCAAAGGAATTCCCCAATATCTTGAGCGGGAAAGATTCCAGTCGTTCACATTTTCAAGCCAGTTGGCGAAACGTCCTTCTCCGGTTGATTTTGGTTTCCAGTTAATGGTTTCGTTCAGTTCCACCAAACGCTGACGTTTTTCGGTCATTTTCACAAACCAGGAATCCAAAGGATAATACAGAACCGGTTTGTCCGTTCTCCAGCAATGCGGATAAGAGTGGACGTATTTTTCAACCTTAAACGCTTTATTTTCAGTCTTTAACAGAATTGCCAGTTCCACATCCCAGGATTTCTCAGGTGCAGTTCCGTCGTCGTAATATTCGTTTTTGATGTATTTTCCGCTGAAAATTTCAGGAACTTTTTCGCCTTTCAGGAATTTTCCTGTTAAATCAACTAACGGAACAAGATTGTCGTTTTCATCTTTCACCAACATTGGCGGAATTCCGCTTTCTTTTGCAACACGCGCATCATCCGCACCGAAAGTCGGCGCAATGTGAACAATTCCGGTTCCGTCTTCGGTTGTAACGAAATCTCCAATAATTACTCTGAAAGCATTCATAGGATTTTCAGCAGGCAAAAACCACGGAACCAGCTGTTCGTATTCCGTTCCGGCTAAATCTTCCCCGGTAAATTCCGCTATAATTATATACGGAATGGTTATATTTTCTGAAGTATAATTGTTGAAATCTTCGTCAGTTCCTTCAAAATATTTCTTTCCGAAATTTTTCTCCAGTAAAACTCTCGCCAAAACGATGTTGATTGGCTCAAAAGTATACTGGTTGAAGGTTTTCACCAAAACATATTCAATATCGCGACCAACCGCTAAAGCTGTGTTGGAAGGCAAAGTCCAGGGTGTTGTCGTCCAAGCCAGAATACTTAGATTTGAGATTTGAGATTTGAGATTTGAGATTTGCGCATTTTCGGTATCAAATTCTTCCCAATGTAAAGCGCCACCACAAGTATTTGCTGCAATATCGCATGAATTGATACTTCCTGCGTTAAGCTTATTTCGTAATGCTTCAGACAGTTTTTTTACTTTGAACTGCGCAACAACGGTTGTATCCGAAACATCACGGTATGTTCCGGGTTGATTCAGTTCGTGAGAAGAAAGTCCGGTTCCTGCTTTCGGCGAATACGGCTGAATCGTGTAACCCTTATATAACAGGTTTTTGTCGTAAAGCTGCTTCAGAAGCCACCAAACGGTTTCCATATATTTCGGTTCGTAAGTGATATAAGGATCATCCAAATCTACCCAGTAACCGATTTTTTCAGTCAGGTCATTCCAGACATCGGTGTAACGCATTACCGCTTCACGACACGCCTTGTTATAATCTTCAACGGAAATTTTAGTTCCGATATCTTCTTTGGTAATTCCAAGTTCCTTTTCAACACCGAGTTCAATTGGCAAACCGTGCGTATCCCAACCTGCTTTACGGAAAACCTGTTTCCCGTTCTGCGTCTGGAAGCGGCAGAAAATATCCTTAATTGCTCTCGCCATTACGTGGTGAATTCCAGGCAAACCGTTTGCGGAAGGCGGCCCTTCATAGAATACGTATTCCGGTTGTCCCTGGCGGATTTCAACAGATTTCTTAAATGTTTCGTTTTCATTCCAGAATCTGGAAACATTTTCTGCGGTCCCCGTGAGATCAAGATTTTTATACTCGGTGAACTTCTTCATTTTCAATCTCTTCTATATCAAAATTAAAGTCTGCGAATATAATGATTTTTGGCGGCTAAATCAACCTGATGGACAAACAGGAACAGAGGCATTTTCAAAACATGAACAGAAGTTAATCTGCGGAACAGAATCGTATGCTGATGTGGCAAACTCAGGATTTTCAGTTGCGTTCCGGAGGATTTTTTAAATAAACCAGCGTTCCTGCTGTTCCCTCATTCGGTTTTTCGATGACCACAGCCGTTTTGGTTTTCTCGAATAGTTTATCCACAAAGAAAGAAGTTTCGAAAAACTGCCGGTGAATTCCCTGCAACAGTTCCCGGAAAAGATCCATCCCCACCTGATTATTATGCAGATCCATATAGGTTTCTACGGGCTCATTCGGAAAGAGTTCTTCGTGCATGTCAGTCATTTTTTTGCACCATACAAAAGCTCTTCGCGGCGATGATATTTTGCAGCAATACATCATGATGAGACAGGTCCAGAGCGCATGGCGAAAAGCGTTCCCTATTCCGTGTGAAGAATTGGTTTGCGGAAAATATTTTTTGGCAATCAGAAACGAACGTATGGTGGCGTAAAAACTCAGCAGAGAAAAAAGCGGATGCGGCAACGTGAGACGCAGCAGCCTGATCACCTTCCGGAATGAAAGCGTTCGAAGTGTTCTGATAAAAACTTTGGCTGTGCTTGTCATAAAAAACTAATCTCACCCATATTAGGTGAGAATAGTGCAGGAATGTTACAAATTTCTCTTCCGAAAATAAAAATAATGCTCCGGAAAACTGATTTTACTGATTCATATCCTCGTAAGTAGGACCGTATAAACCCGGAACTTTATTTCCTGAAGCGCGCAGATGTGCTACCAGTTCGCCGCGGTGATGGTACAGGTGATTAAACAAAAAACCACGGATCATCGCAACTCGTGGCGCAGGAGGAAGCAGCGTATTGCCGTTCATGGACATGCTCCAGTTGTTCATGTAGGTGTTTTCATCAGAATTTTCAAGAATTTCGCGGGCTTTACTTACGTTTTCTTCAAATTTTGCCAGAATATTCTCCGCTTTCGATGGATCGCCTTTATCATACTGGTAAGTACCCATATCGAAATCATCGTGGTTGAAAGTGCCGTCATACCAGTTATAAATCTCTGCAATGTGGGTTGCGAGCTGGGCGACACTCCAAAGATGCGGCTGCGGTCTGTAATCAAGCGCTGAATCCGGAATGGCTTTTAATAATTTTCTCGTGTTTTCTGCCTCATAGCTGAACTCATTCAGCAAAGCCTGTTTGATCATAATTATAAGATTTTAAAGTAATAAAATTAGAAAATAGATTCTCTATCTCCTTTATTTCAGCAGTTAATATTTTATTAATTTTTGAGAGTAAGTTTTCCCACATCAAACAAAAAAATCTCACCAAAAAAGGTGAGATTCGCGCAACCAAAGCTGCTGTTTTTATGAGGCGTAAAGCAAATTGACTGTTTTGGAAACCGTTTCTTTGATTTCTGTTCTCTTCACAATAAAATCTACAAATCCTTTATCCTGGATAAATTCCGAGGTCTGGAAACCTTCAGGCAAATCGCGGCCGATGGTTTCACGGATTACACGTGGACCGGCAAAACCAATCAGCGCACCCGGTTCTGCCATGATGATATCGGCAGTCATTGCAAAAGATGCGGTAATTCCTCCAAAAGTTGGGTCGCAGAGATAAGCGATGTACGGCAAACCTGCATCCGAAAGCTGTGCCAGTTTACTCTGTACTTTTGCCAGCTGCATCAGGGAATAGGTAGCTTCCTGCATTCTCGCACCTCCGGACTGACAAATAATCATATACGGAAGTTTATGTTTTATACAGTAATCTACCGCACGACGGATTTTTTCACCCATCACCGAACCTAAAGAACCACCGATGAACGCAAAATCCATACAGGAAATCACCATTTCGGTTCCGTTCACTTTTCCAACTGCATTACGGATACTGTCTGTAAGTTTGGTTTTAGCCTTTACATCGCGAAGACGGTCGCTATAAGCTTTGGTATCCTTGAAATTAAGCATATCCACACTTTCCACATTCGCATCGAGTTCTTTGTACTTATTGTCATCAAAAAGCATTTCATAGAATTCGTTGCTGCCGATTCTCACATGGAATCCGTCTTCAGGCGAAACGTAGTTGTTCCTGCGAAGTTCATCGTGCTCCACTATTTTTCCGGAAGGAGTCTGATGCCACAATCCCTTAGGAACATCCTTCTTTTCCTCAGTGGAAGTGGTAATATTTTTAGTTTTTCTTTTAAACCAGTCGAATGCCATTTATTAATATTTAATTGTAAGATTCTGATTGCCGGACTGTTGGATTAATGCCCTGCATTCAGAACCGGAATTATTTTAAGGTATTAACGTTGTTCAGGTCTTCGAAAGCCGTTACCAGTCTTCTGCTGAATGTTTCTTCACCTTTGCGGATCCAGACTCTCGGATCGTAGAATTTCTTGTTTGGCTTGTCGTCTCCGTCAGGATTTCCGATCTGTGCTTTCAGGTATTCTGTCTGGGATCCCATATAATCTCTGATGCCTTCCAGATACGCAAACTGAAGGTCGGTATCGATATTCATTTTAATCACACCATAATCGATTGCTTCGCGGATTTCTTCAAGCGAAGATCCTGATCCTCCATGGAATACAAAGTTGATTGGTTTTTCTTCAGTACCGAATTTTTCCTGAACAAATTTCTGTGAATTGTCGAGAATTTTTGGTGTAAGTTTTACATTTCCCGGCTTGTAAACACCGTGAACGTTTCCGAAAGCTGCAGCTACTGTAAAGTTCGGAGAAATAGCTTTCAGTCTTTCATAAGCGTACGCCACTTCTTCCGGCTGCGTGTACAGTTTTGAAGAATCAACGTCTGTATTGTCCACACCATCTTCTTCACCACCGGTTACACCAAGTTCAATTTCCAGTGTCATACCCATTTTCGCCATTCTTTCGAAATATCTGCAGGAAATATCCATGTTTTCTTCCAAAGGCTCTTCAGAAAGATCAAGCATGTGAGAAGAATAAAGAGATTTACCGGTTTCGCGGAAAAACTGTTCGTTGGCATCCATCAGTCCGTCAATCCATGGCAAAAGTTTCTTGGCGCAGTGGTCTGTATGAAGAATAACCGTAGCTCCGTAAGCTTCTGCAAGTGTATGTATGTGCTTCGCGCCGGCGATACCGCCAAGAATTGCAGATTTCTGCCCGTCATTACTTAATCCTTTTCCGGCATTGTACGCTGCTCCTCCGTTGGAAAACTGGATGATTACCGGCGAATTCAATTTGGCAGCTGTTTCCATCGTAGCGTTCACATTGCTGGAACCAATTACGTTTACTGCGGGAAGTGCAAACCTGTTCTCTTTTGCATACTGGAAAATATCGGTTACCATTTGTCCTGTGGCTACACCAGCCGGAAACATTCTGCTCATAATTTTGGGTGTTTTTTATTAGATTTTTGATATTAAAAATAATCCTGTAAAGGTAGGAAATTTTATTGTGCTCCTACTTTTCCGGGACGGCCAATTTACCGGGCGTACTTTTTTTTCAACAGATGAGCATAAGAAATCCATTGTTGATTACCGGTTTGCTCTATTTCACGGATTAACTTTTCAGCTTCCGCGGCATTATTTTCATCCAAATGCGCATTTGCAAGGATATACAAAGCGTACGGCTTATTATTGTCTGAAATTCTGGTAATATCAATTTCTCTTATGGCTTTTCCGGAAGATTTCAGCAAAACACTGTTGAATGACTTTGATAAGTAAGATTTTTCAATAAAGTCCTGATTCTTACATGTTTTAATGCATTTATTAAATAAGTTATTGCTAAAATTGATAAACTCGTGCTTAATAGTTCTGTTGGTGCTGCGTTGAGCTAAAGACTGATAGGAACCTGAAAGCAGCATCAGTTCCTCGTCTGTGGGCACTTTTTCATTTTCAAAATCCAGATTCTGATACAGGTCTCCTGGATTTTCCGGAATTCCTGACAGATAATTTTCCATGTCTTTAGTTCCGTAATAGCCCATTAACTCATAATATACTTCTCCTTTATAATCAGTGATTTTTACATCCGGCAATTCATTCACTTTATAGTGCTCTGCTACATCCCGGTTTGAATCTATATCAACCGTAACAATAACAAATTTATCAAGCGTACTTTTATACTTTGGATTGTACCAGTATTAAGCTTTCATCCTTTCGCAGGGCACACACCAAATTGCTTTGAACTCAATTATTAAGAATTTGTTGGTTTCCCTGCTTATTCTCCTGCCTTCATCCAGCGACATGGCCCATATCTGAGCACTTGCAGCAAAAGAAAACAGCAGAAATGACAGTAAAAAAAATCTTTTCATCATTTAAAAATCACATTTTAGGATAATAAAAATTATTTTCAGTTTCGTTTATCCTTGCCCCAAAGCAGCCTTTCCCGAAGTTTATCAAAAAAGTTAATGCCCCGCGGAAAGAGCAGGCTGATTTCAAACGGAGCCTTTCTCACCAGTATTTCTTCTTCCACATCCATTTCGTAGATTCTGGAATCCAGAGAAATGGAGTATTTCGGCACGCGGCTTTCCACTTTAAGCCTTATTTCCACATCATCTTTCAGAACGATCGGTCGTACATTCAGATTATGCGGAGCAATTGGCGTCAGCACAAAATTATCATTGGTTGGTGCGATAATCGGTCCGCCACAACTTAAAGAATATGCTGTAGAACCGGTTGGAGTTGAAACAATTATTCCGTCTGCCCAGAAAACAGTGAGAAAATCGTCGTCGATGTAAGTGTCAACAGTAATCATCGACGTTGTTTCTTTTCGAACGATACTTAAGTCATTAATCGCAAACGGAAAATCGATCGAATTTCCCTGGGTGATCACTTCAATAACTGATCTCTTACTCAGAACAAGTTCACCTTTGATGATGTTGTCGATATTATTGAAAATTTCCTCTTTACTGAAACTCGCCAGAAAACCGAGCCTGCCCGTGTTTACACCGATTACCGGAATTCCGAGATCCTGGATGTAAATAAGCGCGTTCAGAATCGTACCGTCGCCGCCAAAGCTGAAAAAATAATCGACTTCTAAATCTTTTAATTCCTCTTTACTGGAAAACGTCGGGAAATCGCGAGAAAACTGAAGGTCTCTCGAAGTAGCATCGTGCAGCACCACTTCTATCTCACGTTTTGCCAGTTCAGAAATAAACTTGCTCAGATACAGAAATGTGTCAAGATCTTTCTTTTGCGAATAAATTGCGGCTTTCATGGTTTTAGCTGTTAGATTTCCAAATATTTCTGGAAGAAACCGTAGCGGTCTTTCAGCAAATCTTCCTTCTGATCATTATAATGCTTGTGCACAACGTTGTATCCGTATCTTTCAAATGTTTCATCAATAGAACCAAGATTTTCCGCACTGATTTTCATGGTGATCCAGAAATTGTCTTCATTGATAGCACTTATGTAGCAGCCGTAAATTTTGGCATTGTTGCTTTCCACAATTCTGGCGACTTCCGTAAATGAATAATGTTTGGAAGTTGTCTGAACGGTAAGTATGGCACCATTTTCCGAGAACAGCGGATATTTGGAAAATTCATTGAAAATATCGTCGCAGCTTACATAGCCCAGATATTTTTCAGTTGGCCCAATTACAGGAACCACATTGCTGTTGAAAATATGGAAAAGTTTTACCGTATCCAGGATATTACCATCGCTTAGAATGGCAAATTTTTCGAAATGCATTTCCAGGCTTCCCAGCATTCCTTCCGGACTTTCTTCCAGAAAACTCTGGCTTAAAGCACCGGCATAAACTCCTTTTTTCTTAATAAAGACGTGGGAATATCCGAATTCTGCAGCCATTTCCGAAGCTTCCTCTATGCTGTCTGACCATTGAAAAGCAGGATAATCTTTGGAAATATAATCATTGATAAACATCAGGCTAAAATAGGAAATTCCGCAAAAACATCAGTATTACGAATAATAGAAGAATCTGCATTTTAAATTTCCGAAAACACACGCATAATCACCGGAAACTCATTTCATTCTCCGGAATAATTCCCACATTGCAATTCCTGCGCAAACCGAAACATTCAGCGAATGCTTGGTTCCGAGCTGCGGAACTTCGAGAAAGGCATCATAAGAGCTGAATGCTTCTTCGCTGAGCCCGTCCACTTCATTTCCTAAAACCAACGCATATTTTTGGCCGGACTTAACGGTAAATTCGTCAATACTAATGCTGCTGTCTGTTTGTTCGACACCGCAAATTTTATAACTGTCTTTTTTCAGATTTTTCAGTGCATCAGCAATATTTTTTTCATAAATCCAGTCGACACTTTCGGTCGCACCAAGTGCTGCTTTATGAATTTCGCGGTGGGGCGGAACAGGCGTTATTCCGCAAAGTACAATTTTTTCGATGAGAAATGCATCGGCTGTACGGAACACCGCACCAACATTGTGCATACTTCTTACATTGTCCAGCACAACAATCAGCGGAGTTTTTTCAGATTTCTTGAATTCCTCCACATCAATTCTTCCCAGCTCTTCAAGTTTGAGTTTCTTCGCCATATCAGTTTCCGTTAAAAATAAGATCGATGTTTTTCTCGATATTCTGTGAAAGTTTTTCAGTCGGCAAATCGTTCTCATCGTTATTGAACGGATCTTCAATTTCTTCAGCAATTACTTCAAGGCTCATCAGTACATAAAAAATAAAAACCGTCAGCGGAATCATCAGCCAGCCAATGCTTACCACATACGCAATCGGCAGCATCAGTACATAAAAAATAATAAATTTCTTCACAAAAGAAGAATAGGAAAATGGAATCGGCGTATTCTTGATTCGTTCGCAGCCACCGCAGACATCCATGAAACCGGACAGTTGCGTATCCAGATAAATAAGCTGTTCACCGGAAATTTTGCCTTCGCGATGAAGTTCGTTCGTTTTTTTGATCAGCATATTGGTAATTTCCAAAGGACCGTGATGACTGATTTTCTTTTCAATTTTAGAATAATCGCTGTCCAGCGCCATTTTTGTTGATTCTTCTGTAAGATGCCGGCTTAAAGCGTGTGGAAAAAAGGACAGATATTCCCGGTAGAACACACGGTTTTTAGTATCTTCCACAGGCAGGGCTGCATTGATTTTCAGTGCAAAATTCCGGGAGTCGTTCACGAGTTTGCCCCATAACTTTCTGGCTTCCCACCATCTGTCGTAAGCCGTATTTGTTCTGAAAACCAGCAATAACGACAGCACAAAACCGAGCATCGTATTAAAAAGTCCGAGATTCTTAATAATAGAACGTTCGGTGAGCTTTAGATATTCAATTTCAAGATAATAGACCGCGTAAGAATAAAGTGCCATCCCAAGCATAGACCAGCCCAATACTTTCAGTGTATCACTTTTGTGCAGGCTGAAAAGTATTTTTACAAAATGTTTGGTGTTATAATAGCGCATTTGGCGGGCTTCAAAGTGCAAAAATAAACATTTACAGAATTTTCAGCCTCATTCATTATTTGTACTTTTACCCTCTTAAATTCTGTACGAAAACAATGGCGAAAGCGAAGAAGGAAACACCACTGATGACTCAGTACAACAGTATTAAAGCAAAATATCCAGATGCTTTACTGCTTTTCCGTGTCGGTGATTTCTATGAAACTTTCGGACAGGATGCCATCAGAGCCTCTCAGATTCTGGGAATTGTTCTTACCAAAAGAAATAACGGAGATTCCCACATCGAACTCGCCGGTTTTCCGCATCATTCCGTCGATTCATATCTTCCTAAACTGGTTCGCGCCGGACTTCGTGTGGCGATCTGCGATCAGCTGGAAGATCCCAAAACGGTGAAAGGGATTGTGAAACGGGGTGTTACTGAACTGGTAACTCCGGGTGTTACGTTTAACGATCAGGTACTGAATTCGAAATCGAATAACTTCCTGCTTTCAGTTCACCGCGAAAAGGAGAAATTCGGCATGGCGCTCATCGATGTTTCAACGGGCGAATTTCTCATTGCGGAAGGCAACCTGGAGAAACTGCTTCACGTGGTTAACACGTTTGATCCAAGCGAGATTATTTATCAAAGAACGAAGCAGCTTCCGGATCAGTTCCGGAACAAAAACAGTTTTAAACTGGAAGACTGGGCTTTTCAGTACAGTTACGCGCTCGAAAAACTAACGGCTCACTTCAAAACCGCTTCATTAAAAGGATTTGGCGTCGAGGAACTCGAACTGGGAATTGCTGCTGCAGGCGCTGTTTTCGCTTACCTTGTTGAGGATACACATCACGATTTACTCAGCCACATTACAAAAATCCAGAAGATTCCGCAGGATGATTTTCTCGTGATGGATCAGTTTACATTACGAAATCTCGAAATTCTTTATCCTTCAGGCAGAGAAGGCAAGAGTCTGCTGCAGATTATTGATCGTACCTTAACACCGATGGGCGGAAGACTGCTAAAACGAAGACTGATCCTTCCTTTGAAATCTGTCAACGAAATCAACAGACGGTTGTCGGCTGTAGGATTTTTTAACGACGAAGATTTCTTAAAATTCGAAGTGCAGAATCTGCTGAAATCGATTTCCGATCTCGACAGGCTCATGGGTAAACTTGCTGCCGAAAAAATTACACCTAAAGAATTCGGTTATCTGCGCGACAGTTTGAAAAATATGCAGCAAATCAGGGAAAAACTATCTGTTCATCATGATTTGGCAGCCTGGATTGAACCAATTCAGGATGTAAAAGAGCTGATCAGTTATCTGGAAAACACGCTGAATGAGGAATTGCCTGTTAGCATTGCCAAAGGAAATGTGATCCGTGAAGGTGTTTCGAAGGAACTGGATGATCTCCGGAATCTTCAGAATAAAGGAAAAGGATTTCTGGATGAGATGTGCCGGCGCGAAGTGGAAAGAACAGGTATCTCTTCCTTAAAAATAGATTTCAACAATGTTTTCGGCTATTACATTGAAGTACGAAATACGCATAAAGATAAAGTTCCGCCGGAATGGACGCGCAAGCAGACGCTCGTAAATGCAGAACGGTACATTACCGAAGAACTCAAAGATTACGAAACGCAGATTCTGGGAGCGGAAGAAAAAATTTCGGTGCTCGAACATCAGCTGTATCGCGATCTTTGTAATTATATTCTGAATTATATCGATCTTATTCAGGACAATACTGCAATTATTGCACAGATCGATGTAGCTGTTGGCTTCTCGGAACTGGCGGTTACGGAAAGCTATACGAAACCTGTTTTGAATGAGGGATATGCAGTTCAGCTGCAGGAAGCGAGACATCCTATAATTGAAAATGCGCTGCCACTCGGAGAAAAATACATTCCGAACGACATTTTTCTCGATAAGGATTCACAGCAGATTATTATGGTAACGGGACCAAATATGGCCGGTAAATCGGCTATTCTGCGACAAACAGCCCTGAACTGTCTTCTTGCCCAGATTGGAAGTTTTGTGCCTGCCAAACATGCAGAAATCGGGATACTGGATAAAATTTTCACGAGAGTTGGTGCGAGTGACAATATTTCTGCCGGCGAATCCACTTTTATGGTGGAGATGAACGAAGCAGCCAATATCCTGAATAATATTACGGACCGAAGCCTGATTTTACTCGACGAAATCGGACGCGGAACCTCCACTTATGATGGAGTTTCGATTGCGTGGGCAATTGCAGAATATCTGCATCAACATCCTGCGCAACCGAAGACGCTTTTTGCCACGCATTATCATGAACTCAATGAAATGACCCTGAATTTTGAGCGCATTGCAAATTTCCATGTTTCAATTCAGGAAAACAAAGGCAATATTATTTTCCTCAGAAAACTCGTGAAAGGAGGAAGCGAACACAGTTTTGGTATTCACGTCGCGAAACTTGCAGGAATGCCCGCGAAAGTGGTAAACCGTGCCTCAGAAATTCTGAAAACGCTGGAGAAAAGCAGAACGCAGAACGACACGAAAGAATCAGTGAAAAAACTGACTGAAGAAAATATGCAGCTTTCTTTTTTTCAGCTCGACGATCCTGTTCTCGAAAATATCCGTGAGGAACTGACGAAAATCGACATCAATACCTTAACGCCAATCGAAGCACTGATGAAACTGAATTCCATCAAGAAACTGATCGGAAAATAAATCGGTATTAACTTCCTGTAAATGATTTCAATTCACCAAGCCGCGCCATAACCGGAAGTGAAAAAATCTGACTCTCGGAAAGCCATTTCTCATAGAAAAACTTTGCTTTCAAGGCTCTTTCCCGTGTTTTTTCTTCCTGAAATTTATAGAAAAACAGATTTCCGAGCAATTCAATATACGCCGGCTGATGTGCGGCATCTTTCGAGTCTACTAAAGCAGAAATTTCCTCAATGCTCATCGCATCAAGCGCTGGAAATTCCATTTTGAACACATCCTTCATCTGCGTTTCGAAAACGATATCCTGTTCAGAAAGTTCTCCTTCATTTTTTCCGAGAAGCAATCCGGAAAGAAAATCTGAAAACTGGCGGACAATCCGGATGATATAATCTTTATCGTGAATCATAATTAGCTGTTAACCAAAAAATATATAAGCAAGAACAATTGACGTGATGATGCCGACCAGATCAGCCAGAAGCATTGCGCCAACCGTATAACGCGTGTTCCGGATTCCGACCGCACCAAAATAAACCGCAATTACATAAAAAGTAGTATCCGAACTTCCCTGCAGAATTCCGGCAAGGCGCGAAGGAAAAGAATCTGCACCGAAAGTTGCCATCGTATCCACCATCATTCCTCTCGCTCCGGATCCGGAAAGCGGTTTAATTAAAGCTGTCGGAAGACCGTCCACGAAACGCGTATCGAGATTTCCGGCAGTTGCGAGCCATTTCATTCCATCGATAATCACTTCGAAAACACCAGAAGTTCTTAGCAAAGAAATTGCGATGAGCATCCCCACCAAATACGGAATAATCTTGACGCAGGTGTAGAAACCTTCTTTAGCACCTTCGATAAATGCATCAAAAACATTGATCTTTTTATAAATACCTCCAAGAACAATCGCAAAAAAGATCAGCAGAATAATTCCGTTGCTGAGTACTTTACTGAAGCTGTCGAGTTCGTCTTTACTGAGCTGCACCAGAAAAACAACAAGCCCCGCAATGATCGCAGAAATTCCGCCAATGTATGCAAGAACTACCGGCTGAAATAAATTGATGCGCTGCTTAATAGAAACGATGATCATCGCTGCCATGGTTGCCATGAATGTCGCGATGAGACACGGAAGAAAAATATCTGTAGGCGTTTCTGATCCCATACTTGCACGTATTGCAATAATCGAAACCGGAATTAAGGTAAGTCCGCTCGCATGAAGACACAGAAACATCACCTGAGCATTACTTGCGCGTTCGGCAGAAGGATTCAGCGTCTGCAGACTTTCCATCGCCTTGAGTCCGAAAGGTGTTGCTGCATTATCGAGACCTAAAAGATTGGCGCTGAAATTCAGCATCATATGTCCGAAAGAAGGATGATTTTTAGGTACTTCCGGAAATAATTTAGAGAAAAAAGGCTGAATCATTCGGGAAAGCAGGTTTATTCCGCCAGCTTTTTCGGCAATTCCCATAAAACCCATGAAAAGCGTCATAATTCCGATAAGCCCCAAACAGATTTTTACCGCTGTTTCTGATGTTCCAATCACACCGTCTGCTCCCTGAATCCGGTACACCTGAACATTTTGTGCAAGGCTGTCCGTTTTGTAATGAATTCTGTCATTGGTAAATTCCGGTTTGGTGAGCAGGTTTTCCCGGATTTCTGGTTTTAGCTCAGAAACAGACTGCTGTGCAATCATTACGGTATCACCGCTTTTCCCGACAACCATATCATTATAAATACTGCTGAAATTCGGCGAGAACATATATTTGATGGTGGCTACTAGAATTGCGACGATTATGAATGCGGACCAGATTCGGCTGAGTACCATTGGCGGAAATTTTGGCTAAAAATATTGAATTTTTATTAGCGAGCTGTTTTTTAAACCAAAATAAAGAAGGATTACTGCAACGAATAATGAAGAGCTGCTGATTTCATAGATTTGTAAAAAATTAATTTTGGAACTCTACCCAAAAATCGAATACGCTGAACCGGCGAAAATCAAAGAATTTCAGGAGGCAAAACTGCGTGAATTGCTGCAGTATGTGAGCGAGAATTCACCATATTACCAAAGCCTTTTTGCAGAGCATGGAATCAACCCCAAGGAAATAAGAAATCTGGAAGATCTGCGCAAAATTCCGTTTACTACCAAAGAAGATTTACAGCAGTATAATCCCGATTTTTTTTGTGTTCCAATGGACAAAATAGTCGATTACAGTACCACTTCCGGAACATTGGGAGATCCTGTAACTTTTGGACTGTCAGATCATGATTTAGAGCGACTTGCCTACAATGAAGCTATTTCCTTCGCATGTGCCGGTATAAAAAAAGGTGATTTGGTTCAGATGATGACTACCATTGACAAAAGATTTATGGCCGGTCTCGCTTATTTTCTGGGGTTAAGAAAAATGGGAGCAGGCGTGATCAGAATGGGTCCGGGAATTCCGGAATTGCAGTGGGATAGCATTCTGCGCTACAAACCAAAATTTTTGATTACAGTTCCGTCGTTCTTGCTGAAGATGATAGAATATGCAGAGAATCACGGTATCGATTATAAAAACTCTTCCGTTCATGGTGCCGTTTGCATAGGTGAAAGTTTAAGAAACCAGGATTTTACTGATTCGGAACTTTCAAAAAAAATCACAGAAAAATGGAATATTAAACTCTTTTCAACTTATGCTTCTACTGAAATGAGTACCGCATTTGCCGAGTGCGAATTTCAGCAGGGAGGACATCATCATCCCGAACTGATCATCACGGAAATTCTGGACGATGAAGGCAATGAAGTTAGAGAAGGAGAAAACGGTGAACTGGTAATTACAACACTGGGTGTAGAAGCATTACCGTTAGTACGCTTTGAAACAGGCGATCTCGTGAAAGCACATCATGAAAAATGCGGATGCGGTAGAACCACGATGCGATTGGGTCCTGTAGTTGGCCGGAAAAAACACATGATCAAATACAAGGGAACAACGATTTATCCGCCTGCGATGAACGATATTCTTAATGGTTTTGAAGATATTTCGCTTTATCAAATTATTATCCGGAACAGCGATATCGGCACAGATGAAATTCTGGTAAGGTTAAGCAGCACCAATACTGATGACGATTTTATGCATGAAGTACGGGACCGCTTCCGCGCGAAACTTCGTGTAGCCCCAAAAATCGAACTTGTAGAACACGACGAACTGATGAAAACCGTTTTTGATCCAAAAAGCCGGAAGCCCATTCATTTTGTTGATCTGCGATGACAGCAGATTTGATAAAAAACAATCCGGGCGGCCATTTGGCCGCCCGGATTTTCTTAAACTGATTATTTTGATTTACTTAATCACTTTCTTACTTACGGTTTCTTTTACCGTTACAATGTTCACAACATAAGCACCACGTGCTGAGATCGGCAAGTCAAGCGTTGTGCCGCCGCCCTGTACTTTCTTAACCAGTCTGCCCGCTGTGTCGTAAACCTCTACCATCCTGATCGGTTCCGGAGATGTTACCGTGAATACTTCGCCATTTTTAGCTATCGTTACTTCCGATACCGCTGTCAGCTGCGCCGCCTTTCTGTACAGAATCTCGAACCTGCCCTCATTCTCGCCCTTGCTGCCCTGGAACGTGTATGCGCCCTGCGACAGGTTGTGGAAGATCTTCTGCTCCCGGTCGTGAAGAATCACTTCCTGGCCATTGGCAAAGATGCCCTCTGCCTGCTCAAGCGTGATGGTGTACTGCGCATCGGCGGAAAGCTTCACGCCAAGCGCCACGGCGTCATCCCCGCTAAATGATCCCCTGCCCTGGATGATCACCCTTTCAGTTCCGACCATCGTGAACAGGTCGTTCGGCGTTTCCGACAGCGATTTAGCGTCGGTCCTGTCCATGCCGTTCTCGCCGTAGCCGTAAGTCACGGCCACCGAGCTGAAGTCTGTCGAAGACGCGTTAAGCCTCAGCCACAGTTTCCCTTCGGTTCCGCCTGCTGCCGTCTTGTTGAAGTAGCCCGTGCTTCCCGTTGATCTCATCGTATTGTTGAACGCTACCGACGTGGAGCCGGCGATCGCTTCCGCAAGGAATCCCTGCGCAGGCTGCACGCTGCCTCCCACAAGCGCTACCGTTGAGCCCGGAGCTGCTACATACGTGTCGGAGCCCGCGTTGTAAGTCGCATAGTTTTCTGCTGCTTTATCCCAAAGCCAGTAGTTGCCGTTGAGTTTCGCGCTGTTCACCGTCGTGAACGTCTGAAGGCTTAGCAGCGAAGGATAAGGATTACCCAGAAGGACGTAGTTGGCTGCAGGCGATGCGTTCGGAGCACTGATCGTGGTGGTGATGTTGCCGTGGTTCGGCGTTCCCTCAAACGACGCAAGCGTTGCCCCTGCAGGAGTCTTCACCGAGTATCCCTTTCCGCGAACGGAGGTGGCAGGCGAAGCCACGGCTACCCACGCTCCCGAAGGCGTGTAATCAGTAACGAACTGAGGAGTTCCCGTATCGAAGATGCCGAACATGCTTTGTGACGCAACAGGCGAGCTCCAGAACGAGTACTGGTTTACCGCAGCTGCAGTTACATCTTTCTCTACAGCAAATGTTCCGCTTCCTGAATTGGCAAAGCTGCCCGTATACATCATCGTGCCGTCCTGGCCTATAACAAGGTTACCGTTGTTGCTGATGTTCGCAGCGTTGAGAGCCCCGTTCATCAAAACGCTTACTCCAGCCGAAATCGTCAAATCTGCAGAAGTGATCGAGCCTCCAGTGTAATTGCCGTCGATATAAGCATTTAACGTGGATGTTGGACCTGTGATATTTGACCACTGGCTGCCGTCCCAGATCACACCTTCCACTTCAATCAGAATATCGTCAACCATCAGAACATTTTTATCAGCGTCTGAATAAGCATTAAATCCAAAATAAAAAGTTCCTGTGGCTGAAGCTGTGAACGTCAGTTTCTCAGAAACCGGACCGCTGGTTACAATATTTGGATAATCCTGAAGCAGATTCACCATTGATGCGGCGTTTGCAGCGGTTCCGTAGGCCACTTTTAGTTTTTCCGGATAAGAGGAATCACCGTCATTTCCATACTTAAAAGAAACGGAATACTCTCTTCCTGCTTCCAGTGCAATCGCCGGAGTAAAAAACCAGGCGTTACCGGGACTCGCCGTATCATAATAATAACTTAGAGTATTTGTGGAGAAACCGTTTGTATCAGGAACATCGACTATCCAGATATTTCCGTTTCCTGCATTTTGTACGGAAGTACATACAGGGAATCCCGACACCACATTTTCAAAATTCTGTGAATACGGTAACGTAAAAACCCCACAAGTTGTTGTAAAAGCTAATGCAGAGCTCCACGAGCTTTTATCGGTTCCACCACATATACTTCGAACCCAGACATAATAATTGGTAGCAGACTGTAACTGAGCTAAGGCAACAGAAACGCCGGTAGAATTACCGGTAGGAACAGTTGCAGCTATAGGTGGTGCACTGCCGGTTGACAGATAATATTCATATGAGACAGGACTTCCCTGTACTGGAGCTGTAAAAGTTAATTCAGCGGTATTTGCGGTAATGTTTCCAATAGCTAAGTTCGTTGGCGGATAACAGGTTGGTGCAGGAACAACATTTAAAGAGAAATCTACTATTTCACCTGCTGCAATATTCCCGCATGCAATGGATGGATCGGGATTATTGGTATCCAGCATCACTCTCATCCTGTACTGTCCGTTTGCTGTACCGGCAGGAACTGTTATTTGAGGCGAAGCGTTGCCCAAGAAGCCATTACTGTTATATGCTCTCTCTGTAGATTCAAAAACAAAATTATTATTCCAGTCAATCCACACTGAAAAACCCGGAGGCGAACCACCTGCGTACATCTGAAGATCAAATGAACTTCCAGCATAGTGGTTCACAGAATAATTTGCGGATTCATCTTTATATCCTAAAGGCGAAGAAGTAAGCGTTGGAGAGGTATACGAAATACTGCTTACAGCACCACCGGACACAAATGACTGAAGCCACGATAGCTGCGAAGAAGATCCCGCATCGCAATAACCTGTTTTAAAACTGATAATATTCGATGATGCACTACACGAACCGCCAATCGGCGTAACTCTGTACTCATAGTTGTTATTTGGTAACAGTCCTGTTAATGCGTAAGATGTGACGTTTCCGGTCTGAATCATATTCCAGGCAGATGCACCAGCTGGTCTGTATTCCAGATAATAGTCTGTTGCGCCAGCTAAAGTAGTCCAGTTTGCCTGCGCCGATGTCTGGGTGATATTTGTTGCAGCAGTAGCCGTTACGGTGGCGCAGGAAGATGTAGTAAGTGTAATATCGTCGATCGCTGCAGGAGGCTGCATTCCGCCTCCGTTGTCATTTTTCCACTGGAAAATTAATCTTTTCGGTGATGCATTAGTTGCGTTTCCTGCCTGTGTAGAAGTGATAGAGATATTCTGCGTAATCCAGCCGTTCCCGAGCATATTATATGTCCAGTTTACGGGATAAGTAGCAGTAGTTAATACCGACCCCGGAATTGGTGTCGCATTTTGTTCAACTAAGAAAACACTCAGAAAATCCCACGAAGTTTCGCCCTGCACCTTAACTTTAAAAGAAAGGTTTATGATAGTCTCTCCTGCCGGAAAGACAACATCCTGGTAAATAAAAACAGCAGAACTTGTGGCTTCATTGTAATTATGGCTGAAAGGTGCAGCAGAAGAACTGGAAATGTACGCGCTCTTCGTTCCGGTAAAACCTGGATTCGCGCCGGTGGAAACCTGCCATTTATTAGTCTGTGTACCATTGGAAATAACCCATGGCGCAGCAGTGCTGTTTTCAAAACCGCCATTATTTACCGTGGGAGAAATCAGGGTCGTCTGTGCAGAGAGAACAGATACGCAAAAAAGTAAAATAAATTGTAGAAAATATTTCATATCATCAAATTGTGTTGCCAAAAATACGATAATTCATAAAAATCGAATTGAAATTCGACGCAAAAAAAATGAGGCTTTTTGCCCCATTGTTATAACTCCAGTTTTTCTTCCTGATCGATCATATAAGCCAGATTTTTAATTACATGATCGTGTTTTTTCACGAAAGGATTTTCCTTATTCCAGACATATCCGGCTAGAACTGCACAGATTTTACGCTTAATATCTTCATTTTCCGGCTGATGAAAAAATAACTTCTGCAGATTTCCGGTATACCATTCCTTCACATAGGTGCGGAAAACTTTTACACCCGAAAGTATATAGTCGGAATAATCTTTCTCCCAGTTAACTTCTTCACCTTCAAGTTGTTTCCTGGCCAGTTTTGCAGCTAAAATACCGCTTTCTGTTGCGAATGCCATTCCGGAAGAAAATACTGGGTCGAGAAATTCTGCGGCATTTCCGGTAAGTGCGTAACCTTCACCGTAAAGCTGTTTCACAGCACATGAATAATTGGTGAGTCTTTTTGGCTCGAAAAAAAAATCCACGTCGCCAAATCTCTTCATGTAATAATCAGATTTCCGGATGGCATTTCTCATCGCCTCGGCCGTATCTCCGTCAGCGGAAAGACTGTCTATATATTCCGTTGGTCCTACGATTCCCAAACTGGTATTGCCATTAGAAAAAGGGATTACCCACAACCAAACGTCGGTCTGCAGAATATCGAAAGAAATCTGGGTTCCTTCCACACCTTCAGGCCTGTTCAGATCCTTAACATGAGTAAATACGGACGAATGGGGATCTAGCGAAGATGGCAGTTCCAGATCCAGCAGGCGCGGCAGCACTCTTCCGTAACCGCTGCCGTCAATGACGAATTTTGCATGAATATTCCGGGTTTCTCCGTCTTTATTTTTAACCTGAGTTACAGAATCGGAGCCCTTAAACTCAATTCCGATAACTTCTGTTTCAAAATCAATTTCGACACCTTTTTCCGCCGTTGCTCTGGCAAGTGTATCGTCGAAATCTGCACGTGGAACCTGCCACGTCCAGTCCCATCCTTCCCCGAATTTTTCACCGAAGTCAAAAATGCAGATTTCCTCCCCACGAATAAACCGCGCACCAAATTTTTTCTCAAATCCCATCGAATCCAAAGCCGGAAACAGACCCGCTTCTTCAAAGTGATCCATCACACGCGGAATCAGGCTTTCACCGATTACAAAACGGGGAAATTTCGCCCGCTCAACCACTTTAACTTTCACACCGTTCTGATGAAGATAAGAGGATGAAACACACCCTGAAGGACCGGCTCCAATCACCAGCACATCAACGAATTCATCTGTCATTATTTTGTCTTAATTTAATATCTTTGCCCCAAATTTATGACATTTTAATACCTTAAAGTGTTTTTATAAGAAATTATTTTAATGATATT
>JAEWOS010000022.1 GCA_023460855.1 Bacteroidota bacterium | reverse complement strand
TTTTCACAACACAATTCTGCTCCTTATGTGAAGATTGTTCAAGTGCAGAGCGATTCTAACCCCATATTCAAAAATTTGTAATAGGACAATTTGCTAAAATATTGCAGAGAAATAGAAATTATATTAAACAAAAAAAATCTCCCAGTTTCCTGCGAGATTTTGTTTTGAAAGTGGGTCCTGAGGGATTCGAACCCCCGACCCTCTGGGTGTAAACCAGATGCTCTGAACCAACTGAGCTAAGAACCCTTTCTGATTTTTGGTTCGGCAAATATAAGACGTTTTTCAAACTCTGCAAAAAAAAGCTGCAAAAAATTGAAAAAATTATTGCCTTTCTGTCGTATCTTCTTCATTTTCAAAATACTCGAAAAGAAAGTCGTTGTACGGAAATCGTGAAATATGAATGCGGTGAACTTCGTCGTAAATGAGTTTCTTCATTTCCGGGAAATTTTCTTTGTTTAAAGCCGAAATAAACACCGTGGGATGCTTGCTTTTCGCCATCCACGTTTTTTTCCATTCTTCCAGGGAAATATTTTGTCTGCCGGAAGGTGTAAGATCGTCCTCAGCTTTCTGCTCATAAGCAAACGCGTCTATTTTGTTGAAAACGAGAATCATGGGTTTTTGATGAGCGCCAATTTCCATAAGAACCTGATTCACCGAGTTGATGTGATCCTCAAAACTTTCATGAGAAATATCAACGACATGTATCAGCAAATCGGCTTCCCGAACTTCGTCCAGCGTAGATTTAAAGGATTCCACGAGTTGCGTCGGAAGTTTGCGGATAAAACCTACGGTATCTGTTAGCAAAAACGGCAGATTCCCGATCACTACTTTTCTTACCGTAGTATCCAGCGTTGCAAAAAGTTTATTCTCGGCAAAAACCTCAGATTTCGACAGCGCATTCATCAGTGTGGATTTCCCGACGTTGGTATATCCAACCAGTGCAACGCGCACCATTTTACCGCGGTTCTGACGCTGCGTGCTCATCTGTTTGTCGATGGTTTTTAGCTTGTCTTTCAATAATGAGATACGGTCGCGGATAATTCTTCGGTCGGTTTCAATTTCGGTTTCACCCGGTCCTCTCATCCCGATTCCGCCTCTCTGTCTTTCAAGGTGGGTCCACATTCTGGTCAATCGCGGAAGCAGATATTCGTATTGGGCGAGTTCCACCTGCGTTCGTGCGTATGAAGTCTGGGCGCGCTGTGCGAAAATATCGAGGATGAGGTTGGTGCGGTCCAGGATTTTCACGTCCATTTCCCTTTCCAGATTTTTGAGCTGCGACGGCGAAAGTTCATCATCAAAAATAACCGTGCCTATTTCGTGTTCTTTTACGTATTCTTTTATTTCGTCGGCTTTACCGCTTCCCACAAAAGTGCGCGAATCCGGTTGAGCCAGTTTTTGTGTGAAACGTTTTTCAATCGTAGCGCCTGCAGTGTAAGCAAGGAATTCCAGTTCATCCATGTATTCCCGCAACTTTTCTTCATCCTGATCACGTGTAATCAGGCCTACGAGAACTGCTTTTTCATACGAATGTTCCTTTTTTTCGAGCATAGTTTATTTTTTGCTGAGTATTTAACTCGTTTTTACAAATTTAACATTTCTACGGAAGATCAATCAGCCGGATATGTTTGAAAATTTTAGTTTCAAAATCAAAAGAACGGTGGTTGCCGCTACCGCAATGCTGTTGGTGACAATCATGGATATGTGATCGTTCAGAATTCCGTACCAAAGCCAAAGCCCGGAACTTACAACTCCGATAATTCCGGTGACGAGAGAAAAATTTTCTGCAGATTTTTCCTGAAGTATTTTGATGATTTGCGGAATGAACAGTGCTGAAGAAAGTCCACCGGCGATAAATCCAATAATTTCGGGGTCGAGATTCATAAAATGTTAAAACGTAAAGGAACGTAAAAGTGCACTTCCTTTTTTTGCATTATTATGTTAAAAGCATGTATAATTATCAGTCCCAGTCTGCTGCAATAAAGGTCATCGAGCGTGTTGACCCGTCATTGAGGATTAATTTATGACCGTTTATTTCAAAATTTTTCATCAAAGGCAGCGCTTTCATAAAATCCTGTTCCAGTTTCATGGTTTCCTCGCAGTACATTTCGGTTGAACCCGCATCTGTAAAATGTACTTTGCCGTTTTTCCGGAATTCCGCAGTCAAGAAAATCTGATTGCATCCCATGTTAGCACGGTAATGATTCTGCTTATTCTTGGCCGGTGCTAAATCGAGCTGAGCGCGGTTTCTTACGAGAAATTCCCGCGGATAATCCTGAAATTCCGTCAGCATCCACTGCCTCTGATAAATATGTGCGTCCGGTGAAGCAGAGGAACAGTTCTGCGTGATGAACATCAGCAATGCTATGGCGAAAATTCCGGTCAGTCGTTTCATAGAAATGTTTTCCTGTGCTTTACCCAAAAATAGGCCATAATTCATTAAATTGCAGCAATTAAAATTTTTATCTTTATGAAACGACTATTCTTATTGGCTTCGTTCCTGTTGAGTTTTGCGCAAATGCGTGCAGACGAAGGAATGTGGCTGATGATGCTGATCAAAAGACTTAACGGACAGGACCTTCAGAAGAAAGGCCTTAAACTGACGGCGGAAGAAATTTATTCTGCCAATAATTCGAGCCTGAAAGATGCCATCGTGCAGTTCGGTGGCGGATGTACTGCGGAAATGGTTTCCAAAGAGGGTCTTTTGTTCACCAATCACCACTGTGGTTACGGAAATATTGCGGCACTTTCCACTCCGGAAAAAGACCACCTTACAAACGGTTTCTGGGCGATGAACAGAAGTCAGGAACTTCCTGCAAAAGGACTTTCTGTACGTTTTCTTGTTCGTATGGATGACGTTACGTCCAGAATCAACGGTAAACTCAACAACAGCATGAGCGCCAAAGAAAGACGCGATGCTATTGATGCGGAATACAAAGCGATTCAGAACGAAAACTCCGAAAACGGCAAGTACACCGTAGTTGTAAGAGATTTTTACAACGGAAACGAATTCTACTATTTCGTATATCAGGATTATAAAGATGTTCGTCTGGTAGGAACGCCTCCTAATTCACTGGGGAAATTCGGTGGTGATACCGATAACTGGGAGTGGCCAAGACATACCGCGGATTTTGCTGTATTCCGTGTATATTCCGATGCAAACGGAAATCCGGCAGAATATTCACCGAGTAACGTTCCGCTTAAGCCGAAACATCACCTTCCGATTTCCATCAAGCCATTGAAGCCGGGCGATTTCACCATGATTATGGGATATCCCGGAAGAACCAACCGGTATATGTCTTCTTACGGAATCAGCCAGTTGATAAATAAAGATTATCCGGGCTGGGTTGATGCATCCAAAACAGCCATGGATGTCATGAAAAAATATATGGACCGGGATCAGGCCACAAAACTGAACTACGCTTCACAATATGCGTCTGTTGCAAATTACTGGAAAAACAGAGGAGGTACCATTGAAAGTATTAATAAAAACGGTACCATAGGCGACAAGGAAAAAACAGAACAGGTTTTCCGGGAATGGGCCAACAGAAGTGAAAACCAGGCGGTTTACGGAAACGTTCTCGATGACATGAAGAACTACTATTTCACCACTTCCAACAGAGGTGTTGAAAGAAATTATGCAGCGCAAATGACGAGAAACGCGAAGTATCTTTCTTATGCGGCAGGTCTTGGAAGTATGTTCAAAAATTATATGGCTGAAACCGATGCGGCGAAGAAAGCAGCGATGAAAACTACCATTGCAGGCCGTATTGATGCCGTATATGAGAAATTTAATCCGGCTCTGGAGCAGGAAATGCTTCAAAGCATGGTTTCTCTGTACAAAGCCAAAGTCAGAAATGATGCGGCAGCTCCGTCATTCGCAACGATTGATGAGCGTCTTCTGGCAGACGTGGCAAAGAATTCCATTTTTGCGAACCGCAATTCAGCGATGAACTTCCTGAACAATCCTGATATGCAGGCACTTGAAAGAGATGCGCTGTATAAAATTGCGAACGGTTACAATGCAGACGCAAAAGCACTGAGCGAAAGATATACCGCAGACGATGACCGTTTCAGCATCAGCAACAGACTGTTTTTCGACGGTTTGAGAAAATCTCATCCTGAAACTGAATTTTATCCCGATGCAAACTCTACCATGAGAGTTACTTTCGGAAAAGTGACGACACTTCCGATCCGCGACGACAGAAAATATTTCGGCGTTACCAATAACTACTACACCACGATGGACGGAATGGTTGCGAAATATAAGAAAGATGATGAGGAATTTGATCTGCCGGTGAAGCTCATCGATATGAATTCTAAAAAACAGTACGGACAGTATGCAGATCCTTCCGGATATATGCCGATTAATTTCCTTTCGGATAACGATATTACTGGTGGAAACTCCGGTTCTCCGATCATGAACGGAAACGGTGAACTGATAGGTCTTGCTTTCGACGGAAATTCCGAAGCACTTTCGGGAGATATCGTTTTCGAGGAAGAATGGCAGAAAACTATTAATGTAGACAGCCGTTTTGTTCTTTGGGTAATTGATGAATTCTCCGGAGCAGGACACCTGCTGAACGAAATGACGATTGTGAAATAACAATCATTTAAAATTTTTTACAACCGCCGGTGAAAGTTTCGCCGGCGGTTTTCTTTGGTTCAAGGTTTCGGGTTCAAAGTTCACCGGTTACCGTCATTGCGGGGAGCGAGCGCAGCGAGCGCCGAAGCAATCCGTTGATCAG
>JAEWOS010000021.1 GCA_023460855.1 Bacteroidota bacterium | reverse complement strand
CGGCCCCCCCGGCGCCCCCCGAAAAAATCATCCAAAACTGCGCCGAAAAAAATCTAATTTTTCAGACTTGCCATATCAATTACGAATCGGTACTTCACATCGCTTCGCAGCATTCTTTCGTACGCTTCGTTGATGTCCTGCATGTTTATCAGTTCAATATCTGCCACGATGTTGTGTTCTCCACAAAAATCCAGGAGTTCCTGCGTTTCCTTAATTCCGGCAATCACTGAACCGGCAATAGAGCGCCTTCCGCCAATCATTGGAGGTGTTGCAAGAATTCCTTCCATTTTTCCGATGTATCCCACCAAAACCAAAGTTCCGTCAATGGCAAGTGACTGTATGTAAGGATTCAAATCGTGATCATATGGAACCGTGTCAATTATCAGATCAAATTTCCCTCTTGCAGATTTCATCTGCGCTTCATCAGTGGAGAAAATCACTTCATCGCAGCCAAGATCCAGTGCATCCTGCATTTTATTTGGCGAGCGTGAAAATAAGGAAACGTGTGCTCCCAGACCTTTTGCAAGTTTTACAGCCATATGTCCGAGTCCGCCCAAACCAATCACGGCGACTTTGGAATCCGGACCAGCATTCCAGTGAATTAAAGGTGACCAGGTCGTAACTCCCGCACAAAGGACAGGAGCTACAGCTGCAAGATCCAGGTTGTCCGGAACTTTCAGTACGTAATTTTCATCGACTACTACCCTTTCCGAATAACCGCCGAAAGTATGTCCACCAAGATGAAAATCTCTTCCGTTGTACGTTCCGACCATTCCGTTCAGGCAATACTGCTCCAGATCCTGTGTGCAACTCGAACATGTTCTGCAGCTGTCGACCAGGCAGCCAACTGCTACTTTATCGCCGGTTTTCACTTTAGTTACGGCGCTTCCGACGTTCTTGGCGATTCCTACAATTTCATGTCCGGGAACGGATGGATATTTAGTTCCGCCCCAGTCGTTTCTTGCAGTGTGAAGATCGCTGTGGCAAACTCCACAGTATAGAATATCAATCTCCACGTCATTCGGTAGAATTTCCCTCCTGTCGATGGTCATGTGTTGTAAATCTGCATCGGGAGCTTCGGTGCCAAAGGCTTTCACCTGAAAAGTATTGTTCATTTTGAGTTGTACTATTTATTTAATTGTTTAATTGTTTAATCCGACATATGTAAACGTCTGTGATTCAGGAATCAGAGATCAGAATTTTTTCAAAAGCTTTTCGCGCAGAGCCTCTAAAATAAACTTCACCGCAATAAGTATAATTCAGTTTTTCCAAAATACGGAGCATCGCCGGATTATCAAAATTGGTATCGACTTTTATGCTGTGCACGCCGTTTTTTAGACTGTGCTCTTCAATTTTTCGGAAAATTTCTGTGGCATATCCTTTCCCTGCAAAATCATCTGAAACGGCAACGCGGTGAACAACGAAAAAATCGCCATCGGAAAGCCATTTGCCTTCTATTTCAAGATATGCAGGCTCATCATTAAAAATAACTGCAGCGTAAGCCGCAATGCGGCCATTTTCGGTAAGCACGAAGCCTGCTCCTCGTTCAATATCCGATTTCACTGTTTCCAAATTCGGATAACCGTCCTGCCATTGCCGCGAGCCGTCAATTCTGCGTCTTTCAATGGACTGCTGAAGAATTTTCCAGATTTCATCTGCATCGTCAGCTGTTGCCTGTCGAAACTCAATCTTATTCATCTGTTGAATTTCAACAAATTTAAGTCTAAATCTTTAGTATTAAAAGGTTGGAAATTTTGATGTTTTGAGAAAATTACATAAAACGTAGTTAATTCAGTAAAGTAATTCCAAAAACCGCGTAAAACTGAATAACGTAAAACTGGTACTGGAAGACTGATTCTGCAGGAACTCAGCAAAAAAATCCCCGGTGATGAACGGGGAATTTTGTGTATTAATTATTAGTCGC
Organism: Bacteroidota bacterium; assembly: GCA_023460855.1. GTDB lineage: Bacteria > Bacteroidota > Bacteroidia > Flavobacteriales > Weeksellaceae > JAEWOS01. Next base: position 22,086 of record JAEWOS010000021.1, on the reverse strand, counting down.
AATTTTGGCCGGGTGTGCAGACTTTACCTTCAATCGTTTCGAAATTTGTCCCGGGGTTTTCTTTCTGCCATTCTTCAAATGATTTTTCCAGTGTCTGCAGAAAAACCTGTGAATCCTGAGCGCCGGACACCGCGTATTTTCTGTTGAACACAAAAAACGGCACGCCGCGAACTCCGATTTCCTGCGCTTCCTGAATATCGGCCTGCACATCTTCCGCAAAACTTCCGTTTTGCAGAGCGGTTTTCAGATTGTCGGTATTGAGTCCGATATCTTTGCCTAGTTCTAAAAGTGTGGCGTGATCGTCGATGTTTTTTCCGTCGGTAAAATAGGATCGGAACAGCATTTCTTCGGCTTCTTCCTGTTTGCCTTCCTGTTTGGCAGCATGAATAAAACGGTGTGCATCAAAAGTATTGGCAGGGATCGCTTTATCGAAATTATAGACGAGATTTTCCAGCTCTGCCATCTGTACAGCGCGTGCATTCATCGCTTTTGCCTGTTCGGGACTGATTCCTTTTTCTTCGGCCAGAAACTGATCCAGGTTTCTGCCTTCCTGCGTTTTCAGTGCGGGCATCAGCTGATAGCTCTTCCACTCTATTTCCACATTATTTTTACCCGAAAACTGTGACATTGCTTTTTCAAATTTCCGTTTTCCGATATAGCAGAACGGACACATGATGTCACTCCAGATTTCTATTTTCACTGAACTTGTTTTAATTTCTACAATTTAAGGAAAAAATGAGCGCCTGTACTGTATTCAACTAAAATCAGACATGATGTATGTGGATGTCTAATTATCAATCGAGGTTTACATAATGTTCACAATGCAGCGTATCAAAGTCAAGTATTAATTGAGTCGATCCATTCATGTCGGCAGGAATCCATTTATAATTGGTTAAAACGTAGGCATTTCCTTTATCCATTACCACCCATTCATCAATTCCTTTAGCTCCATTTTTCACGTCACTCCTGGCTAACAAACCGATTGGTGCAGCGTAACTTCTGCCCTCAGTCAAATATTTGCATTTACCTATAGAGACTAAATCGTTTACTTCTCTTTGCGGAAGCAGCTTGGCCTGTGTTAATTCTGCCAGCGTATTAAACATTTTCAACGGCGAATATTTTTTTTGACCGTATACTGTGGAGAATGATACTAATAAAATAGCAACGCAATAAAATTTAAGTGCTTTCATATATCGTATTATTTTTCAATTACGATATTGCGAATAAAGGTAATTAATATCGAATTTATTCCATTCTGCAATAACGATATTATTAATTTGAAACCGCTTTAAGTCCAACGATAGAACCAATCAAGGTGGTAATAAAAAACAGCCGCAGGAAAGTTGCCGGTTCTTTAAATACAAAAATACCGACCAGGACTGTCCCCACTGCTCCAATTCCTGTCCAAACTGCATAAGCTGTCCCGATTGGCAGCGTTTGAGTTGCTTTAATTAAAAGACCCATACTTACAGAAAGTGCAATAAGAAAACCTGCATACCACAGGCACATTTCGTTTCCGGTTGATTCTTTCGCTTTACCTAAACAGAAGGCGAAAGCTACTTCAAATAATCCTGCAATAACTAAAATAATCCAGTTCATTTTTACAAGTTTGTCTTTTTTATCAAGCCAACAGTTACAGTTTCAGGTCGCGCTAACGGAAAAAATATTTGTGAAGTGTAGTTTTATTCAGGAGAAAGCCCACTGTTAAACCACTTTGACGAAATATTTTATCCACTGATAAATTACGAAATAAAGGTAGTGGAAATCATAGATTCTCCCATTCCAGTAAAAAATCAAAACCCAAAGGAAAAAATATTGTGCGGATGCTGTTAACTGAATTTTCACAGAATAAATTGGCTCCGCTGAACCACTTCGATAGGTTTCTACTCCGCCTTTGCAAATATCTTGTTATACGCCGTTGTTTTGCTCTAATTTTTTTATTTTTTCAGCTACTTTCTTACAGTTTTTATAGTTGCCAAACATTCCCATATTCTGTGTTTCAAATTCATAAAGCTTTTCAGCTATGATTTCAGTCGGTGAGTTTGCTTTAAATAATTTTGTAATTATTGGAGTATAGCCTTGATATTCATCTCTTTGCCCGTCTACATTAACTCCAATTGGATCCCAATCAGTCCATAAAATCTCGTCTATTTGTTGGTAAGCATTTAAATATTTCCCTTTACTCCTGAATTTTTCCTTCAGTTCATTTTTGTCTAGTTTATATTCTCCGTTTTCTAAATATTCTTTCCATAATTGAATATTTTTCAGATTTATATCAAATCCTATTCTTGGGTTATTCCAATCAAAAATCACGTCACTCATCGCATCATCTTTCCAATCAAAATATTCGGAAGCAATAAGTGAGAAAGCAATTGTATTTAAATCTTCTGCAGTAAGTTTATTGGAAATAAAGTCATCGCACAATTTAATCAAATGTTCCTTTTTTATTTCAAATTCTCCTTCACCTAATGATTGAATATAGACATGAGTTGTGTCAAAACCTGTTTTAAGTTGGCTGTCTTCTACGTCAGATCTAAATTCATCGATCGTAATTTTATCTTCAAAATATTCCTTTAATTTTTGCTCGGTCATTTGGTAGAATCTCGTATAACAGAAAAAGTACTGGTGAAGTATAGTTTATTCAGGAAAAAGTCCACAGTTAAACCACGTTGACCCAACATTTTTTCCACTGACAAATTACGAAAATAAAGGAAGTGGAAGATAAATTCTGTTGTGAAATGTGTGCAAGGATGAAGGAAAAAGGCAAGAGCGGGAAAGTTGCGTAGATTGAGGTTTCCTTTAAACTGTTAAAACAGACGTTCGGGATTTTGAAATCAGGTAAAAAATTTGGTGAGACCATGTCTCAATTTTTAACATAATTCTTTTGCATAACCTTAGTTCTATGTTACTTGCAGTGTTTTTTATTTGTAATCCAGTAAATCCTTTAAACTTGCATAGTTTAACCTACCTGAATTACAATAATGTTTCAAAATGTCCTGGTCAGAATGGATTTGATTTTCATATTTCTGTTCGAATTGAATTCTAACTTTTTCACCACTATTTAGAAGCAGCTCCAAAAAGTTGTCTGTTCCGTTTGATTGATACGAGTCACCAAAATTACCTTCGAAACTGAATATATTCCAATAGCCTCTAAAATCTTTAGCGTCAATTTTAATATGTTGTATTTCATTCAGTTTATAAACTTTACCATTCGCAGAGATTTGGTCCATTAGGAATTCCAATTCCCCTGTGAATTCTCCCTCTAAATATCTTACTTTGTTTACTCTTAGCAAAGAAAAGAATAATCCAAATCCCATACACGAGAAAAGTCCCAAGAAACATAATGCATCAATTGTGTTAACATTATTGTCGTAATCTTTAATAAGCATCATCCTTAAGCAGAGAATTGAAAGTAGAAACCACATTGCATTCCATATCACTTTTCGAGGTGTCAAATAATACTTTTTCGACTTAGTCAAAATCCTATACTTCATTTATAATAAGGTGTTGTGGTAACATTTCAGGTAACGGAAAAAGTATTTGCGAAATCGAAGATTTGACGTAGTCAATGGCAGTTTACTTTGAACAAAAAGTTGAAAGGAAAACCGCCTTGAGAAAATATTTTTTTTCCACTAACTAAATTACGAAAATAAAGGAAATCGAAATCATAGTTTGCCTTTGTCGAACCGCTTCGCAGGTTTCAGCCCAGACTTTCATAGAAAAATTACAGAAAAAATTCAGGGAAACATAAAAAAAACCTGCCGGGTATTCAGCAGGTTATTTAAAAATTTTGCGGAGAAAGAGGGATTCGAACCCCCGGACCTGTTACAGTCAACAGTTTTCAAGACTGCCGCAATCGACCACTCTGCCATTTCTCCCCGTAAACGGAATCTCCGTTTTTTGGTGGTGCAAATATAAGAAGGTATTTAAACTTCACCAAATATTTTTCGTCAAAACGAACGCTTATTTCATAATCGCATAAATGTCAAAGCCTTAATTTAACGGAGATGACTGAATTTTCAGGAAAAATCCCCGTAAACCTGTATTGCTGCCGGTGTTATAATGGCCTACATTTGCAGTACTGATAACCACCAGCACTCAAGTGCAAATAAAAACACCCGCGATGAATATAACTACAGAAATGATCGGCGTGATTTCCGGACTATTGTCTTCCATCACTTTCCTGCCACAAATTATGCGGCTGGTCCGCACAAAATCGGCGCAGGATATTTCTTCCGGCACTTATCTGATTATTCTGATCAGTGAAATAGGATGGCTCCTCTACGGAATTCTTACCGACAGCCCTGCAATTGTCATCACAACAGTAATCGCCTGCATATCTGCAGTGATCATCCTTTTATTAAAATTGAGATATACCGGTTTGTTGCGCTTCACATTACAGCAGAACAGCAGCGCGCATTCCGGCCCAAAAAGCTAGCATTCCGGCCACAACATTGAGACAAATATTCAGCAAAAGCAGGCCGAAATTTCCATGCTGATACAGTTGGAAATTTTCCATAGAAAAAGCAGAAAATGTAGTAAAGCCACCACAGAATCCGGCAATCAGCAGAAATTTCAGATCTGAACCATTATCAGGGAATCTGTACGAAATAAATCCGATCAGGAAACAGCCGGCAATATTTACGAGCAGCGTTCCGAGCGGAAAACTGTTGACCGTCCACAGTTTCTGCGTATATCCTGAAATCAAAAACCGCAGAATACTCCCGAAACCGCCGCCAATAAATATGTAGAAAAGCGTTTTCACTGGAGTGGTTTAGTGATTTAGTAGTTTAATAGTTTAGCAGTTTGGGGAGTTAAGAAATACAAATTTTCTGAGGTAAGTCTGTTTTTCATTCCAAACATTAGTTCCTGAAAAGCTGCTGCACTCCAAACTAAACCAACCACTCAAACTGCTAATCTAATTCAGCAAGATATTTCTCAGCGTCCATCGCTGCCATACATCCTGAACCTGCAGCTGTAATTGCCTGTCTGTAAATATGATCCTGCACATCTCCCGCTGCGAAAACACCGGGAAGATTGGTTTTTGTACAGTCACTTTCGGTGATGATGTAACCGTTTTCGTCGGTTCTTAGCTGGCCTTCAAAAACTGCTGTATTTGGCTGGTGTCCGATCGCGATGAAAATACCGTGAACCGGGATCGTGAATTTTTCCTGTGTCTGGTTGTTGATTACCACTCCCCTTTCCACCAGATTATTTTCTCCTTCAATGCCGATCAGTTCGTGGTGGAATTTCACTTCTATATTCGGCGTATTTTCCACACGGTGAATCATCGCCTTGGAAGCGCGGAATTCATCCTTGCGAACGAGCATTGTTACTTTATTCGTGAGTTTTGCCAAATACGTTGCCTCTTCTGCAGCGGTATCGCCACCGCCGACAACAATAACATCTTTTCCTTTATAAAAGAATCCGTCGCAGGTAGCACATGCAGAAACGCCGCCTCCGGAATATTTTTTCTCATCGTCCAGTCCCAGATATTTTGCCGTTGCACCGGTAGAAATAATAACGGTACGCGCCAGCAGTTCTTTATTACCGGCCCAGACTTTATGGATGCCGCCAACTTCTTTCGAAAATTCCGTTTTTGTAATCAGTTCGTAATGAACTTTGGTATCAAAACGTTCAGCCTGTTTTTGCAAATCAATCATCATCTGCGGACCGGTAACTCCATCCGGATAACCCGGAAAATTGTCCACTTCTGTCGTGGTGGTCAGTTGTCCGCCCGGTTCAAGACCAGTGTAAAGTTGTGGTTTTAGGTCGGCTCTTGCTGCATAAATGGCCGCAGTAAAACCTGCAGGGCCAGATCCGATAATCAAACAGTCTAAAATATTTTCCTCCATAATTTCTCCGGATTGCTTTTAATTTTTTTGAATTGAAATAATCTTCAAAAATCGTTATTTTTTTTTGTTCTGGAATTTTCAGCCGATGAAATTTATCACTTATCGGGATTTAATTTTTGAGAAAGGATCGTTAAGAGCAACGCTACAGTTTCACTTTTACCTGGTCTACATTCAGAATTTTGTAAACAAGTTCCAGCAGCAGTTCGCTGTCGTCGGTGTTGTTTGCGCCGAGTCCTTTGTTTTTCAGGTCGCTTTCGCGAATCAGTGAAATAATTCTGGTGCTGTGTTTCAGGGAATATCTTCTGGCAGATTCCGCATAATCTTTTACGAAGTAGGGGTTTACGCCCATTGCCGAAGCCATTTCCTGCTGTGATCTTCCGGCAAGCGTATGGTAAATAATCAGGTTCGAAAAATAAGTATACAGGCTTCCGATGATCATCACAAACGGATTGCTTTTCGGGTTTTTACCGATGTAATGCGCGATACGGATTGCTTTTCCGTGATTTTTCGCACCAAGTGCTTTTTGAAGCTCGAAAACATTATAATCCTTGCTGATTCCGATATGCGTCTCCACCAGTTTTTCATCAAGCAACTCACCTTCTTTCAGAATCATTTTCAGTTTGCCAATTTCGTTCGCAATTCTGGAGAGATCGTTTCCAAGATATTCTGCCAACAGATGCGAAATGTTGGGAGCTGTTTTAATTTCACTGTTCTGCAGTTCGTCGGCTATCCATTTTGCTAGCTGATAATCTTTAACGGTCTCACTCAGAAAAACCCATCCGTTTTTTTGCAGTAATTTGTGAAGTTTGGTATTGGTATTGAGTTTTTTGCGCTTGTAAGCAAACGCGAGAACAGTTGTGGTAACCGGATTCTGCAGGTAATTTTCGAAAATCGTTCTTTCGGTTTCGTCGAATTTTAAATCCTGCGCTTCCTTTATGATAATCAGGTTAAAATCGCCAAACATCGGAAACTGCTGCGCCAGCGAAAGGATTTCTGCCATATTGCTGTCCTTGCCGTAAATTACAGTCTGGCCAAAAGCTTTTTCGTCTTCTTCCAGGACCTCATTTTCCAGAGATTTTATGGCAACATCCGTAAAATACGGTTCTTCTCCATGAAAAAAATAAACCGGCTGAAGTTCTTTTTTTTTGATATTTTTGAGCAGATGCGATAATTCTTTCATGTGGTATGGAGCTTCCGAAACTAAATTTTTCCGCGCAGTTTGATTTTAAATTCAGGAAAGACAAAGATAAATTTTTTATTTATGACCTGCCCCGGAAATCGTGGCTGTTGCTGAGTCCGGAAGAGTGGGTTCGGCAGCACTGGGTTCATTATTTCTTGTTTGAGAAAGGTTATTCTGCAAGCGCGCTGGTTTCAGAGAAAAAAATTCTGCTGAACGGCCTTACAAAAAGAATGGACCTGCTAATTACCGAGAAAACACTGCCGAAAATTCTGGTGGAATGTAAAGCGCCGTCAGTAAAACTCACCGAGAAAACCTTTGAACAGACAGCCAGATATAATTCCGTAATCGGTGCCGACAAAATTATTCTGAGTAACGGAATACAGCATATTTTCGCACAGTATTCCGAAGGAAGCTATATGTTCGAACCGGCAAATTTCTGATTATAATTAAACTAACAAATGAATCAAAAAAACAATTCTAAAAACATCAAAAATATTATTTTCGATTTCGGAGGTGTGCTCGTCGACTGGAATCCGCGCTACTATTTCAAGAATCATTTTAAGGATGATGAAAGAATGGAATATTTTCTAAGAAATATAGCTGTTGATGAATGGAATGCGGAGCAGGACAGAGGGCGGACAACGAAAGAAGGGACAGAAATTCTGGTAAAAAAACATCCGGAATGGGAACAGGAAATTCGCGGTTATTACGACAACTGGACGACGATGCTGCGCGCTGAAATTCCGGAAAATGTGGCGGTTTTAAGAAAACTTGCTAAAACGGATTACGAACTTTTCGGACTGACGAACTGGTCACATGAAACATTTCCGTACGCGCTAGAAAATTATGATTTCTTTCAGTTATTTGAAGGTAAAATTGTAGTTTCAGCGGAAGAAAAACTCATCAAACCCGATCCCGCAATATGGAATCTGTTGCTTGAACGTTACCAGATAAATGCAGAAGAATCGGTTTTCATCGATGATAATGCAAAGAATATTGAAGCTGCGAAAAAATTAGGATTCATCACGGTGCACATCACAGACAACACGGATCTTGAAGCAGAGTTGGAAAGCCTGGAAATCTTTTAGTAATACACTAACAAAATGTGTAACAAAAATAAAATCTTCAAGTCTGGAGCCATATGAATTGATTCATTAATCTTTCATAGGATCTATTTATGACAAAATTACTAATGATCCTCACAAAAGGTAAGAAACCAAGCACAAAACAATGCTTTAGCGAAAAAATGCTCAGATTCGAAAACTTTGCCATGATTATTTCTGATTTTTAATCCAGTCTTCTTTCCTGATCCAGTATTCGACATTTTTGCGCTCCGGTTCATTGTAATAGGCTACAATCGTTTCGCCGCGGTATTCTGCACCCAGTTTTTCCATTGCTTTTCTTGAGCGGATGTTTTCAGCACCGACGTGAAATTTTACCAGATCCACATATTCAAAAATATAATCGAGCATGAGTTTTTTTACCCTAGCGTTCATTCCCGTTCCCCAGAATTTCAGGGCGTAAAAAGTATAGCCGATAAAAATTGAGCTTTCATCATCGTCCCAGCTGTAAAAACGCGTGCTGCCTGCAACTTCACCGCTTTTTTTATCCGTGATCACAAATGCACCGCCGCTTGCCATTGCACCTTTAAAAAAATTATGGAACACTTCCCTTTCATACCGGTTTTTATTCGGATGCTGTGCCCAGATTTCCGGATCGGATGCTACTTCATACAGATTCTCAAAATCCGTTTCCTGAAGTGGCGTCAACTTTACATGTTCGTTTTCGAGGACAGGCTGAAGAAAATTTTCCATAACAGTGATTATTCAAAATTAACCGAATTTTTTGAGAATCTGCTGAACCGACGAAATATAGCTTCCGCCAAACCGTACAGCATGAAAAATTAAAGGATACAATTGTGAAACCTCTACCCTTTCCGAAAATCCGGGAGCGACCGGAAAATGTTCGAAATAATTTTTGTAGAATACTTCAGGAAAACCTCCGAAAAGCATGGCCATCGCGAGATCCATTTCCCGGTGACCGTAATAAACCGCTGGATCAATAACGGTTATTGCAGTGTTTTCCATCACAAAATAATTTCCGGCCCAAAGATCGCCGTGAATTAAAGACGGACTTTCCTCGGGATAAATTTCCGGAAGACGCACACAAAGATTCTCTGCAAATTTGAGTTCGCTGCGGCTTGAAATTCCTTTATCAAACATCTGCTTCATTGCAGGCAGAATCCGGTTTTCGGCATAAAATGCTGACCAGCTTTTCCTAGCGGAATTATCCTGAGGCTGCGTTCCGAGGTAGTTATTTTCGTAAAATCCGAAATCCTCCTGCGTTACACGGTGCATTTTCGCGAGCGTTTCTGCAAATTGGATCCACGCTTCCTCTGTAGCGTTTCCGTTCGGAAGAAATTCCAGAATTAAAAACTGCTGGTTTTTACTTTCTCCGACTTTGATGATTTCAGGAATTTTAAAATCGGATTTTAAGCGGATTTCATTCAGTCCGCTGGCTTCATTCTCAAACAGTGCCGGAAATTTTTCCGCATCGTTTATTTTGATAAAAAAATCGTCCTTTCCTGAAGAAAATCTGTAGGCCGCATTGATATCACCGCCGGAAAGTTTTGAAATATTGCGAATGTCCGGAAAACCTGCGCTTTCAATTATTTCCTGAATGTTCATTTTTTCTTTTTTTTAGAATTCAAAAATAGGAATTGCTTTGCCGGTTTCGGATAGTCCGTTCATTGAAAATTTTTCAGAATAAAATCGCTTGTTCGAGTTCCAACAGTTTTTGTTTTCTCCAGATTCCGCCGCCGTAACCCGTTAACTTTCCGTCGGTTCCGATCACACGGTGACAAGGAATGATAATCGATATTTTATTCAATCCGTTTGCGTTGGCAACTGCGCGCACCGATTTTGGATTTCCGAGAATTCTTGCCTGATCCTGATAAGAACGCGTGGTTCCGTACGGAATCTGTCTCAGGATTTCCCATACTTTTTTTTGAAAATTCGTTCCAACCGGCGATATTGGAACGGCGAAATCTTTACGTGTTCCTTCAAAATATTCAGCAAGTTCCTGTTCCAGTTTATCGAAATGCGGATTATTTCCCTGAATGATATTCGCATTAAAGTATTTAGAAATTTGCTTCAGTTCTGTAGGAAGTGCTTTTCTGTCTGAAAATTCGAGCATGCAGATCCCGTCTTTTCCGGCACATGCGATCATGGTTCCCAAAGGTGTTTCAATACGTTTTAAATCGAGGACGATTTCATTTCCAGAGTTATTCGGAGAAACGCCAAAAATATTTTTAAAACTTTCGCCGAAACCGCTCAGACTTTCGTAGCCGCTGTCCAAAGCCACACCGGAAACCGCTTCTCCGTTATTTAATTTTTTAAAGGCTGAATTGAGTTTATACATTCGCTGAAACGCATGGAACGTGAGACCGTGATTTTTCTGAAACCACCTTCTTACCGTTGCAGGTTCCAGGCCCCGCTGAACCAGATCATAATCTTTGAATTTCTTTGACGGGTCTGCTGCAAGTTCCTCTAAAATTTTCTGAATTCCGGCTGGCGTTTCATGAGGATTTTCCAGCGGTCTGCATATTTTGCATGGACGGTATCCTTTCAGAATTGCATGTTTCGTGCTTTCGAAAAATTCCACATTTTCCGGTTTGGGTTTTCGCGCCGTGCATGTTGGTCTGCAGAAAATTCCGGTTGTTTTCACGCCCATCCAGAAAACGCCTTCGAAGTCGGGGTTTTTCTCAAAGGAAGCGCGGTACATTATTTCCGGAGTTAAATTCATAGAAAAAATTGAAAACGGTTTGCTTAAATCGTCCATACAAATGTATCGGATTCACGATAACGCCACAACCGAAAAATTAACAGGTATTTTATTTAAAAAAGGCACTTTCAAAAATATTGAAAGTGCCATCTGATGAAGTTCTGATTTTTTTACTGCTGATCCTGCAATACTGCGCTTGCACGGCTTGTTGGCAGATAAATCTGGAAACCAACGCCCAGGAAAAGGTTTCCATTCGCATTTTTGTTTCCGCCTCCGGCAAGAGCCTGAAATTTCAATAAACCTTCAAGGCCGACATTCGGAGTCAGAAAATAGGCATAACCTGCTCCAATTCCAAGGTTTACACCGTTGGTAGAATTTCCTGCGCTTGAATTATCTCCGCCAAAGCCAACGCTTCCCTCACCGAAAAACGCTCCGTTTCTCAACATGCTGTCTACTTCAGTACTGCTGAAATAATATCTGGTGAACGGACCAACATGCCATGTTGTCTGCGTATCGCCGCTTCCTTCCGGACTGTAAACGTTCAGGCCGACTTCTGCACCAACTGCCCATCTGTCCTGAATGAAATATCCGAGTTTTGGAGTAAGATTCATATTGAATCCGTTTGTAAATTTAAAATTCGCAACCTGTGCGCCAACCATCCAGTTTCCCTGCTGAATCTGTGCGCCTGAAAGTCCGAACACTGCAAGAGCACCTGCCAATAATAATTTTTTCATAAAAGCTTATTTTTTAATATGCTGCAAATTAAAAATTAAAAGCGGTGGATATCTTCTAACTTTGTCCGGATCATTTACAGAATATCTCAGCTGAACACGCTTAAACAGTACTAAAATTTGGAAATTTTAAAAATTGTCAGAAGGAAAAGACAGTCCGGAAACCAAAGAACCTTCCGTTTCATAAACCTTCTATGAAAAAACAGACGGGTTTATTTTTCCCTTTGAATGGCTTTTATCTCCTGTAGTTTTTCTGAAACGCGGTTTATTTTATCCATTCTGTCAGCAGTTACAGGAACGGTAGTTTTCACATTGTCCCATTTAAACACCATATTAACTGCGTGATCATTCACCGGTTCCATTGAAATTTCGAACCATTCCTGCTTATCATTTAACCGCTGCACAGGAACTGTAACGCTGGTAACATCCAGTTTGGAATCATAAACCGTTCCCCAGTTCTGGCTGTCTTTGTTCAGAATTATTTTCCACTCATTTGCGGTAGGTTCGATGAACAACCCGTAAGTTCCCATCGCGACAGTTTTTCCCCCAAAATTTACGGGCTGTCCAAACGTAATTTTTGTAGATGAATTTGCTCCGGCTCTCCATACTTTGTTGTAAGGTACCAGTTCTCCGAATATTTTTCTGTTTTTAACGCCCGGTCTACCGTAATCCACGGTTATATTTGATACAGAGAATTGCTGTTCTATTGTTTGTCGCGGACTTGCAGCCGGAACAGATAATGTCTGGGCAAAACCTGAAAGTGATACTGATAATAGTGCAGTGAGAAGAAGTTTTTTCATTTTTTTACTGTTAAATTTCCTTCACAATTTACATCAAAAATTTAAAACGTACGGCGGTAAATATTCTTTCCCACATATCTATCTCCAGTTTTTCAGGAATCTTTGCAGCATGGTTTTTCCGTTTAGATAAAGAAATTTATCCACGCATTTTTCCAGATACTCAGCATCGATTGGTTCATTCCGTTTGTTTTTGAAAACCCGGATATCATTCAGAATTTCCATCCTTTTCTCGGCAACAGGCAGATAATACAGCAGATCGCTTTTCAATGTGTTGAGTTTAGTAATGTTGTCGTACGGATTGATCGGATTTATTAAACCGTCGAAATCTGAACCCAAAGAAATATGATCCCAAGGCGTTTTTTCGCCAACCCAGTTCAGCTCCTGATAGCCAATGCGCACCGCATGCAGAATATGTGCACACAGCAGAAAAATATGCCTCACTTCCCTGCTGGTTTTGGCTTCCGGTCTGTAAATTCTTTCACTCATATCGAGTGTTCCGGTTTTGAACCATTTTTCAAATTCCATCAGCGGAATCGCTTCCACATCTTTGAAAAAATCTCCGCGCATCCCGTCAAAAGTAGATTTTGAAGCCCCTAAAATTCTCTGATCAAGCGAAATTCCGATCATGCCGTTGCTGCGCATGATTTCTGCAATTTCTTCGTCAAAGAGATTGATGGTCCACGGATTGGAGTACAGTTTGTTGTTCAGCAGAAAATTTGTTTTTCCAATCTGCCGGTTTCTTGCCTGAATTTCAGGGACAGGCATTCCTCTGCTATAACGGACTGCAGATGTATATTCTTTATTTTCCAAAAACGATTCAAGCGGACAAAACGTAAATCCGGAATGTGAGGAAATAATCGGCAGCCGCAGCGTTTCGGGATGCGACATCCCCAGTTCTTCTTTAAACTGATAAAAACGGTACCTGGAAAAGACACTCATATGTTTAATGTCAACAAGAGTCGGATATCTGTGAAGCATCACCGCACGCATAAAATCCTCTCCCGCTTTTGAAATTCCGTAACCAGTTTTCGGTGTGAAATCTTCGCTTCGGAATGCCTGTTGCGCCGTTGGTGTAAGTGCCTGCGCAAAACTGCACATGTGCTGCTCCGGAATTTCGCTGAGATGCACCAGATTGATACTGAACATATCGATGGATTTGGGATCGTCCTGAATTTCCCGGTAGCGTTCAACAGGATTGGTTACCGCATCAGCATCACGAATTACCGCATCTGAAAAATTATGCGCTCCTTCAACAGAGAAAGCCAGATACGTGCTTTTAAGATCATCCAGGACCTGCGGAGAAATTTTTTCTTTGCGGTTCAGAAATTTGATATTGAAATCTTTTTCAAGGGTCTGAAAATTAGATGTGTGATACTGTATTTCCTTTTTGAAAAGATCGAAATAGGTGGTTTTCCGGTTTTTCACTGTATCGATGTAATTCCAGTTAATGGGCAGATTGTTTGAACCCAGATTGCGGAAGAGTCCGCTGATATTTTCCGCAAACGCATATTCCATCGCTAAAAGTGCTGTAACACCGCATCCCAGATTGCTTTTCCTGACCATATTGGGTGAAGACTGACTGTCGAAAGCATTTCCCATGAACTCATCAATGAGACTCATGACTCCCTTCGTTTTAAAATCGGAGGAAAGCGGAAGTTTCTGGTTGTTTTTTGTACTGATGAGATGTTTGAAAAGCAGATGAAAGTGGAAATCGAAGATATTTTTCATGGCATGTGTTTTTTACTGGATTACTAAGTTGCGCAACTGATTGAAAACTTCGAGCTGATCTGTCTGTTCCATACTTTCGACCGAAGTGCTGATGCCCTGTTCTTCAATTCGTCCTTCGAGAATACCTTTTGCATGAGCGGACATTTCCGTATAACTTCCCAGACTTTCCTGCCCGCGAAATGTTGTGTTGTATTTGCGAAGAATGCCGTTCCAGATCATTTTTAGCGATTCACCAACTGTGCGGAAAGCCATATTTACTTCGTCAATGTTTTCATTTGCATAAGCATTTTTCAGCACAGAATTTTTTGGAATATCTTCTTTCAGCAACTGATCGATATCCAGAATTCCGGCACCGAAATTTTCTGCCGGTAGGCTGTGCTTTGTTCTCGCCGAATCTTTCAGGTTTTTTCTGAATGCTTCAACGATCTGATATCCTCTCAAATTTTTCAGTTTCTCGCGGTTCTGATGAAGCCAGAGAACCGCGGCTGCAGCGACATGAGGCGTGGCATAACTTGTTCCGTGACCGTAAGCCATTCCGTAATCGTACATTCCGGATTTTTGTTTAGTGAATGATGGCACAAAAACATGCATTCCCGGCGCCGTAATGTCGACCGTTTTACCACAGCACGAACCTTTCCATTCAGAATCCAGCGGATTAGATGCTGCGACGGCAATCGTTCCCGGATGAACCGCAGGTGCAACAACCTCTCCTACTTCATTTCCTGCGGCACAACACCAGATAATTCCGTGCTGATAAACTTTTTTTGCAAGCATGTAGGTCGTCATTGTGGGCGGCAAGCCCATACTTGTTGTAATCACTTTTGCGCCGATGGAAATTGCTCGGTCTACCGCTTTCAGCAGTTCAGACTGCCGGTTAATCAGCAAAACATCTTTGGCTATTCGAAACGGGATCAGTTTCACATTATTCTGCGCAAGAATTCCTGCGTTTCCGTTATTGGACAGGTCTGCGAGTTCGTTTCCGACCAGAAGACTTCCGGTTCTCGCGCCGTGTCCGTAACCCGCTAAAAGATGCATGCCTCCGGTTTCTTCACGTGCGTTGTCGTCGCCGTCAACAAAATCAAAATCCTGCATGAGATTGAACGAGCCGACAATTTTCGGATGGTGTGCATATCCTGTATCCAGCTGCACCAGTTTAATGCTGTCTCCAATATTATCGGTGACATTTCCTTTATAATTAACCGCTTTCCAGTTCCATTGCCGGAAATTCTGCGGTAATTGATTCTTTACGTACGTGCTTTTTTTACCATAGAGTTCAAGAAAGTGTGTCTCAGTCGATTTATCTGAGCCCGAAGTAAAACTTTCCAGCGCTTCTTTTTCTGAAATATCCGTCACATCATTATTGGTGAGTAATTCACTGTCAAATTCCGCATATTCAATGTCAGGAACTGCGAGCAGATCCCGTGCAAATTCGTTGGGGTTACGATCACCGATATCTATGGACAGTATAAAAATTTCCTGGTTTCCTTCCTTGGCTGTCGTTGGCATTGCGAGATACAACGTAAAATCATTCCCAAAGTTCAGCTGTAGTTCCTTTTCTACGCGGTCGTAAACATCAGGCTCATATTTCATTGTGACCAGAAAACGTGATGTTCCGGATTCCGGTAAAAGTTCTGCTTCCGGTTTCTTTGGAGCGGATATTTCTTCTACCTTTTCTTTGATGCCGTCTGCAATTAAAGCAGGAGTTTTCGGCTGCGTTTTTACGATGTCGTTCAGTACTTTTTTTTCTTTTTTGCTCCTGGCGAGAATGGCATTTTTTAGTTTGGTTTTTGCCGGGTCTTCAAATTTCGAGGATTTCAGTACATCCATAATCCGGCTGATGCGCATTCCGGCATTTCCAATCCAGTCTATTTCTTCTTCAGGAGTTGCTGCATTTGCAATTGACCCGGATTTTGTTAGCGGATTTCCCTGCGCATCCATTCGCGGAACACCGGTTTGGTGCAGTGCGATTACTTCGCAGGTTCCGAGCCCCAAAACCATTGATCCGGAAGATCCGGGAAGCGTGTCGGTCTCGTAAATAATCTGGTCGTCGTTTTCAGAGAAGAATGAGTTATTGTTCAGCGTTGTTTTTTTTGGAAGTCCGTTCGGATGCTGAATGATAATACATGATTCACCTTTAAAAATCTTACCGATATTTCCGTCGAGGTCTATTGCCGGAATTGCGCTGATCAGGTCTCCGTTACTGTTCACTGGTTCCACAGCCACCATTGTAAAATCCAGGCCGGAATTGCTGTCTTCCGGATTTTTTTTCAAAGTGGAAGTCAGAAAGAACGTGTCCGGATCAAGGCGGAATTCCTGCGGATTCAGGATTTTACCATCCAGATCGAATTCGTAATTAAACTGTACGGTGAAATTTTTGCAGTCCTTTTCTGAAGCGATGACATGGTTGTTGGTGAGGATGATATTTCCGGTAATGAGAAAGCCGGTTCCGTCCGGTCGGTTGTTTTTCAGAATCCGGCAAACCGATCTGGATTTCTGGATAATTTTTTCGAGTGTAATAATGTCAACAAAATCATTCGATTCAATAATCCGTTCAATTGCCAACTCGAAGCCTGCAAATTCTCTGGCAATCCGGGTGTCGAGTCTTTTCTGGTTTTCATCGAGAATTACGCGCGGAGCATGCGTTTCTTTTACAATTTCCAGTTTCGCATGATCGTGCACAATCTGAGGATAGTCGTTTTCAAGTTTATCGAGGACGACTTTCATGTTCTGGGTTGGGTCAAAAAGCGTATTCATGGTTTTAATTTTTTTGAGGAAAAAGTACCCGGAAATTTCCGACAAGACAGATCTTATCGGTTTGAATAAAACATTCCGTCACTGCACGGAAATATTCTAAACTAAGTTTTTAGTTGTAAATAATTCAGGAAAAGAGTATTCATGTTTTGGTATTAGTACGGATAAAATTACAAAAATATTATGCGTTACAGATATATTTATTGAAAATAATCCATGAATTTTTCATGGCACAAAAGCTATAATTTTATCAAAACCACTTTAGAATAAGAGCAAGGAATTCAGATCATATTATTCTGAACGGCAACTTTAATCAGCTGCGCAACATTTTTTACTTTGAATTTCTGAATGATGTTTTTGCGGTGTGTTTCAACTGTTAGAGGACTCAGAAACAACTCTTCCGCAATGGCATTACTTGTTTTACCTTCGGTAAGCAGCTTCAGTATTTCCTTTTCCCGTTTCGTGAGCCGGGGAATTCCTTCCAGGTCATTACCGGAAGGCTTACTGATAATCTGTTTCACTTCATTGCAGAAGACGATATCGCCGGAAAGTGCGCCACGAATGCAGCTGTGCAGTTCCTCAATCGTTGCATTCTTCAACAAATAACCACTCGCACCGTTCTGAATACACTGCATTATGATACTTCTTTCCGACCTGTTGCTCAGCATGATTACGGATGTTTCGGGAGAGATTTTTTTAATTTCTGCACAAAGTTCAATACCGTTGGAATCGGGTAACGTAATGTCCAGCAGAACGATGTCAGCCGGATTAGCTGTGATGAAATTCCGGATGCCTGTTCCGTCGTTAAACGTGCCGCAGATTTCGAAATATTTCTCATTCTCCAGCATCATTTTAAGACCCTGAATTACAATCGGATGATCATCTACAATGGCGATCTGTATATTATGCGACATGGGTGTTTACTTCTATGTTAACAGCTGTTCCCTGATTAATTCCGGTCTGAATTTCCATTTTTCCCTTCATAAAATCTACGCGGTTCTGCAGATTTTTCAGACCCAGACTTTTCAGTTTACTCATTTCTTCATCGCGTATGCCTTTTCCGTTATCTTCCACGGTGATATAAAACTCGTTTTCGCTTTGCGAACATTGAACGAGAATACTGTTCGCATCGGAATGTTTTACGGCGTTACTCAGCAGTTCCTGCACAATTCTGTAAATATTCACCTGGAAATTCAGCGGCAGATTTTTCTGGATATTCAGCGGTTGAAAGTCGATCTGCAAACCGTCTTTCATGTAAAATTCGCACAGGTCTTTCAGCGCAATTTCCAGCCCGAAATTCATCAGTGATTCCGGCATCAGATTTCTGGCAACACGGCGAAGTTCTGAAACGGATGAATCAAGCTGGTTCAGAATTCTGTGGAAACCTTCGTACTGTGTTTCTTCCAGATTATTGCTGGACCATGTGGACAGATTTATTTTTACACCTGCGAGCATTCCGCCAAGTCCGTCGTGAAGGTCTTTGGCAACGCGTTCGCGCTCCCGTTCCTCGCCGTCTAGAATCGCTTTGGTAACTTTCAGTTCTTCTGCCTGTTCCTTTTCCTTCAGTTTCTGCTGCAGGTTGATTTCCCTTTGTGTAGAAAGACGGCGTTTATTCCGGAAGTAAAGATAAGTGAAGATTCCCGCTCCGAGGAAAACCAGTGTCGTTAATATCAAGGCCCACATATATTGATTTTTCCTGTTAATTTCGAGTTGTTTTAAAGCGAGTTCCTTCTCGTTTTCAGCTGTGCGGAATTTGGTTTCCATTTCATTAATAGCCTGATTCTGATCAGCGTTATGTAAGCTGTCTGAAACAGCCATGCGTTGCTTTGCATAATTAAAGGCTGCCTTATAATCGCCTCTTTTTTCTTCCAGCATCCATAATTCATCATAAATCGTTGCGATATTTCTTCCGTATGTCGCTACATAAACGGTATCTTTTAGCAAATCTTTAAGAGTAGTTTCGGCTTCGTCGAACTTCCCAACACCGGACTGCGCTTTGGATTTCATAAAAGTAAGCCGCACTTTTTGATAGAGATTACCGCTTTTCTCGGCATACTCCAGGCCTTCTTCAGCATAAGAAAGTGCATCTGCAGAATTTCCGGTATTGAAATGATAGATGCTTGCGAGATGAAAAACATCGGCACTGCTTTCGTGTTCCGGATTAATTTCCAGCTCCGCAAAAAGATCATCGAGTAATTTCTTCGCAGTGGGATAATTTTCCATTTTAAGATAAGCTTCTGTAAGGTAAACCTGTGAATTGAAGAACAGGCTTTTGCTTTGTGGTGTGGGCTTCATCTGCTGTAGTGTCTTTACGGCAGAATTGATGTAATTGATCGCTTTATCCAGATTGTTATCATTATACAAAATAAGACCTACGGTAAGATAGCTGTTGGCAAGGAAAATTTTGTCGTTCGCTTTCCTGCCTTCCGGAATGCTTTTGTTGATGAGCACTTCCATCGCCCGTTTGATGTTTCCCATTCGCTGTTCATCGGCGGCAACATTCACCCAGAGCTTCGCACGTAAATTCTGTGCTTCAGCAGAATTTTCACCCTTTAGAATTTCTATTCCCTTCAAGTGGTGCTTTTTTCCCCGCTCAGGATTTGTCGGCATGTAATAGTACCCCCAGGAATTCTGAATTTCCGCCTGCCCTATTTTGTAATCTTCAGAAGTAAGTTTCTCTGCCTGCTGCAGATAATATTTTGCTTTCAGTGAATCGCTGTAGGCACTTTTCGTAACCAGCTTCAGATAGGTTTCAGCTTTTTTTGCAGGGTCTTTTTCCTTTTGAATTATTTGCAGCAGACTGTCCTGTGTCTGGGCAATAAAAGACAGGGGTAAAAGTATAACCAGTAGAATAAAGCGAAGAAGCATGGTTAAGATTTCTTTAAAGTTAATCAAAAATATGGACTAAACGGTCGCAGTAAAATACCTGAAAACGGGTAGAAAAAAAACCACTGTTTCGAGGATTGAAAGGCCGTTGCAGATGCGCAATCTTTGTAATCACAATAACAAACGAACAGGATCATGAAAAATAAATTCAGAATAATCGTAACGATAATAACTTTAATCTGCACTTCCGGTGCAAGCTATGCGCAGTTTGAAAAATCCTATTATACCAAAGAGAAAAACAAAATTGTACCGCAGACAGCCTTCAATGCTCAAAAAGCGGCATCTGATTTAACGCCCGGCAATGCAACCGTAACCGGTATCGTTCAGCTAAAAGCAAGAAACCGGAGTAATACTCACATTAAACAGCAAATCTATCTTTTTCCAGCCAGTGATTATTTGGAAGAACTTCTGTCACTTCAGAAAAAACACAGAAAGAAAGAGATACAGGCTTCACCTGAATTTCTGCAGTATAAAAAAACAGCAGTGATTAAGGATGAGGATGGCAGTTTCGTTTTCACGAACCTTAAGCCGGGCAAATACGTGCTGTACACCGAGTTATATCTTCTCGGAAGCAAATCAGGAGCGTACCGTGTCGGAAATCAGAACTGGGGACTTTACAACGGAATGGGTTACAGAGTCGGCGGTTATTCCACGCCGGTTTATGAGACAAAAAGCTGGATGACGTCCAAACTTTACAAATTTTCGAAGGAAGTTGAAATCACTCAGGATCGCGAAAAGGTTCAGACTGAACTCTAACTGACTTATTCACAACCGGATTATTAATCCACAAAAATATTTAACAATCAATTCAAAAATTATGAACGTATTTAAAAGAAACTCTGCTAAGAGCCTGCTCATGTTAGTAACAGCAGGAGCTGCCCTGACTTTATCTTCCTGTCGTGATGACGACAAAGCACCGAATATTCATGGCGGAAACAACTTTAAGATAACCGTAACCATTCCGAATGTTGAAGCCACAACCAACAGTGCTCTCGATGATTATGTCAGCATTACTACTGCAGGTTCCACAGCAAATCCACAGGAATCCGGCGTGTGGAAATTAAATGGTGCGGTGCAGGCCGGACAACTTGTTGTTGGTTTATCGGAGGATGATTTTGCCGGCGCAACCAAAACTTATGTAATTGAAAGTACCAAGCCTTTGCTCAGTGTTTCTGCAGGATTTCAGATTATAAACAGCAACAGTCCGATTACCGTCAGTTATAAAATTGAGAAAAACGGCGATGTGGTCGTGAACGAAAATTTTACGCTGGCTGACGGCGAAAACAGACATAAGCAATTTAATCTTTAGTGATTAGTTTTTTTCATAGTATCCTTTTCAATCTTTTTAAAAACCCTTTTAAAAAGGAGATCCCGGCGAAGGCCGGGATTTTTTTATTCTGATAAAACTAAATATTTTAAAATTATAGAAGCCAAAAATTGATTTCATTGTTCTGGCTCTTTATGCTTGCTTATTGTTTCTTTTTACATCGCCTGCATTTTGAAACTCATGCTTTCTACCACTTTCAGAATTGCTTCCACTGTATCCATTGAAGTTAAACATGGAACACCGTTTTCAACTGACATTCTACGGATCTGGAATCCGTCTCTTTCGGCCTGTTTTCCTTTGGTTGTGGTATTGACAACGTACTGTACTTTTCCTTTTTGAATCAAATCAATCAGGTTGACATCTTCCTCCCCGATTTTATAACCAATTTTACACGGAATTCCTTTTTCCTCGAAATGTTTTGCCGTGCCTTCGGTTGCCCAAATCCGGAACCCTGTTTGGCGGAATTTTCAAAAAGAAGGGTGAAATCCCGGTCCGTACCGGGATTTTTTGGATCGCTAACATGGTCTATAGTACGAAAAAATCAACGAGAACACTCAATATAATAAAAATGAAACCAAAAGAAAATATCTTATTTGTCGCATTACTACTTGCTTTCAGCAGTTTATCGGCACAGATTGACCTGTTTTATACTTCGGTGAGGCCCGGACAAAAATTTGTTTCGCCGACGTCATCGTTTGATGTAACTGCTGCGAGAAAAAGTCTTGAAAATGGAAATGCAACTATAAATGGTACGGTTTTACTGAAAGCCAAAAAAAATTTAGATACAGATATAGAGGTGGATATTTATTTGTTTCCTGCTACCGCTTATTTTGAAGAATTTTTAGCACTGAAGAAAAAGAACAAAAAGAAAAAAGTAATTCCATCTGAACAATTTATCGCTGCTAAAAAAACAACGCTTATCAGTGATGAAAACGGCACATTTACTTTCACTAATGTAAAACCCGGAAAATATTTTCTGTACACCGAAGTTTATCTCTTAGGAAGTAGATCTGGTGAAGTTCGAGTGGGAAATCAGCAATGGGGC
>JAEWOS010000020.1 GCA_023460855.1 Bacteroidota bacterium | reverse complement strand
CGGCAGCAATAGAAGTTTCTTCTTTCTTCTCGAGAAGATACAGATACAGAGATTCTTTAAGGTTCTGCTGTCTGTCGATATTTCTGAATATTTTTTCCTGAGTCGGAAATCTGTTGATATTTGCTTTGGAGGTATTGATTTGTCCGTTAATCCGGGCAATATTCATCTGAATAGACTGCCGGGATTTTACCAGATTATCTTTGATTAGCGAACGAAGGGAAGAAATTTCCTTGTTCATCTCCTGAACAGCCGGGTTTGAAGGCGTTGCCTGTCGCATCGTTCTGTTTCTGGTAATCACCAGATCGTTGTACTGCGTTATTGCCTGATCCAGTCCGGAAGGCATTCCTACATTGGTCGGTAAAAGTTGTTCATTGCTGCTTCTGTTTGCAACATTCAGGACAGAATTAACCATTTCCAGCTGCGTTGCCTGTCCCAGTAATTCTCTGGTATTTTCGTTTGCCGTTTCAAGGCTCATCTGCGCCTGTGTTTCCAGGTCGGTAATCTGGTTTTCTCTTTTGAAGCCCTCTTTTTGGTTTTCAATATTTCCCAGATCCTGGGTTAGCACCGTTAGCCTTTCATCAATAAAGTCTAGCGAAACCTGCGACTGCTGCTTTTTGTTATCGAGATCGGCAGTATTATAGGCAGAAACTGCGGTGTTCAGCGTTGCTTCCGATTTGTCGGGAACGCCCGATTTCATAGATAGCTCCAGAATTTCTGTATTCAGTTCATTTTCCGTAACCAGAATGCCTCCCTGTAGTCCTTCTGCTACTTTTACAGCATTTAGAAAGGTTACCTGCAAAGGCTCGTTCAGATTAAAACCGGCTTTCGGCTTAACAATAAACGATCCGAAATCTGTATTACAAACCGCATTAAAAGGAAATTTTAAGGCCTTGCCGTTCTCGGAACTTAATTTAAAACTAAGATTCCCTTCAGATGTAAAGGTATAAGTTCTTCCGCCAAAATTATCGGGATCCTTAAGACTCAGAATTTTTATTTCTACCGGTGCTTCACTGTAAAGTTCCTGATCTTTTACATTTCCTTTTCTAATGAAAACCACATCGGTATTCAGCGTTTTCACAACTTCATATAAAATTGGTCTCGATAGCAGAATAGGAATTTCTGTTCCTGCACCAACCGGCTGCATCACAGTACTTGTACCCATATTCTGCAATTCACCAATGCTACCTTTCTGAATATTTTCAATTTTCACACTGGATTTGCTCAGATACTGCTGCTGCGCATACCTCAGGAACAGCTTGGCGGCAGCGAAAAACAGGATCATACTCAGTAAAATCCACGGCCATTTTTTCAGATAACGGCCAATCTCTTTCTTTAAATCAAAATTAGTCCTTTTGACTACGGGCTCCAGAATTTCCATAATTATCTAGTTAAGCCTATAACTAAACCTGCAACTGCAAGCACTACCCCACCGATTTGAAACCAAAGACCCGTATTCGGATCAGAATTGGCAGAAACCTGTCTGTTTGCATCCGGTTCAACGTATAAAATATCGTTTTGCTGTAGATAGTAATATGGAGAATTAACGATATCCGACCTGGATAAATCAAGGTTTGTAACATGATCGGCAGCTCCTTCCTGCGCACGGATAAGTTTTACCCGTGTCCGGTCTCCATATTGCGTCATATCACCGGCCAAAGCAAGTGCCTGAAAAAGATTCAGTTTTTGCGTCTGGCTTGTCTTCTGACCGGGAGACTGAACCTCACCCAAAATACTCACATTAAAATTCTTGAGGGAAACCGAAACCATCGGATCGGTAAGATATCTTGTCAGCCTGCCTTCAAGGTCTGATGTCAACTGCTGATGCGTCATCCCCTTTACGTAGACGTCACCAAGCACCGGGAAATTTATATTTCCGTCTGAATCTACCGTATATTCACTTGGAGTGGCATTGGTTGTTCCCTGAACCTCATCATTGGTCTTCGTCATCGTATTCAGGTTAAAAGGCCTTACTGCGATCTCATCTAGAGCCGAAACCAGTATTAACAGCTGATCACCTTCCTGAATGTGCAGACCCTGAAATTTTGCAGCCGCAATTTCCTGCTCGGGATTATGGTTGGACATATAAACCATGTTTTCCTTTGGCTTGCAGGAATAGAAGCAAATGAACAGCACCGCCAGAATTCCGTATTTTAATAATTTCATTATTCTTAAATATAATCAATAATTATTCGCATTTTTCAATCCGGCGTTCCACGCTGAAAATGATGGTTTGCTTTAGCAAATTACACACCAAACAAGTACAGCAAATAACGCTGCAAAATTAACATATTAAAACGACCCTGCAAATTACACTTTTGCAAATTCAAAATTAACACCGCTACATCCGATTAAATCTAATTTTCTGCAATTTCCCGGATTACCTCATACTCAAATCCACGCGAAAGCAGATACCGTACAGTTTTGGATTTCTTCTGATATTCTTTTAGCTCTTTTTGCCTGCTGTAATAGCTTTCCCATATTTTTTGTATGGTCTGCATATAAGAATCTTCGTCGATTTCATCCATACAACTGGAAATGAGTCTGTCGGAAATTCCCTTTTGCTTTAAATGCATTCTGATTTTGTTTCTTCCCCATTGTTTAATGCCGAATTTACCCCTTATGTAGCTTCTGGTAAAACGCTCTTCGTTCAGGTAATTTTCTTTGAGCAAATAAAGCAGAATCTCGTCTTTGGCTTCAGGAATCAGCAGGAATTCGCGCATTTTCTGTTCCACCTCATAATGACAGCGGTCCTGGTAGACACAGTAATTGACCAGTTTCTGCTTGATTTCATCGAAAGTGTAAGACTTTTTCGCGTTTTCCATAATGTAGGAACACGCCTTGAAGGCGTGTTCAAAAAAATTCCGTATAAAATTTCTAGTATGTAAATAATGGGACCTGATCCATCATCCTGTTGATTTCTTTTCTTATTTCCGAAATTTTGGTATCATCCTTAATATGATCTACCACATCCGAAATATAACCGGCAATGGTTTCCATATCATTTTCTTTTAATCCGCGAGTTGTAAGAGCAGCTGTTCCCAGACGAATTCCGGAAGTGGTAAATGCTGATTTGTCATCAAAAGGAACCATATTTTTATTGCACGTGATATCTGCTTTTACAAGAGCTTTTTCCGTTTCCTTTCCGTTTACATTTTTATTCCGCAGGTCTACAAGCATTAAATGATTATCCGTTCCGTCGCTTACAATGTCGAAACCTCTGTCAATCATTGCTTTCGCAAGCGCTCTCGCATTCGAGATTACCTGAGCAGTGTACTGCGTGAATTTTTCATCGATCGCTTCACCAAAAGCAACGGCCTTCGCAGCAATAACGTGTTCAAGCGGACCGCCCTGAATTCCAGGAAAAACACAGCTGTCCAGAACCTGACTCATCATTTTGGTTTCTCCCTTAGGCGTTTTGTGGCCGTACGTATTTTCAAAATCTTTACCCATCATGATCAGTCCGCCTCTTGGTCCGCGAAGCGTTTTATGGGTGGTTGTTGTAACAACATGACAATGTTCAAAAGGTGAAGAAAGATGACCTTTCGCTATCAAGCCGGCAGGATGTGCAATGTCCGCCCACAGTGTTGCCCCGACTTCATCTGCGATTTCGCGGAATTTCTGAAAATTAAGATCACGCGAATAAGCAGAATAGCCTGCAATCATCATTTTGGGTTTTACTTCAAGCGCTTTTTGTCTTACATTATCATAATCAATTAGTCCGGACTCCCTTTCAACACCATAAAAATTGGCATCATACTGAATTCCTGAAAAATTTACGGCCGAACCGTGCGTAAGATGTCCACCCATGGAAAGATCCAGCCCGAGAATACTGTCGCCGGGCTTTAAAACCGCAAGATAAACCGCTGCATTTGCCTGCGAACCGGAATGAGGCTGCACATTGGCATATGAAACTCCGAAAAGTTCTTTTGCACGCTCAATAGCCAGTGTTTCGATTTCGTCTACAACTTCACAGCCGCCGTAATATCTTTTTCCGGGATAGCCTTCTGCATATTTATTCGTTAAAACACTTCCCATTGCCGCCATTACGTTTTCCGATACGAAATTTTCGGAAGCAATAAGTTCCAGTCCGTGGGTCTGTCTTTCTCTTTCCTTTTCTATCAGGTCAAAAATCACATCTTTACTCATTAGGTCTTTCTTAAAGTTCTTAATTTTCAAATGTAACCATTTTTTTGCCTAAAATACTGCTCAGGAAAGTCAACTGTTACGAAAATAAACATAAAAAAACCTCGCTTTTAGGCGAGGTAATCTGTTCAACGTCACACGTTTGAACTAGTTTCTTAAGATTTAAGGGCTTTCTTTGTCTGTTTTCTGGCATGTCTTTCCTCATATTTTTTCATGAAATATCCAATTGCCAGTGGTGCTACCCACAATAAAATTCTTCTTAAAAGTGTAGGGTTCATAATTTGATCTTTGGATAAAAAGAATCAATTAATGTTCCAAAAAAAAGCCATTTTGCCGATAGATGAAAATTCTATAAAAATTTCGCTCCAGAAGTTAACTCAATAAAAAAACCGCCTCAATAAAATGAAGCGGCTTCTAATGTTTTATCCTTCTGACTGATCCGGAGTGTTTTCGGATTCATTCAAAGGTTTGAAATCTGCATTCGGCTCTTTTCCGGTTGCAGGTCTTTCCTGTCTTGGTTTTCCTTCTGGTCTTGGCGGACGCGGAAGCAATGCCTTTCTGGAAAGTCTCATTTTCTTACGGTCATCATAACCCAGGAATTTCACTTCTACCATATCGCCCTCTTTGTAAGGAACTTTTTCTGTTCTTTCCCAAGCGATCTCGGAAATGTGAAGAAGACCTTCAGTTCCTTTTGCAATCGCTATGAAAGCACCGAAATCCATTATTTTCACAACTTTCCCGTTATACGTTTCACCTACAGTTGGAACAAAGGTAATTTCGTTGATTCTTTCAATAACGTTGTTGATTTTTTCACGGTCGGTTCCTGCAATTTCAATACGGCCAATTTCACCGATTTCTTCAATCGCAATAATCGTATCGGTATCTTTCTGAAGCTGCTGAATAATTTTTCCTCCAGGCCCGATAACAGCACCAATAAACTCTTTAGGAATTTCAAGGATTTCCATTTTCGGAGCGTGAGGTTTAACATCGGCTCTTGGTTTATCGATTGTTTTAAGGATTTCATTCAAAATATGAATTCTTCCTTCTTTTGCCTGCATCAACGCCTGCTCCATGATGTCCATCGTTAATCCCTGGATTTTAATGTCCATCTGACAAGCGGTAATTCCGTCTGCAGAACCGGTTACTTTAAAGTCCATGTCTCCAAGGTGATCTTCATCGCCAAGGATATCAGAAAGTACTGTGAATTTTCCTGATTTTGGATCAGTAATCAATCCCATTGCAATTCCGGAAACCGGTTTTGTAATCTGAACACCTGCATCCATCAAAGCCAAAGTTCCGGCACAAACCGTTGCCATGGAAGACGAACCGTTGGATTCCAAAATATCAGAAACTACACGGATTGTGTACGGATTTTCGTGTGGAATCATTCCTGCCAAAGCTCTCTGAGCTAAATTTCCATGACCAACCTCTCTTCTTGAAGTTCCTCTTAAAGGTCTTGCTTCACCGGTTGAGAATGGCGGGAAATTATAATGCAGGAAGAATTTCTCATCATAGTTGATTGCCACTGAATCCACCATGTTTGCATCTTTTACTGAACCTAAAGTTACCGCAGTTAACGACTGGGTTTCACCTCTTGTAAAGATTGCAGAACCGTGCGCTCCCGGTAGATAATCGATTTCCGACCATATTGGACGGATGGTTTTTGAATCTCTACCGTCAAGACGGATTCCGTCATTCAGAATCATCTGACGCATTGCTTCTTTCTCTACATCGTGGTAATATACTTTTACGAAAGGCGTAACTCTTTCCAATTCTTCGGCATCATCCACATACTGAGCGAGGAATTCTTCACGGATTTCCTTGAATTTTTCAGCTCTTTCTTCTTTTGCGGAAGGTGTTTTTGCCGCAGCGTAAACTTTATCGTAAGTTTCTTTCCAAACTTTTTCACGGATTGCCTCGTCGTGAGTTTCGTGAACGTATTCTCTTTTGGTTTGAGAAGCCGGAACTCTTTCAGCCAGTCTTTCCTGAGCTTCGATCTGAATTTTAATTTCCTCGTGAGCGAATTTAATTGCTTCCAGCATTTCCTGCTCAGAAATCTCCTTCATTTCACCTTCCACCATTACGATAGAATCTTTGGTTGCTCCTACCATTACATCAAGGTCTGCCTTTTTCAGGTTTTCAATAGACGGATTTACAGAAAGTTCACCGTCGATTCTTACCACTCTAACTTCTGACATTGGTCCGTTGAAAGGAATATCGGTAACCGCGATTGCTGCGGAAGCTGCCAAACCTGCCAAAGCTTCAGGCATTGTTTGTTCGTCATAAGAAATCAGGGAAATCATCACCTGCACTTCCGCGTGGAAATCTTCAGGGAAAAGCGGACGAAGAACTCTGTCCACCAGTCTCATTGTTAAAACTTCATCATCGGAAGGTTTTGCTTCTCTTCTGAAAAAGTTACCCGGAATTTTTCCTCCTGCGTAGAATTTTTCTCTGTAATCTACGGTTAAAGGAAGAAAATCAACACCAGCATTTGCTTCTTTGTTGGCTACAACCGTTGCCAAAAGCATGGTTCCGCCACATTTTACTAC
Source organism: Bacteroidota bacterium (assembly GCA_023460855.1). GTDB lineage: Bacteria > Bacteroidota > Bacteroidia > Flavobacteriales > Weeksellaceae > JAEWOS01. The sequence goes on along the minus strand of JAEWOS010000020.1, from coordinate 143,139 downwards.
CACAGAACCGTTCGCCTGTTTTGCCAAACGCCCTGTTTCGATGGTCACCTCACGACCATCTTTCAACTGAAATTTTTCAATAATTGCTTCTGGAGCACTCATAAAATTAATCTGTCTTGTGCAGTCCGTATTGACTGCGTTATCATTTAAACTATTTAAATTTTCGTGTGCAAAGATACGTAAAATCAGGCGAATTGATTATTGCCGCCATCTCTGTATAAGTTACTGTAACGAATAACTCCCGATCTCTACCAATAAGAAAAACAATCATGAAAAATCTGCTCAAAATCGAATTTCTTTTCCTTTTTCTGCTCGGAGTTTTAGCCTATTCGCAAACCGGATTCAGCTGGTGGATTTTTGCCGCGCTCTTTTTCTTACCGGATCTTTCGATGATCGGATATATCCATAATCCGAAAACAGGAGCCTGTCTTTATAATATCGCCCATCATTTCGGAACGGCGGTTATTTGCTATCTCGCCGGCAATTATTTTGAGATTGAATACCTGACAATCGCGGGAATCATTCTGTTCTCGCATATTGCTTTCGACAGAATTTTCGGATACGGACTAAAATATACAGACAATTTTCAGCATACGCATCTGGGAATGATCGGGAAACACAGACAGCAGTAGAACTTTGTATAAACAAAAAAGCAACCCGTTTCTGAGTTGCTTTGTATTATCGAATCTGGTGGAAATTACTTTCTCAAACCAAGTTCAGCGATAATCGCTCTGTATCTTTCGATATCCTTGTTCTTCAGGTAATCCAGAAGTCTTTTTCTTTTACCTACCAGTTTTACCAGCGCTCTTTCTGTTGCAAAATCTTTGTGATTTTTCTTCAGGTGACCGGTTAAATGGTTAATTCTGTAAGTGAAAAGTGCAACCTGCCCTTCCGCAGATCCTGTGTTTTCTGCGGTTCCACCGTGCTTGGTAAAGATTTCCGCTTTTTTCTCTGATGTTAAGTACATGCAAATATTATTTAATGATTATTATGTAACGAGGTGCAAAAGTACTGCTTTTTCAGAAACCGGCAAAATCTTTTTCTTTTTATGCCTCACTGCTCACAGAAGTAATACAAAATTAACATTTTTAGGGGTCTTTTTTTGATAAATCCGCTATTTTTGCAGCAATGGAGGAAACCAAAGAACTTGTTTTCAATGCCGCAGATATTGCAGAAAGACTCAGTGAACTTCCTGCAGAAGAACGTTTGCTCGCATTTCTGAGAGTTCCCACGGAATACAAAGCTGACGTTTTCTCGCATCTCGACGCAGATTTTCAGGAAGAAACCATTCGCGGAATCGGGCGAGAAGAAGTTGCCGAACTGCTGAATGCAATGACTCCGGATGACAGAACGAATCTCTTTGAGGATTTTCCGGACGAACTCATCAAATATTCCATCAACCTTCTGAATCCTCAGGAAAGGAGAATTGCACTGAAACTTCTGGGCTATCAGGAAGATTCCATTGCGAGGATGATGACGCCTTATTACGTACAGATTCGTAAGGAATGGACCGTAAAACGCTGTTTCGAACAAATCAAGAAAGTCGGCAGAAAGGTTGAAACCCTCAATTATCTGTATGTGGTGGATGAAAAAAACAGGCTGATCGATGATCTGGACATCCGGCATTTGCTTTTGGCTGATGAAAACGAATTGATTTCCGAAATTACCGACAATCACTTTGTTGCAATTACCACCACCACTTCTAAAGAAAATGCGGTAACTTATTTCGAAAAATATGACCGCACTGCCCTTCCGATCGTTACCGAAGCCGGAGTTCTGGTAGGAATAGTAACGATTGATGACATCCTCGATCAGATCGAACTTCAGAATACCGAAGACATACAGAAATTCGGGGGTATGGACGCGCTTGATGAACCTTATATTCAGACGCACTGGTGGGAAATGATCAAGAAAAGAGGACTCTGGCTGATCGTGCTCTTCTTTCTGCAGCTGATTACCGCTTCGGTGATGGGATTTTACGAAAATGAAATAGAAAAAGCCGTGGTTCTCGCACTTTTTATTCCGCTGATTATTTCGAGCGGCGGGAATGCCGGATCACAGGCTGCAACGCTGATCATCCGCGCCATGGCACTGCAGGAAATTACGCTCAAAGACTGGTGGCGCGTCATGAGAAAAGAAGTAATCACCGGATTAATCCTCGGAACATTTTTAGGAATTATTGGCTTTCTGCGCATAATGATCTGGCATGAACTCGGCTGGTTTGATTACGGTGAATATTGGTTTTTTATTGCCATAAGTGCCGGAATTTCACTCGCGATGATCGTTTTATGGGGAACGCTTTCCGGATCGATGGTGCCTTTCATTCTGAAAAAATTCAACCTCGATCCCGCAACTTCATCTGCTCCGTTTGTGGCAACGCTTGTGGACGTAACCGGACTGATCATATATTTTTCCATTGCGGCAATGCTGTTAACCGGAAGACTTCTTTAAATGAAGAAAGCATGAATTTTGTACCTGAGAATTCTGTTCCCCTTCAATAAAACTGCATGAAAATAATTTCACTTGTCCCGTCCATTACCGAAGCTCTTTTTGATTTTGGTCTCGATCACAAGGAAGTTGTCGGAAGAACGAAATTCTGTATTCATCCCGCCGAAAAAGTTCCAAATGTTCCCATTGTTGGTGGCACAAAAAATCTGCATCCGGAAAAGATTTTTGCGCTGAGTCCGGATTTGATTATTGCAAACAGGGAAGAAAACGAAAAACTGCAGATTGAAGAACTCGCTAAAGAATTTGAAGTCTGGGTTACGGAAATTGCAACCCTCGAAGACAACCGTAAATTTCTTCAGGAATTGGGCAAAAAACTCAATAAACCTGATAAGGCTGCGAAATTCATAAGCGAAATCGACAACGCTCTGCCCGAAACAGAATTAAGCATTAAAGCCGCCTATTTAATTTGGCAGAATCCGTACATGACGGTTGGAAACGACACCTTCATTCACGATGTAATGCAGAAGACAGGTCTCATCAATATATTCGGAAATAAAAAACGATATCCGGAGATTACTGTTGAAGCACTTGAGGAAGCAGGAATAATTCTGTTATCCTCAGAACCTTTTCCTTTCAAAGCGCAGCACGTACAGGAAATGCAACAAATTTTTCCTGATAAAAAAGTAGTGATTGTTGACGGAGAAGCTTTTTCCTGGTATGGAACGCATCTTGCGCGAAGGAAAGCATATTTTGAGAAACTTCAGAAAGAAATTTTCGGTTAAATAATTTTTGGAATTTCAGCACACAGCCATTCCAGCATTTCGCGGTCTTCGGAAGAAAACGGATCTAAACTGTGCGAATCAATATCCAGTTGCCCAACATTCTCCCCGTTTTTGAAAATCGGAATGACAATTTCGGCTTTTGTTTCCGCAGAGCAACTCAAATAATTATCCTGTTGCTGAACATCCGGAACTAAAAAGGTGTTGCCGGAAACTGCTACCTGTCCGCAAATTCCTTTTCCGAATGGAATGGTAGTATGTTCCGTTTCTGCACCCACAAATGGTCCAAGAACCAGTTCTTCCTTATCACCGTTTCGAAAATAAAAGCCCGTCCAGTTGAAATGCGGATGCTCCTGATCTAGCAGATTACAGATCTTCTGCAATTTCTCTTCCCCGTTCAGTTTCGGACTGTCCAGAATTGTGCCGAGTCTTTTCTTTACTTCAGACATTTTCTTAATACTCTTTGTGATTAGAAATCTCAATAATTGCCCGTCAGGAAAACTCCTTTAACTCCACTTCATCCTTATAGCCGAACATTCCTCTTTCCTTGATCATATCTGCAACGCCGTCCGGCAACTGATTTTCCCAGCCTCCTTCATTGTTGGCAATTTTCCGAAGGATTTCGCGTGAATAAATTTCAGAAAATTCGCGGTGATAAGAGGTGATATCCTTGATTCTGCGGTTCAGCTTGAAATATTTGTAAAGTTCTTTGAGGTTATCTCCAACCTTCAGGTTGTTGGAAGTGAGCAGTTCATGTGACTCAGGATCGCGGTAAGGATACAGATAAACCGTCATGTCTTTTCTGAAAAACTTACCGAATGCTTCGAGAATTCCTCCTGACAAATCTTTATAATAGGTTTCATCAAAGACCATCAGCAGATTGTTTACGCCCATTCCGATTCCTATTTTGTTATTCGTGAATGTTGCGAAATAGTCAATGAGTCTGTAATATTCAGAAAAATTGGAAATGATTACTGTATAACCTAGTTTTCCAAGTACATCAACACGGTCCATAAAATCGCGTTCGTCGATATCGCCGTCGCCTTTCAGATTCGAAATCGTAATTTCAAACAGAACTTCCGTATCTTCTTCTGTCGCCTCATTTTCATTCATGAACATTTCCAGGCCGCTCTCAAACATATCGATATTTACAAGAGTTACCGGCCGGAAACTTCCGCGTACTGCAAAAATATTTTTCTTGTAAAGCAAATCGGCAGGAAGCATATTTTTTCCTTCAGAATCGAAGATCACAGCGTCTGTCATACCGTTTTTCACAAGCTGCAGACTCATCAAACGGTTATCCACATAAGCGAATGAAGGACCTGCAAAGTCGATCATATCGATTTCCAGATTATCGAGATCGATGTCGTCATACAGCGATTCAATCAGTCTTCTTGGATTATCCGAATAGAAAAAAGCTCCGTAAATAAGGTTCACACCCAGATTTCCAAGCGTTTCCTGCTGAAGCGTAGCATTATTTTCACGGAATTTTACGTGAAGCACGATTTCATTATAATCTTCGGAAGGTTCCGTCTGGAAACGAACTCCAACCCAGCCATGACCGGTTGACGTTTTATCGAAATTAATCGTGGTAACCGTGTTGGCGTAGGAAAAAAACTTGCGGTCCGGATAAACTTCGCGCGACAGTCGTTCTTCGATCAGCGAAACTTCATAACGAAGCATCTTGCGAAGTCTGTTTTGCGTTACGTAACGGTTATGGATTTCTTTGCCGTAAATGGCATCGGAAAAATCTTTGTCGTAGGCAGACATCGCTTTTGCGATGGTTTTGGAAGCGCCGCCTGCACGAAAAAAATGCCGAACGGTTTCCTGCCCTGCTCCAATCTCTGCGAAAGTACCGTAAATATTGGAGTCTAAATTTATTGCTAAAGCCTTCTGCTTGGGAGTAAGTTTCTGCTTTAATAAAAGCATTTTTTAAATTTTTGTAAATTTACCAAAATTAATACCACCATCAAAATGCAGCTGAAATTTCTCGGTACCGGCACATCACAGGGAATTCCGGTTATCGGCTGCAAATGCAAAGTCTGCACTTCCGAAGATCCGCGTGATAACCGGCTTCGCTCGTCAGCAATGATTACCACTGCTGCCGGCAAAAAAATCCTGATTGACTGCGGTCCTGATTTTCGTCAGCAAATGCTGAAATTCGGCGAAGAAAACGTTGACGCCGTGCTTATTACGCATGAGCATAACGACCATGTCATCGGCCTGGATGATCTTCGTCCGGTGATGTTCAGAAATTCTCTTGCCACACCGCTTTACAGCCTAGAAAGGGTGATCGATGAAATAAAAAACCGGTTTCCGTACGCCTTTGCGCAGAATCGTTATCCCGGAACACCTGTGTTTGAAACGCATCATATTGACGGCGATTTCAGCCTGTACGATTGCCTGGTTGAACCGATAAAAATTCTGCACGGAAATCTGCCTATCTTAGGATTTAAGTTCCGGAATACAGCTTATCTGACCGATGCGAGTTCGATTCCGCAGACGGAAATTAACAAACTCACCAATCTCGATTACCTCATCGTTAATTGCATCCGCAAAACAGAACCGCATCCTGCTCATTTTGTGCTTTCAGATATTCTGGAACTGAACAAAATTCTGAAGCCAAAAAAAATGCTGCTGACGCACATCAGCCATCAGTTCGGGATTCATTCGGAAGAAACTCAAATGCTTCCGGACAACATTTCACTGGCTTACGACGGGCAGGAATTACATTTCTAAACGTTTTTTCTTCAAATATTTCACAAAAACCGAAATTTGCCTATATTTGCAGACCAATTTTGAATTGCCCAGGTGGCGGAATTGGTAGACGCGCTGGTCTCAAACACCAGTTCTTAGGAGTACCGGTTCGATCCCGGTCCTGGGTACCATTCTGAAGCCGCATTTTGTTGAATCAACGGTTGCGGCTTTTTTGTTTTCACTTTAGCCTTAATTTTTTCGAATTTACAGATCATTCTCAGTGGTGTTATATACGTGAGAAGTATTATAACCATAACTTGGTTCACCAATTCAATGTTTAAGATATGACCAACACTGAAACCATTTATCAGAATATTCAAAAAGGAGAAACCACTTACATTTTCGACGATTATGAAGAAGCTGTTATCAAAATAATGCCGGACGGAAAAAACTATATCAAACCCAAAGGAAAAACCGAATTCGAAATCGACAGTAAAGCGAAAAGAGCTTTTGACATCAAACTTGGCGGTGATATCGTAAGTGAAGAATTTTACCTGAATTACTGATCGCCAATTCTTACAATATTCATTTAAAAAATTTCAAATTCAGCGTATGCGGCTACAACAGTGAAATTTTGATGTAAATTGCTTCAAAATTCGCTATGACAAATGAACTTGGATTAAGACCCGGAAACCTCGTCTATAATGTGGAAACGCTTTCCGAAGTACTGGAAGTGAGAACAGACGCCGCGACCATTCGCAATTACGATGTTACCGGACAGGAACAGATCGCTAATATTTATTATTCGGGATTAAAAGGCGTTCCTCTGAGTGAAGGCTGGCTAAACAAATCCGGCGCGGAAGGAAACGACCAGAATTTCAAGCTGAAAGACCTGAATATTGCAATGCAAAACGGATACTGGACAGATGAGACTTCACAGACTGCATTAAAGTATGTCCACGAACTGCAGAATTTCTACGAAGACCGGTTTCAGCAGAAACTAGTGCTGTAGCGATAGCAACGTTATTCACATATTGCTGATCGGCATTTCACAAAATTCTTTTCTCTGACAGGCAGTGCACATGCTGCCATTCCAGACTTCATCGAACTGATTGATTGCCTGTTCGACAAGCACTGCTTCATCCGTTAGAATACCTGCCTCGAAATTTCGTTTGTTTTTAGATTTCATACCAATTCCTGCACCCGTAAGATTTGCAGATCCGATATATACTTCATTCAAATCAAATATGAAAAGTTTAAAGTGAACGCGTAGACATTTAACCAGTTCCAGATGTTTGTACAAAAGAGGAAACTTCTTCAGATCACGCTGAAAATTTTCGCCCGGCGTTTTTGCGCACAGAATCTTCACTTCCACTTTTCTCTGCAGCAGTCTGTTCAGTGCTGAAAGATAAGGTGTGCTTCCCTGCAATCCGTCTTGAACATAGAGGTCTTTAATATCTGCTGTGCCGATCCACAAATGCGTTTTCACATCCAGGGATTTTCGCACGATTCTTTCATAGTGCGCTGCATTAGAAATATAGGAAATCAAAACCGGGTTTATTTATTCGTAATGACGCAGAATTCCGGTATCAGTCCCGGCCCAGAGCGCAGCTTTTTGGCCGCCTTCTTTCAGTCCGTTATTCGTCCAGGTATTGCACGTGTGAAACAGGCTGTATTTTCCTTTGGCTTCATAAAAAGCGTCATCCTTTCCGTACTGTGCATTGGTTTGAATCACAATATAATTTCCGTCCTCATCCTTATCGAGACTCTCATCGATGAATGCAATTAATTCAAGATACTGTCTTTCCGTAAGCATGATGGCCTTCACATCTTTTCCTTCTTTCATATCATCGTAATATGTAGCATGTACCGCAGCGTCACCAAGCCAGAACGCCGCTTCGAATGCTGTAGAAAATTTAAGATCGTCCCAGGTCGGAGTTTCCAGATAGAAACCTTTGTCGCCCCAGCCTATCGAGATATACTGGTGATCGGTGCGTTTGGAGATGGTATTTTCAAATGGAAATTTCTCGCTCCAGTCAATCCACTGCGTTTTTATGGGAAAAACAAGATCAGTATGAACGCCGTTGGTGCTGATAAAACCTTTCAGAACTTTGGGTTCAGGCGTAGCTTCTGCCTGCACAGGAATCCGTTCCGTAATCAGGGCAAAAATTCCATAAATGGCAGAAATGCCGAGAATTGCCCCCAATACTTTTAACACGATTTTCAGCGTTTTTTTCATGATTTAAATATATGTTTTTCCAGCTAAAAAAAACTGGCAAAAAATTTGGTGGTTTTATCCTGATTTGATAAATTTAAAAGCGAAATACTGATTTAAATATGCGTAAAAACACAAAATCACAGAAAAGAATTAAAATCCGTGTAAAAGTAGCTCCAAAAAGGTCCCAAAAAAGACACTAAAAAGAGCTTCAATCCGCACAAAGCGGTACTTAATAATTCTTCCTTTTATTTCGCCTGCAAACAGGCGCAGGATTTTGTCCCCCTAATTCTCCTGATCTGTTTTCGAGATCATTTCAATGTTACGCTTCAAACCCGAAAATTTCGTCCTTTTTACCGCAGACTTACGGAATATTTCCGAGAAAATATCCTGCGTCAGTTCCTCCCACTCTTCCTTCCTGAAATTCAGCAGACTATCATTCGGTTCGAAAGCAGGCTGATGATGCGGCGCAGCAAAACGGTTCCACGGACAGACATCCTGGCAAATATCGCACCCAAAAATCCAGTCTTCCATTTTACCCTGAAAAAAATCCGGTATTTCGTTTTTTAGTTCAATGGTTGCGTAGGAAATACATTTACTTCCGTCAATAATTTTATCAGTTACAATAGCGTCTGTAGGACAAGAATCAATGCAGCGTGTACAGCTTCCGCAGTGATCGGCAACAGGAAAATCAATGACCAGATCCAGATCACTTATTATTTCCGCCAGGAAATAAAAAGACCCGGATTGCTTCGTAATCAGGTTTGCATTTTTACCAACCCATCCTATTCCGGATTTTCGGGCCCAGCTTCTCTCCAGTACCGGCGCCGAATCAACAAATATTCTGAAACCGAAATCGCCAATCTCAGCGGTAAGTTCTGCCATCATATTGCGCAGAATTTCTTTGATGGTTTCGTGATAATCTTTACCGTAGGCGTACTTGGAGATTTTGTAGTTATTTTTCTCCGGAATTATCTGCTTAGGAAAATAATTATAGGAAAGCGAAATCACGGATTTTGCACCTTCAAGCAGTAATCTCGGGTCGAGCCTTTTATCATAGTGATTTTCCATGTAGCTCATTTCGCCGTGGTAATTCCTGCGCAGGAAATTGTCCAGCGCGCGCGCATCCTCTTCCAAAAATCCTGCTTTCGAAATACCGCAGTTCTGAAAGCCAAACTTTCCGGCTTTCTCCTTGATTATCTGCGCGTATTTTTCTGCATTCGACATGGTTGCGGGCAAAACTAATAATTTCTAAATTTGTGTCAGCGGTAACAGCCGCGATTCTTAATTCTAAAATTAATTAAAATGGATGTTCAGGAAGTGTTACAGAAAGGTAACTACGAATTAATCGACGTTCGCGAACCGATGGAGCTAATGGTTGACGGCGAAGTGCAAGGTGCAAAAAATATTCCGCTGGGCGAAATAGAAGAACGTAAAGATGAAATTTTAAACACCGGAAAACCGGTCATTCTGTTCTGCAGAAGCGGAAACCGGAGCGGTAAAGCGCTGGACTATCTGCAATCGCAGGGTCTGGAAAACGGCTATAACGGCGGCGGATTTGCTGATGTGCGGTCCATGCTCGAAAACAGATAAAAGAAATGCCGTCGCAAATTTGTGACGGCATTTTTATTCAATAAAATATTTTACATTCTCAATTGGTCTTCCGATCATTGCCATCGACGATTTTACCAGGATGGGCCTTTGCATCAGTTGCGGATAATCAATCAGAACCTGCATCCATTCTTCATCTGTGAGCTGTTTATCAGCAAATTTTTCTTTAAACAAAGGATCATTTTTCCGGATAATTTCGTGGACTTCCATCCCGAGTTTTTTCAGGACGGTTTTTATTTCCAGAATCGACAAAGGATTCTGCACAAAATCGATTACTTCAAACGGAACACCATTTTCATCGAGATATTCCAGAATTGCACGCGATTTCGAGCAGGAATTGTTATGAAGTACCTTTACCATGCTCAAAGATAACCAATGTTTTGGTTAGAAACTTTCAGAATTACATTTCTTACTTTCAGATTTCCATTATTCAGTCAACCCGGGCAATACAGAACAAATCTGTCATTGTTGAAAATTATTTTATTTTTGCGCGATGATTGCACATCTGAGAAACAGCACCTTTTCAAAATTCCTGTGGATTTTCATGGGTTTTTACATGCTGAATCTCGTTGCAGATACAACCGATCCGTTCCCGCAAAACATCAGCGAAAATTTATCCTACAATGATCAGGAAAGTATCATTGAAATTTTTGTTGAAAAAATTCTGGGCTACGAAAACGCGATTACAGAACAGGAAGACAGTGATACGGAAGAACACAACCTGAAGAAAAACCTGAAGTTTGAAATTCTGTTCTCTTTGAACGGCGAGAATACACAGCGCGTTATTTCATTTTCTGAAATCTCCGGCATTTTTAAACGTTACGATGCCGGCCTGAATTCCGGCTTTCTTTCGAACGACAGCCCACCACCCAATATTTGATTTGTTTAAACGCACCTGAAACAATCCATGGTTTTTCTATCCCTGGACTTACTTCATAATTTAATCAAATCAAACATAATGAAATTTAACAAATTTTTGCTGTCAATGTTATTTCTGACAGTATTTCAAAGCATCTCTGCCCAAACCGATGATGCACATAAAGACAGTCTCTACATTCAACAGGTTGAAAACAGCCGCGAACCCGATAAAGTTCTCCATGCGGAACCGCTGTATATCGATCTGATACGAGATCTCGGAGCAAGAAAAGGCGAGAAAGAATGGAACCTCGGATTTGGCATTACGGACAATAACCGTTTCGACTCATATGAAGCATTAATCGAATATGAATGGGCGCCAATTGACCGTCTCGGACTGGAAATTGAACTTCCGTTTACCTTTTATTCGCCTGTTGCAGGAACTGAGCGCCGTTTCATTCCGTCCAACAGCTTGAACAGCATCAAACTGGCAGCACAGTGGTCATTTTTTGTAAATGAACCTGCGGCAACTTCAATGGCTCTGGGTTACATCAATGAACTGGAACTGAGCGATTTCAGAAATTTCGGCCAGCCGCTGATTACCGGAAACACGTACAATCCCTTTTTTGTGATTGCCAAAAGGTGGGGAAATAATTTTCATTCGCTTTTATATACCGGTCCAAAAATTGAGCAGCATTTCCGCAGCAGTACGGTTCATACAACCTATGATATCAATTCCAGTTTTCACTATATGATTACCGGGACGAGAAATTTTATCGGGGTAGAATTCAATAAATCGATTGACCGGGGCAACTTCGATATGGTGATGAGACCGCAAATGAGACTTGGAATCGCAGAAAACCTCCTGATAGGCATTGTAGCAGGAATTCCGGTAAGTCGTGAGCATGAACGGCTGAGTTCGTTTGTGCGGCTGATCTGGGAACCTGGACATCATAAATAAAACAGAATTTAACCTGTAAAAGAAAACCTCTCCAGAATTTCCTGCAGAGGTTTTCTTATCAAAGTTTATTATTAACTATTTATCAATGAAAAAACGAACGTTTTCCAAGAGAGTGCCAGTTTTTGCAACGGAACCTTTTATAAGAATCGGCCGCTGAATAAGTGTGCAGATCTTTAATCATTTTTTCTTTTTAAATGTTCCAGAATTTCCCGGTTCAAACGTACGGTTTCATTGGAGTTTTTCAGCATTTTAACCATCCAGTAAATCGTCAGCACTATCGGGATTAAATATAAAATTGCAGCAAACAGTAAAAAGGGAACCTGTTCAAAAGGACCAATGCTCATGATATTTTTTTCTAAATTTAAAACAATCCGTGCAATTCTGCTTCAATTCTTTCCAGAATATATCCGAAATCTTCCGGTTTTTCAACAAAATCCAGTTCATCCACTTCGATGACAAGGAGCTTTCCTTCCTGATAGTCGGAAATCCATTTTTCATACTTTTGGTTGAGCTTGGAAAGGTATTCTATGGAAATACTTGCTTCATAATCGCGGCCGCGCTTATAAATTTTCTTGACGAGGTTCGGAACGTCGGATTTCAGATAAATCAGCAAATCGGGTGCAGACACGAAATCCTTCATGAGCGAAAACACCGAGAAATAATTTTTGAAATCCCTTTCTGACAGCAGATTCATATCATACAGGTTCTCAGCAAAAATGTGCGCATCTTCATAAATCGTACGGTCCTGTATGATATTCTTACCGCTTTCCCGGATTTCCTTCACCTGGCGGAAACGGCTACCCAGAAAATAAATCTGCAGCGCAAAACTCCACTTGCTCATATCGGAATAAAAATCTTCCAGATACGGATTGTGATCTACATCTTCGAACTGGGCTTCCCAGCCATAATGTTTAGCGAGCATGGTGGTAAGCGTCGTTTTCCCTGCCCCAATATTTCCCGTAATTGCGATATGCATAATGTGCTGATGTATTTTGAAAAAGCGGTACGGACAGAAAAGAATCTGCCGCTATTTTATGATGGGGTAAAGATAGACTTTGTCTTTGCTGACTTCAAAAAAAGCAGCCGAGTTTTTATCCACAATTCCGCCGTTTGCTGCTTCAAAAACGTTCTGCAGCACATAACCGGAATTCAATAATGAAATATTTTTATCGGTAAAAATGAAAAAACGTTCGTTTTCGCGCCTAAGTTTACGGGCTTCTTCAACCGGTAACTGATGAAGGATATTCGACTGAAAATCATAGATATCGAGTGACAAACGGCGCAGGACATAGACGTTCTGTTCAAAAACGATTAAATCCTTGATATCCTCAAAACTGATATTAAAACTATAGGAATTCCGGATTTTGTCTGCCCGGAAATCATACTGTACGAGTCTGCGCGCACTTTCATCCAACAGCCAGATCTGCTGCAGGTCTTCAGCGTAGGCCATTCTTACAAAACCGAATCTGCGCAGATCTAGTTTCTGCACTTCGTTCAGATTCTGATCGAGAAACCTGATTTCCTGTGCGTTTTCAGAAAAGAGCACGATATTCATAGGATTCTGCACATTCTGCACCTTAAACGGAAGTGTAAGCATCTGCCTTCCTTTTTGTTTTCCGAGCGAATCGAACTTGGTAAGACTGAAATTCTGTTTCTTGTAAAAATAAAAATTGCGGTAATCGTCTACCAGAAAATCGGTTACATTTGTGAGTTTCAGGGAATCCTCAAAAATATTGCGCTGTGCAGGAACTGTACAGAATAAAAAAAGCAATAAGCCGGCAATACAGTTCCTCAATTTTTTCTATTTAAAATTACCAGGCCTAATTAATCTCCACTTCATAAATCGCCGGCCAGTTCTTACCGGTAACCAGCATATTGTCTCCCTTGAAAGCTATACCGTTCAAAACATCATCGTTTCCGGTGGTATGTTTCTTAGCAAGTTCAGAAAAATCAAATTTCCCTACCACTTCCCCGTTTTTCGGATCAATTTTTAGGATAAAAGGTCGCTGCCACACGTTCGCGTAAACAAATCCCTGATGATATTCGAGCTCATTCAGCTGATCATACGCCTGCTTATTGCCTGCGACCGAAATAAAACGAACCAGTTTGGAAGGATCTGCAGGATCCAGAAAATACAGATTTTTGCTCCCATCTGAAGCAATTAAATTATTACCGTCGTAAGTTAAACCCCAGCCTTCACCTAATACATTCGGATACTGAAATTCGGAAACCAGGCTTAAATCTGCTTTATTGTAAATAAACCCTTTTTTATTCTGCCAGGTGAGCTGATAAACTTTATCGCCAACAATTGTGGCACCTTCTGAGAATACTTCCGGCGACTGTGGCGTAGAAGCAATCGGCGTGGTACTTCCCAGATTATACTTCAATATTTTTGAAGTTCCGTTTTGTCCGTCGCTTTCATAGATCGTATTTCCTTCAAGCTGAAAGCCCTGTACGAAATTCTGCGTATCATGTGGATATTCCTGTACAACAGAATAGGTAAGCGCTGCTTCCGGATTTTTGGCAAAAACATTAATTACTGCGTCCTGCTGTAAAACTTCACCGCCTTTCTTGGTAATGTTAAATGTTACAGCGTTATCACCAAGCGTAAAATATTTGGGATCCACCGTTAACTGATCGGTTTCGGAATCGCCAAAACTGATGGTGATCCGTTCTGCATGCTGTGTTACATTTTCCGGCAGTTTGATCGGATCTCCGAAATGGTAACCGGTAGATTCCATTTCCATATTGTAATCATTCAGATTCGTAAGAATCTCCTTGTCTTTATTACATCCGATTAAAAAAACTGCTGCGAATATGCCCGCGATTAGTCTGCGCTTCATCAAAAAAAATTTTTCAAATTTACTTAATTACCCGTGATTCCGGTACTTTTTTCCAGATTCTGGCCAAACTGCAGCAGATATCCGTTATTATCGTATATGGCAAACTCCCTCATGCCCCAGTCGAAGTTTTCGGGCTCGTAGCAGACTTTCACTTTGTCTTTCAACTGCTCCCACAAACCATCCACATCATCTGCATTGAAATAAAATGATCCCGAAAAACCGATTCTGCCGAAATCCTCATGCCTGTTTGGTTTAGCAAACATTATTCCCACTTCGTCTTTTGAGAGTGACGCCCAGTTCCATTCTTCACTGTATTCATCCAGATTAAATCCCAGAATTTGCGTGTAAAACTCTATTGATTCCGGGATATTTTCGGTCCACATCACAGGACGCACATACTTCAGCTTACTCATTTGTTTTAACAAAAAAACACAAAGTCATTGAGTCCGGCTTTGTGTCTGAATATTATTATTGAATACAATTATTTTTCTACGAAATTCTTGAGTGACTGCCCCACAATTGCATTCCAGCCCTGTTCAAAACTGTCATGATTGAAATCCTGTCCAAGGTGATCCAGGTTTTCGAGACCTTTATGCGTGAGTGTAACCAATGTTCCGTCGCCATCCGGTTCGAGTTCCCATCTTACGATTGTTTTTTCTTTGGAAAATTCCGGATAAGCCCACGTATGTTTGAATTTTTCGTTCGGAATCACTTCCAGAATTTCACCGTGATGATGGTATTTGCAGGCTTCACCCGGCTCATAAAAATTAAACTCATTGTGAACACCGAGTTCAAAATCAGGAATATCGAAATACCATTCCTTCATTTGCGATTTATCGGTAAGTGCATTCCACACTTTTTCTACCGGCGCATCAACTCTCTGTTTTACAACAACATTATCATGCATAATTTTACTTTTTTAGAATTGATTAAAATTAAACAAAATACCATTAAACAGCAAATAATTTTCGCTCAAAAACAATAGTATTTTGCAGCGAATCATCAACAGGCAATATAGATACGTTCCATGAAAATACCAAGTTATAACCGGTAAATTGAATTACTTTTGCCAACATCCCCGGACTGTCTTATATGAAAATTCTCAAGCGAATGATTTTAATTATTCTGATTGTGGCAGGAATTGTCGCCATTGCCACTTTTCTGGTGTTGAATCAGAAAAAATTCGGAAAAGCGCCGTCAGGTGAGCGTCTGGAAAGAATTCAGAAATCGCCTCATTATAAAAACGGCAGATTCGATAATCTGAATCCAACGCCACAACTTGCAGAAGACACGTCAATGCCGGAAGTGATGTTCCGCTTTCTGTTCGGAAAAACTGAAAATAAAACTCCGGATCAGGCTTTTCATTTTGAAAAAACCGATTTGAAAAAACTGAATCCTGCTGAAAATATTTACGTCTGGATGGGACATTCGTCTTATTTCATTCAGCTTGATGGAAAGAAAATTCTGGTTGATCCTGTTCTGAGCGGTTACGCTTCGCCATTTTCGTTCACCACAAAAGCGTTTGAAGGAAGCGATATTTACAAACCTGAAGATATTCCGGAACTCGATTATTTAGTGATTACGCACGATCATTGGGATCATCTAGATTACGAAACGGTTCTGAAGCTTTTCTCGAAAACGAAAAAAATTATTACCGGATTAGGAACTGGTGAACATCTGGAATTCTGGGGTTACAATCCGAAAAATATCGTTGAACTGGATTGGTTTGAAAGTTCAGATTTAGGTAGCGGATTTAAAGTTACGGCGGAGCCGGCGCGGCATTTTTCCGGTCGTGGTTTGAAGCGCGATCAGGCAATTTGGGCAAGTTTCGTTTTTGAAAGTCCGAACCAAAGAATTTACATCGGCGGCGATTCCGGCTACAATACACATTTCAAAAAAATCGGTGAAAAATATGGCAGTTTTGATCTAGTGATTCTCGAAAACGGGCAGTACAATAAAGATTGGCGTTATATTCACTTCATGCCGGGCGAAAATATTAAAGCAATGAAAGATCTCAACGCGAAAAGAATGATCCCCGTTCACAATTCGAAATTTTCTTTGGCGGCGCATTCCTGGAACGAACCTCTGAAAAAAATGGCAGAAATGAATACCGAAAATTTGAGAATTATCTATCCGAAAATCGGTGAAAAAATCGACTGGAGTGATGATTCGAAAGTGTATGAAAAATGGTGGGAGAAATACAATTGAAATCGAGGAACGAGATTCGCCGACTTCATTGAGGCAAAGTTGAGAGTTGAAAATTGAAAGTGAAAATACCGATCCTTAAAATATCAAGATAGAAAGAGTCGATTACGGCTCTTTTTTTTATTTCGTATTTTTGAGAAAACCCTAAAAAATGAAAATCCTGCAAATATTCACCGTTCTCGCTTTGTCTTTCGGAATGATGTCGTGCAATGCTCAGAAAGCCGATTTATCAAAACTGGAACCGCTTGATGCTGAACTTTCCACTGTTCAGTATCCTTTTCCGGTGACTGTAAAAACCATCGAAAATCAGGGACAGCAACTGAAAATGGCGTACATGGACGTGAAACCTGCAAACTGGAACGGAAAAACCGTCCTTCTTCTTCATGGAAAAAATTTCAACGGCTATTATTTTGAAACAACAGCAAGAGCGCTCAACAATGAAGGTTTTCGTGTGGTAATGCCCGATCAGATCGGTTTCGGAAAATCCTCAAAACCGAAACAGTATCAGTTTTCTTTTCATCAGTTGGGCGAAAACACAAAATCCATTATGGACGATCTAGGAATTAAGAAATTCATTGTCCTCGGACATTCAATGGGCGGAATGCTCGCCTCAAGAATGGCGGTGATGTATCCTGAAAATGTTGAAAAACTGATATTGGCAAACCCAATAGGACTCGAAGATTATAAACGATTTTCACCGTATCAAAATATTGATAAACAGTACGCAAACGAACTGAAAAACACCTACAATTCCTACAAAGATTATCAGCTGAAATTTTATTACGACGGAAAATGGAAACCGGAATACGACAAATGGCTGAACATGTTGGCCGGTTGGACGGTTTCAAAAGATTTCCCGATTACCGCCTGGAATGCAGCATTAACTTCCGACATGATTTTTACGCAGCCTGTGGTTTACGATTTTGAAAAAATCACCGCTCCTACTCTTTTGATTATCGGAACGCGCGACAGAACCGCGATTGGTAAAGGAAACGCACCGAAAGAACTGCAACCTTTAATGGGACTGTATCAGAATTTAGGAAAGGAAACTCAGAAAAAAATTAAAGGTTCAAAACTCGTGGAACTCGATAATGTGGGACATTCGCCGCACATTGAAGCGTTTGAAAGGTTCATTACACCGCTTCTGGATTTTGTTAAAAAATAATTTCCGTATCTTAGAACTGTGGCGCAGAAAATCTATTACAGCGGTGTTTATGAGCAGCAGAATATCCAGTTGGTGCGGGATATTATCAACATTATTCCGTTGGAGGAAGTTTTCCATAAATCGGGATATTCCATAAAACCACATGCGCACAGAAACCTGTTTCAGATTTTCGTTCTGGAACGCGGAAAGCTTGAACTCATCGCCAACAACGAATCTTTTACAGTAGAAAAACCTTCGATTATTACGATTCCGCAAGCGGTTGTTCACGGTTTTCAGTTTGAATACGGTTCCAGCGGTTGGCTTCTCTCGCTTGCTGCAAATTCAGTCGATCAGATGCTGAAACACGATGTGGAAGTTATTTACGAGCTGGATTCCATCAGTATCACCGAAATCGAACAGGAAAACAAACTTGTTGAAGACGCTTACACCACGATTCATAAATGTATTTTCGAGTATAAAAATCAGCTTCCCGGCCGCGATTTGTCGCTTCAGTATTTAGTGGGAATGCTGCTTTTGAGGATTTACCGTTTAAATCATTCCAACCAAACAGTTATTCACACCTTAAATAATACGGACCGAAATACGTTCCGGAATTTCAAGAAACTTGTTCAGGAGAACCAGAGCATCAAGAAACGTGTGGAAGATTACGCTTCAGAATTGGGAATTACGGTGCAGCAACTCAGTCAGCTGTGCAAAACGATGTCCGGAAAAACTCCAAAGGAAGTAATTCTCGATTTTCTTATCCTTAATATAAAGAGTACGCTCCGGAATCCGGATTATACGATTTCCGAAGTTTCATATCAGTTTGACATTGACGATCCAAGTTATTTTGCAAGGTTATTCAAGCAGAAAACAGGACTTACTCCTAAAGAATACCGTCTTTCTGTGAATTAAATTCAAACAGAAGACAACAATTTTTGCGATTTTTCAAAAAATCCCATTTTTTTCCAAAAAAGTCCTATTATATGATTTTTATCATGTTTAAATTTGTATTATCAATTTGTTATGAGGGCATTAACAGTTTTTGAATTGATAATTAAAGCATGAAAAAAAATCCTAAAATAATATCAGTCGAAGTTGCAATTCTGGATTTGCCGACGATCCGTCCGCACAAACTTTCGATGGCGACGATGAAAAACCAGACGATGGTAATTACAAAAATTACCTCGGAAGACGGAATTTCCGGTTGGGGCGAAAGTACAACGATTGGCGGAATGAGCTACGGCGCAGAATCTCCGGAAGGAATGAAGCTGACGATTGACAAATATATCGCACCACTGATCATCGGAAAAGATGCTACCAACATCAATGCTTTGATGAATGTGATAGGCGAAAATATTCAGGCTAATAATTTTGCAAAAGCAGGAATAGAAACTGCACTGCTCGATGCACAGGGAAAAAGATTGGGCATTACGGTCGCTGAATATTTAGGAGGATCCGTTTCCGATAAACTTCCGGTTCTGTGGACTTTGGCGAGCGGAAACACAGAAAAAGATATTGAGGAAGCAAAACATCTGATCTCCATTAAAAGACACGATACGTTTAAGCTGAAGATCGGAAGCAACGACCCGAAAAAAGATGTATCTCATGTTTGTGCAATAAAAGCTGCGGTTGGCGAAGACATTAAAATTACTGTGGACGTCAATCAGGCATGGAACGAAGAAACCGCAAAAAAATGGATCAGAGTTCTTCAGGAAAACGGCGTTGATCTCATCGAACAGCCAATCAACAAAACCAATTTTGAAGGTTTGGCCAGACTGACTGAATTTTTCCACATTCCGATTATGGCCGATGAAGCGGTTGCCACAACGGAAGATGCCTTTAAACTGGCAAAAATCCGCGGCGGAAGTGTTTTCGCAGTGAAGATCATGAAAGCAGGCGGACTTTACAATTCAACCAAAATCGCGGGAATTGCGGCCGCAGCAGATATAGGAATTTACGGCGGAACCATGCTGGAAGGAACAATAGGAAGCGTCGCTTCTGCGCAGGTTTTCAGTACTTTCAAAAATCTGAGTTGGGGAACGGAACTTTTCGGACCGCTGCTCATTACAGATGAAATTGTTACAAATCCGATGACGTTCCGCGACTGTATGCTGGAACTTCCAAAAAAACCGGGACTTGGACTCGAAATCGACGAAGATAAATTCAAATTCTATAAAAGGAAGTAAAACTGATTCGATGTTTGAGGTTTAAGATTTGAGATTCAAGCTCACCACTCAATTTCGAATATCAAATATAAAATTTCAAATAAAAATTATGGTATACGTAGTAGAAATGGACGTTAACATCCCGGAAATCTGGGACGAAGACAAAAAGAAAAGTTTCATGGAACGTGAGCGCGAAACCTCACAGAAATGGCAAAATTCAGGAAAATGGAAATACCTGTGGCGCGTTGCCGGAAGATATTCCAACATCAGCGTTCTGGAAGTTGACAGTCCGGACGAGCTGCACCAAATCTTAAGTTCGCTGCCGCTTTTTCCGTACATGAACATCAAAGTAACCTCGGTTTGCAAACATCCGAATGCGGTTCGCGAAAATTTAATCTAAACAAAAATCAAACAAAATATTAATCAAAAATTTAAGAAGTTATGATGACTAAAGAACAAATCCACAAAGAGTTAGACTACATCCTTTCAAAGGAAGATCCTGCAAAAGGCAATCCGAGAGTGAAAGAAATTATGAACCGTTTGCTTAAAGATCTTTTCTATGCAATGGTTGATCTTGACATTACTTCAGAGGAAATGTGGCACGCTGCAGACTATCTGAAAGAAGTTGGCCAGAACAACGAATGGGGCTTGCTTTACGCTGGTTTGGGAATCGAAAGATTTATCGATGCAATGAGCGAGCATGCAGATGAACAGGCAGGTTTGAGAGGCGAAACTCCAAGAACGATCGAAGGTCCACTTTACGTAGCCGGAGCTCCGGAATCTGATTCTTTCGCAGCACTTGAAAACGAGCCGGAAGACAACAAAGACATGGAAAGATTCTACATGAGCGGAACGATTAAAGATGTAGACGGAAACCCTGTGGAAGGCGCTTTGCTTGAAGTTTGGCACTGCAACGACAAAGGGCTTTATTCGTACTTTGATTCCAGCCAGTCTGATTACAATTTAAGAAGAGCGATCAGAGTTGGAGCAGACGGAAAATACACATTCAAAACAGTAATTCCTCCAGGATATTCTTGTCCTCCGGGAAGCTGCACAGAAAGAATGATGACTGCTTTGGGAAGACACGGAAGCCGCCCTGCGCACATTCACTTCTTCGTAACCAAGCCGGGTTACAGAAAATTAACAACACAAATCAACATAGAAGGCGATCCGTTGACATTTGATGATTTTGCATTCGCAACCAAAGAAGAACTGGTTCCGCATATCTCAAGACACACAGCGGATGAAGCTGAAGCAAGAGGTTTCGAAAAAGAACCGTTTGCATTTGCAGAGTTCAACTTTAATATTCTGAAGGAAGAAGTTGCACACGACGACGGTGAAAACCACAGAAGCAGAGCACTTGCAGAAAACTAAAAAACCCTTACCAAGCTCAGCATCTCCGGATGTTGGGTTTGGTTTTAATTTCAAAAAAATGCCAAAAATTAAAGCAAACGGAATCGAAATCAATTATCAGTTTATCGACAACGGTAAATCTGAAACTTTGGTTTTTTCCAATTCTTTGGGAACGAACTTTTCAATGTGGAACAAGCAGATTGAAGCCGTTTCCGAACATTTCAATGTTCTGCTGAGCGATACGCGCGGACACGGAGAAACCGAGGTTACCGAATGTGAATATTCTGCTGAACTTCTTGGAAAAGATGTCCTGGAACTCACCAAAAATCTTGGAATTGAAACGTTCCATTTCTGCGGACTTTCTATGGGCGGACTGATCGGACAATGGTTGGGCTTGAACGGTGAAAGGCGCGTTCAGAAAATTGTTCTGTGCAATACCGCCGCGAAAATCGGTTCAGAAAAATCGTGGAACGACCGTATTGATTTGGTAAAAAAAGAAGGTCTGGAACCGGTTGCAGCCGGAACGCCTTCAAAATGGTTCACCGATGATTTTATTGAAAATGAAAAAAATGAAGTGGAAGGAATCATTGAAAATTTCAAAAAAAATTCACCGGAAGGTTATGCTTCAAACTGCGCGATGGTTCGTGATGCAGATTTCCGGGAAGATTTAAAAAACATCAAAAATCCGGCGCTGATTATTGCCGGAGGACAGGATCCTGTAACCACCGTGGAAGACGGAAAATGGATGCAGAACGAGATCCAGAACTCAGAACTAAAAACCATAGATGCACGTCATCTTTCCGCTTTTGAAAAACCAACTGAATTCAACGAAATACTGATTCAGTTTCTAAATAAAAAATAAATTAAGAAAAACGTGGACTCCGTTGAAAACTCCGTGAGCTTCGTGTTTAAACAAATAAAAAAGTTAGAATGAAAACAGTTCCAATCATTACCGCACAGGAAGCCGCAGTCAAAGTAAAAGACGGCGATACGCTTCTGCAGGGCGGTTTCGGGATGACCGGAAATCCGGTTCAACTGATGCATGCGCTGGCTGAAACAGGCACAAAAAATATTACATTCATCGGAAACAACGTTGGTGAAGCCGGACTTGGCGGCGGCCGACTTTTGAGAAACGGACAGATTAAAAAAATGATCGGTTCTTTCTTCACGTCCAATCCTGAAGCGGTGAAAGCTGCGCAGGACGGCGATGTTGAGTATGAGCTGATTCCGCAGGGAACTTTAGCTGAAGCAGTTCGTGCAGGCGGCGCCGGAATCGGTGGATTTTATACCGTAACTGCAGCCGGAACCGACATCACGAAAAATCACGAAACGAAAGTCATCAACGGAAAGGAAATGGTTTTCATTCCTTCGATTCGTGGGAATGTGGCGTTTGTTCGTGCATGGAAAGCTGATACCGCCGGAAATCTTCAGTACAGAATGACGGAACAGAATTTCAACAAAGCATTTGCAACCGCTGCAGATCTGGTAATTGCCGAAGCGGAACACATCGTTCCTGTCGGAGAAATCGAGCCGGAAAATGTGCACACTCAAGGTTGTTTTGTGGACTTTTTGGTTGAAGCACATACAACGGTTGAAGAACTGGGAAGTTCAGGATCTGTAAGTTCAAGCAAAGTAGTTTCTGAACGCAGAATGAACATGGCAAAACGTGCTTTGGCTGAATTAAACAGCGGTGAAGTGGTGAATTTAGGAATCGGAATTCCGACATTGGTTGCCGACTTAATTACACCTGAACACGGCATTATTCTTCACACCGAAAATGGAATGTTGGGCGTTGGTCCGGTTCCTGCAGACGGTGGCGGAGCGATGGATTATCCGGTGAATGCAGGAAAAATTCCGGTGACGGCGCTGGAAGGAAGTTCGTATTTTGATTCTGCAGATTCTTTTGCAATGATTCGTGGCGGACATATCGATACGGCTGTAATGGGCGGACTTCAGGTGGATGAACACGCTAACCTGGCTAACTGGGCAGTTCCGGGACAACCGCTTTTAGGAGTTGGTGGCGCGATGGATCTGGCTTCAGGCGCGAAAAAACTCATCATTACGATGATGCACACCGAGAAAAACGGTGATCCGAAAATTGTTCCGACCTGTGATCTGCCATTGACTACGAAAAATTCTGTGGATATGATTATCACCGATTTGGCGGTTTTCAAATTCATCGACGGAAAACTTACGCTGACTGAACTTCTAAACGGAGCAACTTTGGAGGAAGTCCGTGAGAAAACTTCAGCGAAATTTGACGAACAACTCACTGTAACAGCATAATTTCAACATCAAAAGTAATTTTGCAGCGCTGAAAAATGCTGCAAAATTTACTTTTCAAAATGGATAAAACGCAAACCATATCAGGATTTCGGGGATTCATCTTCTCCCCGATTTTTATTTACATCTGCCGTTGTTTAATCGGTTTTTCAATCGGATATTTTCTGATGAAAGCCGTTCCGCAATACGATTTATTTTGGTCACTGATCTCCATTTTACTGGTGATTTCTCCCGAAGCAAGTGACAGCCGGAAACTTTCAATAGAACGCGTAAAAGCCAATTTCGTAGGAGCCGCGTCAGGTTTTGCAGCGGTTTTTCTTCCGGTGGATATGTATCTGAAAGTGATGGTAGGAATTATTCTAGCGGCTTTGCTCTGTAAAGGTTTCAATCTTTTGAAAGTAGCCCGAACTGCGATTGTAGCCGTCATCATCATCCTGATTGAAAAACCCGACGAAGGTTATCTGGCACCCATTGAAAGATTCATTTCAGTTTTGGCGGGTTGTATCATCGGACTTTCGGTGATTTTGGTTACCGCGTATCCAATCCGTTATTTTCACCGTAAAGCCCTTCAAATAGAACATAAACTAAGAGACTAGGATTTTCTCAACCCACAGAAAAGCCCTATTTTTAAACAAATTTTTAATATGAGTAAAAACGCATACATTATCGACGGAACCCGTTCTGCCATCGGGAATTTTAAAGGTCAGCTCGCTCCGGTGAGAACCGATGATTTAATGGCTTCTGTAATTAAAAGTCTGATTGAAAAAAATCCGGAATTACCGACCGACAAAATTGACGATGTAATTATCGGATGTGCCAATCAGGCAGGAGAAGACAACCGTAATGTGGCAAGAATGTCGCTGCTTTTGGCCGGACTTCCCGTAACTGTTCCGGGCGAAACGGTGAACAGATTGTGTGCTTCCGGAATGAGTGCCATTGCACAGGCTTCAAGAGCGATAAAATCTGATGAAGGAGATCTTTTCATTGCAGGCGGAGTTGAAGGAATGACACGCGGACCGTACGCAATTTCCAAAGGAGAAAGCGGTTTCGATACGACTCAGAAAATGTATGATTCCAGTTTTGGATGGCGTTTCATCAATCCTCAAATGGAGAAAATGTATGGAACGGAAGCAATGGGAAAAACAGCTGAAAATCTGGCTGAAATGTATTCCATTTCGCGTGAAGAACAGGATGAATTTGCATTGAATTCACAAATGAAAGCCAAAAAAGCGCAGGAAAGCGGACGTTTGGCGGAAGAAATTTCGGACATCGTAATTCCGCAAAGAAAAGCTGATCCCATCACTGTAAATAAAGATGAATTCATAAAACCGAATACTTCCATGGAAGTTTTGGGGAAACTGAGAGCCGCATTTGTAAAGGAAAACGGAACGGTAACTGCAGGAAATGCTTCAGGTTTGAATGACGGAGCTGCCGCTGTGATTGTTGCTTCCGACGAAGCCGTTGAAAAATACAACCTGAAACCTTTGGCAAAAATCGTGACTTCCGCAGTGACTGGAACTGAGCCAAGAATTATGGGAATCGGTCCGGTTGAAGCCACGAAACTTGCGTTGAAAAGAGCCAACCTGAGTTTAGATCAAATCGATATTATTGAACTGAATGAAGCTTTTGCCGCGCAAAGTATTGCGTGTTTAAAAGAACTTGGAATTGCCAATGATGATCCGCGTGTGAATATCAACGGCGGTGCGATTGCTTTGGGGCATCCACTTGGAATGAGCGGAACGAGAATCACGTATTCAGCTGCGCTGGAACTTCAAAAAACCGGAAAAAAATATGCTTTGTGTACGATGTGTATTGGTGTCGGACAGGGTTATGCGGTAATTCTGGAGAATGCGGATGTTTGAATCAAAATATCCTTTTAAATAATATTTATTCTTTTATTTGGAATAAAAGTTAAAAATCCCCGGCCGGGGATTTTTTTGTTTTACACTTTTAACTCATTCTAATTCTTAACTTTACAAAAAACTAAACATGAAAAACTCAACAATCCTAGTCCTGTTGCTTGTTTGTTTCTCTTTCGTAAATGCACAGGAAAACCAGGAAACCGAAAAATGTCCACATGCTAAGAAAATCAGGAGTCTTTGTATGTATATTGGAAGTCAGGCGAAAGACAATGAGATGAACAGCGAAAGATATGTTTGGGGATATCAGAGACGAATCTTTGAAGCGGCATGTGTCGATATTCATAAAGACAACGAAGAAGAAATCGCCAGAAAAGTGAGCGAAGTCTGGAACGCCAACGAACATTTGCTCGAATGCAGCAGTCCACAGTTTGATATTAGCAAAGGAAACATTCTGAAATATGCCGTCGGAATGAAATTCGAAGCATTTTTAATCGATGCTGCATATTGGGGAGTTAATTTAAATAAAATTGATGCTGCCGATAATGCCACCGTGATGGATTATATTGCCATGCAGCTGGAAAGAAACAAAGGACTTCCCACTGAACCACTTCTCAAAAGATATTATGACATGTTTAAGAGATTCGGTGCTAAACACCGGGTTGAGCTGGTGAATGAATAACGAATTAAAGCGGTCGAAATTCGGCGGGTTTTTCTGCCATTCTGTTAATCTGTAGCAATATAAATATTTATTCATCTTCAAAAAATACTATGGGGTTCCTGCTATTATTCTTAAATTAGGACAATTAAACCTAACCTGAAAGCCTGATCCTATGAAAACATCTTCATTTTCGCGCAGGAATTTCCTTAAATCATCCGGCATGCTGCTGTTTTGGTCAGCTGTACCGCTTCATCTGAAAGCTGCCGGAGAAAAAGTCCGAAGTCTGTTCGTCGCCCCGAAAAATCTCATGAATGTAAAAATGAGCATTAACGGGAAAAAACATAATCTTCAGATTGATACGCGTACAACTGTTTTGGATCTGCTTCGCGAAAATCTGCAGCTTACCGGAACAAAAAAAGGCTGTGATCACGGACAGTGCGGCGCGTGTACTGTTCATATTGAAGGGGAACGCGTTCTGAGCTGTCTCACGCTCGCCTGCACTGCGCAGGAAAAGGAAATTACCACGATTGAAGGCCTTGCAAACGGAGAAAAACTGCATCCGATGCAGCAGGCATTTATTGAATGTGACGGTTTTCAGTGTGGTTACTGTACTCCCGGACAGATAATGTCTGCGGTTGCGTGTGTAAACGAACGACGAACCGGCTCAGTAGAGGAAATTAAAGAATTCATGAGCGGAAATCTTTGCCGATGCGGAGCCTACAACGGAATTACGGAAGCCATTCAAAAAGTAGCAGGATGAAACCATTTCAGTTTTTTAAGCAGGACAGCCTGGGAAAAACAGTTTCCCGCAAAAACAGCAACTCACAGTTTATTGCCGGAGGCACAAACCTGGTGGATCTGATGAAGAAAGATATTACGCAGCCTTCTGAGCTGATTGATCTTGCATCGGTGCTTTCCGAAAAAATCGAAAAAACCGGAAACAGACTGCGAATTGGAGCGATGGCGAAAAACAGCGCGGTAACAGTTGACCGTGAGGTTTTACAAAATTTTCCGCTGCTGGCAAAAGCAATACTGGCAGGCGCATCTCCGCAAATCAGGAACATGGCGTCATGCGGCGGAAACCTGCTTCAGAGAACGCGCTGTCCTTACTTTTATGATGTTACAACGCCCTGCAACAAACGCAAACCGGTCAGTGGCTGCAGCGCTTTGAACGGCGAGAACAGGATGGCCGCAGTTATTGGCTACAGCAATGAATGTGTCGCCGTACATCCTTCGGATTTCTGTGTAGCACTTGCGGCTCTGGATGCTGAAGTACTAATCACCGGTAACAATCAGAAAAAGCAAAGCATACCGTTTAGAGATTTTCACAGACTTCCCGGAACAACGCCACATCTAGATAATAATCTTTCCGAAAATGCTGTAATTACTCACATCGAAGTTCCCGGCAATAATTTTCACAAAAATTGCGCTTATCTGAAACTGCGCGACCGCACATCTTATGCTTTCGCACTGATTTCTGTAGCCGCAGCGCTCGATATCTCCGGCGGAACAATTAGAGATGCGCGGCTTGCTTCCGGAGGCGTTGCCCATAAGCCTTGGCGATGGCACGAAGCTGAGAATTTCCTAAAGGGAAAACCTTCGAACAATGCGAGTTTTCAACAGGCTGCAGATCTGGTAATTAAGGACATCAAGCCGCTTTCACAAAACGGATTTAAAAAAGAAATGCTTCACGGCGGCATCATCACCGCGCTTCAAAATTGTTTAACCTCATCCTGATTCATCATGTTATTTTTCGAAGATTCTGAATCCATTACCGTAAACGAAGGCCGAACCGAAGCACTTGCGAAAGTAACAGGGAAAGGTAAATATGCTGCCGAATATGAAGTACCAAATATCTGCTATGCTGTAGTTGTCGGAAGTTCTATTGCTGTAGGAACTGTGAATGCCGTAAATGCTGAAGATGCCAAACTTGCCGACGGCGTTATCGATATTCTCACCCATCAGAACAAACCTGTACTTCCGGGATGGGCAAACAAAGAAAAGATTAAGGAAACAAAAGCCGGACTTGCCGTTTTACATACCGACAGAATTTATTTTAAAGGTCAGCCTGTTGCAGTGGTTGTGGCAAATACGCTGGAAGAAGCGCAATATGCGGCCTCCCTGCTGAAAATAAATTACACCGAAGCCACAGCGAATACCGATTTCAGGAAAACGCACGCAAGTGTTCCCCTCAAAAACGACGGAAAAGAGCGCGGAAGTCTGCAGGCTTGGGCTTCCAGTCCGCAAATTATCGAACAGGAATATCACATTGAGGGCGAAGTGCATAATCCGATGGAAATGCACGCAACCATTGCCCAGTGGAACGGAACAAATTCCCTGAAATTATTTGATAAAAACCAGGGTGTAAACAGCGTTCAGGGGACATTTTCAAAAGTCTTCGGAATACCCACAGAAAACATTGAGGTAATCACCGAATTTATGGGTGGCGGTTTTGGTTCAGGTCTGCGCGTCTGGTCGAATTCCATACTCGCAGCAATGGCAGCAAAAAAAGTAAACCGTCCTGTGAAACTGATGCTGAGCCGGCCACAGATGTTTCTGCTCACCGGTTACCGTCCTGAAGCATGGCAAAAAATTAAACTCGGGGCAGATCAGAACGGAAAATTTACGGGTTTACTACATCAAAGCCGAAACACTACTTCCAAATACGAAGATTTCACAGAGAATATCACCCGAATCAGCAGACTATGTTATGGTTTTGAAAACCTGAAAACGGAGATGACGAGTGTGCCACTGAATCTTTCGACGCCAACGTGGATGAGAGCTCCCGGAGAATGTACCGGAGCTTTTGCGCTGGAAACAGCAATCGATGAACTTTGCTACAGAATTGGGGCAGATCCCGTGCAGATAAGAATGCAGAACATTTCGGACATTACCGATCCCGAAAGCGGAAAGCAATGGTCGACGCATTTCCTGAAAGAATGCGTGCAAAAGGGCGCAGCTAAAATCGGCTGGAGCAGCAGAAAATCCACGCCCGGACAAATACGTGAAGGACACTGGCTTACCGGTTACGGAATGGCCGTGGGAATGTGGACTGCAGGTCGCGGAAAAGCAAGCGCCGGAATTTCGCTGGACCGCAATGGAAATACTGTTGTAAAAACTGCAATGACCGATATCGGAACCGGTACCGGAACTTCAATGCAGAATATCATTCATGATGCGACCGGAATTCCGAAGGAAAAAATCACGATTGAACTAGGACGATCGGATTTGCCGCCGGCTCCAAATCAGGGAGGAAGCCGGGGACTTTCCTCTTTGAGCGGAGCTCTCGCTGCAGCAGCGGAATCTTTAAAGACAGAATTACTACGCTATGCTTCTACGATGAACACAGCATTCAAGGATACTTCAACTAAAGATTTAGTTTTAGATCAAAACGGAATTCAAATAAAAGGTCAAAACACAAAATTATCATTTGCCGAAATTTTCGACCGCAACAACTTAACCCGGATTGAGGTTGAAGAAACATCAGCACCGGGCGATACTCAGAAAAAATTCGCCTTCGCATCCTGTGCAGCACATTTTTGCCGCGTGAAAGTGCATGAACTGACCGGTAAAGTAAAGATTGACCGCTTCGTAAGCATTGTTGACGGCGGGAAAGTAATCAGCGAAAAACCGGCACGTAATCAGATCATAGGCGCCGTTGTTGGTGGTGTCGGAATGACGATGATGGAAGAAATGCTGATTGATCACCGACTCAATGCGCTGGTGGGAAATGATCTGGCCGGTTATCATTTTCCGGTAAACGCAGATGTGCCGATTATCGAAGTTGATTTTGTAGGCAAACCTGATTATAACCTGAATCCAAGCGGTGCGAAAGGTCTCGGTGAAGTCGGAATAATCGGATCTGCGGCGGCAATCGGAAATGCTATCTACAACGCGACCGGAAAACGGTTCCGCGATCTGCCTATCACTCCGGATAAGATCATGATGAAATAATCAGCCCCAGCGTTTTTCGGTTTCTTCGAGTGAGGCTTTGAGCAGTTTTTCCAGGACATCCAGGTTCAGGTCGTCCAGTTTTTTGAAGTACACACAGCCTCCGTTTGCAACCTGGATTTTCCCAAGATTTTCGAGCAGGGGATCCATATTTTCATGTTCTTTGTACAGCACGTACAGCGAAAATTTGCTCTTGCGCGGCGAAAAACCAAGTCGCGGTGCATCTCCTTCCCTGCCGCTTTCATATACGTAATGATAGTTTCCAAAGCCAACGATTGACGGTCCCCACATATACGCTTTTTCACCTGAGACTTTCTCCATCAACTCAATCAGTTTAAAACTGTCTTCAATTTTCTTCGGATCAGAATTTCTGATAAAATCTTCGACTGATGCGCCGGTTGGTTTTGTTTTATTGTCTGCCATTTTAATGAATTAAATGCTAAAAATACAAAATCGGGAGACACTTGCTTTAGCCCTTAATGCCGCTTTATCAATTCATGAAAATTTTCGGCGCCGGCTGCGCCGCCGCCGAAAATCCCGCCAAAAAAACGGATCTCTGCTTAGAAACCCGCGCTATTGGCCTGTTGTGGAAATTCTAGTGTTGCTGAATTTTTGCAGGATCGTCATAATTCACCATCCAGTTGATGCCGAATTTGTCCGTCCACATTCCGAAATATGCGCCCCAGAATGTGTCTGTAAGCGGCATTGTAACGGTACCGCCTTCGGAAAGTCCGCTGAACAGACGATCTGCTTCTTCACGCGAATCGGTATTCACGGAAATTGCAATATTGTTACCCGCATTGTGGCCGGAAGCAGATTCTCCACCTGTATCGCTTCCCATGAGAACCGTTTCCGGAGAAATCGGCAGGGAAACGTGCATAATTCTGTTTTTTTCATCTTCGGAAACCTGTTTCCCGTCTTCAGATGGCGGCATATCGCCGAAACGACCAATGTAAGGAAATTCTCCGCCGAAAACCGATTTGTAAAAGTTGAAGGCTTCTTCGCAGTTGCCGTTAAATGTAATGTAGGGATTTACCTGTGCCATATATTAAAATTATAAATTTTGAGTTATGAATTTGAGTGGTGATGTATTGTTTGGTTGTTAGTTTTCAGCTCTTGATTCTAGGTTCTTGATTCTTGATTCTTGGTTCCCGATTCCCAGTTCTTAAAGAATAAGTTCCATCATAATGTTTCCTCTTTCACAAGGAATTCCTTCCGCCATCGGAATTTCATTAAAA
Organism: Bacteroidota bacterium; assembly: GCA_023460855.1. Taxonomy (GTDB): domain Bacteria; phylum Bacteroidota; class Bacteroidia; order Flavobacteriales; family Weeksellaceae; genus JAEWOS01. The sequence goes on along the minus strand of JAEWOS010000020.1, from coordinate 111,868 downwards.
CCATATTTTCTGTAAAGCGACAAAGCCGGTGTGAGATCCCTGTTGGAAATTAAAATGATTTTTTCAGCTCCGAGCTTTTTTGCCTCGGAAATACAGTGTTCCATTAAAAGTTTGCCGACACCTTTTCCTTTGTAATCTTCTGTTACCGCCATTTTTGCGAGTTCGTAAACGTTCTGCTCTTTCAAAAGTGAAACGGTTCCAACGATTCTTTCGCCGTCTTTTGCGAGAATGATTTTACCGCCTTTTTCCAGAATTTCTGTTTCCGGATTGGAAAGCTGCAATTCATCGAAAGGTTCAACAACGAAATATTTCTGCAGCCATTCCACATTCAGGTTTTTGAAATCCTCGCGGAATTCCGGTTTGAAATCTACAATTTCAATGCTCATTTATCTGTGCTGGTCGATCAGAATTACGTTTCCATCGGGATCTTTCAGCATGATGTGTTCAATTCCGGTGGTGGTTTCATCTGCTTCCTTGTCGAGTTTGATTCCGTTTGCTTTCAGATGTTTCTGAATATCCCGGACATCGGTGAATTCTTCCAGATTCTGTGCGTTTCCGTCCCAACCCGGATTGAATGTCAGCCAGTTTCCTTCAAACATTCCCTGAAAAAGTCCGATCACAGCATTGCCGTTTTTCAGAACAACCCAGTTCTGATCCATGTTTCCGCCTTTATGCGTGAATCCCAGTTTTTCGTAAAATTCCAGCGCTTTATGAATATCCTTCACCGAAAGACTCACTGAAAATGCTCCTAAATTCATTTTTATTTATTTTTTTCTTAATAATACAGCAAGTTTCCAGCCTGCCAGAACCAGCAGCCAGACCAGGATTCCCATGATCCAGAACCAAATGGGAGTTGGAAGTGACGACATCATGATTACTGAAAATATCACAAAAATAATTCCCGTGATGATGGCATAAGTCTTCTTTCCGTCGTTTGCGATAATTGTGGAAACGAATCCGCCTGTTAAAGCACCTGCAGCGTAAGACAAAATCACGAAAAACAGCGCCATAAACGGTGCGCTTTCCACATATTTTTTCATGTCTTCCATATCATTAGGATCTGCTCCTGCAGGGAGCGGATACATGGAATGTCCGATAGACTGCACGACGCTCACCAGAATTCCTCCGGCGAACACTGCAGCAACAACCGCTAAAATTTTTCTGAGCATTGTTAAGGTGTTTTAATCTGGTTGGTCCAGTTGGTTTTGTAGTTCAGTTTTCCGTCGTAGCTGGTCCACTCTCCAGTAAATTCCACGTACTGTCTTTCAATTTTCTGCAATTTTTTATTCCAGAAAAAAGTGTAGACAAATTTCCCCTTAAAAACTCCGGAATGGCTTCCTGCAGGCTCTTCCGCGAATTCATATTCGCCGTAGACCGAGCTCCTTTTTTTGCCGTCGCGGTATTTGGTAATCGTCATCACGCCCTCAAATTTCGACGCATTATCACCATTTAGCAGGCTGTTTCCTGCCACGAAATACTGCTGGTCATTCTTTTTATTCTGTTCGGAAATGTTGATTTTCAGTCTGATTTGCGCTTTATCAATCGTGCCGGAATACGGTTTTGAGTTGTTCAGCCAGACACCTTCAATATTGGGCATCTGAGCGAAAATAAAAGATGAGCTTAACAGAAAAAGCAGCAGTATTTTCTTCATAATTTGGTGTTTTTATTGCAGGGTGTCGGATTTCAGAGGCCGATTATTTCAGACTCCAAACTGCGACAGATGATGATTCAGATGTTTTGCGAGCATATTGTTCCATTCCTGCGCGGTCATTGCGCCGAAACTCGTGTTCACTTTACCGTCGAAAGCTTCTCTTCCCAGTTGCTGAACGCGCTGTATATTCCCGATCAGTTTCTTTTTTTCCTCTTCGAAATTCCTTCGATTCGGGATAATGAAAACCGGACTTGTAGGCATACTCTTCTTATACGGTTCTTCACTCACAACTTTTTTCTTTACAAAATTCTGCAGCATCAATTTCATCAGAAAATTGGGCTTCTTTTGCTTTTCAGGTTCAAATATGAATGAATACGCGACGTTCATATGCGCCAAAACCTGATCGACACTCATTTTCCCCCATTTTCGCTGGGTTTCAGGGGTGAGTTTATTGATTCTGTCGATATAATTCTGGGCAGTCTTCGCATCGAAGATGTTTTCCATAGCATTTGTATTAGTCCAAACAAATATAAATAAATTCCGCTCCATAAATCTGAAGCGGAATTTTGAGATTATTTATTATTTCAGATTACTCCGAAATAGAAACTTTCGTTCCTTTCGTGTGTGCATTCATCTGCGGTGCGTAATAATTCTGCAAAGTGGAAATTCCGTTGCTGAACGTTCCGGATGCGTTGCAAACCAAATCGTATTCAAAAACATATTTTCCTTTCGGCATGTACTGAATATAGAAATTAGTTGAAGCATCTTTCGTACTATGATAATAACCCAGATTATTTTTCCACTGATAACCGGAAATCACATCCAAAGGTTCAAAACCTGCAGCGCGCATGTCTTTCAGGTGAATGAATTCCATATTTCTGTCGGTGTTCAGAATCATTCTCACTGTTACTTTATCGCCGACTTTCAGCGGTGTTGAAGATGTAATTTTCTGCAGTTCTTCGCCGTTTTCAGTCTTGATTTTTTTGTACAGTTCTTTCGTAATTGAAACGTAAGTTTCGGAAGATTTTATTTTGTCCAGATCTTCATAATACTGCCAGAAAACGCCACCCTGAACAATTCCGGGACCGGGTTTTGTAACGGCTACTGTTCCTAAATTTCTGTCAACACTTTCCGGTTTTACCGAAGATTTCACGTAACCTGTTGCTTTCGTATCCGGATTTTCCAGCGTTTTTCCGCCCCAGACAACTGTTGCTTTGTCGCTTTCAGTTCCTGTCCAGGATTTTCCGGAATTCAGAATCGTATAAATCACTTCCGCCGTACTTCTTGAAGTATCCCAACTTGAAACTTCTTTTTGCGTAATCAGCCAGATTTTCATTTCCTCGATGAAATTTTCATCTTTTGTGAGTTTATTGAACGCTTCCAAAGCTCCGGCGTGATTCACGGTTTTTGAAGAATACCATCCCCAATCGTTCAGGTTCTGTTTCCAGTAAACTCCCTGAGTTTGGGTGTTTGTGGAAGTTTCTTTCAGATACGTCATTAATTTACCGGAAAGATTCGTCAGTTTGTAATGATCAAACAACAACGCAGCTCTGTGCAAACCGAAGAACGTAAAATCTTTGATGTCGGCTTTCGGCGCTTTCTGAATGACTAAAGTTTTCAGCTGGGCTCCTTTTCCTTTCAATGGATGCTGATTTTCCCAGTAATGACGCGTGTCAAGATAATCCAGAACGTAATTGTTCCAAACATTTTCGCGTTTCACATCCCAATATTTATTCACTTCATTGTCGACGTAAGAAACCAGTTTTGAAACCATTTCTTTCTGTTCTCCGCTTTGATATTCGGAAAGATTTCCTTTCAGCCATTCATTAATTCGGCCTAAATTTTTCAGAATGTAGAGCGACGTGTAATACGAACTCGGATAACCTGGATGCCACGAAAATCCTCCGTCCGGATTCTGCAGTTTTTTCAGATCGTCCCAATCCTGATTGATGGAATTTCTCATCGTATTCGCATCAAACAATCTCGCCAGTTTCTGCATCTGTTCCGTTTCATTTTTACTTTCTAAAACCCATGGCGTTTCTTCGAGCAGCAACTGTTTCAATTCCTGATTTTTTTCCAGATTGGAAGTCAGCAAACCTTTGTCCTGATATTCATCAAAAACGGTTTTCATTCTCGGATTGGCTTTGAAAATTTCTGAAGCCAGAACATCCGCAAACCATTTGTTGAACTGAACATCCGCCGAAAGATTGGGATCATTTTTGAGACTTGGCAATGCAAACATAATTTCCCAAATCGGATTCGTCGTTAATTCCAAAGTGTTGGAAACATTTGTTGCCGTTGTGGAAGTATTTTCAGCCAGATTTTTCAGGATGAAAGTTTTGGTCTGACCTTCCTTCACGAAAATCGGTTGCGCATCGGTAACGAGCATTCTGTTTGGCAGAATCGCAATGGCTTTTTGTTCTCCGTCGCTGAAGTTTCCGGCTTTGGCAACGACTTTCAGAATAATCGAAGACACATCATTCGGAACTTTGATTTTCCAGTTAGCTACGGAATTTCCGTTTCCACCAAGATTGAAGTTCTGAACCGAATTATTTAGACCAAATTTTGAAGAAAGATCTTCATTCGTCATCGCATCTAAAATTTGTAAAGAAGCAGAACCGTTCAAACTCTTTAAAGTCAAATTGGAAAGTTTCGACTGCAGATTCAGTTCGTCGCCTTCACGCAAGAATCTTGGATAATTCGGCGTTACCGAAAAATCTTTCTGCGTAATGACTTCTTTTTCCAAAACCGCGATTCTTGCATCTTTTGTATGAGCGAGGAACATCATTTTCCATTTCGTCAATGCTTCAGGAGAAGTAAATTCAAAGTTGATATTTCCGTCTTTGTCGGTTAATAAATTCGGATAGAAAAATGCGGTTTCGTTTAAGTTTTGGCGAACCGGAACTTTCTCCAATTCTTTGGTTGGTGTAATCTGTAAGCCGGAAACTTTACCAGTTAATGCTTGCACTGCATTAGTTTGTAACTCATCCATCGCATTACCAGCTGCTCTCATTTCTGCTTTCGCCATTGGAGCCGGCATTGCTGCATCCATCACTGCTTCTTCAGCGTAAACTGCTGATTGTCTCATAATCCTCGGCGCACCGTAAATCCCGCCATCAAACCAGTTGAATTGGGGAATATTCACTTCATATTGCTGCAAGTATTTTGTTCTTTTTGCATAATATTCCGAAGAAAGTCCATTTCGGAGATCGTAATTGACAAAAAAATCAGGTCTGGAAAACAACGTTTGCCATAAATATCTGTTAACGGCAAACTGATCCAAAGACATATCGTACATATTCGCCAACACTTCCGCATTGATTCTCTCGTTTTCATTTCCGAGAATTTTAACGGTCCATTTTTCTTTGGAATTCGGAAGCAGTTTATCGCGGAACGTCACCGTTTCAATGCGAAGATCCTGTTTAACATTCTTAATTTTCACATCAACCGATTCAGTCTGAACATCGTTAAATGCCACCATCTGAAACTGGACAACTACATTTTCGATATTTTCATCGGATGGAACCGGAACTTCATAAGCGAGAACACCGTTCTTCATTTTGAGCGTTTCGGTTTTGGTTTCGCCGTTTCCGGTCTGGACAAAAACATTCACCAAAGCATTCGGTATCGCAGAATACACATAAATTTTCGCTTTTTCACCGCGTTTGATTTCCTCTTTTGGCTGAATGACTTCAAGGAAAGGTTTCTGCGAATCTCTCAAAAATCTTTTGTCCCAGACGTGGAAATGCTGCACCGATTTTATCGTGTCTTTGCCTTCGATATTGAACAGTTCCAGTTTGTAAGTTCCAGGATCAAGTTTCCCCAAATCCAATTGCTGGTTGTCGGTTGTCGGTTGCTGGATTTTCTCAACTACGATTTTTTCAGTTTTCCAGTTTGAAATTTCTTCTTCTTTATCGAACCGATCATGTGGAAACTTCTGTATGAATTCCGTTTCGGATAATTGTGGTAAATTCTGAACTTTCTCTTTAAAATTATCACGGAAAATCCGCTGCGGTTCCTGGAGTTTATGAAGTTTTACGTTGTATGATTTGCTTAAATTCTGTTCGTTGTAATTCTTGGTTTCAACTTTCACTTTCACATTTTCGTGTGCAAAAGAATTTCCGATATTGTCGGCTTTGATGAAATGCGTTACAGAAGCCACTTTCACGTTTTCTGTTGCAATTTGTGTTTCTCCGTTGATGTCCGTTACGCTCGCTTCAATTTCGTAATTATCAACCTGAATTCCATCCAGAGTTTCATCTTTTTTCAGATCCAGAACAATCGTAAACTCACCTTTTTCATCAGTTTTTACGGAACCTAAAATCGAATTTTCATTATCATTGCCACGTGGATACCACCAGAAATACATCCAGCGGATATTTTTCTTTTTAATTTCATAATTCACTGTAGAATTCGACAGCGGAACTCCGGAAAACATCACCGCTTTTCCTTTCAGTTCAATGGTTTGACCGTATTTGTATTCTTCTTTTATTGGTTCAAAACTTACTTCAAATTTTGGTCTTTTATATTCTTCTACTTTGAAATCTTTGTACGCGCCATAGTCTCCGCTTTTAATCCTTAAGGAGAAACTTCCGTTTAATTTGCCTTTTGGGAGGATGAAAGTTCCATTGTAAGAACCAAACTCATTAGTAGTGAAATCCTGAGAAGAAAGCTCTTCACCATTAGCATCATAAAGGGAAATTTTTTGTTTAATCCCCGCAGAAACACTTTCTTTTTCACCTTCCAGTTTGGTATTAATTACCTTAAAGTAGACCGTTTGTCCAGGGCGATAAATCGCTCTGTCCATAAAAATCTGGGCTTTGTAACTTGGTCTCCTTTCCTGGAAATCAGAACTGTATAAGCCGTAAAACTGAATCAGATTGTAATTTTTATTGCCATCTTTTACCACATAAGTTCGGTAGTAATCCTCATTAGTGGATTTTGGAAAATTCACATTTCCTTTATTATCCGTAGCTCCAGAGGTTTTAATCATGGACTTTCCTCTTACATATTCATAAAATTCTACTTTTTCGTTTGCAAGAGGTTTTCCGTTCTCGCGGTCCACTAATTTCTGGATAACACCCACATTTCGCTGGTCCTTCTTTTCAAAAATAATCCTGGAATCGCCGACGATGAACCAGAAACTCTCCTGGATGGCATTTTCAACCACATATTCCACCAGATAAATTCCCGAAGGAAGCGGTTTAATTTCGTAGGAAGTTCTGTACGTTTGATAATCTTTTTTGTTCTGAATTTCAAAATTTTCCTTGCGAACCAAAGATTTCTTAACAGAACTAAACGGATTTCTGTACGAATCGCGGACATGCTTCATAAAACCCTCCAAATCAGAAGTTTCGTAAATATTCAGTGAAAATTTGTCGACATTTTTATGTTCCGCAACGATTTGAATCGGTTTGTTGCTCTGCGTTTCCGCTTCGTAATGAATGCTTAACGACGGATTCACAATCGAATTTTCGCGCGTAATTATATTGTTCAGAAATTTGGATTTCGGATACGTTTTCTTTACCTGACTGATCAGCGAAAGTGCTTCCGTATGTTTTTTGTCGGACACAAGTTCATCCACGATTTCAGAAGCAATCAGCACTTCGTAATCGCCTTCTGTAGCTGATTTGTAAAGATTATTCAGCTGTGAAAGTTTGTCTTTGCAGTTGGTAAATCCGCAGTTGTAGCTCAGTTTCTGATGCTGAAAATAAAGTTTTGAATTTCCGGAATTCTGAGCAATCAGTTCATCAAAAATCCCGTTGATTTTCGGATGATTTACTTTCAGTTCATTGGGAGTAAAAAGCTGATTGTCGCTTAAAAATTCAACATATTGCAAAGAATTCCAGTCGAATAAAGTCGGGAAATATTCCAGGTTTTCTATATTATAGAAAATTTCTTTGTATTTCTCCATTTTAACCTGTTTCAATGCAGATTTTTCAGTTTCAAGCTCGCTGTAATTTTTGGAAAGAAAGTTCTTGAAATCGAGTTTGCTCCAGGTTTCAATCTGCGTAAAATCCTGGTTGTTGATATTGGTTCTCTGGTTAATTTTCCAATAATTGTTATCGTAATATTCCTTGAAAAATTCTCCCAAAAGCACTTTATACATCAGTTTTTCTTCGCCTTTCAGCTGAGATTCCATCGTCTGAAGTTTGGCAAAAAACTGTGACGCCGCATCGTTCTGAGTATCATCCTGCGTTTGGTTCACAATACTGAATTCCGCTTTCAGAGAACGGATGAGCTGAACCGCATTGCTTTCCTTAATTGCCCGGTTTTGAATTTCAAGAATAATCGGGAGATTGCTTTTATACAGTCCCTGTTTATAATTGGTTTCGATTTTTTTCCACTGGGTGTCGTAGTAATTCTGTGCGCTCATCATTAAGAATGTCCCGCAAAGCAGGAACAGCAATAGGATTTTTTTCATACTTCTGTTTTATTCAGCCAAATTCCGATTCGTTACTTTTGTCCGTCAGTTGGATGCCGGAATACCGAAGCCGTTAAAAATGCAGTTCTTAAAAGTACTAAAAAAATACATCGTGGACAGCCAGTTTTTTGTTGCGGTCTGCGGCACATTGCTCGCTGTTTTTTTTATGCTGGAACAGGAAATTCTGCGCCTGCCAACTGTAATTCTTATTTTCATTACATACTGGAGCGGTTATCTGTACACCAAATATCAACATTCGAAACACTTCCGCAAAATATTGATTTTCAATATTTTAACAGGAATTATTTCTGCCGTTCTGATTTATCTGAACCATAATGAAATCCGACTTCTGAAATGGCTGGTCATTGTTGCGCTGGGACTGCTTTACAATTCTTTTTTTCTGGAAAAATTTGTGCGGAAAATCCCGCTGTTAAAAGTCTTTTACGTCGGATTAACCTGGGCGCTGATCAACGCATGGCTCATTCTTCCGGAATTTCACTGGCCAATTTTCCTGATTTCCTGGCTTTTCATAACTGCGCTCGTTCTGCCTTTTGATATTCGGGATATGCACGATGATCAGGTCACCACTTTTCCGAAATTAATCGGCGTACAAAACACCAAATATTTTGCCTATGCTCTGGTTTTTGCAGCAAATATTCTGGCTGTGTTATTTCTGAGAGAATCGTTTTCGGTCGCCTTCACTTTAACTTCACTGGTTACTTTTAAACTGGTTTACTTCTCGGAAAACACCAACCGTGATTCTTATTTTTCGTTCTGGGTGGAGCTCTGCGCTGCGCTGCCGTTTCTAATTCTTATTGTGATTCGAAATTTTTAATTTTTATCTTTACTGAAATTATTGGAGATGGAAAATTCCAAAGACCTCAAATTATTATTAATTGAACAAATTTTTCATTGCAATGATTTGGAAAAACTGCAAAAAATTCAAAGTTTCTTTCAATCAAATGAATCAAATTCAGTTCGTGATGATAGTTCGAATTATGAAGTAGCAAAAGCGAAGGTTCCGGCTTATTTCTCGGAAGAAACAACTGTACTTTCAGATGCCCATCTGGAAATGATTAGAATTGCCGAAGAAGACATTAAAGCCGGAAGAACAATATCTAACGAAGAACTAAAAAAAGCAGATGAGAGGTGGATGAATTGGCAGTAATCTGGTCTGAACTTGCGGTCAATCAAAGAAATGAAATATTCGAATTTTGGAATAGCCACAATAAAAGCACAACATATTCTGAAAAATTAAATTTCAAAATACAGGAAAAAATCGAGCAGATTTGTTTGTTTCCACAATCAGGAATCAGATTTAATAACTCACAGATCCGAATGATTCATTTTGAAAATTTCAGTTTAATTTATCAAAAAATCGACACCATTATTTATATCTATTCATTCTGGGATAATAGTCAAAATCCTGAAAAACTACTGGACAGTCTTAAAAAATACAAAAAATGATCGTCCGCACACTATCTCTGACCAATTTCAAGAATCACCACGAAAAATCCTTCGACTTTTCGCCGCAAATCAACTGTTTTGTTGGCAATAACGGCGTCGGAAAAACCAACATCCTCGATGCACTGCATTATGTTTCTGTCGGCAAAAGCTTTTTGGGAAACTCTGATTTTCAGAATATTAAAGAACATGAAGATTTCTTCGCAATTGAAGCCGAGATTCAGAATGATGACAAGGAAGATATTATCAGAATTCTGCTGCCGAAAGAAGCCAAGAAAATCATTAAGAAAAACGACAAAACCTACGACAGAATCGCGGATCATATCGGTTATTTGCCGAGCGTGATGATTTCACCGTACGATTCGAACCTGATTTCCGATTCCGGAGAAAGCCGCCGTAAATTTCTGGATGCGATGATTTCACAGACAGATCATGAATATCTGTTCAATTTGATTCAGTATCAGAAAACGCTTCATCAGCGAAACGCGCTTTTGAAATATTTCGCCAAAAACCGGACCTTCGATAAGGATTCCCTTGAGATTTATGATGATCCGATTTCAGATTACGGAACTAAAATTTTTGAGAAAAGACAAGAATTCGTAGAAAAACTGAATCCGGTAGTTCAGCATTTTTACGAAATTATTTCCGGCGGCAACGAGCAGATTTCCGTTAATTATTCTTCGCATCTTTCCGAACATCGTTTTGAGGAATTACTGAAAGACAACCTGGAAAAAGACCGGCAACTCACCTACACTTCTGCCGGCATCCACAAAGACGATCTGATTTTTGACATGAACGGCAACCTGCTGAAAAAATTCGGTTCTCAGGGACAACAAAAATCTTTTCTAATTTCATTAAAGCTTGCACAGATTACGAGAATAAAGGAACTTACGGGAAAAAAACCGGTTTTGCTGCTTGATGATATTTTTGATAAACTGGACGACAACCGTGTTTCCCAACTGATTTCATTGATCAATCAGGAAAATTTCGGACAGATGTTTATTACCGATACGCACCGCGAAAGAACAGAGAGCGTCGTGAAAAGAATCAATGAGGAAAGCAGAATTTTCGATATTTGACCCGCAGAAAGCCAAAATGAAAAAGAAAAGAGAATACCGTTCCTCCGAACTCGTGAAGTCGTTTGCGAAAATCTACGGTTTCGAGGATAAACTGCTCGCTCTGGAAATAAGGGACTTTTTGGAAGAATACCTTGATGAAGCGCTGTTTGCTGAAATAGAGTCGGTGGATCTGAAAAACAAAGTGCTTTCCATCCGGATCAAATCACCGATGCTGAAAAATGATTTCCGTCTCAGGAAAACTTTTTTTCTGAAGAAATTCCGGGAAAAATTTGGCGAAGACGCCTTTACCGATCTTCAGCTGCCGTAGAATTGGTTGATTTAATCAGATCTTTTGCCCTTCCGTCGAGTTCTGCAGATGTTATCGGAATAAAGAATCGGAGTGGATTTCTGAGAAAATACCGGTTGATTTCCCGAATGATTTCCCTGGTTTCTCCCATCGTAATTTTTCTGGAACGAAGCGCGAGATAAATTGACAGGCCGAAACTCACCAAAAAGTTAAAAAATCCGATCAGGAAAACCGTGGTTATTGAAATGATGAGTGTTGAATTATCAACACTGAATTCTTTACCGTATAGTCCAAGAGCAAGATTTCCGGCTGCAAATGTGATGTGCCGGATATCGATATCGAGACCGAGAAAAGCACCCACAGTTCCGGTAACTCCCAGAAAAACACCAAACCAGAAATTCGAAATGATTCCCGCCCAGTTTTTAGAATAATATGCCGAAATAGAAGTAGCAGCTTTTTCGCCAAAAACCTGCTTAATCATAGGATTCTTGGCGATACGTTTCGGGATGTGATAATACACGGAACTGTTTCCGACATTACCGGAAATAATTCCGGAGATAAACAGATAAAAACCTGCGATGCTCGCATGAAGCAGTGCTTTGGAACGTATGGGATCGAGATCGTGAAGAAGTTTGGTCGATTTCTCCGAAGCCAGATTGTCATTGAAAATTACATCGAGACCATAAATAACCGCGAGCGACACCGGAAACGCCCACAATACATTCCCGACGAACGCAATAAACTGTGATCGGAAAAGTTTTGAAACCAAATGGGCAAAGTCCATATAATTGGACCGGGTATTTTTTTCATCGGAAAGCACTTTGGCCATCGTAGCGGCAGTCATTGCCGGCTGTTTGGTTGCCAGCGTAAAGCCCATCAGATAGATCATAATGAAACCCATGGCATAATTGAAAGCGTACATAAATGCATGGCCGAATTCACTCGCAGGAAGATAACTGTACAGAATTTTCAACACGCACAAAACCCCGACAATAACGCCGCCGCCACTCGCCTTCCAGAACATTTTCAGATATTCCTTTCGTGTGGAAGAAATATAATGAGATCCGGTTTCCGCAGTATGATTGGTAATGAGATGCGACATGAGGCGCGTACTGTCATTAAACAGTTCGGAGACGTTGTTTTTATGCGACTTATATTCTAAAATATTGAAAAACAACTGCTTGGATTTCAAATGAAGGTCTTTCTCGCCATCTACGACCAACAGATTGATGATATCAGAAATTCGCGTGATCTGTTGTCTGATTTTTAGCAGCGACTGATTGATCTTTCCTGAAATACCGTATTTCGATGAATTCTTGAACGCACGGTCAACAAAATCCAGACACTGTCGCAGATAAATATTAATTTGTTTGTAGTGCTCATTCTTAGAAGTGAGCACAATCTCCGGTTTCTTCCTGAACTGCACAATAAGTTCATCCATTTCATCCTGCAACGCCAGGAACGGGTTGTCGTAGTTCCTGTATTCGGGAACCATGTTCATTACATCCGCTTCCATTGCGGTACCAATCGCTCTCCAAGCCAGGAGATTTGCCGAAAACAGCAGTTCATTGCGCACAGATTTCTGGGAAATAAACTCCGAAATCTGCAGCAGTGAAAAAAGTTCAGAAAGATCGTCTTCCGGGATGTTTCGGAAAAACCGCAGATCATTAATAGGTGTTACTGAGAGATAATCTACTAAAAACCAGACTGAATTTTCGTTTTCAACGCCGGGCAAAATTTTGTTCAGGAGGCGCTTTTTAAATTCGCTGACAAAAGAGTTTTCCGATAAAATATTGGCTTCCGTGAGCGACAGGTTGAAAGGCCGCTTGTGAAAAAGATTCCGGATATAATAACCAAGGTTTTCCGTGATTTCCGGACTGTTTCTCAGGAAATCGAGCACCACATCAAAATCCTCTCTTTTTACGCTCTGGAATACGTCGTAGAGCGGATCGAGCGATCGCGTTTCATTTCTGAAACTGAAGTATCTCTTGAGAATTTCTCCAAAACCCGGGCGGTCCCGAAACGGAAACTTCATTGGTTATTAATTATTTGTTTAAGCTGATGTTATTCATTTGTCGCATAATCCAGTTGTGCCTGCTTCTCAGGTAGGCAGAAGGATTATTGGGATCATATTTTTTAGGATTGGGAAGTATTGCCGCAATCCATGCCGCTTCGCTTTTCGTAAGGTTTTTCGCCTGTTTTCCGAAATAATATTCTGAGGCAGCCTCCACACCGAAAACGCCCTGTCCCATTTCAATGGAATTCAGGTAACGTTCAAGAATTACTTCTTTCCCCCAAATTAATTCGATGATGAATGTATAAACCGCTTCCAGTCCTTTTCTCAGCCAGCTTCTGCCCTGCCACAGAAAAACATTCTTGGCAGTCTGCTGCGAAATAGTGCTTCCGCCGCGCAGTTTTGCTCCGCTACTGTTTTTCCTGTACGCTTTTTCTATTGCCTTATAATCGAATCCGTTATGCTGAAAAAACAACTGATCTTCCGCTGCGATCACCGCTTTCTTCACATGAGTTCCCATTTCATCATAGCTAATGTAATCGCGCTGCAGTTTGCCGTATTCCACAATTCCGCCGATTTGTGTAATGGTAACTGGCGGATTGAAGAACTTACCCCAAAAAATAAAAAGTATGTTCGCCAGAATCAACAGTAATATCAGTTTCTTTATCTTCTGCAACATAAACGCACTACGCTTTTTGGGTGATTATCATTTGAGGGCAAAGATAGTACTTTAGCTAAAATCACCTGAGTTCTTCGAGATAAGTGTGCGGTTGATCTTTGAAAAGTTCCGGATGCAGAATTTTAATATAATCGCGCAGAATTAAATCTGCACGCACTGTACCGCTTTCAAAAAAATCGTTGGCTTTATCCTGTTGCTTTGCGCCGACAGAAAAAATTCTGCCTTTATTAAATACACTTAATTTCGAGTAATTGGAATTCACTGTTAGCAGACTTCCTTTTGAACGGTGATTTCCCGCATTCAGCCAAACGGAGGCAGCGTCAGATTGAACCAAAACTTCCTCAAAACTTAGCGGCACTGCTTTTTCCGACTGATCATTTTGCAGAAGATAGTTTCCTCCTGCATCTTCGACAAACCGGGCAAACTGTGTTCTTCCGCCGGGCATGAACCACTGGTTTCCATAAATTTCATTGGCAATAACCATTGGTCTTTTATTCTGCATTTTCGCCAGTGAGGACCATTCCTCATAGTTTTTGGCAATGGTTTCATATTTTTCCTCAGCCAAAACTTCTTTTCCCAGCAGTTTTCCAAAAATCAGGAGGTAACGCGATTTTTCCAGCGGATGCTGTTCGAGATATTCATCCAGGAAAAGGATTTTCGCAGAGGTCAGCCTGCGCAATGCATCGTAAGTATTTTCAAAAGTGCTGATGTGATTGGTGATGATCAGATCCGGTTTTAGCGCAACAATTTTCTCAAGATCATATTTCTGTTCATTTCCAACATGCTGAATCTGACCGCCTGCGATCCGCTGCCTGATTTTTTCCGAATAGATATACTCCGGACTCGAAAGTCCCACTATTTTATCTTCGAGACCAAGTTCTGTTATGTAACCGACAAGGCTTGCATTCAGAATGACTACTCTTTTCAGCGGTATCTGTTCATTCGGAAAAATATAATCGAATTTACCTGATTTCAAATAATAATGCTGATCTGAAGTTCCGGTGCTAATTCGTGAAGTCAGTCTGTGCATTTCGTGCTCGGGAATCAGTTTTTCAGATTTCTTGCAACCAAAAAGAAGCAGCAGAAAAATTACATACAATAATTTCACATTCATCTTTCAAAGAAAATAAAAATAATGCTATATTTGCAAACCCGAAACGGACGCGTAGCTCAATTGGATAGAGCGTCAGATTACGGCTCTGAAGGTTGGGGGTTCGACTCCTCCCGCGTTCACAAAATCCTACTGAAATATTTCATGTAGGGTTTTTTTATTTTGGCACGTTACGTGCTTCTGCACGCATAAAAAATATTTCTATAAATTTGCCGTTAGAGTTCATAGGGATATACTTTTAATTTACGGTTTAGCACCTATAAAATAAAAAAGATGAAAAAAATTGTACTGTTTCTAAGCATATTAATGTCCGTTTCAGCATTTTCTCAGATCAAGGTTCTGAAGAATGAATCGCTGCTGGAAGTGGGTAAGGAAAATTCGGTTACCCTTTACAAAAAGGACAAAAAATATATTTTCAACTATCAGGATGTCAATTCTTCTAACCTGAATACATTCAGAACTTTTGCATTCAGCGACCTGAACAAAGATTTTGATACACTTTACAAGCTGATTTCCGACGGTTTTATCGAAATGCCAACCAGTGAAATCACCCTGGAGCTTCCTAACGACATTGTAGGATTGCATTTTGCAAGAAACTACGGACAGATCACCGTTCAGTTCGTGCAGTATATTAACAAGAACAAAAAATATGTCGGCAAATCGCAGTTTCTGACTAAGAAAGACGTTGACAAACTTTTCGGAAAAGACAGAAACAATTCTCTTGCAGCACGCAGACAAATTGTTGATCCCAGAGAAACGCAGAGCGTTCAGCAGAACATTACGCCGAAGCCTGCAGCGAAAAAAGTGGTAAAACGCAAGTAAAAAATTTCTGCATCTGAGTTCTAAAATTATAAAGTCCGGTTTTGCCGGACTTTTTCATTAACATTCTGTTTGTAACTATAAGAAAAGTCCGATTTGCCGGTACGCTGAATCTTCAGTAACAAACCTAATTTTTTGTATCTTGGTTGAAAATAGAAAAGGCATGGAACCGATTAAACTAAACGTCACAATTTTGAAACCTGTTCAGAAGGTCTGGGAATATTTCACACAGCCGGAACATATTACGCACTGGCATTTTGCAACGGAGGAATGGAAATGTCCTTCTGCCAAAAGCGATCTTCGCGAAGGCGGCAGATTTGTGTACCGTATGGAAGCAAAAGACGGAAGTTTCGGTTTTGATTATTCGGGTATTTTTGATGAAATCGTTCCGGAAAAACACATTGTGTACACGCTCGACGACGACCGTAAAGTTCATGTGGTTTTCAACGCGCTGGATCCGGGAACTACGGAAATCAATCAGACATTCGAGCCGGAAAAGAAAAATTCTGTGGAAATGCAGCGTGACGGATGGGACAAAATTCTGCATAATTTTGAGAAGTATGCGGAGAATCACAAATAAAATTTTAGCATTCTCAATGGTTCTTGCTTTCTCATCATGCAAGAAAAACGAAGTGCAGAAGACGCAGAACCGTACAGATTCTGTCCTTCAAAATACCGGTACTGTTCCTTCAAAAACTCCGGATAGACAGAATTCAACCGAATATAAAAAGTTTTCCGGAGCCTGGTTTGATGTTGAATATCCTTCAACTTTCAAAGGAGAAAATTCTCTGAAGTCATATACAAATTCTGAAGGTTTTGACAGTGCGGTTTTCACTTCGCCCGACGGAAAAGTTCAGTTCTATGTATTTTCACCACAGTGGAGCGGAGAACCGACGGATATAAAAGTAAAACCGGGAGAACATATTTTCGAAAATTCGGAAGAAGAAAAAAACGGACTTCTGGTTAAGCGCTGGACAGTTAAAGCCAACGATGGCAGCTACAGCAGGTCTTATGAGGAAACTTCCGAAGATGTGAGCCATACCAACAAAGTTTTTGGGATTAAATACGCATCGGAAAGTGATCTTGAAAATTACAGAGACGAATATCTGCATTTTAAAAATTCTTTAATTCAGTATGGCGATTAAAGCTGTTCCAATTAAAAATCAATTAAAACAATATTAATTTTAGCATCATAAATGAACAACGAAATTTTTCCATGTCTCTGGTACGACGGCGCCGCTAAAGAATCGGCCGATTTTTACTGTGAAGTTTTCAATGGTAAAATCACCGTAGAATCGCCGATGGTGATTAATATTGAACTGTTCGGGCAAAGATTAATGCTCCTGAACGGCGGGCCGCAGTTCGAAAAAAATGCATCGATTTCTTTCATGGTTTTGTGCGAAACTGAAGAAGAGGTCGAAAAATACTGGAAGCCTCTTTCCGATGGCGGAATCGTTCTGATGGAACTCGGTGAATATCCGTGGAGCAAAAAATACGGTTGGGTTCGTGATAAATTTGGCGTTACGTGGCAGGTTTATCTCGGAATGCAGGGCGATCAGAAAATAATTCCGACGCTGATGTACATTCATGAAAACAACGGAAAAGCAATGGAAGCGATGGAACTGTACACCGGTATTTTTCCGGATTCCAAGATCGGAGGTGTATTGAAATACGGTGAAGGTGTCGGAAATGAAACCCATGAAGTTCCTGAAAATGTACAGCATGCACAGTTTGAACTCAATGGTTATACATTCTTCTGCATGGACAATTCTTACGACCACCAGTTTGATTTTAATGAAGGAATTTCCATCGTGGTAATGACTGACAATCAGGAGGAAACGGATCACTACTGGAATTCATTAACTGTAAATGGCGGAAAAGAGTCGATGTGCGGCTGGATGAAAGATAAATTTGGAGTCAGCTGGCAAATTGTACCAAAACGGCTTCTCGAACTGATGAATGATTTCGGGCAGCCTGCAAAAGCACTCCAGGTGATGGAAGCCATGATGCAGATGAAAAAAATTGACATCGCTGATCTCGAAGCCGCCTATAATTCGTGAGAAAATTAAGAGAATCTCCTGATCATGAAAAAACTCGAATATACCACGCACATTAATGCCACGCCGGAAAGAATCTGGAACACACTTTGGGATCCGGAAAGCTATAAAAAATGGGCATCGGTAATGAACGACGGCGCGCGTTATGAAGGTAATTTTGAAGAACGCAGCATCATCAGTCTGTACGATGCGAAAAATAACGGCATGTATAATTTTATTGAAAAAAATATTGCCAACAGAGAACTGACGATGCAGCATAAAGGCTGGATTTATGACGGAGTTCACGATGATCAGGGTTGGGAAGATTCGCGCGAAACTTACCTGCTTACAGAAAAGGATGGAGGAACGGAACTGAAAATTTCAGTAAATTCCCTGGACGAATTCGAAGATTTCTTCAACAGTAATTATCCGAAAGTGATGCAGAAAGTAAAGGAGCTCGCAGAACAGGAATAGTTTTAAACCTCAAAACAGAATTTTATGGAGACAATTACACATACAATAGAAATAAATGCAAGCGCGGGGAAAATCTGGGAAATCCTCTGGAAACCGGAATGTTACGCAGAATGGACCAAATTTTTTGGCAGTGAAGGCGGACGCATGGAATCGGACTGGAAAATAGACGGCAGAACGCTGTTCCTCGATCAGACCGGCGAAAATGGCATGATTTCCACCATCGAAAGTCTGGATGCGCCTTGCGAAGTGGTTTTTAAACATTTGGGTTACCTGAAAAACGGCGTTGCCATTACGGAATCACGAGAAATTGAAGAATGGAGCGGTGCTCAGGAAAAATATTTCCTCACCGAACTGGACGGTTACACAAAACTTCAGGGTATTGTGCATACCAGTCATGAACATGCGGACCAGATGAAAGAAGGCTTTGAAAAAGGATTCAGCCTTGTAAAAGAACTGGCCGAAAGATAAATCCAACCAATTTTAATTTTTTGAATTATGAAGAAAATACTCGCAGTAGCCGCCCTTTCGATGATAGCACTGAGCTGCGTAAAAAAAACAGAATCAAACGTTCAGGACGTAACAGAAGACTCGATGACGGTGAATACAAGCGATTTCAACATTGAAGCTGTACCCGAAATCTGCTACATGGAAGCCACAGGAAAGGACACCTTATTTATGAAAGTGGTGAGCAACCTAGGAACGGTTACCGGAAATCTGTATTACAAAAATTTTGAAAAGGACAGTTCCTTCGGAGATATTGTAGGGGTTGAAGATGGAGACACCCTCAAAGTCGACTATACATTCGAATCGGAAGGCATGACGTCTACGCGTGAAATCTGGTTTCTGATGAAAGACGGTAAAGTTCTGGAAGGCATCGGCGAACCGGATGCTGACGGAACCGGTTACAAAGATTATTATTCCATAAAGTATGAAGGCGGACACGCGCTTTCCATGGTGGAATGTAATACCATTGAAAGCCGCTTTAAGAACATGCAGGCTGCCGTTTCAGCTTCATCTGCGGCAAAGTCCGCGGTAGCTGCAACACAACCGGCCAATTAAAATTAAGACTTACTTACAGGAAATTAAAGTGCATCTATTTTTTGGATTAATGCACTGGTATTTTCGGGCGCAGTTGCCCAGGATGTAATCAGCCGTATTGCGGAACGTTCATGATCAATTTTTTTCCAGACGTAAAACTCAAAATCCGCGGAAAGATCACCGATTTGCTGTTGACTGAGCACCGGGAAAATCTGATTGGATTGAGGTTCAGCAAGAAATGAAATTCCTTTTTTCCTGAAAGCTTCGGCAATCTGAAAGGCCTGATTATTTGCATGTTTAGCGAGATCGTAATACAGTCTGTTCTGCATCAAAGTGCTGAACTGAATCCCCAAAATCCGGCTCTTCGCAAGCAAAGCACCGCGCTGTTTCATGTGAAAGGGAAAATCTGCCTGTAGCTGTTGATTATTAATTACCACTGCTTCGCCCAAAAGCGCTCCGTTTTTGGTTCCGCCAAAGTAAAATGCATCGGTGAGCACGCCCAAATCCTCGGGTTGCAATCCGGAATAATCCGAAGCCAAAGCCTGCGCGAGACGCGCACCGTCCATAAACAGAAAAAGGCTGTTTTCATCGCAAAAATTCCTCAGAATCTGTAATTCATGCTTTGTATATACAGTGCCGAGTTCCGTTGCCTGCGAAATATACACGAGTTTTGGCTGCACCTGATGCGGAATATTCGTGTGTAGAGCGAGAACTTCCTCGATTTGTCCGATTGTTATTTTTCCGTCGGCCGAATTCACCGAATTAATGCGATGTCCGGTTGCTTCAACAGCGCCGGTTTCATTGGTATTGATATGGCCGGTCTCAGCAGCAATAATGCTTTCAAAGGGTTTTAAAAATGCAGCGGCAGCCAGCAGGTTTGCCTGAGTTCCGCCTGTTACAAAAAATACCTGAGCCTGTTGTGCGCCGAATTCTTTGCGCAAGAGATCTTGAGCTGTGCGGCAATAATCGTCATTTCCATAACCCTGCTGCTGCACGCTGTTTGTATTTACCAGGTTTTGCAGGATGTCGGGATGACAGCCTTCCGAATAATCATTTTTGAAAGAAATTTTCATTCTGTATAAAAAAGGGGAATTTTCCTGATAAATGTAATGGATTAATTGCACATCTTTGAAATAGAAAAATGACAAGTAGTTTTTCTGTAAAAGTTTTTTCGACAGCTTTCCTGTTAATAGCAATAGAACCAGGTTTTTACGAACTTACCTGAAAATATGAAAGCTGATAACCATGAGATCCCGAGTAAAATCGGGATTTTTTTGTTAGATTTGTGAACAATTTCATCTAACATTTTGAAAAATACACTTACGGAAGAGAACTATCTGAAAGCTGTTTTCCACCTCGCGAACGAAAAAAATGAAATTCTGCTCAATGAACTCAGCAAATTTCTCGATGTGAAAATGCCAACCGCAAATAACATGATGAAAAAATTTGCAGATAAAGGCTGGGTGAAAATCGAAAGCTACAGACCGATTAGGATCACTGCCGCCGGAAGAAAAGAAGCTGCGCTGGTGGTACGCAAACACCGGCTTACGGAAATGTTTCTGGTGGAAAAAATGAATTTCGGATGGGAAGATGTTCATGAAATTGCCGAACAGCTCGAGCACGTACATTCCGGTATATTTTTCGATAAAATGGACGAACTGCTGGATTTTCCGCGCTTCGATCCGCACGGCGAACCAATTCCGGACAAGGAAGGAGTTATTCTGCCCAACAATTTCCGGAAACTGAGCAGCTGCAAAGCCGGAGATCAGGTTGTTTTTAAAGCGGTGACTTTTTCGGAAGAAGATTTCCTTAATTATCTGAATAACCGCGAACTCTCCTTAGAAACCAAAATAAAAATAATTTCTGTTGAACAGTTTGACGGTTCGATGGTCATTAACTCAAACGGAAAGACACATTCTGTAGGAATTTCTGCTGCCGACAGAATTCTCGTGCAATAAATTAGTGAGAGAAATTATAAAACAAAATCCCCCGAAAATTCTTTTCCGGGGGATGATATTTAATAGATCACAGCGTCGCTTATTTTCCAGAGAGTTCTGCTTCGCGCGCTTTAATCTGCTGCAATTTAATGTCGTTATTGGTAAGAATATACAAACCTTTCAGAATGCTGATTGCATTGGTGTTCTGACGGTCAAGAGAATGCCATTTTTCTGCATATGGAATCGCTTTTGAAAAACGCGTTCTTCTTTCCTGAACCAGTTTATTATAATTACCGGTGTTTCCGGATTTCTTTGCGGCTTCAATTTTCTGAACTGCCGCTTCATCATCACCCATCAGTAAAAAAGTAAGGTTTTGATACGCGTTGGTCATATTCGGATCGATTTCCACAGCTTTTTTAAAGGCATTTTCTGCTTCAGCTGCCGTTGCCGGATCATTGCTTTGAAGCACTCCCAGATTGTACCAGTTTACGGCATCGTTCGGATTTTTTGCCAGCTGTTCCTTCAGGCTTCCTACAAATTCTGTCGTTCTGCCCGCTTTGTAGTACGCATTTCCTTTCAACTCAGACAGTTTCGCATTATTAGGAAACTTCTTCGTAGCATTATCCAGGAAAGCAATCGCTTCATCGTTGCGATTCTCCGAAATAAGCAATGCAGCTTTTGTTTCGTAAATCTGCTGTTCTACACTTGGCGATGTTGCGGTTTTAAAATCTGAATAATCCGGATTTTTCTTCAAGACCTCCCAGGTTGTTTTATCGAATGATTCTTCTTTGCCTGTTTTCTTGTTTTTCGCTGTGTAAGTTGTTTCCACTCCGCTATATCCTGTGCTGATCAGATCATTGAAAACATTGATCGCCTTGTCGCCTTTATTCGCATAAGCATAGCTGATTCCTGCATTGTAAAGGGTCTGTCCGTTCAGCTGTCCGCCGGCTTTCAAAAGATTATAAACTTCCAGAAATTTATTTCCTGCTTCTTCATATCTTTTGTTGTTATAAGCATCAAGAGCGGCACTGTTCGAGGCGTTAATCATCGGATTAATCAGTCCCGCAAGTTTTGTTGCTGTTGTTGGCGTATAAGTTTCCTCTTTCAAACCGGAAATTCCTGACGCATCCGCATCAGCTTTTCCTACATAATACACGCGATTTCTGTTGGCATCTTTACCGGTATAAATTTTAGATTTTCCCAATTCCCCGATTTTCGAAAGATACTCTGCTCCCTCTAAATTTTGTCCGGCGCGCATCAGCATCATGCCTTTTGAGAAATAATACTGTTCCAGAACTTCAGGTTCCAGCATCGTGGTTTTTCCGCCCATTGCAACTTCTGCAGCTGCTATCTGTGTTTTAGCTGTTGCCATATCATTGGCTTCTACAGCTTTATAAGCGTTTGCAATCTCCTTTTTCTGCGCACTCGCGAAAACGGCAGCAGCCAGAGCTGCACTCACAAAATACTTTTTCATTGTTGTATGATTTTTTATAATTTGGTTTTATTCTTCATTCTGCTCATTATCATCTTCATCTGCTTCCTCTTCTATTTTACGGTTTTCCTTTTCTTCCTGTTTTTCAATTTTCTTTAAATCTGCTTCATCTGCCATGTTGCTGATCGCATTGTCTCCGGATTGTGGTGCATCTTTGAATTCCACCACATCAGAAGCAACTGCTGCAGGCATTTCTTCTCCTTCTTCTGCAACCTCTTCCACTTCTTTATCCATTTCCACCTTGGCGATTGCGGCAATTTCATCGTTATTTTTGAGATTGATGAGTTTTACGCCCTGAGTATTTCTGCCCATTACTCGCAATTCATCCACTCCCATTCTGATGGCTACACCGGATTTATTGATGATCATCAGTCCGTCTTCATCCGTAACACTCTGAATTGCAACAAGATCACCGGTTTTATCGGTGATATTAAGGGTAATAACGCCTTTTCCGCCGCGGTTGGTTTCACGATAATCTAGCACAGCAGATCTTTTTCCGTAACCTTTTTCGGAAACCACCAGAACAGATTCGTTCTCTAAATCATTAACCACAATCATTCCAATTACCTCATCATTGTTTTCCAGAGTAATTCCGCGCACACCGATCGAACCTCTTCCTACCGCTCTTGCTTTTTCTTCAGGGAAACGGATACACTTCCCTTTTTTCGTAGCAATCATGATCTGTGATTCACCATTTGTAAGCCTTGCTCCGAGTAACTGATCATCTTCACGGATTTCAATCGCATTGATACCGTTTGTTCTCGGTCTGGAATAAGCTTCCAGAGAAGTTTTCTTCACGGTTCCGTTTTTGGTAATCATCACGAGATACATCTGGTTGATATATTCTTCGTCTTTCAGATCGTTCGTCCTGATGTAAGCTTTTACTTTATCATCGGACTCGATGTTAATGAGATTCTGAATGGCTCGTCCTTTTGCGGTTCGCGATCCTTCCGGAATTTCGAAAACACGCAGCCAGTAACATTTTCCTTTCTCTGTGAAAAACAGCATGTACTGATGATTGGTTGCTGAAACGATATATTCCAGGAAGTCTTCATCACGCGTTGTCGCGGCTTTGTTTCCTACTCCACCTCTGCTCTGAACTCTATATTCGGAAAGTGAAGTTCTTTTGATATAACCCGCGTGAGAAATGGTAACCACCACATTTTCGTTCGGGATAAAGTCTTCAATTGACATATCACCGCCACTGTAATCGATTTCCGTTCTTCGTTCGTCGCCGTATTTTTCTTTAATTTCCTGAAGTTCGTCCTTGATAATCTGATAACGGCGGGATTCATTGCTCAAAATATCTTCGAGATCCTTGATCAGGGACATGATTTCTTCATATTCTGCACGGATCTTGTCGAGTTCCATTCCGGTAAGCCTCGCAAGACGAAGATCAAGAATTGCCTGTGCCTGAATGTCGGAAAGATCAAATTCTGCGATCAAACCTTCTTTCGCTTCCTGTGGAGTTGCACTGTGACGGATAATTCTGATTGCAGTATCAAGAGATTCCTGCGTAGCGATCACTTTCATGAAGCCTTCAAGGATATGTGCTCTTTCCTTCGCTTTTTTCAGTTCGAATTCTGTTCTGCGCACGATCACCACGTGTCTGTGCTCTACAAAATGGTGAATAAGATCCTTGAGATTCAGCTGTTCCGGTCTCCCGTTTACCAGCGCAATATTGTTAACACTGAAGGAGGTCTGCAGCGAAGTATACTTGTAAAGCAGGTTCAGAACCACGTTCGGAATCGCATCATTTTTCAGTTCGTAAACGATTCTTAAACCTCGTCTGTCGGACTCATCACGGATTTCATAGATTCCCGGTATTTTATCGTCTTTTACCAGATCTGAAGTTTTCGCAATCATCTCCGCTTTGTTCACCTGATACGGAATTTCGGTTACGATAATCGCGTTTCTGTTGTGTACCTCTTCAAAATTTACTTTTGCACGAAGCACGATTCTGCCGCGACCGGTATGGAAAGCATCGCGCACACCTTCATACCCGTAAATAATTCCCCCTGTAGGAAAATCCGGAGCGATAATGTGTTTCATCAGATCATCGATACTGATTTCACGGTCGTCAATATATGCGGTAATAGCATCTACTGCTTCAGAAAGATTGTGTGGCGCCATATTCGTCGCCATACCTACAGCAATACCGGAAGCTCCGTTTACTATCAGATTCGGAATTTTTGTAGGAAGAACTGTCGGCTCTGTTAAGCTGTCGTCGAAGTTATTCTGGAAATCAACGGTTTCCTTGTCCAGATCTGCCAAAACTTCATCAGAAATCTTTTTCAGTCTTGCTTCGGTATAACGCATTGCCGCCGGCGGATCACCGTCCATGGAACCAAAGTTACCCTGACCATCAACCTGCGGATATCTTAAACTCCACGGCTGCGCCATACGAACCATTGCATCGTATACCGACGTATCACCATGCGGATGGTATTTACCCAAAACATCACCTACGATTCTTGCAGATTTCAAATATTTCCGGTTGGAAAAAACTCCCAGACCGTACATTCCGTATAAAACCCTGCGGTGAACAGGCTTTAAACCGTCCCTTACATCAGGCAATGCCCTGGAAACAATTACCGACATGGAATAGTCGATATAAGACGATTTCATCTCGTCCACAATGTTAATCGGTATCAACCTTTCTCCTTCTGTATTCATAATATATTATTAGTTGATTTTCAAAGCGTTACACGCCTCCTTTTTCACTGTATTTTAAAAATTAAATAACGGACGAATTTACGAAAAAAAAGCCGATTTTTGCGGCTTAACTTATCCACAAACGCTCAAAAATAAAAGAAAAATGACCAGTGTTTTAAGCCTGACATTCCACTGTCCGGAACACCGCCTGAAAGAATGGGAGAATTATGTTCGGGAGAGCTTAACAGTGCTCGCTGACAATCTTATGGATCCCGATCAGTACTACCTTTCGGAAGTGTATACAGATATGATTAATGAAGGGAAAAATTACAATTTACTGCTGATTTTTGGAAACGAGACCCTGAGAACGGATTTTCTGGAAAGTGAACTGATGAATATTGAAGAACGGATTGCCGCAAAATTCGGAGCGGATGTCATGATTTTCCAGACGCTGCTGAATCCCGTAAAAATCAGGATATAAAAAAATGCGGAATTGATTTCCGCATTTATATTAATCTCTGTCCTGCCATTTACCTTTCTTCTTGTTCCAGTTTTTGTTGTGCTTGTTGTTATTTTTGTAACTTTTGTTTTGTCCACGGTTATAATCTCTTGCTGATCCACCGTAAATCTTCTTAGCCTGTCCCGGCGGAAAATTCCGCTGGTTTCCATAATTGGTGTTGGATCTTCTTACTACTCTGCCGTTTTGGTACACATTCCCGTTTCTGTCGCGGTACACATCACCCTGTCTGTAAACAGTTCCGTCCGGAGCACGGTAAACCGGGTTGTTGTTCGGATAATTTCTTGGATAATTGGTGTTTCCGTACGGATCCTGAACTGCACATGAAGTCATCATAAAAGCGACTCCTGCAGACATCAATATTTTAGCAATTAATTTCATCTTGAATATAAATTTATGATTCAATAATCAAATATTCAACGATAATGCCAAAGAAGCATTTTTTCTATAAAAAATTCCGACCTACTTCAAAAAGTACTTAACAAAATAGTGAGAATCAGCGAGGTTAATTACGTTTTTTTATCCAGTCTGGTTTTCACCTCTGTCAGATCTTCCTTAATGTCCAGCATCAGTTCTTTAAGATTGGACAAGTCCGGTGTTTGTCCTTCGATTTCCTTCGTGTTTATACTGCATGCAAATTCCCAGATTTCCAAAACTTCTTCCCACGGAATTTCATACGGTTCGTAAAAAGTGTTGTCTGAACTTACAAGCGTTCCCTTCTTGTTTTGTTTGGCGTAGCGTTTATAAACAATTCCGTCTGTTGTAATAAATATGTAGGTTTTATTGGCTTTTAAATGTTCTTTACTTTCTACATATTTTCCTACAATTAAAGTTCCCTCATTGTACGGCGGCATGGAATCACCTTCTGTCGGAAAGGCGCGAAATTTTCCGTTGCGGAGAAACGGCAGTGAAATCGTCTGCAGGCTCTCGATATATTCCGGATCCATATAGCCACGGACATATCCCATCGCTGCACGGTGCGGAATAATCTCAATTTTATTATCGCCTTTGCTGTCCACCGTAATCGGAAGTACAATCCTGTTGTCGGGAAGTGAAATCACACGGTCAATCGGATATTTACGAATATCAACCGTAACTAAAAGATCGATACTTACCCGGAAGTATTTTGAAATGCGCACGAGAATATCGATTGGCGGCTCGTTGACGCCGTCTTCATATTTACCGTATCTGCCGCGAGTAATAATCAGTTTTTCAGCGACAAACTGCTGGGATTCGTTTTTCTTGTATCGTAGAAACCGGATATTATCTGAAAAAATGGACATATGCTATGATTTGTATTACAAATATAGCAATTTACGTTACAAAAAATAGCAGTAATTTTAAAATGCTTACGGATATGGTGCAATTTCTACTTCCAGGCCTTCGATTTCCGGAGTGATATGAATCTGGCAGCCAAGTCTGGAATTATCGAGTACATGAAAAGCTTCACCGAGCATCGCATCTTCCTCATCGCCCATTTCCTGCAGCTTTTCGGCACCATTTACCACATAAACCTGGCAACTCGCACACATCACCATTCCACCGCAAACGCCAATCGTTCCTTCTTCCGCCAGTTCATAAGAACGGATGACTTCCATAAGATTCATCGACATATCTGTAGGAGCTGCAAGTTCATGAGTTACTCCTTCCCTGTCGGTAATTTTTATCTGAATATCTGCTGTCATTGCGCTTATTTATTCTTCACCCGAACCGAACAGTCCGTTAACCAGAGAAGTGATTAAAGACAGGGCAATACTGAATATAAATGCCCACAGAAAACCGTCCACTTTCATCCCGTCAATAAAATAATCAGCAATGAGGATTACCAGCGCATTGATCACGAGGGAAAAGAGACCAAGTGTAATAATAGTCAAAGGTAAGCCAATCAGCTTCAGAATCGGTGTAACGATTAAATTTAGAAGGCCAAGAACAACCGCAAAAATGAGGGCAGTTGTAAAATCATCGATATGGACGCCGCTTAAAATTTTCGTGAGCAAAAATGCCACAACTGCAGTAACCAAAAGACGGATAATCATTCCCATAAGTTTATTATTTTAGGTTCGTAAAGGTAATAAAAGCGCAGCAAAAACACCAATGGATACGGTCATTTTAAAACATTCCAAAATGATTCTGTAAAACACTGCTGTTTTGCATCCCGCTTAGAAAATCATTAATTTCGGGGCTGTAAAAAAAGGCGTAAATTATGGATGCAAGCAGAAAACAGGAAATTCTGGAAAGATTTAATAACTGGGGACAGGAAACGCTTGGTAAAACCCTGGGAATGGTTTTTACCGATGTTGATGATGAGAGCCTTACCGCGACAATGCCGGTAGAACCGAAAGTTCATCAGCCATACGGAATTCTTCATGGCGGAGCGAGTGCGGCACTTGCCGAAACGCTGGGATCCTGTCTGTCTGTAATTCATACCGATCTGGAAAAATTCGCACCGGTAGGAACCAACCTGAACTGCAATCATCTGCGGGCTAAAAGAAGCGGAATGGTTACCGGAAAAGCAACTTTTATCCGGAAAGGCGCGACAGTTCACGTTTCGCAAATAGAAATCCGCGATGAAGACGGAAATCTGATTAATCACACCACCATGACCAACAATATTATTCCTAAAACCAGACTGGGATAAAACCGCTTCGTGTTTTTACGAGGAGTGAGAATAAGCGGCGAAGCAATCTGTTCAACGGATTGCTTCGTCATTTCGCTACGCTTCACTCGTCGCCTGACTTAACTCTGCGGATCTCGGGAGTTCATAATTACATTTAATGAGTTTGTAAAACAGATAAAAATCTTCAAAGAAACCTTAAATTTGCGTCTTATCAAAAGCTTACAGCATAATGCGTAACGCTTAAAGCAAAAGAATATGACTTCACAACAGATACGCCAACAGTTTTTAGATTATTTTAAAAGTAAACAGCATCTCATCGTGCCTTCTGCGCCGATTGTTCTGAAAGACGATCCAACTCTGATGTTTTCGAATTCGGGAATGACGCAGTTTAAGGATTATTTTTTGGGTTACAAAGAGCCAAAATCTCCGCGAATTGCCGATACACAGAAGTGCTTGAGGGTTTCCGGAAAGCACAATGATTTGGATGATGTTGGCCGCGATACGTATCACCACACGATGTTTGAGATGTTGGGAAACTGGTCTTTCGGCGATTATTTTAAGAAAGAGGCGATTGAGTTTGCGTGGGAACTATTGACAGAAGTCTACGGAATTCCGAAGGAAAACCTTTATGTGACGATATTTGAAGGCGATGCTTCCGAGAATCTTGAACGCGATGAAGATGCGTATAATTTCTGGAAATCGCATATTGCTGAAGACCGAATTATCAATGGAAACAAGAAGGATAATTTCTGGGAAATGGGCGAAAGCGGACCTTGTGGGCCGTGTTCTGAAATTCACGTCGATTTGCGTTCTGACGAGGAAAAAGCAAAAGTTTCGGGACTGGATTTGGTGAATAACGACCATCCTCAAGTGGTGGAAATCTGGAATCTCGTTTTCATGGAATTCAACAGAAAAGCCGACGGAACTTTGGAAAAACTTCCGGCGCAACACGTTGATACGGGAATGGGATTTGAGCGTCTGTGTATGGCGCTTCAGGGAAAATCTTCAAATTACGATACTGATGTTTTCACGCCGCTGATTGCCAAAGTGGAAGAACTTTCCGGAAAAAAATATGAAGGAATTTTAGAAAACGAAAAAGACATCGCAATTCGCGTTGTGGTGGATCACATTCGTGCGGTTTCATTTGCGATTGCGGATGGACAGTTGCCTTCCAACGGTGGCGCTGGGTACGTAATCCGCAGAATTCTGAGACGTGCAATTTCGTATTCTTACCGGTTTTTGGGAATGAAAGAACCTTTCCTTTATCAGTTGGTGGACGTTCTGAAAAACCAAATGGGCGAATTTTTCCCGGAAATGATGAAACAGTCAGGTTTGGTTTCTGAAGTGATTAAAGAAGAGGAACATTCTTTCCTTAGAACGATTGAAACCGGTTTGGTTCGATTGGATAACATCATCAAAGAAACTCAAAGCAAAGGCGAAAAAGTTTTGCCTGGTGCGGAAGTTTTTGAATTGTATGACACATTCGGTTTTCCTGCTGATTTATCAAGAATTATTGCTGAAGAAAAGCAGTTAACCGTTGATGAAAAAGGTTTTGAAGCGGAAATGGAAAAACAAAAACAGCGTTCCAAAAAAGATTCTGCTGCGAAAGTTTACGACTGGGTTGTTTTGGAGGAAAAGCCGGAAACTTTTGTGGGTTACGACCAAACTTCAAGCGAAACGTACATTACGAGATATAGAAAAATTGAAAATAAAGACGGTGAATTTTATCAGATTGTTTTGAACAAAACGCCGTTCTATCCTGAAGGTGGCGGACAAATTGGCGACAAGGGAATTCTGATCCCGAGTTATGCGGAACATTTTGATATTTCGAAGCCGGAAATGTATAATGTGAAGGACAATCCGGAAGTGATTGAAGTTCTCGACACCAAAAAAGAAAATAACCTTATTATTTCTTTAATCAAAGAATTGCCGAAAGATGCAGGAGCAGTTTTTTATGCCAAAGTAAACGCAAAAGACCGCAGAAATACGCAGGCGAATCACTCTGTTACGCATTTGCTTCACGAAGCTTTGCGCGAAGTTTTGGGAACTCACGTGGAACAGAAAGGTTCTTATGTTGGTCCGGATTATCTGCGTTTCGACTTCTCACATTTTTCTAAAATGAATGAAGATGAACTGGCTTTGGTTGAGGAAAAAGTGAATCAGAAAATCAAGGAAAATATTGCTCTTGAAGAATTCCGCGACCTTCCGATTGCTGAAGCCCAAGAAAAAGGTGCAATGATGCTTTTCGGGGAAAAATACGGTGATCATGTGAGAATGATTCAGTTTGGAAGTTCGAAGGAACTGTGTGGAGGAACGCACGTAAAATCAACTGGAGAAATCGGGCATTTTAAGATTTCTTCTGAAAGTTCAACTGCAGCCGGAATCCGCAGAATTGAAGCGATTTCCGGAGATAAATCCAACGAATATTTCCAAAGTTTGGAAAAGCAGATTTCAGAATTGTCACAGTTGTTGAAATCAAAAGACTTGGCAAAATCTGTTGAAAAATTAATTTCCGAAAATTCTTCGTTAAAATCCGAAGTGGAATCTTTGAAAAAAGAAAAAGCACAGGGCGAAACCGCCAACTGGAAAAACGATTTCATTGACAGTGGCGACAAAAAACTCCTCGTGAAAAAAGTCTCGATGGATGCAGGAAGCGTGAAAGACATCGTGTTCCAACTGAAAAAAGAAATCCCGAATTCGGTTACAATTATTATTTCTGATGCCGGAGAAAAACCGATGATTACCATTGGTGTTTCCGCAGATTTGGAAGCAAAATACCACGCCGGAAATATCGTGAAAGAATTCGCGAAAGAAATTCAGGGCGGCGGCGGCGGAAATCCGGGCTTTGCAACAGCGGGCGGAAAAAACCTTGCGGGAATTGATGCAGCGGTGGAGAAAGCGAAATTGTTATAGTCATTGCGAGAAGTGAGGTATTACAGACGAAGCAATCCGTAGAAACAGATTGCTTCGCTTCATTTCATTCTGCTCGCAATGACAGCAACGGTCATTGCGAGGAGTGCTACGAAGCGAACGACGAAGCAATCCATTGAAACAGATTGCTTCGCTCCACTGCGTTTCGCTCGCAATGACGATGGTAGGCTGCATTCCGCTCGCAATGACTTACCTTTATCTTATGAAGCCCGGATTTATTTACATAGTAACCAATAAAAACAACACGACGCTATACATTGGGGTAACTTCTAATCTGCCACAGCGTATATTGGATCACAAGCAGAAAAAATTTAAAAACAGCTTCTCTGCAAAATATAATCTGGACAAAATTGTTTACTGGGAAGCTTTTCAGGAGATAGGTAACGCGATAGGCCGCGAGAAACAGATCAAAGGAGGTTCTAGACAAAAGAAATTAGACTTGATTAATACTATCAATCCGGAATGGAAAGATTTGTATGAGGAAATTTGTGAATTGTTTGGAAATGAGGATTCTCCTTTCTAACCGTCATTGCGGGGAGTGAGGAACGAACGACGAAGCAATCCGTCTAATCAACAGATTGCTTCGCTCCACTGCGTTTCGCTCGCAATGACGATGGCAGGAATCACTTTTGAAAAAATCCTTACCGCACCGTCACATGAAAACAGCTTTGCTGCTTTTCTTTGATGTAATAAATTTTTCCGGCTTTTTCGTATTCTTTCAGCAACTGATCGAGAATTTTTTCGAGGCGTGCATTTCTTGCGAGGCGGTCGTTGAAGCGAACATAAGATATATCAAAAGAATTTCCGTAGTTGTGCGAACTTAAACCCATAGTAGCGTTGGGATTTACTTTTCGCAGGTTGCACTGATCTTCCAAAGTGCGCGTAAGCGATGTAAACGTTAAAGTACTTCCTTTTGTTCGGGAACTGAATTTCTTGGCAATGTCCAGAAGCATGGTTTCGGCTTTCGGAATAAGAAGTGCGCGGCTGTGATCGAGTTTGCTTATTCTGTAACCCTTTCCGAGTTTTTTTACAGGCGACAGTTTGCCGTTATCACGATATTTCTTGATGGTTTTATCGTCTTTCAGAACGTTTACCTTAAATTTTTTCGATGCGCTGAGATGCTTCGCATATGCAGGCGAAGGAACTACGGCCAGAATTTTACTCATGTCGTAGCACTTTTTCTGGGCATTTAACAGCACCGAAGAACACAAAAACACAAAAATAAAAACAGTAATTCTCATAATCTCAACAGAAATAACGAAAAACTCATGATTATCTTGTATGATTTCAGAAAGTGACAGGAATATGTATATATAAAAACCGGAAATTCACCACGAGGAAAATTCATGATTTTATATCTTAGTAAAAGAAACTAACAGTTGTTCAAAGCCATGATTAAGAAACTGGATCGCGATTACTGCGTGATCAAATTGCGCAAACTACCGCTTGCTTATTACGATGAGGAAACCGAAAGCGACATTCTGTATGATCCGAAGCACGCAGCGCTTTACTGGCTTACGATTGACAATCCTAAGAAAAATAATTCCAGAAAATTTCTCGGCGAAGTTGAAAACCTGCTAACAAAACTCAATATCCAAACGCTCATTTTTCTTGACGAACTCAATAAACCCTGGATTTCAGAATATACGTCGAAAAGAAAAGACCATAAAACCATTGTGCAAATGCTGGAGTTTTTTCAATCTCATAAAATCTGGACAAAATTCAATGGCGGAGTTCTCGTAACAGCTGAAAGCCGGAAAGAATTTTTAAAGCATTTCTTTGAGATTACCTGTTGTGACGGTGGTTTCTTCAATTTTAATTTTGTGGACGATAAACAACAGTTTCTGTTTTATCTTCATTACAGCGGTGAACTCCGGGTAATGCCACTCCATAAAAAAAGCAAAGAAAAATTCTTGGCTGCGGTAAAAGAAACTGCATTGCATGACGCCGGCTATCCGTATGCAGACCGCCTTGAATAATTTTATATTCTCAAAAAATATCCTGGCTCTTCTATTCGAGCGGAAATAATTATACATTTGTTTAAAACTGTTTTTTATGCGCAAAATATTTCTGTGTCTGCTGTTCCTGCTTCCTTTCTTTTCTCTGGCTCAGGTAACGGTAAGAGTTCTTGATGCCGTTTCCGGAAAAGTGATTTCCAATGCGGCGGTTTATTGTGATGATGAACTCATCGCCACTACGAATGAACAGGGCTCGGCAACATTCAAAACCAAATGCAAAAACCTGGAAATAGAAGCCGATTTTTACGACGGAACCGTGATTAACACTACAGACAACATGACGGCAAGGCTGCAGCCTGCATCGGAACGTGCCCGTAACATTCAAAAAATTGTTATTCAGGACAAAAGCGATGAACGCGCTCTCCGAATTCTGGATGAAGTGGAAAACCACTACAAAGACAACAATCCGCAATCGCTTGACAGCTATAACTTCAAGTCATACAGCAAGATTTCAATCGATCTCGACAAAGACAGTGTAGAAGATTACCGGAATTTCATGAACCGCAGAGCGGATTCACTTGCGGCGCTTCCAAAAAAGGAACTCAACCAGACAGAACGCGATAAGAAAGACTCGCTGATGGAGGAAGACCTCTACAAAGCAGTTCAGGAAAGCCAGTTTTTTATGTGGGAGAAAGCGCAGCTCCATCAGTTCGCCAAAGGTAAAGGTGAAAATGTTAAAATTCTCGACAGCCGGATTTCCGGACTGCAGAATCCGATTTACGAATTTATTGCACTCAGTGTTTCCAATCTGGGCAGAACACCGCGAATACTGCAGCGCGAAAACCGCAAACTTTACCGCTATTATCTTACCGACACTGTTGATTTAGACGGTCGAAAAAATTTCGTCATCAAATACAGACCGGTGACCACAAAGAAAAATGCAAACCGCCGGAAATTCACGGGATCACTTTATATCGATCAGCAAACCTACGGCGTAAAACGAATTGAAAACCATGCGAAAAATGCGCGCGAAGGCACAATGACCG
Organism: Bacteroidota bacterium; assembly: GCA_023460855.1. Classification (GTDB taxonomy): domain Bacteria; phylum Bacteroidota; class Bacteroidia; order Flavobacteriales; family Weeksellaceae; genus JAEWOS01. Next base: position 77,640 of record JAEWOS010000020.1, on the reverse strand, counting down.
CAAACTGGCAGCTTATTTCCGGGAAATGGTTTCTGGTAAACGAAGATATCAGAAGAATCGCAGGCACGCAGGAATTCGACACAAAAGAAAAGAAAAAAACAGATTCTAAATCCGGCGACAAAAAAGAAGAACAGCCAAAAACGGACAGCCTGAAAACGGACGGTCAGAAAACTTTCGGTAACTACATCTACATTAAAAACAGGTTTTTTGATTTTGAAACGAATATTGAACAAAACGCTTCCGATTTTAAAGGTTATACGTATCAGGTAAAAAATGCAGACGGATCTCTTCTGGACCAGTACAGAACCGAAGAACTGACCGACCGCGAAATGCGCACTTATGCAAATATCGACAGCCTTACAAATAAACTCGGGCTCGAAAAGAAAGTCAACCAGCTCATAAATCTGCTTAAAGGTAAAATAAGACTCGGAATGGTGGATTTCGATATTTCACAGTTAATTAAATACAACAAATACGAAGGCTACAGAGTCGGACTCGGCGCCAAACTGAACGAAAAATTCCACAAATCCATTTCTCCGGACGCTTATGTTGCCTATGGTTTCAAAGACCGCGACTGGAAATTTGGTGCGGGCGTTGATTTTCGAATGTCAGAAGTACGAAACTCAATCCTGAGAGTTGATTATGTGAAAGATGTTGGCGCAGTCGGCAGATTCAGGAGAAATACGTACAACGGTTTGGCGCTGATCAGCGACCTCACCAGTGATCTTTACAATGCCAATTTTTACAGTTTTCAGGGATTCGGAGCGTCCTGGGAATATGATGCGACGAACAGCCTTACCGTAAGATTCGGAGCCAATTATCAGAAACAGCGCGCGCTTTTCGATTATCAGTTCAGAAATCAGCCAAATGATTACCGCGATTTCAAAACGTCGGTACTTTTCAAATATTCGCCGAAGGACAGAAACATTATGACGCCGTCCGGAAAATTTACACTGCAAAGCGGTTACCCGAAATTTTTTCTGAATCTGGAACATGGTATTGAAGCATTTGACGCCAATATGAAATACACACGCGCTGAAGCTCTTGCCGAACATCAGTTCAGGACGAAAGCAGGAACCACGAATCTGAAACTCTACGGCGGACTTTCAACCGATACCGCACCGATCTGGAAAAATTTTGAAGTTGCAGGTCTAGCAGACGGATTTTCGAATTCATTTCTGAGCAGGCTGAATCTCGAATCCTCATTCTCGTTTTTCACAATGCCTTCCGGAACTTTTTATGCAGATAAATTTGTTGGACTGCATTTTACACAGCACATTCCGTGGACATTTAAAACCATCGGGAAAAGGTTCTCCAGACTGGAATTCAAATATTCTGCGGGAATTGGCGATTTCAAAAATCCACAGTATCACCAGTTTAATTTCACACCCATTGATCATCTGTACCAGGAAACCGGACTGATCTGGAGAAATTTCCTGGGATCGGCTTACAGTGTCGGCTTCCATTACCGACTCGGATATTACCGCACTTCAAACTTTGATGAAAACTATGCTGTTTCACTCGGTCTAATTTCTTTCTAAGGAATAAATTCCGACAGGATGAACAGGCTTTTTAATTAAACTGCCCGTGATAAGAGGATTCTTTCGCGGGGAATTTTTTAAAAATTTTCATCTGTTTAAGAATAGCTTTCAGGGTAGAAATCAATGCTGAAAATCAGTTTAAAATCAGAAAACTAAACACAATAAAGCCCGGCTAAAAACCGGGCTTCATTTATTTAATGTTGAGCGCTAATTACGCTTTCTTTTTTTTCGTATCGTAAGAAATCGGCTCCCCTTCTTTTCCCTTCTTGCCTTTATTTAATAAATCGTAAGCGATCGCAGAAGCGATGAAGATGGACGAATACGTACCAAAACCAATACCCAGCAACATCGCAAAAATAAATCCTCTCAGGTTTTCACCGCCAAAAATAAAGATCGCGATCAGCACCAGAATTGTCGTGAATGAGGTGTTGAAGGTTCTTCCCAGTGTGCTGGAAATTGCATCATCAAAAAGTCCGGCAAGCGTGGTCGATTTTCTTTCACGCAGATATTCCCGGATTCTGTCAAAGATAATTACGGTATCATTGATCGAGTAACCCAAAACGGTAAGGATCGCAGCAATGAAATCCTGGTTAATTTCCATGTTAAACGGCGCGATATTATAGAACAGTGAGTATGCACCAAGAACGATAATAGCATCGTGAAGCAGCGCTACAACTGCACCAGCAGAAAACTGCCATCTGCGGAAACGGAATAAAATAAAGATAAAGATTCCCGCCAAAGCTGCAAGTAATGCAAAAGTACCTCCTGTTTTTATATCGTCTGCAACTGTCGGCCCGACTTTAGTAGACTGAACAATTCCGTACTTATCTTTTTCAGCACTTTTAAATCCGGCGAGCGATGCGTTTGCCGGCAACTGAGGCTTCAGTCCCTGGAAAAGTTTGGATTCAATCTCCTGGTCTGCTGCAAGACTTTCATCGTCAATTTTATAATCCGTGGTAATTTTCAGCTGATTGCTGCCTCCGAAAGTTTTAACATCAATAGCCTGATTCAGACCGTCCGTTGTCTTGAAGAGCGGAATCAACTGTTCCTTAGCCTGATTCGGATCTACCGGTTTTTCAAAACTAACCACGTAGTTTCGTCCTCCTTCGAAATCAACTCCAAATTTGAAGCCTTTTGTGAAGATCGAGAAGAGACAGATTGCAGTAAGAATCAAAGAGAAAATGTAAGCAATTTTTCTTTTTTCGATAAAAGCAATCCATGTTTTGCGGAACAGGTTTTTTGTAGGCGCAGTCCAAACTGAAAGGCCTTTATTTTTGTTCAGTCTGTTGAAGATCATTACTCTGGAAAGAAGTACAGAGGTAAAGAACGTCATCAGAATACCGATAATCAGCGTTACCGCAAATCCTTTGATTGGTCCGGTTCCGAAGATATAAAGAACTACCGCTGTAAGAATGGTGGTTAAGTGACCATCGACAATCGCGGAAAGTGCGTGTTTGAAACCGTCTGTATAAGCCTGCTTGATATTTTTTCCCGCAAAGAGTTCTTCCTTCGTCCGTTCGTAAATAATTACGTTCGTATCCACAGCCATTGCCATCGAGAGCACGATACCTGCGATACCAGGCAAAGTAAGCGTTGCATCAACCGAATCCATGATTCCGAAAATATAGAACAGGTTGATGATCATAGCGATCACCGCATAAATTCCGGCACCACCATAATAGAAAATCATGTAAACGATAATCAGAATGAATGCGATGATGAATGACCAGAGACCGGCGTCAATAGACTGCTGTCCAAGTGACGGACCAACAACATCTGCCTGCACTACTTTTGCACTTGCAGGAAGTTTACCCGCGCCAAGAACGTCTACCAGATCCTGTGCTTCCTGTTGCGTGAAGTTTCCGGAAATTCTGGTACTTCCGTTTGGAATGGCTTCATTTACATTAGGTGCAGAATAAACGAGGTTATCCAGAGAAACAGCAACCGGTTTTCCGACGTTTTTCTCCGTCATAATTTTCCAGTCTTTTGCTCCTTGGGAATCCATCTGCATGGAAACTTCCACGCGACCAAGCTGGTCGTAGGTAATATTTGCAGTTTCCACAGCACCGTCAACAGGCGCTTTCTGACTTGCGTTACCACGTGTAACATACATTACCAGATTATCAGGATCTGCCGATTCCGGCTTATAGCCCCACATAAACTGCGAATATTTCAGGTTGTTGGGTCTTAGATCTTTTGCGATCTGGCTGTTCAGGATTTTATTAACAGTTGCGGTATCGGAAAGTTTTGCGGAACCCTGACCAAATTTCTGGTAAGGAACATCAACACCGAGAAGTTTAAGGAAATTGGTGTTTTTGGAAACACCCATGGAATCACCTTTGATCTGAACTGCTTTCGCAACTTCCTGATAATAAGGCATAACTTCCGGAATCTGCTGCACTTCCCAGAACTGCAGTTTTGCTGAAGTCTGAAGCATTTTCTTCACACGGTCAATATCTTTGATACCCGGCATTTCTACAGAAATTCTTCCGGTTCCCGGTACACGCTGAACGTTTGGCTGCGTAACACCCATTTTGTCAATACGCGTACGGATTACTTCATAAGCTGTACCTGTTGAAAGTTCAATACGGTCGCGGATAATTCTTTTTACCTCGTCGTCTGTACTGTTGTATTTGATTTCGGAAAGATTGGTATTCCCAAAAATTTCCGGATCGGCAAGTTTAAGGTTGGTATTTTTTTCACGGTTTACCGCAGCAAACTGATCAAAGAAATTATCGATATAGGTTCCTGTCGAATTTTTCTGAACCTGATCTGTTCGGTCAAGTGCTTCAATCAGCACCGGATTTGTAGAGAAGTTGGTCAGGTTGTTTACCAGGTCGCGCTGATTGATTTCAAGCAACACGTTGATCCCTCCTTTAAGGTCGAGACCCAGCTTCATTTCTTTTTCTTTCGCCTTGGTGTAGTAGAGTTTTGTAAAACCAAGATTCAGCGTATCCTTGGAAAGACGCGCCATTTCTTTCTGGTATTTCACAGGATCGTTACCGGCGATGGCAGCAGCCTGATTTTCTACTTTAGATGCATACCAACTTGGCAGCAGTTCGTTAAGGCATATCAACCCGAGGATTACGGCAACCAGCGTAATAAATCCTTTTCCTTGCATATGATGTCTAGGTTAAAATTCAGTCGGCAAATATAGTGAATAAAGCTCAGAAAATTTAACAATATTTAAGCTTTTAATTTTCAGAACTTTCTGAAAGTGCGTCAGTAAAGCTACACCGTCATCGAGAAAATTCTGGTTTCTGGTTTGTTGCGGAGCATGCGCAAATCGAAAGTCATGGCAACATTTCGCGTGAATGCCCTGCCCTTTTCTGTAATTTTTATGGTGTTCTCCGAAATTTCGACAAGCCCGTCTTCTTCCATTTCTTTAAGTTTTTCGATGGAATTTTCAATTTCCGGAAAGTAATTCTGCACATCCCAGGAAGTTTCGAGACGGCACATCAAATTTAAAATATGCTGTCTGATAATCAGATCTTCTTCATTGAGAATATGACCGCGGAATACCGGAATTTTTCCTTCTTCCACCCTTTTCTGGTAATCTTCGACAGATTTTTCATTTTGTGCAAATCCGTACCACGAATCCGAAATCGCGCTCATTCCCAAACCGATCATCAGAAGTGTTTTACTTGATGAATAGCCCATGAAATTGCGGTGAATTTTACCGTTCAGCATGGATTTGTATAAATCGTCGTGCTCCAGCGAAAAATGATCCATTCCTACTTCTCTGTAGCCGAGTTCTTCCAGTAGCTGCTTTCCATTTTCGTAAAGCCTGCGTTTTTCTTCGCCGCTTGGCAGATCGTTTTCATCGAAACCTCTTTGCCCGACGCCTTTGATCCACGGAACATGCGCATAGGAATAAAAGGCAAGCCGGTCCGGTTTCAGTTCCATCGTTCTGCGAATAGTGTGTTCCATTTTTTCCCAGTTCTGATGTGGCAGACCGAAAACCAGATCGTGAGAAATACTTTTATAACCGATTTCCCGCGCCCAGTTTGTCACTCTTTCCACATTCTCGAAAGGCTGAATTCTGTTGATGGCTTTCTGCACTTCAAAATCATAATCCTGCACGCCAAAACTGCAGCGTGTAAATCCAAGATCGAACAGAACCTGAAGATGCTCTTTTGTCGTATTGTTCGGATGGCCTTCAAATGAAAATTCTGGTTCTTCAGCGATTTCTGCTTTAGCAAAGATACCTTCCAGCAAAATTTTCAGATTTTCGGGAGAGAAAAATGTCGGAGTTCCGCCTCCCAAATGAAGTTCCTTGATTTTTGGCTTTTCACCGTTAAAAAGTTCCAGATAAAGATCCCATTCTTTCAGCACAGATTCCAGATAAGGCGTTTCTACGGAATGCTGTTTGGTAATGCGCTTATGACATGCACAGAACGTACATAAAGCCTCACAAAAAGGTAAATGAATATAGATTGAGATTCCTTCCTCCGCGTTGCTCTGGATAAAAGAACGTATGACTGTATCCTCCCATTTTTCAGCAGAAAATCCGGCTTCATCCCAAAACGGAACGGTTGGATAGGAAGTATATCTTGGACCGGGAATATTGTATTTGTCGATGAACGATTTATTCATGCTGCAAAAATAAGGATTAAAAAAAGAGCACGAACCTGCAATAGTGAAAATACAGTGTAATTCTTCAGTTCCGGAATTTCAGGATATTTTGAATAACTTAATCTCTGAAATCCATCTTTACAATCCGGTCCTTTCCTGCTAAAACAACGGTGTTCCGGTTGATCCATTCGCAGACGTAAAAGCCTTTTTCGTCGGATAATTTCTTCCACGATTTTCCGTAATCACTTGAATAAGAAATATGCCGGTCGCCGATTGCCAGGATTTCTTTTCCTTTGGAACCCGGCCGGATTTTCACGCAGGTGGAATAACCCGCATTATTGCCGGAAGCCTGAATCTGCCAGGTTTTTCCGGCATCAAAAGTGGTTGCAATATTATTGATGTTTCCATCCTGAACCGTGTAATCGCCGCCCACAGCAATTCCGAACTGATCTTTAAAAAAATCGATCGAATAAATACCCTGAGAAGAAGTTCCCTGAATTACAGGCACTTCAAATGATTCAAAAATTCTGGTTTTCCGGTTCAAACGCCAGATTCTCGATTTCTTGCCGCCGGTTGCAAGCCAGATATAATTTCTTGAAGCAGCAAGATTGGTATTGCTTGCGGCAAAAGCAGCTTCACCTTCGTACAGTTTGGGTTCTTTGTAATATTTAGCGACAAACTGATTTTCAAAATAATTAAACTCCGCAAATTTCAGATGCAGATCTTCGTTCGGATCGCTAAAGGTGTAAAACATTCCATTTGAATAAATCAGCGCATCATAGAACGCATTTTTGTCGTGATCGGTATAAATATTTCTGTAGGAAAAATCTTTTTTACTGATTCTGTAGAAATATGCCGGACTTTCAATACTGATCGCATAAAACACATTTCTGTCCTGAGCAAGCGTTCGGAACTGCAGCTTTTTCTCCGAAAGCCTGAACTGTTTTTTGTCGGCAGGATTTTTCAGATGAACGTATCCGAATTTGGAATCGGAGCCGGAATAATACACCCTGCCTTTCCAGATTTCAATCGCGCGGATACTGATTTTGTCATTCAGCAAACTGGTAAAAGTAACTGATTGTGCCTGAACAAAAACCGCTGACAGCACCATTAATAAAGATAAAAACCTCATCCCAAAATTTTTCTAAGAATAAAAAATCCGTCTCTCATTTAAGACGGATTCATATAAAATTGTCAGCGGATTATTGCTGCAGTTTCGAATTTCTTTTACCGTAAGCGAAATAAATCAGCAGACCCAAAGCCAGCCAGATTCCGAGACGCTCCCAGCTTTCAATCGGTAAGCCGGCCATCAAAGCGACGCAGACAATTACTCCCAGAATCGGCACAAACGGAACCAAAGGAACCCTGAAACCGCGTTTCGCTTCCGGATGTTTTTTTCTCATCACAATAACACCGATGCAAACCAGCGAGAATGCGAACAGCGTTCCGATACTCACCATATGACCGAGATCTGAAACCGGAACAAAACCCGCGAAAATACTCACAAAGAACATGAAAATAATATTCGTGATATAAGGTGTTCTGTTTTTATCGTGCAGCTTGCTGAAAAATTTTGGCAGCAGTCCGTCGATACTCATTGAATAAAATACACGGCTTTGCCCCATCAGCATTACCAGCATCACCGACGTATAACCTGCAATAATCGCAATCGTCAGTGCAGAATTCAGGAAGTGATAACCGGTTCGCGCAAACGCTGTATTTACCGGACTCGCATCACCTTTAAAGTTGATATAGTTTTCTAAACCGGTAAGAACGTAGGAAAATAATACATAGAGAATAGTACAAACGATTAGTGAACCGATAATTCCGATTGGCATATTCCGCTGTGGATTTTTAGCTTCCTGCGCAGCTGTACTGACCGCATCAAAACCGATAAATGCAAAGAACACCACACCTGCTGCACGCAGAATTCCGCTCCAGCCGTAATGTCCGAAATAATCGCTGTTAAAGAAATCAAAGAAACCGATCTGTCCCGTTTTCAGCATTTCTTCACCCGGATTGTTCGGAATAAAAGGTTCGTGGTTCGCAGGATTGATAAAACTCCAGCCCAGAACTATAAACACAATTACCACGGCAACTTTCAGGATTACCAGAATGTTGTTCGCCACCGCAGATTCGCGCATTCCACGAATTAAAAGCAAAGAAAGGAGAAAAACGATCAGAATCGCCGGCAGATTCACGATGCCGCCTTCCCACGGTCCGTACAGAATTTCCTTGGGTAACTGTATGCCAAGACCTGCCAAAAATTTTGCAACATACTGCGACCAGCTTGCCGCAACAGTCGCTGCTCCGAGCGCATATTCCAGGACCAGATCCCAGCCGATAATCCAGGCGATAAATTCTCCCATCGTTGCATAGGAATATGTATAAGCACTTCCCGCAACAGGAATCATCGATGCAAATTCAGCATAACAGAGGCCGGCAAAAGCACATCCCAAAGCTGCAAGAATAAAAGAGTAAACAACGGCGGGACCTGCATTGTCTGCAGCTGCAATTCCGGTAAGCGAAAATAATCCGGCTCCGATAATTGCCCCGATTCCCAACGCAACCAAAGCCGGAGCTCCGAGCGTTTTTTTCAAACCTTTTTCTTCATCACTTGCTTCCGCAATCAGTCTTTCCAGAGGTTTGGTTTTCCAAATATTCGACATGTATTGTTTTTTTGTTGTTCAAAAATATAAATTATTATGAGTTATTAACATTTTGAGGGCGGTTATTTTGTTTTCCTGAGGTTTTCACCGCAATAATCCGGACATCTCTGCATGCATGTTCTGCGTGTTATTTTATCTTTGACGCATGAATCTTTACGATCTCTTTCTGAAACCGTATGAAACCTATACCACGACGCAGATTGTTCTGGAAGCGGTAGCGGTTTTTTTCGGACTGTTAAGTGTGATATTTTCAGTGCGGAAAAATATCTGGGTTTACCCGACTGGAATAATTTCAACAGCGCTTTTTGTCTATATCCTGTACAATTTCGGACTACTCGGCGATATGATGATCAATTTCTATTACACGATCATGAGTATTTACGGCTGGATTTTATGGAGTACAAACTCGGAAGACCACGTACACGTTGAAGTTTCGTGGACTAAAAACAAAGAGTGGATTTTTGCAGCAGCGCTGTTTGTGTTCAGTCTTGTCTTTGTAACCGTCATCTATTATTACAAACCCTGGATTGATAACGGATTCAGTTTTGCGGGCATTTCACCGAATCTCGAACATCTGGACTGGGCAAACTGGCTCGATGTTTTTACCACCGCGATTTTTCTGGTCGGAATGTGGCTCATGGCAAAACGCCGGATTGAAAACTGGATTTTCTGGATCATCGGCGACGTCATTTCTGTGCCGATGTACATCTACAAAGGACTGGGAATTACTTCTGTGCAGTATTTGATTTTCACGGTACTTGCCGTCATCGGTTACCGGGAATGGAAAAAATCCATCCGGAATTATGCAGAATAAATGACATCAAAATTCAGCGGCTGCTATTTCAAGAAGCGGATGTTGTCTGAATTTCCGGTGATTATTGGGGATGAAGAATGTTCTACAAAGCCGAAAAATCGTTTAATCAATCACAATACGGTAAAAGCCCGGTTGTGTTGTCGCAGTAACATTAGAAAAACCGATCTGATCAATTCTGTAGCCGGTGCATTCACCGTTGATTGCTGACGATTGCACATTGAACTCAAAAGTTTTCACCTGAGAAGGCAAATTCAGTATCACCAGGTAATTTTTGGAGCCGTTAAAGTGGCCGATTCTTTCGGGAATAACTTTGTGATCTTCTGTTGCGCGAACAGACACGCCGTAATAATTTCCGTTTCCTGTATTTTCCTGCACCGTGATTATGCTTATATCAATGGTACCGTTTTGCAGGATATTCTGATTATTGACATCCACAAATTCGAATACTACAGGTTCGGGCGGCGTGAAGCAGTCGTCCTTTCTGCAGGATACAGCAAGCATTAAAAGAAACAGAATTGTGGTGAGTTTAAGAAAATTACTGTTCATTCCTTGGTCTTTGTTACTGCTCTATAAAAAAGTCTTCATCTATCTGCTTCACTTCGTAAGTTGATTTTATTTGAATCCCAACATTATTTTCATGCATCAAATCAACAAGTTTAAACCCATCGATTAATATTATTTTGTGGTGTGCCTTTCTAGCCTTCTCTTCTGCACCTTTATCAAATAATGAAGTGGTAACAAAAACACCTTTATTAGTATCACCGCTCATTGCTCCTATAAAATTACGTATTTCTTTTTCTCTCACCTTATTTTCAGTAAAGCGTTTTGCCTGAATGTAGATCTTATCCAATCCAAGTTTGTCTTCATTAATTATCCCGTCTATTCCCCCATCTGAAGATTTAGAAGTTTCAATAAATTCTCCATATCCCATTTTTTTCAACAGTATTAGTATGACCTTTTCAAAGTAGTAAGGATCCATAGATTTTAATCTGTCCAAAAGATCCTTCTTCACTTCTTTTTCTATTTGAGAAAAACCCTCATTGATCAAGTCCTCCGGAGTTTCTTCTTTTACGTCTTCGTCAACAATAGTTTTCTTCGTTTTCGAATCAGTAAATGGATTTAATTTTTCTATTTCCTGTTTAACCAATTGCAGTGTAACTTTATTTTTGTGATTAATTCCTTTTTCAGTTAGTTTTACAACACCTCTTTTCGGATGTATTAAGAAACCTGCTTGTTTAAGATAAGAAATTCCCCAATTAATTCTATTATGAATAAGCACATCACCACTTTTTATTTTTTGCTCAAGCAAATGTTGCGGAATGTGCGAGTAATAATTCTTAATTACAATTTCACGTAAATGAGCACGAGATATATTATCGTTAGTCTGTAGTGTTTCCAGCACCGGATTGAAGGTTTCGTAGAATTTCGGGATTTCTTGTGTCATAGGTTATCAGATATGAATTTTGAGGGATATTTATTTGGCTCCATGAATTAAATCCAAGTAAATCTCACCTACTTATGGATTAAGGCAAAGTCAGGAATTACCTTTTTCTTCGAATTCTATAAATTTCTCTGGATAAAATTGCTTTCGTTCTTAATTGATATTAACTCTGCTGCGCTAATTTTCTTCTCAAAGTGAATGACAATTTCAGAATGAAATTTTGTAATAATTAAAATATACGCGAATCAGCACCTTTTTTGATTTAGTATGGAACGCTCATTTATTTTGATTTACTCAATAAAAATCTTTCATTAAATATCCAAATATATCAACAAATAAAAGTCACAGCAATTCAATGTTCATTTTTTTGTGATTTATTTAACATCACCAACCACGGTTAATGCGTAATTTTGCACGCTGATTTTGCGCATTTACGCCGAATCTGCTTTTTACCGTATGGACCACAGCATTCAGTTTTATAAATATCAGGGAACAGGGAACGATTTTGTGATGATCGATAACCGCGACCTGCAGTTTCCGAAAGAAGAAAATCTGATCCTGAAACTCTGCGACAGACGTTTCGGAATTGGCGGAGACGGACTGATCCTGCTTGAAAATGATGACGATGCCGCACGCTTCGATTTTAAAATGGTGTACTACAATTCCGACGGACGCGAAAGCACGATGTGCGGAAACGGCGGGAGATGTATCGTGGCATTTGCCCATTTTCTGAACATTTTTGAAGACCGCTGCCACTTTAACGCAATCGACGGTGCGCATGAAGGCGAAGTGAACGGTTCAGAAATTAAACTGAAAATGATCGATGTTGAAACCGCAAGAAAAGACGGGGAATCGTTCGTTTTGAATACGGGTTCGCCGCATTACGTGAAATTCGTGGAAAATGTGGAAAATACAGATGTATTCGGTGAAGGAAAGCGTATCCGGAACTCGGAGAATTATGCGGCGGAAGGAATCAATGTGAATTTTGTGCAGCCTTTGTCTGAACAGGAGTTGTTTGTAAGAACTTACGAACGCGGCGTGGAAGACGAAACGTACAGTTGCGGAACCGGCGTTACAGCTGCTGCGCTGACCTGGATGGAACAGCAGAATCTGGATGAAGTGCGGATCAAAGTGCTCGGCGGAAATCTGAAGGTGTATGCAAAAAAACAGGATGGCAGATTTACCGATGTCTGGCTGGAAGGTCCGGCAAAAATGGTTTTTAATGGAAAAATAAATATTTAGAATCGCGGATAAGAAAAACCCGCCGTTCAGAAAAAAATAAATTGCGGAAACTTTCTCCGTACTATTTCGCTCAGAAAATTATGAAAAAAGGTTGTTCAATTATTGGTGTAATCGCCGCGCTGGCACTGCTGATCGGAGGTTATTTCGGATATAATTATTACAAGAAATATTTCTCGGATAATGTGGAGAAGGAAGGATATTTCCATGTTCCGACCGGAGCAAACTTCAGGCAGATCCTGGATTCCATCGGACCGTATGTACAGGACAGGGAAGCTTTTGAAGCAGTGGCACTCGATAAAAATATGGACCGCTACTTTCATCCCGGAAGATACCGTGTGAAAAGCGGAACCAACAACACCGATCTCGTTAACATGATTAAAGCCGGAAACCAGACGGAGAACACGTTCAGAATCGGCGATTTCGGGGATGTTTATCAGATGGTGGGCCGCGTTGCACGCAAAACCGAAGTGGATTCACTGCGTTTTGTAAACGCCCTGAATAAAATAGCAGTTGAGCGCGGATATAAAAATGCGGAAGACCTCAAGAAATATTTCTTTGTGGACACCTACAACTTTTTCTGGACGGTAAAACCAGACGAGTTCTTCAAGAAATTCGATGATCAGTATAAAGAATTCTGGACTGCCGAGAGAATCGCAAAAGAAAAGTCGAGCGGACTCACGCGTGATCAGATTTACGCACTTGCCTCCATCGTTTACAAGGAAAGCGGCGGCAAACCGGATGAAATGAAAACGATTGCCGGACTTTACCTGAACCGCTACAGAAAAGGCATGAAACTGCAGAGTGATCCTACCGTAATTTACGCAATTAACAAGGACACTAATTTCACCACGCCAATCCGCAGAGTACTGTACAGACATTTAAGACATCCTTCACCTTACAACACATACGCAAATGCCGGAATTCCACCAGGACCGATTTGTATTACAGATAAAAATTCCGTTGATGCGGTTCTGAATCCCGAACAGCACAATTATATTTTTATGGCTGCAGATCCCGACAAGTTCGGCTTCCACAGATTCACTGCCAGCGATACAGAGCATGCGAAAAACGCCAGAGATTATCAGGAATGGCTGAACTCTAAGAACATTAAATAAAGATTTAGCAAAATTTTAACAGTTTTGAATGTAACTTTTTACCGATTTTCTACTCTAATCGGGTATAAACATTTAAGATAATTTAAAATAGCACAATATTTATTGCAAAAAATATAAAACCGGAACGCGGTTTTAGCAGTTTCTTTGCAAAGTTAAAACTCCAGTATGACTAAAACAGAAATCGTACGTCTGATTACCAGAAAATCACTTGCTCTTACCCTTACCGTTACCGCTGCAACCCTCGCATTTGCACAGGAAAAAACTACGGTCAGCGGTACCATCGTCGACAGCCAGAATCAGCCAATGCCTTACGCATCGATCAACTTCAGCAGCAAAATAAATATGCTGTACAGCGATGCAGCGCTTACCGATGAAAACGGTAATTATACCGTACAACTAATGCCCGGAGATTATACGGTAACGGTTGATGCCATCGATTTCAAAAAATATACGGCAGAACGCAATATTACCGGAGGACGGCTGGAAAATATCGTACTGGAACCCGAAACTTCATCCACCGCACTGAAAACTCAGGAAATTGAAGGCGTTGTAATCACTGCAACAACGCGGCCTTACAGAGTGGAACTCGATAAAAAAGTGTACGATCCTTCGCAGGATGTTATCAGCAAAGGCGGTAATCTTCAGGATGTGCTGAGCAATGTACCTTCTGTTGCTGTAGATACCGACGGAACGGTTTCGATGAGAGGAAATTCCAACGTACGTTTTCTAATTAACGGTAAACCGTCTTCACTGCTCGGAATTGACAGTGGCGCCAATGCATTGCAGTCGATTCCTGCAGATCAGATTGAAAGAATTGAGGTAATTACCAATCCTTCTTCAAAATTTGAAGCGTCGGGAACTGCCGGTATTCTGAATATCATCCTGAAAAAAGCAAAAGGAATGGGCTTTAACGGAAGTGTTACAGGTTCTGTAGGCTATCTTCCGAGCACCAACCTGAACACCAACTTAAGCTGGCGTCGCGGAAACTGGACGTGGTTCCTGAACGGCGGCGGAGGTTACAATGAAAGACGCGGTGTAAGCAAAACCAAAACAAGGTTTTTTGATGCGAACAATCAGGTGACACGTTTTGAAGATCAGGAGAGTATTTCCAATTCCGAAAACAGATTCTATAATGCAAACGCAGGATTTACGGTGGATATTACCGACCGAACGGCATTTAATCTTTCGGGAATGGTGCGCCATTCGGATAATGAAAGCACGGGTGATGTAGATTATTTCTCATATGACGGAGGAAACAGCCTTTTAGCTTCGACGGGACGATACAGCGAGGGTTCAGGAAATAATTTCTCGTGGCAGGGAGACATCGGTCTCGACCATAAAATTGATGATGAAGGACAGATGATTTATACGTCTTTCAGTATTCAGAACAGCAAAAATGATGATTTTTCAAGAGTACGTGAAACTGAAAACGGTTCATTCGTACTGCGAAATTTAATAGACCAGTACACCACCAACAAAACGATTATCGGAAAGGTGGATTATGAATTACCGATCGGTGAAAACTCCAAACTTGAAGCTGGTTACCGGATTGACCGTAACGTAAACGACTACGATTACCGGGTTGAGGAATCTTTAGATGATGTAAATTTCACCGTACTTCCGGACTTTACAAGCAACACGATTTATAAAGAAACGATCAACGCGGCTTACGCGCAGTTCAGAAGTAAAATCGACAGATTCGGATATCAGCTTGGTTTAAGGGCTGAACATTCGGACATTGGTGTAGTTTTTAACGATCAAATCGGAGCAAATGCAGATATCAAGAAAGATTATCTCGGCTTTTTCCCGAGCGCATTCCTGAGTTATGATATCGGCGAAAATAACAATCAGCTTTTGCTTAATTATTCCAGACGAATCAGAAGACCAAGATCCTGGTTCCTGGTGCCCTTCTCATCATTCAACGATAACCGAAACAAATTCATGGGTAACCCTGATCTGAATCCGCAGTACACCAACTCCTTTGAACTCGGGTATGCTATTCAGAAAAAGAATTTCACGATAAATCCTACGCTGTATTATAAACATACGGAAAATGAAATTCAGATGGTGGTATTTCAGGATGGACCGGGCAGTTTTACATCAAGGCCTTACAACATCGGTACTGAATCGAGCTATGGCCTGGACCTGAATGCTACTGCAGACTTACTGAGCTGGTGGAAAATTATGGCCAATGTCGACCTGTACGGATATAAATCGACCGGTTCGTACTACGATCCTGTGCTGATGCTTGAGCCGATGGATTTTGACGGTAGCGGATTTTCTTCCAGAATACGTCTTACCAATACATTCAAGGTTGATAAGACCATGAATCTGCAGCTGCAGGGCTTCTTTCACGGTGGTGAAAAAACAGCATCGAGCGAAAGAAAACCGATGTATGTAGTAAATTTCGGTGCCAATAAAACAATCTGGGACGGAAACGGAACGATTGCTTTCAACGTGCAGGATATTTTCGGAAGCAGAGCAAGACGTTCGATTAATTTCGGTCCGGGCTTTGAAAGAGATCAGGATATGAGATGGATGCCGAGAACTTTTAATCTTTCCTTTACTTACCGCTTCAAGCAGGGTGAAAAAGTTGCTGCACCAAAACGTAAAAAAGACATTAACAACAATGCAGACGGTGGCGACGATATGCCACCAATGTAAGGTAAATATATTCTAAAAAAATCAGGACTGAAATTTTGGAGTCCTGATTTTTTTTATATGATTTCTTAATTTTTTAACCTCTGTTTTCCAAATACTTCTGCCATTCCCAGGTTGTACGTAACGCTTCTTCCAGCGTCGTATCTGCTTTCCAGCCCAGTTCTTTTTCCGCTTTGTCGGCATTTGCATAAGCAACGGTGATATCTCCGGCGCGTCTTTCACAAATCTGATAAGGAACCTTTACATCATTGGCCGCTTCAAATGCCTGCACCACTTCCAGTACGGACGAACCTTTTCCTGTTCCGAGATTGTAGATGTCGATAACCGTTTCTGATTTCTGAGACATCAGTTTTTTCAGTGCCGCAACGTGTGCTTTTGCAAGATCCACCACGTAAATATAATCTCGGATTGCCGTTCCGTCCGGCGTTGGATAATCATCGCCCCAAATAGAAAGTTTTTCGCGGATTCCGGCAGCGGTTTGTGTAACATATGGAATCAGATTGTTCGGAATTCCAATCGGAAGTTCGCCGAGTTTTGCAGAAGGATGCGCGCCAATAGGATTGAAGTACCTCAACAGAGATATTTTTTTCTGATAGGCATTCGCAAAATCGATCAGAATTTCTTCGCCCATCTGTTTCGTTTTTCCGTAGGAAGATTCAGGCGTTTTCAAAGGCGTGTTTTCGTCGATCGGCATTTCGTCTGCCTGTCCGTAAACCGTACACGATGAGCTGAAAATGAAGTTTGATATATTCCTTTTTTTGAATTCCTGCAGAATATTAATCAGCGAAAAAAGGTTGTTTTCGTAATAATCGAGCGGTTTTTCCTGACTTTCGCCAACAGCTTTGAATGCGGCAAAATTGATGCAGCCTTCAATTGGATGCGCGTCGAACACCTGAGACAGCAGTTCTTTTCTTTTAAGATCAAAAGGATAAAACACCGGTTTTTTTCCCGCAACTTCCTCAATATTGTTCAGTATAAACCTTTCAGAATTCGAAAGATCATCCACAATCACCACTTCAAATCCATTCTGAAGCAGTTCAACAACCGTGTGCGAACCAATGTATCCTAAACCTCCTGTAACAAGTATTGCCATGATTTTTTAATTTTTTGGGACCTTTTATTTGAGTTCCTTTTTCAGAAATTTTCCGGTAAGTGATTTCCTGGACTTAATTATTTCTTCCGGGGTTCCTTCCGCTACGATTTTTCCGCCGTGTTTTCCACCTTCCGGTCCGATATCGATGATATGGTCTGCCAGTTTTATCACATCCATATTGTGTTCGATGATGATAAATGAATTACCCAGATCCACCAGTTTTTGAATGGCATCCATCAGGATTTTCACATCCTCAAAATGCAGTCCGGTCGTAGGTTCATCCAGAATATAAAGCGTATTTCCGGTTTGTCTTTTCGCGAGTTCCGTTGCGAGTTTTATACGCTGCGCTTCACCGCCGCTTAACGTTGTCGATTGTTGTCCTAACGTAATATAACCGAGTCCGACATCGTGCAGCGTCTTAACTTTTGCAAAAATTCTTGGAATCGGCTGGAAGAAATCCACCGCTTCATCAATAGTCATTTCGAGCACATCCGAAATCGATTTTCCTTTGTAACGCACTTCCAGCGTTTCACGGTTGAAGCGTTTTCCGTTGCAGGTTTCGCAGTGGACGTAAACATCCGGCAGAAAATTCATCTCGATGACTTTCAAACCGCCACCCTGACAGGTTTCACAGCGGCCGCCTTTCACATTAAATGAAAATCTTCCGGGTTTATATCCCCGAATCTTAGATTCCGGAAGTTCGG
This sequence comes from Bacteroidota bacterium, assembly GCA_023460855.1. Classification (GTDB taxonomy): domain Bacteria; phylum Bacteroidota; class Bacteroidia; order Flavobacteriales; family Weeksellaceae; genus JAEWOS01. Next base: position 59,785 of record JAEWOS010000020.1, on the reverse strand, counting down.
CAAACAGATTGCGGATATCGGTAAACATCCCGGTGTAGGTTGCGGGATTTGAGCGCGGCGTTCTTCCAATCGGAGTCTGGTCCACATCCACAATTTTGTCGATATTACCCAGTCCGTCAATCGATTTATAAGGAAGCGGTTCCTGAACGGCACGGTAGAAATGTCTGTTCAGAATCGGATAAAGCGTCGCATTGATCAGCGAAGATTTTCCGCTTCCGGAAATTCCGGTCACAACGACAAGTTTGCCTAAAGGTATTTCGAGATTGACGTTTTTCAGATTATTTCCGGAAGCACCTTTCAGCACAATAGATTTTCCGTTTCCGGCCCTTCTTTCCGCAGGAATTTCGATACTTCTTTTTCCTGAAATATAATCAGCCGTAATCGTATCTGCTTTCAGTAAATCCTTTGGTTTTCCCTGCCACAGAACCTCGCCGCCGTATTTTCCGGCTCGCGGTCCGATATCAAGAATTTCGTCGGCTTCCATGATCATGTCCTTGTCATGCTCCACCACAAGAACGGAATTTCCTATATCACGAAGATTTTTTAGCGAGCTGATCAGTCTTTCGTTATCGCGCTGATGAAGACCAATTGACGGTTCATCCAGGATATAAAGCACATTCACGAGTTGTGAGCCGATTTGTGTGGCAAGCCGGATTCTTTGCGATTCACCACCAGAAAGTGTTCTCGAACTACGGCTCAGACTCAGATAATCGAGCCCGACATCCAGCAAGAACTGCAGCCGCGTTTCGATTTCTTTGAGAATTTCGTGCGCAATAATTTTGTTCTTTTCAGAAAATTTCGGACGTACCTGCTGAAGCCAGACTTTTAAATCTGAAAGGCTCAACGCATTTACTTCGGCAATATTTTTTCCGTCGATTTTAAATGACAGACTCGCCGGCAACAACCTTGTTCCGCCACATTCCGGACAGCTTTCTTCGGTGGTAAAATGCCGTTCCAGAAGAACTGCGTCGTAATTTTCACGGTCTTCAATCAAACCTTCAACCAGAGGAACCAGTCCTTCAAAATTCACCTTGATTTTCTTGGTAATCCCGGCGTGTTTCAGTTCTTTTCCAACCTCTTTCTGCGCACCGTAATAAATGTAATCTACGGCTTCCTGCGGAATCTGTGAAAACGGTGTGGAAAGTCCGGCATCGAAAAGTTCAAGAATATTTTTAATCTGCGTATTAACCCATTTATTGCTTCGGATATCTTCCAAAGGCAGCAAAGCGCCCTGACTGATGGAAAGTTTCGGATTCTCCACAAAATAATCCGTATTGACCTTTCGGATAGTTCCCAGACCTTTACAGTTCGTGCAGCTGCCTTTTGGTGAATTAAAAGAAAACGTATTCGGTTCCGGTAATGCAAGTGAATGCCCCGTATCATCATCCATGAGGTTCTTCGAAAAATATTCGATTTCATCATTGCCCAGTTTCTGAATTCCAATGATTCCCTCTCCCATTTCCATCGCAGTTCGCAGCGATTTCTCCATGCGGAGTTCTGTCGCATTTTCGCCGATGATCCAGCGGTCTATAACGACATCGATATCGTGGGTTTTATAGCGATCGAGCTTTAAATCGTATTCAATATCCTGAATGGATCCGTCAATTCTGGCCTGGCCGTAACCCTTTCTGGCAAGCTGTACAAAAAGTTCATGGTAATGTCCTTTTCTGGAACGTACAACCGGAGCAAGCAGCATTACTTTTTCACCTGCGTAATTTTCTTGGATGGTTTCCAGAATCTGGTCTTCGGTGTAGCTAACCAGTTTTTTTCCGGAGGTTAAGGAATATGCATCAGAAACTCTTGCATAGAGAAGTCTCAGAAAATCATAGAGTTCTGTTACTGTACCGACCGTAGATCGTGGATTTTTATTCGTGGTTTTCTGCTCTATCGCAATTACCGGTGAAAGTCCTTCTATTTTATCGACATCCGGCCTTTCCAGACCGCCTAAAAACTGCCTTGCATATGCCGAAAACGTTTCGATATACCGCCTTTGTCCCTCAGCAAAAATGGTATCAAAAGCCAGCGACGACTTTCCCGATCCGGATAAGCCGGTGATTACCACCAGTTCGTTCCGCGGGATTTTTACGTCGATGTTCTTCAGATTGTGTTCACGTGCGCCGTAAACTTCTATATATTCTCTTTCGTCAGCCATTTAAATAGTATCCGCAACTGAAAATTGCAGGATTTTGCAAAAATACCGAAAAGCAGACGGTTAGAGAAATTTGCGGGAATAAATTCCGGTATGAATCATATTTCAAAAGCGAAATTATTGGTTAGAAACTGCAGTTATTTCACAACCAAAAAAAGACCGATGCAGCATAGCGCAATTCCCAGAATCTGCGTAAGGGAAACCGGCTCTTTAAAAAAGACGGCTCCACAAACTACGCCAAGCACGATCATCACTACATAAATGTATGGAATTGCAACACTGAAAGGCGCCTGATTTTCGAAAGTTTTAATAAAACTAATCGTTGCGAGAGCGAGGAAAAGTCCGGCAAAAGACAGACTTCCGAAATCCGAAAGTTTGATTTTCTCAAATCTGGTTCCGGTTATCAGCTGAAAACCAAGGTAAACACCCAGAATTATAAATGCGCACAGACTCAGCAGAAATCCGGATACAACGGAATTCATTTTATCTGAAACATTCTTCAGTATATAATCATGCGCCAGATAAAAAATTGCAGCCAGCGTGGCAAAAACAAGCCACCTCATGTTATTCATCCGAAAAAAAAATCAATTGTTGCTGAAAGCGAAGATAGCAATCGTAACCGGGAAAAACCCAAATTTATTACAATTCAGAACATTAAAAATGAACCCGATGTAAAATTTTTCTTAATAATTGTAACCTTTCGCTGCAACTGAGCGTATATTTAAATGAGCCCAATAAACAGGGCTCTAGTTTTTATAAATGAGACAATTAAAAATAACCAAGCAGGTTACCAACAGGGAAACCGCATCTTTAGACAAATATCTTCAGGAAATCGGCAAGGTGGAACTGATTACCGCTGATGAAGAAGTGGAACTGGCACAAAAAATCCGTGCCGGAGACCGTGCAGCGCTTGAAAAACTAATCAAAGCGAACCTCCGTTTCGTGGTTTCGGTTTCGAAGCAGTATCAGAATCAGGGACTATCACTTCCCGATCTGATTAACGAGGGAAATCTTGGTCTGATGAAAGCAGCGAAAAGATATGATGAAACCAGAGGTTTTAAATTTATCTCTTACGCGGTTTGGTGGATTCGCCAGTCGATTCTGCAGGCACTTGCCGAGCAGTCCAGAATTGTAAGGCTTCCTTTGAATAAAATTGGATCCATCAATAAAATCAACAAAGCATATGCACATCTGGAGCAGGAAAACGAAAGACCTCCGTCTCCGGAAGAACTTGCAGAAGTGCTGGACATGAGCGAGGAAGACATCAAGGAATCTATGAAAAACAGCGGCCGTCACCTTTCGATGGATGCTCCGCTTGTTGAAGGTGAAGACTCCAATCTTTATGACGTTCTGCGTTCCGGTGAATCTCCAAGTCCGGACAAAGATCTGATGCTGGAATCACTTCAGATTGAAATCGAACGTGCTCTGCAGACGCTTACACCGCGTGAAGCTGATTTGGTAAGACTTTACTTCGGTCTGAACGGTAAGCATCCGATGACGCTAGAAGAAATCGGTGAGACGTTTGATCTTACGAGAGAAAGAGTTCGCCAAATTAAGGAAAAAGCGATTAAAAGACTAAAACACAACACCAGAAGCAAGATTTTGAAATCTTATCTGGGTAAATAATTACACAAAACCGGCGCAGCAAATTTAGTTGCGCTTTTTTATTTTACAAAAAATGCCGCTTCAGAACGAAACGGCATTTATTATTTTTATGAACTGATTTACATACCAATTACCGGCATGGAAAGCATCAGCAGATTTTCTTCATCTTCCAGACCGTCAACCGGCTCGATAATTCCGGGTCTGTTCGGCTGCGACATTTTCATCGTGATATCATCCGAACCTAAAACCGAAAGCATTTCTGTAAGAAAACGTGAGCTGAAACCGATGTTGATATCTTCACCGTTGTAATCGCACGGAATCTGCATATCTGCTTTGTTTGCGTATTCTGTATCTTCCGCGTGAAGGTGAAGAATATTTCCGGAAAGCTTGAAGCGCACCTGGTTTGTCGATTTATTGGACATGATGGATGCCCTGCGAATTGCGTTCAAAAGGAGATTACGGTTAATCGTGAGAATATTCGGATTTTCCTTCGGAATGACCGCTGAATAATTCGGATACTTCCCGTCGATCAGTCTGCAGATCCAGATATTGTTTCCGAAAGTGAATTTCGCCATGTTTTCGTTGAACTCAATCGTAACTTCATCCGAAGTGGACGCAAGAATATTTTTGAAAATACTCAAAGGTTTTTTCGGCATGATGAATTCCATCGGTTCGGAAATCAGGTCTTTTCTTTTATACACCACCAGTCTGTGAGAATCGGTTGAAACGAAATTGGTTTCATCTTCTGTAAACTGAAAAAGAACGCCGGTCATCACAGGACGGAGCGAATCGTTGCTGGTAGCAAAAAGCGTGTTGGTAAGTGCTTCAGAAAGAACTCCGGAAGGAATTTTCACACTTTGAGCCGCATCGAATTCCGGAAGTTCAGGATAATCTTCAGCATTGTCCAGCGCAACAGCGAAATTGTCTTTCTCATCGAGAATTTCCAGAATACTGCCTGTTCCTTCTGCGTTGTCCTTCACTGAAAGCGTTAACGGCTGCTCTCCGTAAGTTTTCACAAAATCCTGAAATATTTTTGCAGGAACTGCGAACTTTCCCGTATCGTCACTTTTTACCTCAAGAGAAGTAATCAGTGTTGTTTCACCATCGGAAGCTGTTAATTTTAAATTATTTTCTTCGAGTTCAAATAGATAATTTTCCAGTATGGGACGGGATTGCGAACTTGAAATTACACCGCTGACCGTTTGCAGTGCTTTTTGCAGATCACTACTTGAAACAATAAACTTCATTTTAGAATTATAATTTTTACAAATATAGCTAATTGGAAGCAGAATTTTGCCGCAAAGTGGCCTCTAAGTTATCAACAAATCAATGATTAATCGGTTTGGAGACTGGCAATAACATTTACGCTTTTGTACTGCTGCGTTCTTTGGTCGAAAATCTCCGTGGAAACATAAGAAACAGTGACTCTTTTGTTGAGAAGCGACTGGAAATCATTCGGTAAATCGATATCCGAATCCACTCTGGAAATCCAGTACAGTTTTGTGAGAACACGGTTGTCACCGGCAATACTGAACACGATGAAATCCTGCTTTTCAATTTTTGTAATTCTGCCGTTAATCATCTGCATTTCACTTTGATCGCCCGAGCTATCATCAAAAAAAGACGGACCCATAAACTTCTCCAGAACTTCCGGACAACCGGTCACCATGATCATGCCGAAATGCGATCCCAGTTCTTCCATTTTCTGTTCATTATTAATATCGCTTCTCACATCGATATTATAATCTCTTTTAATTTCCCGGTGAAAAGGCTGAGCAGATTTCAACATACAGACACCAAGCTGCAGTTCGAGCTGCTTCTGGGATTTTCCTGTAGTGTTGACCTCTTTTACGCAGCTGCACATTTCCCTGGATATTTTATCTTTGTACTGCTGCGCAAATAAAAGTGTGGTAAGAAATAGCGTGCAAAAAGTAAATATGCTCTTCATTTATTGATTTTGATCAAAAATAGGAATTAAAACGATGCAGCTGACAGCAAGCTGGAACTTTTTACCTGCCAAAAACCTAATCCTTCCATGCGAAAACCACCCATCAACAGGAGTTTTTTTAACGCCTTCCACGGAATTTTCTTAATGATGCAGTCAGAGAGAAATTTTCAGATTCAGATTTTTGCACTGATTATCAATCTTTTTCTGATTGCATTTCTGAAACTTAGTTCAGTGGATGCCTCGCTGATTCTGCTCTGTTCTTTTGCTGTGCTGAGTTGCGAAATTCTGAATACTTCCATTGAAAAAATCTGCGACATCATTCAGCCGGAGTTCGATTCCAGAATTAAATTCATCAAGGACGCCGCAGCTGGAGCCGTGCTTTTCCTGACAATTGCCGCTATTCTCGTGGCACTGCTGATTTACCCGAAATATCTGACAGATTATTTCAGTTTTCTACAGTAAAACGATCTGTAAGATTTTAGCGGCCGAAATAATCTACCCCGTTTTTGAAAATATTGTGATAATTCGCATCGGGAATATTGCGGAACAGTCCTTCAGCAAATCGTTCCGGATGCCCCATTCTTCCGAAAATCTTTCCGCTTTTGCTCGAAATCCCCTCAATTCCAAAAAATGAATTGTTCGGATTGTAAGGCATTCCGTGCGCGATATTTCCATCCGGATCTACATATTGCGTGGCAATCTGTCCGTTTTCGAAAAGTTCGGCAATCAGGTCTTTAGATGCTACAAACCGTCCTTCACCGTGCGAAATCGGAATTGTAAATTTCTGTCCCTTCATTCCTTGCAGCCATGGTGAAGCATCACTGGTAACCTGCACTTCAACCATTTGCGAAATATGTCTTCCGATTGCATTGTGCGCTAGCGTAGCTGAATTTTCATCCAGATCGCGGATCTCACCATAAGGCAGCAAACCAGATTTTACGAGGGCCTGAAATCCGTTGCATATGCCGAGAATCATCCCGTCACGCTCCAGCAGTTTGTGCACTGCCTCCTTCATTTTCTGGTTTTTCAGGACATTCACGATGAACTTCGCAGAGCCGTCGGGTTCATCTCCGGCCGAAAATCCGCCTGAGAAAACGAGAATCTGGGATTTTTCTATTTCGGAAACCCATGCATCGATGCTGTCATTCAGCAACTGATTATTCAGATTAATCAGTGGCAGACTCGTAACGATCGCGCCTTCTTTCCGAAAAGCGTTCTGTGTTTCGTACTCGCAGTTTGTCCCGGGAAAAACCGGTGCAAAAACACGCGGTTGCCCTATTTTATGGCTTTTTATGATAATTGACTGCTGATTTTTGGCGTTCAGAGCCGGGTTTGGTTCAACAATAACTTTATCTTTTTCCACTGTCGGGAACAGTTCTTCAAAGGTGGATTTCCAGCTTTTTTTGAGATCGTCAATCCGAAGAGTGTGCATATTGATTTTCAGCACAGGTTCTTCAAGAACTTTTCCGATGTTTACAAGCGAAGGATGATCAATAAGTTCAGTTGATTCGAGCACCAGATCGCCGGTTTTTTTATCGAGTAAAGAATTTTCATCAGCGGAAATTTCTGCTCCAAGCCCGTTTCCAAAACTCATTTTTGCAAGTGCTACTGCGAGCCCGCCTTCTTTCACAGTCTTTGCGGACACAATTTTCTTTTCACGAATTCCACGATAAACAAATTCGAAAATCTGCTTCAGTGATTCGTAATCGGGCATTCCGTTTTCCTGAGCCTCATGTTGGAACAGGTAAATATGGTTCCCGGCTTTCTTAAATTCCGGAGAAATAATATCGCTCTTGTTTCCGTGTGCGCATGCAAAAGAGATCAGCGTTGGCGGCACATGAATATCCTGAAAACTTCCGCTCATACTGTCTTTTCCTCCTATTGCAGCGAGTTCCAGATTCATCTGCGCATCATAAGCTCCAAGCAGCGAAGCAAGAGGTTTTCCCCATTTTTCCGGCTTGTTTCCTAATTTTTCAAAATATTCCTGGAAACTCAGGCGAATATTGCGGTAATCGCCACCCATTGCAACAATTTTGGCAACGCTTTCCACTACGGCATTTGCAGCGCCAATAAGAGAATTTTCTGAAGAAAGATCCGCATCAAAACCCCAGCCTGCAAGCGATACCGTTTCAATTTCACGGGCATTTAACACAGGCAAAGTCTGAACACTACCTTCCATCAGTGTTTCCTGATGCTTTCCGCCATAAGGCATTGCCACCGTTGTTCCGCCTACAGAAGCATCGAACATTTCCACAAGTCCTTTCTGCGAAGCGATATTTTTTTGCTTCAATAATTCATGCAAACGCTCTTCGCTGAACTGAACGCTTTCATTCTCCGGTTTCTGAAGATGCTCAACACGTACATTCTGTGATTTTTTGCAGCCGTTTGTATCCAGGAAACCACGGCTCAGATCTACGATTTTATTCCCTTTCCAGTACATTTCCATACGTCCGCTGTCGGTAACTTCAGCAATCTGGAATGCATAAATATTTTCCTCTTCGCAAAAGCGGATGAATTTCTCCTTATCCTGTGCGGCAATCACGACGGCCATTCTTTCCTGCGATTCGGAAATCGCAAGTTCGGTTCCGTTCAGTCCTTCATATTTCAAAGGCATTTCATCGAGCTGGATGTTGATGCTGTCAGCAATTTCGCCAATGGCGACAGAAACACCGCCAGCTCCAAAGTCATTGGATTTTTTGATCAGCCTCGTAACTTCCGGATTTCTGAATAATCTCTGAATTTTCCGTTCCTCAACGGCATTTCCTTTCTGAACTTCGGTGGACAGTGTATGAATGGAACTTTCGTCCTGTTCTTTGGAACTTCCGGTTGCTCCGCCAACACCGTCCCTTCCTGTTGCGCCTCCTAAGACAATGACCACATCTCCGGTTTCCGGTTTTTCGCGTTTTACCCAGTCTTTCGGAACTGCGCCCACCACAAATCCGACTTCCATTCTTTTGGCTTTGTACCCTTCATGATAAATTTCTGAAACCATCGTCGTAGCAAGACCAATCTGATTTCCATAGGAAGAATAACCGTTTGCTGCCTGTTTCGTAATCGTTCGCTGCGGAAGTTTGCCCGGCAAAGTTTCAGAAACCGGCTCCAGAACATCGGCTGCGCCGGAAAGACGCATCGCCTGATAAACGAACGCGCGCCCCGAAAGCGGATCCCGGATCGCACCGCCAAGACAGGTAGAAGCGCCGCCAAAAGGTTCGATTTCAGTCGGGTGATTATGCGTTTCATTTTTAAACAGCAAATACCACGGTTCTTTTTTGCCGTCGTATTCCGCGTCAATTTCAACAGTGCAGGCATTAATTTCATCGGAGATAACGAGATTTTCCAGCTTTGTCGTCTTGTACAGGTATTTTGCAGCAATCGTTCCCAAATCCATCAGCGAAACTGCCTTTTCCTGTCTGTTCAGGAATTTTCTTTTCTCCTGATAATCGTCAAAAATCTTACGAAGCGTTTCAGAATAGGGTCCTTCAAAAGAAATATCTGTGAGTGCCGTTTCAAAAGTTGTATGTCGGCAATGATCGCTCCAGTACGTATCAAGGACCTTCAGTTCTGTTTCGGTAGGATCTCTGCCTTCGGATTTAAAATAATTCTGAATATACTCCAGATCGTCGAGTCCGAGTGCAAATCCGTGGCTGCGGTAAAATTCTTCCAGTTCACCCGGCGCAAGTTCCGTGAAACCTTCATGCGTTTTTACAGGATCCGGCGTTTCTTCTGCAGGCATTTCCAGAATTTCGAGGTTTTTTTCGCGGCTTTCCACTTTGTTAATCAGCAGATCCTTGATCTTATCGAGGTTTTCCGCGGAAACACCTTTCATCTCGATCAGTTTTCCTGTGCGCACCTTTGCCTCATCGTTTTCTGTAAGCAGCGCAATACACTGCTGCGCGGAATCTGCACGCTGATCGAACTGTCCAGGCAAAAATTCCAGTGCAAAAAACATATTTGTAGCAGGATTTTCATCATGCCTGATGTCCACAACCGGATCAACAAACGTACTGTTGATCACTTTTGCAAATTCAGTTTCCGGCAGTCCGAAAACATCATAAATATTGTAAACCTTTACCTCCTGAACTTCAGGAACTATATTCTTAATTTCATCAAAAACTTTCGGACTCTCCACATCGAAAATCCCCTTCTTTTCTACGAAAATTCTTTTATTCATATACTGAATTTGAGATTTGAGATTTAAAATTCAGTCCGCTTTTCAGCGTGAAAGAATTTCAAATTCCAAATAATCAATTATTAAAAATGCAGACAATCCGGCCTGCAAAAAATGTTAAACTTTAAGATCTGCTTCAAGACCAATTAAACCGGAATATTTATCCAGAAGCGGCTGTACTTCATTCCTGATGAATTCTTCCGTCTGCACCGGCGCAAATCCGATGAAGTTTTTCGGATCCATCACTTCTTTAATCTTGGACTTATCCATTTTCAGCGTTTCATCCTGCATCAGTCTTTCAATCAGGTCATTTTCTTTTCCTTCCAGCTTTACTTTCTTTGATGCTTCCATCGAATGTACACGGATTGTTTCATGAATTTCCTGACGGTCGCCACCGGCTTTTACTTCTTCCATGATGATATATTCCGTTGCCATGAAAGGCAGTTCTTCCATAATATGCCTGTTGATTCTGTTCTCATAAACTACAATTCCGTTCATGATATTGCTCCAGATCAGCAGAATTGCATCTACCGCAAGAAACGCCTGCGGAACCGTAAGCCTTTTATTGGCAGAATCGTCAAGCGTACGCTCGAACCACTGCGTTGCAGCAACCATAGCCGAACTCGACGAAAGCGACATGACAAATTTTGCAAGCGCCCCGATTCTTTCCGAACGCATCGGATTTCTTTTGTACGCCATCGCAGATGAACCAATCTGATCTTTTTCGAAAGGCTCCTCTACTTCCTTCAGATTCTGCAATAAACGCAGGTCGTTGGTAAATTTATGAGCAGACTGCGCAATATTCGATAACAGCGAAACCACTTTTGCGTCGATTTTCCGGTCGTAAGTCTGACCTGATACGCCAAATACCTTTTCAAAACCGAATCTCGAAGACAATTCCTTATCGAGATGTTTCACTTTGGAATAATCGCCGTTGAACAGTTCGAGAAAACTTGCGGCTGTTCCGGTAGTTCCTTTCACCCCTCTGAAACGCAGGGTTTCCAGGAAAAAATCGAGTTCTTCCAGATCGAGAATTAATGACTGCAGCCACAAACTCGCTCTTTTACCGACCGTTGTAAGCTGCGCCGGCTGAAAATGCGTAAAACCAAGTGTCGGAAGGTCTTTGTATTCCAGGGCGAAATCTGACAAGCCTTTCATGACGTTTACCAGTTTTTTTCTCAGAATCAAAAGTCCGTCTCTTATCTGTATCAAATCGGTATTATCTCCGACAAAAGCTGAAGTGGCACCAAGATGAATAATTCCTTTTGCGGAAGGAGCTGCATCACCATATGTATGCACATGCGCCATCACATCATGTCTGAATTTCTTTTCGTAAACGGCAGCCTTTTCGAAATCGATGTCATCTCTTTTCGCCTTGAGCTCTGCAATTTGTTCATCGGAAATTTCAAGCCCCAGATCTTTTTCGATTTCTGCAAGTGCAATCCACAGTTTTCTCCACGTACTGAATTTGTTCTGATGGGAAAAATTGAAGAGCATTTCCTCGCTTGAATATCGTTCCTCCAGCGGATTTTTGTAAGAATTCATCGGTTTAACAGCAATTTTACGGTTTCTACAAAATTAGGAATTTACAAGGAGATTTCTGCGCTGATCGCAGCATTTGTGAATAACTAAAATGGATAACCTCCGCAACGCAGGTTAAAAAAATTGATAAATTTGTCCTTATGAATAGAAAAGTGCTTCTGATTTACACCGGCGGAACCATCGGAATGGAGAAAGATTATGCGACCGGAAGCCTGGTTCCGTTCAATTTTCAGGATATTTTTCAGAAAATCCCTGAACTGAAGCTGCTGGAATGCGACGTTTCTGTTCATCCGTTTGCAAAACCGCTCGATTCCTCGGACATGGGACCGGATCAGTGGCGCATTATCGCTAAACATATCGAAAAAAATTACGATAATTTTGATGGCTTTTTGATTCTTCACGGCACGGATACCATGTCCTACTCCGCTTCTGCATTGAGTTTCATGCTTAAAGGTCTTCGGAAACCGGTCATTTTCACGGGTTCACAGCTGCCGGTTGGCGATTTAAGAACCGACGCGAAGGAAAACCTGCTTACCAGTCTTTATTATGCAAGTCATTATGAGAACGATGAGGCGGTTATTCAGGAAGTCTGCATTTATTTTGAATACAAATTGCTTCGCGGAAACCGCACGCTGAAGTATTCCGCAGAATATTTTGATGCTTATCAAAGTCCGAATTATCCGATTCTCGGACAATCGGGCGTTCATCTGAATATTGACAAAGACCAGCTTTACCGCTGTCCGCAAGATCAGGAATTCGAAATCGACCTACACACTTCTCAGGAAGTGCTGTTCTGGAGAATATTTCCCGGAATGACGCTTGAAAATTTCACGGAAATCCCGAAGATGAGAGTTCTTATTCTGCAGGTTTTTGGTTCGGGGACAGTATTTAACTCGGACAAAATGAAAGAAACGCTCCAAAAAATCCGTGACAACGGAACGGAAATCGTGGTGGTAAGCCAGTGTATTTCCGGTGGAGTAACGTTCGGAAAATACGAAAACAGCAATATTTTCCATACAATCGGCGCAGTGAGCGGAAAAGATATGACGGCCGAAAGCGCGATCACCAAAGCCATGCATTTAATGGATAATCCGAACTACGCTGATGATTTCAGCACAAATTTCATGAAAAATCTGCGCGGAGAAGTAAGCGAATAAAAATCTGCGCAATTACATAAAAGAAATTAGTTTTATAGCGCAGGATCTTAAGAGAATTACAGTACAATTACCTGAGGATGCATTTCAGGATCGTGGTTCGCAATAATTCTGACACACTCTTCACGTTCACTCATCTCTTTCACCCATTGTAAACATGAAAGTGCTTTTGCTTTATCGGTGGTTATTCCGGGAGTGATCAGATTTTTCCATGACTCCTGCATATAACCCACATCACTGCACAACAGAACAAATTTTCCGTTATTCTGAATCAGTGTGGATGTCAGTCCTTTTGTATGTCCGGGCGTGCTGACCAGAACTGCACTGTCGTCTCCGAAAAGATCAAAAGAAAGATTTTCACTGCCGTAATTGGATTTCACAAAGCTGAACGTCCTGAGCTTTGTGCCTTCCCACATTGCTGATTTATAGGTAAATAAAGATTGATGGGCTTCCTTCAACTCAATATCACTCACGACAATATTCGCGGCATCCTTCACCAGTTTCAGTCCGCTGACATGATCGGTGTGCAGATGAGAAAGCAAAACGTAACCGATATCTGAAGTTTTGAATCCTAAATTCACGAGGTGTTCATGAATTGCCTGACCATCAGGTAAATATGGAGTACTCACGTGATAATGAAGTCTGCCAAGATAATTTTTCGGATTCGTCCGTACATCGGTGTGCCATCCGGTATCCACAAGCACGAGACCTTTCGGATGCTCAATTAAATAAGCAGAAACCGGAACTACAATCTGATTTATTTTACTCCGGAAAATCCCAGAATATGGTGCAGGATGAATTGTCTTTTCCAAACGCGTGGTTGCGACATCGATACCGACACTTCCACAATGAAGAATATGAATTTTGATATTCATTAAATGTTCTAATAGTCAACCATTATCTAAAAATAGTGAAAAGTATCACAACGTTACCCTTAGCAAATCCACAAAAATAAAACCGGCAATCTTTAAAAAGAAAAAACCTACTGAAAATCAGCAGGTTAAAATAACTTGCAGAAAGGAAGGGATTCGAACCCTCGATACAGTTACCCGTATACTACCTTTCCAGGGTAGCCTCTTCAACCACTCGAGCACCTTTCTAAATTGTGGTTTGCAAAAATAATGTAAATAATTGTAATAACAAAAAATCACAGGAACCTTCGAACATCTACTTCAGGACGAAGTGGCTCACCATATTCTATATGTCGGTACAGTTCTTCAGCAAAAAAATTTCCGTTCAGAATTCCGCGTGCTCCCAAACCGTTAAAAACATACAGATTATCATGATCAGGATGCTTCCCGATTATTGGGCGACGGTCTGCAACTGTAGGGCGAAAGCCAACATTGATTTCAGAAACAGTGTATTGCGAGGAGGTTATTTCCTGAAGACCTTTTTCCAACTCCAATACCGCTGCGTCATCAATACCGGCATCCTGCGAATGTCTGTCATAGGTTCCACCGTAATAATAACTGTCATTGGAAAGCGGAAACAAAAAGTGCTTCTTCTTCAATGTATGCTGACTGTTAAACCCTGGCAAATCAACTGTCAACTGATGACCTTTATTAGGATTTACGGGAATATTCTTGAACCACGGATTGTCCTTGACGGCAATTCCCTCACAGAATACGATGTTATTGAAAGAAATTCCGTTGTAGACTGAATTTTCCACATCAAAAAAATCATACATGAATTGTTTTTCAACTAAATTTTTAGTTTTCCGAAGATAATCTGAAAAATTTTTGAAAAAATCAAGCACAGATAATCTGCCGGAATGCTTTACCACACCACAGCCAAAAGGATTGATAACAGACTGAGGATATTGAATTTTGTCTGAGAGAAAATCGCTCAAGCCAGTTTGCGTACATTTTTTCAGCCAAAGATTTCTTTCGTTGTCGTCATGAAAAATTCGCAGGACCGGCTCACCGATCCACAACTCTTTGTTAAGATATTGCTTCATCTCGTCAAGCGAACTGCGCAATGAATCAATCTGCTCCATTGCGAGCCAGAAAGTTGTGAACTTTTTTAAAACAACAGGATTGACAATACCTGCTGAAATCCGGGAAGCAGAATCAAGACCCGGATCAAAAAGAAGAAAAGACTTTCCGTCTCTTATCAAACGGTGCGCAAAGAAATATGCTGCATAACCACCACCTACAATAAGATAATCTACCTTTTTCATCACAAAGAAAAACCTGAGTAAAAACTCAGGTTTTGTTATTAATTGAAATGCGTATTAGTAATTCCACATTTGGTTTTCCATCATCAGGATCTCTCCTTTGATTCTGTCACTTTCTTCGATCTGACCTTCACCATCCTGCGGAATGTAATCTGTAATTACACCATCACCCAAACCTGAAGATGACTTATAGATCACTGAAGTAAATCTTCTCGCGTTCAGCAAGTCGTCAAAACTAAGGTCAGCTGCAGAATTGCTCTGGTTGTACACCACGTTGTTCGCAAGAACTTCACGTGCATCCGGATAATAAATCCAGAAAAGATCTACAAGTTCATCAGCTCCTTCAAGCGGCATTCCTGCTACTCTCTGTGCCTGCATAGTTGGATCCGGACCCATCGCAGCAATTCCAAGCGGACGGTATTTCAACTGAGCATCTCTCTTATCGATATACCACATTCCCATCATTTTGATCATACGAACCTTATCATTGGTTGTTTCATAACGGTCAGTATATCTGATGATTTCTTCGTCTGTAAGAGCTCTACCGGATTCGATGATATCCAAAGCTTCGTCAGCCAGTTTTTCATAAACCAGTTTTCTTCTGATTCCGTCAGCATCAAGTTTCATTGTAAAGTTTTCATCATCGTACACTTCGGTGAATTCACCGGATAGTGCAGACTGAAGAAGAACCGTATACAAAGATCTAGACTGCTTGGAAAAAGTATCCGTGTTATTGAAATAGAAAGGCTGATTAATCTTGTCGTTCATGTCAATAATCTCCCATACATATACAGACTTCAGGATATCTTTCTCATCAACATAACCGTAAGATAAAGGAGTAACTTTATTAGATACTACGCTGTCTCCTGCAATTCTCGTATTATCCGCCTGCATCTGTCTGAATTCCTCAGGCGACTTTGCGTTCAGGATCGTCTGGGAAAACATCATCCCGGACACAGCTACGAACAAAGTGCTTATATATTTTTTCATAACTTACTTTATATCTTTAATAAAATTATTGAACATTAATCATTATGGCGGCAGCTTCTCTACCCGGAGCTACAGGGATTCCAGCAGCCGTAT
This sequence comes from Bacteroidota bacterium, assembly GCA_023460855.1. GTDB lineage: Bacteria > Bacteroidota > Bacteroidia > Flavobacteriales > Weeksellaceae > JAEWOS01. The sequence goes on along the minus strand of JAEWOS010000020.1, from coordinate 43,960 downwards.
ATTTGATACCATAAATATAAACATTATCTCCAGGTCTCAGATTTCTGATTGCTCCCTGTGCAGCGCTAAGGTCATTTCCGGTTACCGGAATCGCTGCTCTGCCAGGAACTTTCAGAAGATAGCTTGTTACATTAAACGTTACCGGGAAATCGAAATCCGGAATCGCTGCAGTAATCAGCTGGTTAGGAATAGAGCTCGCCGGAAGGCTAACTACGTTTCTTCCCCTGATCAAACCTTGTGGTGGTGGTACAGGCTTCACACGGAAATCAAATGTTTTGCTCTGCGTTCCTTTTGGTCCGGCTCCACTAATGGTAAGCTTCACCACAGTTGTTGCCCCAGGAACTACATTCCATTTTCCAGGACCGGCACTTTTCACAGTTGCACCTGATGCAGAAAGTGAAAGACGGGAATTATCAACACCCAGTACGGTTCCGGAAATTGGGTTATCCAGTCCTCTGTACATAACATTCATCTTATCTGCAGAAATAACTGCACCTGTTTCAAATTTCACTTCCTCTTTACGCGGACCTGCAATTACATTGTAAGTATGCGTATAAGGGATATTTTCAGTTCTGCCGTCTGCCATCAACACATCGATCGAACCGGTTATCGTTTTAGGACCTAAAGAAGAGGTATTCAGTCCGATAAATCCTTTTCCGCTTTCCTGTCTGTTAACACCTTTGATATTGATCTTATTACTGTTTGAATAAGAAGCAAGGTATACTGTAGCTTCAGCATTCGTTCCCTGGATGATATCGTTAGGAGCTTTCACCACTGCATCGTACATATTGAATTTGATGCTCGCATCAACTTTCTCCTGAAGCATCATTGCCAGTGCATCAGACTGTACGTTTCTTGCGTCATTCTGAAGAATTTCCAGGTTTGAAATCGCAGCAATCAGCGGTTGATTAAAGAATTTGTTAGCCAGCCATTTCTTACCGTTCGGCGATTTTCCTGCAGCATATTCTGTCTTCAGAGCATTGTCTGAGCGGGTTACCAGATTCTGCATTCCCGCATTTGCGCCAAAAGTCTGTTTGATGTAATTGCGAACATCATCCATTCTTGCCATAAGATCCTTTGCACCTTTAGACGGTACATTCTCTTCACCGTTCGTAAAAAAATATGCCGTAGTTTCCTGGTTGTTATTCAGCGCTGAATAATTCTCACTGAGATCGATCTTCTCATTGAACTCTGAATCAGTCTTCAGTTTTGTCTTGATTTTTTCCGCATCAGAAACCAACAGATCGATTTTACCTTTCAGCGTCTGGTACTGTTGCCAAGGTGTAGCATAAGTATCCGGTACAGCTGCAGCCTTAGCTTCAAGTGTCTGTTCAAAAATATTGGTGTTCTTCTGCTCAGTCAAAAGTCTGGTCTCTTTTAGCGACTGTGTAGATTCGTAGTATGATCTAATGATCTCCGCATCAATATTGAGCGCCATCATAGCGATGAACACCAGATACATCAGGTTGATCATCTTTTGACGTGGAGTCTGTTTTCCTTGTGCCATTTTTTGCCTTTTCTCTTTTTAAAAAATAATTAGTAGCGTATCTGAAGGAAATTAAGACTTCATAGCAGTTAACATACCGCCGTATACTCTGTTTAGGTTATTAAGATTAGATGACAGACCCATTAGTTCTTCATTGAACCTTTCTGAGTGTTTCGCAGACTCCTCAAGATCAGCAACATATTTTCTGTTGTAATCTGCAACAAGTCTTCCGCTTTCCAGCTGCATTGCATAAAGCTGGTTCATGCTTTCCATATGCGTTGCTGCTTTTGTAAGCTGCTCGTTGTATCTGTGTGTAGAAGCTGAAACATCTGCTGTCTCATTGATTTGTTCTACTGAGTTAGAAAATTTATTAATACCTGCTCTCAGACTTTCAAATAAACCAACATCAAGTTTTGCATCCTGAAGCATTCTGTCCAGTTTAGCGGAAAGAGAATTTTCAAGTTCAGCAGCATAATCCGTTCTTTCAGTAATATTAGAGTGCAGCGGATTAGGCTTCGCATGCTTATCCAGTAATTCCGGATATACATTTTCCCATGCGTAGCTTTCTTCGCTTTTAGGAGGATCAAATGCAAAGATAACGAAGATGATTGCTTCAGTGATCAAACCTACAGTCAAAGCAACGTTACCGGTGATTGGCCCCAGGTTGATGTGTGTAATCTTCAACCATGCACCAAGGATTACGATTGCCGCTCCGAACGAATAAACAAAGTTGTAAATACCATCCTTTGTTCCAAAAACTCTTCCGATCATGTTATTTAATTATTTTTTTTAAATTTTATTTTAGTTTGTTGTTCTTCTTCTTGGTTTTTGTGCAGCTTCAGGGATATCCTGAACTGTACGGAATCCAATGTAACTTCTTGCAGAATCCTTACGCTCCCAGTCTCTTGCACCGGTCATCAGCATATATCCGATGTCTTTCCAGGAACCTCCTCTTACAGATTTTCTGTCGTCAGCCTGAATTTTAGCAGAAGGATTAAGTGTTGATGTATAGTTGTATGAAGTATTATTAAACTGGGAATCAGTCCACTCAGCAACGTTACCTGCCATGTCGAATAATCCGAAATCATTTTTTCTGAACTGCTTCACAGGACCGGTGTACGTATAGGTTCCTTTCTCAGCATCTTCGATATAATCTCCTCTTTTCGGTTTAAAGTTTGCCAGGTAGCATCCTCTGTCATCCATCAGATAAGGACCACCCCAAGGATAAGTAGCATTTTCTCTTCCTCCTCGAGCTGCATATTCCCACTCAACTTCTGTAGGCAGACGGAAATTAAAAGGCTTCTGCTTTTTCTTTCTCAGGCTTTCATTGTAATCTGATTTCAGTTTTGATCTGAAGTTACAGTAAGCTCTTGCCTGATCCCAGGTAACACCAACTACAGGATAATCCTTGTAAGCGTTGTGCCAGAAATACTGCTCGAACATTGGTTCATTATAAGCGTAGTTGAAATCCTTTACCCAAACAGTTGTATCAGGATAAACTGCGATTGAGGATCTTTTGATAAAGTTTGCCTCTCTTGAATTCTGCTGAAGTGCAGTATCATAATCTTCCCATACAAACGCATACTGAAGTTTGCTGGCATCGATGATACGTTGGTTTCCGATTCTTGTTGAAGCAGGAAGGTACATTGATTCAATAACTTCTGCATATTCAACATCCGGATAATCTCCTGTTCTCCAGTGAAGAGGGATTTGCCAGTCCAGTCTTCTGGTAGCGTCGTATCCGTCACCTCTTTCACCCTGAGATTCCAGGTATTCTTCATATGGAGTAAGATCACTCTCCTCCTGATCCATTGCGTACGCGTAATCTCCGATAGACTCTCCACGGCCTCCGCCTTCACCACCTTCACCGGCAGCTTCAGCAAGAAGTGTTCTCGCGATAGAATCTCTCACATAATTAACGAAAATTCTGTATTCCGCGTTCGTAGTCTCAGCTTCATCCATGAAGAAAGAAGACACGGTTACAGTTTTAAGCGGTGCTTTCTCCTGCATTCCTGTGAAGTCCTGATCAGCAAGACCAGCCACAAATGAACCGGAAGGAATAGCTACCATACCATAAGGTCTCTCAGCTACGAAAGTTCTAGATTTTTCTTGCGGTATCAGCTCTCCTCTTGTTCCCGGCTTTCCGGCTGAGGAATTTCCTGAACAGGAAACCACGGCAGATACTACTGATGCAGATAGTAATAAATGAAATATCCTTTTCATGTTAATTATTATAATTAAGCGGTAAATATATAATTTTTTTAAGAAACTTTTAAGATTTATTTTCACTAACGAAAAAAATCCTGAATTATTTTGTTTTTGCAGCTTTTATTCTACAGTAACTGACTTCGCCAGATTTCTTGGCTGATCGACGTTCGCTCCGCGGTACACTGCGATGTAATAAGCAAGCAACTGCAGCGGAATAGCCGCCACTATTGGTGAAAAACACTCTGAAGTTTCAGGAATTTCGAATACGTAATCAGATAACTCCCTTACCTGCTGATCTCCTTTGTTTACAACGGAAATCACTTGTCCTTTTCTCGCTTTGATCTCCTGAACGTTACTTACAATCTTATCATAGTGACCTTTCTGCGGTGCAATGATTACAATAGGCATGTTTTCATCAATAAGCGCAATCGGGCCGTGCTTCATTTCAGCAGCAGGATAACCTTCTGCATGGATGTAGGAAATTTCCTTCAGTTTCAAAGCTCCTTCCAGTGCCGAAGGATAATTGTACCCTCTACCAAGGTAGAGAAAATTAGTAGCATTTACAAAATTCTCTGCTATTTTCTGAGAAACTTCATGTGTCATCTGCAGCGTCTCTTCAATTTTTGCAGGCAGCGCATCAAGCTCGGTAATGAGCCTCATGAATTCCGCATTGCCAAGTTTTCCGTTATGCTTGCCCAGTTTCAAAGCAATCAGACTTAAAATAGTAAGCTGTGCCGTAAATGCTTTCGTGGAAGCAACACCAATTTCCGGTCCTGCGTGCGTGTAGGATCCGGCATCTGTAATTCTTGCAATAGAAGAATCCACCACGTTGCAGATTCCGTAAATAAACGCTCCTTTTTCTTTAGCAAGTTTCAAAGCAGCCATGGTATCGGCAGTTTCGCCGGACTGTGAAATTGCAATCACCACATCTTTTTCGGTAATAATCGGGTTTCTGTAACGGAATTCTGATGCATACTCAACCTCAACAGGAATTCTCGCAAACTCCTCAATCAGATATTCTCCTACAAGTCCTGCATGCCAGGAAGTACCACATGCAATAATTATAATTCGTCCTGCATTGTTGAATCTTTCCAGGTGATCCCAGATTCCGGCCATTTTAATGATGCCTTCTTCTACGATCAGTCGGCCACGCATCGTATCGTGAATGGATTTCGGCTGCTCAAAAATTTCTTTAAGCATGAAATGCTCGTATCCGCCTTTCTCAATCTGCTCCAGACTCAGTTTCAGTTCCTGTACTGCAGGTTCAATACGGGAATTATCTGTTATAGTGTTAATGGCTACTCCATTCTCCAGCGAGATGGTTGCCATGTGTCCTTCCTCAAGATAAATAGCTTCTTTGGTAAATTCCACAAAAGGAGAAGCGTCGGACGCAATAAAATATTCATTATTACCCAGACCAATCGCCAGCGGAGAACCCAGTCTCGCGACTACGAGCAGCCCCGGGAAATCATCATGCATTACGGTAATTGCATAAGCTCCGTAAACTTCATTTAAAGCAAAACGAACTGCGGTCGGGAAATCGATTTCCGGCTCATGATCCATGAAATACTGAACCAGGTTCACCAATACTTCGGTATCTGTTTCCGAAGAGAACGTAAACCCTTTATCTGTCAGCATCGTTTTAATGGTATCATAGTTTTCAATGATTCCGTTATGTACAAGTGCAATTTTTCCGTTATTCGAAAGATGCGGATGTGAATTACGGTCACTAGGAACACCATGTGTCGCCCAGCGCGTATGCCCCATTCCTATTTTAGATTTCCCTTTCAACTCTTCGGAAATACTGACCAGGTCATCAACTTTTCCTTTCGTCTTTGCAATGAAAAAATCTTTGGCAGGGCTGTCCAGCACAATTCCTGCACTGTCATAGCCACGGTACTCAAGTCTTCTCAGCCCGTTAATTACAATTGAATAGGCATCCTGAAAACCGGTATATCCAACAATTCCACACATATTTTATAAGCGTATTTATTAATTTTTGTTTCCGTAAGTTACTTTCATCTTGATGCGGTCCGGGTTGTCATCCTCATTTCCGACAAGTACCACGCGTTCCAGTGCGTAAGCGCGGGAAGTAAGTTTATAGCCTGTGCCGCTTGTAGCAAGGAAATCCCCCATATTCATAATCAGTACCATGTCTTTTGGCGAACCGGCAGTTTCTACAAAACTCTTAAGCGTTCTCGTTACAGAGATTTCATAGTAAGCAGGATTCTTGTCAAGATTAAAATTTCTGATAAAAGTAAAGTTCGGCATTGCTCCCACCATTGCAAGATCCTCCATAAATCCTGTTGCCCCTTCTTCAAGAAGCGTAAATGTTGACGGCTTACGGTAGTTATTGTTCCACAGGTCTGTATCTGTGGTTACTTTGATCTTTGCAGAAAGTATCGCATTTTTTTCATCGCGGAATTTCTGCTGAAGATCTGCGATCACAGAAGCCGGAATCCTGATACCTGCACTTGGTCCTCCCATTCCCTGAAGAAATATTTTTTCATCACCTGCAATGTTCGGAGTCGCCGGAATTGCTGCGGACGGCGTTCCTGCACGGTCGTAGCTGTACTGCCCGATCCGTACATTGTGAAGCGCACCGTTTACATCGCGCCCAACCAGAGGTAAACTTAATGAAGTCTGTTTTCTGGTGGTGGTTCCGTTTGCGACCTCATCGAATTTGTAATAGATCTTAATCTCCGGAGTGTCGGGATCAAACTGAAAAAGATATCCGTCCGTTTCATCAACAGAAATGCGGATTCCTTTGAAGTATCTCGTGAAGTTAGCTACGTCGCGAAGTTCCTGCATTCCTTCTTTAGCAATTATCTTATTCTGGAAAAATGTGGCATCCATCGGTATACGCAGTGACGCATCGTTTTTCCAAAGTTCCTCGTTATTGTCATTTTTGGTAATTACCGTTGAAGTGATATTTCCGTTAAAAACAGCCGAGCCGATTTCCTGTCCCAACGATACAGTTTTATCGGAGTAGTAAATTGTGGATGGCCCGTTCAGGAATTCTGTTACTTCATGAACACGAATGTTAAAAACAGCAGGCGCACCAGCGATTTTTGCTTTACCGTATTTTGCAACAGGATAGCTTTTCACTTCTTTGGTGGTAACTACGTTACCTGTATACACAAAGTTTGCGTTGGTGGTAGTAGTTACTGAATCAGAATGAATCAGCGGCTTCATCACAAGCACCACAGAATCTACTACAGGATTTGCTCCAAAGTCAGGATCATAAGTGCCGAGCCTCGCCTGTGTTACGTAAGAAGCTTTCTGCATACCGAAAACAGGCTCGTCAAAAGCACCGAGAACGCCAAGACGCGCAGTCGTTAAATCACTGCGAAGTGTGTCCTGATTGGAAATATTATATGCGATGATGTTTACACTGTCCGTTCGTACATCTGCAGGATTAAAAAACTGTTCGCCCAGTTTATCAGCTTCCGGTTCGCAGTTGTACAGAAGGAAACTGCCGAATACAATTGCCAGACTAACGCTGATAATCTTCTTGAAATTTTTATACATTGAAAAATATGATATTATTGATAAAGGGTATTGATTAAATCGACATCCAGGAATTCCGATTTATTGGTTTTTGTTTTGCTGAACGAGGCATCCAGCTCGCCTTCCAGAAATTCATCTCCTTTCACAACCAGATCGACGTGGTTCATCGCATCGGAAACGAAGTTCATAAAGGTTGGCTTTTCTATGGCTTCCAGGCCGTTGATATTATCGAATTTCAGAACGTCCTTCACATTTTCGGAAAGACCGGCGTCTTTCTCATTATATAAGGACAGGATAATTTTAGTATCGTTGAAATAATAATCGTTCTTGTAAAATGTCTTCAGATAAATAGGAACAAATGCAGACATCCAGCCATTCAGGTGAATTACATCCGGAACCCAGTTCAGTTTCTTGATTGTTTCTATAACGCCTCTGGCAAAAAATACCGCACGCTCATCGTTATCGTCAAAACCTTTTCCGTCCTCATCGAAATAATAGGATTTACGTTTGAAATATTCTTCATTGTCGATGAAATACACCTGAAGCCTTTCGCCCGGCAGTGAGGCTACTTTTATAATGAGAGGCTGATCGAGGTCATTGATGATGATATTCATCCCGGATAGCCGGATAACTTCATGCAACTGGAATTTCCTTTCGCTGATCATCCCGAACTTCGGCATAAACACGCGGACATCATTTCCTTCACTGTGCATTTTTAACGCCATTTTACTCACCATTTCTGCCATACTGCTTTCTTCCTGATAAGGATGCATTTCTGTGGTGATGTACAATATTTTTTTTCCCGGCATATCTATTTGTATTATGTTGTCCTGACTTTTAAGGACGATATTTTGCAAAATTACAAAAATTTGAGGTTATCCCATTTAATTAACATAATTTTATAAAGACCACGCACTATATCGGAGGAGAGAAAACTTTTTATTATTTTTGATTAAATCTAATCACTCATGGAAATACTGAAGAGCAGAGCCCAGATCGAAAGCTATGTGGAGCGCAACCGGGAATGTGGAAAAAGAATTGGTTTCGCCCCAACGATGGGAGCTTTGCACAAAGGTCATATTTCCCTGTACGAACACGCAAAGAAAGAAAATGACTTGGTGATTTCCTCCATATATGTGAATCCCACACAGTTTAACAATAAGCAGGACCTGGAGAAATATCCGCGGAATGTGGAGAATGACATCAGCATCCTGGAAAAATCCGGTTTTGTGGATGCTGTTTATCTTCCTTCAACAGAAGAACTTTATCCTGATGGATTAAATGCAGACGAATACGATTTCGAAGGACTCGAAAATGAAATGGAAGGCGAATTCCGTCCCGGACATTTTAACGGTGTCGGAACGGTGGTGGAAAGACTGTTTCGGCATGTAAAACCCGACAACGCCTATTTCGGAGAAAAAGATTATCAGCAGCTTGCCATCATCAGAAAAATGACAGAAAAGAAAAATCTTCCTGTTAAAATTAACGGTGTTGCTACGCTGCGTGAAGAAAACGGACTTGCCATGAGTTCCAGAAATGAGCGGCTATCAGCTAAACAGAAAGAAGCGGCAGCCATCATCCATGAAACGCTGATTAAAGTGAACGACTGGTTCAGAATTATTACCATTCCCGAGATTAATGACAGGGTTTCTGAAATTTTTGAAAAACAGCCGGGAATGGTACTTCAGTATTTCAAGATTGCAGACGAAGAAACGCTTAAAGAAACCGATTTTTTCTACCTGGACCGCAATTACCGTGCGTTTATCGCTGTTTTTGCCGGCGAAGTACGCCTGATCGACAACATGCATCTCGATTAATTGCTAAAAACGCCGGCAGCTCTACCAAATGGAGAGCTGCCGGACACCAAATCACAAAATATTAATATGAAAAAAATTCACTTTTCAGCAAATTTTGTGACCTGGCTGGGATTCGAACCCAGGACCCATACATTAAAAGTGTATTGCTCTACCAGCTGAGCTACCAGGTCTTTAGAAGTAATTTCTAAAGTTTATTACAAATTCTGAATGAATATCATCCAGAATTTATTTTTGGTGCCTGCGACTGGACTCGAACCAGCACATCCATAGGAAACCACCCCCTCAAGATGGCGTGTCTACCAATTTCACCACACAGGCAAAAAAAAACCGTAAAACATACGGATTTTTTTTATTGGTGACCTGGCTGGGATTCGAACCCAGGACCCATACATTAAAAGTGTATTGCTCTACCAGCTGAGCTACCAGGTCGGCCACATTTCATGGCAGTATTACCCGCCGTAAAAAGTGGTGCAAAGATAAGTCTTTTTTTAAAAATTCAAAATTATTTCGCTATTTTGTAGAAATTTCTTCAATGATCATTTCACTCGTCGGATACATGGGAAGTGGTAAAAGCCACATTTCCAAAATTTTGAGCAAAAGCCTCGGATACGAGCTTATTGACCTTGATTCTGAAATTGCCAGAAAAAACCAGCGCAGTGTGGCGCAGATTTTTGAAAAAAAAGGCGAACTCTACTTCCGGAAAGCTGAAAGAGAGGTACTGGAAGAAACGCTGGCGCGCAAAACCAACTGTGTACTTAGTGTGGGCGGCGGAACACCCGCATATTTCAACAATATGGAAGTAATTAACAGCAACACCGTCAGTTTTTATCTGCGTGCGCCGGTTTCACTTCTCACAGAACGGCTGTTACGTAATAAACAGAAAAGACCGCTGATTGCAGGTATTGCCGATGAAAATCTCTCCGAATTCGTGGCAAAGCATCTTTTTGAACGCTCTGCGTACTATAATATGGCGCGTTTTACGATCGATACAAATGCGAAAACGCCTGAAAACATTTGTGCGGAAATCATAGAAAAAGCTTCTGAATGCGGTAACTTTTAAAGTTAATCGTCTTCTCCTTCGTCAAAACTTTCAAAAAAAAGATCCCAGTTCGTTTCTTGATCTTCTGAATTTTCTGCTGCAGTGTATCCTTCCAGTTCGCGCCTGTCTCTTTTCGTTGGCCGCCCCACTCCTTTCGCGCGGTAGTAGTTCTGTTCGCTTCTTCGCATCTGCAGAATTTCATACTGCTCTTTTTCGGTTCTGTCTTTTATATATTCCGGAACCAGCTTTGCACCGAGCCTGCTTTTCGGAATCTGCAGCACTTCAATTTTATAATCGATCTGGTTTTTCCGGATTCGTATAAGATCTCCGGGTTTTACTTCCTTGGAACTTTTTACGGCACCCTCTCCGATGAAGACCCGGTTTTTCTTTATTTCGTCGGTTGCGATGCTTCTAGTTTTATAGATTCTGACACACCACAAAAATTTATCGATTCTCATTATTTTTTATACTTTTGCGAATAATTTACCAAGATAATTATTTTTCAGAAAAATGAAGAAAATCCTTTTATATACTGCTGTTGCAGCACTGACTTTCACTACTTCATGCCGAAGAGACGAAGTGGAAGTTATAGAAATCGGCACCCAAAACACGTACGATGATCAGGCTGCACAACGTTTTCTTACCGAGCACTACCTGGATGACCAGGGAAATCTTCTGCAGTACAGCACCGCTACAACTGATGACGATAACGAACCTTCTCTTGCGACTTATCCCCAGGAAACGCTGCCATCCGGTGTCATAATCATCACACGTCCTTCCGCGCAGCCGGTTCCCGGAAAAGCGATCGGAAATTCAGATATTCTCACACTGATGCACAGAACCATCACGTATGTGGCGAGAAAGGATGATAATGACGGTGTCGTAAAATACCTTGCCGGATCAACGCTGGCAAATACGATCAGCGGAACGGGAATGCCCGAAAAGAACCCGTTCTTCTATTATGCAGGAAGTTCCGTAAGAAACGGAAGAGACCGTTCATTTTATGAAATTGAAGGTTTCAGAGAAGCTGTTCAGAAATTCAAAAGCTATGAAATACCTGAAACATCAAATTACAATCTTCAGGGCGTTATCATTGTTCCGTCCAGAGCGGCATACGCAAGAGACGAGAATCCTTTTGACCAGGGAAATATCGTTTTTCATGACCGGAGTTTTGTTTTCAATTTTCAGATTTATAAAACGGAAGAAAGACCAGCAAATGATCTTTAACAAACAAAAAGGAATTCGAAAGAGTTCCTTTTTTATTTAAATTTAATCAGCATGAGAAATGCCAACCCTGAACTGAATTCGTTTTTCGAACGCGATAATCCGTGGCAAAAAGAAATGATTTCCCTAAGGAAAATCTGTCTGAAATCCGGCCTGGATGAAGTAAAGAAGTGGTGGCAGCCGTGCTATTCGTATGAAGGAACGAATCTCCTGATCATCGGCAGTTTTAAGAAATACTGTACGCTGAGTTTCTTCAAAGGTTCATTATTAAAAGATCCTGAAAACATTCTCGTTTTTCCAGGCCCAAATACACAGTCTGCGAAAATTATCAAATTTACATCAGTTGATCAGATCAGAGAACTGGAAGAAATAATTCTCGCTTATATCAAAGAATCAGTTGAATTGGAAAAATCAGGAGCGAAAGTTGAATTCAAAACCGCTAAAGAGTTTGATATTCCAAAGGAACTAAAGGAATTCCTCAAGAAAAACCCCAAATTTAAGGATGCATTTGATGAATTGACTCCGGGACGAAAAAAAAGCTGGTTACTGCATTTCTCAAGAGCCAAGCAAAGCAGTACCAGAATTTCACGAATTGAAAAATCTGTCGACAAAATTATGGCCGGCAAAGGAGCGAACGAACGTAATTAGGCGTTGGCAAGGAATTCCTCAAAAGCAGGCTCAACTGACACATTGCCGCATTCCTCTATTTTTTGAAGCTTTACACGTTCTATCTGATTCACGGAATTTTGGTCGTAAGGTTTCTGAACCCGCACATAATTCTCGGTGAAACCATACATCAAACCGTTCTTATTTTCATGTTCCCAAAGGACAGGAAGTGTTTTCCCGAGCTGCTCCGCATAGAATTTCATTTTCTTTTTCTCTGAAAGAATCCGCAGCATTTTGTTTCTTTTCTTCCTTTCTGCAACTGGAACGACGCCATCCATCTCAGCAGCTTCGGTATTTTCTCTTTCGGAATAGGTGAATACATGAAGATATGAAACAGGCAGCGAATTCAGGTAATCATACGTTTCCATAAATTTTTCCTCCGTTTCTCCCGGAAAACCAACGATTACGTCCACACCAATTGCGCAGTGAGGCATTACCTCCCTGATTTTTGTAATCCGGTCCGAATAAAGTCCGGTAAGATACCGCCGCTTCATTTTTTTCAACAGATCATCGCTGCCACTCTGCAACGGAATATGGAAATGCGGTACAAATGAGCGCGACCTGGAAACCAGCTCAATGCTTTCGTTTTTCAGCAGATTCGGTTCTATAGAAGAAATCCGGATACGTTCAATTCCCTTCACCTTGTCGAGTTCAGAAATAAGATCCAGAAAAGTATGCTCATGCCGTTTATTGCCGAATTCTCCTTTGCCGTAATCGCCGATGTTTACACCGGTTAAAACAATTTCCCGGATGCCTTTATCTGCAATTTCCTTCGCATTATGCAGTACATTCTCTATCGTATCGGAACGGGAAATCCCGCGTGCAAGCGGAATAGTACAGTACGTACATTTATAATCGCAGCCATCCTGAACCTTCAGGAAAGCCCGCGTTCTGTCTCCAATTGAATAACTGCCAACAAAAAAATCAGCGTCCTCTATTTCACAGGAATGTACGGTTCCAGCTTCGTTCGATTTCTGCAGATCACTGATGTAACTGTTAATATTGAATTTTTCCCTGGCACCCAAAACCAAATCTACACCTTCAATGGATGCAATTTCTTCGGGTTTTAACTGGGCATAACAGCCTACAACAATTACCAGTCCTTCCGGATTTGCTTTAACAGCGCGTTTCACATGCAGTTTACATTCGCGGTCGGCATTTTCGGTGACTGAGCAAGTATTGATCACATAAACATCTGCTTTTTCATCAAAACTCACTTTAGCATAGCCTGCTTCCGTTAGATTGCGGGCAATGGTAGAGGTTTCCGCAAAATTCAGTTTGCAGCCAAGCGTATGATATGCAGCGGTTTTCGTCATCAATTCAGGAGCGTAAAAATTTGGAATGCAAAATTACGCAATTAATTCAGTTACAAAAAAAACCATTTTCTGTGTTACGAATTCACTTTATTCTAACAAAAAAAACCACTCCAAAACGAAGTGGTTAATTCATCAGTGAACGGTATATTATCCTTTCGCAAACTGCAGTTCACCAAAAACTTTTACCTCATCACTTACCATTACGCCTCCTGTTTCAAGTGCTGCGTTCCAGTTCAGTCCGAAATCGCTGCGTTTCAGTTTACCTTCAAAAGAGAATCCGGCTTTCATATTTCCCCAAGGATCCTTGTTAACCCCGCCAAAATCCACATCGAGCGTAACAGGTTTCGTTACTCCATTGATCGTGATATCACCAGTTATTTCATTCTGTAGTCCTGTTGATGATAAGGTAATTTTTGGATTTGATTCTGTGTTGAAAAAATCAGCGCTTTTCAGGTGTGCGTCGCGCTCCGCATTGTTGGTTGTAATTGAGTCTGCCGCAATTTCAGCAGCTACTTTTGCGTTTTTGAACGTATCATCCTCTGATTCGAGCGTTACATCAAAATCTTTGAACTCACCTTTCACATTCGAGATCATCATGTGTCTTACTTTAAAAGTAATTTCGCTGTGTGCTTTGTCTAAATTCCAAACTGTTGCCATTATGTATTTGTTTAATTGTTTTAATACTGCAAATTTATGGCGACAATTTCTGCTTCGCATTGATGTAGGTTAAGAAATGAAATTACGCTGAGTCAGTGCCGTGCTCATCTTTATATTCATCTCTTACTTCTTCCGACTTCGAAAAACATAACGGCGAAGAAAGATCCGGAAACCCTGAGCCGGTTTCTTTTGCAAACATATGACGGTTAAAATCTTCAGATTTGTTTCGTGCAATTGAAAGCGTTTGCCAGCGGTGGTTTTTCAGAATTTTAGCGACATACACCATCTGACCGATATGATAAGGATAATGCGCAAGCTGACGAAGCAGCGCATCCAGAACACTATGCTGTTCGCCCCGGATAAAAATTGCGGAATTAATATTATCATCATTTACCTGTAACAGTGCACTATTGAGTGCTTCCCAGCCTTTATCCCAATACTCCATAACTTGTTGTCGGCTATTAAAACGCGAAACGAATTCCTGATCTCTGTTGCGCCAGGTTTTTTCACCGTCTTCTGTAAGAAAATTGGTCCAGCGCGAAAGCTCCCTGCAATATGCTGCACAATGACGGCAACAGAATTACTTTCCGGATTGGGCTGCCAGAACAATTCTTCATCGCTGAGCTGAATCATGGTGTCTTCACCAAGTTTTTTGTAATAATCAAAACGTTTTCTAAAGAGTACTGATACATTTTCCACAATTTCCTGTTTGTCACCAAGTTAATAAAAAATCCACTGACTTTCATCAGTGGTTTGAAAAAGAGTTATGGCCCGTAGTCAGGCAGTCGCTTGCTCAACGTAAAAAATGTTTAGATTATGGCAGAAAGCAAGCAAATTTTTCTCATATTTTCAAAATCAATTTCTGCATTTCGGCGGCAAAATTGCCGCCTTGTGCAGAGCTATGAAAAAACTTTATTTTTTGATGACCTTGGCAACTTCGACAAACTCTTGTCCCTCTACTTTAACATAGTAAATGCCTTTCGAGAGCTTCTGCATATCAATTGTGTAATCGCTGCCTTTAAAATAACCTGTGGAGACAATTCTGCCTTCGCTGCTAAGTACTTCGTAAGTATGCAGCTTTTCTTTGGTTTCAATATACAGAAGCTCAGCAACAGGATTGGGGTAAAAAACAACATCATTTTGTGAAGAATCGAATTCGGAAGTAGAAAGTTGTTGAATAAACTCATAAGCACCCATATCTATCTCTGTGCCCATTACACGTATCTGTCCGTCTAAATCCAGAGCAGTATTTAAAGGACCTATCAAAGTTGAATAATGTGCAGAGCTGCCTTGATCAATACCATTGCTTCCTGCAGCCAACCTAAAGTTACCTGTGGAAAACGCCTGGTCAGCCATTGCAACATAATTCTCAAAGGTTGGCATCTGTCCGGAATTTCCGCCTAAATCCTGACCGTATACTGGATTCCACACGTTTCCAGCATTATATGCATCTTGTATAATGCTGTTTTGAACCGTGATTGTTGCAACGTTGTTGTATCTAGAAATGTTGGAAATATTAGGCCCTTTGTAGTTGCCCCAAATAATCGAATTTCTGATTTTTAGGTTAATATTAGGATTATCAGCTACAATTCCGCCTGAACCAGTGATCCAATCGAATCCATTCTTATTGGAAACGATCGTGGTGTTTACTATATCGGCATTGGTGATTAAATTTGGCCCCTCTACCATAATATTAATAGCTCCACTTTGGTTTGAAAAGCGGTTACCTGAAAAGATCGAGTTACTCACTTTAAGATTACCTCCAATGACACGTAAAGGTCCATACACTCCTGTATTTGCAATAAATTTGCTGCGATCCACATTCACAGACATGTTTTCCTGCAGATTTCTTCCCGCATTTATTCCGCCTACATTTTCCGTGAATACTGTGTTTTTTATCGTAATGCTTCCCCCCGGCATACCGTCCATCGTAGAAAAATATAGCACACCATTATTCTGGGAAAAAAGATTGTTGTCTATCACAATATTCGAATTGCGGACGTCCAGGGCAGAATTATTCTGCAAAAAGGAAACATTGAGAAATTGTGGATTTCCCATCTGTACAAATACCGCACTATAAGCATTGATAATTTTGCTGTTGCGAATTTTCACATCAGAATTTACAATTGAGATTGCACCGCCACCCGATTGTTTAACCTGAGTTCCGTTCACTAAAATATAATCGAGACTTCCAAGTGATCCACCCCTTAGAGTAAAACCATCCAACTCCGTTCCGGCTCCGACGCCCGCAGCAATAATCGCGTGATGAACGTTGTCTGTAATTGTGCTAACACTCGAAGACAAATCATTATCGTTTATATCCCCAGAAATTATGGTTTCATTAGCTACAAAATCTCTCAGTGAAAGATCGTTCGTAGGATTCGTTGCGGAAAAGCCTCCATAAATCTTCACACCATCTTTCAAGACAAAAGCACGATCTTTCGGTGTCGTGGGACCTAAAACAGTTGTGGTAAGATTAACATAGATGAAGTCACTTGCAAGAACTGCAGGCTTATAAGTTCCTTCTGCCACATAGATGATATCTCCAGGTGCTGAATTGTTGATCATCAGTTGCAAGTCATTAGACGCCGTTTGCCAGGACAAACCGTTGCCCGTACCGTTTTGTTTTACGTACCGGTAAGTTTGTGCAAAAGTCATACTGCTTAAAGCCATTAAGAACAAAAAGTAAAGTTTTGTTTTCATTTAATCTTATTTAAAAATTATTATTATTTCTGTCACTGAAAACAGCATTAGAATCTCGGGATAAATTTAATGATTTTATTTGATTTTTTCCACGAAACAAACAAAGTGTCAAATTGACTTTGCCAGCACGATTAAACCGTTACATTACAGATGCAGCGTTTTTTTTATTTATCTAATCTTTAAGATTGCCTCCTTCAAATGTACTTCTATTTTTATGAAGAGGTAGTTACGAATCTGTAAACTCTTAAAAATTTGCGGTAAATTCTTAAAAAATCCATTTATTAGACGCGTATTGTATGCGCTGCAACCCTTCATTTTGCGGGGTTTTTTATATATTTACTATATCATATGCCCTCGTTAATGATAAAATTTCCAAAAGGTTTTTTCCGATCGTACATCGTATACACTGTTCTTGCACTATTCACTTGCACATGTTGTGATGCACAACGCACTACAGACGCTTCAGAACAGCTTTTTACCCAGATTGATCATCAGCTTCGAAATCAAACTCTCACCATAGAGCAGCAAATTCAGATCTGCCAGACCTGGATTTCTAGGGCTAAAAAAGAAAACAATTTTTCAGAATTGTTTAAAGCTTATGCTTGGCGAGGTAAAATTGAAACCGGTGCGGATCAGATTAAATACGGAGACAGCCTGTTACAGATCGCGCGAAAAATAAATGACAATGAGAAAATCGGAGAGGCTTATCTTTCTTTAGGTTCATCCTACGTGAATAATGAGCAATACCAAAAAGCACTGTCTTACTATCTCTCGGCTGACCAGATTTTTAAAGAAAGTGGGAATCCCTTACTTATGGAAACGGCTCTGTTTCATGTTGCCCTTGTGAAAATTTACATTGGTGAATATGAAGACGCAAATAGAATTTTGATAAAAAACACAGAGTATTTTCGTAATAACGCAAGAATAATTGATGGTACTGATTATCGCATTTATTATCTCCATTCTCTTATTTCATTAATTGATACGAACAGTAAATTATCAGAGTTACACAAAAATTCGGACCTGATTAAACAAGGAAAAGACTTTCTTAAAAAGGAAAAAATTGCCGGATTTGGGGGATATTTTTTGAGTGCTGAAGGAATTGATTCATTTATAACAGGCGATTATTCACTGGCAATTTCCAGAATGACTGAAGCGCTGAATGCCTATGACGACCAGTGGGACCATCTTACGGAACATTATTATCTGGGAATGAGTTATTGGAAACTCCAGAGAGAAACTGAGGCGTTACCATACTTATTAAAAATTGACAACGAACTGAATGAAACAGGCAAACTGGATCCTGTCTTTAGACCCGCAATAGAAACGCTTTTAACATATTACCGTAAAAAAGGGGATTACAAAAAACAACTTGAATATCTGGATAAATTGATCAAACTCAATAAATTATATGAAAGTGATTATAAGTTTATTTACACCAATCTGAATGATAAGTTTGATAATAAAATTTTGCTCGAGGAAAAAAATAAACTACAGGAAAAAGTTGGTTTACAAAAAAATAAAATACTCATAATCAGTGTGCTTCTTTCCGCTGGGATTCTGGTTCTGTCGTGGTTTGCTTGGCGTTTGCACAATCGTAAGAAGTACTATAAAAAAATTTTTGAAGAATTTAAAAATAATACTGTTACTTCCGAGAGTGATAATAACTTTGATTCAAATACTCGTTCGCAACAGACCGCTGTTGTTTCTGGTCTTAAGAATATCACTCCGCCTGAATCTGATTTAGAAATGGAAAAGAGATTTATGCCGCCAGAAAGCATTTTGGAAGAGCCGACGCAGGTAGGAGGTCCACTTATAACCGAAAATATTGAGCAGTGCCTGCAACGATTCGAACTCGAAAAGAAATATATGAAAAAGAATCTAACCTTAAGCGAACTCGCGTCCTACTGCGGAACAAATACCACCTATCTTTCCAAATACATCAATACTAAAAAAAATAAGAATTTTAGCCAGTATTTAATTGATCTTAGAATTGAACATATTATTAATCAGTGGAAAACCAAACCAAAAACCCGGCATTTGACGATTCAGGAAATTTCTTCCAAAGCAGGCTTCAGTACCGCACAAAGTTTTTCTAAAAATTTTCAGGAGAAGTATAACATATCCCCCAGTTACTTTCTAAAACGAATAAATGAAGACCTACCAAACTGATTGCACTTTTTCAATTGAGAAAATGTCCCGGCAAATCTCGTTCACTATAAACCTGTTTCTTTGAAAAACTCCTATTCGCTGCTTTATTAAGAATTACCAGACAAAAAAGCCGCCTCATTTGTGAGACGACTTCTTTCTAACTCAAAAATAAGTTTTATTTAATTCCGTGCATCCATCTGCTGATGAATGGTCCC
Organism: Bacteroidota bacterium; assembly: GCA_023460855.1. GTDB lineage: Bacteria > Bacteroidota > Bacteroidia > Flavobacteriales > Weeksellaceae > JAEWOS01. The sequence continues at coordinate 24,968 of JAEWOS010000020.1, read as the reverse complement.
ATCACAAACAACAGGATACCGCAGCCAATAGCTACGAAACCAAGGATTGAAAATACCGAAAGTCCTTTGTTCAGCGATTCATTCTTGATCACGTTACCAATTGCAGATACCGGTGACTGTTCAACCAATTGCTCGTATTCTGCAACAGTATTCACTTCCATTTGTCTTGCATTTTCTTTCGTGGTAAGGAATGCAGCATTTGCAGAAGCCACCATTCTTTCCTTTTTCGCACCGGTGTAATTCTCGGCGTTTTGCAGAACTTCTTTGATCGTAACCTCAGATTTACCATACTGTCTTTGCGGATTTACCTGATTGATTTCTTTGATAAAATCATCTGAAACCAGTACGGATTCCACAGACTGATCCCCCAGTTTTGTACGATATTTATCCTGAAGAAGCAGCGTCTTCATATCGTTGTCGATATTTGAATTTCTGAAAGCGTCACTCTCTACAATCGTCTGTTCATTTACCGTCGTTAACGTTGCAATATGTTTTCCTCCCTGATGCGCAATTGAAGAAGAAAGGAACCAGATTCCCATCATAAATGCAACCATATGTTTAGGTGAAAGTTTCGTTACGAGCGATAATCCTACAGGAGAAAGAGTCAGTTCTCCTAAAGTATGCAGCAGGTACAGGAAGATCATGAACATTGCCGGAACCATTCCGTATTTCGCATAGCTTCCGCCAAACATCAGCACCAGAAATCCGAGTCCTAGAAGAATCAGACCAGCACCAAATTTGTAAGGAGCTGCCGGTTCTTTGTCCATATTCGACAGTTTGATCCAGATCCAGGAAAAGATCGGGGCAAAAAGCATGATAAACAATGGGTTAAAAGACTGGAAGAATGTGGTCGGAATATTCAGTCCGAAAACATTTCTGTTTACGTTTCGTGCGGTAAACAGGTTTAAAGCTGATCCTGCAAGTTCGAAGAAGGTCCAGAAAATTGTAGTAAACAAGAGTAAAATAACAATTACCCAGATTCGCTGTTTCGGTACTTTTTCCATCTTTCCTGCCTGAAAAAGCAGATAGCCAATGATCAGAACTGCGAGTACAGCAAGCAAAACGTCGACAATACCGTTATTAATAATCAGCACCCACGCCAAAAGAATCATTGCGACAATTGCAACGTACGGAAGGATTGAATTCGGTACCGGTCCGGCTATATTTTTCACCGGTTTTTCGTCAGGAGCAAGTCCTACGCTTTCGAAAACTCCGGTTTTCGAACCCCAAAGGAAGAAAAGATATCCCATCAACATTCCGACACCGGCTGCAAGGAAACCATACTGCCATCCTTCATTTTCACCGATCGCTCCACAGGTAAGCGGCGCAAGGAATGCACCCATATTAATACCCATGTAAAAAAGTGTAAACGCACCGTCTCTTCTTTTATCACCGTCCTCATAGAAACGGCCGACCATAGATGAAATATTCGGTTTAAAAAATCCGTTACCAACCACAAGCATTGCAAGACCTATAAAGAAAGTCGTCTGGTTATTCAGGAACAGCGTAAACTGTCCGGCAGCCATCAGCAAAGATCCAATAACAATCGCTTTCCGGAAGCCAATGAGTTTATCCGCAAAATAACCTCCGATAATCGGTGTTAAATAAACCAGTGCTCCATACGCACCATAAATTCCGTAGGCTTTGGCATCGTCAAATTCGAATCCGCCATCGATGAGATTGGCAGTCATGTAAAGAATGAGGAGCGCCCGCATTCCATAATAACTGAACCTCTCCCAAAGTTCCACCATAAAAAGCGTGAAAAGCGCCTTTGGATGAATTTTTCTGTTTGAGAAGATTACGAAACCTACCCAAATTGCCACGCCTATCCAGGCAAACAACATTAACTTGTAATCAGGATTTAACATATTTAAGATTTTGTTAAGACTAGCAAATTTACTTTTTTTTCTATACCGAGCAAGGAATAGCAAAGAAAAATCGCAGCGGTCGGGCTGCGATTCAGAATTTTTTGAACGGGTTGTAAATTAATTCACCCCTTTTTCCTTCATTACTTTGTTCAGACGTTTCAGAATCGACAAACCGAGCAGTGTTGCCAGGAGCAGCAATCCGAAATTCACCCAGAAGAAATTGGCTTTATCATCGTAATTGTACCACAAACTCGCCAGAACTCCCGACAGCTTATTTCCGATAGAGGTTGAAAGAAAGAAACCTCCCATCATCAGCGCCGTAATTCTTGGCGGGGAAAGTTTGGAAACCAGTGATAATCCCATCGGCGAAAGACACAATTCTCCGACAGTAATCACACCATACGCTGCAATTAACCACCAGGATGAAACTTTTTCGAGACCGTTTCCGCCTGAGTAAACTGCGCCGACCATGACGAGACACGAAAGTGCAGATATAAATAATCCTAATACAATTTTGGAAGCGGTAGTCGGTTCCTTACCGCGTCGCCGCAGCATCATGAAAAATCCGACGACGAGCGGTGTCAGTGCGATTACCCAGAACGGATTCACAGACTGAAACAGTTCCGTATTAAACAGATACACCGGTTTTTCAGGATTGGCCGCGAGTTCCGCCTGCCGTTCTTCCGTAACATTTCTGAAATAAATATCTTTTCCGACTTCTTTTGCAGTATCGCCGCCTTCGGTTTTCTGTGCACGGTACTGTTCATCATAAACCGGAACTTCTTTATCCGCAAAATCTTTTCTCTCAACCAGATAGATGGATTCCAGCGGTTTTTCCAGTGCTGCAGGCGCTGTACGGTCTGTGTAATAATTAGCCCATCTCGTTAAAGCTGTTCCGTTTTGTTTGAATACCGCCCAGAACATTAAACTTACCGCAAAAATTGCAAGCAAAGCTCCGATTGGTTTCTTGTCTTCCGAATTGGCTTTGATATACAGATTAACGTAGAATGCAACCACCGGAATACACGCGAAAATAAAGGCATCTGTAGAATCGCTTCCGAATATATTTCCCGGAATGATCCAGCCAATTAAACCGGCGATAATAGCCGGAACGAAAACTCTTAGCAGAACCGTGGAAAGTTTGGTATCGCCTTCCTGCACAGGTTTCATCACATTTGCGGAACGGATGTGTTTCATACCAATCGTGAAAACCATCATACCGATCAACATCCCGACTCCGGCCGTTATAAATGCCGGTCCCCATCCGTATTTGTTACGCATATACGCAGCAACGAAATTACAGATGAGCGCTCCGATGTTGATTCCCATATAGAAAATATTGTAGCCCGCGTCCTTGTTGGCTTTGTACGGCTCTTTTTCGTAAAGATTCCCTAATAGTGTGGAAATACTGGGTTTGAAGAAACCGTTACCGAAAATAATCAGTCCCAGTGAAGTGTAGAACAAAGGCATTTGCTGGAAAAGTCCCAAACCGATATATCCGGCTGCCATCAGAATTCCACCGATGTAAATTGCTTTTACATAACCTAAAACACGGTCAGCTAAAAATCCGCCAAGGAACGGTGTCAGATAAGTGAGTGCGATAAAAGTTCCGAATACGTCATCCGCAGTTTTGTCGAGAAACGCCAGACCTCCGGTATCCTTCGGATCGATCATATAAAGCACGAAAATTCCGAGAATGAGATAATACCCGAAACGTTCCCACATTTCCGTAAAAAACAGATAAGGAAGTCCCTTAGGATGTTTTGCTGTTGATTTTTCCATGTTTAATTGAATTTGCCCAAAAATAGTTTTTTTTAATCAAATGTTAACAGATTTTGGCAGAATTCTGTTATTCAGACAATTAAAGGAATTTAATAATGAAACATCTCTTCGAAACAGTAGTATTTCTTTTTTTCAGCAATATAAATTCGATTACGAAATCTTGCTCCACTTGTTCCGGCCGCGGTAATATTTCAGGTAATAATGCTTCAGCTGCTCATTTTCCGGCAGATTCAGGAAAGGATCTCTGGTCAGCAGTTTTTCAACTTCTTCTTTCGAAGCTTTGATGATTTTTTCGTCTTTCATCAAATCGAGTCTTTTAAAATCGACCACTCCGCTTTGTTGTGTCCCGAGAATATCTCCGGGTCCGCGAAGCTGCATATCAACTTCAGAAATTTTGAAACCGTCGTTGGTTTCGCACATGGTTTTGATGCGTTTACGGCTTTCGGCAGTTAGTTTATCGCCGGTCATCAGAATACAGTAACTCTGTTCTGCACCGCGTCCTACCCTTCCGCGAAGCTGATGCAGTTGAGACAGCCCGAATCTTTCAGCGCTTTCAATAACCATTACCGATGCATTCGGAACGTTCACTCCAACTTCAATCACCGTTGTGGAAACCATAATCTGCGCATCTCCGGATGCGAAATACTGCATTGCCGCATCTTTGTCGGAAGGCTGCATTTTTCCATGCAGCATCGCCACATTATAATCTGAAAAATGTTCCACAACATGCTCGAATCCGGCCATCAGATTTTTATAATCGAGCGTTTCGCTTTCCTCAATCAGCGGATAAACGAAATAAATCTGTCTTCCCTTCCGGATTTCCTCTTTGCAGAAATTGTAAACAAAAATCCGGTCTTTTTCGCGGCGATGTGCTGTGATGATGGGTTTTCTGCCGACCGGCATTTCATCGATTACCGAAACATCGAGATCTGAGTAAAAACTCATGGCAAGCGTACGAGGAATCGGTGTTGCAGTCATGATTAAAATATGCGGCGGAATATGGTTTTTTGCCCATAATTTTGAACGCTGCGCAACACCGAAACGGTGCTGTTCATCGATTATTGCGAGTCCTAAATTCTTGAACTGCACCACATCTTCCAGAACGGCGTGCGTTCCCACAAGAATTGAGAGTTTTCCGTTCAGCAACTGTTCGTGAATGATCCTTCGTTCTGCAGTTTTTGTGGAACCGGTAAGCAGTTTCACTTCAATTCCGGAATCCTGAAGCAGTTCGGAAATTCCGTTAAAATGCTGCTGTGCAAGAATTTCAGTCGGTGCCATCATCACACTCTGAAAACCGTTATCCATCGCAATCAGCATCGAAAGCAGCGCCACCATGGTTTTTCCGGAACCGACATCGCCCTGAAGAAGCCTGTTCATCTGTACAGGTTTTTTCATATCGTTGCGGATTTCCTTCAGCACACGTTTTTGCGCAGCTGTAAGTTCAAACGGAAGCTGTTCATCATAGAAACGGTTGAAATAATCGCCAACCAAATGAAAAGCGTTTCCCACTGAATGCGAGTGATGATGCTGCTTTTTCAACGCATAACCCAACTGAAAAAAAAATGCTTCTTCAAATTTCAGACGGCGGTTTGCCGCATCGAGATATTTTTGGCCGGCCGGAAAATGCACATGCTGATAAGCCTGAAGTCTGGACATCAGCTTGAGATTTTGCATCAGATGTTCCGGCAGATTTTCTGAAATCAGCGTGGGCAACAGTGAAATAATATTTTTGATAATTCCCTGAAAGAATTTCTGGCTGACTCCCCTTTTCGAAAGCTTTTCTGAAGTGGGATAAACCGGAACGAGATGCGCATCCCCGGATTTATTCTCAAAAATTTCAATTTCGGGATGCGACATTGAAAAAGAATGATTGAAAGTAGTTACCCTGCCGAAAATCAAAACTTCCTTCTCCTGCGGAATCTGTTCCTTCAGCCATTTCGAATACTGAAACCAAACCAGATCTATGGTTCCGGTACCGTCGGAGAATTTTGCTGCCAGTCTTTTCCCTTTTCCTGCGCCGAGTTCCTGCAGAGCGGTAATCTTTCCTTTTAACTGAATTTCCGCAGATTCTTCCGGAGAAAGACCGGAAATACTGTGGATTCGTGTTTTGTCGAGATAACGGTTCGGGAAAAAATTCAGAAAATCCTCGACGGTGCTGATTCCCAACACATTTTTGATGAGTTTTGCGCGTTCGGGACCAATTCCCTTCAGAAATTCTATGGAAGTTTCGGGATTCAACTGTTTTGGGAAAGTGCAGCCTGACTGTTGCCGCGTTTCAAAAATAAAAAAATCTGCACACCGTACAGATTCTATTTCTAAAAAAGTGATTTTAGTCCTTGATTTTGGAGCGGAATTTCGACTGATAAGATTCCCATTCCCGTCTGGTTTTCAGTTTTAAATGATTATCAGTTGCGAAAAAAGGCAAGTAAGGTTCCAGTTCCTTTGCGGTTAAAGCTCCCTGAAGAATGGTGATCGGTTCACTGTTTTCATCGAGAAAAACAATACTTGGAACCGCATTTACATTCATAAAACGCGTAAATTCGTGAAGTGAATTTTTATTTCTTTTCGCCCTGTATTCCGGGTTTCCGAAAGTTCTGTTATAAATGGTAACAGCTTCTCTTCCTTCCGAGTTAAACTTTACCGGGTAATAATTGGTGTTCAGATATTCTGCAATTACCGGATGGTTATACGTTCTCTTCTCCATAATGCGGCACGGACCGCACCAGTCTGCATAAAAATCGATCATTATTTTCTTCGGCTGAACTTTCTGCGCTTTCAGCGCTTCATCCATAGTCATCCATTTAATCTGCCCAAAAGTAAGAACAGAAAAAAATAAAATCAGAGCCGGAAATAATTTACGCATAAAGTTAGGATAGTCTGAAAGCAAAAATGTTAACCCCGCCAACATCTGCTGTATCAGAAATTCGCCAGATTATATCAAAATCAGTACCAGAGACCGATAAAGCTAAATTATAAAACTGTTTATTGATGAAGTAAACTTAGGATTATTTTTGGTTCGCTGCAGATTTTTTTTCAGCAATCGGAGAACAGCTACTTATTACTTGATGTGAACGAGGTTTCCGCACAGGTTTTCCATATGAAAAATGCGGTCGAAAGGCGATTTCACTTCATGCAGTTCTTCACGGTTCTGAATGAACGAAAATCTTGATGCCAGTGAATTCATATCGGAAACCACCACGAGCCAGCATTCGTCCACAGAGGAATCGTAAAACGGAAATTTCTCATTTTTTTTATGGATGATTTCGAGAATTTTTTCAGACGGAAGTGAATCGAACAGGTTCAGATTATAATCGTGCGTAATAAAAACGTTGCGTCTGTGCCGGGATTTCCGCAGACTTCTTACCACACCTGAAGGTTTATCCTTCCGGATGCATTTGCAGATATTCTGAATAATTTCATCCTGCTTCACGGTGAGATCGTGCAATGAAAGCGGCTCAAAATGCAAAAAATAAACACCACGAAATCTCGCGGTGTCTTCAGTTTCCAGCAGCATTTCAGCCTGGCGAAAAATCCTGTTCATCAGGTTTTCAACTTTCTTTATTTCCAGATGGTTTATTACTTCAGAAAGTTCGATTCCAATGGTTTTACCTTCAACAGTGGCTATGAAATCAGGGCTTTCGCAGGTAATATTTTCAAATTTCACTTCGGGGAAATGATGCATAAAGGCGTTCATCAGCAATATTTCGGACTTCTTGCGGTATTTCTCACGCTCGTGCAGGGCCGAACTGTCAATCTGCCGGTGATACTTTTCTATCGGGCGTTTCTTGAGATGCCGGTTGAGATGATAAAGACTCAGACTTTTCGTCAGATCTTCGCAGTTGAACGGTTTCTTCATAGCCTGATGTTTTGATTATCAAAATTTTACGTACCTAAATTAGCAATTATTTCGATACAAATCGCATTAATACCAAGATTTAAAATTTAATTCATCTTAAAACATTATTTTTGGAAAAACTTCCATATGCCGGAGGAATCATTCTGCAAACGCTGCAGCAACCCTTTAAGCGTTCACATGAAATATTGCCCAGACTGCACACAGAAAACTGATACATCCAGTATCAATTATCATTTTCTGACACTTCATATTCAGCGCGGAGTTTTGCACGGGCCGCATTTGCCTTTCACACCTTAATTTTTTCGATAATCAACATTAAAAATAATAAGCAGATACAGATATAATGATGGACTTTAACAATTTTCAGATGCCGTACAGCATCAACCCAAAGTATTCTAAGAAAGTGGCCTATTTTTCCATGGAATTTGCGATCGATCAGGCGCTAAAAATTTATTCGGGAGGTCTTGGTTTCCTGGCAGGATCGCATATGCGAAGCGCCTATAACCTTAAACAGGATTTGGTGGGAATCGGGATTTTGTGGAAATTCGGATACTACGATCAGGCGAGAAACCATGATCAGACTTTACAGCCGGTGTGGACAAAAAAAATCTACAGCTTTTTGAAGGATACCGGAATTAAATTTCAGATCGACATTCATTCTTCGCCGGTTTGGGTGCAGGTTTATTATCTCGATCCCGAGATTTTTCATACCGCTCCGATGTTTTTCCTCTCCACCGATGTTCCGGAGAACGATCACATTTCCAAAACAATTTGCCATAAACTGTACGATGCCAATGAGGCTACTAAACTAGCGCAGTATGTATTACTTGGTAAGGGCGGCGCAAGGCTGATGGACGAATTAAACTTTGAAAGAGAAGTGTATCATCTGAATGAGGCTCACGGTTTGCCTGCGGCATTCTACTTACTTAGAAAATTTGAAGGTGACCTTGAAAAAGTGCGCGAAAGACTCGTTTTCACCACCCACACGCCGGAAGAAGCCGGAAACGAAAAACACAATCTGAATCTTTGCCACGATATGTCTTATTTCAGCGGCCTGGATCCTGATGATGTAAAAGAAATCGAAAGAGGAACAAATCCGGAAACTTTTAATCATTCGCTTTGTGCCCTGCGCATGGCAAGAATTGCCAACGGCGTTTCAGAACTGCACGGACATGTTTCGCGGGCGATGTGGCAAAAATATGACGGAATCTGCGAAATTAAATCGATTACGAATGCGCAGGAATTTAAATACTGGGGCGACAAAACCATGTATGAAGCGGCGGATAACAATGATACCACACTGTTTGACTACCGCAAGAAACACCTGAAAAAAAGACTTTTCCGTGTGGTTGCAGACCAGTGCGGAAATCTCTTCAATCCGAACGTTTTTACCATTGTATGGGCGAGAAGATTCGCAGGTTACAAGCGCGCAGATTTGCTGCTGCACGACAAGCCAAGATTCCTGAAACTGCTCAACAATCCGAAATTTCCTGTACAGATGATTTGGGCAGGAAAGCCTTATCCTATGGATTATTCCGCGATTTCTACGTTTAATATGCTCGTGGAAGAAAGCAAAAATCACAAAAACATGGCGGTTCTTACCGGTTATGAACTCGCTTTGAGTAAACTGCTGAAACAGGGATCGGATCTGTGGCTGAACAATCCGCGTGTTCCAAGAGAAGCATCCGGAACTTCCGGGATGACTGCTGCCATGAACGGTTCCGTAAACCTGTCAACCGACGACGGATGGATTCCGGAATTTGCAAAACACGGCGAAAATGCATTTGTCGTAAAAAAAGGAGATTATGCGAATATGAGCGTTTATGAACAGGATAATTATGATATGGATGAACTGTTCGACCTGCTTGAAAATGAAATTCTCCCAATGTATTACGACAAACCGGATGAATGGCGTAAAATTCAGCAGTGCGCCATGGAAGATGTAAGAGAAAACTTCAACAGCGACCGCATGGCAGACGAATACTACAGCAAAATTTACAACAGCTGAATAAAAGAAATAAACAGATGATTACCACAGGATTTGCTTCATTTTTTTGAAGCAAATCTTTTTTTTTGTAAAATTGAAAATGGTTAATCCCGAAAAATATTATGTGTTTTATGACGGCGACTGCGGATTCTGCAATTACTGGGTCTCGTGGATTCTGAAAAATGACCGCAAAGATCAGTTTATGTTTGCTTCGCTACAGGGTAATTTCGGACAGAATTTTCTTTACGACCGGGGTTTAGACCGCAAACAGTTCAACACGCTTTATCTGTGGAAACCCGAATCGTTTTACCTGGTAAAATCTGAAGCAGTACTGGAAATTGCAAAAATTCTGGGTGGAACCACCGCTATCCTTGCAAAGATGAATATTTTCCCCAGGTTTTTCTCCGATCTCATTTACGACAGAATTGCCAAAAACCGCGACCGGTTGAAAATGAACTGTGAACTTCCTACTCCGGAACAGCGGCGGAAATTTGTAGACTGATCACTCAAAAATCTGCTGCACAACCTCGAGCGTTTTCGGGGTTCTGAAATCAGGAATATGGTAACTGAAATAAACGAGCAGCGCATCCAGCAATTGATTTTTCTGTGCCGAAAGCAGCTTCGTGCCATACGCATGATCGGCCCCAATAATTTCACGAAAAAGATCTGAAACTTCTATGCTGAAAAGCTGATGTGAAATTTCAGATTCATAACTGCCGGATTCCGGGTTCAGATATTTCTCAAAAGTAATTAATGGCTGAATTCCGGCATATGCCATCATTCTGATCAGAAATACGAGATGGGACGTAAAATTTCCGTTTTGCAGTTCATCAAGAAATTTAGAAATTTCGTCATAAACCTGAAGTTCAGCGCCAGTATTTCGCAGAATCTGGTTGAGAATATCAGCGATAAAAAAAAGGACAGAACCGGCTTTCACATTGCTTTCGAAATCGCGCTGATCAGCAAGTTCAACTCTTGAAATGCTTACCAGTCCGCTGCGCTGATTCGAAGAAAATGTGAGGCATAACTCGCGCAATGGAAAAAGATATGATTTCTTCCGGCTCTTTTTCGAATAAATGCCACGCAGAAAACATGAACGATAACCGTTTTCCTTCGTAAACACATGAATTACCGCATCGTTATCGCCGTATTTGATGTAGGAAAGCAGAAAACCTGTTTCTGTAATCATCAGTTCACAACAGCGATTTTGGCAGTCGCTTTATCTGTGCCGTCTTCATTGGTCATGAGCACAAAATAAACTCCGGAAGCAACTCTTCTGCCGCGCTGATTGTTAAGATCCCATTCATAAAAACCTCCGTTCGCAATTCCCTGATGAACCAGATTTCCGGCAGCATCAGTTATTCTGATATTGGTTTTCATTGCAAGCCCTCTGATTGTTACTTTCCCTTTGAACTGGGAGGCAACAACCGGATTCGGATAAACGAGTACATTTCCAAATTCTGAATTAACGCCCGCAACATCTCCCTGATACGCAACAATACCTTCCTGAGTAACAAAATAAACACGGCCGGTTTTTTCGTCTATAGCAATATCAGTCACAGAATTCGTTGGCAGCGGTGAGTTTTCCTTAGTAAAATGTTTGAGCGTTCTTTCTCCGTTTGCACTCAGATAATAAACGCCGCCGTCGTCCACGGAAACCCATTTATGATTTCCGGAATCCACGCGTATCTGCAATATGGAACTGTCGCGGAACACTTCTTCAGCAATTCCGTTTTGTGTAATAATGATCGGCTCTGTCTTTGGCTGAAGATCGGTAACAGCTGATTTAGGGTTCTGCAGAATTCTGAGTCCGAGGTAAGTTCCGATCCACACATCGTCATTATTGTCTACGGCAACGGACAGCACACCGTCCGTCGGAAGTCCGTGTTCCGATCTGATCACTTTTTGGGGAGCATTCAGTGCTCCCGGATTATTGCCGTAATTTTTCATGATCAGTCCGCCATCATTAAAAAACATACATGCTGCGTATAGCATTCCGTCTTTGGTCATGAAATTCTGCGAATTGATTGCATTTGGAAGCGGCACTACATTAAAATCATCTGCTGAAGGATTGTAATAGTAATAAGCAGAGCTTGTGATCGTACTGTCGTAGAAACCACAGAACACCAGCAGGTTATTACTTTCGTCAAAGGAAATTCCTTCAGGGCGGTTATGGAAATGATCCGAATCATTGGCTTTATATTGCTTCATGAACTGATTATTTTCCATCCGGAAAATACCTTTTTCCCCGATTTCAAATGTGTAATTGCTGAAAAAAACTTCCGCAGGATTTGAAGGATTAGGCTTTACATCGAATACATTGAACTTATATGGTGAGTTCTTAAAATAATCCGGATAAATCCAGTTGCTTCCGTCAAAATGGTAATATCCTAAATTGCTGTTAATCGGCTGATTATAATCGTTCCGTTTAGCCGTAGAAACCCAGATCTGATTTTCAAACAAACTTATTTTGAATGACGTATTGTTATACGGACCATCCGGTTTATAGATATTTTCAGCGACATCTTTAACGCCAGAAAGTTGTGTTCCGCCATAAATTTTTCCCGCAACTTTATTGGCAGTGTTACAAAACTCGCCAACCGAGGCATTCGACAAACCGGCTCCGGCCGGACTGAATGTAAATATCCGCAAACCGTCGGTAACTACAATTTCCTGTGTATTTACCACAATGTCTGAGATTGCCGTAAAAGTCTGCGCAACCGGACTGAAAGTTGTTCCGTTCCCTACATACATCTGGTTTGCCGTAGAGCATGCGATTACCCCGTTGGAATCAATTTGTGTGAAACTTCCTGTCAAGATCGTATTCCAGGTACTGTAAACCGGAAAAGTTACATTGAGATCATGTGCTTTAAGACCGACAGCTGTTGCAGCATAAACACGGTCGTCTTTTATGGTTGCTTCAAGTGCAGGTTCGTAATCGCTGCCCTGTACAAAAAATGCCGACTGTGCAAATTCCTTTTTCCTTAGATCGAAAATAGAGACACCGTAATTAACAGAAACTACCGCCTTATCTCCCGAAATACTGATATGGTTGATTTTTTTATCACCGTTATAGCTGGGAGCAATCGGAATATCTACAGAAAGCGTCGTACCGTTTGGCGTAATGACATCCAGTGCGCCGGATCTGTAACCTACCAAACCTGTTTTGGTAACCGGATCAATATCAAACGCGGTAATCTTCACTTCATGAAGACCGTTGGCTTTGGAAAGCTTTGTAATCACACCAGTTGCGAGATCATAGTAGAAAATACCATTTTCTGTAGCCGCCATCAGTTTTCCGTCAACTTCGCGGATGGCCAGCACATTATTATAAGAAAACAGATCAGTCCATTTTTTCGAACTGATGTTCTGCGCCAATAATGGTACTGATAATAAAAATGAAACTATAATCAGGATAAATTTCCTCATCTCTATGCAATAATTTGTTCATTAATAACCTGATTTTGCCAGGTAATATTATTCACCTTCCGGTTTTCATCAAAAAAGAAATCAAGCCTGCCCAGAAGAAGTCCGGCCCAGCCAACCTGATTGATGATTACGTTTTTGCCGGCTTTGTTTAAATAATTCTGCGGTTCCGGAAGGAAAGTATGGGTATGTCCGCCCAGAATCAGATCGATACCTTCTGTTTTCGAAGCTAAATTAAGATCAGAAATCTGATTGCCGGTGTCATATTTATATCCGAGATGCGAAAGGCAGATCACCAGATCGCATTTCTTCTCATTTCTGAGCATTGCGGAATAATCCTGCGCAATTTCTACAGGATCGATATATTTTGTTTCCAGAAACTGGCGTTTTCCTACAAGTCCGTCCAGATTGATTCCCAGACCGAAAATGCCGACACGGATCCCGTTCTTATTAAATATTTTGTACTTGCTGTTCTGCCCGTCCAGAATCGTATTCGTAAAATCGTAATTCGAGGTGATGAAAGGAAATTTCGCGTGAGGTTTCATCTTCAGGAAACCTTCCAGCCCGTTGTCGAAATCATGATTTCCCATTGTTGCAGCATCGTATCCCATCAAACTCATCAGCTTAAATTCAAGCTCGCCGCCAAACATATTGAAATACGGAGTTCCTTGGAAAATATCGCCGGAATCCAGCAGCAAAACATTCGATTCTTCTCTTCTGATGTTCTGAATCAGTGCAGCTCTGCGCGCAAAACCGCCCTGATTCGGGTTACGCTGATAACTCGCATCAAAAGGTTCAATCCGGCTGTGCTGATCATTGGTATGCAGAATTGTCAGTTTTTTTGGAGCCGCGACCGCATTTTTACCAAAAACCAATCCGGGACTCAACGTTAACGCCGCTGCTCCCGCTCCTGATATTTTAAGAAATTGTTGCCTGTTCATCGTTTATTTATTCTTGTGAAACTGCAGCCTTACGTCACCCGGCGCTATTACTTCCGGCATATCTCTGAACTTCTGAACATAGAGATCGCGAAGTTTGATCCCTGTGGAAATCATCTCTCCTCTTCCGAAAAATTTCATGTTGTCGCCGCCCATTGCCAGAAAATCTGAGGTTGCAATATAATAGATTTTCGCAGGATCAAGTATTTTTCCGTTGATCGTCTGCGTCGTAATTTTTCCGTTGGCCGTTTCTATTTTCAGTCCGGAAACCGGATTGTTCTTTTGTGTTTCCAGGTAGTAATCGAAAAGATACTGAACATCTGCACCTTTCATCTTTACAACCACAAGTTCGTTCTCGAACGGCATAACTTCGTAAATGTGTCTGAGGAAAATATCGCCCACTCCAATTGTAGAACGAATACCGCCACTGTTGATTACCGCCGCATCAACTGCAGGCATTTTATTCTGAATGCTCCATGCATTTGCGCCCTGTAACGTAAAATCTGCGAGGAGATTTCCGAGATTGCTGTTATCGCCCTGCTTATTCAAATCGACAGCGGTATGCGAAATTTTGGCATTCATCTGGTCTTCCAGCGATTTTTTATACGGAGCAATGATGTTTACCACAGCAGCATCTTCGGGAAGTTCCGGCGCAATGCTAATGTTTTTCTGAGGCTGAATCTGCGTAACAGACTGCGCAACGCGGCATCCCGTAAGTACGAGAAACGCGGACAGCAGCAGTAGAATTTTGCTTTTCATTAAGGCAGCATTATAAGAAGTACAAATATAAGCTTTGGAAGGAAGAATTCGATTTTTTGCGCTAAAAATCTTATAAAAAAGCCGTAAATTTGACCTCATAATACGCATTTATGAACAAACTTCAGGGAGTGGGCGTTGCTTTGGTAACCCCCTTTAACAGTGATCTTTCCGTTGATTACGATTCGCTCACTAAATTAATTGAACACAATATTTCGGGAGGCACCAGTTTTCTGGTCGCTTTGGGAACTACTGCAGAAGCTGCGACGCTATCAGCAGAAGAGAAGAAACAGGTTGTTCAGCATATTATCTCCGTGAATAACGGCCGGCTTCCGCTTGTTCTCGGAATTGGAGGAAACAATACAGCAGAAGTAAAAAAACAGATCGAAGAAACAGATCTGTCTGCGTTTGAAGCGGTACTCTCTGTCTCTCCGTATTACAACAAACCAAATCAGGAAGGACTTTACAGACATTATCAGGCGCTGGCTGAAACCGGCAAAAAAATCATTATTTACAACGTTCCTTCCAGAACCGGACAGAATATTGAAGCTGATACAACGCTGAGACTCGCAAAGGAATTTCCAAATCTGTTCATGATTAAAGAAGCTGCTCCGAATATTCTTCAGTATTTTGACATCCTCAGGAAAAAACCGGAGAATTTTTCACTGGTTTCCGGCGACGACGAGTTTACGCTTCCGGTTACGCTTGCAGGCGGCGACGGCGTTATTTCTGTAATTGCCCAGGCTTATCCAAAAGAATTTTCAGAATTGATTATACTGGCGAAGAAATATCAGGTGAAAGAAGCTTACGAAATCCACAACAGACTCGTGGAAATTACACGGCTGATTTTTGCTGAAGGAAATCCGTGCGGAATTAAAGCGGTTCTTGCAGAAATGGGAATCGTGCAGAATTATCTGCGTTTGCCGCTTGTTGCCGCAAGCGAACAGCTGCATGAAAAAATCAAAGCGGAAATGAACCGCATCAAATAAAACAATCTGCAGAGCTCCGGCTCTGTTTTTTATATGAAAATCATCAGGGCAAATAAAAACGACATTCCGGTCATCCGGGAACTGGCTGAAAAGTCGTGGAAAGAAAATTATGCAGAAATTTTATCTCCGGAACAAATCAGCTATATGCTCGGTTTGATGTACAGCGAAAATGCTCTGGCGAAAGATTTTAAAAACCCGAATTATCAGTACTATCTCATCAGCAATGCAGAAAATAACCTAATTGGCTTTATGGGAATTGAAATGGAGTTCGAGCCTTCTGTTATTAAACTGCACCGCATCTATTTATTAAAGCAGGAAAAAAGAAAAGGAGCCGGAAAAGAAACGCTGGATTTCCTGAAAACTTTAGCGAAACAAAGCAGTGCCACAAGAATAATTCTGAACGTGAATAGGAATAATCCGGCAAAAAAATTTTACGAATCCCAGGGTTTCCGTGTCTATAAGGAAGGTGTCTTCGATATTGGCAACGGCTTTTTGATGGATGATTATCTGATGGAATTTCAGCTCTGAAAGAAATTCTGTAATACCAAAATAAAATAGTGTAATACTTCCCGACAATTTCCGGCAGATATTTGTACAGAAGTTAAACAAATGAAAAGGCTGGAAATTTTTGAAGATTATTTTGTTAATATCTACAAGAAGTTTGGGATATGCAAAATAAGATTTGAAAAAGAGGAGGTGAATCTCGATGACCGTGAACTTCATAAGATGATTTTCGGTTCCAAAGATTTCAATGCAGATTACAGCAGTTTGCTTCATCATTGTCAGATGATTTACAACGATTTAAAACGCAGTTTTTGTCTGTGTGTAAAGAAAGACCTCGGCAATAATTATTATGTTCTGATTAAGGACTGAACGAGAACAATTTTTTTCATCATTATATTTTTATCATTTGTGCAAATTCCTGTAATTTTTTTACAGGAATTTTTTTTGCCTCAAACCATTGCTCATGCAGCCATATCTGTGAAATCTTATTAAATTTTCATACTTTAGCATAGTTTTTATAATTTGTGAATGAAAGTCTACTTAAAATTTGACTTTAATACCATCGGTAGAAAAGTACTGGACGAGCAGCTCGCTGCCAAGAATGTGAAATACAGAATATTGAGTTTTGGTGAAGTAGAATTTCTCGACCAGATTCAGGAAAGCGAAATCAAAGCGATTGGCGAAGACCTGAAGGAATACGGAATCGAAATTATCGAAAATCAAAAAACAGCACTCGTACAGAAAATAAAGGATGCGATTATCGATATGGTTTTTTCGGAAAAAACCGTGAATGTAAAAGCTTCTGTTTATCTGGCAGAAAAACTGAACCACAGCTACGGTTACCTGTCCAACTTATTTTCGGAAGTAACCTACACCTCAATTGAGAATTTTATTATTCTGCAAAAAATTGAGCACTGCAAGCAGCTGATTGTCAACGACAAACTCACCCTTACAGAAATTGCCTACCGTTTAAGTTATTCCAGCGTTGCGCATCTCAGTACGCAGTTTAAGAATACCACCGGCATTACGCCATCGCAGTTTCAGAAGATCATTGCCAAGCGCCGAGATATCGCAAACAAAAAATAATACCCATAAAAATTTATCCTGATTATGAACAAAGAATACATGCATATCGTACTTGCAGATGATGATGAAGACGACAGAATGCTTTTTACTGATGCTTTCGAAGAACTGAAAATAAACACGAAAGTAAATACGTATAAAGACGGTGCTGATCTGATGGATTATCTGAACAGCGAAGATGCCATTCTGCCGGAAATCCTTTTTCTAGATTTAAATATGCCCAAGAAAAACGGCATCGAATGTCTGCATGAAATCAAGGCAAACCCGAAATTCAGCAACATCGCAATCGCCATCTACTCCACTTCCAGTTCCGAAGAACATATCGAGGAAACTTTTGTAAGCGGAGCCAATATTTACATAAAAAAACCAAACGAATTCAGTGCGCTGAAGAAAGTGCTTTCGGATGTGGTAACGATCAACTGGCAATACCAGACATCCGGACTGAATAAGGATAATTTCCTGCTAAGAATGTAGCCGGAAAAAGGAATGAAAAAACGGATCTTCGACAAATCATCATTTTGGCTGTCGGTCATTTTTGTTGTAGCAGCGGCGCTCATTTTTTTCCTGATGGCGCTCACCTACAAACATCTGGAGAAGCAGTCCTCCAGTTCGGACGGTATGACACATTCGTACGAAGTTTCCCTGCGTCTTCTGAACGTTTATTCCAACCTTAAAGATATAGAGACCGAAAGACGCAACTTTATTCTTAACCGGAAACAGGAATCCCTGCAAACCATCGAAGAGCGGAGAAAAAATAATGAAAACCTTTTTAAAAGCCTGAATACGCTGGTCGGCGAGCACGAAGAGCAGACCGAACATCTGAAAAGTCTGGAAATGATGGCCGGCTACCATCAGAAACTGGTTGCGCAAACATTAAACAGTTCACGAACTGACTTTGAAACCGGCACTTTACCGAATACTACTGCGCTTCTCGCAGGCAAAAATGTAATGTCGAGTATCCGCGATCAGATCGATCTGATGATGAGTACGGAGCAGTATCTGATTACGCAAAGGAAGGACGAACTACTTTTCAGGCAGCAGTCCACACCGATTTATCTGTTTGTTATTTCGCTGTTTTCCTTAGGCCTTCTCGTTTTCGCTTTCTTCAAAATAAACAGAGATGTAAAAAATCAGCGCCGCATCAACAACGAACTGATGCTGGCTGTAGACACTTCCAAACTCGCAGAGAAAGTGGGCGAATACGGAATCTGGACTTATGATTCGGAAGACGATACGTTCAAATTTTCCGATAACGAATACCGTTTGCTCGGTTATAAGCCACAGGAATTTGAGGCTACCTACGATAATTTCATGAAGCACGTTCATCCGGAAGATCTGGAAGTGGTTAACCGTAAGTCGAAGACGATGCTCGCGCACGGCAACATGGAATCCTTCCGCTACCGTGTTATCAGAAAAGACGGTTCGCAGGCACATTTTCAGGTAATGGGTAAATCAATGCAGAACAGTTCCGGGCAAACGATTATACTCGGCATAACGACCGATGTTACGCGGGAAATTGAAGACCAGCTGAAACTCGAAGGAATAAACTGGATGCTAACAGAAAAAAACCGCGTGCTCAGTATCACGAATGAAACTTCCCAGGAAGCGGAAAAAATTGGTGAATTCGGGACCGTACAGTGGTTTCCGTATGACGACCAGATGCACTTTTCTGAAAATCTGTACCGTCTGTTTAATATTGAAAAAACCACACGAACCACCGAACTGGAACAGTTTCTGGCAAAAACAAAGGGCGAAGATCAGGCTTTGCTCCGCAACAAAATAAGACAGATACGGGACACGAGAAAGGCTGATCCGTTTACATTCCGAATTGTTGAAGAGCACCGTCCTGAGAGATGGTTTTCTGCAAACAGCAAATTCATTACCGCTGAAGATGAAAACAGCCATTATATGCTGATAATCATCACCGATGTTACCGAATATGTGCAGGCGGAAGAGCAACTGCTTGAACACAACAGAATTCTGGAAGGCAATAACAAAGAACTTCAGGCTTTCAACTATGTTGCCAGCCATGATTTACAGGAGCCATTACGAAAAATCGAAACGTTCATTTCGCGGCTTGTCGACAAGGATTCTGAGCGGCTTTCTGAAAGCGGAAAACAGTACATAGAGCGGATTCATTTATCTGCCGGCAGAATGAGAAAACTCATCAACGATCTGCTGCAGTTTTCTCGCACGACGCGTACCGAACAGACTTTCGAAATTACAGATCTGAATGATCTTGTACACAATTCACTGGACGAACTGCACGCCAAAATCGAGGAAAAAAATGCAGAAATAACTGTTGACAGACTTCCCTCACTGAAGGTGGTTCCTTTTCAGATTCAGCAGATGTTTACCAACCTCATCAGCAATTCCCTGAAATATTCCGCTCCGGAACAGAAGGTGAAAATTTCTGTGGTTTGTAAAAGAGTTTCTGCTACCCACGAAAGCAGGCTGCCAAAAGGAACAACGGGAGATTTCTTTAAGTTCGAGTTTAAAGACAATGGTATCGGTTTCGAAAACCAGTATGCAGAACGCATTTTTGAACTATTCAACCGTCTTCATGGCAGGCTGGAATATGAGGGTACGGGAATCGGGCTTGCGATCTGCAAGAAAATCGTGGAAAACCATCAGGGTTTCATCTATGCGGAAAGCACTCCGGGACAGGGTGCTACATTTACCGTGCTGCTGCCAGAAACGCTTCAGAAATAATTCTGAAAAGATCCCAAAGAATTTTATAATGCTGTCTAATGCCCTAAAATCGAAATTTGTGGCATAATCTGTTGCGGTATGCATAATTAGCTGCAGAAGGCTTACAGATGGATTTTTTGAAGTGAACATCCAAAATCGATTTAAATAATTTGTTCCGCTTTCAAAATATAAAGTTTTTATCTGAACTAAAACGATCTCTACTGTGGACAGAGTTTTAAAAATGCGGGGTTTGATTTATTACATATTTGCTGCAATTTTATTTATTGGTTGGTGTATAGGATACCTCATTTTTAACATCGGCGGTGCTTTTCACCTGACCTTTCTGTTTGCCGTAATAGTACTTCTCATCAAAATTCTAAAAGACGATTCACTTTAACACCCTAAAATATTAAACTATGACAAAATTTAATGCAATTTCCCGCGCACAGTTTTTTCTGTTTTCACTGTTTGCTTCTGCAATGGCATTTGCTCAGGACGCACCTGCAGATCTTAAAGTAGATGTAGATCTGGATAAAGGCGGTGCTGCAGCAGGCGGCGACTGGATGTCCAATCCATTGGTTTGGGTAATCGGCGCACTGGTTCTTATTCTAATTATTGCTTTGGTAGCAAGAGGAGGAAACAACAGAGCTTAACACCAAATCACAATTTATTACAAAAGCCATTGCAGATTTGCAATGGCTTCTTTATTTGTATCTTTTAAAGATTAAAGTTTTTCCAGCAGGAAATCAGTCATTTTACGGTAGAGCTGAAACCTGGTCTGTCCTCCAAAAATACCATGATTTTTATCCGGATAGAGCATGTATTCAAACTGTTTCTTATTTTGAATCAAAGCTTCTGCAAATTCCATCGAATTCTGCACATGCACGTTATCGTCCGCAGTTCCGTGGACCAACAGGAAATTCCCTTTCATCAGGTTTGCAAAAGTTGTAGGTGAGTTCTGATCGTAGCCATCGGGATTTTCCTGCGGCGTGCGAAGAAACCTTTCCGTATAAACAGTGTCATAATAACGCCAGTTTGTTACCGGTGCAACAGCTATTCCCGTTTTGAAAACATCTGCACCTTTCGTAAGCGCAAGGCTCGCCATATATCCGCCAAAACTCCAGCCAAAAATTCCGATTCTGTCTTTGTCAATGTACGTCTGTTTTCCAAACCATTTCGCAGCAGCAATCTGATCCTCGATTTCATATTTGCCGAGATTCATGTAGGTAACTTTCTTATATTCGGTTCCACGATAACCGGTTCCTCTTCCGTCAACACAGGCAACGATATATCCCTGCTGAACGAGATGGTTGAACCAGATTCCGTTTCCGCCGTCCCAGGAATTGGACACCTGCTGTGAACCAGGCCCGGAATACTGAAACATCAGCAGCGGGTATTTCTTATTCGGATCGAAGTTTTTAGGTTTCATAATCCACGCATTCATCTGATCTCCGGCTTCATTCGGAACCGTGAAAAATTCCTTTGCAACCCAGTTATCTGCTTTCAGTTTCTGCAGCAGCTCGTTGTTGTTCTGAAGTTCTTTTGCAGCTTTGCCGGAACTGTTTTTGAGCGTAAATGTATACGGTTTTTCAGCAGTGGACGATGTTTCAATAAAATACTGATAATTCTTACTGAAATTAGCGGAATTGTTACCTTCCGGAGCTGAAATCAGTTGCGATTTTCCGTTGGAAATATTGAATTTAGAGACCACTTTGTTGATGCTGCCGTTCTGGGTAGTCTGCACATACACTTCTTTGCTTTTAGGGTTATAACCGTAATAATCAGTTACTTCCCAGTTTCCTTTTGTTATTTGTCTTTTCAGTTTTCCGTTTTTGTCATAGTGGTACAAATGACGGAACCCATCGCGTTCGCTTGCCCAGATAAAGGAATTATCCGGCAGAAATTCCATCGTTGGATTGTCGGTATCAATCCATTTTTCGTCAGTTTCCGTAAACAGTTTCGAAACATTTCCTGTTCTGGTATTCACTTTCAGCACATCGGTTGCGTTTTGTGTACGCTCGGAAGTAAGCAGGATCATTTCATCGTTGCCTTCTGTCTGAATGACATTTGGAATGTAATAATTTTTAAAACCGGAAAGATTCAGCCTGCTCGTTCCGCCGGTATCGAGTCTGTATAAATGCACGCTGACTGTAGAATTAGTTTCGCCGGCTTTTGGATATTTAAACTTCATCTCAGATGGATAAAGCTGTTTATCGTAGATAGGCAGATTCACCTCGCGAACTGCTGATTCATCAGAACGTACAAAAACGATCGCATCAGAATTTTTCGTCCATTCAAACAGTCTTGCATGTGCAAATTCCTCCTCATAAACCCAGTCTGCCAGTCCGTTCAGGATTTCATTTTTCTTACCATCGGTTGTAATCTGTGTAATTTTTCCACTGGAAAGGTCCTGGAAAAACAGGTTGTTATCAGCCACATAAGCCACTTTTGTAGCATCGGGAGAAAAACGTGGTTCCTGAACATAATTTCCTTCGTGGAGCATCACCGTTTTACCGGAATTTAAATCGCGGACTTCAAATTTTCCCAGATATGAATGCCTGTAAACCGGTTGTGATTCTTTGGTAAGCATCACTTTAGATTCGTCATCTGAAAATGTGTAACCCTGGAATTTGCCTTCTACCAGAACGCCTTCTTTCCCGGTATTTTTGTAGGAGTATTTTACAATTCCTGCAGGTTCCAGAACGGCATAGCTTTCGCCGCTCTGCAGCGATGAAATGCCTGCAATACCTTTTCCGCGATAATAACCGGAATAGATTTTATCTAAAGTTATTTCCTGCGAAAACGAGGCAGTGCACACAAACAATGCTGCGGCGATAATTATTTTTCTCATTCTAAAAATTGATAAGTTTCAAATATATAAAATTTAGCCTTTGTGTTACAGCATTCTGCGGTTAAACCTCAGCTGGCAGTTTTATTGAAGAATTCTGATCAATAAAAAGAAAGCAATGGCAACAAAAAAATATTCAAAGGCAGCACAGGAAAAAATCGGTGAAGTTATGCATGAATTTAAGGAAGGGACCCTGAAATCTTCTTCCGGAGACAAAGTGACTGACCGGAAGCAGGCAATTGCCATCGGTATTTCCGAAGCGGAGCAGGAAGGCCTGAAAGTTCCCAAAAAGCAGGATAAGAAGAGCGAAAAGAAGAAAAAATAATCGTAACTTTTATCCCAACCCTATTTTTTAACATTCCCGGAACATTATCACCATCATGTTTCCGGATTTTTATGATTTACAATAAATGAAAGTAAGTATTCTGGACCAAGCTCCCGTTTCAAAAGGACAGACACACCAAAAAGCACTTGAAAATATGCGTGATGCCGTAAAATTAGCTGATCAGCTCGGTTATCACCGTTTCTGGTTTGCAGAGCATCACAACACCGACGGATTTGCAAGTTCAGCACCAGAAATTTCTATTGCACATCTAGCCGGACAAACCGAAAGAATCCGTTTGGGATCAGGCGGAACCATGATGATGCATTACGCTCCGTACAAAATGGCCGAAACTTTCAAAACATTATCTGCTTACGCTCCGGGAAGAATTGATTTCGGTGCGGGAAGAGCGCCGGGTGGTGACGGAAAATCCATCATCGCTTTATCGGAAGGTCGTGACACGCGATTTCAGGATTTATATCAGAAACTCGGTGAAACAATGCATCTGATGAATGATGAAAACGGAGATCTGTCGTATAACACCGATGTTATTGCTGCTCCTTCCCGGGTAGAACTTCCGGAAATATTTATGCTTGGATCTACCGGGAACAGCGCGATGGAAGCCGGAAAAATGGGAACTGCTTACGGCTATGTGCAGTTTTTTACCGGGAAAATAGACCGCGATATTTTCGATGTGTACCGGGAAAATTTTAAGCCGTCCGCTTTTCATCAGGAGCCAAATGTTCTTGCCTGTTACCTGGTAACAGTTGCAGATACCAAAGAAGAAGCGGAATTCAATGCGCTTTCCACAGACATCGCAAGAATGCATCTGTACACCGGAAGAAAAGTGGAACGAATGTCGCCTGAAGAAGCAGCCGTTTATCCTTTAAGTGAACCTGAAAGACTTTTTATTGAGCAGAATAAAAACTGGCATATGCGCGGCGAACTGAATGATGTTGTGCAGCAACTGAAACATGAAAAAGACCTGCATGGTTTTGATGAACTGATGATCTGCACGATTCCCTTTGCTCAGGATTTTAAATTGCGGGAATATGAAATGCTCGCGAAAGCGTTCGGAATCAGCTAGGACACTATTTTAACCTGCTTAAGAAAAACTCCTAATTAACGTTACCAGTTCGGCGATCAACCGGAAAAACCTTATTTTTACATCATATCAAATCGCCATGACCGCTATCAAACCTTTCTGTTTACTTTGTCTTCTCGTTTTTCCAACGCTGTTTTTTTCACAGTCGAAAAAACTGAAAGCTGCGGAATATCCTGCAGAAATCAGGGATTTTGTGCGGGAGTTCTATCCGGAACTTAAGATCAGGAAGGTGGAGGCCGATTATGAAAAGAATGCCGTAGAAGAATACGAAGTAAGACTTCCGAAGAAAAGAGAGCTGACCTTCAATGCGGATTTGCTAATTATTGAAATTGAAGACAGGAACGGAATTCCGAAGAAGTTTTTTCAAAAGAATCTGCTCGCGGATGTCGAACGCCGTTATCCCGGAAAAAAAATCATTGAATGGGAACTCGATGAAGATAAACAGGAAATTGAACTTGAAAACGATCTTTCAGGAAATTACGATCTGAACGGCAATTTTCTGAATTAAACAGGTATTATTCTTCCTTATACCATTTCAGTTCCTGAACATTCGCAGGCATTGATATTCCGCTCGAAAGCAGTTTAATTTTTACCTCATCGATCATTTCACTGCGGATCATCAGTGCATCTTTTCGGTAATCTTCCGCTTCTACCCAGAAAAACACTTTGATATTCACAGAATTCAGCCCCAATTCATCCGTAAGTACAAAAGGTTCGCGGTCAATGTCCTGCAGCGCTTTCTGATTTTTATTCATGGTTTCCAGAATAATTTTCTTTGCAAGATTAATGTCGTTTTCATAAGCAATACCAACC
>JAEWOS010000019.1 GCA_023460855.1 Bacteroidota bacterium | reverse complement strand
CCGCTGTTGCCGCTTTGAATTCCGCCGGCAATTTCCGGTAAAGTGAGTGAGGAAAGTAAAATTAAAGCTGAAACAGCTCCGACACCATTTACAGAAATCAAAAGATTGAACATCTCCTTTTCTTCCCTAGTATAAAAGCCAAAAAGCGGATGAGCGTCATCACGAATCAGTTGCTGAATGAAAAGAAAACAGTTCTTCCCTGTCTCCAGTTTTTGCGAAGTCTGAAGGCTTACTCCTACTCCGTAGCCAACGCCGTTTACCTCAACAATAAGATGCGTAGGCGTGTGTTCCTGTACTATTCCTTTCAGGGAATAAATCATTGGTCAATAATTGAAAGTCTCAAATATACTACTTTTAGCCTTTTAGCATAATTTGCTTGAATATTTAGGGTTGATTTTCGGCGAATGTGGTATGCATTACGCCGGTTTTCAGAAATAAAAAAAGACGCCTTTTGTGGCGAGGCGTCCGTTTTTGTCATGAACATCGTTTCTAATAATAGGAAATTTTTCGCTCTGTTTTCTCTGTGATTGTTCCGTTTCTGCTGTCCTTTCCTGTTTTTACTATCCAGTTGCCTTTTTTATCATACTGATAATCAAACACTAAAGATTCACCCGGTCCTTTACTGCTGAATCGCTGCAAAGTCTGCAGATCATTCTTTTTGTTGTACGCAAATTCGTTTTTGCGGGCATCCATTGAGGTTTTTGACTGATATATTTCCCGGATTAAATTACCGGCAGAATCATAAAAATATTCCATAACTGCTTTACCACCGGATCCCGAAAAATCTACTTTTTGCAGACGGTTAAACTGATCGAAATAACTTACTGCGTCAATCCGGCTGCTGACAATCATTCCGTGTGATTCATAATTGATCTTCGTCGTCTCGAAGATTTTAGGCGTATCCGTTGTTTTCACTCTGAAAGACGAATTCTTTTTTCCTTTTACATCAAACTGCTGATAGGAGAATCCGCCACTCTTTTCGTCATACTCATAAACCGTTTTAAAATATGCGGCTGTATCAATTTTCTTCTGTCCGGTAAAAGTGCCGACATACTTTCTCTTGTTTATTAACCGGCCCTTCGAATCGAACTGAAAAACTTCGCGTGAGTAGGACTGCTTTTCAACCAGTTCTCCGTTTTCGTAGGTTTTGAAGGGACGCTGCGAATAATTTTCGCTAATCATTCCCTTTTCATCAAAAAGAACAGAAGAGGTCTGTTTCAGAATAAGCGGACCATCCGAGAAAATATTGGTTTTGGCCCACTTTTCCTCATCAATTTTCTTCACTTTACCTTTCAAATTGCCGATTTCTACATCAGTTTTGTGAAGCAGCAAATTGGCTATTTCATTATCCTGAGAATAAAGCAGACCGGCTGTTATTAGCAAAAGGATGAGCAGATTTTTTCTAAACATTTTATTTTTCTCTTCTCTGTGCATCCAGCACAGCGATGGTAGCAAGGTTTACAATCTCATCCACGCTGGAACGCATTTGAAGCACGTGAACAGGCTCTTTCAATCCCATCAAAATCGGACCGACAACCGGCGCTACCTTCATTCCACGAATAATCTTGTACGATAGATTTGCACTTTCCAGATTTGGGAACACGAAAATATTTGCGGGCGTGGTTCCGAGTTTTGAGAACGGATAATCAGCGAGATGATCGGCATTCATCGCGAAATCCGGTTGAATTTCTCCGTCCACAATCATCTTCGGATATTTTTCGTGCAGCATCTGAACTGCTTTTGCAACCTTTTTCGAGGAATCTGAAATCGACGCAAAATTCTCGTAAGAAAGCATCGCAATTCTTGGTTCAATCGCAAAGGATTTTACCGTAATCTCCGACATTCTTGCAATATTTACTAGATCTTCGGCACTTGGATTTGCATTAATTGAGGTGTCCGCGAAGAATACCGGCTTTCTTTCGGTCAAGATCATCATCATCGATGCAACTTTTCCCACACCATGCTCCTTCTCAATGATTTCCAGAACCGGTCTTAAAACGGAAGAATAATTTTTTGCAAAACCGACAAGCAGTGCATCCGTATCTCCGTGTTTCAGCATTAGCGGCCCAAAATAATCGCGCTGGCGAACATAACGCTTTGCTTTGTACTCGTTCATCCCTTTACGCTGACGAATTCTCCAGAGTGTTTCGCGGTACTTTCTTCTGTTTTCTTCCTGATCGTCATCCATCGGATCCACAATTGGAACATCGATATCGATTCCGAATTTCTCCATCTGTTCTTTGATGAATTTCTTTTCACCAAGCAAAATCGGATGTGCGATCCCTTCTTCATAAAGGATTTGAGCAGCTTTCAAAACATTGTATTCTTCAGCATTACCAAGCGTTACGCGTTTCGGATTTGCTCTAGCGCGGCTCTGCATCATTCTGATCAGCTTTTCGTCGCGGCCCATTCTGTCAAGCAGCTGGTTTTCGTATTCATCGAAATCAGCAATGGCTTTTCCGGCAATTCCGCTGTCCATTCCGGCTTTTGCAACCGCGGCGGAAACTTTGGTAATCAGTCTGTTATCGAACGGTTTTGGTACAAAATATTCGCGGCCAAACTGCAGGGTTTTCAGATTATAGGCAAGCATCACGGTTTCGGGAACCGGCTCTTTTGCCAGATCGGCAATGGCATGAACTGCGGCAAGCTTCATTTCCTCGTTAATGGAAGAAGCCTGAACATCGAGCGCGCCGCGAAAAATATAAGGGAAGCCAAGTACATTGTTTACCTGGTTCGGATAATCGCTTCTTCCGGTAGCCATAATCACATCTTTCCGGGTTTTAATCGCAAGATCATAATCGATTTCCGGTTTAGGATTCGCGAGGCCGAAAACAATAGGATTTTCCGCCATGGATTCCAGCATTTCTGCCGTCATAACGTCGCCTTTTGACAGACCGACAAAAGCATCAGCACCTTTCAGCGCTTCTTCCAGTGTATTCAATTCGGTTTTCACGACAAAATCAACCTTTTCCGGGGTCAAATTCTCCCGTTTGTGGTTGATTACGCCTTTGCTGTCGCACATCAGCACGTTTTCCTTTTTCAGTCCCAGAGAAATGTACAGTTTGGTGCAGGCAATTGCTGCAGCTCCGGCACCGTTTACGACCATTTTTATTTCGCTGATATCTTTATCTGCAATTTCGAGCGCATTGAGAAGTGCTGCCGCTGAAATAATGGCTGTTCCGTGCTGATCATCGTGCATCAGCGGAATCGACAGTTCCTCTTTCAGTCTCTGCTCAATATAAAATGCTTCAGGAGCTTTGATGTCCTCGAGATTAATTCCGCCAAAAGTCGGAGCAATTCCTTTAACGATTTCAATAAATTTATCCGGATCTTTTTCGTTGATTTCAATATCGAATACATTGATATCAGCAAATATTTTGAAAAGCAGACCTTTTCCTTCCATCACGGGTTTTGATGCTTCAGCACCGATATCACCGAGGCCTAAAACTGCCGTTCCGTTGGAGATAACGGCAACCAGATTTCCTTTTCCTGTATATTCGTACGCAGTGCGCGGATCTTTCTCAATTTCCAGGCATGGAATAGCCACACCCGGCGAATAAGCGAGTGACAGATCTCTCGCAGATGAGTGAGGTTTTGAAGGGATGACCTCTATTTTCCCTTTTGGTTCTGCACGGTGATAGTCCAGCGCAGCTCTATTAAATGTTTTTTCGTCCCGATTAGTCTTCGACATATAAAAAATTTGTTGTGTAAAAATGAAAACGGAAAGATGTACATCCTTCCTTTTTTGTTAAAATCAGAAATTCAGAATGTACTTTCTGTGGTAATCCACCAGGCTTTCTATTGGCTTCTGAACGATGTGCCCGATATTGAGGTTGAATTCAGCGGCGGCAGCACGCAGAATATCTTCGTAATAAAATGCAATGGAACCAATGAAATTAATTTCGGACTGCTTGGCTTCTTCATACTGTAAAACCTGGTAATCCAGATAATTTTTCATTTCATCGAATACCATATTCTGAAAATAAGGATGCGCTTTATGTTCGACCACAAATTTGTTGAATTCCGCCAGATAAGCGTTTGCTCTCGGATTGTGATACATGTTTTTCAGCGCGTCTTCTATGGAAAGGCTGTAGGCATCTTCGAATTTATCTGAAAGATCTGCCGGCAGTTTTTTCATGAAATATCTTCTCAGAAGTTGTTTTCCAAGTGCTGAACCGCTTCCCTCATCACCGATCAGAAAACCGAGTGACGGAAGATCCAGTCTCACGTTTTCGCCGTCGAAATAACATGAATTGGAACCTGTTCCCAGAATACAGATTATGGCAGGCTTTCCTCTGTATGCGGAATATGCTGCGGCAGTCATATCTTCTTTTACCGTAATATGTGCAGCATCAAAAACTTTCTGAAACTCGTCCTTTACAATTTGCCTGTTTGATTCTGTTCCGCAGCCCGATCCGTAGAAAAATATTTTCTGCATAGAACCGGAAAGGTCCGTCAGTTTGGGATTTTTCCTGAGCTCCGAAGCGATCAGTTCTTTCTGAATCACATTGGGATTAAATCCGGCAGTTTCTGTTTTCAGCACAACTTTACCGGAACTGTCCAGAATGACCCAGTCGCATTTCGTGGAGCCGCCATCTACAATAGCTATCATATCAGCAAATTTTTGGAACGAAATGCGAAAATAAAAAAATTAGCGGTAAGGCGGGCTAAACACCAGCTGTAAAATGGGTTATTGAAGAAAATTGCTGTCGGAATTCAGCCAGTCCTGAACTTCATCTTCCAGAAAACTCTGCTGAATACGCAGTGAATCCACGTAATCGTCCGGAATTGCCGGCGCATCGGATGACTCGAGCTGCCAAAGGTCGTCGCTCATCGTTTCATATTCTGTAAATACTCTTCTGAAACGCGCATTGCTCTTTTCCAGATCATTAATCTTCTTTTGTTCCTTCTGGAACTTTCGGTATGAATTTTTTGCATTCATGGGTTGAAAAAATCTTAAGTTTCCTTTGTGTTTTTTTTATTGGATTTCAGATGTTTTTCAAGATAAATTATTCTGTTGCGCGCAGCGTACGGAATACAGATATCAGGTAAGTAGCCTGTCAAATATTTGATTAAAATTAGAAATAAATTCGAAACAGCAAACTTTTTTAACAAAAATTATAGATTTTTTGTATATAATTTTAATTTTGCAGCAGCTAGCTTAAGATTTGAAATCACTACTGATCAAACAGAAACAAATTTTGTTCTTTGTTCTCGCAGGTGCGATGAGCGCAGTGGTTGAGATTCTGACGTTTAAGATATTCAGTGTCAGTTTACCATCACTGTTTTCATGGGAACAAAATCTCTACGGAATCCACTTCCCTTTAAGCAACATCCTGTCCACGAGCTGCGGAATTATTTCGAATTATTTTTTCAGTATCTGGTTTGTATTTGAACGCGGGCGGCATTCCAAAAGACGGGAATTTGCCTATTTCATGGGAATTTCCATCGCTTCTACTTTTATCAGTCTGTTCCTGTTCCAGATTTTTTACACCACAATATTCAGAAATGAATATTTCGATCTTGGCTTTTTTGTTTTCAGTTCCGAGATGCTCAGCAAAATCAGCGCGATCGTTACCGTGTCCGTGCTGAACTACACGCTGAAGAAAAGAATCATTTTCAGCGGATAATTGTTATTTTTGACCCAGTAAGTAAACTGGATGAGTGTAATTTTAAATCTGCTTTGGCGTCTTTGGTTTGTGCTGCTGGCATTTTTACTCATCTTACTGTTCGGCCTCCCTGTATTATTGTTTTCCATCCGCGAAAAAGATTTTAAGCACGCCTATTTTTTCATGTGGCTTTTCTGCGTTGTGGTATTCTTCGGAATGGGCTTTCGCTACGAACTCATCAAAAAGACCAAAGAAGAAATTGTAAAAGGGAGAATTTACGTCTTTATTGCAAACCATACTTCGATCATTGACATTATGCTGATGGCCGTTCTTCACAGACATCATCCTTTATGTTTTATCGGGAAGGCCGAACTTGCGAAAATTCCGGTTTTTGGAATTCTGTATAAGCGGATCGCTATTCTTGTCGACCGAAATAATCCGAGAAGCCGCGCGAAAGTTTACCGGGTAGCTGCTGAAAAAATGCGTCACGGACAAAACATCGTCATCTTTCCTGAAGGCGGTGTTCCTGCTGAGAATATTTTACTCGATACATTCCGAGACGGCGCGTTCACACTGTCTACAAAACACGATTTTCCGGTTGCGGTGTACACATTTGTGGGCCTAAAGGAAATGTTTCCGTTCCGATACGATAAAGGACATCCCGGAAAAGTGCGTGTATTCCTGAATATGATTATGGAACCTACAACCATCCGCGAAATGCGCGACAAATCTCACCATGAGATAAAAACCACGCTTACCGAAAATCTGCGGAAGCATTAATTATATATATTTGTTGATACTTTTCTAAGAAAATTATGGAAAACCATCAGGAACAGACCAAATGGTCGCAATTCATTTCCCTTATCATCGTATTTTTTTTCTGGGGCTTTGTCGCAGCAAGCAATGATATCCTAATTCCGGTATTCAAGAAATGGTTTGTCCTTTCGCAGGTACAGTCGCAACTGGTAGCCTGGGCTTTTTATGCTGCCTATTTCGTAGGATCAATTATCTTCTTCATTATTTCCCTGAAAAGTGATATTCTGCAGAAGTTCGGCTACAAAAAAACGCTTGCTTTCGGACTGGCAATTTCGGCAATGGGCGCATTTCTGTTCGTTCCCGCAGCTGCAAGTGCAAGTTTCTGGTTTTTCCTTACCGCACTTTTTATTGTCGGACTTGGTTTTTCTCTGATGCAGATTGTTGCAAATCCGCTAGCGATTAAAATGGGAAGTCCGCAAACCGGAGCGCACCGTCTAACGCTTGCCGGAGGAATAAATTCTCTGGGAACTACTTTAGGTCCGATACTTTTTGGGATCGCACTTTTTGGAATGGGTGACGACACGCAAAAGCAGGATACAGGAAAGCTATCGCGTATTGAAGTGGTAAAGCAGGATTATATCAGTCTCAAAAATGAACTGACACAAAATGCAGCAGAACTGAAATCTGATACTTCCGATGACGCACAGATCATCAACAATACTTTACAAAAAATTCAGGTTCACGTTGGGGAGCTCGATAATAATCTGCAGCAGCTGAATTCTTCCGCCGTTACAGATCAGGATTCCGATAAATTTATCGACAATCTGAAAAAGATCAAAGACGGAAACACGCAGGAAGATCATTCAACTCAAATTACCGGAACATCAGCAATTCAGTATCCCACTAATTTTGTGAAAGGTAAACTGCAAACGGTGAAAATGCCTTTTGTAATTCTGGGAATTGCTTTTATTCTTGTGGCGATTTTCATGCTGTTTTCCAAGATTGAAGATCCTGCCAAAACAGAAGAAACGAAACTGGAAGCCGGCAGTTCAAAATTCAACATCATGAAATATCCGCAGCTCTATCTTGGGATGCTGGGTATTTTCGTTTATGTTGGTGTCGAAGTTTCTATCATCAGTAATTTACCGGCTTTATTACACACCGCGGAATTCGGAAATGTGCTTGAACACAATATTGCGCCTTTCGTTTCGCTGTACTGGGGAAGTTTAATGATCGGAAGATGGAATGGCGGCATCAATGTTTTTAATACATCTAAAGCAATGGGCATTTTTCTGAAATTCGTTGTTCCTTTCATCGCTTTTGGAATCATTATCGTCGCAAATACTTTAAGCGGAAAAGACGTTTCTGCATTTTATATTTATCCGCTCTGGATCATACTTTTTATCATTATGAGTTTTATCGGCGGGAAAAATGCCGGAAAAACCCTGATGATTTTCGGATTTGCCGGAATGATGATGATGCTGATCGGCATGATTATTCCGGATAAAAATCTTGCTAAATATTTCTTTATCAGCGGTGGACTTTTCTGTTCCATTATGTGGCCTGCAATTTTTGACCTTGCAATTGCCGGTTTGGGAAAAGACACCGGTAAAGCTTCTTCCTTTTTGATTATGATGATTCTCGGAGGCGGAGTTATTCCGCTGATTCAGGGCTGGATCTGTGATTTCGATAAAACAAGCCCGGATGGAATTATGGGAATTACCTGGACGCATTTTTCGTATATCATTCCGCTGATCGGATTTATTTATCTCGCAGTGTACGGTTTTATCACGCCGAAAATTTTGCGAAAGCAGGGCATTTCACTTGAAGAGAGCGATGGCAAAGTACATTAAAACATTAACGGGAAGAATAAGATTTTGGGCGGGTTTATTACTTGCCCAATTTCTTTTGTTTTTTATTCTGAGTAAGATTCCTGCGGCCATCCAGTTTTTTGAAGAGTTTTTCGAATTGCAGAAGCAGGCACATATGCAGTTGTTTTCCGGGCTGTCATTTTCTGCCGGAGATGTGTTGTATATCCTTTTGTTTTTGCTGATTGCGGTAATTGCAGTAAATATTTTCAAACGTTCAAAAAGACCAAGCGCGCTGAAATCCGGGCTAATCATGCTTAATGTTCTGTATTTTGTCTATCAGTTTTTTTGGGGAATGCTGTACTTCCAGCCACCGTTAATTGAAAAACTGCAGGGAAATGAACCGACTGCAGCACAGGCAAAGGAACTGGCCCTAATTTTTCTGCAGAAATGCAAGAATTCAAGAACGCAGGTTCGCGAAGACCAAAACGGTGTTTTTAGGTTAGTGAATTCTAATGATTTACAAACCGTGATTCTTGCACAACAAAACGAAATTCCTGCAGAAATCAGCACGAAGAAAGCTGCTCTTGTCAATTCGGTAAAACCAAGTCTCTTCGCACCCGTTATGAGCTTTACGGGAATCTCGGGCTACTACAATCCTTTTACCGCAGAAGCACAATATAATCCGCTGCTTCCCTCCACGCAGATTCCGGCCACGATTGCACACGAAACCGCACATCAGCTCGGATTTGCCCGCGAACAGGAAGCCAGTTTTATCGGTTATCTGATCGGAAGAAATGCCGGAAATCCGGAACTGCGGTACAGTACGGAATTTTTTGCGCTGAAAAGTCTGCTGCGTTCACTTTCCGAGAAAGATTCAGCATTTGTAGAACAAACGATGGCATCATTTTCTGATGGTATGCAGCGCGATCTGGAATATGAAAGAAAATTCGCTGAAGAACACGACGGAATTCTCGATGTGTTTTTTGGATTTACCAACGATCTTTTTCTGAAAAGCAATCAACAGGAAGGAAGTATCACCTATTCTTACTTTGTGGAATTGCTGATCGGGTACGAAAACAGCAAAAAAAAGAATCGCGTTTCACAACGCGATTCCAAAAACACAAATGATGAAAAAAAATATTCTTCAATTCAGCGACTAGCGCCTCATTAAAGCGGTGTAAAAGTAGAAACTTAATCGGTAAGTTCCAAACAATTATTTAATAATTTTTTAATTTTAGAATATAGGTGTAATCTATCACTCAATAAAACCTTCGTTTCTTAGGTAAATTCCGATACATCGTAATGCTATTTAGTACTGATTATAAATAACATGAGAAAAATGATGCCAGTTCTGCAAAACCAATAATTTGTGATATGCTGTACATAAAAATTTTATAATTTGTGTTAAGAAAATATAATTTCACACGAAATTCAGCGCAGAATCCGGCAGGCAGTATTTAAAAACTATCTTTGCGGAGCTTTCAAATCCGGTTATGGTGTACAGACAATTTCTGATTTTCGCGTCGCTCCTTTCTTTCAGCTTCTCATTTGCACAAAATTTTACGCTCAGCGGTTTCATCACTGCTGCAAAAAGCGGTGAAAGTATCAGTGGCGCAACTGTGTCATCAGGAAATTTTTCCTCCAGAAGTAATAATTACGGCTTTTACAGCATCACGCTTCCGGCCGGAACCACAACCGTAACGGCTTCTGTTGACGGATACCGTGAAATATCAGAAGAAATTAATATTTCCTCCGATCTTTCCAGAAATTTCAGCCTTGCAGATTTAGCAATAGACGCGGCAATTGCAATTGAAGAAGTGGTAATCACTTCCAGCCAGATCAACAAAACAAATCAGTCTTTGATGGGTGTGGAACGCCTCAACGTAAATCTGGCAAACAAACTGCCCGTGATTCTGGGTGAAAAAGACATTCTGAAAACCATGCAGCTTCTGCCCGGTGTGAAAGCCGGCGGCGACGGACAAAGCGGATTTTCGGTAAGAGGTGGAAATCTGGACCAAAACCTGATTCTCCTCGATGACGCACCGGTATACAACGCTTCCCATTTACTGGGCTTTTTCTCAACCTTCAACTCCGACGCGATTAAAGATGTTACCATGTATAAAGGCTCCGCTCCTGCGCAGTTTGGCGGCAGAATTTCTTCGGTAGTGGATGTACGCATGAAAGAAGGTAACAACAGGCAATTTGGCGTAAGCGGAGGAATCGGGCTAATTGCTTCCCGACTCAATGTGGAAGGACCGATTCAAAAAGAGAAATCTTCGTTTCTAATCAGTGGAAGACGGACCTATCTCGATTTATTCCTGACCCTGAGTGACGAATTCAAAGGAAATAAACTCTATTTCTACGACCTGAACACGAAAGTCAACTACAAATTTTCAGATAAGTCGCAACTGTTTCTCTCCGGATATTTTGGAAGAGACGTGCTGGGACTGCAAAATGTTTTCGGGCTAAACTGGGGAAATGCAACCACGACAGCGCGCTATAATCATGTGATCAACGACAGGCTTTTTTCCAATACGATTCTCGCATACAGTAATTTCGATTTTGTGGTGGAAATTAATAAAGACGATCCGCAGAACGCATTCGATATTATTTCCAGAATTGAAGACGTGAGCATCAAACAGGAATTCGATTATTTCCAGAATGACCGCAACAGCTGGAAATTCGGGCTCAGCGCCATTCATCATTCCAATAATCCGGGGCAGATTGCCGGAAACAATATTCTTCCTTTCGAAAACAAAAGAAAAGGTATCGAATCAGCCATTTTTGCAGCAAATGACTGGAAAGCGACAGATGACCTGAAGATTAATTACGGACTTCGCCTGATCGCGTTTTATGTATTGGGCGGAAATGCGGAATTCTATGAATTTGATGAAAATAATGAACTGCTTTCCGCTGAGCGCAGAACCGGACTCGTTAAATCATACTACAATCTTGAGCCGAGACTTTCGGCCAATTATAAACTGGATGACGTTTCTTCTGCAAAATTTGCCTATGCGCGGAATACGCAGCATCTTCACCTGATTTCAAATTCCGTTACAACATCTCCAGCTGACAGATGGGTGATGAATTCGAATAATATCAAACCTCAGATCGGCGATCAGTTTTCTCTCGGCTATGTCAGAAATCTTAAGAACGGCATGTACGAACTTTCGGCTGAAACCTATTTTAAGGCGATGCAGAACCAGATTGATTACCGCGATAATTCCGATGACCGCGACCTGATACTGGAACGGCAGCTGCTTTACGGAAAAGGGCGTGCTTACGGAGTTGAATTTCTTGCGAAAAAAAATAAAGGAAAGCTAACAGGCTGGCTCGGTTATACCATTTCAAAATCCGAAAGAAAAATTGACGGCGTGAATAATAATGAATGGTATGATTTACGTTATGACCGCACACACGATTTCACTGTTGTCGGCATGTACGATCTTTCACCACGTCTTGCACTTTCTGCAGTCTGGACTTACCAAACCGGAAACGCAGTAACACTTCCCGTAGGCGTGTATGAACTGAATAATGAAACTGCTTATTATTATACCGGCAGAAACGAATACCGAATGCCGGCTTATCACAGACTCGACCTTGGCGCGACATGGCAGATGCCAAACCGCAGAAAACTGAAATCTGAACTTGCTTTCAGCCTTTACAATGCGTACGGAAGACAGAATCCGTATTTGATCAGGTTCAGCAAAGAAGATAATTCGGACCGTGTAATTGCGGAACAGACAGCGCTGTTCCGGTTCGTACCTTCAATTTCGTATAATTTCAAATTTTAAGAAGATGAAAATAAAAATATTGAGGTCGCTCCTTATTTTGTTTACTTTCTCATACATTCATTCCTGCACCAAAATAATCGATCTGGATCTTGAGGAGCATCAGCAGAGAATTGTAATTGAAGCGCACACCGGAACCGAACAGGGTGATAATAGCGTGATCATCAGCAGTTCGAAATCGTTCAACAGTACTGAACCGATACTGCCAATCAGTGGTGCAACGGTACGAATTACAGATTTAACAACAGGACAGGTTTTTCCTTTGACCGAAAATGCTGGCGTTTACAGCAATAATACTCTGGCTGCAGTTGAGGAACATGTTTATGAGCTGACCGTTGAAGTTCAGGGAAGCATTTATACGGCAACCTCCACGGTTCCGAAAAATGTTCCTCTCACAGATTTTACACAGAACGGTTCAGTGGATGACAATTCTTTCGGAGTCACAGATCTCGCGAACCTGGTTCCGAAATATACCGATCCGGGCGACAGAAAAAATTTCTATCAGTTTGTAATTTACCGCAACGATAGTCTCCAGAGCGATGTACTAATTAGAGACGATGTGGTTTACAATGGTCTTGAAGTGAGTGGAGAAATATTCGTGGAAGCACGGAAAAATGACAAAATCACGATTGACTTTCAGGGAATCGATGAACCGGTTTACCGTTTTCTGTTCGGTTTCGCGAAAAATGTCACGCAGACTTCCGGTACACCTGCAAATCCGGTAAGCAATATTTCGAACGGTGCGCTTGGATATTTCAAAGCACATACGTCGAATGCTGGAGAGATTATTGTAAAATAGAAAATGTTTAGAAAGAAAAAAGGGAATTCAAACGAACTCCCTTTTTTGTTATAAATGTAGCGAAGACGGGAATTGAACCCGTGACCTCAGGGTTATGAATCCTGCGCTCTAACCATCTGAGCTACCTCGCCGTAAAAGTGGTGCAAATATAAAATTATTTTACGATCGCACCAAATTTTTACAGATTTAAAAACCTTAGAACATCGTCTGCCATATTGGGCTTGGCGATAATTTTGTTACCTGAATCCAGTACAAAATAGGTTGGCGTTGCATGCAATCCGTAAAGATCTACAAAACTGCTGTTCCATCCTCTGAGTTCGGTAGTATTAATCCATGGATAAGCGCCGGCTTTCTGCTGATAAACTTCTTTTTCGGTATCAAGCGACAGACCGATTACTTCCACTCCTGAAGCTTTCATCGCATTGTATTTTTGCAATAATTTTGGAAGATCGGCTTCACAGTGTGAACAGGTTGATGACCAGAAAACGATTACTTTACGGTTTGCCTTCACCTCATGAATGGATTTAGCACCTGTGTTCAGTGCTGAAGTAAAGGTATAATTCGGCATTACCGCACCAATCTCCACCGCCGCGTTTGTTTTTATAGTTGAGGCAAGCCTGTCGTAAATGGTGCATTTCAGGTTTTTCGCTTTTGTAAGATATTTAGTTTTGAGATCCGTCATTTCATAAGCTCCGAAAAGTTCGATCAGTTCCGCCATGATCAATTGACCGCGCGGCGTTTCCACCACAACTTTTTGCAGGAGATCATCAACACTTGCTTCAATTTTACCGGACGGAACGGTATTCAGAAATGACATAAGAACCGGCCTCAAAAGTGACGAAGATTCCAGCATCTCATTGGTGTTCGCGAGATAATTGGCTATTTCATTTTCTGTCGGTTCCTTTTGCGCAGCCGATTTTACCAGAAATTTATTGTAATTGGTGTTGTAATAAGATATAAACGGATTTGCAGCCGGATCAATCTTAACCGGATCTCCAAGTCTGTCGATTTCCTTTTGCAGCGCTATGCCGAAATCTGAATTGGATTTGTAATGATCTTTAATCTGAACCAGGGCCGGAAAAACAATTTCATTCTGCCGCTGCTTTTCCTGTACCTCATCCATCAGCTTGTTTACGGGATCAAGATACAGAACTTCTTTTACCTTGTTTCCGGTGGTAAGCAGCTGAATTTTCACATCCTTATTTTCAGAAATAAAGCTGACGGATTCGTTGTTCTGAGGAAAATACAGCTTCAGTAATCCTCTGTAATTATCCTTAACATCAAAATTAAAACCGTTACCTTTTTTTGTTGCTTTTGAGTGAACGATATCTTTGGAACCATTTAAGGTGTATAATATTGCTTCCTGCACTGCATAATCTGCAGGAGCATTTACTGATATTTTAAACTGGGCATTAAGCACAGAGTATGCGCCTAAAGCAGTTAACATTAAGAGATTTTTCATCTGACAAAAATAAAAAACCCGCTCAAATAAAAGCGGGTTAATATAATTATTAATTGGTAATCAATTTTTTCCTGTATCTCATCGCAAAAACAGCAATAAGAATAACGCTGATAGCGATCAAGATCCAGATTTCACCGTCTATAGGAGATGCTGGTCTACCTGTACCACCACCACCGGTACCATCTCCTGGATTAGGTGGCGGATCAGTAACAGTAGCAGATATCAATGAGAAAATCGACGTGGTAAAAAATGTGAGAGCAAAAAGCAATCTGTTAATAAATTTTATCATAATTTGTTATTTATCTAATGATTTTGGCATTTGCTTCAACTCCCTGCTCTGAAACAACATTTACTAAATATGTTGTTTTAAGTTTTCTGTCCAGTTTAATCTCATAATCGGTTCCTGCATTCACGCCTTCTGCTGAATGTATCAGTTTACCACTCATATCATACACTTTAACTGACGCATTTTTCCATGACGGATCAAAACGCACCACGTAATTATCGATTGCCGGATTGTAAACAACCATGGTTCTGCTTGGAACCGCAACATCCGCATCTTTAGCAAAGATACCGAAATCAGACTGTTTCGGACCACCGTAATACAATTGATATGTGGTAGCGCCATTAATGTTCACAGGAATTTTGTCTCCCTGCTTAATCGGGGTAAGCTGTCCGCTGCCCTGCTTGTAGAAAAATCCAATCTGTGAAGAAAGGTGATGTTGTCCCTGCGGAATCAGTTCCGCATTTTCTCTGATTTCAAACTGAATTTTCTTAACCGCAGTATTATACAGAACCATAGGTGCTGCTTTTCCACGGAAATTATTTTCATTGGCTTCGTTGATGTAGAGCCAGTATAAACCTGCATAATTACTGTCGAACATACCGTTTACAGGATCTTCTTCAAAAGTACCGATAGCATTACCAGAGGAATTTGCTACCTGAACAGACTTTTCACCATTTGATTGATGGCCGGTTATAAATGTTGGCGATACAACATAATAACCTCTCCCAAGCTCATTGTCATTTTCATCATAAGCGATGAACCCGAGTTGTTTTACAGTTTTTGTCTTAGGGGTGTTGAAACTACGCTGGGAAGTGACGGAGTATGGATTAGATGCTGTTCT
Organism: Bacteroidota bacterium; assembly: GCA_023460855.1. Taxonomy (GTDB): domain Bacteria; phylum Bacteroidota; class Bacteroidia; order Flavobacteriales; family Weeksellaceae; genus JAEWOS01. The sequence goes on along the minus strand of JAEWOS010000019.1, from coordinate 80,766 downwards.
TACAGAATAACCAAACCTGCGGAGCGTATCAAAATTTAAAGTCTGGCTGGTATTATTGCGCAGTTTAATGGTGAAAGACTGCATTGGTTTAATCATCAACCCGACATCACCTACAGGAACTCCTGCAGTACTAAAAGTTTGATATTGTGCATTTGTAAAATAAGTCGCTCCATTAGCTAAAGTTGTAACAGTTCCCGGATCGTATTGTATACCCCAGATATTGCTCACATTATTACCATCACCTCCAGCACCTTCATCATATCCTATATACTTTAGGTCTAAATTGGTAAAGTAGGGATTTCCAAATTGGTATATATTTCTTGCAAAATCGCCTGTCCAGGCACCATTCGTAACGGAGAAGGCATCCTGCAGATAGGTTCTATATAGTTCATTATACTGGTTTGTTCCATTACCATTGAAACCAAAATTAACACCGGCGCCAGCACCTGCTAAAGTTCTTGTGATTCCGTTGCCATAAGCTCTGCCGTTAAGCGTATAAACGGAGCCGGGAGCGGTTGGCGCAATGGTCGGAATGGTTGCTGGTGGTGTTGCAGTGTTCAGGTTATTATTACTGGAACCTAGCATATAGTAACCTGTTGCATCGGCAGTAGTTGTGGCAAGACTTGTGAAATGTTCAGAAACTACAGTTGCGTTATTGAATTTCAGGATCTCGTTCTGTGTCCAGCGCGTCGTACCAAACGTTTTTCCGAACTCGGCAGACAGCGTATTCAGTGCTTTGCCTGAAAATGGCATAGCAATCTGCTGGAAATAGTTACCACTACCATGAGCAGGAGTTTTAAATTCCTTACTGATAAAACCTGTTAAGTTACCCTGAGGAATTCCCTGAATATAAAGTTGTCCGTAAGTAGAAGTTGTAGGAGCTGCAGGATTATTAAGCCTCAAAACGATATTACCTGCTGCGGTAGTTTGATCTGCACCGGCTGCAGTTAATGTTTTTAATACATCACCGGCAGCACCTTCAAGCATCACGTTTCCGTGAACATCAAGCACTCCCGTTCCTTTAGTTTGCATGCCGCCGCCATTGTACATCAGTGCTCCTTCTCCCACGTACAGTACGGCTGTATTGTCAACGTGTGTAAGAACCTGTGCACTGGCGCTAATTGCCGTAGCAAGCAGCCCGATTGCGAAGAGATTTTTTTTCATTGTATAAGTTTTTGTGTTTTAAATGCAATATACAGCAGCAAATTTATGTATTTTTAATGAATGTGCAATAAATTTACCGGTATTATTTTATAGTTTAATTTTGGACTGGCTTCCGATGTCAAACATATAATCCTCCAGAATTTTTTCAGTCGTACCTCGCAAACCACGTGCTCCCAGACCTTTTTCAACAGTTTGATCAACAATGCTTTCAATAGCCTCATCCGAGAAAACCAGTTCAATTCCATCCATTTTAAAAAGTTCAATAAATTGATTAACAATCGAATTTTTTGGTTCTTTCATAATTCTTACCATCGTTTCACGCGACAGCGGCTCTAAATGCGTCACGATCGGAAATCTGCCCAGAAGTTCCGGTATTAGCCCGAATTTCCGCAAATCAATCGCGTTAATATGAGAAAGGATGGCCGCCTCTTCATCATGCGCATTGAGTTTCTCGGCACTGAATCCGATTGCCTGTTTATTTAGCCTTCGCTCAATAATTTCTTTTATGCCATCGAATGCACCCCCTGCAATAAAAAGAATATTCTGCGTGTTTACCTGAATATATTTCTGGTCAGGATGCTTCCTTCCTCCCTGCGGCGGAACGTTTACGATGCTTCCTTCAAGAAGTTTCAGCAATCCCTGCTGAACACCTTCTCCGGATACATCCCTCGTAATACTCGGATTATCCGATTTACGTGCAATCTTATCAATTTCGTCGATGAAAACAATTCCTTTTTCTGCTTTTTCTACGTCATAATCGGCTACCATCAGCAGTCGCGACAGAATACTTTCCACATCTTCACCAACATAACCGGCTTCAGTAAGAATCGTGGCATCCACAATACAAAACGGCACGTTCAGTTCGCGCGCAATGGTTTTGGCAAGCAACGTTTTACCGGTTCCGGTTTCACCAATCATGATGATGTTGGACTTTTCGATCTCTACTTCCCGGTTTTCTTCCTGCGCGTAAAGAAGCCTTTTGTAATGATTGTAAACCGCAATGGACAGTTGTTTCTTCGCCTGATCCTGACCAATTACGTACTGATCCAGGAACGATTTTATTTCACGGGGTTTCTTAAGTTCGTCCAGATTCTGAGCCGGAGAAAAATTTTCTTCTCTGAGGTTATCGCGGACAATGGAATGCGCCTGTTCAATACAGCTTTCACATATAAAGCCGTCATTTCCGGAAACAAGCATCTGCACTTCCTTCCTTTTCCTGCCGCAAAAAGAACATTGATTAGAATTCATATTTTATTGAACTGTTCAGGTTTATTCAGCGGATCCGTTTACAATTGTCTGCTGAATTTCTTTAAATTCTTCCGGCGTTAATGTTACACGTTCTGCCGAAAAATTAAGATCGCCAATGTGATCCAGCGGAACGAGATGAATATGCGCATGCGGAACTTCAAGGCCAATCACGGCTATTCCCACTCTGACGCACGGAATTGTAGCAGAAATTTTCTTTGCGACTTCCTGCGCAAATGACCACAGATTTTTGAATTCCTCCGATTCCAGATCAAAGATGAGATCCACTTCCTTTTTTGGAATAACCAGTGTATGACCTTTCTTCAGCGGATTTACATCCAGAAAAGCAAGGTGCTGATGGTCCTCCGCTATTTTGTAAGCCGGGATTTCTCCGTTAATGATTTTCGTAAATACTGACGACATCTTTTTTTTGATTACAGTGTTATTTCCAGTACTTCGAAATCGAGTTTATTGCCGTTAGGAAGCACGATCTCCGCAGTTTCCCCTACAGCTTTACCTAGCAAACCTTTGGCAATCGGAGTGTTTACGGAAATTTTACCGTTTTTCAGGTCGCTTTCATTATCGGGAACCAGTGTAAATTTCTGCTCCTGTTTCGTTGCTTTATTGAAAAGGCGAACCGTTGTAAGAATCGCAACTTTAGAAGTGTCCAGCATGCTGCCGTCGATTACTTTTGAAGTAGAGATGGCATCTTTCAGCTTAGCAATTTTCATTTCAAGCATTCCTTGCGCTTCTTTGGCAGCGTCATATTCTGCATTTTCGGATAAATCCCCTTTATCTCTGGCTTCGGCAATCTGTGCGGTAATTTTAGGCCTTTCGACAGCTTCAAGCTGCTCCAGTTCTGTCTTCATCTTATCCAGACCGTCCTGTGTAACATAAGTAGCCATAATTTTATATTTTTGGAATTAGAAAAAAAAATTATCCGGCCCTAACAGCCCGGACAATCTTATTATTGATATTTCGTTGTACAAATATAGTAATTTTCCCAAATGAAAAAAATTTCCGGCATCCTCCTATCTGTCAGTTTAACAATATGTTCAGGCTTCGCAATACAATCCTGCGGATCTGAGCGCGATACCGTCAGCTGCTTTCCGCAGAATCAGATTAACGTAGTTTTGAATCTGAATTTGCCTGCCTATCAAAATCTGCAGACGATTGGCGGATGGATTTATGTGAATGAACAGGGCTCAGGAAACCGCGGACTTATAATCGTGAGAAACAATGGCGGTTTTAAAGTTTACGACCGCAATGCACCACATATTTGTCCGGACACGAACACCACACTCAACGTTGCAGAAAACATCAAAATCGTTTGCCCGAAAGATGGTGCGGAATGGATTCTGTTAACCGGTGAACCTGTGAAAGTGGCAACCGTTCCGCCAAAAACCTATCAGTACACCTATGATCCGGGTTCAAATGTTCTTTCTGTTTATTATTAAATCGGCAAAAAAAATTATCTAAAAAGTGATTGTTGTTGTACAACGCGTTGTGGAGGCTGAAGTGAAAGTGAACGGAGAAACGGTTGGAAAAACCAGCAATGGCCTGCTTCTATTATTGGGAATCGACGAAAACGATACGGAAAAAGATGCAGACTGGCTTGTGCAGAAGATTCTGAATCTCAGAATATTTTCAGATAAAGCCGGCAAAATGAATCTTTCCGTACAGGAAACCGGCGGGGAAATTTTGTGTGTAAGCCAGTTCACGCTGATTGCTGATTACAAAAAGGGCAACAGACCAGGATTTACCAGAGCTGCAAAACCTCCGCAGGCAATTCCGCTGTACGAATATTTTCTTTTAAAGACCGCCGAATCGGGGCTGACAGTTCAGAAAGGAATTTTCGGAGCGGATATGCAGATTTCCCTGATCAATGACGGACCTGTCACCATTGTTCTGAACAGCCACACCAAGAATTAGAAATGCCTTTCAAAAAATTCGAAAGGCATCTTTTTTATCTATTTTGGGAAATTTACTGTGTAACCGGAACACTGCTGAAATTGATGCTTGAACGCAGATTCATGTCAGCTGCCGGAGAAGATTTCAAGGTATAAACAATTCGCTGCTGAACCTGGTTTCCGGATTTCATCACATTATCCAAAACCTGATTGGTATTTACATCCAGTGAAAGGGTGTTTCCGATATTATCTGCGATATTGCTGCGCGAAGCAACCATAACTTCAGAACCTCCGGAAGAAAGATAAATTTTCACATCTTTAAAAACGCCCATTCCCTGACTACCGCCTGTAACCGACAACGTTGCCGTGGAAACTCTGATATCTCTTACATTAGCAGTTGCACCAACGAGCTGGTTGATATTTGTTCCGGCTCCAACAGCGGAAAGCTGCGTATTTGCGGGTGAACCCTGTGTAACCACAATATTGGAAGTGTACGGGAAAGTATTCTGCATAATCGTAGAAACTGTAGAACAGCTTGCCACTGCAGCCGAGGCAATAATACCTGTAAACAATAGTTTTTTCATAATGTTGATTTTCGGTTGTTCTACAGAAATTGTACCAAATACATGCGGCCCGGTTTGATGATTGAGCAAATCTTGATATAACAATCCGAGCATTCCGATAGAAATATACAACCATACAATGAGTTCAATCCACAAAAAAATCCCGGAAGCAGAGCAACCGGGATTCTAAATAATATAACGACTTAATTACTTAAAGTCTGCTGCGGAAACTCCGCTGTTCAGCACATAATCAGTAACTTCCATTTCCAGTGCCTGCCCCATTGCATTTACCGACATTTTGGAAGCATATTTAATTCCGTCCGGAGTTGTTTTATATTCCAGAACCGACATATCGCCCATTTCTGAATTTCCTTTCGCCATCAGTCCGGTTGCAGCATCGAAATAGGATTTTCCATCTTTGCCAACCAGAACGTAATAATTCTTACCGTTTTCAGTGGCTTTTTCTACTTTATAATCAGCAGCTTTCATGTCCAGAACATCAAACAGTTTCTTCTTTTTCAGAAGAGCAACCTGATCTGCAGGCAAATCCTGCTTTTGTCCCATCTGTACCATGTAGCCTTTCTCACCGTCAAAAACTGTAGAACCTGCTTCCTGTCCCATCATCGTCTGTGTCATCTTCATTTTGTTCGGAGCCATCTGCATGGTGTTGATCACCAGATCCATCCCCTGAACTTTCATTTTGGAAGTCGACTTGATGCTTTTCACCGCTTCAAGTTTTGATCTACCTCCAAGAGCAGCGATATTCTTATCAATTACCTGTTGAGCCGTAAGTTCCTGCATTGCAGTTACCGGAACAGCTGGAGACGCACTTGCAGCAGCAGCATTTTTTGCAGCTTCTTCTTTCACCGCTTTTTCCCAGCCGTCTTCAGGCATTAAAGTAGCAGTAATCAGTTTGTCTTTCGTAAGGTATTTCTTCGCAACATTCTGCAGGTCTTTTACGGTAAGCGCTTTCACTTTGCCTTCGTAATTGATGATATCATATTTATCACCACCTTCCAGCTGATAATTAGCCAGATTCGCCAGCCAGAAATTGTTGTCTTTCAGCTGTGTTTTGTAGTCGTTGAACTCACCTTCGCGGAATTTATCCAGGTCTTTTTGCTCAGGTCCTTTGTTGATCAGATTCTGAACTTCTGCAAGTGCAGCTTTGGTAAGTTTATCAACATTCTCCGGTCCGCAAGGAAATGAAATATTGAAATAGTAGTTTCCGTAAGGTACTTTTGAAATTCCGCCTCTTGCACCACCACCATAAATTCCGGCTTCATCTTCACGGAGTTTCTCGATTACTTTAATTGTTGCCACTTCACCAAGTGCCATTAAAGCAAGGTCTTCTTTCTCATTGTACGCAGTTTCTCCACCATACAGAATGTTAACCATACTTTTCGGATCGGTACCTTTTTTATAAACTTTGGTATGATTTCCGTAAACCGGTCTGTACTTGTTATCAGCGAAGTTTGTCGTTTTCCCTGTAGAAGGAAGGCTTGCCAGATACTGCGTTGCATATTCCTTCATTTTTGCATCGTCGATATTACCTACGAAGTAGAAGTGGAAGTTTCCTGCATTGGCAAATTTCTGCTTGTATACATCATAAGCCTTTTTATAATCTGTGTTTTTCCATTCTTTTTCCAAAGGAATTGAGTTGGTAAAACGAGGATTTTTCTGGTTTCTGAACTTCTGGAATTCGTTACTGAAATAAAACTGCGGATTCGATGCCATATTATCCAGGAAAGAACTTTGCTTTTCCTTGAATGCGTTGAATGTTGCAGGATTGTAATTCAGGCCGGTAAAATACGAGTAAATCAGTTCCATCATGGTTCCGAAATCCTTCTGGGAAGAACGGCCGTTCATTCCTTCGAAAAGCGTACTTACCATTGGAGAAACAGATACCTGCTTACCAGCCAGATAATTTGAAAGATCTGTCTTATCGTAACCGTTCACACCGGCTTCAGGCAATGCACCGTAAGCCCAGGTTGTTTTCAGGAAATCAGCATCATTCAGAAGTGATGTTCCGCCGAGACTTCTTGCTGTGAACAGAATTTCATCGTCTTTGAAATCGGTTTTCTTGTACGTTACTTTTGCCCCGTTGCTCAATGTAAGGGTTGTGGTTCCCAGCTTCGCATCATTCTCGGTTTTTACAATTTTTCCGTTTGATTTGAAAGGCTTCACCAGGTTTGTAATCGTCTCTTTTTCTTTGTACGGTTCGATGCTAGCCACTTTAACATCATCCAGCACTTTTAGCACCTGTGCTTTGGTAGGATAAGTAATCGCCTCTTTTTTCGGACCGGTAATCACAACCACTTTGCTGTCGTCGCGAGCGTAATCTTTGATCACCTGATTCGTCTGTGCAAGGGTTACGGTCGGCAGATATTTTTTGTACTGCGCGTATTCCCACTCAATTCCCGGAATTGGTTCATTTTCCAGATAAGCTCTCACATATTCGTCAACCAGCTGACTGCTTTCCGTTTTATCGCGGTCGTTGTACATGCTTTCAACCCCGGACATCATCTGGGATTTCGCACGGTCGAGTTCGCTTTGTGTAAAACCGAATTTTCTTGCTCTTTCAACTTCTTCGAGCAGAACTTTCAGCGCCGGAAGCTGGCCACCGTCTTTTGTAATTGCCATCCCCTGGAATGCTTCTTTTGTTCTTGCATAAGTTCCGCCATGATATACACTACCGAAAGTAAAAGGAGGTGTTGTGGAATTGATCAGTTCGCGAAGTCTGTTATTAATCATTGTAGCGGTAAGACTTTCGAGGATGGAAGTATTGTACTGTGCTACAGTTACATCCGGAGAATAACTTCCCGGGTCTTTCATCATAAACTGAACACGGGACATTGTTGCATCCGGATCGTTCACGATAGAAACCAGTGTTTCCTTATGGTTCGGAAGATCATAAGATGTTCTCGGTCTTGGTGTTGCAGGATTTTTGTAAGAACTGAAATTCTTTTTTATTTTCTGTTCAACCTCATCAACATTGATATCACCTACGATTGCAAGCGACATAAGATCAGGTCTGTACCAGTCTTTATGGAATTTTCTGATGACATCCGGATTGAAATTCTGAAGAACCTCCTTTTTACCGATCGGCAAACGTTCTGCATAATGCGAATTGTGCATCATTACAGGAAGCCACTGATCCATCATCCTTTTGTCTGCTCCTAAACCAAGACGCAGTTCTTCAAGAACAACACCTCTTTCTTTGTTGATCTGTTCATCGGTAAGCAGCGCGTTGAACGCCCAGTCTTCCATAACTTTCAGACCGCTGTCCAGATTTCCGGGCTTGTCCAAAGGAACAGGAAGCATGTACACCGTTTCATCAAAACTGGTATAAGCATTAAGATGCTGACCGAATTTAATTCCGATCGACTGCAGGAAATCCACCAGTTTGTTGTCCGGGAAATTTTTTGTCCCGTTGAAATTCATGTGTTCCATGAAATGCGCAAGTCCGCGCTGATTTTCATCTTCGAGGATGGAACCTGCGTTGATCGCAAGCCTCATTTCGACCTTTTTTTCCGGTTTTACATTTTTCCGGATGTAGTACTTCATTCCGTTTGAAAGCGTGCCTGTGCGCACTGCTGGATCAACCGGAATATTCTGTGCTACAGCGCCTGCCATCATAAAAAACATGAGGACAAACGAGAAAACAGTTTTCTTCATTAATTTATTTTTTTGTCAATTGTTACAGTTTCAAAGATAATATTCTGCGTCATATGCACAATAAAAAATCCCGTAAAAAAACGGGATTTGATAATTATTTTTTCAGCGCCTCAAGAAACTCATCATGGCTGATTACCGTTTCTTTTTTCGTTGCTTTTTCAAGGATGACATCTTTCAGTTTGGACATCGCAACTTCCTGCGAAATCTGACGCACCTGCTCCTGATCTTTCAGCACTTCAGCGGCATATTTCTGCACTTCCTCATCCGGTAAATGGTGAATTCCGTACATTGCCAGCTGGTTTCTGACCATCAGTTCTGCCTGTCCCAGAATATCTGCATAATCCATCTGCACTTCATTGTCGTTCAAAAGCTTGCCTTCAATGATCTGACTTTTGATAATCTGACGTTCTTTATCCATAATTTCCTTAGCCTGCTCTTCAGTTTTGATCTGCTCATTGCTGAACATCAGCCATTTTGTAAGGAATGTTTCCGGAAGTTTCACTTCTTCTTTCTCTGTGATTTGCTCCAATACTTTATTCACGAAATGAACATCAGCATTCTGCTGGAAATATTCATCGAGTTCTGATTTTACTTTTTCCTTCAGTTCATCCTCAGAATTGATGGTTCCTGCACCGTAAACTTTGTCAAAAAGTTCCTGATTCACTTCATGGTTGTTCAGGCCGTAGAAATCCTTTACCGTAATTTCCAGTTCATTGTGGTGGATGTGCTCCAGCTCTGCTTTTGAAAGACCAAGCTGCTTCGCCAGTTCTTCATTTTCCAGAAGTTCTGCTTTGGTCAGTTTTTTGGAACCGTCCATTTTCAGGTCTTTTACAAGTTCGTACGCTTCTTTGTTTTCAGCATTTACGGTAACTTTTTTCGGCGGATGGTTGTGCTCTCCTTCTGCATTTTCTTCTACAACCTGCGCAACTTCAAGTCCGATATAGCTGTCGTCGCCAATTTCATCCTGCGGAATCTGTTCTGCGAAACGCTTCTGCATATTTTCGATGGACTGATTCACTTCTTTTTCGGAAGCTTCCACTTTGTAGTGAGGAGCTTCATATTTGGAAAGATCGATTTTGAAATCCGGCTCGTAACCAACTTCGAAAGCCACAGAAAGTTGTTCTGCATTATGATCGAAATCGTTTACAGGCTGAGGAACAGGCTGTCCTACAAGACGCAGATTGTTTTCTTCCACATATTTGTTCAAAGAATCGCTAACCAGTTTATTGATTTCTTCATAAGCGATTGGCGCTTCATACTGCTTTCTCACCATGCTCAAAGGAACTTTTCCTTTACGGAAACCCGGAACCTGTGCATTCTTGGCATAATTCAGAAGCTGCTTTTCAACTTTATCTTTATAATCTGCTCTGTCTACAGTTACTGTAAGCAAAGCACTAACCTCATCGTGGTTTTGTGCGGTAACGTTCATTGTTAATTCTTAATTTTTTAGAGGTGCAAAAATATGATTTTTTTGCTATTTACTTTCTTAAAATTCTATAAATCTGAACTTTTGAAGAAAAAATCAGCTGCGAAATGAGATCGCTGATTTGTCTTCTGAATTCTTTTTCTAATTCACTGTGAACTGAGCGTTCACATCTGCTTCACCGCCAACAGTACTTCCGCCGCCGTTGTTGTCGCTGTCGTTCACCGAATCGGAACCGTGAAAAAGCTGCACAATTGCCACTGCATTTGTCGGCGCAGAATTAACTGTCCACTGCGTTTTCAGACCAAATTTCTGGTTATCGGAACGCACAGCATCTTCGGCAGTTCTCAACACATCAACCTGAATTCCCCCAAACTGGTATTTGATGAAATGCTCATCTCTTTCTTCGATGATTTCCGAAGTCATATCCTCATCAACACCGTTATGGTGATGAAAGAATCCGACAGATACATTATATAATTTACCGTTTTCCAGACTGATTGGCGCTGTGGCTCCTGTTCCCTCCTGAAAACTGACGGTCTGCGTATTCGCGGTACCGTTTTCGGTAATTGTAAGTGTTATTTTGTTAACCTCTTCATGCTCATGGATATCTTCCGGGATATCATTGTTTCTGCACGAAAAAACTGTAGCGAAAAATAAAACTGCGGTGAAAAATTTTAAAAACTTCATTTTTATTGTTTTTTGAATTACTGTTTAGTTAGAAATTATATTTAAGACTGACGATTACATTTCTGCCCATTTCCGGACTGAAATAGCGCAGTCTGTTCAGGTAGTCGCGGTATTCTGTATTGAAAATATTCTGAACCGAAACCTGCAGGCTGAAATTCTGCAGCAGGTTTGCACCGGCGGAAATATTCCACAGATGATATGCAGATGGCGGCGTACTTACATCCACCTCTGCCTGAAACAGAATACCGTTTCGCAGAACAGGAACTGAAAAATTACGCACTGGAAACCTCGACTGATATCCACTGTATGAATGCGCGATCTGCAAGAAACCGTTCTGTTTTGGCAGAAATCCGAGTTCGAGCGTATTGTAAAGTTTCAGCGGCGACATCAGAATCAGCGGCTCGTCATTCGTCAGATCATCTCCACGCAGCCAGCTGAATGCAGAATTTAACTTTAGATTATTGGTGAAGTTCACTTCCAGATCGGCATCCAGGCCAAACACTCTTGCTTCAATCTGCTGATAATCCCAAACCGGAAAAATACCGCGAATTGTTAAAAGCGCTCCTGTCGGAACCTGGTTTATGAAACTGTCGCTTTGCATCAGGTACGGATTTACTTCCAGTCGCATTCCGCTGAGCAAATCCAGTCGCAAATCAGCAGAAAAATTAATCTGATTTACATTTTCCTGTTCAATTGCCAGATTTCCGCGCTCAATGATGCTCGCGGAATGATGCAGGCCGTCCGCGAACAGTTCAGCAGCATTGGGGGATCTCGACGACCGTGAATATCCAAGCTGCAAAGAAAGATTTTCATTGGGACGGAAAGTGAATCCCGCATTTGCCGAAAAATTATGAAACGTAAACTGAGGCCTGGTCAACACTCTGCTTCCCGAGTTCTGAATAACAAACTGCGGAAATAAATCTGCAAACCGCTCCTCCCATTCACTTTCATCATAATATTTGTAGGCATCCCAAACATTCGCATCATATCTTAAACCTGCTTCTGCTTTCATTTTTTGCGAAATGTCATAGCGAAAATGAGTAAAAGCACCCGCATCGTAACGGAAATAATCAGGAATCAGTCTGCGTGCTTTGGTTTCCGGATTCGGGTAATTATCCTGAACGGAAACATTCAGTCCGCTTTCCAGTTGCCAACTGCTTCGCTCGAGAAGATGTTCCAGTTTTCCGGAATGCGTGATGAGCTGCAGATCCATGGACGGCAAAAGGCTGTATTCTCCCCTTCTGATGTCAAATTCTTTTCGGCGGTTCAGCTGAAAAGCATATTGCGCCGTAATTTTCCCAATGTTTCCAAAACGCTTAAACGCTTCAATTTTTGCGAGGTGATGATTCACTTCCTGCTTGGGATTGTCAATGCTGTAACTGAAATCACCGGTATAAAAAACCTGCTGGTTGTTTACGGCATTCACAAATTCTTCTGCCGCTCCCAAATGCGACCCGCGAAAAATTCCGAATTCCTGGAAAAGTCCGTTATAAGAAATATTAATTCCTTTATCGAATGACCGGTAACCGGTTCCGAAACTGAAAGTGTGTTCTTCAGTACCTGTATTCTGAAGCGTGGTTTTCGGTATGGAAATATCACCGAGTTTTTTGTAACCACCCTGACTTTGTGCAAACCAGCCGTTTTCCCAGGTTTTGGCGAGATCTGCGCCAATGCTTCCGCCTTTACCGTTTGAAATCCCGGAAAGGGTTACACTACCCATGATGCTGTCACGCGCGGGAAATTTCCTGGGCTCTAGGGCGATAACACCGCCGACCGCATCTCCGCCGTATTTCAAAGTCCCGGCTCCTTTGATGACTCTGATTCTTTCAAAAGCGTTCGCATCGATACTTGGTGCGTGTTCCACACCCCATTCCTGTTCCGCCATGCGTACGTCGTTGCTGTAGACCAGAATCCTGCTTCCGTAAAGTCCGCGGATGACCGGTTTTGCGATATTGTTTCCTGTTTTCATGGTCTGTACACCGGAAACGGAGGATAACAAATTGCCCAGATTTTCAGTGGTGTTGCGCGAAATTGCTGTTTTATCGAGCGTTTTCACCGAAACTGAACCTGTTGTGCGGTGAACTCCGGTAATTTGTATTTCTTCGATGGTTTCTACGTGGTGTTCAAGCGTAATATTGATTTCCATTGAACGGTCCACGGTAATCTGTTGTGAAAAAGGCTCGCACTCAGGATGCGCGGCCGTCAGAAGATAATTTCCTGCAGCGATATTCTCGAAAACAAAAATTCCCGAAGGCCCGGAAACTGCCGTTTTATTTCCCAGTGTAATTTTCGCACCCTGTAAGGTTGCGTTATTGTGAAAGTCTGTAACTTTTCCTTCAACCCGGAATGTATTCTGCGCAGCTGCGCTAACCATGCCGAAAAGGAAGAGCCATAGACTGAAAACTGATTTCATTTATGGATATTTAAGTTGAGAGTGAGCAGAAAAGTACTTTCTGCAAGAATGCACGCAGAATAAATCCCGTGCTGAAAAATTCAGAAAATAACCTGTAAAGGTTTATGCTGCAGGAGGTCCCCGCAGAAAACTGTTGAGAATATCTACATTCCCAAACTGTTGACAGTAAGCAAAAAGCTGTTCGCCATAAAGAAATTCTGATGAAAAATGCGCGGCGAATTCGGACGGAACTTCAGAGAAATTACTGTAGAGCATGTGGCAGGAGAAACAGTTCTCACCGTCTGCGCTCACGTTATCTGCTGAAAAACGTTTATCGAGTTTGGAAATGCTGGTGTCTGTTCCCGATTCGTGATGCTGATGCTGATGAAAATGGACAGATATGAGCGCAACAAACATATACATTGCCAAAAACAATGCAGAAATAACCGTTCGTGTCTGTTTTCCGTATTTCACTATTGCAAAGATACTTAATTATTCAAAAAAACAATTATGCTTCCATTTGAGCAGCGATTTCCTCCCATTGCGTAACTGTTTCATCGAGTTCACCTTTCAGTTCTTCATATTTTTGAAGTTCGGAATCGGTAGGATTCGTTTTTGAAAAAAGATCTTCAAGCTGTGCAATTTCTTTTTCGTAATCGGCAATTTTCTCTTCCGTTTTTTTGAGTCTGTTCTGAAGATTTTTCTGTTCCTTACTGATGAATCCCGGATTCTGGGCCTGAACGTCTTCTGCCACAGATTCTTTCGGCTGTTCTTTTTGCGGTGCAGTTTCCGGCTCTCCGGATTTTTTCTGTTCGAGCTTGGATTTCTCCATCGAGATTTCACGAATCGATTCTTTCTGGCGGTATTCCAGATACTCATCGATCGTTCCGAGAAATTCCTTCATATGTCCGTCGCGGAATTCGAAAATTTTATCGGACAATCCCTGAAGGAATTCACGGTCGTGAGAAATCACAATCAGCGTTCCCTGAAATTTCTGAAGCGCGATTTTTATAATTTCTTTGGACTGAATATCGAGGTGATTGGTCGGTTCGTCCATGATCAGAACATTGAACGGCCTCAGCAAAAGCTTACAAAGAGCCAGTCTGTTCCGTTCGCCTCCGGAAAGCACCTGCGTTTTTTTCTGAACATCTTCACCGGAAAACAGAAAGTTTCCAAGTAAATCCCGAACGCGCGGCCTTGTTTCCTCTGTTGCAGCATCTTCCGCTTCCTGCAAAACCGTTTTGCCGGGAGTAAGAACTTCCTCCTGATTCTGTGCGAAATAACCAATATTCACGTTGTGTCCAAGATTCCAGTCGCCGGTGTAATCTTTAATTTGTCCTGTCAGAATTTTTGCAAGTGTCGTTTTCCCCTGTCCGTTTTGTCCGAGAAGAGCAATTCTGTCGCCTCGCTCAATGAAAAAATCAACGCCGTCAAAAACCTGATTATTTCCATACGCTTTTCCAAGATTTTCTGCCTCGAAAATAACTTTGCCGGGAACTACCGACTGCTGAAAACGAATGTTGAATTTTGAAACATCTTCATTGTCGAGTTCAATACGCTCTATTTTATCGAGTTTCTTAATGAGTGACTGCGCAAAAGATGCCTTGGTTGCAGAAGCACGGAAACGGTTGATATTGTCTTCCATCTGCTTGATTTCCGCATCCTGATTTTTCTTCGCCTGCTCCAGTTTTTCGCGCCTTTCAGCACGGAGTTCCAGATATTTGGTGTAATTGGCTTTGTAGTCGTCTATTTTCCTGTTATTCACATCGAAAGTACGGTTACAGATCGCGGTCATGAACTGTTTGTCGTGGGAAACCAGCACAATCGCGCCGGAATAATCTTTGAGGAAATTCTCGAGCCAGATGATACTTTCCATATCCAAATGGTTCGTAGGTTCATCCAGTAGAAGCAGATCGTTATTCTGAAGAAGCAATTTCGCGAGCTCAATCCGCATTCGCCATCCGCCGGAAAACTCATCGGTAATCCTGTCAAAATCTTCTGCCCGGAATCCAAGACCAAGCAATACTTTCTCCATATCCCCTTCCAGATTATACGCATCGTGATGATGAAGCAGATCATTAAGATCTGTCATTCTATGGATCAAATTGTGATAATCGTCGCTTTCATAGTCAGTTCGGGTTGCCAGTTGCTCATTTACTTCCTCGAGTTCATTTTTCCAGGCGTTAATCTGCTCAAAAGCCTGCAGCGTTTCTTGCCAAACCGTTCTTCCCTTTACAAATTCCAGATCCTGCTTCAGGAAACCAATGGTGATATTTCCGTCCGGCACAACTGCACCTTCATAAAAAGTAATTTCTCCGGATAAAATTTTCAGTAATGTTGATTTTCCGGCTCCGTTTTTACCGACTAAACCAACTTTATCCGAGCGTTTTATGGTAAAATTAACATCGCGGAAAAGATAATTTCCGGCATGATGAAGACCTAAACCCTGAGCTGAAATCATGAACTGTTGCTGTTTTGAATTTGAGACTGCAAAAATACGTGATTAAAAATTAGAGGCATCATAAAAATACCGGCGATAATTTGCCGGCATTTCACAAGATCATTGTTTACTGATTAATTAATGTTTTATGACAATAGGAACATTGTATTCCACCGCAATTTTAAGCGGCGAATCGCCAAAATGGAACGCGTGACCAATAAATCCCTGAAAAAGATTTTCAGCTGCGTCATTCAGCTGTGCATTTTCGCCCAGCGTACTTACTTCCTGAAGCGTTCCGTCTTCTGAAAAACGGAGCGTAAGCAAGGTGCTGCTTTTATCATCACCGGTGATTTTTGTTTCGTCCAGATAGGTGGCGATATATAAATTGAGACGCTCGGTAAAAGTCAGTTCTGAATCTTCGTCAAGCGGATGAAAAATTTCCTCAATTGAGGATAATAAAGTTCTGTTGCCGGTGTTGTAAGCGAATCTGAACTCTGCTTCCTGCTGCGCACTGCAGAGAAAACTAAAGAGTAAAGAAAAGGCGACTAACAGAGGTTTCATAACTGAATTTCTAATTGACTTACAAAGGTGCAATTAATAATGTTCAGTTTACTTACATCAAATCGGTTGTTGTTTATAGATTTTTCAGACTTTGTTTTCGATGAGTTTTGCATCGGTAATTACAGACGGATTTTCAAGCAGAAAATTCTTGGAACTCAGCAGTTCTGTCATCAGCGTCCGCATCTGTTCTGCCGCCACTTCCGGAAGATGCGATTTTTTCGCAGCCTCTATTACCTGCTGCTTGGAATTCTGCTGAATTTTTGCGAGATCGTCTTTGCTGAACAGGTTAAAAAACTGCTCTTCGATATTATAATATTTGTAATCGGTTTCGGTAGACAGGATTTCCGGCGCAGGAAAATGCGTGAGTTTCACCTTTCTGTTCTCTTCGTCGATCTGCCATTTCAGTTTCTCAAAATCGTACCCTACCAGAACTTTTGCCTGAACGATTACGAGCGCTTTCTTTTTTGAAGGAATGAAATTCAGCAGCTTGGTGGTTTCTTCGTAGTTGTAGATTTCCTGAAAATGACCTTCAGCGCTCACTATCTTAAAAACTTTGCGCAGGCTTTCGGCAATCGTATGTGAATTTTCGGCAACAACCGGCGGAGCAGCTTTCAGGTTTTTTGAAAGAAGAAAAACGATCACTCCACCAAGAATCAGTCCGAGAACCAGCATGATTATCACCGTCATTCCGTTTCCGGCACTGTTTGCCTGCATCATGCTGTACAGCATATAACCCAACCCTAAAAAAAGCAGAATGGCGACAACCCAAAGTGTTATTTTGAGATTTTTAGACATTATCGTGAATTTTTTCAAAGTTAGGCAAAAGTTTCGCCAAACACGGAAGCGAGCAGTATTACATCTTGCTGAATACAAAATTTTCGTCGCATTCATTTAAGAAGAAGAAAACTTATCTTTGAGAAAATTTGAAAACCTATGAAAAAGACCGCTTCACTCGTTCTTCTGTTAATTTTTTCGTTCGTCTTTACACAGATTCCAGATGCACAACTGGATCAGCTGATTAAAAATACCCGTGAAACTTTCGATGTTCCGGGAATTTCCGTCGGCATTATAAAAGACGGAAAAATTGTTTATCAGAAAGGTCACGGCGTTGCCTCGCTAAAAACAGGTAAGCCGATGAACAGTGAAACGCTTGTAGGAATTGCCTCCAATTCCAAAGGTTTTACAGGAACGGCACTCGCCATTCTCGCAGATGAAGGAAAACTGAACTGGGATGACAAGGTTACCAAATTTATCCCTGAATTTAAAATGTACGACCCTTATGTAACGAAGGAAATTACTGTTAAAGATCTCGTGACGCACAGAGCGGGACTTGGTTTGGGACAGGGCGACCTGATGTTTTTTCCGGATGGGGGAACGCTTACGATTCAGGACATCATCCACAATGTACAATATTTGAAACCAGAACATGGTTTCCGCGAAAAAATGGATTACAACAATATCATGTTTATTGTGGCGGGAGAGGTTATTACAAGAATTTCCGGACAAAGCTGGGCAGAATTTGTGGAAGAGCGCATTCTGAAACCGGTTGGTATGACAAACAGCTACGGAAGCTACAACCGCGCTGCTAAAATCAGCAATAAAATTGATGCACATGCGCCGGTAAACGGCAAAGCAGTGATGATTCCGCACGACTGGAATGAAACCGCCAATGCTGCAGGCGGAATCATGAGCAATATTCCGGATATGCTGACCTGGGCTGAATGCATGATAAACGGCTTCAAAACCAAAGACGGAAAGAAACTTGTTTCAGACAAACAGATTCAGCAACTGTTGCAGATTCAGCAGCCTATTACTGTTCCTGCGTCCCTGAAAGCACAGTACGATACAAATTTCTATGGTTACGGACTCGGCTGGTTTCTGAGTGATGTAAAAGGACATCAGCAGATTCAGCATACAGGTGGACTTCTCGGAACCGTTACGCAGTTCACTGTTATTCCGGATTTGAAATTAGGAATTGTGGTACTGACGAATCAGCAAAGCGGTGCAGCATTTAATTCCATCACCAATGCAGTTAAAGACAGCTACCTGGGAATTGCAGACCGCAACTGGCTGAAAACTTACGACGACAGAATGGGAAAAATGTTTGCCAATTTCGAAAAAGGAAAGCAGGACGAATATGCAAAAGCAGCCCTCTTTCAAAAAGATAAAACAGCCCAGATCGACTTCAGTAAAGTGGCAGGTACATACAGCGATCCATGGTTTGGAGATGTGGATCTGATCAAGGAAGGCAAAAAAATGAGAATTATGAGCCGCTCTTCGCTTCGTCTGAAAGGCGATCTGATTCCATATTCTGCAGATACTTACATTGTAAAATGGGACGACCGCAGTTATGATGCCGACGCATTTGTTACCTTCACATTCGATTCAAACGGAAAAGCGCAAAGCATCAAAATGAAACCGATTTCAGATATCACAGATTTCAGTTTTGATTTCGACGACCTTGATCTGCAGCGGAAAAAATAAAGCGTTAAAAGACAGGAATTACTGTATTTTTTTAGGCTCGTAAAAGAAAACCAGCTTCTTTTTGGCGCCTTCGAAATCTGACCACAGGTTACAGTCGGCCTGAAATCCTGCTACGCCACAGGTTGGAAACATAAAAATTTCCTGCGAAATATAGTTGGCAAAATTGGAAATCCCGTTATTGTGAGAAAAAAGCGCTACCGAACTCAGGCTGTCGTCCAGTGAGCGTATTACAGAAAGGAAATTGTTTTCTGAAGCGTGATACAGCTGTTGATCTGTATCCATTACAATCTTATAAGTCTGGTTGAAAATTTTGCCTGTATTCAGAGCGCGCACGGCGGGACTGGACACAAATTTCTGAATGGAGATACCGTTATTCTTCAGATAATTGGCCATTTTAACCGCATCTTCAAGGCCGCGGTCAGCCAAAGGACGGTGGAAGTCGTCTGTATTTTCAGGCCAGTCGCTCTTAGCGTGGCGAACCAGTATAAGATGCTTCATAATTATTGTTTAGCAAATAAAGTTATAAATATTTTCTGAACCTGCAATTTCCCGAATTTTGAAATCTGCCAAAAATTTGCTGTAAACAACCATCAGCCGGACATAAAATATTTTTTTTTCTACATTTGCAGCATGGGACAGATTATGGCGTTGGACTTCGGCCTGAAAAGAACCGGAATTGCCGTAACAGATGACCTGAAAATTGTGGCAAGCGGCCTGGAAACCGTGGAAACCGGTAAGCTTTTTGAATTTTTGGAGCAATACTTTAACAGGAATTCTGTTGAAACCGTTGTCGTAGGTTTGCCTGTTGATTTAAAGGGAAATCTCTCGGAAGTGGAAGCTGACATTCAGAAATTTCTTGAGAAATTCAGCAAACTTTTTCCGCAAATAAAAACAGCAAGGCTCGATGAACGTTTTACGTCCAAAATGGCTTCATTTTTTATCAGCCAAAGCGGAAAATCGAAAAAAGCGAGACAGGATAAAGCACTGATCGACAAAGTGAGCGCCACTATCATATTACAGAATTATTTAGAACAGGTTAACAGATGATTTTACCAATTAGAGCTTTCGGAGATCCTGTACTGAGAAAACTCTGCAAAGACATCGATCCGGATTATCCCGGACTGAACGAGCTTATCGAAAATATGTTCGACACGATGCATGGAGCAAGCGGTATCGGTCTTGCTGCACCACAGGTTGGCCTGGATATCCGCTTATTTTGCGTGGATGTTTCTCCTCTTGCTGATGATGAAGATTACGAGGATATCGCTGATGAACTCAAAGATTTCCGTAAAGTTTTTATCAACGCGCAGATTACAAGCGAAGAAGGCAACGAATGGAAATTCAATGAAGGCTGCCTCTCCATTCCGGAAGTCCGTGAAGATATTAAGAGAAAGGAAACCATTACCATTGAATATCTCGACGAAAATTTTGAAAAACACACGGATACCTATTCCGACATCAGAGCGCGCGTTATTCAGCATGAATACGACCATATAGAAGGAATTCTGTTTACGGACCACCTTTCCTCCCTTAAAAAGAAAATGGTGAAAGGAAAACTCAATAAAATCGTTCAGGGAGATGTAAATGTGAATTACAAAATGCGTTTCAACAAATAATCAGATTACAAATAATAAAAAGATAATGGAGTTAGAAAAAATCATTTCAATTTCCGGAAAACCGGGGCTTTACAAACTGGTTTCTCAGGTAAAAAGCGGTTTCATTGTGGAAGATATTACCACGAAAAAGAAGGTGAGCATCAGCAACAGCAGTCAGGTTAGCCTGCTGGATAATATTGCAATGTATACTGACGAAACGGAGGTTCCTCTTTTCGATATTTTCCACCGCATTGCAACGGAAAACGAGTTTGCCGAAACAGTATCCCATAAATCCAGCGATGCAGAACTGCGTGATTTTATGGAAGCAGCACTGCCGAATTACGATAAGGGCCGCGTGTACGTTTCAGATATGAAAAAACTGGCACAATGGTACAATACGCTGCATAAAGCCGGATATATTAAAGAAGAGAGCTTCGTGAAGCCTGAAGCAGAAAATGCGGAAGAAGAACCTGCGAAAGAAGCAAAACCTGCCGCAAAAAAAGCAGCACCAAAAGCTGAGAAGCCAGCGTCGCCAAAAGTAAAAGAATCGACTTCCACAGTGAAATCGGCACCTAAAAGCACGCATACCAAGAAAGATTAAAACAGACTTTTTCAAACGAAAAATCCGGGACGGCTGCATTTGCTGTCCCGGATTTTCTTATAACTATCAGACTATAAAACCATCAGTTCGAGGCTGATCTGCTTGCCGAAAATCTTTCGCGATATTTTTTCAAAATTTTTGGTAAGATCGGAAACGTAAAAACGGTATTCCGGTTTCTTCTGATCGTTCAGCAGGTGATGCTGCTCGAGAATCATGCGCAACTGATTGGCCACAATACTCGGCGAATCGATAATCCGGACGCGATTCCCGTAAAACTGCCTGATTTCGTCCATCAGCAAAGGATAATGCGTACAGCCGAGAATCAGCGTTTCTATATTTTTTAATTTATTGCTGCTGAGATAGTTGTAAATGATCGCATTGGTTATGGGATGATTCCGGAAGCCTTCCTCAATCGCCGGAACCAGCAGCGGCGTAGCAAGTTCATCCACTTTGATAAATCTGTTGTGTTTACGGATCGATTTTCTGTAAAGACCTGAGTTTACCGTTGCTTTGGTTGCGATTACACCGACATTATTGTGAATTTCGAAGGCGACTTTCTCAGCAACAGGATTAATTACGTCAATAACGGGAACGCGGTTATTTACCAGTTCCATTACTTCATTCAGTGCATTAGCCGTTGCTGAATTACAGGCGATTACGATTGCTTTACAGCCCTTCTCGAGCAGGAAATTTGTAATCTGCGTTGCATATCCGGCAATTGCTTCTTTGGATTTTTCTCCGTATGGCAAATGCTTTGTATCACCGAAATAAATCAGGTTTTCATTCGGCAGCAAACGTTTGATTTCTTTAGCAACTGTGAGTCCGCCAACTCCGGAATCAAAAATTCCTATGGGCTGCGAAGCGTTAAGATGGGTAAAATCCTGCTTTTTCTTTTTCAACGCGTGAAATTTGGTGTAAAAATACTGTTTTTTCGGGTCTGAAAATGAATTAAGAATCTGATTTCAACCGGAACAGATCGGAAGCGATTCCGTCTGCGAGAAACCATTGTTCTTCCGGAATTTTCAGATATCCGTTTTCTACAATCAGCAAATTATTATTTAGTTTGTCCTCGATATCTTTATTTAACCGCTCTATGAATTCCTCCGGAAATTGTGCTCTCATCTGATCAAGATTTACACCCCAAACCGTTCGCAAACCGATCATCAGCATTTCGTTGAAACGTTCCTCATCCTCCAGAATTTCTTTCTCCAGCGGTAATTTTCCGTCAGCAAGTGATTTGAGGTAGAGTGAGTTGTTCGCAATATTCCAGCTTCTGATGTTATGTCCGTCGAAACTGTGTGCGGATGGTCCGATTCCGAGATATGCTTTATTCTGCCAGTAAGAAGTGTTGTGTCTGGAATAGAAGCCGGGTTTCGCAAAATTGCTGATTTCATAATGCTCAAAACCATTATTCTTCAGTTCGGTGCACATTATTTGAAATACTGCGTGTTGAAACTGTTCATCCGGAGCCTCAATTTTTCTGGTTCTGATCAGATTTTCGAGAGCAGTTTTCGGCTCAACCGTCAGTGCATATGATGAAATATGCGGAACTTCGAGAGCGATTGCTTTTCCGAGATTTTCTTTCGATATTTCCTTTCCTGAAACCGGAGAACCGTAAATAAGGTCAATGCTGATATTATCGAATCCCGTATCCTGTGCTCTTTTAATACTGTCTGCAGCCTGAGCAGAATTGTGCGCCCTGTTCATTAGCTGGAGATCGGCATCAAAAAAGCTCTGCGTTCCTATTGACAAACGGTTAACGCCGATATTTCGCAGGGATTTTAAATAAGCTGCATTCAGATCGTCAGGATTCGCTTCTACTGTAATCTCCATACTGTCATCAAAATCAAAAAACCCTGAAGATTCGTCAATGAGTTCCTGGAGATAATTTACCGGCAAAACAGAAGGTGTACCGCCTCCGAAATACAGCGAAAATATTTTCTTTTCCGGAAGTTCATCTTTTCTTGTGCGCAGTTCAGTTATCATTGCACGGTGCATCTCTTCACGCAGCTTCAAAGAAGTGGAAAAATGAAAATTGCAGTACGTACATTTCTGCTTACAGAAGGGAATATGGAAATAGATCATAAAAAAAGCTCCGAAGAACGGAGCCTGTATTTTTGAAAAGATATTTTCTTAATATCTGAATCCTCTTACGTTGATGAAGTTATCAAAGTTAAATCCTAGACCGAGCATGAAACTGTTTCCACCGTAATCCTGGATATCGGACAGTCCTAAGTTATATACTGCAGAAATCATGAATTTATTCAGGTGAACTTTTACAATTGGTGAAAGACTTAAAGTCTGGTTGTCGAATCTGTTCTGAACATATCTGAAACTCGCACCGGCAGAGAATCTGTTAAAGTCGTTGTGAACAGTTGCCATCAGGTTTCCGTCGATCATGAATCCGGAATTGGTATTCAGGTTACCCCAAACGGAAGGAGTGATATAAAATCCTTCTGTAAGGTTAATGTTATAACCAAGGTTCAGCATTACCTTAATCGGTGAAGGCTCAACGTTATTGGTAATTGCTGCATCATTATTCAGCGCAATATCGTTAACGGATGCGGAACCGAAGAAGTTTTTATAGGTTGCAGCAAGACCGAAATTTGCATAAAGCATGAAGATATTTTCTTTATCGCCCTGAAGATTCGGATCTCCCTGATGTTCTACGTTCAGTTTGGTATAATCGATGTTCATGCTGTAACCCGTTAAACTCGTACCAAAAGAGAACTGATCCTGTCTTTCGCCTTCATCACTGATCGGGATAAAGTAAGAACCTCCTAAAGTCATACCTCCTGAAGTGTACGGACCATTTTCGTCACGGAAAACGCTTAAACCAACCCCAACTCTGTCCCAAACATTGGCGTGTACACCTAAAGACTGAACGTTCGGCGATTCGCTGAAATTCATGAACTGCTTCTGGTAGTTTGCATTAACGTGTACATAGTCTGTGCTTCCGTATTTTGCCGGGTTAAAGAGAAATTCACCATCCATTAAATACTGCTGATAATAGGGTAGCGTCTCCTGCGCCTGATATGAACCTGACAACAAAGCCAGACATACGATAGCATATAGTTTTCTCATAACAAATTTTGATTTCAGATCAACAAATATAAAAAAAAAGATCATAGATCGTTAATTTTGTAAATAATTTCTCCACTTTTTTACGGCTGCATCCATATCTGCGGGCATTGGGCTTTCGAAATACATCTCCTTTTTTGTAGTGGGATGAACAAATCCGAGTGTGTGCGCATGCAGTGCATGTCGCGGCAGTATTTCAAAGACATTCTGTATAAACTGACTGTATTTTGGAAGATTCTGACCGCGGATCGGAATGTGCCCGTCATAACGCTCATCGTTGAACAGCGGATGACCTATATGTTTGAAATGCGCCCTGATCTGGTGCGTACGCCCGGTTTCCAGCTTACATTCCACCCAGCTCATATAACGGAAACTTTCCAGAACTTTGTAATGCGTAACCGCATGTTTCCCCTGCGATCCGTTTTCGAAAACGGCCATCTGCATTCGGTTTTTAGGATGTCTTCCGATATGTCCGGTAATTGTTCCTTCAGGCTCCTGCATTTCTCCCCAGATAAATGCCCAGTAAAGACGCTTTGTTTTGCGGTCGAAAAATTGTTTGGCGAGATAACTTAAGGCGTATTCATTTTTGGCAATTACGAGAAGCCCGGAAGTGTACTTGTCGATTCTGTGTACAAGCCCTACCCTGTCCAGATCAGATTTTTCACCATTTTTCTCAAAATGAAAAGCCAGCGCATTTACCAAAGTTCCGTCCCAGTTTCCGTGTCCGGGATGAACAACCATTCCCGCTTCTTTATCAACTACAACCAGATCATCATCTTCATATACGATGTTCAGCGGAATATCCTGTGGAGTTATCACGTTTTGCCGTGGCGGATGCGTGAGCAGTATTGAAATATCATCGCCGGGTTTCACACGGTAATTCTGCTTTACCGGAACTCCGTTCACCACCACATTTCCTGCGCGGCAGGTCTGAGAAATCTTGTTGCGCGAAGAATTCTGACGGAAAATCGCCAGGTACTTGTCAATACGCATCGTTTCCTGATTCCGGTCCACGGTAATATGCAGGTGTTCGTAAAGACCCGAGTTCTCTTCGTCTCCACTCTCCGACTCCTTCAGTTCATCATCAAGAAATTCTTCGTTTTCCTCCATTATTTTTGAACAAAGGCCTCAACATTTCTGTTGAAGCCTTCGGTTTAATTATAATTCTTACTTATTCAACCACTACTTTTCGGGCTTTAGGCTTTTCCGGTGTTGTTGTGCCGGAATTCTGTCCCGTTGCTGGTTTGGCAGGAGAAGCTGCAGGCTGCGACGACTGCTGTGCCGGTTTCGTGCCCGTTGCAGGCTTGGTTCCGGTATTTGCCGGCGTTGTGGTATTATTACGTGGTGTTGTGGTATTATTTCGCGGCGTTGCGGGTGCAGCAGGCGTCTGTCCCGGAGTTGCAGCCGGTTCACTTCTGCGCGGCAAAGTCGGTGGCGATTGATACTGCTCTTCATAAACCGGCATTTCCTCGTAACGGATCGGCGGAAGCGTGGTATCAATCTTAATTCTGTAAATGGAATTCAGATAACTGATCTTGCTTTGCAGTTCGGCAGGTGTTTTCTTACTTGCCCAAAGGTCAATCTGCATTCCCTGATCGCGTAAATCACCGGCTGCAGGATCCTGATAATAAACAATATCGCTTTCGTCATTTTCGCCGTCTTCATATTCCACCAGGCCAACTTCAAAAAGGTTGTTGGCAATAATCGCTTTGGCTTCTGCTACAGTAAGCCCAACTACATTAGGAATGGAAATATTGCGCATTGGTCCGGAACCGATCACCAGATCAATTGTTGAGAATCGTGGCAGCAATGCACCCGGTTTCAGAGAATTGCCGTTGTAAATCATTCGGATTACCGCATCACGCTGAATACTCGGCTCAAATATCGTGTCCCCAACCTTCAGCCCGACCTGCTCCAGTTGCCTGAACGCCAACCCTTTATATCTGTCAATAATATCCGGAACCGTAATTTTGGCCCACGTTCTCGGATTAACCATCAGTCTCACCGTTCTCCCTCCTTTTACGCGCGCGCCGGCTGCAGGATAAATTTTCAGCACCTGAAACGGACGGTATTTCGGATCATACTTCATGCTGTCCACCTCATATTCCAGGCCGGAATCATCCAGAATTTTTATCGCATCGTGCACCGATCTGTTCATCACATTGGGCACAGGAATTTCCTGACCATGTTGCGTATGGTATTCCAGCCAGCGGAAAGTAAGCCATACGAGACCCGTAAAAACTGCCACAGCAAGCAGTAAATTGACCAGAACTTTCCAGTGAAAAAGCGATTTCAGCATAGGTGAAAATACTTAAAAATGTAACCGCAAATATAAATAATAATTTAATAAAGAAATTGTAGCAATCGGGGAAAACAACCTGCAGCAGACTTTGTCTGTTTGCACTTTACGGCGTGTAGAAAACTGTCAGTTTTTCAGTACATTTGCGGAAACAGACCTTTAAAATTTATGGTAAAGAAAAATATAGCTGTGGTAATGGGCGGCTATTCTGATGAATATGTGGTTTCCCTGAAAAGCGGGCAGCTGATTTATGATTCGCTGGACCGTGAAAAATACAATGTATACCGTGTGGTAATACTGAAAGATGAATGGTATTTTCTGGATGATCACGGACAGAAAGCTTCGATTAACAAAAATGATTTTACGGTGGATCTGGACAGCGGTTACAAAGTAAAATTTGATGTCTGTTTTAATATTATCCACGGAAAACCCGGAGAGAACGGTGAATTGCAGGCGTACTGGGATATTGTTGGACAGAAATACACCGGCTGCAATTTTTATCAGAGCGCACTAACGTTCAACAAGAAAGATACGCTTGCCGTTTTATCCAAATACGGAATTCCTTCAGCAAAAAGCAAATATTTCAGAAAGGGAGAACTGGTGGATTATGAAAAACTGGCTGCGGATCTCGGGCTTCCCTGCTTTGTAAAACCAAACCAGAGCGGATCGTCACTTGGAATTACAAAAGTGAAAAACATCAGTGAATTCGATCAGGCTTTTGAACTGGCTTTTGCTGAAGACAGCGAAGTATTGGTTGAAAGTTTCCTGGACGGAATGGAAGTTTCGGTAGGTGTGGTGGATTTTGGTGATGAAACGGTCGTTCTGGGAATTACTGAAATTGTACCGACCAAAGAATTTTTCGATTACGAAGCCAAATACGAAGGAGCTTCAGAAGAAATTACTCCGGCAAGAATAGACGAAGAAACGAAAAAACGCGTGGAAGAAACTGCAAAACGCGCTTATGAAGCTCTTTCGATGATTGGTTTTTCCCGCAGCGAATACATTATTATGGACGGAATTCCGTACATGCTGGAAATGAATACCAATCCCGGATTTTCACCGGCGTCAATATTGCCGCAACAGGCAGCGCATTACGGAATTTCTATTCCTGATCTGTGCGGAAATGAAGTAGAGAAAGCTTTAAGAAAATAAGTCTCATTTTGAACGAAAAAACCATGAGAATCGCTGTTTTTCCCGGCTCGTTTGATCCGATTACTTTAGGCCACTACGATATTATCGAACGTGCTGCGCCACTTTTTGACAAACTGATTATTGCCATTGGCCAGAATTCACAGAAAAAATATATGTTCCCGCTAGAAAAAAGGATGGAATTCATCAGAAATTCTGTGAAAGATTTCGGACATGTGGAAGTTGATTTTTTTGAAGGTCTTACTGTGGATTACTGCATTCGCAAACAGGCACAGTATATTCTGCGCGGACTCAGAAACCCGGCCGATTTTGAATTTGAAAAAGCGATTGCGCACACGAACAGAACGCTGGCACACAAGAAACTGGAAACCGTTTTTCTGCTCACTTCTTCCGGGAAATCGTTTATCAGCAGCAGCATCGTTCGTGAAATCATCACGCACAAAGGCGAATACGAACTTCTGGTTCCGGATGCGGTGCGCGTCTAGGATAAATTTGTTCAGCCATTAATCTCCATTCAGAAAAATATGCACGAACAGTTCAATTTCGTTATTGAAATACTGGGCACAGTTGCGTTTGCAATGTCCGGCGCTTTTGCTGCAATGCAGAAAAGGTTTGATCCTTTTGGCGTACTCATTATCGCCTTTATCACGGCGGTTGGCGGAGGAACTGTGCGCGATCTGCTTTTGGACGTTCCGGTTTTCTGGATGCACGATTTATGGATGTGCGCGCTGATTTTCATTACAGCAGTGGCCGCAATGATTTTCAAATCAATTGAGAAAAATTTCCGCGTTACACTTTTTATTTTCGACAGTTTCGGGCTTGGTCTTTTTACCATAATAGGAATTCAGAAAGGAATTAACGCCGATCTGCATCCGGTTATCTGTCTTACTCTGGGGACGATCACCGGCTGTTTCGGAGGAATTATCCGCGACATTCTGCTGAACAGAATCCCGCTTATTTTCCGGAAAGAAATCTACGCTACAGCGTGTATTATTGGTGGCGGACTGTTCCTGATTCTGGCAAATTACACCACATTATCGTATCAGTTTGTACAGATTTTCACCATCATTCTGATTGTAGCAATCAGAACGCTCGCAGTGCGATTCCGTTGGAAAATGCCTAAATTTTATGCAGCCGGCAGTGATGCGGAGATGTAAAAAAAATGCCGGCTTGATAAAACCGGAATTCATGTTTGAAAATTTATTTTTTAGAAATATTTGCCTCGCTGTCTCATATGCGGATTGTGCATATGTTTCTGCATGCTTGGCATTTTCAGCTGGTCTTTCATCATTTTAATCTGGTCCGCCATCATTCCGGCGCTGTCGAGTTTTTTAGCTTCGTCCAGCAATCTTTGTCCTTCCTGCTTTCTGCCTTTGGCAATTGCACTGGCTGCAAGATTAAGATTCGCCATTGCACGGTCCTGCTTCATATTTAAACCGTATTCCAGTGCTTTTTTCATGTAAGGCTCCACTTTTGCCGGACTTTCCTGCGCAAAGGTAAGACCCGTGAGATAGTGAAAATAACCGTACTGGGATTTATGAAGCTGTGATTTGTAGTTGGTAATTTTTCCAAGAAAATTTGCGGACTTTGGCAAATTCTGCTTACGGAAAAACCAAAACGCCAGCAGAATAAACTCATTTTTGAAATACAGAAGAATCGGAAATGCGGAGAGGAGTAACACTACGATTCCCCAACCCAGATTACGGGTTGCCGCAATCATATAGATTCCAAGCGCGATTAATATTGCTGCTAAAACAAGTTTTATATTCTTATTCATCTTTAAAAATTGGAG
The DNA here is from genome assembly GCA_023460855.1 of Bacteroidota bacterium. GTDB lineage: Bacteria > Bacteroidota > Bacteroidia > Flavobacteriales > Weeksellaceae > JAEWOS01. Next base: position 51,702 of record JAEWOS010000019.1, on the reverse strand, counting down.
CTGCAAAGATAAGTTATTGCATCGGAAGAAGAAAAGCAGTTAACTTTCTTTTGAAATGGCGTCCGTTCGTTCATACGTTCGGAAACACATCTGATATTCGTTTTTTTCATCCTTCTCGTGGCAGATTTCGTTCGTCTTTTTCCACATTTTGTCATCGATTTCCGGAAAGAAAACTTCGGCATCAAAAACGCCGTCAACTACTGTTACTTCCAGCCGGTCTGCAGCATCAATTGTCTGTTCGTAAATTTTGCCGCCGCCGATTACAAAAACATTTTCGTCAATTTTTTTTGCAAATTTGAGTGCCTCTTTCAGACTGCCGACGATCAGAATTCCTTCCTGAAACCAGTTTTTCCGGGTACTTACCACAATATTGGTTCTGTTCGGTAACGGTTTCCCTATACTTTCATAAGTATTTCTGCCCATAATTACCGGATGTCCTGAAGTAATTTCTTTAAAATGTTTCAAATCTCTCGGAAGATGCCACAGCAACTGGTTTCCGGCACCAATTCCGCGGTTTTTATCCATTGCGACCACTAAAGTTAACATGCATTATTTCTTTCGTACAAAAATAGCACATAATTTGTATATTTGATTTTGAAATAAACTTTAATAAATACAATAAACTATGAGAAACAAAGGCTGTATGAGCGCCGGAACTATCGGTATTGCATTACTGGTAATCGGTGCTATTCTGTTCTTCTGGGGTAAGAACGGTTACAACAATTTTGTAGCTAAAGAGCAAAACGTTAACACCAAATGGTCTAATGTTGAAACCGTGTACCAGAAGCGTGCAAACCTCATCCCGAATCTTGAAAGAACCGTTAAATCTTATGCACAGTTCGAGCAGGAAACTTTAACGCAGGTGATCGAAGCAAGATCCAAGGCAACTTCAATCAACATTGATCCTACCAACATGACGGAACAGGACCTTGCAAGATTTCAGGCTGCACAGGGAGAACTTACCGGTGCATTAAGCAGATTGATGGCTGTTGTTGAACAGTATCCAAACCTGAAAGCGGATCAGCAGTTCATCGATTTCCAGAGAGAATACACCGCTATCGAAAACAGCATACGTGCGGAAACGGTTAACTACAACTCTGCGGTTCAGGATTACAACACAACGATCAAAACGTTCCCGAACAACATCCTGGCAAACTTTACCAACTTTAACGAAAAACCACTGTTCAAAGCAGCTGCAGGAGCTGAAAGAGCACCTGATGTGTTCACTGAGTAATGAGTAATTTTCTAACCAATAATGAAATGGCTTCCCTTGTGGAAGCCATTAGAACGGCTGAAGACCACTCTACCGGAGAAATCCGCGTGCATATTGATTCCAATACGGAAAACGATAATGCAGCGGTGGCTTTGGAGGTTTTCAATACCCTGTGCAAAAACATGACCGCCGAAAAAAATGCCGTGCTGTTTCATGTCAACTTTGAGCAGCGGTACCTCACAATTATTGGTGACGAAGGAATACACGAAAAAGTACATCAGATTTTCTGGGATCAGCTGCACGATCATATCACAACTGAATTTGCACACGGCAATTATTATAAAGCCCTGAAAAACGCTATACTGGAAACGGGCCTGGAACTAAAAAAACATTTTCCGGTTGAAGGAGAAAACATTAACGAACTTCCAAATGATCTTACCTTCTCTTAAGAAGTTTTTGCTGTTTTTATTTATCGGTTGTTTCAGTATTGCTGCAGCACAGTACACGGTACCAAAAAAACCGGATGTACTTTATCCTGTCTACGACGAATCCGGAATTCTTTCTGAAACGGAGGAGGATGCACTTAATCAGAAACTCATAAAATTTGCAGATTCCACCTCTACTGAAATAGGCGTCATCATTATTCCTACAACAAACGGTGAGGATGTGAACCACGTTGCCTGGCAGTTTGGCGAGGCCTGGAAACTCGGACAGAAAGATGTAGATAACGGAATTGTTTTTCTGATCGCTACGGAAGACCGCAAAATGTCCATTCAGCAGGGGCGTGCAGTGGAAAAGTACCTCACAGCTTCGGTTGCAGGACAGATTATCGATTACATCGTAGCTCCGAATTTCAAACAGGGTTTATGGTACGAAGGTATAAACCGCGGCACCACTGCGCTGATGGAAACCGTGCAGGGAAAATTTCAGCCGATTATCAAACCGAACCGTACAGAGGATTCCGAGCTCAGTTTCTTTCAGATTCTGCTGATTGCATTTTTTGTGATGATTATCCTGAGTTTCCTGTTCCGTAACCGTGGCGGAAATAACCGTGACGACGACGATGATGATGTCATCATTTCGAGACGCGGACGACGCACTTATCCGGGAGGATTCTTCCCGTTTCCAACCGGCGGATTCGGCGGTGGAGGATTTGGTGGTGGCGGATTCGGCGGCGGTGGCGGCTTCGGAGGTTTTGGCGGAGGCGGAAGTTTCGGAGGAGGTGGCGCTTCCGGCGGCTGGTAGAAAATTTTTAAGAATCAACAGGTGCGGTTTTCCGTGCCTTTTTTATTGCTTTCCGGGAAGGAAACTGTGAATTTTTTTCACATTAAATTCAATTAATTTCATTATTTTTGAGAAATTCGTGAATATTGAAATCAACACTGGTACTGTTTGCGCATCCGTATCTGGAGCATTCTTCCTCCAACCGCGAACTTATAAACTTTTACGAAAGACACCAGCATTACACGTTTCGCGACTTATATGAAGATTATCCGGATTTCCACATAGCTGCTTTCCGCGAGCGAAAAAGAATTTTTGAATACGAAAGATTTATCTTTCACTTTCCGCTGGTCTGGTTCGGAATTCCGCCTCTACTAAAATTATGGCTTAACGAAGTTCTCGATCAGGACTGGCAAAAACCTGAGACTGAAAATCCGCTGGACGGCAAAGAAATATATATTCTTGTTACTACAGTCAGCAAGGAGACGAGCTTTGGAAAAGAAGGAAAATATCAGTACACGGTAGATCAACTGATCAGCGAGCTCATCGTTTCGCTGCGAGCATTTAAAGCGGATATCAGCACTATTATGGTGGTATACGAATCTGAATCGCTCACGAAAAAGGACATCATTATTCAGAAGCAAAAACTCATGGAAATTTTACATGATGACAGGTAGCCTGGCGATGACAACGCTCGTCTTTTTAGGCGCAGCAATTTTACTGGTTCCGCTGGTCCGGAAACTGGGACTCAGTTCGGTGATAGGCTATATTCTTGGCGGAATCATCATCGGTCCGTTTGTGCTGAAACTTACCGGAAGTGAGGCAGACAACATCATGCACGCGACGGAATTCGGCGTGGTAATGCTGCTGTTTATCGTAGGGCTGGAACTGGAACCAAGAAAATTCTGGGCGATGCGGAAACGCATCGTCGGACTCGGTCTTTCGCAGGTGGTAATGACCATTGCCATACTTTTCGCAATTTTCATGTTTGCGGGATGGCGTTTCGGACATGCGATTGCCGTAGCGATGTGTTTTGCAATGTCTTCCACGGCGATTGTGCTTCAGACGCTTCAGGAGAAAAATATGTTCCGAACTGAAGCGGGACAGGCTTCTTTTGCAACACTTCTCTTTCAGGATATTGCGGTAATCCCAATGCTTGCATTGCTGCCGATTATAGCGAAGTATGAACCCAAGGAAGAAAATGAAATCCAGATCATCATTCAGAAACTTCCGGAATGGCTGCAGTCTTTTACGGTGATTGCCGGAATTGCGCTGCTCATTTTTATGGGAAGATTTGTCTTCGTTCCGTTTTTGCGTTATGTTTCGAAGTCCGGCATGACAGAACTTCTGACAGCTTCAGCATTATTTCTGGTAGTTGGTGTTTCGGAATTAATGGTAGCTATCGGACTTTCACCTGCACTCGGTGCGTTTTTGGCCGGCGTTATGCTTGCCAACAGCGAATTCCGGCACGAACTTGAAGCACAGATCGATCCGTTTAAAGGACTTCTGCTCGCCGTATTTTTTGTAAGTGTTGGCTCCACCATCAACTTCAATATTATCGCAAACGATCCGATGTTCATTGGAAGTACAGTGGTGGTGGTACTGATTGTAAAATTCATGGTGCTTTATATCATCGGAAATTTTTTCAGAATCGGTAAGACGCAGAATTTCTTTTATGCCTTTGCGCTTTCGCAGGTCGGGGAATTTGCGTTTGTCCTGCTGAATTATTCAACAAAACTGTATTTAATTCCGCCTGAACTCAATGCGCAGATGATGGTGGTAACCGCAATTTCCATGTGTGTAACCCCGTTTCTTTTGCTGATTTATGAAAGAGTAACCGAGCAGACTTTCGAAGAGAAAGGCGCAGACGAAAAAGACATCATCCACATTCTCGGAAATAAAATTGCCACCAAGAAAATCATCATCATCGGGTTTGGACATTTTGGAAGTACGGTTGGACGATTATTGAAAGCAAGCAAAGTTTCTGCAACCGTTCTCGATCACGATCCGGAACGGGTAAAGCTCCTGCGCAGCTACGGATTTAAAGTATATTACGGTGATGCAAAGCGGATTCCGGTACTTCGTGCTGCAGGAATTGAGGAAGCAGAACTCATTCTGCTTTGTCTGGATGATGTGGAAACCACGAAACACATTGCAAACCTGGTGCGTGAACAGTTTCCGAAAGTAAAAGTTTTCGTGCGCGCAAAAAACCGTTCGGACGCATACTATTATCTGAACCACGGCATTGATAATATTTACCGTGAAACGCTTGGAACCGCCGTAGATATGGCAATTGACGTATTGAGTGAAGTGGGAATCCGGAAATACGCAGCGAGAAGACTTGGTAAAAGATTTATGCTGATTGACCGCGCTTCTGTACGGAAACTCGCCGCACAGCATTCCGAGGATAATGACCTCAGCTTTACCACGCGCGAAACACTTCAGCAGGAAGAGGCACTGTTGGCATACGACAATCTTACCTTCGACACCCAGGACTGGGATGATGAACAGACCTGGGACGATAAACAGGATCTGAGCTAAACGAAGAACCTAATCAATTTTCTTTACGCTGCCTCCGCTGTTCTGTTCATCCTGATACGTCATCAGATTATTGCCGATTACTTTATACTCAATGGAACCGGCAGAATTTGCTTCCGCCCTGAGACTGTTCTTCACACCAATTTTAATTTCGCCGCTGCTCGATGCCTCTGCTTCAACAGCGTCAGCAACAAAGTCCTTCCCGTCAAAATTTGCAGCAGAACTGGCCTCGATGTTTGCGTGTTCGGCAACGCCTTTCACTTCAGCTTCAGCTGAGGAAGAAGCCTTACAGTACAGGTTAATTGCCCAGATATCACCCTTGAAATTTCCAGTACTCGAAATATCCAGATGAAATTCGTTGGCTTCCAGATGTCCGGAAAGTTCCCCGGAACTTGTGACGGCAACATTTAAGGATTCAGAAAGAAATTTATCTTTCACTTGTACTGTGGCTGCAGAACTTACTTTGATTGCGTTAAAATCTGTAGCATAAATTTTTGCTTTTACACCTTCAACCGGAGAAAGTGAAAACATGCTTGAAGTTTTCATTCCGATGGTAAGCACACCTCCAGCGTTCTGCACTTCCACTTTATCCAGCAGATTTTTCGGTGCGGTAATCACCACCCTTTCAACGTCGGATTTTATAATTTCAGCATCAATAGCGCTGGTAATTTCAATGCTTTCGAAATCGCCCTTCCATTCTTTCGTTTCAGAATTTCCGGTAACTTTCTCCTCACTGCTTTTGCACGTACTCGTAAACAGAATCGAACAGGCAAATATCAACTGAATAATTTTCATAGTTCTTTTTTTGTAAAATTAGAAAATCATTTGGAAATCCGTAAAAAATATTCAGATTACTTATATTTAAGCTCAAATAGCAATCAATGAAATATCCACTCCATATTGCTTCGTATTTCCTGGCAGGAATACTGGCTGTTAACATACAATGTACCACCGTGAATAATACCGAACAAACGAATACCACTGCACCTGTAATTGATGCCGCTCTTGCAGACAATCCTTTTATGAAAAAAAGCAGCCTGCAGTATCAGGCGCCGCAATTCGACAAAATAAAAGATGCACACTTTAAACCTGCATTCGAATACGGGCTGAAACAGCAGATATTTGAAATTCAGCAAATTACTGCATCCAAAGAAGCGCCAACTTTTGAAAATACCGTTCTGCCACTGGAACTGAGCGGCGAAGTACTGCAGCGCGCGAGAATAATTTTTGAAAATTTAAAAGACAGCAATACCAATCCTACCTTACAGTCTCTTGATGCTGAATTCGCACCGCAATTTGCTGCTCAGAGTGATAAAATTTATCTGAATGATGCACTTTACAACAGAATCAAATCCATAAACCTCAACAGTCTTTCCGGTGAAGAGAAAAGGCTTACCGAATATTATCTTCAAAAATTTGAAATTGCCGGAGCCAGCTTGACTGCCGCAAAAAAGGAACAGCTTAAAACCATCAACGAAGAACTAGCCTCGCTCACAACTGAATTCAGCACCAAACTCCTAGAAGCACGTAAAAAAGGCGGCGTTGTAATCAACGACGTAAAAGAACTGGACGGCCTAAGCAAAGATGAAATTGCTGCGGCGGCGGCCGATGCAAAAGATGCCGGTCTGGAAGGAAAATATCTGCTGCAGCTGCTGAACACTACACAACAGCCGCTTCTTCAGAATCTGAATAACCGCGCAACACGCGAAAAACTTTTTAAAGCATCGTGGTACAGGGCGGAAAAAGGAGATGCGAACGACACAAGACCGGTAATTGAAAAAATGGCGAGACTGCGACTGCAAAAAGCACAGCTTTTGGGAAAAAAATCTTTTGCCGAATGGAAACTGCAGGATCAGATGGCCGAAAATCCGGGTGAAGCCATGAATTTGCTTGCGCAGCTTGCAGCACCGGCTCTGGAAACCGCAAAACGTGAACGGGATGAAATACAGGATTTAATCGATTCGCAAAAGAGAGGATTTACTGTTGCGCCGTGGGACTGGAATTATTACAGCGAACAGGTAAGAAAAGCAAAATATGATCTCGACGAAAATGAAATCAAGCCGTATTTTGAAGTGGGCACCGTGCTGGAAAAAGGCGTTTTCTTCGCAGCCGAGAAATTTTACGGAATTACGTTTAAAAAAAGAACAGATTTGCCTGTTTATCATCCGGATGTAGTTACTTATGAAGTTTTTGACCGTGACGGAACATCGCTTGCTTTATATTACCTCGATTTTTACACGCGCAGCAATAAAAGCGGCGGTGCGTGGATGAGTAATTTTGTAGAGCAGTCGCATCTGCTCAATCAGAAACCGGTGATCGTGAATGTGTTTAATTACCAGAAACCCGCGCCCGGAAAACCGTCACTGATTTCTTATGATGATGTAACGACGATGTTTCACGAATTCGGGCATACGCTTCACGGACTTTTTGCCGACCAGAAATATACGAGCATCTCCGGCACTAATACACCGCGCGATTTTGTAGAATTCCCTTCACAAATCAATGAATTTTTTGCGCTTGATCCCGCTGTTTTAAAGAATTATGCGGTTCATTATCAGACCAAAAAGCCTATGCCTAAAACTTTAGTTGAAAAGATTAAGAATGCTTCGGCATTCAATCAGGGCTACTCTACCACGGAACTGGTTTCTGCTGCAACGCTGGATATGAACTGGCATTCACTTACCAATGAAAATCAACTTGCGCCTGCGCTCGAATTTGAAAGAGGTGTGCTGTCGAAATACGGTTTTAATTTGCCCGAAGTTCCGCCGCGTTATCACACGCCGTATTTCAATCACATTTGGGGAGGTGGATATTCTGCAGGATATTATGCTTATATGTGGAGTGATGTACTAAATGCTTCGGCCTGGGATTATATCGAGAAAAACGGTGGCATGACGCGTGCAAACGGTGACCGTTTCCGGGAATATATTTTATCGGTAGGCAACAGCGTCGACCTTAACGATGCTTTCCGGAATTATACGGGAAAAGATCCGGAGCTAAAGCCATTGCTCGTGAACAAGGGATTTGAGAAGGAATAAAGTTCCGTATTGCTGCTGTTTCGTTATACTTTTGACTCAGTATGTTGATTAACATTCTGACATAACCAACTTATTTCAATTCGAAAATTTGAATATCAATCATTTGTTCTTCATTATTTTCGAAATAAGATAGTGTTCCGGTAATTGAAAAAATATCGTGACTTTCGCGATGAAATTTGTATAGCAGATCAACCGTTCCTTTGTTCTTTTCCATTCCGCAAAGATTATTTTTTTCTGTCCCATTGATTCTCAGTGCGATTTTGCTGCTTTGGGTAAACTCATGATCCAGCGTCCAGTCCGCATCGTAATCAACAACCCGGTACAATGACGGAAAGTAAAACTGGAATTGCTGTTTTTTGGACAGTCCGTTGTATCGTTGGTAAACAGGCTGAAAAAATAACTGAAAAAGAGCATTTTTCATCAAAAGCGAAGTGTCGGACTCCAGTTTAGTAAAGGAATGGTCAATCTTTTTGATGAGATCCTCCGACACATCTCCTAGATAATACTGATATAATTTAGGCTGTACCTCCGCCTTCCATCGCGTTAGTATATCATTGTGATTTAAGATTTTATCAACAGAACCATTGCTGTGAAGCGACAGCTGTAAAGGAAACAGCGCTTCCGACGCCGTTTCAGCGAGTTTTTCAATCTGGCTCTCAAACTCCTGATTGTTGACGCAGGTTCTTCCCCGGGAAATCTGCAACGTTCCTTTACCCGATCTTTCGATTTCAAATGTATAATGGATCTGAAGCTGGCGCAAAGGGTATTTTATTGAAATGCCATAGCTTTTATGTGAATTTGCTGACGGCATTTTCAATTCCACGATTTTTGGCAATTGCTCCGGCATCGGTTCGTGAACGCGGCAGTGTTTGTTGTGAAAATTCAAAATTTCTTCAACAGTAAGCGCGTATTTGTCAGAAATTTTCTCCAGATCGACAATCGAATCTGTCTTAACTTTTATATAAGGGAAAGCCGGCATCGGAATCGGTTTTTGTGTAAGCTATAAAATTAGCCGTATGATCTCAATAATACCATCGTAAAATTACGACAGTTTTATGCCGGTAAACTTCAGATTATGCTCTTAAGAATCCCCGAAAGCTACATTAGCACGTGAAAGCAGGGAGTAACGGTGGAATTTAACTATCGCAGAATTACGATCTGAACACAGTGAAATTAGAATATTACCTAATAAAGAATTCGTTTTAATTCGGGCACCACTTCCAAACAGTAAGATTTTTGGAGATCATTATCGAACTTCACCATGTATGAGCCAAGCCAAATACTCCCCTCAGTTATATAGTTTTCTTCAGATGGAATTCTATATTCAACCTTTTGGGAGAACAATAAAAAGCCCATAGTGTTTGAGATAACTTGCGTATGAACAGGTTTGGGCAATTCCTATACTTTTCCATTTAAAACTAAATGATTTTGATTGGGTGAATTTGTTTTTTTTCCAAAAGCCACTGATCTTTCTATAAATGCTGTCTTGAATGTTTTAATATTCGGGTTCGTAATTCTGGTTATTATTGGATATCGTCTTAAACCAATTAATTTTGATTTTTGAAGAAAGACGCAGATTATAAAATCCCAGCCCTAACTTTTTAATTTACACACTTTTTGTGGAACAGTTTCTATCTTGCCAGCGGGTTCAGAAAGAAATCTTTGGATTCTAGCTCTCTACCTGTTTTTCCGTCTAAAATGATTTCTTTGAAAAGATATGATTCACCATCCGCACTTAAGGTACCAGTGTTCCACTTAATTTTCCAAGCTGGGAAATTTTGTTCATGGTACCGGATTCTTTCAATATCGCCGGTCTTTAAAAGATTCAAATTTTTACTTTTTGCATAATTAATAACATCATGTATCAAAAATTGATATCCTGAATCTTTATCTTCCAAATTTGTTTTCTTCTCATCCTGAAAATAAATCCATTCACCTATCTCTAAATTATTGCCAAAATATTTTTTGATAGAATACAAAATACCTTTGTTATCGAATGTATAAACAGTCCTAAACCGATCTTCAGTAATTATTTCTTCAACATAATTCTGTACAATTTCCTTTGTGTAATTTTCTTCTACATACCCATTCTTTAAGATATGGTACTGTTTAACAAAAGTTTTTGAATCTTTTTGATAACCTTCATAAAATGGATCTTTTTTTATTTTCGACTCATAACTTTGTATGTCAAATCTTTTTGGAATTTCATGATTTTCCATTGAGTTGTTTTTTTGAGATTTTAAGTTTATTTCCTGCTTATTTTTCTGGTCAGTACAACTAAAAAGAAATTGTGTGGAAAAAAAGATTAAGAAAAATATCAAACTTTGGTTTTCAAAATTTCCCATTGCCATTTATATGTTTGTTTTGCTATAATAGAAGTTGAAGGAGAATAATAATCCATAATATTATCTGTATTAAATTTCTTAAATGTAAGAGGACCGTTATTATCAAATGTGTGATAGAGTCCAATTGCGTGCAGAAGCTCATGAGTGCCAGTGGTTTTTACAGATTCAAATGGTACACCTGCTGCTGTTGCTGTGGCTTGCAAGTTTAAGACAAAAACAGTCTTTGACGGTATGTTATCTGCTTGGCCTAAGAGATATGAGCCATTAGCAAGTGGTATAACTTCAGAAATAAAATAAACCCTATAAAAGTTATCATATTTTGAACCAACTGTTGAACCGTCTGGAAATTTTGCGTTCTTTAACTTATTGTCTAGATATTGGTGTATACCGGAATTACTTTTTAATTCAGAGATAAAATTAGCATCATTCGACAAATTAAGATTCAAATTTTTGATATTAACATTAATGTAGGCTTGTCTCATGTATTTCTTTAACCTCCCTGCTTCATTGCTGGTATTTCCCGTTCCCGCTGAGGAGATTACTTTTACGAAAAGAATATTTGCATTTTTCTGCTTAGAAGGACTATTAGCAAGAATTTTTAACTTCCCACAAACCATATCATCTGCTAAAACCTCTATTGTCTGATCCGTTGTAAATGTTTATTTACCGAAAGGAAATACAGATCGGTTATGTTCATCTGTTTGGATGTATTGCTGCCTCAATGAATCTTGCTTTTGTTTCATCTCTTCCATCATTTTATTTACTCGTTTTTCTCCGTTGGCTTTCCAATCTATTTGTTCTTTAGAATATTTGTTTTCCCACGAACTTTTGATAATCATCAAATCATTCCCTCCTGCTATATCATGATACTAAAATCCTGTGATAATGCTTAATACTACATATACCACACGTTTTTTCTATATATTTTAAAAAAATGAGGAGTATAAATTCTCCTCACTATAGTTATTTCTGACTGCTATCCTTTACTTCTTCTAATTGCTTTTTAATTTCTTGCGGAAACCAAGGCAAAACCGGATCTTCTTTGAACTGTTCATAAATTTCGTCTGGCTTTAGAAAAGTTTCTGGAAGCGTAAGATTTTTTAGCTCTGATAAGAATATTGTTTTATTTAAATAGATTTCTAAATTTTTCTGAGAAATGTCAAATAAAAACCAATATTTTGGAATTTCACTATCCTTTGATATCCCTCTCTCTCCATATATGAAATTTTGATTAAGGTTAAAATTTACAATAGGCTCAACAGATGATATGTGCGTTACTACATTGTTATCAAAAACAAACCGCTTTCCTTTTAATTTTGAATCTAATGTCCAATTTTGATTGTTTTCGTTAGACATAATGAGTTTATAAGGATAATTTAGAGGAAGACATTTAAATTCATTATCGCTGTCAGCCCAATAAAACTTATCAACCATTGCATTTTCATAATTTCGATCTGGAATTAAATTCTTTTTCATTTTTTGTGCTTTTTGGCAACTCAATAAAGTTGCCATTAAAATAATTAAAATCTGTAACTTCTTCATGTTTATTAACATAAATGTGTCTTTCTCAATTTCTTAAAAACTAAGTTTCTCATTGAATTTCGATTGACATTCTCTTCTAGAATAACTATTTGTCCAATTTCCTTTCACTTTCATTAGATCATTTCCGCCAGCTATATCGTGATAAATAAAACCCATTATGATACTTACCACATCATATTCTATGCTTCTCTCGCCATCAGACGAAGGACGAAGATCAAATTGATCGATAAATCTATGCGAAATATTAATACTTCCATTTTTATCTACAGTTGCGCTGGAACTTAACGTTATACTTCTTAATAGCCAAGTAAGTTCATTACTGGCTACTTTCCATGTATCTTTGTACTTAGTATTAAAGGGATTCTTAAACTGTTTCCACATGTCTCCTTCTCCTCTCTTTCCTCCAAGTTGTAAACTTTTTTTCCCACTGAATTCATATTTAAAAGTCTTCTTGAGATAAAATGGATCATTTACGATTTCGTTTATTATGGTTTTTTCTCTTTTAACAAAAGCAGGGTCTTCATTAATCATTTTAATCAAACGTTGACTATTGCTTATGTCCACTTCGCCGCTTTGCAGCATGGAATAGATGCCGGCCTCAAAAAGATTGTCAATATTGCCATCCGTAAAGCCGATGGATTTTGCAAGGCTTTGCCGTGCTCCATGTGCCCAACCCGACCCGTCATATTCTTTATCGCCATTCCACCAATCTTCAATATCTGAATACCAGTATCTGGTGATTTTTAATTCTTCTTTTGCTTGGTCAACCCACTTTTTTATTCCAGGGGTATTGGCTATAGAAGTTTTTACCATTTTGTTTTTTCCCTCGCCTTCTACAAATGCCTTTTCTTCCTTACGTTTTTGCTCAACAGTTGCATTGTGAGAATAATCTACTCTATAAAATAAATCCTTTCCCGCATCTTTTATCCTGTCCCAAATGGTTTCATCTTGATACCGATCCCAGTCTGAAAGCACTCCCTTATTAAACATTAATCCAACCGGAGCAAAATGTGCCTGTAATTCCATATTATGAACGTTTGAAAAAGCCAAAAGAGCATTTAATTTTAGTCGATAAAGTTCGCTTTTCATATATAAGCTTTTCTTCGAGCCTTCTGCTTTAGATATGGATTGATTTAATAATTTATGAAACCAATCTGGTAAGATACCACTTATCGTTGGTATACGATCTTTTGCTGGTGCATATTTCTTAGCCGGATCTGCAATTATTTGATTTCGGTAAGTCCTGTATGTATTATATATCTTCCAGTATGTTTTAACTAGTACTCTAAAAGTGGGTGCGGCGTCATTTACACTGCCGTCAGGATTAAAAGCTTTATCTAGCAGTCTTTTAGGAAAATGGTAATTATCCTCTGTGAAAAAATCTTCGCCGCTTGCTCCCGCATGAAATCCCCAGCTTTGAACAGCTAAATTATCTTTTTCATTACATGCATTTTTTACGTATGGAATATCACCCATTCTTGTTACAAATAATGCTCTGTCATTTGGAAAAGTAAACTGAACTGCTCTATAAAGCAATCCTCCCCAGGCAGTATTACCCAGTAGTTCATTCATTTTTTCATAAATGCCTTGATTCTGGTAAAGTTTGTCTTTAGTGAAAATATCTGAGATCCATTCAAGCACCCATTCATTAATAAAATCTTCAAAGTAATATTTTTTAAAATTTTCGTAATCTTTTCCATAAAGCCCTTGTGGCTGATGGGTACCTAGGAATAATATATTAATAGGAATTTCTTCCCAACCCATTTCGAAAGCATAATAAATAACCCCTATTGCTGTACCTGCTGCAATAGCAGCTCCCTGGCTGTGGCCTACAATTGTTATAGGTTTGTAGGAAGGAGAATAGCTTAAAATTCCGGGATTTTTTTCTTTTAGACTATCAACAATTGATTTTTCTCTGATGTTCCATTTTCTTTTTGCCCAAGCGTAGCCTTGAGCAATTCCATGTTCAACCCGATGTGCTCCTGATGACTGTAATCCGTGGGAACCATTGATAAAATGTGCGTTTCCCTCGGCATTGAAATATGTCTTAAAAACTTGAGTATACCTATTCTTTGCGACATTATCATATCCTTCCCAATATCCTTCAAATCTCGCTTTTAATGCGTATATCCATCTAAAGCTTTCCGTCTTTTCATAATTTGGATCACTATATAAAGTTCCAGCGCCCCTTTTATTGATTTCTTCCAACTCATCATTTGTTAAAATATCTTCATCATCGGTGATTTTTTTTTCACTCATGTTCTTCCCTCTCAATGGATTCTGACTGGAGTCGTCAGGAACTTTGTCTAATATGACATTGACATAAGATTGAGGATTAGTTTTGGGACTGCTCAAATAGCCGTTGCAAAAAAGTATGTCTCCATTAAGAACTGGTTCTGGCATATTTAGGACTGGTGGTTTAGGAGGATCTTGCGGACTGCCAAAGCTTTCACCAGTTTCATCTCCTTTCTCATGAATATTTCGCATAGCATTAGTCACTATGTTCTCCTCAGAAAACATGTTGTGATTCTTAGCCGAAATCTTTAAATATTCACCTTTAACAATACGAGTTCGGGACATTTCTAATGAGCTTTAGAGTTTTCACCACTATTATTTTGCACCTCCTTTTGAGCGTGCTTGTTTACATTTTCTTCAGACTGCAGTGTCATAGATTTTCCACTTACCTCATTCCTCTCCATCTTCGTCTCACTATGCACATCCCCCTCAATCATCTCTGTCAGTTTCCCAGTGATAAACACACTGGCATCACCCACAACCGAAGTCATCTTCATGGCTCCCACACTCTGTGTGGAATTCATACCTATACTCTGGCTGCTGTTCATTCCGACGCTTTCGTCACGGTTTTGGCCAACATTGTTACTTTGGTTCTGGCCAACGATGGTTGACATGTTTTCCCCTACATTAATCAGCATATTCTTACAATTCAGCGTCATTGTCTCCGGCGCCGTAATGTTAATATTGCTTCCTGTAGTATCCAGGTGGATCTCGTTTCCGCTCTTATCGGTGATAATGATGCTCTCGTCCTCGGTAAAGATCACTTTGTGGCCGCTCCTGGTCATGATGGATTTTACCCGGTTTTCCGAGCCCCCACCCAAGCCAACCTGCCCATGAAACATCCCGCCCATCACAAATGGCCGGTCCGGATGGTTGTGTACAAAGCCCACCATCACCTGGTCGCCGACTTCCGGGATGGCTACGTAGCCTCGGTTCTGCGTTACCTGGTCCGTTCCTCCTGCGTCGGGAGCCATCATCCTGATGAAATTCGTGGTGTCATTATTCTGCCAGTCGAAGCGCACGATCACGCGTCCCTGTCCCTGAGGATCGGCATTGGAAGTAACCGTTGCAACCTGGGGCTGCGCAACCGGTACGCTAAATTCTGGTTTAGGAAGGAATCCCGTGTCGCTCGCAATGGCTTTGAACGTGCCCTTATAATTTCCGAGTGTGTCGACTACATGCGAAGCTTCGGTGACCATTACTTTCGTGAAATATGACGTCTGGTTGCTGTCGGGCTTTCGCATCTGCAAATCGGCAACGCACCCCGGATACAGGAAAGGTATCGTGGTGTTGCCGCTCACCGTAAAAACCTCCACACCGGCGCTTCCTGCCGCACTCTGCTGGGAGTTTACCACGTCTTTATCAGTCTGAGCTTTTATCGGCGCCACCTGAAGCGCACGCGTTCTGAAAATTTCCTTGTTATCGGAATACGCAGTTCTGGCAAGGTCGCCCACATGTTTTACGGGCGTTTCCCCGGAAGTGAGCATAGCGTGCTGGCTGCTGTTGTAGCCGTAGAATTCAGGTTTGGCATGTACGGCATTTAGTTCAACGCGCACGTCACTGACATTGCTGCCGTAAATGAGTTTTATCGGATCGTTCTGGGGCGGCAGCATCCCAAAATGAAGCACCACACCATCATAATAAAACTGCTCCCCGTAAGCCTCTGCCATTCGCGAGAGATAATTGAAGTGGGTTTCGTTGTACTGTGCAGAATACGGAATTTCTGAATAATCATTCGCGTCAATCCTCACGTCAAATTTTCCCGTTCCAAGTCCCTGTTTGATAATCTGCTCCGCGATGATGCTCATGTTTACTGCCTGTCCGCCGCCGAAGCTCTGGGTGTTCGGCGCACCATCCAGCAATATTGTTGGGCTGTAACCCGAGATGACGATATTTCCAAGATTTCCCTGTTGCTGGAGATAACCTACTTTCGTGATTACGCCAACAAATGTCCGCTCAGGGCTTTTGTCTATACCTTTATAGCTCTGAACCACCGTGATCCTTTGTCCAAGAAATCCATGCGAATTCTCCAGGTTGTGATTTTCAGCATTTCCGAGTGTATCATGGGCCAGGATCAGTTCAAAATGATGGTGTTTCCCGCTGTGCTGCGAGAGGGAGAAGTGCTTGAAGTGCCTGATTACTTTTCCGTTAATTACAATCTTCAGCTTCACCAGCCTGTTGATTCCTAACAGTTGGTTTTCCGAAATAGATTTTGAAGAATTGTCTGCATTGAATCCTTTGCGTGATTTATTCTGAACCGGGGCATTCATAATGTTGAGATTTAAGGTGTAAGGTACTGTACTTCAGTTTAAAATTACAGTTTTTTTTGTTAATCTGTTCAGGGCATAATAAAGTTGTAATAAAATTCCGCCTGAAAGAAAGTGCAACAAGGCAGGGCTTGTTTAGAACGCAGCCTGAAAGCCTGTAACTGGAGGCATAAAATCCTGATGAAAAAAACTTCGTCAGCTTCTTCACCAGGATTGTTCGATTCTACGGAAAAAAAGCAGACTTAGCTTACCGGCCAGATTCCGTCGTAAGAAGCGCTTCCGTAATCGATGGTTTCTGCGCTAACAATAAAGGTAATGAACATGTTGTCGTTGTTCAGTGCGTCGTAATCCACTTCATGCTGAATTACATAACCGTTGTTCCATTTCAGTGTAGTCAGCGTTCCTTCTTCGTGAGATTTATTGAAGGTAACTTCGCCACTGGTCGGCTTGTACTTCCCGTTCAGCAGAGATTCCAGAATACCTGAATCTTCCGTAGCCTCAACGGTAATTTTAATCAGCGCGTTGGAAGGGTCTGAAGCAACACGACCTGAAACGTCCGTGTTTCGGGATACACCGTAATTTAGTTTGATAACTTTCTGTTCGGATCCGCCGTTGAATTTTAATACGGCTCTTGCATTGTTTGCCATGACTTTAAATTTTTAGGGTTGATTAAGTGTTGATTTTCTTACATCAAATTTATCACCATGAAATCAAAAAAAATACTCCTCCAAACTTTATTTTGAAAATTGTAGTAATTCTACGACTGTGGGAAATTCTACAAAAGTCTCTATTCAAAATGCCTGAGAGAGTTTCTGCAAAAACAACGCTATTATCAAAACTGAAAACTGTCGTAAAATTACGATTGGCTTTAATTTTAAGGTCTCAGCTTTCAGAGGAATCCATCGACAGATTTAGAAATTTTTTACTGCAAATAATGATGTCAAATAAACAGGCAGATTTCCTTTAATAATTTAATTGTATTTTTCCGGAATGGATGTTTTTCTCCTGAGGATAATTCAAACTGTGCTGCACTATTTCCTCCATTTCGTGGCACCATTTTTCCTGGCAAGAATTTTCTTTAAAAGCAACTGGAAAAAAGCTTTCCTGATTATGATCGGCACGATGGCTGTAGATCTTGATCATCTCGCTGCCACACCGATTTTCGATCCTGACCGCTGCAGTATTGGGTTTCATTTTCTGCATTCCTACATTGCCATTGCGGTATATGCGCTGATGCTGCTCTACAGAAATATGTTAGTGAAAATCATTGCTGCCGGTCTGCTATTTCACATGTTTACCGATTCTGTCGACTGTATTTTTAGTCAAATGATCCGAAACATGCCGCCTGAAACAGCACTTGTTGAGCAAAAGACAAATTGTGACTGTAAATTAAATTCCGTTTATCTTACCGGCGTCCGGAATTCTCCATAACCGACAAGCGCATCGAAATTTCTGCCAAAAGGCCTGTAATACAGAAAAGCCTGATACAGGTTTTCAGTCTGCCAAAAATTACCGTTGATCTCCCCGAAATCCAGTGCATTACCGTTTTCCGTTGCGAGAATATAATTATAGAAACCCTGTTTCAGATAGATTTTCGCCACATACTGTCTCTTTCCTTCATCATAAACCATCCGGGATTTATCGTCCGCCTGGAAATTATTGAATCCGCCGAGCACATAAATTGGATGCGGATACGGTTCTGAATCCAGCGAAAAATAAACCCACGCATAATCGCCTTCTGTATCAGCATTCCGTTCAATCCCAAGATCGTTTCTTCTGAAATAAAATGCACCGTTTACATCTGGCTGAAACTGATAATTGAGCGGGTACGCCCAGACCGGATGAAGATAAGTGTGGTTTTCATTTCCGATAATTTCGCCACCGGCAACCATATCGAATCCCTGGTTGATGTTTTTATTGTCGAAATAGTAAAATTCGTTGTTACCCGGAAAAGCGAGATCGAGTTGCTGCCACATTAATCTGCCACCCAAAGTGGTGGACGGCCGCATATTCCACAATGCCATGTGCGGATTATTATTCTGCATCACATTCAGCGAAACTGAATTGGCATTGGTAACAAGATCAGCACCGGCTGAAGCCGCCTGAACCTGCACTCGCTGATTTACGTATGGTCTTCTGGAATCCATATGTCTGTCGATCTGCAAACCAACCGTTGCACCGTCTTCCACAATGTAAAATCTTCTTTTGAATAAAGGCTTTTCCGGTGAGGTTTTGTAGACGATGATTTCATAATTTCCTGAAATCTTCGGCCGGATTTTCTCATTCGGAAAAACGAGTTCGTAATGTGTATATTTCTGCAGCGTGTTGAATGAATACTGAAACTGATCAATCAGTGCATTCATGCTGCCCGACGCGAATTCTGTAAAGAAAAGCCCGTCCTCCTTCCAGCTTCTGTCGTAATGTTTGAAAGTATAACGGTAAATCGTACTGCTGTTGCTCAGGTCATCAAAACGCAGAACGAGTTGCTCATTCACACCAATTACAGGAGTCTGATCATTGGTCTGGGGGTTGTGCAGCTGAATACTGCGGATATCCTGCCCGAAAACGGAAACGGAAAAAAGTAAAACGAAAATAAAGTATTTTTGCATCTGCACGAATATAACGAATTTCAAGCCAAAAACTTACCTGTTTATTCAAAAAATAACTTTATGCTTACAGTTCATTCCTTTGTTTTTAATCCTTTTTCCGAAAACACTTACGTGGTTTACGATGATCAGAAAAATGCCGTGATTATAGATCCCGGAAATTTTGAAGATCACGAAAGCAATGCACTAAAACAGTTTATAGAAGAACAGGAATTAAACATAAAAAATATTCTGCTGACGCATGCGCACATCGATCATGTTCTCGGCCTGCAATGGGCATTCGACACGTGGAATGTTCCGGTATTAATGCATCAGGAAGATCAGG
This sequence comes from Bacteroidota bacterium, assembly GCA_023460855.1. Classification (GTDB taxonomy): domain Bacteria; phylum Bacteroidota; class Bacteroidia; order Flavobacteriales; family Weeksellaceae; genus JAEWOS01. The sequence continues at coordinate 32,312 of JAEWOS010000019.1, read as the reverse complement.
AAATTCTGGAGCGTAACACGATGTCGGCAAGGCAATTCGGATTTTTTTTCAAACCTTTCAATGGTGATATCAATTATCTGAGCGAAGGAGAAATCTATAAAATCGGTGAAGATGAGCTCAAAATATATCATGTTCCGGGACATTCGCCTGGGAGTATTGCATTTCATTCAGAAAAACAAAACCTCATCATTTCCGGTGATGTGCTTTTCCAGGGAAGTATTGGCAGAACAGATCTTTACAAAGGCAATCACGAACAGTTGCTGGAAAGCATCCGTACGAAATTATTCATTTTACCGAAGGAAACCGAAGTTTTTTCCGGTCACGGAAATCCGACCAACATTGGATTTGAAAAGCAGTATAACCCGTTCTTCAAATAAAAAACGCCTTTAAAAATAATAAGACGTTTCAAAATTTTTTGTTGAATTTTACTTTGCTATTCCTTCCATTTGATGTTGCAGCCCATGCTCGGACGCTGATTTCCTTCCTGCGGTTCGCCTGCCAGTAGATTTTCGAAGGCTATCACGAGATCTTCACCCGTAATTTCTTTGTTATTTCCCGGTCTCGAATCGTCCATCTGTCCTCTGTAAACCAGATCAAGTTTGTCATCAAAAAAGAAAAAATCCGGAGTACATGCGGCATCGTACGCTTTCGCCACGGCCTGGCTTTCATCATACAGATACGGAAACTCAAATCTTTTTTCAATCTGAAATTCAATCATTTTCTCCGGAGAATCTGCCGGATATTTTTCGACGTTATTGGAATTGATTGCGATAAATTCTATACCGCGATCATGGTAATCGTCATACAGTTCAGCAAGTTTATCGATTACGTGCAGCACAAAAGGGCAGTGATTGCACATAAAAATCACCAGCGTTCCTTTTTCGCCTTTCAGTTCATCTAATGATTGCACTTCGCCCGATCCCGACGGATTCGGTAGTTCAAAAAAAGGAGCTTTAGTGCCCAGTTCAAGCATATTGGAAGGTGTATTGGCCATATTCGGAAATTATTTTTGAATGTTTAAAGTTCTGAGCAAAGATAAGGATTCCTCAAGTGCGTTTTCAAAATTAACCCAGTGTATATTTTCTTCTTTCCGGTACCAGGTAAGCTGTCTTTTCGCAAATCTCCTTGAATTTTTTTTGATTTCTTCAATGGCGGTTTCCAATGTATAAATTCCGTCGAAATAATTGAAGAGTTCTGTATATCCCACGGTTTTCAACGCAACCAGATCACGGTATGGCAATAAATTTTTTACTTCTTCCAACAGTCCGTCTGCAATCATCTGCTCTACTCTGCTGTTTATTCTTTCATAAATAATTTCACGCGGCGCTTCAATTCCAATACGTACCGTGTTGAAATGGCGCTTATTTTTTGGCTCAGCAATATTTGCGGTATATGTTTTTTTGGTCTGCCAGATAATATCCAGCGCACGCAATAGACGTCTTGGATTTTCAAGGTCCACAATTGCGTAATAATCCGGATCCTTGTCCTTCAGCATCAGCTGTAAAGCTTCCAGACCTTCCTCATTCCAGATTCTGTTGAGTTTTTTCTGATTTTCTTCATTTGCTTCCGGCAGATTATGCAGACCTTCAATTACAGCCTTTTCGTACATCATGCTTCCACCAACCATGATCACAAACCGATTTTTTTCAAAAAGCTCATCGAGTTTTGCCAGCGCATCGATCTCATATTGCCCGATTGAATACGAATCAGTCACGTTTAAATGACCGATAAAATGATGCGGCACTTTTCTTAATTCTTCATCAGACGGAGCAGCCGTTCCAATTTCCATTCCCCGGAAAAACTGCCTGGAATCACAAGATATAATCTGTGTGCCAAAGTGTTTCGAAAGTGCAATTGAAAGTGCCGTTTTACCGATTCCGGTTGTACCGCAGACAGAAATCAGGGTCTTCATCAACGCAAAAATATCAAAATTCAGTTCATGGATACTGTTTTCTGATTCACAGCGCAATAAAACGGCAGGAAGCCATTCAAATTTTTATCTTTGTATTTCAATACAATTGTATGGTTTTATCAATGACGGGTTTCGGCCGCAGTGAAGGAGTTTTTGCCGGTAAAAAAATCTCTGTGGACATCAAATCCCTGAACAGCAAAAGTTTTGATCTGAACGTTAGACTGCCGCTGCGTTACCGCGAAAAGGAATTCGAAGTACGAAAATTTCTGAATGACAAAATCCTGCGCGGTAAAGTTGACTGCTATATTAATTACGAAGTTCTGGATGATTCCAGCGATGTAAATATCAACCACACGCTGATTAAAGCGTATATGGATGAACTGAAAAAATGTGCAGAAGACGGTCCTGATTTCGAATATCTGAAAATGGCGATCAGGCTTCCGGAAGCGGTTTCCACAAAGCATGATGAACTGGAGGATGAAGAGTGGGAATTCACGAACAAAATAATTTACCAGGCATTGATGAAATTCTCGGAATTCCGGAAAACCGAAGGCGATATTCTTTACGAAGAACTGAAAAGAAATCTGCATAATATTGAAACGTACCTTTCCATGGTAGTTCCGTATGAAGGAGTAAGGCTGGAAGCGGTAAAAGAACGTTACGGCACTGCTGTAAAGGAATTCGGAAATATCGACGAAACGAGATTCTATCAGGAAATGGCTTACTTCACGGAAAAGCTGGACATTTCAGAAGAAAAAGTCAGGCTTGCGCAGCATCTGAAGTATTATTACGATGTGATGAAAAATGAAGCATTCAACGGAAAGAAACTCGGATTTATTGCGCAGGAAATCGGACGGGAAATCAATACGCTCGGTTCCAAAGCCAACCACGCCGAAATTCAGAAACTCGTGGTGATGATGAAAGACGATCTTGAGAAAATTAAAGAACAGACCCTAAACGTACTATAACTTGAACAAAGTAATTATCTTTTCGGCACCGTCAGGAAGCGGCAAAACCACTTTGGTAAGGCATGCGCTTGAGCATTTTCCAAAATTGTGCTTTTCGGTTTCCTGTACGACCAGACAACCGCGCGGTGAAGAAAAAAACGGCATCGATTATCATTTTATTAGTCCGGAACAGTTCCGTTCGAAAATATATGCAGACGAATTTGTAGAATTTGAGGAAGTATACGAAGATAAATATTACGGAACCCTAAAAACCGAGGTGCAGCGCATCTGGGACGAATGCAAAACGGTAATCTTTGATGTGGACGTGAAAGGTGGTATTGCTTTAAAGAAATATTTTGGAGATCAGGCACTGTCGGTTTTTATCATGCCGCCGTCCATTGCTGAACTGGAACGAAGATTGATGCTTAGAGGCACGGACGACGTTGATACCATAAAAACACGTGTTGCGAAAGCCGAAGAAGAGATGGCCTTTAAAAATGAGTTCGACCGTCAGATTCTGAATACTGATCTGGAACATGCTAAAAAAGAAATTGAAGATATCATCAGTAATTTTCTTCAACTGAACGTGAAGACTCCGTCATAAGGATGTAAATTAATTACCTTAAAAAATTTTAAAATGAACGATACGCTGGAAAAAGCAAAAGCAAACCTGCCAATCAGAGGATATCTGAAGCCTGAAGAATTCCTGATTCCGCAGGGAGACGATCTGGTGCAGGCAATACTGGACCTGAAAAAAGAAAAAAATGCAGTGATTCTCGCTCATTATTATCAGCCGCCTGCAATTCAGGATATTGCAGATTTTCTTGGCGATTCTCTTCAGCTTGCTCGTCAGGCAAAGGAAACCGAAGCGGATATGATCGCATTCTGCGGAGTGCATTTCATGGCGGAAGCAGCAAAAATTTTAAATCCTACAAAAAAAGTCGTTCTTCCCGATACACAGGCCGGATGTTCACTGGCTGACGGTTGCAGCGGCGAAGGTTTGAGAAAAATGAGAGAACAGTTTCCGAACGCGCTGATCGCTACCTACATCAACTGTAATGCGGAAACGAAAGCAGAAAGCGATATTATTGTTACGAGCTCCAACGCGGAAACCATCATCAAATCAATGCCGGAAGACAGACCGCTTATTTTTGCTCCGGATAAAAATCTGGGAAGATACCTGATGAAAAAAACCGGCCGCGAAATGATTCTTTGGGACGGAAGCTGCATTGTACACGAAGCTTTTTCCATGGAGAGAATTGCAAAACAGCTCGCTGAACATCCGGATGCGAAACTGATTGCACACCCGGAAAGTGAAACACCGGTTCTGGACCTCGCCCATTTTATCGGTTCTACTTCTGCCCTGCTCAATTTTGTCGAAAAAGATGATGCACAGAAATTCATTGTGGCTACGGAAGAAGGAATTCTGCACGAAATGAAGAAACGTGCACCTCACAAAACACTTCTGCCGGCATTGGTTTTTGATGAAAGCTGCAACTGCTCCGAATGTTTTTACATGAAGCGGAATACCATGGAAAAACTGTATCTGTGCATGAAATATGAGCTTCCTGAAATACTTATCGATGAAGAACTCAGACTAAAAGCTTTGGAACCAATCGAAAAAATGCTTGATCTTTCGAAAAGTATCAAATAAAAAAATGACTGAGCGACGATCAAAAATTTTGCTGGAAAATGTAAAAATTTATGGTTACCACGGAGTTCTTCCGGAGGAAAATATCATTGGGACCTATTATATCCTGAATCTGGAACTTGATACTGATCTATGGAAAGCTGCGGAAAGTGATAATTTAAATGATACGGTGAGTTATGCGGAAATCAATGACATTCTTCATGAAGAAATGAAAAAACCTTCAAAACTGATCGAACATGTAGCGGGAAGAATTATTTCAAAGATTGGCGAAAAATTTCCTCAGGTTTCGGGCATAAAATTAAGGCTAACCAAGACTAGTCCACCAATGCGTGGGGAATGCGCCGGTGCCTCTGTAGAATTTTACCAAAATTTTCAACGGTAACCATAAACTACGACTGCATAACAGTATCAGGTTGTCAAAAATTTTCTATATTTGCAAACCATAAAAATGGTGCTTTGGCCGAGTGGCTAGGCAATGGTCTGCAACACCATCTACAGCGGTTCGAATCCGCTAGGCACCTCTAAAATCCGGTACTGAATATCAGAACCGGATTTTATAATTAAATATCTTTCATTTAGTTTAAATTAATTCGTACGTCTTAACTTTCTGACTAACAATACTTTGACCGCTAAACAACTTGGCAAGGACTTTTCTTGTGTTTAAATTTTAACAATTTTTAACTTTTGTTAACGTGACCGTGGTTTTATTCTTGCCAAACTCTATGCATCAATCACCTTTTTAAGAAAGGTATTTAAAAGTCAACAGTTATGAAAAAGATATTTTTAACAGGTGCAGCTTCAGTTTTACTACTGACCGCTTGTAATAAAAACGAACAGGTCGCTGAAAAATCACTGGAACAACAGAAAATTGAATTTCAGCAACGACAATTAGAAATAGAAAAGCAAAAGCTTGCAATTGAAAGAGAAAGGATTGCATATGAAACCCAAAGAAAATCTGACAGTATTGCAGAAGCGAAGCAGGCCAGAACAGTGGCTGCAGCGGCTGCTCCAAGAACTCAGGTTGTACGGGAAACAGTATATGTAAATAATCCTGCTCCTAGAAGTTCAAGTTCCAATAACGGAACATACTCCAACAATGGTACAACGCAGCAGGCTCCTGCAAGACAGGGAATCAGCCATAAAGCGAAAGGTGCTATTGTAGGTACAGCAACCGGTGCTGCCGCCGGAGCCATTCTTAACAAGAAAAACCGTGGTGGTGGTGCTGTAGTTGGTGGTATTATCGGTGGTTTATCCGGTTATGCAATCGGTAACCAGGTCGATAAAAAGAAAGGGCGTTAACCCATTTATAACAAATTAATTTTTCAGATAAAGATTGTTTATTTTTAAGCAATCTTTTTTTGTGCTGATTCTCTTAATTTCCCTGCTGGTTCTGGTTCCCGTCATTTGGGGATACGGCGCGGCATTATCGAAGCTTTTAGGAACAGAAAACTGCAGCTCTTTTCAGCTTATTTCGGGACTGGCTGCAGTTACCATCGCATGGACAATTACGGCATTTTTTCTTCCGCTGAGTTTTGCGGTGGAACTGCTAACCGTTGCCGGAGGATTAATTCTGTTTGTACGGGCTTTTCTGATAGAGAAATTACATGACTTCAAAGTTTCCTCTGGATTCTTTTTGGCGGCACTTCCTGTCATTTTCTTTTCTACATTTCCACCGTTTATTCTGGACCATTTCGGATATTTTGTTCCAACGATTAAATGGCTTTCTGAATTTGGAATCGTACGCGGAATATCAAATCTCGATCTGATTCTGGGACAAACTTCTCTTTGGCATGTTGCACAGGCCGGCTTTTCTCATTTTACCGATCCGTACCTCAGACTTAATAGTGTAGTTTTGCTGATTTACCTCCTCTTCATTTTCGAGCGAAAATCCTGGATACACCTTTTTTTTATACCATTTTTGCTGTTCTTCGTACAGTCGCCGACTGCCGATCTTCCGGTTATCGTAATTTCGCTGATGATTCTGGATGAAATTTTCCGGACCCATCCCAATTTCAGAATCCTCACCTTGCTCTCAGTTTTCGTTTTTACACTGAAACCAACTGTAATCTGGGTACCTCTGCTTGTATTAATATATGGACTGCTGCACCATAAATCGTGGAAATTCTGGATTCCTGCATCTGTTATTTTATTGATTTTTATTATTAAGAATTTGTGGACTTTTGGTTATCCGGTGTTCCCGGTGCAGTTTCCAGATATGGGAATAAACTGGCAGCCCAATCAACAGATTCTGAATACATCGGCACAACTGGCGGCCGAAAAAACTTTTGATGAACATTTTACTTTTAAGACAATCAAACAATTCACACCTCTTGATTGGTTTAAAAACTGGCTAACAATTCCCGGAATTAAAGGAATAATCAATATTCTCTTCCTTCTCACACTGATTACTTCGATCGTTTTTGCATTCTTAAAGAAGAAAAAAATCATAACAATTACCGTGATCTCCATACTGGTTAAATCGATCATGATTTTATGGTTTTCCGCACAGTACCGTTTTTTCATGGAAGTGTTTTTTGCAGTCGCGTTCCTCATCTTCAGTGCAAAAGTCTCAAGGAAAATTTCCATTGGATTTTACAGTTCTCTCATTGCAGTTCTTGTGGTTTTCTTTGTAACGCCGGGATTGTTTACGAAAGTGACACCAAGTTTCCGGGTCGGGCAGTTTATTGGAAAATTCTGCTTTAACCAGTTTCTGGAACCGCAGGAGTACCGTTATAATCAGTATGGCAGTTATAACATTGGGGCGCTGAATTTTAATGTTGTGCAGGATTATCCTTTCAGTTTCACCACTCCTCTTCCAGCTATTTCTCCTTCTTTTCTTCTTGAATACTATGATGCAGGAATTTTTCCGCAACCTTACAGTGCTGATATTTCTGACGGATTTTACTGGCAGAATCTAACCGACCACGAAAAAAAACAGCTCGGCGAAATCATCCGTGAACTGAAACTTCGTACTGATTAACCAACCGCGATTCATTATCTTTGCATTTATGTTTGCACTGGGAAATTTTCTACAACTCACCACCTTTGGAGAGAGCCACGGAGAAGCCTACGGCGGAATTATCACCAATTTCCCTGCAGGCATCAGTGTAGATTTGGCAGCAGTTCAGCATGAACTGGACAGAAGAAAACCAGGACAGAGCAACATCGTAACCCAACGAAAGGAAATAGATACAGTTCAAATTCTGTCGGGTATTTTTGAAGGATTTTCCACCGGCACGCCAATCGGGTTCTTGATTAAGAATGACAATCAGAAATCGGGAGACTACAGTCATTTAAAAGACGTGTACCGTCCGAGCCATGCAGATTTCACCTATGACCAGAAATACGGAATTCGCGATTATCGAGGCGGCGGAAAATCTTCCGCACGAGAAACGGTAAACTGGGTTGCTGCCGGAGCACTTGCGAAACAGATCTTACCGCCAGAAGTTGAAATTAATGCCTATGTTTCTTCAGTAGGTGATATTTTCTGCGAAAAGCCCTATCAGGATTTGGATTTTTCTTTGACAGAGCAAAATGCAGTGCGTTGTCCCGATGAAGAAACTGCGCAAAAAATGATTTCCAGAATTAAGGAAGTACGGAAAGAAGGTAACACCATCGGCGGAACAGTAACCTGCGTCGTCAGAAATTTAACGGCAGGAATTGGCGAACCGGTTTTTGGAAAACTTCAGGCTGAACTTGCCAAAGCGATGTTGAGCATCAATGCGGCAAAAGGCTTCGAATACGGCAGTGGATTTTGCGGATCGCAAATGAAAGGCAGCGAACACAACGATTTGTTTAATCCTGATTTCAGCACAAAATCCAATCTTTCCGGTGGAATACAGGGCGGCATTTCGAACGGTATGGATATTTACTTCAGAGTTGCTTTCAAACCTGTGGCAACTCTGATGCAAAAGCAGCTAAGCCTCAGTTCATCCGGCGAAGAAAAAATTCTGGAAGGCAAAGGCAGACACGATCCGTGCGTGGTTTCACGGGCCGTTCCGATAGTTGAAAATCTCACTGCATTCGTACTGGCAGACCTTTTTTTAATAAATAAAATCAGAAAAACAGAAAGTTAATAATGATCAACGTAAAAAAATACTGGGATCAGTCCCTGTCACTTGAAGCTTACATGAAACTCGGTGAAGCGAGACTTGCAGCGCCTGAAACGCCCGAAGAATTCAGGGAATATTACGAACTTGGAGTTCACAGAAGTGAGAGAGCCCTGAAAACATTCCGGATTGACGCTAACCAGACGGAAATGCTGAAAACCAAAAACTTCAACGGCAAAATTCTGATCATTTCTGAACCGTGGTGCGGAGACGCGAGCGCAACAGTTCCGGCAGTTTCAAAATTTTTCGGATCGATGGGAATAGAGACACGTATTTTTCTGCGCGATAACGATCAAAGTCTGATTAACCAGTTTCTTACAGACGGAACACAGTCAATTCCGAAAGTATTAATTCTTGATGAAAACTATGAAGTCATGAATTCATGGGGACCGCGACCAAAATTTGGCCGTGATTTGCTGCATCAATTCAAAAGCAACCCGGAAGTTTATCCTAAAGACGATTTTTACAACGATCTTCAGGTATATTATGCAAAAAACCGCGGGAAAGATGCCATTGATGAAATTTTAGAATTAATATAAAACGCCCAAATGAAATTTCTAAGAAAGAATATTATCTATCTCTTGCTGATCGTTGTTCTGATTGGCGTGGCTTTTATTCCGGGTGTTAAAAAGTTACTTTTTCCGGTGGCAGAAGTGGAAAGCCATCTCAACATTCCTGAATCGGATTATGATGTTCAGCTTAAAGGAATCAATATCACTTCCACCAATCTGAAAAATTTTCGCGGAAACAAAGTGCTCTTTCTTAATTTCTGGGGAACCTGGTGCAAGCCTTGTCGCGATGAATGGCCGAGTATTCAGAAACTGTACGAAAGAAAGAAGGATGATATGGATTTTGTGCTTATTGCAATGCTCGATGAAGAAGAAAAGGTGCGTAAATTTATCCGGGAAAACAACTACACTGCTCCGGTATATCTTGCGGAAACACCTATCAAAAGCAGCATTTTACCAAAGGTTTACCCCACTACATTTGTGCTCGATAAACACGGTAGAATTCTGCAAAAAGAAACCTCGTCTAAGGACTGGAACAGTGAATCTTCCAGGCGGTTTATCGAAAACGTCACCAAACCGTAATTTTTAGATTTTCTTAACGGAAAACAGATGGCTTTTGGCAAGTTAATTGATTCCTAACTGTGTAAAACATTTATTCTGAAATGAAATACTCAAAAATTAAGCTGGCGAAAGAGGCCATTAAACACAAAGGATTTATTAAGAAAGTTCCGGACATGTTCCGTATGGTTAAATACTGGCGTAAAGGTATTTATAAAGTGAATGCGATCGATTTAATTCTGCCGATACTCGGAATTCTATATGTAATCTCACCAATCGATCTGATTCCGGATATTGCAATTCCTGTTCTGGGCGTTGCGGATGATTTAGCAGTACTTTCACTTGTCCTGCCGAAAATCCTGAAAGAGGTGGACAAATTTCTGCTTTGGGAAGCACAACAGAAAGGTAACATGAAAAATATTTCTGATGCGGAGATCATCGAATAAGCATCAAACTAAATAAACAAACAATCCTGTGAGCAATCACGGGATTTTTTTTGCATGATTTTTGATCGTGCAACGTTCAAAATCCACTGTTATGAAACATTTCATCATGCTTCTCACGTGTTTTCTGATGTTTTCCTGCGCAAGCGATGGCGGAATTTCAGATACTACAGATACGCCACTTCCGGCAAAAGACGATTATAACATAGCATATGGTACGCATGCACAGCAAAAATATGACATCTACCTTCCGCCGGGAAGATCCGCTGCAACTACCAAAGTTTTTATTTTTATTCACGGCGGAGGCTGGGTTGGCGGAGATAAAGCTGATTATAACGGAGGAATTCCGGTAATGAAGCAGACTTATTTTCCTAAATATGCCATCGTTAACATGAATTATGTATTGGGAAATGTTTTTACTCCGGGATATGCGCTGCCAAATCAGATCGACGATATTCAGGCGGTGATCAATCATATCAAAGCGCGATCCCAGGAATATCAGGTAAAACCTGAGTTTGTACTTTGCGGAAATTCTGCAGGCGGGCACTTATCGATGTTTTATGGCTACAAGCAGCAAAATCCTGAAATAAAAGCCGTCGTAAACATTGTAGGACCAACTGATTTCAACCTTCCCTCTTTCACCGCGAATCCGCTGAATGCGTTCTTTACAAATCTCGTGAATCCGTCAGTAGTTCCGCAGGGAATGACCAAATCAACATACGCCAGTCCTATAACCTGGGTTTCAAATAGTTCTCCGCCAACAATTTCATTTTACGGAGCAACAGATATCACTGTAGATGCAGATGAAAATAAAGCTAGTCTTGATGCAAAATTAATTCAGGCCGGTTTTCCGAATGAAAGCCATATTTACAACGGTGATCATAACGCATGGGGTGCAGAACCACATCTTTCGTGGATGCTTGGAAAAACAAAAGCTTTTCTTAACAGCTATAACCCATAAAACCATTGCGGATACTACTCATTTTATTGTTGGCCCTAACTGTTTCCTGTAATAAGAAAGATTTGAAAATCGGAGATCAAAACATTGCTGTGCATCGCGATATTGCTTACGGAAAAGAGGCAATTCACAAATTTGACATTTACATTCCGAAGCAAACCTCAGATGCTTCCAGAACCTTCATTTTTGTTCACGGCGGCGGATGGCGCAGCGGTGAAAAGGAATCACTTACAGGTTTTATGCTGCAGGTGATGGAGCATTTTCCAAACGATGTTTTCGTTACGATCAATTATACGCTGGCGGATGAAACTCATTTCGCACTGCCTCAGCAAACCGACGAAATAAATCAACTGATTCAGTTTCTGAAGCAAAATTCAGAGAAATATGCAGTGAATCCGCGGTTTGTTCTTACCGGTTATTCGGCTGGCGGACACCTTGCTGCACTCTACGCTTTCAGATATAAAAATCCTGATGTAGAAGCAGTTGTCAATATTGCAGGACCGGTAGATCTTACAGATATTAATTTCCGGTATTATCCTGACATTGATTTTGTTGAAAACAGAATGGTTGATGCTGCCGCCATATCTTCCGAAACGATGACGAAGGCGGTTTTCGCAAGTCCGGTTTCCTGGATCAAAGATTCCCAAGTGCGGTCTATTTCATTTTTTGGCGAATTTGACGACGTAATTCCGATGTCTCAAAAAACAATACTTGACAGTTTAATCTCAGAAGGTGTGATTTCGGGAGAAACGCATGCTTACTCCGGTGATCACCACAACTGGCGCGAGGAACCGCATCAAAGCGATATCATTCAAAAAATCCGCAACTTTCTGAAAAATTAAATTTCTCAGGCCTTCGGCAGGAATACTTCTGCAAGCATACATCTCGCACTTCCTCCCCCGTTCGTTTCTATGGTATTGAGATCAGAGTAAATGATTTCCGAATATTTTTCAATGGCTGAAATCTGTTCATCGTTCAGTGACTGATAGGCAGTTTCACTCATCACCAAAAAAGTTTTTCCCTCGTCATTGCGCACCTGAAGCATATTGCCGGCAAACTGCTGCATCTGCTGTTCCGAAATTTCTATCAGTTCTTTTTCCGTGGTTTTAATCATTTCCTGAACTTTCTCGCGCTCCATTTCATCATCAATACAATCAAGGCAGATTACTACAAAACGGTCTGCAACGCACATCATCACATTGGTGTGATAAATCGGCAGCCTTTCTCCTCCTGCATCCTGAAAACTGTGGAACACGACCGGCTCATAACCGATTCTGTGACAGAAATTTTTGAAAAGTTCTTCATCAAGCCTCAAAGAGACCGAGCCATAGGCAATTTTATGATCGTGGTCGAAGATAATACTTCCCGTTCCTTCCAGAAATTTATCCTCATTTTCGAAATGTGACAGATCTTCTATTTCGTTGATTTCAAAACCGCTTTTCTTTACTTCCTCGAGAATTTCCGGCCGTCGCTCATCGCGTCTGTTTGGTGCAAACATCGGATAAAGAATCACCTTACCATCTTCACCAAAACTCACCCAGTTATTCGGAAAAATAGAATCTGGCGTATGCGGTTCAGTCTTATCTTTCACAACAATCACATTCACACCTTTCGCCCGGAGTTTTTCAACCAGACCATTGAATTCCTTAAGTGCTTTCTCCTGCGTATCTGAATTTTCAGAATTCACCTGGAAATAATTATTTTCAGCGGTTTGCGCGTTGTAGCCGAAAGCTACAGGCTCTATCATTAGTACGGTATCTGCTGCCTGCATATCAATTTTTGAAATTTCACAAATTTAATCAATAAAATCCTTAAATTTCGATAAGAGAAAAAGCTGCTTTATTCTCACTATTATTAACACCTAAAAATATGCAGAGCCGCCGAAAATTCATCAAGATTTCCACTCTGGCAGGAATTGGAACACTTTTCAGTCAGACTGCCGGTGCGCAGAATATAAATTCGAAAACAGGTGCTGTAAAAAAACCGGTCGTGCTTTCCACCTGGAGATTCGGAATTGAAGCCAACGAAGAAGCCTGGAAAACGCTGAGTTCCGGAGGAAATGCGCTGGATGCTGTAGAAAAAGGCGTGCGAATTGTGGAGGATAGTCCTGATGAAAGAAGCGTTGGTTATGGAGGAAGGCCGGATCGTGAAGGCTCGGTAACACTTGATGCCTGCATCATGGATCATAAAGCCAATATCGGTTCCGTGGCAGCGTTGCAGCATATAAAAAATCCGATTTCTGTCGCAAGAGCGGTTATGGAGAAGACGCCGCATGTAATGCTGGTTGGAAACGGCGCTTTGGAATTCGCGCTGGAGCAGGGATTTAAAAAAATGAATCTGCTTACTCCGGAAAGTGAAAGAGAATGGAAGGAATGGCTGAAAAAATCAGATTATAAACCTCCGGTAAATATTGAAAATCACGATACCATCGGAATGATCGCGCTGGATGCACACGGAAATCTTTCCGGAGCATGCACAACTTCCGGACTAGCCTATAAAATGCACGGAAGAGTCGGAGATTCGCCAATTATCGGAGCAGGACTGTTTGTTGACAATGAAATTGGTGCTGCAACTGCGACCGGACATGGCGAAGAAGTAATACGTACCTGCGGAACGCACCTGGTTGTGGAACTGATGAGGCAGGGTTTCAGTCCGCAAAAAGCCTGTGAAGAAGCCGTGAACAGAATTCACAGAAATTTCAGACTGCAGAACCGAAGTGTAAAAGATACTCAAATTGGTTTTCTGGCACTCAACAAATCTGGTGACACCGGAGCTTTCTGCCTGCAGAAAGGCTTTAATTACGCGTATCGTGATAACAGTACAAATAAACTGATCGATGCAAGATCTTTGCTTTGATTGAATAATAAGAAAAAACAAAATGCTGGAAATTGCCTGTTTTGAAATAACTTCTGCGGAAACTGCACTGCGTTCTGTTGCAGACCGTATAGAATTCTGTTCCGGTCATGAGTTTGGCGGACTAACGCCTTTGCTTGAAGAATTCCGGTATCTGAATTCTGTGTATCAGAAACCAATTTATGTGATGATCCGGCCGAAAGGCGGCTCTTTCATGTATTCTGATCTCGAGTTTGAACAGATGAAACGGGACATTATAGCGTTCCGTAAAGCTGGTGCGGATGGATTTGTGTTCGGGATACTTACTTCCAGAAATCAGATTGATATGCCGCGGAACAAAATTTTAACTGAACTTGCAGGAGACGTTCCCTGCACCTTTCACCGCGCTTTTGACAGGACCGGAGATCTGGATATTTCCATCGAAAAACTCATCAGTCTCGGGTTCCGGAATGTGCTTACTTCAGGCGGAAAAAATACCGCGATGGAAGGAAAAGAGAACCTGAAAAAGCTGGTCGAGAAATATTCTCATAAAATCAATATCCTTGTCGGAGGCGGAGTTCGTTCGCACAATATCGGTGAACTACAGGATTTTACCGGTGCCACACATTTTCATTCGTCAGCAATTCCGGATTATGAATCTTTTACAAACGATGACGAAATTAAGCGCCTGAAGAAGGTACTGTAAATAAATCCTGCATTACAAAACCTTCAAAACCAGGAAAAAACTTCGTTGGGATTCCGGTATTAGAGATAATAATCTCCAGCCCCGATTGCAATGGAAATCCTTTTATTTTTCTTTCGCATAAGGAAAAATAAAAGATTGTAATGGAAAGCGGGAAACAGCTGCAAAAAAATTATGCTCTTACCAAAGGCATCGTGGAACAACGAAGCAGGCCGCCCATTTTAGAAATTTCGCGGTACGGAATTTCTTCAACCGTCATTCCCCACTCTTCGCGCAGGAACGTATTCATCCTTTTGAACGCCGAGTCGGAAACCACCACATTTTCAGAAATTGAGAAAATATTAGGATACATTTCGAACATTTCCTCACGGGTTACCTGGAAACAGTTTTCTTCACCAAAAATATCGAGGATCAGCTGATAGTCATTCTCATCCATAAAACCGTCCTTATAAATAATGCATTTATCCTTTCCTACCGGATTGAACGTACAGTCCAGATGAAGAATTCCCTCGTAAGGAACGGTATCATTTTTTTTGAGTTCGAGGTCGATAATTCTTTTTTTCGGGAAATATTCCTTCAGAATTTCAATTGCATATTCGTTTGTACGGGCTGTTTTGAAACTGCGGTAATCTTCGCTAAAGCACGTTCCGATAAACAGAAAATCATTCCAGACAATCACATCACCTCCTTCAATGTGGGCTGTGTCGGGAAGGTTCACGATCTTACGCCATTCCACTTTTTCGAAAATTTTGCGGTAAGCATCCTGTTCGTCACCTCTGTCGGCAATTACGTTGGAGATGATCATTTTATCGTCAATTACGAAAGCGACATCGCGCGCGAAAACCTGGTTGTAATTTTCGATAATGTCCGGCCGGTACACTTTTACGCCGTATTTTTTTAAAACCGATTCAAAGGCGTCCATTTCTGCAGTAATATCCTTTTCAGTGGGATAATTTCCCTGTTGTATGGTGTGATAGGATTTTGCATCATAGCTTTCCTCCAGCGCAGGAACAGGACCAAGCGATTGCGGCTGTCCCAGTACTACGCTTTTCAGTAAGCCGGTTTCGTTTTTGATATTCAGTTTCATAAAATGTATCTATTGCAAATATAACAATTTAGCCTGCGAAAACCGAATTGAATGCAGCTGAATAAAGAATTTCACGATACGATAAATATCACAGGAAGTATCTGCATTTATGATATTTTTGCAGCAGCATGGCCAAGAAGAAAACCAGAAAAAAAAAAATTCACCGTAAGCGCAGGAAATCGTTTCTGAACAGACGACTGATTTTGATTGCAGTGATGGCTCTTGCTATTTTAGTAACCGGGTTTTACCTGAAAGAAAAGATCGGCTTCTATTATGCGATGTATTTCGACAGGTTTGAGCATAAAAAACTCACCAATTCCGAACGGGAAACGGCCAGAATCAACCGTATTGTCGGCGCGTATGCGGATAAAACTTTCGGCTTCGACATTTCCCATTATCAGCGTGCTGAAGATATCAAATGGGATTCCCTGTCAATCGGAAACCGCACGATTCCGCTTAGATTTGTGATCTTACGCGCAACGATGGGCAACCGGAGCAAGGACAAAAATTTTGATGAATTCTGGAATCTCGCTAAAAAACATAATCTCATCCGCGGAGCCTATCATTTCTACCGTCCTGATGAAGATCCTGTGAAACAGGCGAACAATTTTCTGGAAAGTGTCAAGCTGGAGGAAGGCGATCTCGTTCCGGTTCTGGACATTGAGAAAATTCCGCTGCGTTATTCCCGTGAAAAACTGATCGAAAATCTGAAAATCTGGTGCCGCATTGTGGAAGAAAAGTATGGCGAAAAACCTGTGATTTATACTTATTACCATTATTACCGCGATTATCTGCAGGACGAATTCGACGGTTATCCGTTATGGCTGGCAAATTACAACGATGTTCCTGAACCTGCACCGGATACTGACTGGAACATGTGGCAGTTCACCGAAAAAGGAATTGTTTACGGAATAAACACCAAAGTGGACCTGAATGTCTTCAATGGCAACATGTGGAGTCTGAGAAGACTGACCATTGACTGATTACAGTTTTCGTATTTTCGCAGGAATAAAACTGTCTGCATTTCATGAATTACATCAGTGCCGAAAATCTCAGCAAGGCGTATGGGGAAAAGAAACTCTTCACCAATATTACTTTTCACATTAATGAAGGAGATAAAATTGCCATCGTTGCGAAAAACGGCAGCGGTAAATCCACCCTGCTGAAAATTCTGATGGGCAAAGAAATTGCGGACAGCGGAACGGTTACGGTAAATAAGGAAATACAGATTGTACTGTTTGATCAGGAAATAGAATTCGATTCGGATCTTACTGTTGAAGAATACATGATGACGCTGGATTCCGCTCCGGTGCAGGCGCTGAAAAATTATCACAAATCGCTTCTGTCACAGGATCATGATGAGATGGAGAAGGCTATTGCTGATATGGAAAATCAGAAAGCCTGGGATCTGGAAAATGAAATGAAGCAGATTCTGTCTCAACTGAAAATTACCGATTTGCAGGCAAAAATGGGCAAACTTTCCGGCGGACAGATCAAGCGCGTTGCACTGGCAAAACTGCTTACCGAAACCAGAGCACAACATACGCACACGCTGCTGATCATGGACGAACCTACCAATCACTTAGATGTGGAAATGGTGGAATGGCTTGAAAATTATCTCAGCAAGCAAAAAATCACCCTGCTTCTAGTAACGCACGACCGTTATTTTCTGGATGCAGTCTGCGATATCATCTGGGAAATGGAAGGTGAAAACCTTTACATACACAACGGATCTTATGCAACTTACCTCGAAAACAGGATGATTCGCGAAGATAATCTGAACTCCACGATCGATAAAGCAAACAATCTGTACAGAAAAGAGCTGGAATGGATGCGACGGCAGCCGAAAGCTAGAACCACAAAATCCAAATCGCGGATCGACGCTTTCTACGAAACCGAAAAGGTTGCAAAAACCAATACCAAAAAGCAGAATCTGGAACTGGAATTCGAAATGAAACGCCTCGGAAAGAAAATTCTGGAACTGAAGAATATTTCCAAAAGATATGGTGACAAAGTACTGCTCAAAGATTTTTCCTATTCGTTTCAGAGGGCGGACAAAGTTGGAATTATCGGCAAGAACGGCGTTGGGAAATCCACCCTGCTCAATATTATTCAGGGATTAGAGCCGCAGAATTCGGGAGAAATTGAAACCGGTGAAACAATTAAATTCGGTTATTTTTCTCAGAAAGGACTTCAGTTTAAAGAAGATGAGCGTGTCATAGATTCCATTAAGGAAATTTCTGAAAATTTCCCGATGGCAAACGGCAGAACCATCTCTGCATCGCAGTTTCTGAGGATTTTCCTTTTCGACGACCAGACGCAGTTTTCGCCCATTTCCAAACTGTCCGGCGGTGAAAAAAGAAGGCTGCACCTGATGCATGTTCTGTATCAGAATCCCAATTTCCTGATTTTTGATGAACCTACGAATGATCTTGATCTGCCTACTTTAACGGTTCTTGAGAATTTTCTGCAGAATTTCCAGGGTTCATTAATCATTGTTTCCCACGACCGGTATTTCATGGACCGCATTGTGGATCATGTGCTGGCTTTTGAAGGAGCAGGGGAAATCAGGGATTTTACCGGCAACTTTTCTGAATACCGAGAAATGAAAAGCCGCGAAGAAAAGTCAAGGAGCGAAGAAACTGAAAACAAGAAAGCTTCAGCCGATTCTCTGGAGATTCAGGCAAACAGTGAATCTCCGAAAGTTAAGCAGGCTCAACGAAAACTTTCGTTTAAGGAAAAACGTGAACTGGAAACCCTTGATTCTGAGATGCCGGAACTGGAAACGAAACGCGCAGACATACTGGAAAAACTCAATAACGAAAGTGATTATAATAAGATTGCAATTTTATCCGAAGAGTTACAGAATGTTTCTGATCGTCTCGAAGAAATGGAAATGCGCTGGCTGGAACTGCAGGAATTAGCAGAATAATTTTCGATTTTCCCCTATATTACGTTCCATTTTTATAGAAATAAAGGCTTTTTATTGCAGTTTTTAGAAGGCTGAAGAAAAACCAGCCAGAATTTTTTCTGCAGATTTTCAGACAGATAATACAATTCATTTATTTTTATTTAGAATTAATCCAAATTAATTTTGGTGAAACGACTGCATTTTTTACATTTGCTGCGTTATTTTAATTGATTCTAAATAAACGTAACAATGAAAAGAGAGCTATTGGCCGCCGGTTTACTTGTTCTGTCCGTTTCCACATACGGTCAAATGAATTACCAACCGGAGATGGAGGATGACACCATCAGAAGAGTAACAAAAATTGAACAGGTTGAACTTTTCGGAGTTCCCAAGAAGCAACCAAAAAAACTGGAAATCATTACCCGACTTCCGCTGAATCCAAGAGAGATGATTCAGAGTATTTCGGTAATTTCAGAAAAAGCAATTCAGGATATGGGCGCACTTACGATAACGGATGCGGCCAAAAATATTCCCGGAGTTGTCATTTTCAGCAGCTATGGCGGAAACGGCGAAAGTATGTCGATTCGTGGTTTCCGAGGAACGCCGGTTCTGAAAAACGGAGTTCTGATGAATTCAGATTTCAGATCCAGCTCCATGATTGCAGATATGCAGGGTGTTGAAAGTATGCAGGTTTTGCGCGGTTCAGCGGCAATTACTCAGGGAATTGGAAATGCTCTTGGCGCTGCAGGCGGAGTTGTTAATATTGCTACGAAAACGCCAAGATTTTATAATCACGGAAATGTAGGTTTCCGTTACGGAAACTGGGATTTGTTCCGTCCGACGCTTGATGTGGAGCGAGTTCTTGACAATGAGGGAAGAATTTCAATGCGTGTGAATGCTGCTTATCAGAATAACAAGTCCTTTGCAGATCATGTAAAAGGCGAAAGAATTTACATCAATCCAACCATCGCTTTCCGTCCGGATGACAAAACAAAAATTGTTGCGGAAATGGATTTCCTTCGTGATGAAACGACTCCGAACCGTGGCACAGTAAACCTTTCAGCGGATGATGAAAACAATATTTACGACATGCCGAAGGAGAAATTTCTTGGTTTCGCGTCCGATTATGTTAAAACAGATGCACTCAGCTACGGAATCTCTGCGGAAAGATTATTGAACAGTCATTTTAAACTGAGAGCTGCTTTCATGTCCATGGATTCTGAAGACGAAGGTTTTTCAACCGGAGCTTTAAGAGCCGTTGGCGGAGATTATAAAATGCGCAGAAGAACGCTCGGAAAAAGTGGTGGATCAGATCATTCAAGAGTTTTTCAGGCAGATTTCATCGGTCATGATATCAAAACCGGAATTTTCAAACATACTTTTCAAATCGGTTTCGACTGGAAAGAAAGTTTTACAGAAACCAACAGTTACGGTTTGAACGGAGATCCTTCAGCTACCGGAATTAATGTTGATGTTATTGATGTAACCCAGAATGTCAATAATTTCCTTCCGGAAAATATCAATCCGGATGCATTACAGTACATAGCAACAGTTGTAAGTCCGAAAAGTCCGACCATAGGTTTAATGGCACAGGAAGTTTTGGGAATCGGCGAATATTTCAAAGCAATCATGGGAATCCGTTACAGCCGATTTAATGGTGATACGATGGAAGGACAGAAAGACGCATGGGATCCTCAACTGGGATTAATGTTTTCTCCGCGTGAAAATATCAATATTTACGGATCATACACTACAACAACGAGTTTACGCGGTAATTCCAATCTTTTGGTGAACGGCGGAACAGTTGGTCCTTCAATTACAAGACAGTGGGAAGCCGGTGTAAAATCAGACTGGTTTGATGAAAAATTGAGATTCAACATCAACCTTTATTCAATGGATATGAATAATCTTTCCTATTCGGTTCTTAATGAACAGGGAAATGCAACCGGATTCTACGATTTTGCAGGAGATCTTACCAGAAAAGGAATTGAGGTGGATTTAATCGGTCGTGCTTTCGAAAACCTTGAAATTATGGCGGGTTACGCTTATCTCGATGCGAAATATGAAAACAGCCCGGCTTATGTAAACGGAGCGCGTCCGATGATGGCGGCAGAACATACTGCAAATGCCTGGGTAAATTATACGATTCGAGACGGCGCACTTCGCGGTCTGCACTTTGGTGGCGGAGCCTATTACGTTGGAGAAAGACCGGTGAACGAATTCACGCAGAAAGTAATTGTTCACAATACAGTTCCGGGTGTAAAGCCGTTTATGCTTGATGCTTTTACAACCATTAATGCACAGATTGGTTATAGCAGAGCGAATTACGGAATTAAATTCTTCGCCAACAATCTTACCGATGCAACAGGTTACAGCGCTTATTACCGTGGCGGTTACCTGAACAGAAACGATCCGAGAAACTTCGCAGTACAGTTAAACTATAAATTCTAAATCAAAAATATACGTTATGAAATTAAAGTCATTATTCATCGCTTTTGCAGCATCCGCAGTAACTTTTGCCTGCAAAGGAGAAAACAAGAAAAGAGGAGCAGATTACAGCAAGTTCAAAACTGAAATGAACTTCACCGGTGACAAAGCAGCAAGCTTTGAAGCTATTACAACCAAGTACGATGCGGAAAGAAAAGCCGTTCGCGAAAGTATGGGCGAAAAACCGGACAGAGTAACGCTTTTTACGAAGTACGAAGAAATTCAGAAAAAACAGGATGCTGAAGTCAGTGAAGTTCTTACCGCAGACGAAATGACAAAATACAACGAGTTTGTCGCTAAAAATACAAGAAAGAGATCACGCTACAACGATGAGCTTTTGGCAAAAATTCAATCTGATGCCGGTCTTGATGAAAACCAGATGCAGGTAGTAAACGCTGCAAACAACGCTTTCGAAAAGGCATTTTCTGATGCGCACGATGTGTACCACGGAAATTCTGATCTGGCAAAAGAATATTTCATCAAATACGATACACAGAGAAAAGCGGCTATCCAAAAAGCACTGACTCCGGAACAGTACGTAAAATTTGAGCAGACAGTAAAAGACGTTGGCTACAAAGGCAAAGAATAAAACATTTCATATCAACATTCATATCATAACAGTTGGGTTAAGCTGAATTCAAAATAATTTTTGGATTCAGCTTCCTCGCTTGAAAACCACATGAAAAAGATCTTCAAAAGTCTGTTCCGCAAAAAAAGAAAAAACGAATCGTGGCTGAAATACATCAGTTACCTCGTTCATCTATGGTTCGGTTTGCTTTCTTCGGTGTTGGTTTTTGTGCTTTGTATCAGCGGTTGTCTTTACGCATTCAAAACGCAGATTATAGAAGCGTACAACTATGATAAAGTGTTTATTTCTCCCGCCGGAACAGCGCAAACTCCAGGTGAACTTCAGCAAAAACTTTCACTCGAAGGAAAAGAACTGGTTTCGGTGACCATTCCTGAATCTTCTTCAAGATCCTGGAATATCTCCTACAAAAATGAAAACGGCGCAGTGAGCGGTTCCTATTACGATCCGTACAGGAAACTGGAACTCGGAAACGGCGACCAGAGTTTGAACCGTTTTTTTGAAGTGGTGCTCGATTTACACAGAAATCTTCTGATGGGAAATGTCGGCCGACAGATTGGCGGAATTTCGGTTCTGATGTTTCTGGTTCTCATGATTTCGGGATTTTTTCTTTGGCTTCCGAAAAAACTGAAATACCTGAAGCAGGGTTTAACCATAAAATTCAGAGCGAGTTTTAAACGCCTGAATCACGATCTGCACAATGTTCTCGGTTTTTATTCGCTGATTTTTCTAATGTTTATTTCTGTTACGGGAATTTACGTCACTTATCCCTGGGTGAAAAATGCGCTGATTGTTTCTTTGGGCGGTGAACCGATTTCGCAGATTAACACTGCAAACGAAACCGAAGAAAATGACACTTTTGCAGATTTGATGAGTGATATGCTGAACCGCGAATCTGAAAAAAATGAACTGAAAGACGAACAGATTGTTTCCGTTCAGAAAATTGTTGACGAAACCAACCGTCATTTTCCCAATCCGGGGACTTTGTCTGTGGAATTTCCGAACGATGAAAACCCGAGGTTCATGGTGAAGAAAATCAATACCGATAACTTTCTGCGTGCTTTGCTTCCGGATGAACTGAGCTTCGATAAAACCGGTGAACTGAAAACCAAAGAAATCTTCCTGGAAAAACCGCTCAACAAACAGTTTACTTCACTGGCGAAACCGCTCCACACGGGAGAAATTATGGGTTTGCCTAGCATTATTTTCTATTTCATCATTACTTTAATCGGCGCAATGCTTCCCGTTACCGGAATTATTATCTGGTGGCAGCGACTGAAAAAACTGAAATAATTCCTGACAATTTCGCAGTACTCAGTCAGTTGCGATTTGATAATTTTGCACAAATCTAAAAAATGAAAGAGAGCAGGGAATATATTGATTTGGTTTGGGGAGTGCTTCAGAACTGGTGGGTGAAATTCGCAGAGTTTACCCCTAATCTGCTCGCTGCAATCGCTGTTTTTCTTTTTTTCCTGTATACGAGCAAATTTTTAAGTAAGGCATCGTTTAAAATATTCCAGCGTTTCTTTCCGAAAAGTCGCAATCAGGACACGATCATGACGATTATCGGCGGATTCCGTTTCCTGATCATTCTGGCTGCAACATATATCGCACTCGAAATTATGGGACTCAGCGGAATTTTCCTGAAGTTCGTCGGATCCCTTGGTGTTGCCGGTGTAATTGCCGGAGTCGCGCTGAAGGATCTTGTCTCAAGTATTTTTTCGGGAATGCTAGTGAGTGTTGACAAAGCTTTCAAGGTTGGCGATTATGTTACGATTAATGACGTTTCCGGAACCGTTGAAGAAATCGGATTCCTCACGACTAAAGTCATCAACGATGAAGGAAAAAAAGTGTATGTTCCGAACCAGCTGATTTTCAGTGCTCCGTTTATCAATATTTCTGCTTCACAACATCGCACGGTAATTATCGAGTTCGAAATTCCGAATACCGAAAATCTTGAAACGGCTAAGAAAGCGCTGCTGCAGGAAATAAAAGAAGCTGAGTTTGTGAATGATCCGGATTCCGCGGAAGTAATTATTGTCCGTCAGAAACTCGGTATTTACAGTCTGCAGGTGAAATTCAGCATGAAAACCGGCGAAAACATCCTGAAAGTTCGAAGTGAAGCCATTCTTAAGCTGAAGCAGCGGCTGGATGCTGAAGATATCAAAACTTCTATTCCACTTACAACGACAGAACTTGCTGAAATGTAAAATCTCCGCTTACATTCCGTTTATCCAATTATAGCATCATAAATTTTTATCGTTGATTATCAGATAATTATATAACAAATATAAATTTATCCACTACTTTGTATTGCATATTACTAAAATAAAGATATATCTTTGCAATAGAAATTAATAGTTGTACATCTGTCTTTCCTAAACCGGGGTATACGTAAAGCGATAAAGCCATGAAAAAATCTGCTATTTCACTTGCAATCCTTGCATTCTCTTTCGCTGCAGCACAGGAATCACCGAAACAGGACTCGGTAAAAACCAAAGCGATCGAAGAAGTAATCGTAACGAAAAAAATCATACAGAAGAAATCGGACAGACTGGTTTTTGATGTTTCGGCTTCGCCCGTTGCAAAGGGAAATACCGCATTCAGCCTGATTAAAGAAACGCCGCTCGTTTCTTCCACCGATGACAAAACGCTGAAAATTGCCGGGAAAAGCAACGCCGTTATTTACATCAACGGAAAGCGCACACAGATGAACGCAGATGCAATGGAAGCATTCCTGAAAAACACTCCGGCTGAAAATATTGCAAGAATCGAAGTGATCACTCTTCCCGGAAGTGAATTCAATGTGGAATCTTCCGACGGAATTATCAATATTATTCTGAAAAAGAAGATGACGGACGGCATCAGCGGAAACCTTACTGCCAGAAATGTACAACACCGTGATAACAACCAGTATATGTCCGGAACGCTGAATTACCGAAAAGGAAAATTTGCAGCGAGCGGAAATTTCAGCTACAGCAATTTCCTGATTCCGCAGGATTATGTACTGATGAACGGGAAAGGTGCCGAATTCAATAAATCGGTCGGGTTTACAGAAAGAAATTCACGTGATGCAGGCGGTTATCTTACTTTAGATTACGACATCAACGAGAAAAACTCTGTGGGACTAAGCTATAATCTTTGGCGAAGCAATGAACTCTATCAGAATTCCGATTTTTTCAACACCGTTCAGGCTTATGATCAGAATAATGTGCTGCAGACTTCGTACAACAGATCCAGAAATACGGGTTTCGGAAAAGATCAGAATCACTCTGTGAACCTCAACTACGAAAGAAAACTGGATGACCAGGGCAGTAAAATCAGTCTGAACACCGCCTATTTAAAATACAATGCGTCACAAATCAATGCAAACCTTACCGAAATTACAGATCAGAACAATCAGTTTATTTCCGTGGCTTCGATGTTTAACCAAAGCACGCCGCAGCATATTGATAACTATTCCGGTACGCTCGATTTTGTAAAACAGTTCAAAAATTTTAAACTCGGAGCAGGCGGAAATTTCAATTTCACGAAAACCGACAACGACACACAGTTTGAAGTGTGGAACGGCACACAGTACATCAGCGATCCGAATCAGAGCAACCATTTTGTGTACGATGAAAAAATCTCCGGACTGTATCTAAATGCGGAGAAAAATTTCGGAGAAAAATTCTCTGCGAAAGCCGGCGCGCGCCTTGAATTTACGGACAGTTTTGGGGAAGTTCTCGGAACCTCATCCACTGTTTCAAGAAAAAACACGAACCTGCTTCCGACTTTAAGCCTGAATTACAATATTAATGCAAACCATAATATTTCCTATGCGTTTACGAGTCGCGTGAAAAGACCGAGTTTCTGGGAAATAAATCCGACACGGACCTATCTTACACAGGTGAATTACATACAGAACAATCCATTTCTGCGGGCTTCATCAATATTCAATCAGGAACTGATGTACATGTACAAAAACACGTACTTTCTACAACTTTCCAATTCCAATAAAAGGGATGCGAACAACCAGGTTCCGCTTCAGAAGAAAGACGCGGAAGGAAATATTACGCTTCGCTATATCAGAATGAATTACGGAACTGAAAATAATTTTTCCGCAACAGCCGGAATGAACCGTACTTTCTTCGAACAAATCTGGAGCGCAAATTACGCGGTTGGTCTCAATGTAAATTCCTTTTCAGGAACAGTGGATACCGATCCGATTACCGGTGAACAGTTCGATCCTTTTGTTTTCGATTATTCGA
The DNA here is from genome assembly GCA_023460855.1 of Bacteroidota bacterium. Classification (GTDB taxonomy): domain Bacteria; phylum Bacteroidota; class Bacteroidia; order Flavobacteriales; family Weeksellaceae; genus JAEWOS01. Next base: position 6,369 of record JAEWOS010000019.1, on the reverse strand, counting down.
TGGCTACCCCGTTTATTCAGGCCAATAACAATATCCGTCTCTCTTCCGCAAAAGACTGGTTTCTGGGCATCAATTATTTCTGGCTTGGGAAACAGCGTGCAGATCTTGGAACAATCGACCCGCTGCAGAAACTGGACCTGTCCGTAAAAAAAATCTGGGACGACTGGACCGTCGCTCTCGAACTGCGCGACGTTTTCAGAACGATGGAAGTAAGCATCTACGATTTACAGAAAAGCGGAAATTTCAATCAGATCAATCAGTATCAGTACAGCAGAAGAGCGGTGCTTACCATTACACATACTTTCGGAAATAAAAAAGTTCAGAAAACCAGAAAAATAGACAGCGCAGCCGATGAAATTAAGACGAGAACAGGAAATTAATTTCTGAAACCCCTGAAAAAAAAGTCCGCTGCAAAAAATTTGCAGCGGACTTAATTTATATAAGAACTGTTAGTTGCCTAAAACTTCCTTTACTTTGTTCGCAGCTTCTTCAAGCGTAATTGCCGAGTGAATTGGCAAACCTGCCTCATCAATCAGTTTCTTGGCTTCCTCAGCATTTGTTCCCTGAAGTCTTACAATAAGCGGAACCGGAAACTCTCCGATTTCTTTGTAAGCATCTACAACGCCCTGCGCTACTCTGTCGCAACGAACGATTCCTCCAAAAATATTGATCAGGATTGCTTTTACGTTCGGATCTTTCAGGATGATATCAAATGCCGTTTTTACTCTTGCAGCATCAGCAGTACCACCAACATCCAGGAAGTTCGCTGGATTTCCGCCGGAAAGTTTAATCATATCCATCGTTGCCATTGCAAGACCAGCACCGTTTACCATACAGGCAACGTCTCCATCCAGTTTTACGAAGTTCAGACCTGCTTCGCCGGCTTCTACATCCATTGGATCTTCTTCACGCTTGTCTCTCAGTTCAGCAAGATCTTTGTGACGGAAAGATGAATTGTCATCAAGAGTTACCTTCGCATCAATTGCAACAATTTTATTGTCTGCGGTTTTCAGAACCGGATTGATTTCGAACAGAGATGCATCGATTCCTACATAAGCATTGTAAAGACTCGTGATAAATTTGGTGAATTCTTTGAAAGCATTACCTTCAAGACCAAGGTTGAAAGCGATTTTTCTCGCCTGGAAAGGCTGAAGTCCCAAAGCAGGATCGATCGTTTCTTTATGAATTAAGTGAGGCGTAACTTCAGCAACATGCTCAATATCCATCCCGCCTTCTGTGGAATAAACCACAGTATTTTTTCCCTGTGCACGGTCCAGAAGAATAGAAACATAAAATTCTTTTGGTTCCGTTTCACCTTTATAGTACATATCTTCTGCAACGAGTACCGAATGTACTTTTTTACCTTCAGCCGAAGTCTGCGGAGTTACCAGCTGCATGCCGATAATATTCTGTGCATTTTCTCTAAGTTTGTCCAGGTTTGGCGAAAATTTTACACCTCCACCTTTTCCGCGGCCTCCTGCATGAATCTGAGCTTTTACTACCCAGCCTTCAGCTCCGTTAGTCATTTCTTTCAGTTTTCCGGCAGCTTCCACAGCTTCGTCAACGTTGTTTGCAACAAAACCGCGCTGGATCGCAACGCCGTACTTAGCCAAAATTTCTTTACTCTGATACTCGTGAAGATTCATAATATTTTCTGTTAAATTTTTCGGAATTAAATATCTACAAATTTAATAAAAAGATAGTAGATGACGCGGTTCATACGCATAATTTTTTGGGTGTGCCCCTCTCCTTCCGCACATCCCATTGCGCCGGGTCGCTGCGTCCACTGCTACTCCTCACGCCGCGCTTTTGCCTGCGCATGTTGCGGGGTATCCGTTTCCATCGCTCACACGATGCGGTTTGCAAAAATAATTATCGGGATAAAGCGACTGTTTTTCCGTTCCAGGTAACTGCAGATGCATTCTTCGGCAGTTTCTGAATTTCACACTGTTTGGTGCGGCGCGATGTGAGATACGGATTGATCAGATATTTCCGGAGTTTTTCTTCATCAGCATTTTCCGGAATAAAGAACACCACCTGCTTTCCGGTCTTAACAGAAACGATTTTCTGACTGTAATGTGCATGAACCATTTCCTCCGACTGCTTTCCGTAGTTATAATCCATTCCAAAACGCAGCGAAAAGAACACTGCAACGGCGCATGCGAGCAACAGCGAGGTTTTCGGCTTTCTGAATCTAAGGTATAATCCGGTTAGAAAAATTATGATCAGCAGTATAACAGTTTCGGTCGAGTGCATCGCAATATTTTCGCTGAAACCAGCATCAAGAACTGCAAACCGGTGAATAACATCGAGCAGGTTCTGAACAAGAAAATCATAGATTATCTGCAGAATTTTTATATCCACACCCAAACCGATTAAAACTGTAGACAGCAGCGAACCGATGATAAACAGTTCTGAAAAAGGAATGATGACCAGATTGGCAATAAACGAGACGGCCGAAAAATGATGAAAATAATAAAGCACGAGCGGCAAAGTCATCATTTGCGCGGAAACTGTAATCGTTGGAATGTTGACGAGCCATTTCTGAAAATTATTGCGCGGTTTCGGCAGGAACTCCAGTAAAGGTTTATTCAGCCAGAAAATTCCGAGCACTGCCAGAAAACTCAGCTGAAAACCTACCTCGAAAAGTTGCTGCGTATCGCTGAGCAAAATACAGAATGCCGCCAATGCCATCGCATGCAAACCGTCCGTTTTGCGCTGCAAAATTTTGAAACCGTAGAAAGTGATAATCATAACACATGCACGGACAACCGAACTTCCAAAGCCGATATATGCTGCGAAAGCCCAGATCAGTAAAAGGGAAGAAATGAGTGCTCCCTTTTGAATTTTTGCAGGAAAAATCGTTTTGAAAATCAAAAAGAAAATTCCGAAAATAATTACAATGTGCGTACCCGAAATTGCAAGAATATGTACGAGCCCGGTTTTGCTGAAATCCTGAACGGTCTGACTGTCCATTTCAGTGCGGTCCGCGAGAATAATTCCTTTCATAAATTCGCGGGAACGCGCAGATATTTCCGTCTCATTGATTTTCTGCAAAACTTCACTGCGATTCTGTCTGATACGCTCGCTAAAACTCAGATCTTTTCTATCAGCAACCGACAGCGAACCGGAAAGATAACCCTGAAAATAAATATCTTTTCTGCTCAGATATTTTGCATAATCAAACTGAAAATCGTTCTCCGGACTTTTCAGCTCTCCAATCCTGAATTCACCTTTGTACCAGTGCGCAAAATCGAGTTCGGGAAATTCTCTCGGAACTGAGATCACTGCTTTTATTTCGCGGTCATCATGGCGAAATGTAATTTCATAGCGGCGGTTTTTCTCATTGGAATTCAGTTTTTTATCTAAGTGAAAAACAATTTCTTCTCTGCCATCGATTTTAGGAAGTGCCGGTTTGCGGCTGTTCTGAAAATGAAGCAGCATTCCCAGAACCGCGCAAATTATTCCGAAAAAATAAGGCTTTAGTCTCTGGAAACTGATTTTCCTGACAAAAGAACATAACAGTGAAACTGCAGCAACTGCGGCAAAAGCATACAGTTCAGCAACCTGAAAACTAAAAAGTTCCTGCGCTGCAATTCCGGCGATAAAGCAAATTGCGAAAATCAGTAAAGGCTGTCTGCTCAAGTATTATTTTTCAGCAAAAATACCTGACAGCACGTGTTAAAATTCAGGGAAAATCACCCTTTTTGTATTATTGCTGCAGCATTTTTGCTCGCACCTGCTCCACCGAGTTTTTGTCGCAACTGTTCATAATTCCGCAGCACTTCTTCACGTTTTGTTCCGGTCAAAATTTTGTTGAGCTCGTAAGTAATGTTTTTTGTCGTCAGTTCCTCCTGAATCAATTCCGTAACTACCTCATCGTCCATCACCAGATTTACCAGCGAAATATATTTAATGTGCTTCACGAGTCTTTTTGCGATTTCATAGGAAATTTTGCTTCCGCGGTAACACACTACTTCAGGAACATTCAGAAGTGCAGTTTCAAGCGTCGCCGTACCGGAAGTAACCAGTGCAGCGTGCGAACAGCGCAAAAGGTCATAGGTCCTGTTCGAAACCAACCGCACATCTTCATCTACAAATTTTTCATAAAATTCTTTATCAAGACCAGGCGCTCCGGCAATCACAAACTGATATTCCTGAAAATTTCTGCGCACCGAAAGCATTATTTCGAGCATTTTTTCCACTTCCTGCTTTCGCGAACCGGGCAGCAGTGCGATTATTTCGCGGTCATCTAATCCGTTGTCATTCTTAAATTCTTCGGAAGAAATTTCCTTTAATCCGGAAATCGCATCGAGCAAAGGATGACCGACAAATTGAGCTTCCACACCGTGTTTTTCATAAAACGGTTTCTCAAAAGGCAGAATTACGAGCATCTCATCCACATACTTTTTGATAATCTGTACACGGTTTTCCTTCCATGCCCAAAGTTGAGGAGAAATATAATAGACCACTTTCAGTCCGAGTTCTTTGGCGAATTTGGCAATGCGAAGATTAAATCCGGGATAATCAACCAGGACCAGAACATCCGGACTGTAATTCTGAATGTCCTCTTTGCAGAATTTAATATTCCGCAAAATAGTCCGGAGATTTCTTGCCACCTCGAGAAATCCCATAAACGCGAGATCGCGGTAATGTTTAACCGGTGCCTGTTCTGCAACAGCAGACATCAGATCGCCGCCCCAAAAACGGAATTCTGCGTGCTGATCATTAGTTTTCAGCTCTTTCATGAGGTTTGAAGCGTGCAGATCTCCGGAAGCTTCTCCTGCGATGATGTAATATTTCACCCGTTTCAGAATTTTTGTTTGAGTCTGATTTTTCCGCTAGGAAAGCCAACTCAAATAATAGTTTTAAATTTGTGTAAATATAAAAAATTCAATGCAGGAGAATTTCGAAATAAAGAACAGAGTAGCGGAAAGCCGACTGGTTAATTTTGACCTGACCGATTTAATTCCAAAAGGAGAAAGGAAAGGAATTGACCTGAAAGACTTTCTGTTTCAGGGTCTCGTGCTGCGCGAAAAGGAATTCCGCGATAAAGTTGCTGAGATTGACACCGATGTTTTTCGCGATGCGTTTGTCTATGTTTATAATTCCGCTGATGCGATCGTTCCGTTATGGGCCTATTTTCTTGTTGCTGCAAAACTGAGCGGTGAAGCAAAAAAAGTGGTATATGGAAGCAGATATGATTTAGAAAACCTGCTGCTTCACGATGCTTTGAATGAATATGATTTTTCGGTTCTCCAGGAGAAACGAGTGCTCGTAAAAGGCTGTACAAACGAAATTATCCCGGAAAACGCCTACATGGAACTGGTACAGAAACTGAAACCGGTCGTAAAATCGCTGATGTTCGGTGAGGCATGTTCAAACGTTCCTGTGTTTAAAAATTAGGATGAGCAACAGGAATTATTCCCTTCTTATTTTTTTTGTTTTTGCTGTTATTTACACTATTGGCAGTTTTGACAAAGTTCCTTTTGGTGATTGTATCGGATTCGTACTCACAACAGAATATGGCGAATTCGTGAAATCTGCAACTGCAACATCTCACTTCTTATATATAAACGCTGCAGTTCTGATAAAAAAACTGTTTCAAACTGACGGGATTTCAGCAAACCGTATTCTTGTCATCCTTTCTGCGGCAGGCACCGTCACTGCGCTTTTTCACACCGCACTGCTTATTACAAAGAAAACGTGGATCGCGATTGTCGCTTCATTTGTCTTCGGTTTCAGTTTTACTTTTTGGCGAAATGCAGAAATCGTTGAAGTTTATACTTTTTTCGGCTTTTGGATCACTCTGTTCTTGTACAGTGCGCTGAAACCTTTTTTCTCCGACGGATCGAAACCCGGGGCGATAATTTGGAGCGGCATCTTCCTGAGCTGTGCATTGCTTACACATATACAGGGTATTTTTCTAATCCCGACATTTTTCGTGCTTTTGTATTATCTAAGAAAACACAGAATGGCAGTTATTGCGGGAACAGGTATTCTGGTTTGTACATTCCTGGCAATTATTGCGCTGAATACCTGGGAAAATCTGCCGTTCAACTCTTTTTATTCTTCCGGACACGGAGACTGGGTGGCGAATTCATTCAGAAAAAACCCCACAGAATACCTGCAGGATCTGATAAAAGCCGGAGCTTATTTGATTTACAATTTCAATATTTTCGTAATCGCAGGAATTATTGGTACTATCGTTCTGTACGCGAAGCACCGCAAAGTATTTTGGATAGTTGCTCCGCTTGCTGTTTTAAATTTTGGATTCGGCACTTTCTATGCGGTTTCAGATAATTACATATTTTTCCTGCCGTTCAATATTTTATTTGCCGTCGGAATTGCATTTGGGCTCACACAGCT
>JAEWOS010000018.1 GCA_023460855.1 Bacteroidota bacterium | reverse complement strand
TCAGGGGAAGAACGCCATCCCTGAATTTGATAAGGAAAAAACACAAAAAGGCTTTGCACAGATGAGCCCTGATATGACCGCCGCCGCAGGACCGTGGGGCATTTCCTTCGCCGCCAATCTTACACCGGATGAAACCGGAATTGGAAGTTGGACTTTTGAACAGTTCAAAACCGCCATGACGCAGGGGAAATACAAAGGAATGGAAAATGGCAGACCGCTGCTTCCGCCCATGCCCTGGTTCAACTTTACGGAAATGAAAGACGAAGATTTACGGGCTATTTTTGCTTATTTGAAGTCGATAAAACCTGTGGAAAATGTGGTGCCACAACCCGTTTATTTTACCAAATAATAATTTACAAATGAAAGAAATAATTCAATTCACAGCGTTTCTTTTCGGAATTAAAAAAAAATCGCTTTTGGGCAAATTCACAGTATTATGTGAAGGAATTATTATAACAAAATAATGATTTGTATGAATTCTCAGCTCAAAAAAATACAAATTTTTAGGTATAGTTTTTTTTCTTTTTTTAAATATCTTTGCTTAAAATTATTATGTTATGAATAAAAATTTAAAATTTCGAATATTTTTAACAGCACTGGGCATTTTAATACAAACTTCCATTTTTGCCCAGCTGCCGACAGTGCAAACTGCTATGCCGGTTTATACAAATACGACTGATGAAGCAAAATATGTGCTAACAGACAGCCAGGACAATGTCTATTCTGTTTATGAGATGCGAATTACTAGCCCAGGCAGTGCCGGTCTGAACCAGCCTTTTCACATCGGCAATCAGATGACGCTCCCTAATCCTCCAATTGTTAGTTTGCCAGGTGGTAACAGTTATGTTTCTGATGCACTTTTGGTAAAACAGAATTCTACAGGTACAGTACTGTGGGCTAAAAGGACTCAGGGAAAAGCTAGAGAAAGAATCAGAAGGATAGCATTGGATAACAACAATAATATTATCACTGTTGGAGAATTTAATGGCGCTCCCGGCCACTTTTTTGGTAACGCTCATAATTTTCCTAATACACCAACAATGCACGGAATCATTGCAAAACTTGACAACAATGGAAATTTACTTTGGGAAAAAATATTCGAGGCAAATGATAACAATTATCCGTATGGACCACCGTCTAATATTGCAGGGGTGAAAATACATTCTGTAACTACTGATAATTCAGGAAACATTTACACACAAATTGAGCTGGATGCTACGTCTGTAACCTTTGATGGGGTAACCTTCAGCAGTCCTAATCCTGTAAATGGGAGTAATTCTGTAATTGTCGCGAAATTTAACAGTTCTGGAAATCTGATTTGGGCAAAGCAGATGACTTCATCCAGTTTTTGTGTACCTGGATTAATGAAGTTAAATAATTTAAATGAACTGATTATTACAGGTCAGGTTTATGATGATCAGTATTATGATGGCCAGTTAATTTCCAGCGGGAGTCCATTAATTGTTGAAGGTGCCTATATCATGAAAATTGACAGTTCAACCGGGTCTCTAATCTGGAACTCGAGACCGGATGGAGCGGGTTTTATACTGGGATTTGATATTGATGCCAGTAACAACATTTACGCTGCCGGAACACTTAACAACGGTACTTTTAATTTCGGACCGGATGTATTGGTAAATGACAATTTTTATGCTACTGCCAATGACGCTTTACTTTTCAAAATGGATAATAATGGTACCATGATTTGGGGCAAAAATCCCGGACCCAGCAGTGGAAGCAACTTGCACATGAGAAGTGAGTTTGGAGAAGATGTCATCGTAAAACCTGATGGCAACATCATTTATACTGGTACTATAGATCATCCTGATATGGATTTTGGAAATGGGCAGATTGTTTATCACAGTATGTATCCAAACTGGAGCTCAACAAGTCACGGAGCAGATATTGCTTTAGCTGAATACACCCCCGCTGGAAACTGTATCCGAGCAAAGGCATTAGGTACTATTGTTTCGGAAGGTGTTGATAAATTAGCCTTAAAATTAAACGGAGAACTAGTTATGGTTGGTTCTTATCGAAATAATACTCTTTACGATGGAATTCCTCTGTCAGGTGGAGATACGGCATCTTTTGATGCTTTTATTGCAACAACATCTCCATGGACTACAATTCCTGTGGACACCACACCACCAACAGCTCCGCTAAACTTAACCGTAACGGGAACTACGACCAATTCTGTAAGTTTATCTTGGACGGCAGCTACTGACAATGTCGGCGTTACCAGCTACGATGTTTTTATGAACGGTGTTTATTACGGATACGTAACTGGAACCACTATTACCGTTCCCGGACTCGCAGCAAATACAACGTATTCATTTTATGTACGTGCCAAAGATCTTTTCGGAAATGTTTCTCCTAACAGTAATACAGTAAGCGCTACTACGCTTTTCGATCCGCAGTTCGGCACGGATTTATACATTTCGGAATATGTAGAAGGTACTGGTGATAATAAAGCACTTGAAATTACCAATCCTACGGCAAATCTTATTGATATGAGTATGTATTCGATTCGTAAGCGGGTAAACGGAAGTGGTCCCTGGATTGGAAATTATCAGCTATCAGGATTTATTGATACCGATGAAGCCTATGTAATAACAAATACAAATGCAAATTTTAACTGCTGGTTCGATCCTGATTTTGAAACCCTTTCTCCCATGGATTTTGACGGAAACGATCCGATAGGTCTTTTCAAAAATGGTGTATTGATAGATATTGTGGGAAATTTCAACAGTTCGGCTGTTTTTGGTCAGGATGTTTCTTTGTGGCGAAATGTGTATAATCCATCCACAACATATAATGCAACGGAATGGGATGTTTTCCCGGTTGATTACTGTGATGATTTACTCATCGCAAATCCGGACAGATATGCATTAGGAGTTTCGGAAACTGCCCAAAATAAAAAACTAAAAATCTATCCAAATCCCGTAAGCGACAGGCTCTTCTTCGCAGAAGATGTAACGAATGCCAAAATCTACAGCATGGACGGGAAATTAGTGCGATCAAAAATTGCAGGAAAAGATGTGAATGTTCAGAACCTTCCCGCAGGAAATTATATCGTGACCGGCGAGACAAGGGATAAGAAAACGTTCAGTGCGAAATTTATCAAAAAGTAACTCCTAATTTTATATCCTTTTCAATAATGAAGCCGGCTTGCAAAATATGTAAGTCGGCTTCTGTTTTATAAAAAAGTCAATTAAGTTACATCACTTCCATCTTAAAACTCATACTCTCAATCACCTTCAAAATTGCTTCCACGGTATCCATTGAGGTCAGACACGGAACGCCATTTTCCACCGACATTCTGCGGATTTGGAAACCGTCTCTTTCTGCCTGTTTTCCTTTGGTAGTCGTATTTACAACGTATTGAACTTTTCCTTTTTGAATTAAATCAATCAAATTCACGTCTTCCTCGCCGATTTTGTAACCGATTTTCACCGGGATTCCCTGTTCTTCGAAATATTTCGCGGTTCCTTCGGTTGCCCAAATTCTGAAACCTACATCGTGGAAACGCTTGGCAAAAACTGCTGCTTCTTCTTTATGTTTATCGGCAACTGTGAACAAAATTGCACCATGTGTCGGAACTTTTCTTCCGGCCGCGATAAATCCTTTATACAAGGCTTTTTCTAAAGTGCTGTCTTTGCCCATTACTTCTCCGGTAGATTTCATTTCAGGGCCGAGAGAAATATCCACTTTCGTGAGTTTTGAGAAAGAGAAAACCGGAACTTTTACGAAAACGCCTTCTTTTTCAGGAACGAGTCCGTTTTCGTAACCCAAATCTTTCAGTTTTGCACCCAGAATGGCTTTGGTAGCCAAATTCGCCATCGGAACATCAGTAATTTTGGAAAGAAATGGAACGGTTCTCGATGAACGTGGATTCACCTCAATCACATACACCTGATTTTCAAACAGAACGTACTGAATATTCATCAAACCAACGACTTTCAGGCCTTTTGCAAGTTTTATGGTGTAGTCAATTAAATCCTGATAACATTTTTCGTTGATATTCTGCGGCGGATAAACAGCAATCGAATCACCGGAATGAACTCCCGCTCTCTCGATATGCTCCATAATTCCGGGAATCACAACAGTTTCGCCATCACAGATTGCATCTACTTCAACTTCTTTTCCCACCATATATTTGTCCACCAAAACCGGTCTTTCAGGATCCACTTCCACGGCGTGTTCCATATAATGAGCGAGCTCGGTTTCGTTGTAAACAATTTCCATTGCGCGACCGCCTAAAACATAACTCGGACGAACCAAAACCGGATAACCGATTTCGTTGGCAATTTTAATCGCACCTTCCTTGGAATGGGAAGTCTGACCTTTTGGCTGCGGAATTTCCAGTTCCTGAAGGGCTTTTTCAAATTTGTCGCGGTTTTCAGCACGATCCAAATCTTCGAGTGAAGTTCCTAAAATTTTCACACCGTGAGCTGCAAGTTTATCTGCCAAATTAATCGCCGTTTGTCCGCCAAACTGCACGACAACGCCTTTTGGTTTTTCGAGTTCAATGATGTTCATCACATCTTCTTCTGTTAAAGGCTCAAAATACAATTTATCGGAAATCGAGAAATCTGTAGAAACCGTTTCCGGGTTATTGTTGATGATAATCGCCTCGTAACCCATTTCCTGAATTGCCCAAACCGAATGCACCGTCGCATAATCGAATTCCACACCCTGACCAATTCTGATCGGGCCGGAACCAAGAACGATTACTTTTTCCTTTTCCGTTACGATGCTTTCGTTTTCTTCCTCGTAAGTTCCATAGAAATATGGTGTTTCAGATTCGAATTCTGCAGCGCAGGTATCAACCATTTTGTAAACCGGCATAATCCCGTTCTGCTTTCTGAAATCGAATACTTCACGGTTCGAAACATTCCATAAATGACCGATATTTACATCAGAGAAACCAAGTTTTTTGGCTTCAATTAAAGTTTCTTTGTCGAATTGATTTTCAGTGATTGTTTTCTCAAAATCAACCAGTTTTTTGATTTTCCAGATGAAGAATTTATCGATTTTGCTCCACTCGACAATCTGTTCCCAGTCGTAACCGCGTCTCAACGCATCACCAATAATGAACAGTCTTTCGTCATCACACACACAAATTCTCCTTTGTATTTCATCATCTTTCAACGCTTCTGCCTGTTTGGTTTTTAAGCCTAAATGACGGATTCCGGTTTCTAGAGAACGAATGGCTTTCTGTAAACTTTCCTCGAAATTTCTACCGATGGCCATCACTTCTCCGGTTGCTTTCATTTGTGTGGAAAGTCTTCTGTCGGCGGTTTCAAATTTATCGAACGGAAATCTCGGGAATTTCGTCACCACATAATCCAGAGCCGGCTCGAAACACGCGTAAGTCTTTCCTGTAACCGGATTCATGATTTCATCAAGCGTTAAACCCACCGCAATTTTCGCTGCAATTTTTGCAATCGGATAACCCGTTGCTTTACTTGCCAAAGCCGATGAACGCGAAACTCTTGGATTAACTTCGATGATATAATAATTGAAAGAATGCGGATCCAAAGCCAGCTGAACGTTGCAACCACCTTCAATTCCGAGCGCTCTGATAATTTTCAGGGAAGCATTTCTCAGAAGCTGATATTCTCTGTCCGAAAGCGTTTGCGAAGGCGCCACAACAATGGAATCTCCAGTGTGAACCCCGACCGGATCGATGTTTTCCATATTACAAACCACAATCGCGTTGTCGTTCGCGTCGCGCATTACTTCGTATTCAATTTCCTTAAAACCGGCGATAGATTTTTCAATCAGACACTGCGTTACCGGCGAATGTTTCAAACCGAGTTCGGCAATTTCCCGAAGTTGGGTTTCATCCGAAGCAATTCCACCTCCTGTTCCACCCATCGTAAAAGCGGGACGCACAATCACCGGATAACCGATTTCATTGGCGAAATTCAGTGCGCCTTCAACCGTGGAAACAATGTCACTTTCAGGAACCGGCTCGTTGAGTTCGCGCATCAGTTCGCGGAACAGATCACGGTCTTCGGCCTGGTTGATAGCGGAAAGTTTCGTTCCCAAAACTTCAACATTGCATTCTTCCAAAATTCCAGATTTCTGTAATTCAACGGCCATATTCAGTCCGGTTTGTCCGCCTAAAGTCGGCAAAAGTGCATCAGGACGTTCTTTACGGATGATATGACTTACAAACTGAAGCGAAATCGGTTCAATATAAACCTTATCGGCAATTTCAACATCGGTCATAATTGTTGCAGGATTCGAGTTGATCAGAATGACTCTGTACCCTTCCTCTTTCAGCGACAGACACGCCTGAGTTCCGGAATAATCGAATTCTGCAGCTTGTCCAATAATAATTGGGCCGCTTCCTATTACTAAGATTGTTTTTATGTCGGTTCTTTTCATTTTATTAGATATGAGATGTCAGATTGCAGACATCAGATTTTAGTTTTTTAATTCTTTTACTGCTTTTTCGGTGACTGATTTGATGAAATCCGATTTTGCTTCGGTGTAATCTTCACGGTTAAACCGATATTTTTCCGCAAGTTCAATTTTCAGGTTTTCATACTGTTTTGCAACTTCAGGATATAATCTCAGATAATCACGGAAATAAATTCTGTCCCAAAGATTATGATTCTTATCCGCCATGTGAACATGAAAAGTTTTCCCTGAAAAACCTTCCGGCGTGTAACCTTTCACGAAATTCATGTAGGGAATTTCATTGTCTGTTCTCCAGATGAACTGATAATCTAGTTCTGACATTTTTGAGATGATTTCCTGTTTCAAAGATTCAGTCAGAACAGGAATTTCAATCAGAATATCAATAATCGGTTTCGCTGAAAGTCCGTTCACTGCAGTGCTACCGAAATGTTCAATTCTCAATGCTGTCTTTTCTCCGAGCTTTTCTTGCAGAGTATTTTTTTCGTTCTCAAAATCTTTTGCCCACGAATCACTATACGGAACAATTTCTATCGGAAAAAGTTGGCCCAATTCTTCTGTGGAAAGTTGATTGAGAGGTTTTTTCATTTTAGATATCAGAGCCGAGAACCAAGAATCGAGATTCGCGATTCACTGCTTATTTTATAGTTTATTTTTAAATGAGTAAATCATTTTTTGAATTTCAATTAGTTCTGATAAGAGATCATTACATAATTCTTTATCCAAAAGTTCTAATTCCTTAGTCAAAATCAATTGTGTTTGTAACTCGAAAGCAGAACCTAAAGCAACTGCAAGAAAATGATTAAATTCTTTATTGGAATTTCTTCCTGATCCTTCAGCAATATTTGACGGAATTGAAACTGCAGACCTTTTCATTTGAGAAATTAATCCAAATTTTTCATCAGACGAAATAGTAGTGCAACAAACATAAATCCTCTTTGCAAAAGCAATAGATTTTTGCCAAAAAAGTAGTTTCTCAAAATTATGCATGGTCTTGTTTCTCGGCTCTCGGTTCCCGGTTCTTAAACTGGTACATCAATTCTATGAACTCATCAAACAGATAATTCGCATCTTCCGGGCCGGGACTTGCTTCGGGGTGATATTGAACCGAAAAACAAGGATGAATTTTATGTTTCACGCCTTCGTTGGTTCTGTCGTTCAATGCGATGTGCGTTTCAACTAAATCGGTGTTTTTCAAACTTTCCTGATCTACGGCATAACCATGATTTTGGGAAGTGATGGCTACTTTATTATTTTTCAAATCCAAAACAGGATGATTTCCGCCACGGTGGCCGAATTTCAGTTTGTAGGTTTTTGCTCCGCACGCCAAAGAAATCAACTGGTGTCCCAAACAGATTCCGAAAATCGGAACTTTTCCAAGAATTCCGTTGATCATTTCCAAAGCATGCGGAACATCCACAGGATCGCCCGGACCATTGGAAAGCATTACACCATCTGGATTCATCAGCAAAATATCGTCCGCCGTTACCAGTTGTGACACTACCGTTACGTCGCAGTCGCGCTGATTTAATTCGCGAAGAATTCCGTTTTTGGAACCGAAATCCACGAGAACCACTTTTAAACCTCTTCCCGGACTTGCATAATTGTTTTTTGTGGAAACATAGCAAACCTGATCGTTCGGAAAAGTTTTGGATTTCAAATCTGCGATTACGGCATTTTCATCTGCGTCTTCATTAACGATTTTTCCCTTCACAACGCCTTTGTCGCGCAAAATTCTCGTAAGTCTTCTTGTATCTATATCGCAAATTCCCGAAAGATCCTTCCGCTTAAAAAATTCATCAAGCGACATCTGAGAACGGAAATTGGACGGTACATCGCACAGTTCTTTTACTATCAGGCCTTTTATCGCAGGCTCCATGCTTTCGTAATCGTCGCGGTTGATGCCATAATTTCCGATTAACGGATACGTCATGCAAACGATCTGTCCGCAATATGACGGATCGGATATCAGTTCCTGATAACCGGTCATTCCCGTGTTGAAAACCACTTCGCCTTCGGTTTCCTGTTCTGCCCCGAATCCTTTGCCGTGAAAAACCTCGCCGGATTCTAATATTAATTTTTTCTTTTGTTGTACCATTGTACTTTTATTCATTTATTCAAATTGAATTCCTCTCTGTTCCAATGCATTTTTCAGAATTGCCATTCTTGCGTAAACGCCGTTTTCCATCTGTCTAAAAATCCTCGAACGACTGCATTCCACGAGATCAGTGTCAATTTCAACACCTCTGTTTATCGGAGCGGGATGCATTATGATGGAATTGTCTTTCATTTTGTTTTCCCGTTCTTTTGTCAGTCCAAACTTCTGGTGATATTCTACAGCAGTGTACGGAAATTCAGTGCTGTGTCTTTCATGCTGAATTCTCAGCAGCATCAGAACATCTACTTCCGCAATAATTTCATCCAGGATTCTGAAGTTTTCCGAATCTTTATCAAACCACTGTTCCGGACCAGAAAACCAGACTTCCGCGCCAAGTTTTTGCAGGGCATCGTATGCAGAATTTGCGACACGCGAATGTTTAACATCGCCTACAATACCGATCTTCAGATCTTCGAACCTGCCAAATTCCTGATAGATGGTCATCAAATCAAGCATCGTTTGTGACGGGTGATTTCCGGTTCCGTCGCCACCGTTAATGATGGGAATTGTAATTCCGCCAAGTTCTTTAAAATATTCATTCTGTTTGTGACGGATCACCACCAGATTCACGCCGATATTTTCCAGCGTTTTCACCGTATCGTATAGTGATTCGCCTTTATTCACCGATGAATGCGTAACATCGAACGGAATAACCTCCAGACCAAGTCTGCGTTCCGCAACATCAAAACTGGTTTTTGTGCGGGTGCTGTCTTCAAAAAACAAATTCGAAACAAAAACCTGATTTTTTGCCTTCACCGATTTTCCTTTGGAAAAAAGAATGGCTTCATCCAGTATTTCCAGAATTTGTTCTTTTGTTAAATCAGTGGTTGTGAGCATGCTTAAAAAATTACACAAAAAAAACGAAGCCCAAAGACTTCGTTAATAATAAATATTGTTGTTGTCGGCGAAACCGCCCTTTGATGTTGTTTCCGGAAATGTATTTTTCAATGTTTCCATTGGGTGCAAAGATACAAAATTTTTGCAAATGGGAAAGCGAAATCCGGAGCTTATTCACACAAAAAAAGTGCATCAATGATGCACTTTGAGTCTGAATATTAATCAGAAATTATTTATTAGCTGTAACAGAAGCTTTCAGGATGATATCATCCTTGATTACCTGGTCTGCAGCAAGGTTTTCAATTGCAGTTCCGGAACCGTAGTTTACACCCCATTTTGTTCTGTCGATGGTGAATTGATCCGTAACAAGCGTTACTGCATCAGCAGTTTCAGTAACAGTAACAGGGAATTTCACAACGTCGGTTTTACCTTTCATATCGAAATTACCTTCAACCATTGTTTTACCGTTTTCCTCATAAACTCTCGTGATGTCCAGTGTTGCAGTTGGATACGTGTTCGTGTTGAAGAAATCGTCTTTCCCTTCTTCAGTCAGTCCTTTCAGGTGACCTTCCAGTTTTGCTTTCATTTCCGGATTGTCTGCCAAATCGGTAGAAACGATAGAAGCCATATCAAAAACCACTTTACCGTCAACCAGTTTTCCACCGTCTGTAACCAGATTACCTTCCTTGATGTTGATTGTTCCAAGGTGTTTGTCACCGGTAACTTTTCCGCCTTCCCATTCAACTTTAGAATCTGCAGCTGCGATGTTGTAAGTGGTTCCTGCGACAGCAACAGTATCATTCATTACAGTAGCTGTAGTGTCTACAGTAGATTCAGTTGCAGTTGCTTCTTTCTTACATGCAGTAAGCGTAAGGGCTGAAACGGCGAAAATTGCCAAAATGTTCTTGTTCATTATTTAATATTTTAGTTTGAAGGTGCAAAAATACGATATATTTTCTGAGCAAAAAAGTATGTTAACGATTTGTAAAATCTATCGATGTGCTAAATTATTATATATTTGCTAAATAAATATAGTTATGGAGCAAAACTGTCCTAAATGTCAGGGAACAAATATTGTGAAAAGCGGTATCATCAAAGAACGGCAGCGGTTTCTCTGTAAGAGCTGCAACTATAATTTTACCGTTCGAAAACTTGGCAAACAAATAGACGACTATTACGTAACAAAAGCACTTCAGCTCTATTTGGAAGGACTTTCTTACCGTGAAATTGAAAGAATTATCGGTGTTTCACACGTTACAATCAGTTCCTGGATTAAGAAATACAACATTAAAAGACCGCCTCACACCGATTTTCATCCGGTGTATAAAGTATTCAAACAGAATGAGCTGATTGATTTTATGCAGAAGGAAGAAAACATCAAAGGTTCCGGACTGATTATCACTGAATTCGGAGACAAATACATGATGATCAAATGGGAACGATTCCGGAAATAATGTTCAGTAATGCGATTTACTAAGCATTAGATAGTTTCTATCATCATTTTTGAAGCGGGCTATCCGCACATAATAACTATATACTTTCCAATTGTATATATTATTTTTTTCTAAATAAATTTTTAATTTCAATTTAGTCGAAACAAAACAACCGCTAAATAATTATTAATTTATGAAGAGAATCGTACTAATGCTTGGTTTTTCCTTATTTGGAAGTTCCTTGTTTGCCCAGGGCTCACCTGATTACGGCAGCGGCTTAAAAGTCAATCTTAATCAGGAAGGCTCAAAATCTGTCCGGTTTATTCTGTGGGATCAGTTCTGGCTGAAGCACACACAGATGAATCCCGGAACCATGATTGCCGGAGAACCTACTGAAAGTGCATGGAATCTTGGTAACCGTCGCCTCAGAATGTTGGCAATGGCTCAGATTTCTGAACGTTACAAAATTGTTCTTCATGTTGGTGTAAACAACCAGATGTTCAACAATGGTGGAATTATCGGCTCTGCCGGAAACGGTGGATACGGTGCCGGTAAAAAACCGGGACTGTTTTTTCATGATGCATGGAATGAATATGCTGTAATTCTTCCGAAAGAAGACCAGAAGTTTTCCCTTACTCTTGGAGCGGGACTTCATTATCTTTTGGGACTGTCCAGACTTTCACAGGCATCAACACTTAATTTCCTTACCGTAGACTCCCCTACTTTCAGCTGGCCTTTAATCGACAATTCAGATCAGTTCGGACGCCAAATGGGATTCTTCGCAAAAGGTAAATACGGAAAATTTGAGTACCGTTTAAGTGCCAACAAACCGTTTTCAACAAGTCTTACTCCTGTAGATGCAGCTTCTTCCGCGACAGCAGTTGCAGTGGACAACAACGGAAATGCAAAAATGTCAACCGGAGGATATTTCGAATATCAGTTCCTGGATCAGGAATCGAATGCGCTTCCATACAAAGTGGGAACGTATTTAGGAACGAAAAAAGTATTCAATATTGGAGCAGGTTTCTATCATAATGCAGACGGAACCAAAAGCTCTGTAAACGGAAACCTTGATAAGCACGACATCAGTCTTTTATCAGTAGATGCTTTTGCAGATATTCCGATGGGTGAAGCCAAACATAAAATGGCTGTTACCGGTTACGCAGCGTACTACAATTACAACTTTGGTCCGAATTATCTAAGAAATATCGGAATCATGAATCCTGGAGTTGCAGATCCTGATTTCACGGGACAGAGAGCCATTGCAGGCGCAGGAAATGTGCAGCCAATGATTGGAACAGGAAGCGTTGTACACGTTCAGGGTGGTGTTTTACTGCCGAGTAATGCAGAGAAACCAAAAATCAGAATTCAGCCTTTCGTGGCATTAACGCACAAAAATTTCGAAGCTTTGGATAAAGCTTCCAACCAAATCGACGGCGGTGTAAACTGGTTTATCGACGGCCATCATGCAAAAGTTACTACGCAGTATTCTACAAGACCTACCTACACTTCACCAACTGCAGATCCTGAAAGCAAAGGTGAGTTCATCGTTCAGTTTCAAATTTATCTATAAAAAAATTAAATAATTATGAGTAATAATGACAACAACAAGTACTGGCGCGAGAACGTGAAATATCTCGTGATCCTCATGTCACTGTGGTTTATCGTTTCGTACGGCTTCGGAATTATTCTGGTTGATTATCTCGATCAGTATTCAATTGGCGGTTTTCCGCTCGGCTTTTGGTTTGCGCAGCAGGGATCTATCTACGCATTCATCATCATCATTGCAATTTACCTGGTTCTGATGAACAGACTCGATAAAAAATATAACCTAAACGATTAGAATAATATGGACGGAACAACTTGGACCTGGATTTGGGTTATCGGAACATTTGCGCTTTACCTGGGAATCGCTTTCTGGGCAAAAGCAGGATCAACAAAAGAGTTTTACGTTGCAGGTGGCGGTGTATCACCTGTAATGAACGGAATGGCAACAGCAGCCGACTGGATGTCTGCAGCTTCATTTATTTCAATGGCCGGACTGATCTCATTTATGGGATACGACGGCTCTGTATTTTTAATGGGATGGACCGGAGGTTACGTTCTCTTGACACTGCTTTTAGCTCCTTACTTAAGAAAATTCGGGAAGTTTACAGTTCCTGATTTTATTGGAGACAGATACTATTCAAAAACGGCGAGATTATTAGCAGTAATATGCGCACTGATTGTTTCATTCACCTATGTTGCAGGACAAATGCAGGGAGTTGGAATGGTATTTTCCAGATTCCTTGGTGTTGGCGTTGAATGGGGCGTTGTTATCGGAATGGTCGTTGTACTCTTCTATGCAACTTTAGGCGGAATGAAAGGAATTACTTACACTCAGGTTGCACAGTATTGTGTACTAATCTTTGCTTTTATGGTTCCTGCATTTTTTATCTCTTTCCAGATGACAGGAAATTTTATTCCACAATTAGGTATGGGTGGAACAACTGAAGACGGAATGTATATTCTGAAAAAACTGGATAACCTTTTGGTTGATCTTGGCTTTACTGAATATACAAAAGGTACCAAAAGCAAACTGGATGTATTTGCTATCACTGCAGCATTAATGATGGGAACCGCAGGTTTACCACACGTAATTGTAAGGTTTTTCACAGTACCAAAAGTGGCAGACGCCAGAAAATCCGGATTGTATGCATTGATTTTCATCGCAATTCTTTACACCACTGCTCCGGCGATTGCTGTTTTTGCAAGAGTAAATTTATTCAACACAACTCAGGATAAAGCTTACAGCGAAATGCCTGCATGGTTCAAAACCTGGGAAGAAACAGGACTTTTAGGATGGTTCGATAAAAACGGAGATGGAAAAATTCAGGCAGCTCCCGGAGATGTTGTTGTTGGTCCGAAACCGGTTTTCTCTGACCAGAAAGGTGTCCATGGTGAAAGAGTTCTTACAAACGTGAATACTGAAAACAGTAACGAACTTTACGTAAACGGTGATATTATGGTACTTGCAAATCCGGAGATTGCCAATCTTCCGGCATGGATCATCGGATTGGTTGCTGCAGGTGGTTTAGCAGCAGCATTATCAACAGCTGCAGGTCTTTTAATTGTAATTTCCTCTGCAATATCTCACGATTTACTTAAGAAAACCATCAATCCAAATCTTTCTGAAAAAGGAGAATTGAGAGCTGCAAGAATCGCTTCTGTGGTTGCAGTTTGTATAGCCGGATATTTCGGTATTAATCCGCCGGGATTTGTAGCTTCCGTTGTTGCGATAGCATTTGGATATGCCGCTGCAACGTTCTTCCCGGCTATTTTTATGGGAATTTTCTCCAAACGTATGAATAAAGAAGGTGTTGTTGCAGGTATGGTGATTGGACTTTTATTTACCATGTTCTATGTACTGAAGTTCAAACTATCCGGAATTGCAGGTTTCACATGGGTGGAAGGACTTTTGGGAAGCAACAAAAAAGAAGACTGGTGGTGGGGAATTTCACCTGAAGGAATTGGATTTATTGGTATGTTACTGAATTTTGCAGTAAGCATCATCATCTCCTATCTTACTCCTCCGGTTCCGCAGGATGTTCAGGAAATGGTTGAAAATATCAGAATTCCATCCGGAGCTGGTGAAGCTACGCATCATTAACAGATTTTATTTAACTTTAGAATGAACAATTCTAATTAAATGAAAAAAAGACACAAGCAAAAACTGGCCGTATTAAGCATTGCACTTCTCGTGATGTTCAATGCGCCGGTTTTGCTTCTTTTTAGTAAATCGCAGGAGAGTTTCGGTTTTCCTGTTTTTTACATTTATGTATTTACAGTTTGGCTTATTTCCTCAGTGTTTTCATTTTTAATTTTCAGAAAATTCGGTGAGTAGTTCGTTAATTTTTGTGATTATCATCCTGTATCTTGGACTTTTGTTCTTCATCGCTTACTGGGCGGAGAAGAAGAAGAGTAATTTCTGGACGAATAATCCTTACGTTTACGCACTTTCCATTGCAGTGTACTGCTCTGCCTGGACATTTTACGGAAGCATCGGTGTTGCCGCCAAAGAAGGTTTGCAATATATGGCCATTTACATTGGTCCGGTCATTATTATTCCGGCGTGGATCTTCATTCAGTCGAAAATAATACGGATTTCCAGAGTGAACAAAATTTCCAGCGTTGCCGATTTTATTTCTCTGCGTTACGGAAACGGAAGATTTCTCGGCGCTTTAGTTGCTGTTGTCTGCATTCTTGCAGTAATTCCGTACATCGGACTTCAGATTAAAGCCATTTCGGAAACTTTTCATTTGATTTCCGAAACGCCACATTCAGAAAATATTTTTCAGGATACTGCAACGTATGTTGTTTTATTGATTGCCGTTTTTTCCGCGTATTATGGAACTCGCTATGTAGATGCGTCCGAAAAAAGAGCCGGAATTATCGCCGCTGTTGCAACCGAAAGTTTTCTGAAACTGGTATTTTTTATCATTCTTGGATTTTTTGTGGTTTACGGCGTTTTCAACGGATTTGGAGACATTTATTCTAAAGCTTCGCAACTTCCGGATTTCGACAGAATCAATTCGCTCTCCACTTTGGACAGCGGTTTCAACTGGGCGATGCTTACTATGCTTTCAATGTCTGCAATTTTCCTTTTGCCAAGACAGTTTCACACCGCAATCGTCGAAAATAAATCCGAAAAACATCTGAAAACTGCCATCTGGGTTTTCCCGCTTTATATGCTGATTTTCAATTTGTTTGTTTTTCCGGTTGCATGGGGCGGAAATTATCTTTTTCAGGGACAGAACATCAATGCGGATTTTTATGCATTGTTAATTCCACAGAAATTCGGGAACAGTTTTATTTCGCTGATTGTTTTTCTGGGCGGATTAAGCGCATCAATATCCATGATTATTATTTCGAGTATTTCGCTTTCGGTGATGCTTTCCAACAACGTCATTATTCCTTACGGCTGGCTCGAAAGTTTTAAAATTGATAATGTAAGCAACAACACAAAAACCATCGTCAACATCAGGAAAATCAGTATTTTAATGTTGATTTTGATCGGATTTCTGTTCTATAAATCTTTGATTGCGACAAACTCACTTTTTTCAGTCGGACTGATTTCTTTCGTTCTTGTTGCGCAGTTGGCGCCCGCATTTTTTGGCGGACTTTACTGGCGACGCGGAAGTTATAAAGGCGCAGTTCTGGGAATTATTGCTGGAGTTGGAATTTGCTACGTAAATCTAATCTTACCGAATTATTCAGATACATTCAAAAATCTGGTCGCGGAAAATTTTGTATTTCAGTTTCTGAAAATACCTTATCTAAGTCCAATTTTCAACACCTTTTTCTGGAGTATTTTGATAAATGCCGGCATCTACGGAATTGTTTCTGCAAATACCGTTGGTTCATACAGAGAAAGAAATTACGCTGAAATCTACGCTGATATTGACGATTACATCCGCAATCACGAAAACGCCTACATCTGGCGCGGAACAGCACACGTTTCCGATATTCAGAAAATTCTGGTGAAATTTTTGGGTGAGAAAAAAACGCAGCAGGCACTAAAAATATTCAATCTGAAATACAACATCACCGATGATGATGACACTGCAGATGCGCGTTTCATAAAGTTTTCCGAAAATTTACTGAGCGGAAGAATAGGAACTGCTTCGGCAAAAATTCTAATTGAAGGGGTAACAAAAGAAGATAAAATCACGCTTCCTGAAGTACTGAAAATTCTGGAGGAAAGCAAGGAAAACATCAACCTGAACCGGCAGTTGACAGAGCAAAGTCAGCAGTTGCGTCTGCTTTCCGAAGATCTTCAGAACGCGAATAAAAATCTGGTTTTCAAAGACAAACAGAAAGATGAATTTCTGGATTCTGTTGCGCACGAACTGAGAACTCCGATTACTGCGATTCGCGCGACAAGCGAAATCCTGATTGATGATGATGAAATGCCGACTGAAATCAAGAAAGAATTCCTCGGAAATATTATTTCAGAAAGTGACCGTCTTGCAGAAATCATCAACGATATTCTGTATCTCGACAAGCTTGAAGCAGGATCAGTTTCGCTTCATATTGAAGAAAAAAATATTATTGAAACGTACCGAAAAGCCGCAAAACCTTTAATTCATCTTTTTGAAAAGCGTGGTCTGCACCACTCTGAAGTGAATCTGCTACAAAACGAAATTTTCCATTTTGATGAAATGAAGATGATTCAGGTTTTTCAGAATATTCTCGGGAATGCTTTGAAATTCACCAACGATCTGGGAATGATTCAGGCGAAATTTCAGGAAAAAGACGGCGAACTGAAGATTTCCATCTTCAATACGGGAAAAACCATTCCGGAAGAAGATCTGGAATTTATTTTCGAAAAGTTTTATCAAAGTCAGAATCAAAACATCCGAAAACCTGTCGGAAGCGGACTTGGACTTTCCATCTGTAAAAAAATCATCGATGCACACGGTGGAAAAATAAGTGCAAAAAACAAGGAAATTGGAGTGACGTTTGAGGTGGTTTTGCAGGGCGAAGATGGGAGCAGTAAGATGGAGAATCAAAATTAACAGCATTGCAGAATGCAACGAAAACCTGTAAGGTTTTAATTTGAATTGCCGTGGATTTTATCCACGGAAGAAAGAGGGATAGAAGACGAACCCGAAGGGTTCAATTTTGATTAACGTAAGTGGAACATACGGCAAAAGTTTGACAATATGCCATACAGACAGATTTTTTATCAGATTGTTTTTACAACCAAACACAGGAAACCAAGCCTGTGTTTAGAACACGATGCGGAACTGTATAAATACATCTGGGGAATTATCAGAAATAAAAAATGTAAACTGTACAGAATCAACGGCATGCCAGATCATTTGCACATTCTTACAGACCTGCATCCAACAGTCTGTTTAAGTAATCTTGTTAAGGACATAAAAATTGCCAGCAACCTCTGGATGAAGAAAAGCGGTCTCTTTCCGGAGTTTGAAGAATGGCAGGAAAGCTACAGCGCATTTACTTATTCGGTTAGGGAAAAAAATATGATTATTAATTATATCAAAAATCAGAAGGAACATCACAGGAGAGAAAGCTTTGAGGAAGAAATAAGAAGATTACTGCAAGAAAATGAAATTGAATTTGATGAAAAATACCTTTTGTGAAATTCAACCGCTTCGCGGTTGCAAAAGCAGAATGCAAAATGATTCCGTAAGTTTCACATACGGCTATTCAGTTTTGACCACTTCGTGGTCACGCAAACTGAAACATTGAGAAGAAAAAATCGAAGGGATTAAATAGCCGCGGATGAAATCCACGGAAATAGAAAGTTTTAAAATATGTCTAAATATAAAATATTAATCGCTGATGACGAGCACAAGATAGTGATGACGCTGGAATATTCTTTCCGGAAAGCGGGTTACGAAGTTTTTATCGCAAGAGACGGTTCCGAAGTTCTGGAAATTATGAA
Organism: Bacteroidota bacterium; assembly: GCA_023460855.1. GTDB lineage: Bacteria > Bacteroidota > Bacteroidia > Flavobacteriales > Weeksellaceae > JAEWOS01. The sequence goes on along the minus strand of JAEWOS010000018.1, from coordinate 316,497 downwards.
AGAAGAAACTCCGGATGTTATTCTTCTGGACATCATGATGCCAAATGTAGACGGTTACACTACCCTTTCAGTAATCAGAAAAAATGAAAAATTCGCAGACACGAAAGTAGTTTTCCTTTCTGCAAAAAGCGGTGAAAGCGATATTGAAAAAGGACTGCAGTTGGGAGCAAATGCTTACATCACAAAACCATATTCTATAAAAAAACTGCTGGAAAAAGTAGAAGAATTAGTTGGTTAATAAACAGTTGAGCAAGTTTTAATTTATAAACAATATAAAAATCAAAATAATATGAAAGCGCAGGAAATGTTTACCGAAAGTATCGAGAACAAAGAGAAATTCTGGGAAGAACAGGCAAAAGAAATCAAATGGTTCGAGTTCCCGAAAACCATTCTTTCCGAGGATGAAAACGGTTATCCGCTTTGGTTTAAAGACGGAAAACTCAATATGAGTTATTTGTGTATCGATAAACATATTGAAGACGGTTACGGTGATCAGGTTGCTGTAATTTACGATTCGCCGGTTACTGAAAAGCAGCAGAAATTCACATTTAATCAGCTGAAAGAAGAAGTTTCAAAATTGGCGGGCGGACTAAAATCTCTGGGACTGCAAAAAGGTGATACAGCCGTCATTTATATGCCGATGATTCCGCAGACTTTATTCTCGATGTTGGCGTGCGCAAGAATTGGGGTGATTCACAACGTGGTTTTCGGAGGTTTTGCACCAAATGAACTGGTGGTAAGAATTGACGACTGTAAGCCAAAAGTGATGATCACTGCAACCGCAGGCGTTGAAGTTGCTAGAAGAATTCCGTATCTGCCACTGGTAAAAGAAGCGATTGAACTGGCGATGGATAAAGTGGAAAATATCGTTGTGTTCGACAGGCAGTTGGTTGACAATAAGCATGAATTTTTTGAGGGAACCATTGATTACAAAGAACTCGTGGAAAAATCTGAACCGGCTGATTACGTCGAAGTGGAATCCACGCATCCGCTTTATTTGCTCTACACTTCCGGAACAACCGGCAAACCGAAAGGTGTTGCAAGAGATACAGGCGGACACGCAACTGCGCTAAAATTTGCGATGAAATACCATTACGGAATGGAACCGGGCGACGTGTTTTGGGCCGCGTCAGATTTCGGCTGGGCTGTTGGTCACTCATTCATGGCTTACGGTCCGCTCCTGAACAGAAACACCACTATCGTTTTCGAAGGAAAACCGTTAATGACTCCAGATGCAGGAACTTTCTGGAGAGTGATATCCGAACACAAAGTAAATGTGATGTTTACCGCTCCAACCGCCATCAGAGCGATTAAAAAAGAAGATCCGGACGGTGAATTCATCAAAAAATATGAGCTTTCTAATTACAAGAAACAATTCCTTGCAGGTGAAAGATGTGATGTTGCAACGCTCGACTGGTTTGCAGAACACATCGGAATTCCTGCTGTTGATCACTGGTGGCAAACAGAATCCGGTTCGCCGATGCTTGGCTTAATGACGTATTTTGATGACTATAAAATCAAACGTTCGGCCGCAGGAAAACCTTTTCCGGGTTACGATATCAAGATTTTTGACGAAAACGGTTACGAACTCGATGAACACCACGAAGGTTATCTGGTTATCAAACTTCCGCTTGCTCCGGGCGCAATGCTCGGAATCTGGAATGATTTCCCAAGATTCCAGAAAAGTTATCTGTCGCAGTTTCCGGGATATTATTTTTCGGGAGACGGCGCAATTAAGGATGAAGACGGTTATATTTTCGTAACAGGCCGTGTTGATGACGTTATCAATGTTGCCGGTCACAGACTGTCAACTTCCGAAATGGAAGAAGTAGTTTCCGGTCATCCAGATATTGCGGAATGTGCAGTTGTTGGTATGGAAGATCAGTTGAAAGGACAGATTCCTTTCGCAGTTGCTGTTACGAAAGCCGGAGTTAACAAGGATGAAAAGCAAATCGAAAAAGAAGTTGTTGCATTGGTTAGAGAACAAATTGGTGCCGTAGCTTCACTTAAAAACGTGATGGTTGTGAACCGTTTACCAAAAACCCGCTCCGGAAAAATCCTGAGAAAACTGATCAGAACGATGCTCGACGGTAAAGAATTCCAGATTCCTTCCACCATTGATGATGAAGCAATTGTAGGGGAAATTCAGGAAAAGATTGCGCTGTATAAATCGTAATTCTAAACGCAAAGACCGCCAGGTTTTATTTTTATGAAATAATGTGAAAGGAACGCGAAGGCGCTTCGCTTAAAAATGTTTCTATAAATAACAGGATACATAGTGAAACGTTGCGAATGAAAAGAATAATGACGAAAAATGAAATATCTAAAATAGTATTTGACTGTGGTTTGAAGGTTCAACAGAAAACTCGGTATTGGTCTTTATGAATCTGTCTATGAACAATGCCTTTTCTATGAACTTGAAAAAGCCGGATTAGTGATTGAGAGGCAAAAAGACATTGCTATAGCGTACGAAGAACTGCTTATACAAAAAGCTTTTCGCGTAGATATGATGATTGAGAACAAAGTAATTCTGGAAATCAAAGCGGTACCCGAAATCAACGATTACCATACTTTTCAATTATTGAACTACCTTAGAATAACCAAACTTAAACTTGGACTAATCTTAAATTTTCATTCTTTTCTATTTAAAAATGGTGTAAAATGAATCGCAAATAATTTGTGAGGTAGTAAAGAAATTATACATAAAGCCTTTGCCAAGCGAAGCGCCTTTGTGACCCATTTGAGCAAAACTAATTAATTCTTAGCGTTCTTTGCGTTTATATAAATTAGATCTGCAGAAATAGTATTGAATGCTAAACTTTGAACTTTAAACCCTGAACATTGAACTTTAAACTTTAAACAAATTATATTATGAAAAACTTTTATATCGACGACTTGCCCGATTATTTTAAGCAATACAAGAAATCAATAAAAAATCCGAAAAAATTCTGGGATAAGGTGGCAGATGAGGGCTTTGTTTGGTATCAGCGCTGGACGAAAGTTGTGGATTTCGACATGGAAGAAGCTAAAATCAAATGGTTTAAAAACGCTAAGCTGAACATCACCAAGAACTGTCTGGACCGTCATCTTTCGGTTCGTGGCGACAAAACAGCAATCATTTGGGAACCGAACGACCCTAAAGAAGAAGCGCAGCATATTTCCTACCGCGAACTTCACGAAAGAGTGTGTAAAACAGCCAATGTTCTGAAAGAACTTGGTGTGGAAAAAGGCGATCGTGTCTGCATTTACCTTCCGATGATTCCGGAATTGGCCGTAACAATGTTGGCGTGTGCAAGAATGGGCGCAGTTCATTCTGTGATTTTTGCAGGATTTTCCGATACAGCGGTCGCATCGCGTGTGAACGACTGTGAAGCGAAAGTAATCATCTGTTCTGATGGAAGTTACCGCGGAAGCAAAGCCATCGATCTGAAAGGAATTATCGACAAGGCTGTTGAAAAATGTCCGACTATCGAGAAAGTTCTGGTGGTGAAAAGAACCGGCGGAGAAGTAACGATGAAGGAAGGACGCGACGTCTGGATGGAAGATTTATACGAAAAAGCTTCTCCTGATTTTGTTTCCAAAATTATGGATGCCGAAGATCCGCTTTTCATTCTGTACACTTCCGGCTCAACCGGAAAACCGAAAGGAATGCTGCATACTACGGCAGGTTACATGGTTTACACAGGTTACACTTTTAAAAATGTTTTCAATTATAAAGAGAACGATATTTACTGGTGTACCGCCGATATCGGCTGGATTACAGGACACTCCTACATTTTGTACGGACCGCTTTCGAACGGCGCAACAACTGTAATTTTTGAAGGTGTTCCGACTTATCCGGAACCGGACCGTTTCTGGGAAGTTATTGAAAAACATAAAGTTACACAGTTTTATACGGCTCCAACTGCCATCCGTTCTTTGGCGAAAGAATCCACAGATTGGGTTGAAAAACACGACCTGTCAAGTTTGAGAGTAATCGGTTCTGTTGGTGAACCAATCAACGACGAAGCGTGGCATTGGTACAACGACCATGTTGGAAAGAAAAAATGTCCGATCGTCGATACTTGGTGGCAAACCGAAACCGGAGGAATTATGATTTCGCCAATTCCGTTTGTAACACCTACAAAACCAACTTACGCAACACTTCCTCTTCCTGGAATTCAGCCGGTATTGATGGATGAAAAACGCAACGAAATCACTGGAAATCAGGTAGATGGAAATTTGTGTATCCGCTTTCCCTGGCCGGGAATTGCAAGAACAATCTGGGGCGATCACCAAAGATATAAAGAAACCTATTTCTCGGCATTTCCTGGAAAATATTTCACCGGCGACGGCGCTCTGAGAGACGAAACAGGTTATTACAGAATTACAGGCCGAGTTGATGACGTAATCATCGTTTCCGGACATAATCTCGGAACTGCACCGATTGAAGACAGCATCAACCAACATCCTGCTGTTGCGGAATCTGCAATTGTAGGTTATCCGCACGACATTAAAGGAAGCGCGCTGTACGGATTCGTTATTCTGAAAGAAACCGGTGAATACCGTGACCGTGATAATCTTCGCAAGGAAATTAATCTGATGATTTCCGATACGATCGGACCAATCGCGAAACTAGATAAAATTCAGTTTGTAGAGGCCCTTCCTAAAACACGTTCGGGAAAAATTATGCGTAGAGTTCTGAGAAAAATTGCAGAAGGCGACTTCAGCAATTTCGGTGATACTTCTACCCTTCTGAATCCGGAAATTGTGGATGAAATAAAGGACAGCAGGCTTTAAAGTCAATTGCAATATCTAAACATTAACCTCGCAGCAATGTGAGGTTTTTTTGTAGCTTTAATTATGAAAAAAAATATACTTCTGTGCCTGGCTTTTCTTTCCTTGAGTATCGTCGTCATTGCTCAGGAAAAAATTATTATCAATGATTTTTCATCAAAGTATTACGCAGAAATTACTTTCGTCGGCGGCGAACAGGAGGAGCAGCACAAAATCGACATCAAAAAAACAGGTTCTGCTAAAATCGTTGCCAGCACAAAAAGTATGCTCAGTGATTACATACTGGAAAATTTGAAATCGAACGTTGCCGTACTGCCTTACGGTAATCACAGCATCATTATTTTCGATGATTTTAATTTTGACGGGAAAGACGATATCGCAATCCGGACCGGAAATTTCGGATGCTATGGCGGTCCATCCTACGAGGTCTTTATTTTCGACGGCAAAGTTTTCAGAGAGAATGCAAAATTTACTGATCTTGCTTCTTCCTATTGCGGCTTTTTCGATTATGATCCGGAAACCAGGCTAATCAGAACGATGGCGAAGTCAGGTTGCTGTTGGCATGAATTCTCAACATTTAAATTACAAAATGGCGATCCTGTATTGCAGAAAAGACTGACCAGAGAGGTTGGCGCAGGCCCATATTTCAATATGACGGAAGAAACCTGGATTAATGGCAAAAAGCATGTAGAAGAAAGCAAATATCTTGTGGAAGAATTATCCGACCGTGACAGAATTTTCAGTTTTCGTACCGCTTCCGGTAAACTCATGCAGCTGATTGATTACAACGAATCGCTTGTCTATATATTCAGTGGAAAAGAAGAAAAGATAGAACTGATGTATAGCGAAACATTCATCTACGACCGGACCACAAATTCGGTCAATTTCACTAATAAAGACGCGTATTACTCCATTTTCCGGGACCGGATTGAAGTGAATCACAAAGGCAGAAAGACTGTGATCCAAGCGGTGGAAGGCTCGCAAAAAGGCAGTTTAAAAGAAATTTATGCGAGATTCAAAGATCAGAGTTTATCAAATCTCGAAATCGGCGAATCATAATCATCATTCGCCTAAAATAATACTGAATTCGCTTTCAAAACCGGCCGTCTTACAGCAGATTCCGGCTATAATTTCTTAAATTTGAGGCAGTAAAAAATTATACATGAAGAATATCGTAGTTATTGGCGCCGGAACAATGGGAAATGGTATTGCCCACACTTTTGCGCAGACAGGTTTTAAGGTGAAACTGGTGGATGTGAAGCAGGAAAGTCTGGATAAGGCAATCAAAACCATCACTTCCAATCTCGACAGAATTATTGCGAAAGGCAACCTTACTGAAGAGCATAAATCCGAAACGCTTGCCAATATCGAACAGAGCACAGATTTGAAAGAAGCTGCAAAAACCGCCGATCTTATTGTGGAAGCAGCGACTGAAAATCAGGAACTGAAACTTAAAATTTTCAAGGATATAGACGAGGCTGCACCGGAAAACTGTATTCTCGCGACGAATACATCATCCATTTCTATTACGAAAATTGCTGCTGCAACTTCGAGACCGGATAAAGTGATCGGTATGCACTTTATGAACCCGGTTCCGATTATGAAACTTGTGGAAATCATTAAAGGCTATTCCACTTCCAGGGAAACTTACGATGCGGTGTACAAAATGTCGGAACAACTGGGAAAAACTCCGGTAGAAGTAAACGATTATCCGGGATTTGTGGCGAATAGAATTCTGATGCCAATGATCAACGAATCCATTGAAACATTATATAACGGTGTTGCGGGCGTTCAGGAAATTGACACGGTAATGAAACTTGGGATGGCGCATCCGATGGGACCGCTGCAACTGGCAGATTTTATCGGACTTGATGTTTGCCTGGCTATTCTGAACGTGATGTACGACGGATTCAAAAATCAGAAATATGCACCGAATCCATTGCTTGTAAACATGGTGATGGCCGGAAAACTCGGCGTGAAATCCGGCGAAGGTTTTTACGATTATTCGGAAAGCAAAAAGGCGGAGAAAGTCGCAAAAATGTTTCAGAAATAAGTACTGAAATCAGTTATAAAAATGCCTTCAGAAACAAATTCTGGAGGTTTTTATTTGATGAAAAGAAGGCAGGAAAAAACAATTCAGATCATAATCGGCGTTCTCGCGCTGATCATGGTCGTGCTGCGTTTCCTACTTAATGAAAAAGGGCGAGTAAACCCGGATTCAATAAGGTTTCTGCGCTTTGCAAAAGTGCTTCCGGAAATCGATAACACAACGACTCCGCTTGGATATCCTGCCGCAATTAAATTTTTTTCATGGTTCGGCATGCATGAATTCTGGGCGAGCAAAGCGGTCGGAATTGCAGCGCTTATTTTCATTCTGCTCTTTGCGTGGAAAAAGAAATTTTACCTGCGGGAAACGGTTGTAACTGCCGCACTTTTCAGTTTCGTCTCCATCTTTTCGTATACGATGAGCGAAGCCCTGATTCTGCCCGCTGTTTTCGTATTTCTGTATGTAGCAAGAAATGTAATTCTTCAGGCTTATCCGAAAATACAGACTGTTTTATTCTTGACCTTATCGCTGATTATTCTATACAATATCCGCTACAGCGCACTTTTTTTTATTGGTGCATGTTTTCTGTTCGGGCTTTGGAAATTCAGAAAAAACTACGGAAAGACTTTTATGGTTTCGGCAGTGCTGTCAGGACTTTTTGTGATCGCTTACAAATTTCTTTTTATTGATTATTACAATCCGGATTACGTGCAGACGTTCCTGGAATTCGGGGTTTACCCAACTTCCAAACTGCTTCCGGAATTTTTCCAGGGAATTTTTACCTCATTCAATCCGTTTATTCATATTGCAGATCCTGCAGGCGGAATAATAAACTATGGAATCTACGGAATCGGATTTCTGAATGTAGTTTTGATCATTTTGTTATTGAGCCGTTCACATCTGTCCGAAAGCGAGCAGTTCTTCATTTTTACCGGAATTACAGGAATTCTGTGCTCCTATTTCATTCAGTATGTCTATGCGGTGAATCCGCTTGATTATCGCCTTCTCGCACCGTTTATCCTTTCAGTATGGCTGGTGTATTTCAGGAAATTGTTCAGTGTTTTCGGAAAATTCACTTATGGGGTTTCATTGCTGAGTCTTCTTACAGGTTTTGCGTTTACCTGGATGACCAAAGCCGATTATCTTGAAAACAGACAGGAAATGAAGGATTATTTGATCACCGAGCAACTGCTGGAAAAACCGGTGCTGTTCTACATTAAGGATCAGGAATCTTACGAAATACAGACCGCGGAACTTGCAAGTACAGTGAATCCATTGCTGGAAGTCACTTTTAATCCGAAGGATTCGCTGAAAACAAACTGTCTGACGGAACATAAAGTGTTGCAACGGCTGAAAGTTCAGACCAACGAATATCAGAAATAAAATTCTGCAGAATATCTGAATTTTTTAGAATTTATTTAACAGTTCTGCAATTCATAACACTGATTATTTTTTTATCTTTGAGTACAATTAAAAAAATAACAACAAAAATGAAATTACCGAAGTTTTTATTGGCAGACAATACAGAAATGCCTGAAGATCTTTTTGTAGTACACACCGAATATCCGCGTTTTATTCTGAATGTGGAAGAAGAGGAAGTGGAATGGCTTGATGATCTGGAAGGCGACGATGAAGAAACCATGGCTGACGAAGCAACAAAAGTTGTGGAACAGGCTTTCAAATGGTGTGACGAAGAACTGGCGAGATACGACGAAGAAGACGAAACAGTGGAATAAGATGAATCTCCACAGGAGCGGACTGTATTGTGCGTTTTTTGCATTAGTGTTGACCGGATGCACATCTGATCATCTTGCAGAATTGCCGGTTCAGCAGACAGTTTGCCCACAAAATATAATAGAAGATGCAGCATATTATAATGCTGCATCTTTTGTTTCTGCAAATATTCAGGAAGCGAAGATCAACAACAATTGCTTCACCGTAAAATTTTCGGCGAGCGGCTGTGACGGAAATTCCTGGATACCCAAACTGGTAACCGACGGAATTATTGACCACACCACTTCACCAGCAACGCGTCATGTAAAATTTGTACTGGAAAACAGCGAAGTATGTCTGGCGGTTTTTCAGAAAGAAAAATTATTCGGTTTGCAGACAATGCAGATCAACGGCCAGAATTCCGTGCAGATTAAACTCGTTAATACCGGTCAGAATTTTGTCTATCAATACTGACCGCATTCACTACTGATCAATATCGGATCAAAAATCCAGGCAATTAATTAATTATTTTGTCTTCTGAAATTTCAGCAATAGCAGCTGATTGTCGAAAAGTTCAAGGGTATTTCCGGAAACCCTGTATTTATTGGCTTTCGGAAGCATATTCAGAAAATTGGTTTCGGTCTCCATATCCTGACATGCCATTTTTGTAGCACCGAGGTTTGCCGCAGAAAATCCTCCGGTTGCAGGATCAAGCGATACATTTCCGAAATACCTGTTGCATCCGGCATTTCCTCTAATTTTTTGATCTTCGAAAACAATTGTCGGAACAGATCCTTTCACCTGATCTGCAAGTTTCCACTCAGTTCCCGTAAGAACAGGCTGATTTGCGATTTTCGTGGGAATTCCCGAAGTGGTAGTACAGGATAAGGCAATTATAGAAACAGCAAAAGCTGTCAGATATTTCTTCATAATAAGATACTAATTCATTTTAACGGAAAATCCGCCGGAATATTTTATCGGAGTTGCGCGCCAAAATCTTTTTCGAAAAGACTGATCAGCGTATTCATGGTTTCGGATATTTCTTTTTCTTCTAAGGTTTTCTCACGGTCCAGAAGCTCAAAACTCAGCGCATACGATTTCTTTCCTTCGGCAAGGTTTTTACCTTCATACACATCGAACAGGTTCACGCGCTGCAGGTGTTTTACTTTCGCTTTATTCACAGCTGAATACAGTTCGCCGAAACGAACGTCGCTGTCAAGAAGAAGTGCAATATCCCTGCGAATTCTGTTGAATTTCGGAATATCTGCAAATTTGAAATTGCCTGTTTTGCGAACTTTTTGCGCTTTTTCAAGTTCTATTTCCGCATAAAAACATTCCTGATCAACATCTGCGTCTTTAAGTAAATCAGCATGAACTTTTCCGATGCGGGCAATTGTTTCGCCATTGGAAGTGATTTCCAGCGCATCAGAAAACCGCGCGTCTTCAAGCGGCTTTTCTTCAAAACTGATATTCAGTCTTTTCAGCAGCGTGTAGAGATATCCTTTCAGATTATAAAAACTGGAAACAGATTTCGGCATCAGCCAGTTTTCAGACAGGTCTCTTCCCGAAGTGAGCAGTGCCAGCTGTTTTCTTTCTTCGTACTGATCTTTTTTAAAGTAAATTTTTCCAAATTCAAAAATTCGAAGATCGGACGTTTTTCTGTTGATATTATACGCCGCATTCTGTAAAAGCCCTTCCAGAAGCGATTTACGCATAAAAGCCAGATCGTTGCTGAGCGGATTCAGAAGTTTTACCGCGTCCGTTTCATCCTTTACCTGCGTCAGGGAATTATTCATAACTTCCGCAAAACCCTGGCTCTGAAGTGTCTGTGCCCAGGAATTTTCGAGCGCTTCCTGTCCTTCGTCAGACATAAGTTTTACATGTGAAAAAGAAAATTTCTTCGGAGTATCGATCTTGTTGTAACCATAAATTCTCAGAATTTCTTCAATCACGTCGATTTCACGGGTAACATCGGCACGATAAGCAGGAACCGAGATTTCCAGACCGTTCGGAATTTCATTCAGCACCGTTATTTCCAGAGATTTTAGGATTTCCTTCACTTTTTCGCGGTGAATTTTTGAACCGAAAACCTGTTCTATTTTGGAAAACCGGAGAATGATGTAATGGTCTTCAATTTTATTTGGATAATGTTCGAGAAGTCCGCCGTTCAGTGTTCCGCCGGCAATTTCGAGAATCATTTTTATTGCATGGGTGATTGCTGTTCTCGCATTATTCGGATCTACTCCCCTTTCAAAACGGAACGATGCATCTGTACTCAGTCCGTGCGCTTTCGCTGCTTTGCGGATTACGACAGGATTAAAATAGGCGCTTTCGAGAAAAATATTTGTAGTTTCGGAAGAAACGCCGCTTTCGAAACCGCCAAAAACACCGGCCATACACAATGGCGTATGATTTCCGTCTTTAATAATCAGTTCGGAACCGGTTAGCGTGCGTTCTACACTGTCCAGCGTGGTGAATTTTGTTCCGGGAGCTGAAGTTTCGACAATCACTTTTTTTCCGGCAATTTTATCAGCATCAAAAGCATGAAGCGGTTGTCCAAGTCCGTGCAGAATATAACTTGTAATATCTACAATATTGTTAACGGGCGCAAGTCCGATCGCTTCCAGACTGTGCTGCAGCCATGAAGGCGAAGGTCCAACTTTTACCCCTTTGATTTCTGCTCCGATGTAACGCGGGCAAAGTTCCGAGTCTTCAATCTCGATGGAAAATTTATTATTTCCTGTAAATTCCAGTTTCTCAGAAGTTACTTTGCTGAATTCCGATTTCATGGTATTGGAAATCAGCACCGCATTCAGATCGCGCGCAACACCGTAATGCGACATGGCATCAGTTCTGTTCGGTGTAAGGCCAATTTCAAAAACCTGATCCTGAATGATATCAAAATACTGCGCAAAATCTTCTCCGGCTTTGAATTTGGATTCATCGAGAACCATGATTCCGCCGTGATCTTCACTCAAACCGAGTTCGTCTTCCGCGCAAATCATTCCCTGGGATTTTTCGCCGCGGATTTTTGCTTCCTTGATTTCGAAACTGCTGCCTTCTTTCCCGTAGATTCTGGTTCCTACCGTTGCAATCGGAACAGTTTGTCCGGCTTCAACATTTGGAGCACCGCAGACAATATTCAGAATTTTCCCGTTGCCCACATCAACTGTGGTAAGTTTAAGTTTATCGGCATTCGGATGTTTTTCGCAGGTAAGAACTTTCCCTACCACGATTCCCTGCAAACCGCCGCGGATATTTTCAAAAGATTCGATCCCTTCAACTTCGAGACCGATGTCGGTGAGCAGTTCGCCAATTTTTTCAGTTTTAAGATCTGTGGAGATGTATTTTTTCAGCCAGTTTTCAGATATCTTCATTCCGTATCAACATTTCGAATCCGCCTGATAATGCGGATTGCTTTTCCGGCAAATATCGTGTTTTTTTAGGGGAATTAAAAGTGCAGGAAATGCAGGTTTTTGAGGAAACTGCAATTTATATTTCAAACCAAATCCGGCAAACGAATTTTTAAAATCCGAAATATTATTTCAGTACATTCTGATAAACCGCCATTATATTTTTGGCGATTTCTGCATCGGTGAATCTCTGCACGTACTGTAAACCGTTTGCTGCAAGGCGTTTTCTTTCTGCTTCATTATTCCAAAGGAAATTAATCTTCGACTTCAAATCAGCAGGATTGTGCGGATCAACGTACAATGCGCCGCTTCCACCTGCTTCAGGAAGAGAACTTTTATTAGAAGTGATCACCGGAATTCCGGAAAACAGCGCTTCAATTACAGGGATTCCGAAGCCTTCGAATTCACTTGGATAAACCAGAAAATCGGCCAATTGGTAAATTGTGGCGAGTTCACTCATCGTCATTCCTTCCAGAAAAAGAACCTGCTTTTCCATCTTATTTTTGCGGATGAATTTTTCGATTCTGCGGAAATAGGAAGTCTTCTTTCCGACAGCAACCACCGGAATTTCTGTGCCCTGAACTGCGCGGATTATTTGCAGTAAATTTTTACGTTTTTCAATCGTTCCGACATTCAGAATGAAGCTTTCAGGCAGATGAAGTTTTTCTCTGATTTTTTTTTTGGCTTCTTCCTCAACCTGAATTTTAAAAGCCTCATGACAACCCTGATAAACAACCGATATCTTACTAGCGTTGACCTTCAGAAATTTAACAATATCTTTTTTAGTCTGCTCTGAAATAGCGATAATATGGTCAGCATTTTCAGCTGCTTTTTTAAATTTCCAGAAGTGAATTTTCCTGTCGAACCAGCTGTAATACTGTGGATAGCGCACGAAAATCAAATCATGGATGGTGACAATTTTTTTGATCGGTTTTTTATTCCATTTTAAAGGCAATTCACCGGAAAGCCCGTGGAAAATACCGGCACCAAGATCCTGAGCTTCTTTGCCCATTTTCATCTGTCGCGCCAGTTTCGCTGAGGAAGTTCTTATATATGAAACATTCGGGAATTTTAGAATTTCTGCGCCGCGTTCCGTTTCTTTTTTGTTGAGAAGGAAGTTTTCGTTTTCGGGAAAATGCTGCGCAAGAATCCGGACCAGATCCCGTGAATAATTTCCGAGTCCGGAAGCATTCTGGAAAAACCGTTTGCCGTCAAAAGCAATTTTCATTCTTCCTTAGGTTTGATGATGTTCTGTGAAACCTGCTTTCTTTTCCAGTGCTCGGATTTGTCTTTATACAGAAAAAACTTGCCCAGATTGTACTTGAATTTCATTCCGTTGTCGTAATGCGGTCCGGTAAAACGGTGCGGAATTTCAGGATTTTCGGCAAGACATTCTTTTACAGCATCGGTATAAACCGTGGGTCCAGTTGTTTTATGGACATTGTGCGGATATGGATTGTGCTCAATATGGTCCATTATTTTTTCGAGTGTTCTCTTCAGAAACGGATGTCCGGCTTCATAAGCGAGACCCCACTGAACATAGTAAGTCGGCGGAATTTCATCGCAAACAAGTGCCGCATCATCTTCGCGGATAATTTTGCGTAAAGGTTTATTAAGGCCGCTGTCGATATCGAGATAAACACCGCCTTTTTTATAGAGAATGGCATACCGGAAGAAATCTGCCTTTGCAGCACCGATCGTCAGCCTTTGGTAGCTTTCTAAATATTCTTTTGGGAATTCAGTTCTGAAGAAATCTTCAATCTGCTGATCGTCATAAAAATAGTAGTCATATTCCGGATTATTTCTGCGTATGGACCTGATGTGAAGCCTCGTAAGCAAAGGAAGCTTTGAGGTTTTAAACGTTTGAAATATCTGTTTCGGAATTGCCAATTTCTGCGTTAGTTAAACCGCAACATTATTGTCGCGCAGTGCGTCGTTCAGCGATGTTTTTTTATCGGTGCTTTCCTTTCGCTGACCAATAATCAGCGCACACGGAACCTGATATTCGCCGGCGGGAAATTTCTTGGTATAACTCCCCGGAATTACCACCGACCGCGCAGGAACTCTTCCTTTGATTTCTACAGGCTCGCTTCCTGTAACATCGATAATTTTCGTAGATGCCGTCAACACAACATTTGCTCCTAACACTGCTTCTTTTTCTACATGAACCCCTTCAACAACGATACATCTGGAACCAACGAAACAGTCGTCTTCAATAATTACAGGTGATGCCTGCAAAGGTTCAAGAACGCCGCCAATTCCTACTCCACCGCTTAAATGTACATTTTTGCCAATCTGTGCGCAACTTCCGACAGTTGCCCATGTATCAACCATGGTTCCGCTGTCGACATAAGCGCCGATATTTACGTAAGAAGGCATCATAATTACTCCGCCTGCAACGAAACTTCCGTGTCTTGCAATGGCGTGAGGAACAACGCGCACCCCTTTTTCTGCGTATCCGGTTTTTAAAGGAATTTTATCATGAAATTCGAACGGACCTACTTCAACAGTTTCCATTTTCTGGATTGGGAAATACATAACCACTGCTTTTTTCACCCATTCATTTACCTGCCATCCGTTTTCTACAGGTTCAGCTACGCGCAGTTCCCCCGCATCGAGTTTTGCCACTACTTTACGAATGGCAGTTTTACTTTCTTCATTTTGTAACAGGTCTCTGTTATCCCAGATCTTTTCAATGGTTTGTTGAAGTTCGTTCATGTCTATATTTAATTAAGCAAAAATACGAATAGTAAGTTCCTGCACGAAATCAAACGGCAAGTTTTGAGAAAATAGTTTTCTTCTCCATTCTTTTGATTTCTATGTCCGGATTGATTTTTTGTAGTCGGCTGATGAAATCTTCGGTTTCAACGGGGGAAGTAATTACGGAATCGAATTTATTATAAAAGATTTCAATACGGTCGAGGGAACCTGCCGGAGAACTTAAAGGATTATTGGTCTCTGCAATTTTTCTGATCGACGAAATCTCGATTTTTGTGTCCGGCATCAGACTCGCATGTACAATCAGCAAATTATCTGTCACTGTATAGGAAATTCCTTTAAAAGCAAAAATAAATATGACTGTGACAATTCCCATTGGAATTAATGTATAAACCCAAAAGTCCTTTCCAATTAGTCCCATAAACAGGAAAACCAGCAGCAGAAAGCCGACGATTTCCAGTCCGATTTTTGTACGGTATTTCTTTTTCACTACCCTATTTAAAGAACCCTCCGTGCGAAAAGATAGGCGTTGTTCCAGTACTTTTCGTTCAGTGAAGAAAAAATAACTCCTTTGGAAGTGGATGAGTGAATAAACGTGACTTCACCGTTTTCTCTAATTGTATGAACGATTCCGACATGTGAAACCCGACCGGTTCCCGATGTTGAAAAAAACAATAAATCGCCGGGCTTCGCATTTTTGATGTTTACTTCCTCTCCTTCCAGAGCCTGATCGCTGCTGCGTCGCGGAAGTTTCATGTCGTTTTCTTCGTACACTTTGCACACCAATCCGGAACAGTCGAAACCGGCAGACGTATTTCCGGCATATTTGTAGGGAGCGCCCAGATATTTTTCCGCGTCCTTCAGAATTTCAGTTACTTCACCGGAATTCTTTCCGCTAAAATTCGATTCCAGAACCCGTAAACCTTCGGCTCTGCTCACATTTTTGGTATTGGCATCCGGTCTTTTCACCGCTTTTTTTGCAGAGCCACAGGAAGCTAAACTAACGATCAAAAAGGCGTACAGAATCTTTCGCATAGAATTTGAGATTTTTCAAAAATACTAAAAACAATGATAAATGCTCGATTAATACTGGAAAATTGCCCGAATTAATCATAGAAACAGTAAGCAGGATTTTTAACTTAAAATTTGCGTTAATACTGCTGAGTTTCAGCTTTTTTTTGTACTTTTGCATGCTCAAAGCTACAGGGAAACCGAAGCCTTGAATATTGATAACAAAAAGTAAATAAGCAGAACAATGCCAAAATTAAAAACGAAATCAGGTGCTAAGAAGCGTTTTGCTCTTACCGGAACGGGAAAGATCAAAAGAAAAAATGCTTATAAAAGCCACATCCTGACGAAGAAAGAAACGAAGCAGAAGAGAAATCTTACGCAGACTTCTTACGTTGCGAACGTGGACGAAAAAAGTGTTAAGCGTCAGTTAGCGATCAAGTAGTTTTTATAAATCATCAGGTTTATAAGAATTCAACATTCAAAAATTTAACCTTGGATGTCAGCCCAAAAGTCTGGTGAAATAAACAGCGCTGCATTCAAAAAAACAATTTAATTATGCCAAGATCAGTAAATGCAGTTGCTTCCAGAGCACGCAGAAAAAAAGTAATGAAGCAGGCAAGAGGTTTTTTCGGAAGAAGAAAGAACGTCTGGACTGTTGCTAAAAATGCCGTTGAAAAGGCTATGCAGTATGCATACCGCGGCAGAAAAGAAAAGAAAAGAAATTTCAGAGCTTTGTGGATTACCCGTATCAACGCAGGTTGCAGAGAGAACGGAATGTCTTACTCCCAGTTTATGGGCGCTTTGAAAAAGAACAACATCGAGCTGAACAGAAAAGTTCTTGCAGACCTTGCAATGAATCATCCTGAAGCTTTCAAAGCTGTTGTAGATCAAGTAAAGTAAAACTCATTTTTTGTTATCAGTATAAATTTCCCAGGCTTTGCGTTTGGGATTTTTTTTACCTTTCACCTTTGAAATTTAACAAATGAAAAAGATATTTTTTTGTGCAGCTCTTGCAATTACTTCCCTGTTTTCGGCGCAGTCGTTTATTCAGGCTTATGCAGACAGAGCAAATCAGGTATCGCAAACCAACATCAACAGTCTGCTTCAGCAGTTTATCGGGCACGGAGTTAAGACAACAGGTTCCGCAGCGAATGCCAATGCACTGAACTGGCTGAAGACCACCTATCAGAGTATGGGTTATACCGCGGCACAGATTCAGGAAGACCCTTTCACTTACGGTTCTTTCGGTTCTTCAAAAAATCTGGTCGTTACCAAAACCGGCACGCTTTATCCAAACACTTTTGTGATTATCTGCGGTCATTTTGATACCGTAAACGGCCCCGGCGCTAATGATAACGGCAGCGGAACGTCGGTAATTCTGGAAGCAGCAAGAATTCTCCGTGATGTCCCAACTGAATATTCCATAAAATTTATTCATTTTTCCGGTGAAGAGCAGGGATTACTCGGTAGTAATCATTATGTGAATAATGTGGTAAATGCTACGAATCCGAAAATGAGCATCAGAGTTGTTTTCAATCTCGATCAGGTTGGAGGTGCTGCCGGAACTGTGAACAACACCGTGTATTGTGATGTTGACCAAAGTGCTCCGTCTTCAAATAATGCTGCATCACAAAGTATGGCAACACAACTTGCAACGTGTACTGCACTTTATTCGCCGCTGCAGACAATTTACGGACCTGCTTATGCTTCTGATTACGTCCCTTTCGAAAATAACGGAGAAATTATCACCGGTTTTTATGAAGTGAATCATGCAAACGTAGCACATACGGCTAATGATACTTTTGCGAATATGGATCCCGTGTACGTTTTCAATATCGGAAAAGCGGCCGTTGGCGCATTACAGCATTTTGCAATTGCCACTACATCGCTTTCAACGGCGGAAACAAATTCAGGACTTAATTCCATTGAAATATTCCCAAATCCTGCTTCAGATTACTTTACCATTAATTTCGGAAAACAGAATGTTGTAAATTTTGAAGTGGAACTGCTGAATGCGGAAGGCAGAATGTTGCTGCAAACAAAAAATCAGAAAACGATCTCTCTAAACGGATTTCCTGCGGGTACTTATATCTGCAAAATTACAGCTGACAGTGAAACGGCAGTTAGAAAGATTATTGTGAGAAAATAAATCTTAACAGAACACAATTCGAGTAATCCCGGAGATTTCCCGGGATTATTTTTTTACCAGTTCTTTACGAACGCGACTCAGACTTTCCGGTGTAATTCCCAGATAAGATGCAACCATCCACTGCGGAACGCGCGACATGATATCCGGATACATTTTGATAAAATCGAGGTAGCGCTTTTCAGCAGAATCTGCAAGAAGCGAATTTACCCGGTTTTGCAGACTCAAAATGTGCCTTTGCAGAAGTAAATCATTTGCGGTAACCGCTCCCGAAAACTGTTTCTTTAAATCGACAAAAAAATCCGGGGACAGCAAAAGAACCTGACTGTCTTCCACCGCTTCAATGTAATAATTGGATTTCTCTTTGAAAAAAAGTGAACTTCGGTCACTCATCATCCACATTTCCGGTGCAAACTGTATGATGTGCTCTTTTCCCTGCTGATCGATGGAATACATACGCAAAAGACCTTCCTCAACAAAAAAATTGTAATGACACACTTCGCCTGCCTGTAACAGGAATTCACCTTTGCGATAATTTTTTATCGTATAAAACGTGGAGCAGGTCTGCAGTTCCGTTTGCGGGACTTCCAGAATTTCTGAGAGGTATCGTTCAATTTTTTGCATGGTCAGTTCTTTTTATTTCCAGCCGCCGCCTAAAGCCCGGTAAAGTTCAACACCAGCCTGAAGTTTGGTGAAATTGGCATTGGCAATTGCCAGTTCTGTACTGAGCTGATTTACGGAAGCGTTGAGAACTTCAAGGTAATTTGCCATTCCGTAATTTACGAGTTCCTGGCTGAATTTCACGGATTTTTCATACGCCTCGAGTTCCTGATTTTTGATCGCGATAAATCTATCCTGCGCTGTAAACGTCTTCAATGCATCCGAAACTTCCTGTCCGGCTGTAAGAACTGATTTTCGGAAATTCAGATAAGCTTTTTCCTGTTCTGTCAGGCTCACTTCATACTGTGTGCGGATTTGACGTCCGTTAAACACCGGTTGCAGAAGTCCGCCAACCACATTCCCAAAAATAGAACTCACACTGAACAGTTCATCGATGTCCACCGACTGTAAACCAGTGCTTCCGGTAATTCGGAGCGTCGGATAAAATTGCGCGTGTGCCGCTTTCGTCAGTTCAAAAGTGCGGATCAGATCGTATTCTGCCATTTTAACATCGGGACGGTTTGCCAAAAGACTTACAGGATATCCAAGTTCCGGATTTGGAGGAAAAAACTGACTGGCAATCGCAGTCCTTTCAATTCTCTGCGACGGAATTCCTTTCAGTAAGCTCAGCGCGTTTTCAAGAAGTTCGGTCTGCACTTCGATATTGATCAGCAAACTTTCCGCATTCAAAACCAACGCCTGGCTTTGCTGCACGGCAACTTCAGTAAGAAGTCCGGCTTCTTTTAACGCTTTCGTAGTTTCGAGATTTTGCTCGCGTACAGCAATGGTTTCCCAGATAATTCTGGCCTGCTCATCATACGTAAGCAACTGATAATAGCCTGTAGCAAATCCTGCAACAATATCGCTTTTTACCGACTGATGCGCGGCAACCGTCCGGAGATATGTGGCAAGCTGTGCCCGTTCCTGCGCTGCAAGTTTTCCCCAAATGTCGATTTCCCAGTTAAGATTTCCTGTAATATCAACCTGATTAATATAGCGCCGCGCACCAATGATCTGTCCGAACTGTGTATTGAGGGACTGCGTGTTGAAAGAGTAATTCGGTCCCACATTGAGGGTTGGGTAATATGCCGCCTTCGATTGTTTCAGATAGGATTCTGATGCGATAATATTCTGAAGGGCAATCCTGATATCGAGGTTATTTTGAAGTGCGTCATCGATGTGTCGCTGCAGTACAGGATCTGTAAAAATTTCTTTCCATGAAATGCTTCCTATTCCGAGACTGTCTTTCGGCAGAAGATCTGTACGGTAAAGGTCAGGTTCTACAATATTGGGATCTCTCTCGTAATTTTTTCGTGCGGTACAGGAAAAAATCAGTGACAGTAGCAGAATTGACGCAATTATTTGTTTTAATTTCATTGTTCTCTTTGTTGAAAATACGATCTGATATTATTCACCTGTATTTAAAGCTTTTGTATCGAGCGGTTTCACTTTTTCCTGAAGACGCTGGAAGATCACGTATAAAACGGGAATCGCTACAAGTCCGAAAATTGTACCGATCAGAAGTCCGGCAGCAGCTCCTGTTCCGATACTTCTGTTACCCACCATTCCGATTCCGGAAGAAAAAACCAGCGGCAACATTCCGAAAATAAATGCAAACGAAGTCATCAGGATCGGACGCAGCCTTGCCTTTGCGGCATTTATTGCAGACATCTCTATACTTTCTCCGTGATGACGCCGTTGCACGGCAAATTCAACAATCAAAATCGCATTTTTTGCAAGAAGTCCGATGAGCATCACGATGGCAATCTGGAAATAAATATTATTTTCCAGACCAAGCACCCGTTGTCCGAAATATGCGCCAACAACACCGAGAGGAAGCGAAAGAATTACCGCAAACGGCAGTATAAAACTTTCGTACTGTGCGGAAAGAATAAAATAAACAAAGACAAAACTCAGCAGGAAAATAATATAGGTCTGCGCTCCGGCTTTTTGTTCTTCTTTGGAGAGACCCGTAAGTTCCACCGTGTAATCTGCAGGTAAATTTTCTGCAGCAGTTGCTTCCAGAGCCTGAATGGCGTCACCGGTAGAATATCCCGGATTAGATGAACCCGTAATATTAACCGCCGTAAAAAGGTTGTAGCGCTCAATCGACTGTGGACCGTAAGTTCTTTCCATGGTTACAAACTGCGAAATCGGTGTCATTTGCCCCGACTCTGTCCGTACAAAATACTGGTGAAGATCGGCTGTACTTTCCCTGTCTTCCGGCAGTGACTGAATCATCACCCGGAACTGTTTACCATATTTGGTAAAATCTGTGCTAAAAATACCACCGACATAACCCTGCATTGCACTTAAAATACTCGTAACAGATACCCCGACTTCCTTTGCTTTCGGAACATCAATTACCATTTCATATTGCGGATATCCCGTGCTGAATGCTGCTGATGCAAACTGAATTTCAGGTCTTTGCATCAAAGCACCTACAAAATTCTGGGAAACAGAACTCAGTTCAGAGAGTTCATTTCCAGCCCTGTCCAGAATTACGGCAGAAAATCCGTCACTGGAGCCAAATCCACGAACACTCGGTGGAGAGAAGAACACAATTTTTGCATCCGGGAATTTCGAGGCAAGTCCAAATAATTTCTTGGTGATATCAGCATCGGACTGATCGTCTGCATCATAACGTTCGTCAAACGGTTTCAGCCTGATGAAAGCCTGACCCACGTTGGAACCGCTGCCCGACATAAAACCGCGGCTTGCGGTAAAAGTAACGTTCTGAACACCCGGAATTTTCTCCGCTTCCACCATCAGGTCTCGTAATACTGCATAGGTTCGCTCCATCGAAGCGCCGGGCGGAAGAAGTACATCGGTAAAAATAATTCCACGGTCTTCTTTTGGGATAAATCCGGTTTTTATGGTAGAATTTGCCCACCAGAACGTCAGTCCGCCTGCCAGAAAAATGAGTAAGGTTACCCATTTATGCTTAAAAAGAAAATTAAACGAGTTTCCGTACTTCCTTGTTGCTGCATTAAATCCGCTGTTGAATTTGTAGAAAAATTTATCCTTCAGGTTCATTTCCGCATATTCCTTGTTGTGCGCATGATTCGGTTTCAGGAAAATAGAACATAAGACCGGACTCAGCGTAAGTGCATTAACGGCAGAAATTAGAATGGAAATAAGCAGCGTAACCCCAAACTGCTGATAAAAAACACCGGCTGGTCCCGTCATGAAAGTTACCGGAATAAACACGGCAGCCATCACCAGCGTGATGGAAATAATCGCGCCGGTAATTTCATCCATGGCTTCACCTGTTGCCTTTTTGGCATCGTTGATTCCCTGTTCAAGTTTTGCGTGAACTGCTTCCACGACAACAATTGCGTCATCCACTACAATACCGATTGCAAGCACCAGTGCGAATAGCGTAAGCAGGTTTATGGAATATCCGAGCAGATTCAGAAAGAAAAACGTACCGACAATAGAAACCGGAACTGCGATTGCCGGAATCAGCGTGGACCGGAAATCCTGCAGGAATATAAAAACCACCAGAAATACGAGCACGAAAGCTTCCAGAATGGTGTAAATTACTTTGCTGATCGAGGCTTCCAGGAATTCATTCGTATCAAAATTAATGGTATAACCAACGCCTTCGGGAAGAGTTTTTGCGGTTTCTTCCAGAAATATTTTTACATTTTCGATAATCTCCTGTGCGTTGGAACCCGGTGTCTGAAAGATCCCCATCGAAATGGACCTGTTTCCGGAGTTTTCACCAATTGAATTGTAACTGAGTGCGTCGAGGTCAATTTCAGCCACATCTTTTAAACGAAGGTATTGTCCGCCACCCAAAGATTTCAGAATGATATCTTCGTACTGCTCCACTTCATCATATTTCCCCGAATACCGGATTACATACTGAAAAGAGGAACCGCTGTTTTCCCCGAGCTGACCCGCAGCTGCTTCCCGCGACTGCTCATTGATCGCATTACTTACTTCTGTAGGTTCCAGACCGTATGTTGCCATCTTTGCAGGATCGAGCCAGATTCTCATGGAATACGTCTTTCCACCGAATGCCTGCGCGTCGCTGACACCGTTAATCCTTCTGATTTGCGGAGTGATGTTGATATTCAGAAAATTCTGGAGCCAGACTTCGTTCAGCGCCGGATTTGACGTATAAAAAGACAGGAACATCAGCGCACTGGAATTCTGTTTCGATGTGGTAACTCCCGATCTCGTTACTTCATTTGGCAAAACAGGCATTGCGCGCTGTACTGCATTCTGAACATTCACCGCCGCGATATCTGCATTGATTCCCTGCTTAAAAAATACTGTGACAGACGCTGAACCGTTGTTTCCGGCACTGGAGGAAATATAGTCCATTCCTTCCACACCGTTTACCTGTTCTTCAATAGGAATTACAACTGAATTCAGTACGGTGATCGCATTCGCTCCGGTATAATTTGCGGAAACGCGGACTGTTGGCGGCGCAATCTCGGGATATTGTGTAATCGGCAGCGCAAACAAACCGAGAATCCCCAGAATGACAATCATAATGGATATTACGGTCGATAAGACGGGCCGGTTAATAAATTTCTTTACCATAAATTGATTTGATTTTCAGAGCAATTGGCTCTAAAGCGATATTTACCTGGTTTTTACGTATCAATCTGCAAATACCGGCTGAATGGCATCGGTAATTTCGTCAATAGTTTTCAGTTCACCTTTAACTGCCGTTCTGTCTTTCAGTGTTCCTACGCCCTGTGCAACGACGGTTTCACCTTTTTTCACACCTTTGTTTATGAGCACAAGATTATCTACGCGGTCAGCTACTTCAATCACCTGGTTGCGTGCCGTGTCTTTCTCTACTTTATATACATAAACCAGGCCCTGCTGTTCGTAGGTTGAACTCGCAGGAACAACCAGAATATTGTCGTAAATATTCGGAACAAGGATGGTTCCGGTGTTTCCATTGCTCAGCAGTTTTTGCGGATTTGGCAGTGAAACCCGGAACTGTATCGTTCCGGTTTGCGGATCAATCTGACCTGTAACTGCTTCTACGCGCCCTTTTTCAGGATAAATATCACCGTTTGCCATCCGGAAATCAACCATGGGCATGTTCTTAAGTTTCTCCGGAACTGTTGCACCGTATGAATTCTTCAGAAAATCCAGATATTCTTTTTCATTCATTGAAAAATAAGCGTACAGCTCGCTTGTATCGGAAACCGTTGTGATGGAAGTCTGATCAGACGGTCCGACCAAACTACCGGTTCTCAGATTAATTTTCCCGACTACTCCGGAAACCGGTGCTGTAATCACCGAATAATTCACATTCGCCTGTATTCCCTGATAATTTGCTCTTGCCTGAGAAACGCCTGCATTCGCTTCCTGTTTTGAAGCCAAAGCCTGAGAAAGCTGCGCCTGAGCCCGTGCCAGATTTGCCTGCGCCGTCTGAAGCTGTATGCTGCTGATAATATTTTTCTCAACCAGTGGACGCAATTTGTTCACTTCTACCTGCGCTGCATTTACAGCTGCCTGTGCTGCTTTCACATTAGCATTTGCGGCCGCAACAGACGACTGTGCCGCACCAACTCCTGCTCTTGCTGCTGAAGCGCTTTGCGTAAGAACGTCGGTTTCAAGACGGAACAAAGGCTGTCCGCGTTGCACATACTGTCCTTCGTCTACCAGTACTTGCGTGATATAGCCCTGAATTTTTGCACGAACTTCATTGTTCACCCTGCCTTCCACCGTTGCAGGAAATTCGTTGTAGCCTGTTACATTCCGGCTGTCCACTTTCACGGTCGTTACGGCTTTCGGGCCATCCTGTCTTGGTGCTTCTTCCTTTTTACAGGCAGCAGCTAAAAACAAAGATGTAAAAGCCAACAGACTGATTTTCCTGCTTATCATAATTTACTTACTGAATTTTCCATTATGTCGATATTCTTATTTACCATTTCCCTGTACCACAGGTATCTTTCCGATTTTTCTCCGTGGAATTCCTGTAAACGGTCGAGTATTGAAAGCTCTTCTTTCAGGTTGGAAATAAGTTTTTCAAATTTAAATTTTGCGAAATCCTCGTTTATTACAAAATTTCGCTTTCGTTCTCCTATTTTCGAGTATTCTTTCAGCAGATTTAACTTAAGCAAAAGTGAAAGGCTTGTAGAAACCGAACTCTTGCTTACCTGGAATATGTCCATCAATTCGTCAAATGTTACACCTGTCCTTTTAAAATCAAAAAATAAATAACAGTATATCTTCGCTGCCAGAGCCGGAAGATTAAATGCTGCTGAATAATACTGTACGAGATCATGAAACAGTTCATTGTCTATTTCAAATTTTTTCGTCATAACCGCAAAGATATAAAACTTAGTTCGGTTAGTTCCGAACTTGTACGCAGAATGTGCTTATTTTAGGCATTTTTAACTTTTGTTGCAGAAATTTTCAAAATACCGGACACAATCACGATGAAGAAAATGTATGCGTATTTTGTAATTATTAATCTGCAAAATTTCAGCATTTTTGAGATTACGAATAAAACGACAGGTCATCAATGTTTTCAAAACAGGAAGCACAGCAGCTAAAAACAGAATTCTGGACAGCTTTCGGGAAAAGTTTTCCGAGAAAATGGATTCTGTACGATACGAAAATCAAGGATTTTTCATTCAAGTTTTTTGCTGACAACAGGAAGGCAGAAGTTTCACTTGATATCGAAATGAAAGACGAAGTTTACCGAAATGCGTATTTCGAAAAGATTGAATCACTTGAAAATATGCTTCCGGAGTATATTGGTGATTATGAGAAAGACGAACACCTGGTTCTGGAAAACGGCAAAACCATCAGCCGGTTCTGGATTACGAAAACAGGTGTTTCCATCTACAACAGGAACACATGGCAGGAAATCTTTGAATTTTTCGTTGAAAAAATGGACGGCTTTGAACGATTTTTTCTCGACTTTGACGATTACATCAAAGACGTCTGAAATGACCCACCGGTTATTCTAATCGAATTTTCTTTTTCTAAGCCAGGCAAAAAGTGCTGCAAGCAAACCGATTATCACAAGCGGCAACAGCAGATTTATCCATTGCCATTTCGTTTTTTCTTCGTTAATCCTCTGTCTGTCGAGAAGTCGGGATTCAATATTCCTGTTCCGCAATTCCATCAGGTTGGAATCGTCGAGAAGATAATCAAGTGTATTTCTCAGAAACTGTTCGTTCCCGTACTGCTGTCGTGTCAGGAGATCTGCTCCCAAAGGCAAAGGCTGCCCTTTCTGCATCTGGTTTCTCCCGACATCACCATCCGAAATCACGATCATTTTATTCTCCGGACTCTGTGCTTTGAAACCCGGATAGGAATTTCTTTCCGTTCTTGCAGCATACGCAGATCTGAATTTTCCACTTAACGAAACCGCAAAAATCTTAGGTGTCGTCGCTTTTTCAAATTCTGATATGCTGTCTGTTTTCACGATTTCAGATAATCCCACAAAATTAGGAACTGATTTAACAGATGTTCTGCCGGAACTTTCAAACAGCACTTCAGTTTTAATTCCCGGTCTTGCAAGCGTGTCGATCGAAGTTGGAAATTCGAACTTTACAGGATTGATATTTCTGGTAATCGTGTTTTCTTTTTCCGCAATTCCCAATGGAAAGTATGGCCACAGAAAACTGCTGTACTGCGGATTTCCTGCAACTTCGCCGGTCACGATTTTAATCAGTGCCGATTTCTGCATATCCTTTACAAGCCCGGCATTAATTCTAACCCCGTAATTGAAGAAGAAATCCGTCATGTTGATGTCGATCGGATACGCCATAATTTTCTGCGAACGGTATAAAGTATCCATTTCGGCGTTTACCGCATCAATCATCCAGAGCGTTTTACCTCCGTTCATAATGTATTGGTCTAGAACAACTTTTTCGCCGTCAGTGAACGGTTTTCTCGGTTTTGCAATCACCAGCGCATCCATTTTTTTCAGCGTCGGTATATCCGCATTGGTAAGTTCCCTGCCGTTTGCCGGAACCACAGGTCCTGCATTATAATTTTCCAGCGCCATGTGCATAAATCCCTGGAATTCATCTGGACTCAGTTCGTCCTGATTGATGACGATGCCGATATTTTTCCGGGTTCCGCTTGAAACACGCTTAATATGGGAAACAAGGTTGTATTCGAGATTTTCAATCGATTTTCTGAGTTGCGTATCACCGTCGATTTCACTTTGCTGAACAATCAGAGGAAGACTCACTCCTTTTCCGTCATATTTCACGGCAGCATAAGGAAACATGAGGATCTGATTAACTTTTCCATCCTTAATATCGGGAAGCACTGAAGGTTCCATTCCCATTGCCATCAAAGTATCCTGCGACATTTTGGTTTTGATGGGATCGATAAATTTAAAATCAATACGGGAATTTATTTTGCGGAATTCCTCCAGCATAAACCTCGTTTCATTCTGAAGCTGCTTAAAACTTGCCGGAAAATCACCGTCGAGGTAAACTTCCACCAAGAGAGGTTTTTCCACAGCTTCCAGAACCTTTACGGAATTATCTGAAAGCGTATATCTTTTCTCAGCGGTTAAATCGGCGCGGTAAGAAAAAACACCGAACGCACCGAGTAATAAAATAACTGCTGCAACAATATATATAATCTGATTTCTGCTCATTTTCAAAATACTGAATTTCTTAGATTTTGCGCTTTACAAAATAGGCGGCAAGATACAGGCAAACACCGATCACCATTCCGAAATACATCACATCACGAGAATCGATCAGTCCGCGTGTAAATGCAATAAAATGCTGATAAAACCCGAGCGAAGAAAGCACGTAATCTGCTCCGCCCAAAAGTTTATAACTCGCAAGCTGCTCAATTCCGAAATACAGAATAAAACTCATGAACACTCCTAAAAGATAAGCCATAATCTGATTAGAAGACAGCGATGAAGCGAGAATTCCAACTGCTGCGAAAGCCGCAACGAGAATCACCAGTCCGATATAACTTCCGAAAGTTGCGCCAAAATCGATATTTCCTGCAGGCACTCCCAAAACATACACTGTGTACAGATAAACCAGAGACGGAAGTATGCACAGAATTCCGACCAGCCATACTGAAAGAAATTTTCCCAATACGATTTCCGAAATTTTCAAAGGCTGCGAAAAAAGCCACGACAGCGTTCCGGTTTGCTGTTCCTCTGCAAAAGTTTTCATTGCAAGAGCCGGAATTACAAACATTAAAAGCCATGGTGTAAGAGCGAAATAACTTTGCAGCGTTGCGCTGCCGATATCGAAAATATTGGAACTGTTTTCAAAGAAAAAAAGAAACAGCGTCCCGATAATGCTGAAACCCGCGATAATAACCCAGGCGCTCCAGTTTCCGAAGTAACTCCAAAGTTCTTTTCTAAAAATTGCAATCATAAATATCTGTACGAAATCTCTGCAAATCAGGTAGATTTCTATTTTTTATTTTTATTCACCAGTTTTACAATAAGCATGATGCCCGCCACCAGCGCGAAGAATCCCAAAAGCAGCTGCCACCAGTATTCCAGCACCATTGTTTTCAGAATCACTGTAAACACGATCAGGAACAGCAGGAAAGTCGCAATTTCGTTCGCCTGTCTCAGTTTTAAATTGGCAGTTGGCAAAACATTTCCGCTCAGGTTACGGATTTGTACCACTTTCTTCCAGCACCAGAAATGATACGCAGCCAGGCCGATCAGAAAAGTAAGTTTCAGGTGAAACCACGGCATTTTAAGCAGCGCGGGATTAACTATAATCAGCGTAATTCCGCTAACCAGCATAATGATTCCTGCAGGAACGGTGATGATGTTCCAAAGACGCCTCGCCATAAAAATATACTGTTCCCGCAGAATGGATTTCTTTTCATCTTCAAAACTGTCCGTATCTTTATAATATACAAAAATCCTTACGAGGTAAAAAATTCCCGCAAAGTAGCTGACCATAAAAATAATGTGAACCGCTTTTAAGATGGTATAAAGCATCCAAAAAATTTAGCTGCAAAGATATGGATTTGCAGCTGAAATTTTAAAATTTATAAACCAGCTTGATGTCAACATCAAAATTAAAACTGGTTCCTTCACGGGGTGAATTACTGAATGGTGGAAATCCGTCGGTCGGCGGTACCGCTTCCGATACATTTACGGGATCGCTATAGTTAATTTGAAGATTACGGACTCCCAGACCAATTCTTGGCATAAATGCTATACGGGATTTTTCACCGTGTAACAGGATACTGTATGTGATGTTCGCACCGGTTTTCTTTCTGTTCATTGTAGCGACATCTGCCCAGTAATATAGATGATCATCCCAAAAATGAAAATAATCTTCCCTTCTTTCTGTCGAAACATGGAAAAATTCGGCTCCTACAAAATGCTTCAGCCTGGATTCCGGGGCAAGACTGTAATAAACGGCAGGTCTTACTTCAAACGATTTATAACTGAGTACATCCTGAGCAGGTGGTACAACCATTCCCTTTGCTCCAAAGCCGAGATCTGTTCCAATCCAGATTCGGTCGTTCAGTTTGTGCATGTAACCGACGTTCCAGCGCTGGTTGACAAAAGAGGTAATTAGTCCGAAAGTCGCCATGGAATTCGGATCACCATGCTGCGCAAAACCAAGAACAGAGCTGCAGAAAAGTAGCAGCATGACAAGTTTTTTTCCCATTGTTTAAATAATGTTTTTACGGTGATCATAGGTACAAAAAAATCCCGAAGTATTTTCGGGAATTTTTTATTTAATAAAACTCAGGCTCTGCCAGCATTTCAATAGATATATTTCTTTTCAGATTCTGGATCCAGCAGTTTTCTTGATACTTTATGTTAGAACTGTTTTGATTATTAACCTGATTATTATGCAATAAAATTAGATTCCCATTTCAATTTGGAAACGCAGGTACCAGTTGTCGTCTTTCGTACCGTTGAAAAACTGGTAATCATTTTTGCTGACTTCCATTTGTGCCTTAAACGCGTGTTCCCAGATATACTTTGTGATACCGAATGAATACTGTTGCTGTTTCGGTGTAAACTGAAAAATATCCCTGTGTGGATTCAGTTTAGAATATCTCCCGATAAATTCCCAGTTGCTTGGCAAAGTGTAACTCAGCTGAGCATCAAAACCATTTCCACTGTTCACATGGCGCAATTCGGTAATATCCAGCGGATTGTAGGTTATCGGTGTTTCTCCTGGCGTATTACGATTCATATAAGCTGTCATGAATGAGAAACCGTTGTATTTCATCATCGCATCCAGCAAAACTGAACTCATGGAACGCTGCTCAAAAAGAGTTGCTCCGGTTTGTCCGGCAGTTCTTCTGGCTTTATGATTATAATGATACGTTCCGCCCAAATAAAGTTTCGGAGTTTCTTCACGCATCAGATCACCTTCAAAATATTCACCGCCTTTTTTAAAAGCACCAAGTGGAAAAAGTTCTACACGACCTGTGTAAGCCAAACCGTCGTCTTTCGTTCTCGTCCAGTTTCTTCCTTCACCTGTGGAAACAGCGGTTTTGATGTTGAAACCGAAATCATCTCTGCTCAGGTTATTCAGATAATAAGCATGGATCCCGAAGTCACGATCAATATTGAAATTAGCGTTGTTGATGGAGCGGTCTGTAAGCTGCAAAGCTCCCGAAGAGTTCACTCTCTGCCGGTTTCCGGGTAATTTTGTCTGTCCGAATCCGAAACTGAAATTTTTGTTCGGCTGGTAGAAAATCATCGCATCACGGATGATGTTCAGATCGCCGTCGTCTTCAAGCGGACCGACGTCTTTCGGTGAAAATGAAAGCTGAATGGCATAAAGAAAACGCGGATCTCCAACATAACCGTCAAAACGGAGTCTGAGTCTGCGAATCATCGCTTCATAGGAAGTTTCACCGTCATCATTGAAGATTTCCAGACGGTTTTGCATTCTGAAACGGATGTTCATCTGAAACAAACTGTCGGGCGACGTCATTCCAACGCCTTTACCGAAATTGTAGTACGGAAGCGCATCAATCTTAATTTCATCGTCCTGATCAATAATTATCGTATCTTTTTTCTGACTTAAAACCGAAACGGCCAGAAAAATAAAAAACAGTCCTAATATTCTCTTAAAGATCATTGCTTTATTTTATAACGCCTAACTCTTTTCCTACTTTTTCGAATGCATTGATGGCTTTATCCAGCTGTTCTCTCGTATGAGCTGCAGAAAGCTGAACACGGATTCTCGCCTTACCTTTCGGAACCACCGGATAAAAGAAACCGATAACGTAAATTCCTTCATCCATCAGTTTTTCTGCCATTTTCTGCGAAAGCGGTGCGTCATAAAGCATCACCGGAACAATCGCTGCATCGCCGTCGGGAATATCAAAACCTTTGGCTTTCATTTCTGTACGGAAATATTCGGCGTTTTCCATTACACGGTCGCGAAGTGTAGTATCATCAGAAATCATGTCGAGAACTTTCATTGCGGCACCCACAATTCCCGGAGCAAGTGAATTTGAGAAAAGATACGGTCTTGAACGCTGTCTCAACATTTCGATAATTTCTTTTTTTCCGGAAGTAAATCCGCCCAAAGCACCGCCCAAAGCTTTTCCTAAAGTGGAAGTGATGATATCCACTCTTCCCATAACTTCATTCGCTTCATGCGTTCCGCGTCCGGTTTTTCCGATAAATCCTGTCGCATGAGAATCGTCCACCATTACCAAAGCATCGTATTTGTCGGCAAGATCACAAAGACCTTTCAAATCTGCCACAATTCCGTCCATGGAGAAAACGCCGTCTGTTACAATAATTTTGAAACGGTGGTTTTTTTCGGAAGCAGCTTTCAGTTGCTCTTCCAAATCAGCCATATCGTTGTTTTTATAACGGTAACGTGCAGCTTTACAAAGACGGACTCCGTCGATAATTGAAGCGTGGTTCAGTTCATCAGAAATAATAGCATCTTCATCGGTAAAAAGAGGTTCGAAAACACCACCGTTTGCATCAAAGCATGCTGCATACAGAATTGTGTCTTCCATACCGAGAAACTGGGATATTTTTTCCTCCAGTTGCTTGTGAATATCCTGAGTTCCGCAAATAAAACGAACTGAAGACATTCCGTAACCGTGGCTTTCAATCATATCCTGTGAAGCTTTCATTACTTTCGGATTGTTGGAAAGTCCCAGATAGTTATTTGCACAGAAATTTAACAGTTTCCTGCCGTTTGCTTCTATCTCAGCGGATTGCTGCGAAGTAATGATTCGCTCTCTTTTGTACAGCCCGTCGTTTTCGATATTTTGAAGTTCACTTCTCAGATTTTGCAGATATTGCTCAGAAATCATAATTTACTCTTTTAAGATTTTTGCGAATTTAATGAAAAATAGCCTTCAATGCTGAAGGCTACTGTCGGTATTTTATTTTGATTATTTCTTGGTGAATTTCACACTTCTGCCGTCGATATTGATTATGTATGCTCCTTTTACCAGTTCTGATACATTGATGGCTGTTTCCGGATTGTATTTTCCGTTTTTCACGAGACGGCCGTCAGCGCTGAAAATTTTGTATGGAACTGTTCTGTCGATTCCTTTAATGTTGAGTTCATCGCCTGCAGGCACAGGATAAATTACAAATTCCTGCAATCCGGTTTCGGCAACATTCATTGTGAGATCGCGTGTTACCGTGGAATTTTTTTCCAGAATCTGGAATTCGTAATTGAAATCCACGGATGCAACTGTAAAGTTCAGCGGAAAAACAAAATATTCGTTGTTTACCGTATTATTTGGTGCGAAATAAGCAACTTCACCGTGTGTACCGTTTACTCTGATTGGCAGCTGCATATCAAAATAAGAAACTGAAGCATGGCTCTGCGTTTGGTTTACTCTGAAAGCAATGCTTTGGTTCGGAAGCTGGTTCCAGGTGATGTTGTAAGTGGGATGCCCCTGATTGTAGTACCAGTCGTTAAAAAACTCTGTAAGATCACGTCCGGTCGACTGCAGGAAAGATGCCTTAAAATCGTCCACTGAAGCATAATTATAGGCGAGATTTGGCCGCACATGGTACTGCTGAAGCGCATTATAAAATACCGGATCTGAAACCATCCATTTAATCATTCGTAACAGGTATCCGCCTTTCGCATAAGTAAGTCTGCCGTGAAAAATCCGTCCGACATTCATTAAAGATGCATCAGGAACATAAGTGCTTCCGTTGTCAACACTCGTTATATAATCTTTTTGTCCCTGCAGATACTGCAGAAAAGCTGAGGGTGAAAGAAGAATTTTCTCATAAGCCACATGTTCGCCAAAAACCGCAAATCCTTCATTGATCCAGATATCATTCCAGGTTTTACAGGTTACTTTATCACCGAACCACTGGTGAGCGAGCTCATGTGCAATTACGCCTCTCCCCCAACTGCTCATCGAACTCATCGTCTGATGCTCCATGCAGGTTCCGCCATAATCAAATTCCATGTGGCCGTATTTTTCATTACGGAACGGATACGCTCCAAAATAATTTTCAAAGGTGATCATCGCCTGCTTCGTCCATTCGATATTGGCCATTTTTGCTGGATCTGCTGCAGTCGTCGGGTAAACATAATTCACAAACGGAATCGGTGGATTTCCAATCACATCATTCAGCTTGGTAAAATTGGTAATCGAGACCGCTGCAAGATAGGCTGTCATCGGATAATTGGTGCGCCAGAAAGTTAGTTTTCTGTTATTCGGAAGCGCTGTTTCAGACATCAGAAGTCCGTTTGCCGCAACACTGAAGGTGTCGGGTGTGGTGATTTTAAAATCGAATTTCTCAATCTTGTCGTTAAGACTCTGTTTTGTAGGAAACCAATCCTGTGCACCGTATGGTTCATTCAGTGATGCCATAATCGGTACACCATTCTGCATACTGGTTTTTAAAGCGTTGTACGTCAAATCCGGCGCTCCGGCATAATGAATCGTAAGTGAATCCAGCACATTTGCCGGACGCGCCGCAACGAAATCTATTCTCAGTTCTTTTGTCGGCAGCTGCTGAAACGGAATGCTTACGCCATGATACAATACCTGCGAAACAGGAACGGCATGGCTCAGATCAAAATAAATTGCATTCATACTCTGATTCGGAATAAAATGCGATGTTACCGATCCCGAAACCATACTTTGTGCAGGGTTGAGTTCGAGATCCATTCTCTGATAACGCAAATCGTAATTCAGGGTATTGGGATTGATGTTGCCTGCAGCCATTTTGTAATAGGCCTGCTGCTCCTTTTGCAAAACTCCTGAATGCCTTTCTATAACATCCTGGGCTGAAAGCGCACTTATAAACAGCAGCAATATAAGGAAGGAGATTTTTTTCATATGTCAAATATACAAACGTTGAGGATAAAAAAACCTTTCACCGAAAAAGATGAAAGGTTTTATTGGTTTTATTGTGTAAAATTTAAAGATTCAGTGTCGGAGCAAGAATTTTCTCCATACGGTTCTTAACCTGGTCAACTGAACCGGAATAATTATTAACCATCAGTGAAAAAGCAAGCGTTCTTCCTGTGTTGGTCTTCACAAAACCTGCAAGTGTTTTCACTTTATTCAGGGTTCCTGTTTTTGCGAAGATTTGGCCGTTACCGATTCCTGCAAAAGATTTTTTCAATGTTCCTGTCTGTCCGGCAATCGGAAGTGATTCGAAAAATGTTTTGTAATATTTTTCGTTCATCAGATCGGTCAGGAATTTCACCTGTGCAATCGGAGTAACCGTATTTCCTCTCGAAAGTCCGCTGCCGTCAAGATAAGAAAGTCCCTGAACATCAAAACCGATTTCATTCAGATGATCCAGAACCGCTCTTCTACCGGAATCCAGAGTCTGGTCGCCGTTTCTCTGGAAACCAAGCATTCTCAGCATCGCTTCAGAAAGGGCATTATCACTTCTCTGGTTCGTATCTATTACAATATCGGCAAGCATCGGACTTCTGTAAGCCGTTACTACTTTTCTTTTTTCAGGAGTAAGGTCTACGATTTTTCCTTCCACTTTTCCTACTACCGGAATTCCGCTTTTAATCAGGGAAGCACGCAGTGCATTTGCCAGTGAATAAGGTGCATCTGCAATTTTCGTAGTAAACGATCCGCCTTCAAACTTATCAGCATAAACAATCTGATTGATGTATGGCGATACGTAATAGAAGTTCTTGGAATCCTGGAAAGGATTATTTTTCTTAGCAATCAGCCTTTCGTTGGCCGGGTTGATGTTCATTGTAGTTCCAACCGGAAGATAATACTGCTTCTGCTCCATCCATACAATGTTTGCCGGAAGTTTAGCCAGTTTATTTTCCTTGAATACCGCGGTCTGCACATAAATGTTTCCGGTTACTTTCTTGATGCCATTTTCTGCCAGTGCATAGCCGAAATCTTTTACGATGCTGCTGTAAGTGCTCGCTCCGGCTTTTCCGGTACCGAGTGTTGGATCGCCGCTGCCTACAATGTAAAGATTTCCGTCCAGTACTCCTTCCTCGTCAATTTCACCGGCATATTCAAGCTGCGTAACCCAGCGGAATTTTTCACCTACAAAATTCAGCGCAGATTCGGTAGTTAAAAGTTTGGTAGTTGATGCCGGAATCAGCGGCGTGGATTCATTATACGAAGAAATTACTTTCTTGGTTTTTGGGTCATACAGCACAAAACCCCATTTCGCATTTTTCAGAACGGAATCGGTCATCATCGTATTCAGGTTGATGTCCACCAGTTCTTTCGCGGAAAGTACAATTTTGTCTGCTGCAGGTGTTACAGTTCCAGGCAAATTAATCGATGTCTGGTTTTCGTACATCGAAGGATATTGTCTTGCCGAAGAACTTCCCGACTGCCCAAAAGCGAATGCAGAAAGTGCTACTGTAACTCCCGTTAAAATTTTTTTATATTTTATCATTTATTCAATTTTTTATCTTCATTATATTACTATGTTGTGCGCGTTATTTATTGCAAACAGCGCTCCATAGCAGCACATGATGATTCAAAAATAGAAATTATTGCTGAAAATCAGCAAATTAATCATTGTAAATTCCTCAAAAAACCGTTAAAATTTGTTAAAAATCGACTAAAATCAGCTTTTTTATGCTCCGGTAAGCAGTGATTTCTTCAAATTCATCCAAAGCCTGCGTTACAAGATTTTTAAGTTGAATATAGTTTTTCCCACGCGGAAGTTTCAGTAAAACCTGATACTGATAAAGCAAATTTATTCTTCCGAGCGGAGCTTTTTCCGGACCGAGAATATAGTTTTCCGGAAGGTATTTCTGCAACAAAGAAGTAAGATATAAAGACGCCCGGTTCACTTTGTCTTCTTTGCGGTGACGCAGTTCGATCAGGATGGTTCGGGAATAAGGCGGATAATTGAATTTCTGCCTTTCTTCAAGGAAATATTTGTAGATCGCGGCATGATCCGATTCTTTGATCAGCTGAAAAACCTGGTTAAAAGGATTAAATGTCTGAATCAGAACCTTACCTTTTCCGGAGACTCTTCCTGCGCGTCCCGAAACCTGCGTGATTAATTGAAACGCCCGTTCTTCAGCGCGAAAATCCTGAACGTACATCATTTGATCTGCCCTCGGAATTCCAACCAGTTCGATGTGATCAAAATCCAGTCCTTTGGAAATCATCTGTGTTCCCACAATAATATCGGTTTCCCGGTTTTCTATTTTTTCGTATAGTTTTTCGTATGCAAATTTCCTGCGCATGCTGTCCACATCCATTCTGTCCACTTCCGCATCAGGAAAGGTTTTGGTGAGTTCTTCATAAATCTGCTCTACCCCAATTCCGCGTGTATTCAGATTCTGGGAAAAGCATTTCGGACAAACAGAAGGTTTAGCAGCTTTATGACCGCAATAATGGCATTTAAGCTCATTCGAATACTTGTGATAAGTCATCACCACATCGCAGTTCGAGCAGTAGGCAGCATATCCGCAACTTTCACATTCCACGACACTCGCAAAACCGCGTCGGTTGTGCAGAATCATGATCTGATTACGGGCCTGAAGCTGAGTGCGCATTTCATCAAGCAAAATCTGCGTGAAATTTCCGGCAACCTGCTTGGATTCAATCGCTTCCCTGAAATTGATCAGATGAAACTCCGGCATTGCAACATTTCGAAAACGCTGGTTCAGCGATACATATTCTAATTTTCCGGTTTGAGCGAGAAAATAACTTTCCACAGAGGGCGTTGCCGAACCTAGAATGACGGATGCTTCGTAAAATTTTGCCAGAATCAGCGAGGCATCCTTTGCATTAAAATAAGGTGAAATTTCGCGCGGTTTGTAAGCGGAATCATGCTCTTCATCCACAACGATCAGCCCAAGATTCTGAAAAGGCAAGAAAAACGAAGCCCGCGTTCCGATCAGAATTTTAACTTCATTATTGCGAACTCTTTTCCAGATTTCCACCCTTTCGAAATCGGAAAGTTTCTGATGATAATAACGCAACTGCGTTCCGTATTTTTTCTCAAGCCTTTGCGTAATTTGTTTCGTCAGTGAAATTTCCGGAAGCAGAAAAAGCACGTTTTTACCCTGCGAAATCGTTTCTTCAATTTTTTCAAGATACACATGGGTTTTTCCGGATGACGTTACGCCGTGCAGCAATACATTTTTCCCCGCTTCAAAAGATTTATCAATCTGTTCCTTCGCAGACTGCTGCTCTTCTGAAAGTGCTTCCAGGTTTTCCGTTTCGCCTTCGTAAACTTCCGCACGGTCTTTCTGAACGAAATATTCTTCGGCAAGACCTTTGTCAATCAGCGCTTTCATTTGTGCTGATGCGAAATTTCCTTCTTCAAGCAATTCCGATTTTCTGATTGGCTTATCCGGGTTTTCAGTCTGCTTTTCCAGAAGTAGCAAAAAAAGTTCCTGCTGTTTCGCTGCCTTTTTCAGTTGTAAAAGAATTTGTGGAAGGTTCGAATTTACAGTTTCCGGATCTTTTATTTTTACATAGGAAATTTCCCTGGCCTTGTATTTTTCCGCAATTTTTTCATCGATAACAATATACTGCAGATCGATAAGCGCGTTGACTGTCCGGATAATTTCTTTTTTCGGAATAAATGCTTCCACCGCGGAAAGACTGATTTGCGACTGCACTTCCAAAGCCTGAATCAGATACATTTCATGCACATCCAGAATTTCCAGATCAATTACTGCATGTGGTTTCAGTTTCAGGTAAGTTTCACTTTCGAGTTTCAGCGACGACGGAAACGCGAAGCGATAAATCTCGCCCGGGTTACACATATAATAATCAGAAAGCCAGTCCCAGAATTTCAGCTGTGGTTCCGGCAAAATCGGAAATTCATCGAGAATATTGATAATTTCCCTCGCTTTGTAAGCCTCCGGTTCATTGCTGTGCAATTGATGAACAATTCCGGTGTAAATTTTCTTGCCGTGGAACGGGACCAGCACGCGCATTCCGGGCTGAATTGCAGACTGCAGTTCTTCGGGAACTTCATAGGTAAAAGTTCCTTTCAGATTTAGCGGAAGAATGATTTCGGCAAAATACAATAAATTGAATTCTGTAAATTTCTGTTATGAGGACCTGTTTTTTCTTCTTCGTAACTCCTTCTGAATAAGCCCGAGTTCACGGCCTGTTTGTCCGGCAACAGACGTATTTTCCTGAGCGCGACGCGTAAGATAAGGCACCACGTCTTTCACAGGACCGTACGGTAAATATTTCGCAGCGTTGTAATTGCGGTGTGCAAGGTAATACGTGATATTATCGCTCATTCCGTACAGCTGACCGAAATGAATTTTTTCATCGTTGTTTTCGAGTCCTCTCTCCTTCATCTTATCCATAACGAGTTCGGTTGACTTCTCATTATGTGTACCGAAAAACGCGGAAACACGATCGAGATTATTCATGATAAAATCAATTCCTGCGTTATAATTTCTGTCGGAAGCGTCTTTTGTAGGCTGAATCGGATCCGGATAATTCAATTCCTCTGCTCTCTTTCGTTCCTTTTCCATGTACGCGCCGCGAACCATTTTATACCCAATAAAATAATTTTTTTCTTTAGCACGCTCCAGGTTTTCGCCCATATATTCCAGGCGTCCGGTTCTGTACATTTGTATGGTGTTCCAGACGATTGGCTTCTGACCGTTGTAACGTTCCATCATTTCTTCCACAAGTGCATCTGCTGCATCCTGCATCCAGGTTTCTTCGGCATCTATCATCACTTTTTTGTCGTGATGATGACAAAGCCGGCACACTTCATTGAAACGGTTTTTCACCCTTTCCCATTCTTCTTTCTGGCTGGTGGTAAGTTCTACACCTTTCCCGACTTCTTCATACAAATCGATTCTGCCAAAAGCGGTCGGCTTAAAAACGATGAACGGAATTGCCGGATTCCCGACTGAAAACTCCACAATGTCTTTGATTTCACGGCATACAGCATCAAAGGTAGCTTCCTCTTCCTTTCCTTCAATAGAATAATCAAAAATACTTCCCACGCCGCGTTTCCACATCTGGTTCACCACTCTGGTACTTTCTTCGCGCGTTTCACCACCCACAAAAAGCTCGAACAGCGTATTTTTTACGATGTTAGTGGCAAACGGAAGGTTGTTGTGCACGCTGAAATTCAGCAAGCCCGAGCCCCATTTTGTAAGATGCGGATGCTCAATCATTTTAAACATCCAGTATGCTTTCTGTAACTGTTTGTCCGATTTATCTGCAAAAGCTACAGCTGTGTCATTGAATACCGACATAAAATTTCCCGTATTTGAGGTTTCAAATTTACTGAATTGTTTTGTGAAAAACATTCAGAAAACTTCTGATCTCACACGAAAAAAAGGAAAAGAAAATATTTACCCGAAACGCGAAACAATGCCGTCTGCAAGCATCGAAATAATCCCGAAAAAAACCCAGAGTCTCAGAATGTTCAGCGTGTAAAACCGTGCGTTTTTTACTTTTGAATACAGCAGCACTGCGCAAAGTACAGCAACCAGCACCGTAATCAGAAAATACCAGCTCATCACCAGTTCAAAACCCTGATTTACTGCCAGAATCACTCCTACAACTGCTAACACTGACAATAGAAAAACCGTAATATTTTTGGACAACGATGTTCCGAAACGGTTGGCCAGCGTCTGATAACCGAAAACCTTATCCGCATTTTTGGTCAGCATATCTTTCAGAATATCAATTGCAAGAAGAATCAGAAAGAGGAAAATTGCCATTACCAGAATTCTCACGGAAAACTGCTGATAATAAATCAGCATTCCGAAAAAAGGATACAGCGTCAGCGCGACAAAAGTAAGATTGTTCAGAATTAAAATCTTGGAAAGTTTATGGCTGTAAAACCACATCAGAAACTGGTAAACCAGGAAAAAAATAAAAACTCTTGGCGAAATCAGCCATGCAATCACCAGAGAAAAGATGCTCAGTAAAAGATAGGCGTACAGAAAATATTTCTGCTCAATAAACTTCTGCAGTCTGCTCCGGAAGGGTTTTACAAGCTGGTCCTTGTCGCGGTCGTAAAACTGGTTGATAATTCCGCCACAAAGAATACTCAAAACAGCACAGAAAATAATTCCGTGTACTTTAAAATCGAAAACAAATTCACGGAAACCTTCCTCCCTGCTGAACAGAAAAAACGTGGAAACATACAGCGCAAAAGTTAACAGTAAAGTAACGAAAAACCGGGCTCCTAACAGGAAACCGATCATTTGGGAAATCCGGTGAAAAAATGGATTGTTTCGCTGCATTATTTCACTGGCAATTCAGAATTCCGGGAGTCAAAAGCGGTAAATAACCTCCTTGTTGAAGCCTTCAAGCATTTCTGACGCTTTGTCATAATCCTGCGTGAAACCCAGAATATAACCTCCACCGCCGCTTCCGCAAAGTTTAAGATAATAAGCGTTAGTATCGAGTCCGTTTTTCCACGCTTTATAGAGGCTTTCAGGAATCATTGGCTTGAAATGTTCGTAAGCCCAGACAGAAAGTTTTTTCAGATTCCGGAAGAACGGATTCATTTCTTTCTTCAGGAATGTATCGATACACGCGTTGTTATAACGGATAAATTCTTCTTTAAGCGTCTTTCTGAAACCTTCCTTTTTCATTTTCTCGAAAAAAATCTGAACCATTGGTCCGGTTTCCCCGACCATTCCACTGTCGATCAGGAAAATTGCTCCTTTGCCGTTCTGCGTTGCCGGAATTGATACTTTATCCACATTGTCGCGGTTTTCAATAAGAATCGGCAGATTCATATAGCAGATCAGCGGATCGATTCCGGAACTTTTACCGTGAAAATAGCTTTCAAGCTGACCAAAAATCGCTTTAAGATCTTTGAGTTCCGTCTTGGAAATATTTTCCGGCGTATATTTTTTAAGGGAATATCTTTCGAAAATCGCTGCAACCAAAGCGCCTGAACTTCCGACTCCGTATCCCTGAGGAATATTACTGTCGAAGAACAGTCCGTTTTCAATGTCATTCAAAAAAGATTCTACATCAATTTTGAAAGGTTCAGGAAGTTCAAGAGTCGCGAGGAAATTTGCGTAGGCACGTAAATGCTGATTGGATTTTTTCTCAAAATCGGTTTGTAGTCCGGAAAATTTCAGCGTGCCTTTGTAAAAACTGTATGGCAAAGTTAAACCCTGGGAATCTTCGATGACTCCGTATTCTCCAAACAGCAGAATTTTCGCATAAAAGAGAGGATTTGTCATAGTTTATTTTACCGTACTGATTTACAGTTGCAAAGATACGAAAATTATGCCTTTTAACTAAAATCACTCCTTTTTCGGAGAAATATCATAAATTTTTTAATTTGCAGCATAAAATCAGCAAATTCTCAACCTGACAATTATGTTGAAAATAATTTATCTGAATGATTTCAAATTGACGAACCGAACCAAAATTGCACCGATCAAAAAGAAACCGGACATGGCAATAAACGCATACTGCATGTTTCCAAATTTCTGAATAAACACGCTGAAGATGAGCATACCCATGATAATCGCAAGCTTTTCCAGCACGTCATAAAAACTGAAAAACGTGGTGTTCTCCTGCGAATTTTCCGGAAGCAGTTTCGAATATGTGGATCGTGACATTGCCTGCAAACCACCCATTACTAACCCAATAAATCCGGCAAGAATGTAGAAGATCGTCTGAAGATGCGGATTTTCTTTTGTGAGTACGAAAGCTGTGAGACAGCAGAGAATCCAGATGATTACCGCAATCGTAATCACATTTTTATTGCCGATTTTTTTCGAAAGCCGGGAGAAAAGATAAGCTCCGAAAATCGCGATAATCTGAATAACCAGAATCGTAATAATCAGTTTGTATTTTTCATCATTTTTCGGAAAAATCATCGTACTTCCGAAAGGTGTTGCCATCAGAAAGATCGTCTGCATCCCTACACTGTAAAAGAAGAAACTCGACAGAAAAAATTTCAGATTCCGGTCTCCGAAAAGGTTTTTCCCGACTTTAATCAGCTCACGGAAACTCTCTTTGGCAACATCGATGTAAAACAGAATATTGTCTTTGATCACCACAAAAATCCCACCCTGTTCACGGTGTTTCTTGAAAATATTTTTGTAGTTGAGCAGGACCAGATCTTTCGGTAGATTCTCCTTCACATTTCCGAACTGCGGAAGATGACGGAATGTGTATTGTGCAAAGCCAAACCACCAAGCACCGGTAATCAGGAAGGTGACGCGGATCCAGATGTTGCGCTGTTCCGGATCGTCCGTAATTCCCTGAATCAGAAATAAACAGATAATCAGCAAAACAACTGAACCGATGTATCCAAAAATGAATCCTCTTGCCGAAAGTTCATCCTGTTTAT
Source organism: Bacteroidota bacterium (assembly GCA_023460855.1). GTDB lineage: Bacteria > Bacteroidota > Bacteroidia > Flavobacteriales > Weeksellaceae > JAEWOS01. The sequence goes on along the minus strand of JAEWOS010000018.1, from coordinate 274,318 downwards.
CCGGCGTGGCAATATCCGGCAGAAAAGAATTATAAAACACAAGACTTCCCCAGAACCCGACACTTGCCGTAATACTGAAGAGCAGACCGAGAAATACATTATTCATCCCGGTAAACATCGCAAGACCCATACAAGACGTTGCGCCGAGATAACAGAAAAACTGCAGGAACGATTTTTTATTTCCGATCGTATCTGCCAGTGATGACAGAAACGGAGAAAGCAAAACGACCAGGAAGAACGAAATGGCGTATGAAAAACTCAGAACAGCATCAGGTTCGTACGTATCGCCAAAAACCCTGATCATATGCCTTACCGGAATTTCCTGATATTCATTCGCTGCTTCCACAAATTCCTGTTTATTGTACTTCGTGGTAAGAATCGTATAATAAATCGGGAAAATAGTGGAGGTAATTACCAGGGAATAAACCGAATTGGCCCAGTCGTAAAATGACCATGCCCTCGTTATTTTCGGGTCATTTTTTTCAATTTTGGTGGGCGGTAAATGGTTTTCCTGCATAATGATGATTGAAAGCGGTACAAAAATAAAAAAACCATCAAGAATTTTGATTGTTTATTCCTAATGGCTTTATCGGTATCAGTGAAATTATCTTACTGCATATTTTCGATAACAATCGCGGAAGCTCCACCACCACCGTTACAGATGGCTGCCGCTCCGTATTTTCCATTGTTCTGCTTCAGAATATTGATCAGCGAAACCAGAATTCTCGAACCTGAACTTCCAAGCGGATGTCCTAAAGAAACCGCGCCTCCGTTCACGTTCACTTTCGATGCGTCAAGTCCTAAAATTTTGTTGTTGGCAAGTCCGACAACAGAAAATGCTTCGTTGAATTCGAAGAAATCGATATCCGAAACTTCCAGTCCGGCTTTTTTCAGTGCAATCGGAAGGGCTTTCGAAGGGGCAACCGTAAACCATTCCGGAGCATCCGCCGCATCTGCATAAGAAACAATTCTCGCAAGTGGTTTCACACCCAGTTCTTCCATTTTTTCTTTTGACATCACAATCAGTGCAGAAGCACCGTCGTTCAATGTTGAAGCATTTGCTGCGGTAACAGTTCCGTTTTCTTTCTGGAAAACTGTCGGCAGCGAACCGAATCTGTCGAAATTGGCAGATTTATATTCTTCGTCCTCCTCAAATTTAATCGGATTCCCTTTTCTCTGTGGAATTTCTACCGGTACCACTTCATCTTTGAATCTGCCTTCTTCCCACGCCTTTGCTGAACGCTTGTAAGATTCAACGGCAAAATTATCCTGGTCTTCACGGGAAAATCCGTATTCAGCTGCGCATTTTTCAGCACAAACACCCATATGCACTCTGTTGTACACATCGGTCAGTCCGTCCAGAACCATTCCGTCCTGCATTTTTACGTCGCCGAGCTTCGTTGCATTTCTTGCAGAAAAATAATGCGGTACAGAACTCATATTCTCCATCCCACCTGCAACGATTACGTCCGCATCTCCGGCTTTAATTGCCTGTGCAGCCATCATCACGGATTTCATTCCGGAAGCGCATACTTTATTAATCGTTGTCGCGGGTGTATTTTCTGAAAGACCTGCACCTAAAGCTACCTGACGCGCAGGAGCCTGACCTTCGCCGGCCTGAAGCACATTTCCCATATAAATTTCCTGCACTTCTTTAGGATCGAGTCCGATTTTATCCAGAGCGCCTTTTACAGCAGTTGCGCCGAGTTTGGTTGCCGGAACAGTTGACAAACTGCCCATAAAACTGCCGATTGGTGTACGTGCAGCCGATACGATGAATACTTCTTTCATACTGTTAAATATATTTATTCAGATTTATTATTAATTCTTGCCAGCAAAATAAGCAGTGCCCCGCCAAATTCCAGAAGCCAGCCATACTGGATTTTTACAACTGATGCAGCCAGATTCTGAAGTTTCGTAAACGGCAGAAAACTAAAAAAATCCATCGATTCCTGTTTTACCGCATAAATGGTGAACGCAAACAGCAGAATCAGCAAAAAGGCACTGGTTTTCACCAGCAACTGTTTCCCGCTAAGAATTCCTGCGAGTGCCGCAATTGACAGCAGCCAGCAAATTGCCGCGAGTACAGGTTCAATTTTCCAGTAATTCCAGTTTCCGATGACGGGAATATGAACCAATGGCAGGAAACTTCCCGCGATAATCAGCAACACGCCCAAAAGCTGAAAATTCCTCATAAAAATCCTGTGCAAATTACGAAAAAAAACACACTTTATTCAGTGTGCATTTATAAGGGATCAGAATAAAAAAGTCATTTTGCTAATACGTTTCCTCACTTTTTGTTGATCCTTTAAATGTGATTCCTACCGAACCAATAAATCCGTGCGGATTAGATAATCTGAGTGCATGATCTCTTCCGAAACCGAATTCATAGCCCGCTTTCAACGTTATGTAAACTCCTGCATTGTCTTCTTTAGAAATGGTCGCAATTCTCACTGAAGCTTCTGCGCCAGGAGTAAGGATATAAAAGAAATCTTTATTCAGTAATCGCGCTGTTTCTACGAAATAAGGCATCCCGTATTCGTCATTATTCTCTTCAAGATACACGTCATCGAGATTTCGCAGCGCGCTATATTTTACCCCATTATTCAGGAAGAAACCGGCATACATGTTGTCCCTCTGAAAAACATCATATTGTGTAACCACATTAAATCTGAAGCTTTCCAGGCTCAAGCGGTCTTCCCGGTAGTTTTTTGAAGCATATAGAAGCTGACCGCCGAAAGAGAGTTTATCCGTAAAATAATACCTCACGGTGAGATCAGCGCCAAGATTTTTATGAGTTTCAATTTTCTGAAAATTTCCACCAAGAAAAACCGCGAGGTCTTCTGTTTGTGCAAAGGTCTGCATGGCGTAAAGCATGGAAAGGGTAATTACTGTCTTTTTCATTTTAACTGTTTATATGTAGGACGCTCTAATTTCGGAATAGTTGCCTTAAGCACAAAAAAAAATACACTTCAGAAAACCAAAGTGTAATTTTATTTTAAATGGTGATTCAATTATTTTGCAGCAGACATTTCTGTGTATTTACCAACAAGAAAGCTGAAGAAATTCCACTCCACAGAATCGTAAGGATACTGCTTCATGAACTCCGGATTGTCACCAAAAAGTTTGCTGTAGTTTTCTTCGAAATCTTTCTTACGCAGCCAGAACGACTGGTCGCCTTTTTTCAAGTAATAGGATTTGGTAACACCGCCGCCAATTTGAGGACCTACTCCAAATGAAACGCCACCGGTTTCAGTCGCCGTCGGATCTGCGAACACCTGAATTTTATCGCTGAAGTCAGGATTCAAAAGCTGCAGCAGATAAGTTTGAGAATCTTTCTTATTCTTAATGGAAGTATTTACACTCAGATAACGGCTTTCGCCTTTGTTGGTAGTTGAAGTCAGGTTTTTATTCTGCCAGTTGTTTACTTTCGTGAAATAGTTTGCTGTGCGCATTCCTTTTTCGAAGTTGCTCACCGGCAGATAAAGTTCCTGAATATCATCAGCCTGGAATTTTTCCTTTTTTCCTGTCACTTCATCTTTGATTTCAATCGCGTTGAACAGCATTTTTTTGTGATCCACATCGGAAACCCTACCTTCCACAAAACGACCGGACTTCAGGGTAAGTCTTGCGTTTTTCTTGGTGGAAAATCCGCTGTAACTCTGCTCGAAGAAATCGTTATCCATTTCTTTCAGCTGGTCTTTGCTGTACTTTACTTTTTGGGAAAACATTAATGCCGAAACCAGCATTAAGCCCACAACTGTAATTTTTTTCATAGTTTAATATCATTTATTATCAAGCAGCAAATTAAAGCAGAATATTCCAATAAAAAAATTACATTCTCCAAAGAAAATGTAATTTTAAATAAGTAGAAATTATTTCAGTTTAGTGCCGCACTTCCGCAACGTCTGCAGGATTGTGTTTGTGCTTGAAAAGTACTGCAAAAAGCACCATTACGATGAGCGCATAAATCGCAAATGTCAGCCAGATTCCGTGCCAGTCTTTAAAACCGTCAATACCTGTGAAGTAACTGCTTATGAGCTTACCGCTTAACCAGCTGCCCAGAATGGCACCAAAACCATTCGTCATCATCATAAAGAGTCCCTGTGCAGAAGATCTGATTTTGGATTCCGTGGAAGTTTCGATAAACAGGGAACCTGAAATATTGAAGAAATCGAAAGCTAATCCGTAAATAATATTGGAAAGGATAATCGCGATCAACCCAATTCCTTCCGGCGATCCGATGGAAAATAATCCAAACCTCAGAACCCAGGCAAACATACTCATCAGCATGACGGATTTGATGCCGAATTTTTTCAGAAAGAACGGAATCGTCAGAATGAACAGGGTTTCTGATATCTGCGAAATCGAAATAATCATCGTTGAATATTTCACTACCGTCGAGTCCGCGTATTCTGCGATATTTTTGAAATCCTTCAGAAAAGTATCGCCGTACATATTCGTGAGCTGAAGCGCAGCACCAAGCAACATGGAGAAAATGAAGAACAGCGCCATTTTGTAATCCCTGAAGAGTTTGAATGCATTCAGGCCCAGTTTTTCTGAAAAGGTTGAACCCTGCTGCACATTTAACGGCGGGCATTTTGGCAATGTAAAAGCGTAAATACCTAAAATCACAGCAAAAACTCCGGCGATATAAAACTGGTTTGCATTGATGATATTATCCGTTAATGCCGCGAGCTTTTCTCCGAATTCAATTCCGAACGGAAATGGTGAATGCGAATCACTGAAAATATTGGTGATCCACATTGCAGCAATGAATCCGATCGTTCCCCAAACGCGGATTGGCGGAAACACTTTTACCACGTCATATCCGTTGTTTTTCAGAATGGTAAACGAAAGCGAGTTGGAAAGCGAAATGGTGGGCATGTAAAAGAACATCGCAAGCAAAAGCAGCCAGAAAAAAGTGGTAGGATCATTGGTTTTTGCAATAAAAAACAGCGTGATTCCGTAGCAGATGTGCAGAATTCCGTACAGTTTCTCGGCGTTGATCCACCTGTCTGCAATCATTCCGATCAGTGCGGGCATAATGATCGACGCAATCCCCAGAGTTGAGAACACCGCACCGAATTCTTCTCCCGACCATTTCTTGATGTCGAAACCATAAGTTCCCAGTGTTGTAAGCCAAGCTCCCCAGACAAAAAACTGCAGAAAACTGAGAACGGTTAACCGTAATTTTAAATTCATAGTTGTAATAATTGATGTGAAAAAAAGCGCTCCGAAGAGCACTGTTTTTATAAATCGAATTTAATTCCCTGAGCAAGCGGTAAGCCTGTGCTGTAATTAATGGTATTGGTTTGTCGTCGCATGTAATACTTCCATACATCGGAACCGGACTCGCGACCTCCTCCTGTTTCTTTTTCGCCACCGAAAGCACCACCGATTTCTGCACCGGAAGTTCCGATATTTACATTGGCAATTCCACAGTCGGAACCGGCGTGAGAAAGGAACAGTTCAGCTTCACGAAGATTTTGAGTCATGATCGCTGATGAAAGTCCCTGCGGAACATCATTCTGCATCGCAATCGCCTCTTCCAGTTCTGAATATTTCATCAGATAGAGAATCGGAGCAAATGTTTCGTGCTGTACTATTTCGAATGAATTTTCCACTTCTGCAATACACGGCTTTACATAGCATCCTGATTTATAATCTTTTCCGCTTAGTACACCACCTTCCACAACGAAGTTTCCGCCTTCATTCTTACATTTTTCAATCGAGTCCTCATACTGTTTCACGGCATCTGTGTCAATCAGCGGCCCCACGTGATTTTTTTCATTGAGCGGATTACCGATTTTCAGCTGTCCGTATGCCTTAACAAGTCTGTTTTTCACTTCATCATAAACACTTTCGTGGATAATCAGTCTTCTTGTAGAAGTACATCTTTGTCCTGCAGTTCCCACTGCTCCAAATACAGCTCCGATGATAGACATATCAAGATCGGCATGTGCAGAAATGATGATGGCATTATTTCCGCCAAGTTCCAGAATGGATTTTCCGAAACGTTCTGCTACTTTAGTTCCCACCATTCTTCCGACACGTGTTGAGCCGGTAAAGGAAACCAACGGAATCCGCTTATCATCAACAAGCATCTGTCCAATAGTGTGATCCGCTACGATCAAATTGGAAATTCCTTCAGGCATATTGTTTTCTTTCAGAACTTCATTGATGATATTCTGACACGCAATTGCGCACAAAGAAACTTTTTCGGAAGGTTTCCACACGGTTACGTTTCCACAAACCCATGCTAAAGCAGTATTCCAGCTCCATACAGCAACCGGAAAATTGAATGCAGAAATTACACCTACAATTCCGAGCGGATGATATTGCTCGTACATTCTGTGCAGCGGACGTTCCGAATGCATGGTAAAACCGTGAAGCTGGCGCGAAAGTCCTACTGCAAAATCACAGATATCAATCATTTCCTGCACTTCTCCCAGACCTTCCTGCAATGATTTACCCATTTCATAAGAAACGAGTTTGCCAAGATCGTCTTTGTATTCACGAAGTTTCAGGCCAAACTGTCTTACCAGTTCTCCCCTTTTAGGAGCAGGCATTAAACGGAATTCCGCAAAAGCTTCCTGTGCAGTTGCAATAATTTTCTCGTAATCTTTTTCATTACCGGTCTTGATTTTTGCAATCATATTACCATCGGTTGGCGAATAACTTTCTATGGTGTCGCCGCCTGCAAAAAATTTGCCTCCCGAGGAAACACCTTTGTTTTCCGCTTTAATTCCGAGGTTTTTCAATGATTTTTCAATTCCGTAGTCTTTTACTTTTTTAGCCATTTTTTGGTTTTTCATAAAGTGCTAAAGATAGAAACTTATGGGAATATTGACAAACGAACGCTTTGTAATATTTATAAACCTAAATACGTGAATACAAAAAAATCCACCTGATCAGATGGATTTTTATAAAATATAAAGTGCGTTTATGCTTTTTTCAGATTTTTAAACCTGATATATGACACGGCAGAAAGCAAAATCATGAATGCTGCGCCGATGTAAACCCAAATTGGCACCGGAATCGGATCTCCTGCTGCATATGAATGCAGACCGGACAGATAGTAATTTACACCGAAATAAGTCATAATAATAGAAGAAATAGCTACCATTGCGGCAACGTGAAAAGCCCAGCGACTTCTCAATCCCGGAACAAGTCTCATGTGAAGTACGAAAGCATACACCATCACCGAAATAAAGGCCCAGGTTTCTTTGGGATCCCAGCTCCAGTAACGTCCCCAGCTTTCATTTGCCCAGATTCCTCCCATAAAGGTTCCGATTGTCAGTGCATAAAGTCCGATTGTAAGCGACATTTCTGAAACGATGGTCAGTTCCTTTAACGTGCGGTCATTGTGAATTTTGTATTCCTTTTTTCCGGCAAGGATGTAGAAAATCAGACAGATGATCGCAATCACGAATGAAAGGCCGAAAAATCCGTAACTCGAGGTGATAATCGCAACGTGAATGATCAGCCAGTACGATTTCAGTACAGGAACTAGCGGTGTAATCTGCGGATCCAGCGCTGAACCACCGTGTGCAAATCCCATCATAATCACTGCAACCATAAATCCTGCGGCAGGAATCAGCGCATTGGAATTTCTGTACAGTGCAAAACCGGCAGTAATACCAACCCATGAAATAAAAACGATCGCTTCATAACCATTACTCCACGGTGCGTGTCCAGAGATATACCATCTTCCGATTAAACCGAGCAGCTGCAGAAACCAGCCGACAGCACCGATGATAATTAAGGCACGAATTATTTTGTTGATAGTTTTGTTCGGTCTGAAAAGTTCTATGAATCCAAGAATCACCAGAAGTCCGCCCACCATTGTGTAAAAAATCATGAGCCAGAAGTTCACGTTCACTCTGTTCATAAAAACTTCGAGCTTCACCTTGGAATCGGATGGAACTACATTCTTGCCCCAGTTTTGCTGGTAATCCGACAGTTTTTTCAGTTCCTGATCTGCGATTGTCCAGTTGCCGGTTTTTTGCGCAGCAAGCACTTCTGCGAAATACGGTCCCATGACCTGCTGGCTTTCGGTATCCGGTTCAAAATTCTGATCGAGCCAGGAATGCCAGGTGGAATTCGGATCGTTTTTTACCGGAACAATTCTCAGAAACTGTCCGCTGAAAAATTCATTGAAAATCTGCACCCGTTCATTTACTGCGATCACTTCTTTATCATAATTCGTCTGATCGGCAGGTTTTTTCTGAAATGCACGGTTATAATCTTCATCGAGGATATAATTCAGGTTGCCGTTGCTGTCGCTCGGAAACAGATTCAGTAAAGTGGTGTAACCTTCGTCGTTGGCTTTTGTTTTGGCCTTCAAAGCATCGCCTCCTTTTGTTCCCACTTTTATCATCGGAACCATGGTCCAGCTTGGCGTATCGGTATTGATTGCCAGAAACCACTGTTCTGCCGTCAGATGTTTCCCGTCTGTTCCTTTAAATTTATCTTTCTTGTAGAGTTTACGTAAAACATCGAGCGCCTGTGTACTGATTGGCACAATCCGGCCTTCATAATTCTGTACCAGTAAATACGCAAATTTATCCGCATGTTCCTGGGAAATTCTGGTTCTTTCAATAATCTGATCCGCCGTAATATTTCGCATCTGATTGAAAGATCTGGCTACAGAATTAGGCTGTACAACCGATGGTGACTGCGTTGCGCTGTCATTTTCATGACCTTCTCCAGGCGCGTGATTATGTCCTGCGTGCTCATCCGCATTCTGCTGAACCGTAATATTTGCACGGCTTCCGTCACTTGTTCCGTGAGTTTCAATTTTCTGAGCGGATACTGTTAAAGTTAAAAGCAGTGCAATCAGCGTCGCAGTTTTGTTTTTGCTGATGTTCTTCAGCATGGAATTCAGTTTCCAGAAATATGTTCCTTTCCAGAAGAATACCACGAACATCGCCGTAAACAGGAAGAAATATCCGATATATGTAATAAGTGTTCCCCAGAAATCATGATTTACAGAAAGAACGGTTCCCTGTCTGTCCGAATCGAAACTCGCCTGAAAAAAACGGTAACCTTTATGATTCAGAACGTTATTCATATAAATTTTATACGGAGTCTGTTTGCCGTCGTCAATAATCTGTACATGGCTTTCGTAGGCGCTTGGCGATGAACTTCCAGGATAAGTTTCCATCACAAAATCATCCAGTTTCAGCGCAAATGGCGTATTGTACACTTTCGGACCAAAGCCGATCATCATATTCATACCGTCCAGTGTTACCTGTTTGAAAAGGTTCGGATTTCCTTTTTCCACCACCAGCTCCACTGTTTTTTTGGTTTGCGGCCCGGTAACTTCCACTGTTAAAGCATCAGGAATTCTTTCATCTTTTTTTCTGTCGCCTTCAAAAGCCATCAGTTTTCCTTTGCGGATTCCCTCAGGAACAACAATTCTCAGTTCACCAATAGTATAAAGACTTCGAAGTGCAAGCGGCTCATATTCATCTTTTTTTGTAGCTCCGGTCAGCTGCGTTGCCATCACCATATAACTCGCGTCTTCCGGTGTTTTAATGAATAAATTTTCTCCTTCAGATTTAAATTCAATTGCACCGTCAATCGCGCGGTTAAAACTTACCAGAACACCATTTACCGATTTACTTTCACCGTTTTTCAGAAAATAATTCATTCTGCCATTATCTGCGGCATACACGAAATGCAGATATTCTGTTCCGTTATTATCGGCAATCAAACTGTCTTTCTTACGCTGTATGAAATCCACAGTCCTCACGGAAACCTTTTTCCCGCGGTAATCGTAAGAAGCCTTGAAATTTTTGTGCAGCGGAGACATCAGATACGGGAGATCCTTATAACTGAGTACATCTCCGTTTTCCTCGATTTGTATTTTAAAGAAATTCTTGTCGGTAACAATTTCGTTTGATGTTTCTCCTTCGCGTATATGCATTATACCTTCATAGCTGACGTATCTGGTAATTGCACCACCGATAAAAAGCAGGATAAAAGACAGGTGAAAAACCAAAACCGGCCATTTTTCTCTTCTCCATAAACGGTAGCGGGAAATGTTGCCGATAAAATTGATGATGAGCAGCAGCATGAGCAGTTCAAACCACCATGCTTCGTACACAAGGGCTTTTGCGGTTGGTGTGCCGTAATCGTTTTCTATAAATGTGGCATATCCCATCGCAAATGCAAAAAGCAGCAACAGAACGGCCATAGTTCTGGTATTCACGATTAGGTTCTGGAGTTTCTTCATACCGAAAATTGAAGGGTTATAACTTGATTGGTTCCTGAAAAGTGCAAAAATACGTTCTATAAAATTATTCGGCGAATCTGAAAGTTGATATTTATCAAAAAGTTGTACGAAAAAAGCAGATGTTTCGGCAACAGAACCACGCAAAAAACTGTGAATTCTGAATGAAAAAGAGTATTTTTGCCTCCACTGAACTTATGAGAAAAAATACAGCCAAGCAGGAGCCTGCAGTGCAGGAAACCAATAAAACACTTTCAAAACCACGCATTTTTTTCGGATTACTGCTTATCGTAATTTCTGCGGTTATGTGTCTGTCGTTTGTTTCCTACATGCTAAACTGGAAAGCCGATCAAAGCCAGGCCGGAACCATGCTCGACAAAACGGTGAAATCTTCCAATCTTTTTGGTAAAGTTGGCGACTGGCTCGGAAAAATTTTTATTTTCGACAGCCTTGGGCTCGCCGCCTTCATTGTGGCATTTCTCATCTTCGTATTCGGACTTTTAATTCTCAAGAAAAAATATTTTAAACCCTGGAAAACGGTTGGCCATTCGCTGTTTTTCATTTGCTGGCTGCCGATTTTTTTTGGTGCCGTAACACAGGGAGCCGGAACTGCAAGCGGAGTGTACGGTTTTCAGATCGTTGATTTTCTTACTTCTGTTATTGGTCCGGTTGGTTTATGGGTGGTAATTGTGGTGAGCATCGCATTATATTTTATTCTGGAATTCAACCTGCGTCCTTCCGCTGTAAAAGCCCGTCTCAACGAAATAAATGAAAGCACAATCGGAAAGGTCCGCGGCATGATGCCGAATTCCGATGAAAAGTTTGAAGCAGATGAAGATCTGGAAAGCATGACGCATGACGGAAATGAGCCTGAAAAAAATCCGTCTGATTTTCCACTGAAAAAAGATGCCGAACAGAATGCAGAAATTGCTCCTACTGGTTTTCCGAAAGTTCCGGTGAGTAATGGTCTAGAAACTATTTCAACTCCCAATAAAACCAGTTTTGAAGAACATCAACAGTCAGCAAACGTTGTGGAACTGGAACCGAAAACCACAGGAACTGCAACTGCAGGAATTGACATCACCCCTGCACCGGTTTCTCCAAAAGCGGAAGTGAAAACCTCTGAAGATTCCTTTGATTTTAAAGTGGAAGTTGCGCAGGAAGTTGATGAACTCGATGAACATGAGCAGAAATCTGCAGCATTGGTTAAAGAGCACGGTCTGTACGATCATAAACTGGACTTGGCAGGTTTTAGATTGCCGACCATCGATTTGCTGAAAGATTACGGAAACGAAGAAATTTCCATTAACAAAGAAGAACTCGAGGAAAATAAGAATAAAATTGTCGGTCTGCTCAAAAATTTCAGCGTAGGAATTGCTGAGATTAAAGCGACGATCGGTCCAACTGTAACGCTTTATGAAATCGTGCCAGAAGCCGGAATTCGTGTTGCATCAATCAAGAAACTTCAGGATGATATCGCGCTGAATCTTTCGGCACTTGGAATCAGAATTATCGCGCCGATGCCCGGGAAAGGAACAATCGGGATCGAAGTTCCTAGAAAAAACCCGACGATGGTTTCTATGAGAAGCGTTATAGCTTCGCAGAAATTTCAGCATACAGACATGGATCTTCCGGTGGTGTTCGGAAAGACAATTTCGAATGAAATTTTCATGGCCGATCTTGCGAAAATGCCGCATTTACTGATGGCAGGTGCAACGGGACAGGGAAAATCTGTCGGAATCAATGCTATCCTTACTTCGCTTCTCTACAAAAAACATCCGAGCGAACTGAAATTCGTGATGGTGGATCCGAAAAAAGTGGAACTCACGCTCTACTCCAAAATTGAAAGACATTATCTCGCCAAACTGCCTGATGCAGACGATGCGATTATTACGGACACCCATAAAGTAATCAACACGCTGAATTCGCTGTGTGTGGAAATGGATACGCGTTACGAACTGCTGAAAAATGCGTTCTGCCGTACCATTAAGGAATACAACAAAAAATTCAGCGAAAGAAAACTGAATCCTGATAACGGTCACCGTTATTTGCCGTACATCGTTCTGGTGGTAGATGAATTTGCAGATTTGATTATGACTGCCGGTAAAGAAGTGGAACATCCGATCGCAAGACTTGCCCAACTTGCAAGAGCAGTAGGAATTCATTTGATTGTTGCCACACAAAGACCTTCCGTAAACGTTATTACGGGTATGATTAAAGCCAATTTCCCGGCGCGAGCAGCTTTTCGCGTGATTTCCAGCGTGGATTCGCGTACGATCCTCGATTCTCCCGGTGCAGATCAGCTTATCGGAAAAGGAGATATGCTATATTTCAACGGCAACGAGATTCTGAGACTTCAGTGCGCATTTGTGGATACGCCGGAAGTGGAAAAAATCGTCGATTATATTGGAGCGCAAAAAGGGTATTCCTCAGCTTTCTTGCTTCCGGAATATGTGTCCGAAGAAAGCACTTCGTCTGCAGGTACGTTTGATCCGAATGAAAAGGATGCACTTTTCGAGGAAGCAGCAAGAATTGTGGTTTCCACGCAGCAGGGATCGACTTCCATGTTGCAGAGACAACTGAAACTCGGATATAACCGCGCAGGAAGAATTATGGATCAGCTTGAGGCCTCAGGGATTGTAGGCGGATTCAACGGTGCAAAGGCGCGTGAAGTGATGATTTCTGATCTTCAATCTCTGGAAAGTTTCCTTGAAGAACTGAAAAAGGGATAATTCACGGTCGGTACTTTTACTTTTTCCCTGTTTATTTATAACATTATTCTGTTCTGAACTGTAACTCCGCAGTTCACGGTTAAATTTTTGTAAACTTGTTCCAAATCTCAAAATTTTACGGTCATGAGAGCAATTTGGAATGGAGCCATCGGCTTCGGTCTCGTTAATATTCCCATTAAACTTTATTCAGCAGCAGGCGAAAGCAAACTCGATCTGGACATGCTGGACAAAAAAGATTTCAGCAACATCAAATATAAAAGAGTAAACGAAGAAACCGGAAAGGAAGTTGCCTGGGAGAATATCGTCAAAGGTTACAAACTCGAGGATAAATATATCGTTTTAACCGATGAGGATTTCGCGGCGGTCAGTCCGGAAAAATCCAAGATGCTTTCCATCAAACAGTTCGTAAAACACAATGAAGTAGATCCGGCATATTTTGAAACTCCTTATTTTCTGGAACCGCAGAAAAACGGTGAGGAAGCTTATCAGCTCCTGCTCCACTCTTTACTTAAAACCAAAATGGCCGGAGTCGGAACATTTATTTTAAGGGAAAAAGAAATTCTTTGTCTTGTGCGTCCTTATGAGGAAAAAATCCTGATGGTGAACCGTATGCGTTTTCCGCAGGAACTCCGCGATTACAACGAACTGAAATTACCGACCGGCAAAAAGCCGAAAACCGATGAAATAAAGATGGCCGAAACGCTCATCAAGCAACTCGCGACTGAATTCAAGCCGGCAGAATTCAAGGATGAATATCACAACGATCTTCTGAAAATCATCAAGCAAAAAGCAAAAGGTAAAGAATTCAAACAGGTTGAAGAGAAAGCCGAAAAATCAACCGCAACCGATTTAATGGCATTGCTGAAGGCAAGCCTCCAAAAAACCGGCTAAACGATGTCGCTGGAAGAGTACAAAGCCAAACGGGACTTTTCCCGGACTTCTGAACCGGAAGCGAAAAAAGCAAAGTCGGACGGAACACTGGTTTTTGTAATTCAACGGCACGCTGCTTCCCGGCTTCATTACGATCTGCGTCTCGAAATGGACGGCGTTCTGAAAAGCTGGGCAATTCCGAAAGGTCCGTCTTTGAACCCCAATGATAAAAGGCTTGCAGTTCAGACGGAAGATCATCCCTACGATTATAAAGATTTTGAAGGCAGCATTCCTACAGGAAATTATGGCGCCGGCGAAATGGAAATCTGGGACAGCGGAAACTATGAAGCAATCAACAAAAAAAAAGGGAAAAGCGACGATCTCGTACTGCGTTCTGAACTTCATAAAGGCAATATCAAAATCGTGCTTCACGGCAATAAACTGCAGGGGGAATTCGCTCTGGTCAAAATCAAAAACTCGGAAGACAATTCCTGGCTGCTAATCAAGCATAAAGACGAGTTTGCACTTGATTATTACGATGCTGAAGAACAGACTGCTCCTGACTCAAAAGTAACGGCGTATCTGCAGGAAAAAAAAGGCAATAAAAAGAATGTAAAGGAGAAAACAGCTCAGCATTTCCGGAATTTTGCTCCTGCGCTTGCCGGAGAGAAAAAACTCAAAAAATTTATCATTCCGATGACTGCCAAAAGTTCAGAGAAAATTGTTCACGGCAAAGACTGGGCATTCGAAATAAAATGGGACGGTTACCGCGCGATTGCAGATCTAACAGATGGTGTAAAATTATATTCCAGAAACGGTCTCGACTTCAGTAATCAGTTCAGAAAAATTGCCAATTCACTGATATCGCAGCCGCATTCAATGATTATTGACGGCGAAATCGTCGCCTACGATAAAGACGGAAAACCGAATTTTCAGCTGCTTCAGCAAATCGGACAGAATAAAAATCTGACGATAGTCTATCAGGTTTTTGACATTCTTTTTCTGAACGGCCATTCCACAAAAGCGCTCACCTATCTTCAGCGCAAAGAACTTTTAAAAGATGCACTGGTTGAGAATGAAGTTATAAAATACCACGATCATGTGCTGGAAGACGGTAAAGAGTTTTTCAGACTTGTCGAAGAAATGGGACTTGAAGGCATGATGGCGAAGAAAACCGAAAGCACGTACAGCACCGGCATCCGGAGTTCCGAATGGCTCAAAATAAAAACCCAGCAAACCGACGAAGTCATCATCTGCGGATATACGGAACCAAAAGGTTCCAGGAAATATTTCGGATCTCTGATTTTAGGAAAATATACGGATGGAAAACTTGTTTTTGCGGGCCATATCGGTACAGGTTTTTCCGATAAGCTGCTCAAAGAACTTTACGAAACCATGCAGCCATTCATCACGAAGAAACCGCCTTTCGAAGAAATTCCGAAAACCAACGGTAAACCGACCTGGCTGAAACCTGAACTGGTTGCGGAGATCAAATTCAGTGAAATTACCGCGGATTCAATTTACCGGCATCCGGTTTTTTTACACCTAAGAAATGACAAGACCGTAAAAGACCTGAACAGCAAAACCGAAAAAACCGCTGTAAAAAAAATTGAAAAAGAAGAAAGCAGGAAATCGGAAATTCCGAAAAGCAGCAAAAGCAGAAACACGGTGAAGCTTTCGAACCAGAATAAGATTTATTTTCCGAAAGACGGCGTTTCCAAAGGAGATGTGATTCGCTATTACCAGAGTATTTCTGAATTTATTCTTCCGCATCTTCGCGACCGCCCGCAATCTTTAAACAGGTTTCCGAACGGAATCGACGGTTTAAGTTTTTATCAGAAAGATGCTGCTGAACATACTCCAAAATGGATCGAAACGCAGGAGTTTTATTCGGAAAGCACCGAAAAACACATCAATTATATTATCTGTAATGATTCCAAAACGCTGGCATATCTGAATAATTTAGGCTGTATAGATTTGAATGTCTGGACCTGCCGTTTTCAGCATCCTGAAAATCCCGACTATCTTGTGCTCGATCTCGATCCGTCTGAAAATAATACTTTCGAAGATGTCATCGAAACGGCACTGGCTGTAAAAAACGTTCTTGATATCGCCGCAATTCAGGGCTTCCCAAAAACGTCGGGAAGCAGTGGAATTCATATTTACATTCCGTTAAATGCAAAGTACACCTATGAGCAGGTGAAGAATTTCGGACATTTACTGATGACTTTTGTCCAGAGTGAACTTCCCGATCTGACTACGCTCGAAAGATCCCTTTCCAAACGCGACAGCGGTAAAATTTATCTGGATTATCTGCAGAACCGACGAGGACAAACCCTTGCATCCGTATATAGTCTACGGCCGAAAAACGGCGCACCGGTTTCCACGCCGCTTCACTGGAATGAAGTAAAAACCGGAATTCTTCCTACAGATTACAATATAGAAAACATGCTTCAGCGCATCCTGGAAAATGGCGATTTGTTCGGGCCCGTACTGGAACTTGAAACCGACATTGCCGGAGCAATCGAATTGCTTGAAAAGCAGAAATAAAGGTGTTTTCTTATATAATTCATTTTCACGTTTGCATATTTCTTCGATTATTCCTTTGTGGAAAGGCTTTTGCTGAATAAAAGAAATTAAAAAATTAAATTATGAAACGTTACAGTACATTTTTTCTAACAGCCATTTTATTGAGTATACTGACATCCTGCGAAGCCATAGGAACAATTTTCGAAGCCGGAATGTGGTGGGGAATTATTCTGGTGGTAGGTGTTTTAGGTTTAATTATTTGGCTGTTTACCAGAGGTAAAAAATAATGGCGGAAAAAAAGAAACAGATCCGGCCGAAACAAAAACAGAATAAGCCGGGTGTCGAAACAAAAATGAAGCCGGTTCCGGAAACGGAACCGGTTAACATTGCGCGTAAACTCGACGGTAAAGTTGCAATAATCACGGGTGGTGACAGTGGAATAGGAAAAGCTACAGCCCTGTTATTCGCTTCTGAGGGAGCTGATATTGCCGTCGCATATCTCAGTGAAACCAAAGATGCCAAAGAAGTTCAGCAGGAAGTGAAAAATCTCGGTCGAAGATGTATTTTGATTAAAGGAGATTTAGGAAAGGAAAAAAACTGCTCAAAAGTTGTCCAGAAAACCGTTCAGGAACTGGGTAAAATCGACATACTGATCAACAATGCTGCAGAGCACTGGGAAGCCAAGAAAATTGAAGATATCGACAATGAGCAACTGATGAAAACTTTCGAATCAAATTTTTTCTCAGCGTTCTGGCTCACAAAGTCGGCAATGCCGCATCTGAAAAAAGGATGCAGCATCATCAATACTGTTTCCGTTACGGCATACCGCGGAAGTGATCATCTTCTCGATTATGCTGCAACAAAAGGCGCTTTACTTGCCTTCACCAGAAGTCTGTCTGCTAATCTTGCAGAAAAAGGAATCCGCGTAAATGCTGTTGCACCGGGACCAATCTGGACACCGCTTATCGCATCTACACTTTCCAAAACAGATGTGGCAAAATTTGGCAGCAACACTCCGATGAAAAGAGCAGGCGAACCAAATGAAGTTGCGCCGGCTTATCTGTATCTCGCTTCGGAACAGGCCTCCTATATTACCGGACAGGTCATTCATGTAAACGGAGGCGAAATTATTAACGGTTAAGAAAATGCCTAATTCTGATATTCCTGAAATAGTTACAGCGCTGAAGCCCTCGAAAATTCTTAAAATCATTAATGATACAGAGAAAAGTGCGAAGGCGGTAAAGCTGATTTATACCTCTGACCAAAGTGAAGAAGGAATAATCCGTAAACGCTATGGCAAAAAATTTCATTACTACAAGGATGATGTCCGCATCATAAATCAGGAAGAAATTACGCGGATTAATAAACTTGCCATTCCGCCGGCATGGGAAAATGTGTGGATCTGCGCTTTGGAAAACGGACATCTTCAGGCAACAGGTGTTGATGCTAAATCGCGGAAACAGTACCGCTATCACCCGGTCTGGAATGCTTTAAGAAATCACACCAAATTTTACCGGATGCTGCATTTCGGACAGGCACTTCCAACAATCAGGCTGCAACTCGAAAAAGATCTTTCCCTGAAAAACCTGGAAAAAAGAAAAGTTCTGGCGGTAGTCGTCAGTCTGATGGAAAGAACGAACATCAGAATCGGAAACAGCATTTATGAAAAACTGTACGGTTCTTTCGGACTTACAACGTTGAAAGACCGCCATATAAACGTAAAAGGTGACCGGCTAAAATTCTCGTTTAAAGGTAAAAAAGGAATCTATCACGACATTGATCTGAAAAACCGGAAACTCGCAAAGGCTGTGCAGAACTGTAAAGACATCCCCGGAAAGGAACTGTTTCAGTATTATGACGAAGACGGAAAAAGACACAGCATCGACAGTGGAATGGTTAATGAATACATCAAAGAAATCAGCGGAGAAGATTTTACCGCCAAAGATTTCAGAACCTGGAGCGGCACGGTAAACGCGCTGATTGCATTTAAGGAAATCGGAATTTCTGAAGATGAAAAGGAACTCAAATCAAAGATAAAAGAAGCTCTCGAAAATGTTGCGCAGCATCTCGGAAATACGAGTACTGTCTGTAAGAAATATTATGTGCATCCGTTACTCATCAACCTTTACGAAAATAAATCGATCAGCAAATATCTGGCAGAACTCGATGAAATTGAAAAAGACGACGGAAAATCCGGACTTACCAATGAAGAAAAAATCGTGATGAAAATCCTGGAACAGGAAAAACTCAAATAACTGCAATGAAAAACTTCAGCAATTTTTATAAATATTATCTGGAAAACCACCAGACTGTAGGAAACCGAATTTTCCATTTTTTGGGAATATTCTTTACATTCTGGGTAGTTATTTATATTGTAATCTCAGGAAAGGAACGGTTTTTATGGTATCTGCCGATCACGTTGATTTTGCTGCCGGTTTTAGGACATATATTTTTTGAGCGAAAAGTATTCACCGAACTGAAAAACCCGCTGTACAGCCTGGCTTCAGATTTCCTTCTGTTCTTCCATTTAATCAGCGGAAAAGAGAAATTCAGGACCGATCATAAAGACATCTTAAGATAAAAAAAACGCTTCCATTTCGGAAGCGTTTTTTTTATCTTGGCCTGTTTGGATTTTCCGGATCCGGAAGTTTAGCATTTGCCAGATCTTCCATTTTTTGTGTTGCAGCCATGGAAACCACGAGATCATTCAGCATATTGCTAGCCGCAGTCGGTGAATTTGGTAAAAGGACCAGGTTACTTCTGTTATTCGCACCAACAGAACTCAGTGTATCGTAATGCTGTGTTACTACAATCAGTGCCGATGCTTCTGCTGCGTTGATATTTACGCTGTTCAGCACTTCAACAGATTCCTGCAGACCTTTGGCAATTTCGCGTCGCTGATCGGCAATACCCTGACCCTGTAATTTCTTGGATTCAGCTTCAGCCTTTGCCACCGCCACAATTCTGATTCTTTGCGCTTCAGATTCGTATTCTGCAGCAGTTTTTTCACGTTCCGCCGCGTTAATTCTGTTCATCGCATGTTTCACCTGCTCATCCGGATCGATATCGGTAACCAGTGCTTTCACAATATCGTAACCATAACTTTGCATCGCATCCTGAAGTTCACCTTTCACCGCAATTGCGATATCGTCTTTTCTTACAAAGACATCATCGAGTTTAAGCTTCGGAACTTCGGCGCGGACCACATCGAAAACATAAGAAGTAATCTGTGCTTCCGGAAATTCGAGTTTATAAAATGCATCTGCAACCTGTTCTTTAATTACCTGGTACTGAACCGAAACTTTCATTTTGATGAACACATTGTCCAGGGTTTTGGTATCGATCATAACATCGAGCTGCTGAATTCTGAGGTTCAGGCGCTTTGAAATCTGGTCGATGTACGGAATTTTAAGATGAAGTCCGGCATGACGAACCGAATGAAATTTTCCTAAGCGTTCCACTATGGCTGCAGTAGCCTGTTTTACAGTGAAAAAAGAAAGAAAAAGAGTTACGAGTGCCAAAAAGGCAATTACATAGATTAAAGTCATAGTTTTTTGATTTTATATTTGCTTAATAAGTCGCTTAAATGTTCTAAAAGTTACGTCTTTTTTTATTTCGAGGCAACTATATTTTGCGCCTATAATTCCCGTCAATTGATTATTAAACCGTCATTCCGATATCGATTCCCTTAATTTTCCGGTAGAGATCGGTAGCATAATTATCTGTCATTCCCGAAACAAAATCGATAATGCCGAGAACTTTCTGATAATCAGAACCATTTTCGTAATAAAACTGACCGGGCAGCAGTTTCAGCGCCATCCTGTCGTACGATTTCCTTTCCGAATTAGTTTTTAACACGGATGGAATGAAATGATCCAGCAGTTCGTACATTACGTTGTAACCGGCATTTTCAATTTCCACAACTGCTTTGTGATTGTAGATTTTTGCAATTGAAAACCTTTCGATTTCCTGCAGTGCAGGGTTTTCATCTTTGTAAATATCAAGAAGGGCGCGGTCAAGTGTTCCGTCCAGGATTTGTTCAAAATTCTCCCGGAAAATTTCCACAGATTTGTTAATCAGCGCATTGATGACTTTTGCGCGCAGGTACGAGATCCGCTCGTTTTCATTCGTAAGTTTTGCCAGTTTATCTTCCACCCTTTTTACGTGAAGGTTTTCAGATTTGATCAGATCATGGAACAGGTTTTCACAATCTGCAGTAGAAACGATGCCGAGTCTGTGCGCATCTTCCATATCGATAATATTATAACAGATATCGTCCGCTGCTTCCACCAGCCACACAAAAGGATGTCGCTTGAAAATTATAGGATCCTCGCTTTCCTGAATCATATTCACGGAATGTGCGATGTCCAGAAAAGTTTCCTTTTCATTCTGAAAAAATCCAAATTTCTTTCGGTAAATGATGCCCTTTTTCTTTGCAACTGCTTCACCCGGATATTTTGCGATGCTTGCAAGCGTAGTATAGGTAAGTTGCGTGCCGCCTTCATCTTTTCCGATCTGTTGATGCGTGAGTACGCGGATTGCATTTGCATTACCTTCAAAATTGACTAAATCTGCCCATTCTTTTTCTGAAAATTTGGATTGCAGTCCGTTACTGTTTTTTTCAAAATAACTTGCAATCGCATCTTCACCGGAATGTCCGAATGCCGGATTTCCGATATCGTGACAAAGGCATGCCGACGCAATAACATTCGATAAGTTATGAAGGTAGAAATTCGATGCTTCTTCGTTTAGTTCTGATTGGTAACGGTCTGCAATAAATTCCCCCGTAACATTCCCCAAACTTCTGCCGACACTGGAAACCTCGAGCGAATGTGTCAGTCTGTTATGCACGAAAACACTTCCCGGCAACGGAAAAACCTGCGTTTTATTCTGCAGCCTGCGAAACGCCGACGAGAAAATAATCCGGTCGAAATCCCGCTGAAAATCTGTTCTTGATGCAGATGTCGCACCATGATTTCCGGTTCTTTTGCTGGTGAAGAGTTTATTGAGGTCCATTACGCAAAAATAGTTTTTTCAGGATTAGTTTTAGCTCCGGAAAATTAATTTCAATCGCGTATAACTGAAAAATATCACAAAATTTTATTGCCCTAAAAATGAAAAAATCCCGGACATCGCCGGGATTTTTTTATGATTCAGATAAAATTACATATAAGATTCAATCGGTTCACAGGTACAAACCAGATTTCTGTCGCCATAGGCTTCATCAACTCTGGAAACAGACGCAAAAAACTTATGATCGCGAACCCATTCCAATGGATATGCTGCTTTTTCGCGGCTGTATGGTTTGTCCCAAGAATCTGAAATTACGAGTTGCTCTGTATGAGGTGCGTTTTTCAGAACATTGTTGGTCGGATCCGCATCACCGTTGGCAATTTCTTCAATTTCCTGACGAATGCTGATCAGTGCTTCTGCAAACCTGTCGATTTCGGCTTTACTTTCTGATTCCGTAGGTTCAATCATCAAAGTTCCTGCAACCGGGAACGAAACTGTCGGCGCGTGGAAACCGTAATCCATCAGTCTTTTTGCAACGTCGGCAACTTCAACTCCGATATGTTTAAACGGCCGGAAATCAACGATGCATTCGTGCGCTACTCTGCCGTTTCCATTCTGATATAAAATTTCAAAATGCTCAGCTAAAATTTCCTTTAAATAGTTTGCATTAAGTATCGCATGTTCAGTAGCTTGTTTAAGTCCATCTCTACCAAGCATTTTAATATAAGCATAGGAGATATTCAACACCAGCGATGAACCGTAAGGCGCAGCAGAAATTCCTTCAAGCGCTTCTTTTCCGCCAATCTTAATGTTTGGATTTGAAGGAAGGAAAGGAACGAGATGTCGTGCGACGCAGATCGGGCCAACTCCCGGTCCGCCTCCGCCGTGCGGAATTGCAAATGTCTTGTGAAGATTCAGGTGGCAGACATCAGCGCCAATATTCCCCGGACTTGTAAATCCAACCTGTGCATTCATATTTGCACCGTCCATATAAACCTGTCCGCCGAAATCGTGTACAATTTTGATAATTTCCTTGATATTTTCATCGAAGAAACCATAGGTTGATGGATAAGTGATCATTGCAGCAGCAAGATTTTCTTTGTGCTGTTCAGCCTTCGCTTTCCAGTCGCCTGCATCGATCTCACCGTTTTCCAGATTTTTGCAAACCACTACTTTCATTCCGGCAAGTACCGCGGAAGCAGGATTTGTTCCGTGTGCTGACTGTGGAATCAGTACGATATTTCTGTGCTTTTCCCCTTTGGATTTGTGGTATTCGCGAATCACCATAAGTCCGGCGTATTCTCCCTGTGCTCCGGAATTTGGCTGCAGCGAAGTTCCAGCGAAACCGGTAATTTCAGCAAGGTCCTTTTCAAGTGCTTTAATCATCGTTTGATAACCTCCGGCCTGCTCAGTTGGAACAAACGGATGCACACTTCCCCATTCAGGCATGGAAAGCGGAATCATCTGTGTTGCAGCATTCAGCTTCATCGTACACGAACCAAGAGAAATCATGGAATGTGTCAATGAAAGGTCTTTGCGTTCCAGGAATTTGATGTAACGCATCAGTTCCGTTTCCGTATGGTACTTGTTAAATACCTCTTCGGTCAGTATTTCATCTGTTCTGAGATATACTTCCGGAATCGTATTGCTGTCGAGATAATTAAGTTTGAAAGCCTGCTTATCCTTGAACTGCGCGAAAGCATCAAAAAGTCTCTGCAGTTTTTCCATTGTCGAAGTTTCGTTAATGGACATGCTTACGACACCTTCTGTAAAATAATTCAGGTTGATTTTACGGTCGCGCATCAAACGTACCAGTTTTGCCTTTTCGTCTTCGTGCAGGCGAATTTTCACCGTATCGAATACCGGCTCTTCCACCACATCGTAACCGAGCAGTTTCAGTCCTTCATGCAGGGAGTTTGTTTTGTAATGAATTTCATCCGCGATGAAATTCAGTCCTTTCGGACCGTGGTAAACCGCATACATCGAAGCCATCACCGCCAGCAAAACCTGCGCTGTACAGATATTTGAAGTCGCTCTTTCTCTTTTTATATGCTGTTCACGCGTCTGTAATGCCATACGAAGCGCACGTTTCCCGTACTGGTCCTGTGAAACACCAATAATTCTGCCCGGAATCTCACGTTTGTAATCTTCCTTGCATGCGAAGAATGCAGCGTGAGGTCCACCATAACCGAGCGGAATTCCAAACCTTTGCGTGGTACCAACGGCGCAGTCGGCTCCCATATCTGCAGGAGATTTCAGCTTAACCAGCGCAAGCGGATCACATGCCACAGCAACCTGGAGGTTGTATTCTTTATAGTATTTGATATTTTCTGTATAGTCGGCAATGATTCCGTTTTTTCCCGGATACTGAAGAAGAATACCGAAATACGTATCATTGAACTGGTGATTTTTATAATTTCCGACGATGATGTCGATGCCCAAACCTTCTGCCTTGGTTTTCAGAACAGCAATTGTCTGCGTAAGAACCAGATCCGAAACGAAAAATTTCTGGGAACCGTTCTTCTTCTGATCTTTTGTGCGGCTTTCAAAAAACATATGCATCGCTTCTGCAGCAGCCGTAGCTTCATCCAGCAGCGAAGCATTTGCCAAAGGAAAACCAGTTAAACTGCTCACCACTGTCTGATAATTCAGTAAAGCTTCAAGTCTGCCCTGTGCGATTTCAGCCTGATAAGGCGTGTACGCTGTGTACCAGCTTGGGTTTTCGAAAATATTTCTTTGGATTGGTGCCGGAAGAATCGAATTATTGTATCCGAAACCGATATAGGTATCAAAGTTCACATTCTTGGAAGCAAGTTCCACGGAATGGCTCAGCATTTCGTATTCCGAAATCGCTTCTGAAATATTGAGGTCTTTTTCCAGCCTGATACTTTGCGGAATGGTTTGTGAAATCAGTTCGTCTACGGAAGAAACGCCAACTTTCTCGAGCATGGCTTTTTTGTCTGCCTCATTTGTTGAAATGTGGCGGTTTACAAACAGGTTGGTATTCATAGAATTGTTTTGATTTTTTTGTGCGAAAAATAGAATGGTAAAAATACGATTTTCAACTTTAGGAAGCAACAACGAAACTGTGGTTTTCAACGATAATGATTTAGATAATCTTTCGATAGCAATCGACAAGTTTTTACAATCAAAAAAACAGGAACCACAGCGTCGCTGTAAAGAAGTTCAGTAAATAAAGAAAAAACCTTCCAAAAATTTGGAAGGTTTGCGATCCGGACGGGACTCGAACCCGCGACCTCCGCCGTGACAGGGCGGCATTCTAACCAACTGAACTACCGGATCTGAAACGTTGTTTGATTAACGTGAGTGCAAAGATATAACTATTTTGAAACGCCACAAATATTTTTACAAAAAAAATGTCCTCACAAACGGAAGACATTCATTTTCAATTGAATTATTTTTTACAGGTGTGCGTTCAGTTTTGCTGCAATGGTCTCCTTCGGAGCCACTCCAACGATTTTATCCACCACTTCCCCGTTTTTGAAAATAAGAACAGTAGGAATATTACGGATTCCATACTCTGCAGAAACCTGCTGATTATTGTCAACATCCACTTTTCCTACAACAGCTTTTCCGTCAAATTCTGCAGCAACTTCCTCAATGATTGGTCCCAGCATTCTGCATGGTCCGCACCATACTGCCCAAAAATCTACCAGTACCGGTTTATCTGACTGCAGCACCATTTCCTGAAATGAGCCGTCTGTAATTTCTAATGCCATAATTTTTAAAATATTAAGATTATTGTGTCAAAAATACAATTTTTAAACCAAAAGCGTTTCACTGCGAAGAGACGTCAATTTAATTTAAAGTCAGTGCGATTTCGTGCAGCGCTTTTACCAGAACGTCGATTTCATGGCGGGTTGTGAGGTGACTGAACGAAACACGCAGCGGTGTGGTTTTCTTAAGTTCTTCATCATCGAGAATCATCATCATTACCATAGACGGACTCGATGCACCGGAAGAACATGCACTTCCCTGTGAAACGGCAATCCCTTTCATATCGAGTTTCATGCCGATTAATGGATCCGAAAAAGGCAGCAATACGCTTAAAACCGTATACAGGCTTCCTTCTTCTGCGCTGTGCCCGTTGAATTTTATTCCTGGAATTGCAGCTTTCAATTGCTCCACAGCATATTTCTTAATGTCTTTGATCTGAGCTGAATGCTCTTTGAGATTCGTCATTGCAAGATCGAGCGCTTTGCCAAGGCCTACAATTCCCGCAACATTTTCGGTTCCTGCACGAAGGCTTCTTTCCTGCGGTCCGCCGGTAATCAGTGACTTCACACCGGACGATTTTCTCACAAACGCGAAACCGCTGCCTTTTGGTCCGTGAAATTTATGTGCACTGCACGATGCGAAATCCAGTGGAATTTCAGAAAAATCCAGATCCATGTGCGCAATCGTCTGCACCGTGTCTGAATGAAAAAGAGCACCATGTTCCTTACAGATTTCCGCAACGCGCTGAAATTCGAGTAAATTTCCGATTTCATTATTGGCATGCATCAGCGAAACAAGCGTCTTTTTGTCGGATTTTTCGAGGGATTCTTTCAGATCTTCGAGACTGATATCTCCCTTTTTATCCGGTCTCAAATAAACCACTTCTACATCTTTGCGGTTTTTCATTTCCAAAACCGTTTCAGCGACGCATTTATGCTCGATCGGCGATGTAATAATACGTTGCACGCCAAGATTCCGCACGGTAGATTTGATGATCATATTGTTGCTTTCCGTACCACCGGAAGTAAAAATAATTTCTGCCGGAGTTACATGAAGATATTCCGCCACTTTTCTTCTTACATTTTCGATCAGAATTTTCGCTTCCTGCCCAAAACTGTGTGTAGATGATGGATTTCCGAAACTTTTCATTGCGGAAAACATTTCCTTGATCACATCATCATCCAAAGGCGTTGTTGCTGCATTATCCAAATATATTTTCTCCATATCTTTTGATCTTTTTTATATTATTTTAATGAAAAAACCGGTAGTGGCTTTCATCTGCCCAGTTCAGCATCGGACGGTCTGATTTCGTATCGCCAAACGCAATTGTTTTATCAAATTTTTTACCGTTAATCGCGTCTTTAATCCGGCATACTTTTTCGTCACCGTTGCAGTTTTTTCCGGTAAATTTTCCGGTAAAAATTCCATCTTTAAATTCGGCGGTAGTTGCCAGCAGTTCCATATCGAGTTTCTCTGCAAACGGTTTTACCCAGATATCCAGCGAAGCGGTGACGAGCAGGCACTTTGTTTTGGAATGGTCGATTTTGCCAAGGAATTCCCGTGCATTGCTTCTCAGCAGATCAGGATAGTTCTCCTCAAAAAACTGTTTTGAAACTTCTTCCAGTCTTGTTTTTTTTTCACCTTTTAAAACAGAAGAAATGAAACTTCGCTTTACACGTTCAGCATCGGCAAGATGCAGTTTCAACAATGTGAACAACGGCACGTGCTTTATAAAACTGAAATAATAGGACCTGCTGTTATAATATTTCAGAAACAGAAACATGGTATCACTGTGCGTCAGCGTTCCGTCGAAATCAAAACAGTAGAGCTTTTTCATTTTCAAAAAACGGTCACAATTTAAGTTTTTTAAAAATAAACTCCGGAATATTGCGGATAATCAGCATGATCAGCCACCATACAGGAAGCACATACACTTCATTCTTACGGTTTTTGTAAGCTTTGTATATATGCGCAGCAGCCTGAACCGGAGAAGCCGTAAGTTTCGGATTTAATGGCAGACCTTCCGTCATTTTTGTATCCATAAAACCTGGTTTTACGGTCATTACATGCACTTTTTTATCGAAAAGATAATTTCGAAGTCCGCTTAAATAAGCGGTAAGTCCGGCTTTTGCTGAACCATAAATAAAATTGCTTTGGCGGCCCCTATCACCTGCAACGGACGAAAGTGCGATGATTGTTCCGCCCCTTCTCCTTTCCATTTTTTCAGCGAAATAATTTAGAACAGGTATTAACCGCGCGTAGTTGATGTTGATGATGCGCCGCGTATTCGCTAAATCGTACAGACCTTCTTCAGTGCCTTTTCCAAGATAACCTGTAGCGCTAAAAATTAAGTTACTTTCAATATTAGCCAGCATTTCAGTGTCGAAGTCTGCTTCCAGATCGAGTTCTATCACTTCAGAATCCTGGAGATATTTCACTTCAATATGGCGTGCAAATTTTTCAGCCGTAGTTTTGTTGCTGGTAATCAGATAAATCTTCGGGAATTTTTGGTTTTCCTGAAGAACTCTTTCCACAAACGCCTGCGCTACTTCTGAATTACTTCCTAGTACAATCATAATTTCAGCAGGTTACGGATTGGTTTTTGCGCCAATGATTCTTTTGTGCTGCAATGACACAAACTTCGGATTTTCAACATTTTTAAGATAACCGGTGAGTGACGGCCTGCTCATGGAATCTTTCGTCAGGTAAATTTTTCCGCCATATTCTTCTACAATAGTATCGAGCTGATTAACTAAAGATTGTAAGTTTTTATTAACCTTGAAGTCCAGCGCAAGTGTATAGCCTTCCTCCGGAAAAGAATTGTATGCCTCATGCTGCTTTTCACCAAAAAGTTTCAGCACGGCGAGAAAAGAACCGTTTCCGCTCTTCGCTATCGTTTCGAGTATCTTTCTCATTCCCTCTTTTCCTTTTTCTTTCGGAATCACCATTTGATACTGTATAAATCCTGATGTACCATAAATGCGGTTCCATTCATTTACCACGTCAAGCGGATAGAAGAATGTTTCATAATCCACAAAACCGTTCACCTGTTTTTTGCTTTGTTTTGCGTAATAAAGCCAGTTAAACACTTTAACTGTTAAGGAATTCAGCACAAAATCAGGAAATGTAAACGGAACTGTAGGCTGCGGTCTTTTAGGAATCTTCAGCGCATTTTCCCTTAATTTTCTCGGCAGTTCATGCAGCTGCGCATGGTCGCCCCGCATCATGATTGAACGGCCGGTTTTTTCACCTTTCTGCAGGCAGTCGATCCACGCAACATTGTAGGTCCAGGATTCGCTTTCCTCGAAAAGCCTGAAAATTTCGTCGAGGTTTTCAGCTTTGATGCTTTCCTGCCTGATGTAAACCGTCTCTATATTTTTCAGTTTGAATTTTGCTGACAGAATAATTCCCGTGAGTCCCATTCCGCCAACAGTAGCCCAGAATTTCTCCGTGTTTTCAGTCCGCGAACATTTGATGACGTCACCATGTTCATTCATTAGACTGAAATCAATCAGATACTGTGAAAACGATCCTTCGGAATGGTGATTTTTTCCGTGGACATCTGAAGCTACAGCTCCGCCAACGGAAATATATTTCGTTCCGGGTGTAACCGGCAAAAAGTATCCCTGTGGAACAATCACTTCCAGAATTTCTGAAAGAAGCACGCCGCTTTCACATTCCAGAATTCCGTTTAAACGGTCGAAGCTGATAAATTTGTTCAGTCTTTTGGTTGAAAAAATATTCTCTGCAAGCGAAGCATCACCATAGCATCTTCCGTTGCCACGCGCAATGAGTTCATTTTTCTCTGCCACCATTTTTCGTATTGCGGACAGCGAATCTTCTGAACGAACATACTTTTCAACCACCGGAAAATTACCCCAGTTCGAAACTTTTTTTACAAAATCAGGCTTCATTTAGCTTAAAAACTGTTTGTCATAGATTAATAGCAAAAACGAAATAATCCAGATCAGGATGGTGAACTGAATGTAGCGGTCTTTGTAAATAATCTTGGTTGGTGATTCTGTTTTGTTATAGACCAGCGTTTGCTGCAAATATCTGAGCAGTGCAAACACCACAAAGATGAACGTATAGAAAATCTTAGTTCCAAATCTGTCCTGAACATCGCTCTGAACGGTGTACATCAGATATGAAATAATTGCAAGTGTCACGGAAATTGAAAGAGCGATATCGGCAAACTGCACATTGTAGCCGTCCAGCGCTTTCCGGGTTTTTCCTGAAACCTGTGCATTGATCAGTTCTCCCCTTCTTTTACCGATTGCCAGAACAAGTGCGAGGACAAAAGTAAGAAGTATCGCCCATTGCGAAATGGCAATTCCGGTAATATAACCACCGGCTAAAACCCTCAGAACAAAACCAATCGCAATAATAACCACATCGATAATCGCAACGTGTTTCAGTTTAAACGTATATGCAAGATTCATGAGTACATAAAACGCAATGATCACCGAAAACTTCCAGATGTTCACTCCGAAAAATTCTTTGGCGAGATACATAAGGCCCATTGCCGCGACCGCGAGAATAACCATCATCATTATCGCAAAGGGCTTGGAAATAGTTCCTGCAGCAAGAGGACGGTTCTTTTTTTCCGGATGTTTGCGATCCGACTCAATGTCGGTGTAGTCATTGATGATATAAATGAAACTGGCAGCGAACGAAAAAATAAAAAAGGCAAAAACACTCTGAACAAAAAGATCAGTGTCCATCAGTTTACCTGCAAAAAAGAGCGGAAGAATAACGAAAAGGTTTTTTACCCACTGTTCAACTCGCAATAATTTCAGGTATTTTTTCATTTTGTTTGTGCAGCCGCAAAAATATGGAAAAAAATGGAAAAATCCGAGGAGTTCCTGTGTAGGAATGAACTTCCCAAAATAAAAAAACCGCCTGTGAAGACGGTTTAAATATCATATATCGATTTGAATTAGTTGCCCTGCTGAGCGTCGCGGATCATTTCTTCGTTTGCGGTAATCGCGAATTCTACTCTACGGTTTTCAGCTCTACCTGCATCCGTATCGTTTGTCGCTCTCGGATCGCTTTCACCCATACCCATTGTAAACATTCTGCTTGATGCAATTCCCTGAGAAAGCAGATAACTTCTTACAGAAGCTGCTCTTCTTTCTGAAAGGCTCTGGTTGTAAGCGTCTGTACCTTTGCTGTCCGTATGTCCGTAAATATTGATATTGGTATCCGGATTGTTTTTCAGAACGTCCGCAAGTTTATTCAGATTGGTTCTGGAAACTGCAGTCAGTTCAGATGAGTCGAATGCAAAATTTACCATGCTTTCGTTGAAGGTTACTTTAATACCTTCATTTACTCGCTCGACTTCAGCACCCGGAAGTGTCTGCTTGATTTCTTTCGCCTGCTGGTCCATTTTTCTACCGATTACATTACCGGCAACACCACCGATAATTCCGCCAAGAACTGCTCCGGCCGGTGCATTTCCGCCTTTACCAACATTGTTTCCTAACACGCCACCTAACACTGCACCGGTAGAAGCTCCTACTACAGTACCACGCTGCTGGTGATTGGAATTTTGAATTGTTTCACAGCTGGTCAGCATCAAAGCCGCTGTTAAAAACGCACCTGCGATATTCAATTTACTATTTTTCATAACTGATAATTTATTTGATTTTTTATTTGCCTGTTCTGATGAAATTGTACACAACATTTACCATTTCTCCCTCAAAAGGTACAGTCTGCTGTAATGAGAAACTGTCATTGGTCTGGCTCAGCAAAGTCATGTTATAACCGGCTTCATTTGCTTTAGCTTTTGTTCCGTCCGCAATTTTTTTGAACTGAAATACATTTCCCTGCACCACTTCAAATTTGATCGGCTGGGTTAATGCCGGACAACCATCGCCGCCATTCAATGTATAGCTTCCGGTATAATTATTCGGAACCAGACGCCAAGTACTTCCTACAAAACACTGTGCATCTGCATTTTCATCAAACGGTTTAATTCTGAAATTGTCATCGTGATTTACGCTGGATATTTGCCAGTCGCCTTTCATCTGCAGAAATTCTGCCCGCTGATCCTGTGCGGTTGCAGCATTCGAAACGGTGTTGCAGGAAACGGTGCAAAGTGCGCCAACCATTCCCATTAGTACTAATTTTTTCATTATTCCTTAATTTGAAATGCTAAAATCAAAAAATCGTGCCATCTGCGATAATCCCATAAAAAAAGCCCGCTTTTTGCGGACTTTTTTCTAATTGTTTCAATATTAACAGAATATTTTACTTTCTAGCCACTTTTTTTGCAGGAGTCTTTGCTTTTCCTGTCTGGTAGAAGTTGGTATATGCATATTCAGCAGCTTTTCGTGCATCAATCACACCACCTGCTCTTGAAATCATATCAAACCTGTTATTGGTGTTTGTTTTCAACATAGCATTAACTGTTGATTTGTTCGACGTGTTAACCAGAGATTCTATAATCTGTGCGGGCGTCAGACCCGGCATATAAGAAAGCAGAACTGCAGCTACACCAGCAACAACCGGAGAAGCCATTGATGTTCCCTGAAGATATTCATACTTACCATCCGGTACGGTGGAATAAATCTGTTCACCCGGTGCGAAAACGTCAACGTATTTTGTGTTATAGTTAGAAAAACTTGCTCTCAGCATTTCAGAGTCGTTGGTACTTGCACCTACTACGATCATATTCGAAACCAGCGGCTTCTCAGAAGTATTCGTAAGATAATTTGTAGGGTAAGCTACATGTTCAGCGATGTCGTTATTGTCATTACCGGCTGCTTTTACCAGAAGTACGCCTTT
This sequence comes from Bacteroidota bacterium, assembly GCA_023460855.1. Classification (GTDB taxonomy): domain Bacteria; phylum Bacteroidota; class Bacteroidia; order Flavobacteriales; family Weeksellaceae; genus JAEWOS01. The sequence goes on along the minus strand of JAEWOS010000018.1, from coordinate 242,407 downwards.
ACTTTCCGCATATTTAAACGCGTCCCAAACATGGTTTTTACCAGGAGAAACCGGCTTACCAAAACTCATGTTAATAACTTTTGCCCCATTGTCCACTGCATATCTTATCGAGTTTGCAACGTCTTTATCTCTTTCATCACCATCCGGAACAGTTCTTACCGTCATAATTTTTGCCTCTTTCGAAGCAACGCCGTACTGCGCTTCGTTACCATGCGCGTAACCTGCTATTATTCCGGCAACGTGTGTTCCGTGCTGTGCATCCGGTCCTTCGTAATTGTTGTTACCGTAGAATTTTTCGCTGTAATCATCATATTTATCTCCGACAATCTCTGCTCTCGGATCAAAATCAAGATTATACTGTTTGGTTGCCTGACTTTCGAAGTGCTTCAGGTAATCATCGAGTTCTTTGGTAATTCCTTTCTCAAAATCTGCAGAGCTTTTACCTGCAAGTTCAGGATCCTGAACCATATTTTTCATAACACTCGCAGCGATAGCTTCGTTCTGATTAGTTGGTTTAATTGCTGCAATGTTTTCTGCGGTGAAATTCTTGCCTTTAAGCAAAGTAACCATCGTTGGAACGAGTTTCTTGATCATTCCAATCTGCTCAAACTGCATTTTGGCCTCGTTTCCTTTTTTGTTGTAGATATCTTTCGAAAGCATATAGATCGCAAATTCTTCCGGCATTTTTGCCTGATTTGCTTTATTTGTAGCTGTATCCGGACCTTCAAAAACAGACTGGTATTTCTTCACCATTCTGGTAACTTCCATATTATCTACGTTGATGTCACCGTTTTTTCCACCAATGAAATTCCATCCGTGAACATCGTCGATATATCCGTTTTTATCATCATCCTTACCGTTGTTCGGTACTTCATTCGGATTCTTCCACATATTTTTTACAAGACCAGGATGATCTACTTCCACACCACTGTCCAGAACGCCAACCACCACTGTTTGTGGTTTCAGGCCTTTTGATTCAAGGTATTTGTAAGCATTTGCGGTATTGACACCGTAAACTTTCGTTGACGAATAATCTTTGTGATACCAGGTTTTTAAATCATTATCATTTAGCGGATCTACTGTCTGCTGTGCTGCAACTGTTCCAAAAAACGACAGGAACGATGCTGCTATGAGAATTTTTTTCATTTATAAGTATTAATTAAAATTTTAAATTTTTTATATAGGTCAGCGATTCAGGTCCTTTGTTACAAATCAGATCAATTACAGAAAGATTTTCAATGAATCCGAGCCGGTCGCTGAACACCTGCAAATATTCCGGAAACTGTGTTCCGGATTCTTTCTTTGCAGAGAAAAATCCACGAAAATCCCGGGACAGAGGTGCTTCTTCATACGATTCTGTGAGACTGAAATCCTTACCAGTTTTCAAAATTTCCTGAACAATTGCGAGAACATGCAAATTGTAATCCAAAAGATGCTTTGGACCCGTACTGAATATTTTTTCGATCTGATCTTCGTAATATTCGAAATAGGGAGAACTCTGATAAGCCGTTTTGATCGATTTGTAATGAAGATGCTGCCAGTTTTCCGCGTACGAAATTTCAATATCTTTCATTGCCCTTTTTCCGGTATGCGAAATCGGTATGATCAGGGACAATTTTCCATTTGCTCCAAAAATATTGGCTCTGTTCCTGTAGGTCTGCTTAGGGAAATTTTCATACTGTTCCAGAATAACATCATTTTCTGCATTCAGAAATTCGGCAAACCACGCAACCGGCGGCAGATAAAATACGGGCAATAAAACGTCCATGTGCTTCTACAGATCAGTGTCGTCTTCTTTCTTTTTTCTGAAGAATTTCGCAAAGAATTCCCAGCCGAAAAACAGAATAAGTATCGCAGCAGCGAGCCACCAGTAAGAAGTTTTATTAACATCCCCGGTGTTTGTTGCTTTAAACATTCTGTCCCATCGAACTTTGAACGGAGCCTGCACCTGCGATGTCTGATCTGTGAATGCACCCTGCAGACTCATCCATGTAAACATCGGTTTTCCAACAATATGAGTCTCCGGTACGAAACCGAAGAAACGCGCATCGAGAGAACCGTCACGGTTATCACCCATCATAAAATAGTAATCCCGCTGTACAGTGTATTGTGTTGCAGGCTGGCCGTTGATAAAAATTCCGCCGTCGCGTTCAACAAGCTCATTTCCTTCATATTCAGAAATCAGTTTTCCGTACGTTACGAGGCTCTCCTTCGTAACAGGAATTACATCGCCTTTTTTAGGAATTCGAAGCGGTCCGTAGAAATCTTCATTCCAGTTGCTGGTATACGGAAATATGGAATATGGCAGCATTACGCGGTGTGTATTCTGATTGTAATACTGTATGTTTGCTTTTCCTTTTGTTGCAATATCTTCCTGAATTGAAACAAATTCCGGCAGATGCTTCAGGTCTTCCACCATTTTACCGGTAAGCTGTAATTTATAGGTAGTATAACGGGGATCGAGTTTCGCATGGTCTGCAAACTGGGGGATATATTCCGCAGGAAGGTGTACTACATTCAGTGCGCCGTACTGGTTTACGAGTGCATTCAGGTCGATTTCAGACGTGGTCTGCAGATAATAATCGTGCTGCATTTCTGCATCGGCCATAATTTTTTCAGGCTGCCCGTTTACAAACAGTCTTCCTGCGCGCATTTCAACGGTGTCTCCTCCAACAGCAACACATCTTTTTACATAAGGATCTTTCCTGTCAATTGCAGTGTGCACAGAATCCTGCGGATAATTGAAAACCACAATATCATTTTTCTCCACTTTTTCCCATCCCGGTAAACGCAGATACGGCAGCTTTACTGCATCCACGTAAGATTTCGGATCATCTTTAGGATTTCCGGGTTTTCCCGTATCCAAAATAGTTCCCTGCAGAAACGGAATTGCAAGCGGACGCATCGGCATTCTGAATCCGTAGTTCAGTTTATTTACGAACAGAAAATCACCGACCATCATCGTTCTTTCCATGGAGCCGGTCGGAATTCCGAAAGGCTGCGCCATGAACACATGAATGATCGTTGCAAAAACCACTGCGAACGTAATGGAGCCCAAAAAAGATTCTTTTTTCTTTTCGGTTTCTTCTTCTATAAGGTATAACGGATCTCCGTCTTCAAGTTCCGTATTCTTTGAATAATTGACGAACGCCATATAAATAAACGGAAGAAAGACGGTCATCAGTTTTTGCGGAACAAGCGATTTCCCGAATTTTTCCATCAGAAAAAGATGAAATACCGTCATCATGATCGGTCCTACAATTGGCAGATATGCCATGATTACCCACCATTTCGGATGATTCGTTTCTTTCTGAATAATGTAATAATTATAGAACGGTATAAACGCAAAAACAGGATTATAACCCATTTTCTTAAAAAGCTTCCAGGTGGAAAGGCCCATAAGAACTGACAGAATCAGTACATAAATGGTATAGGTGAGGAAATAATTCATAATTCTTTTTTGAAAGCAGTATTTTTTTGTCTGATGGTCTTATTAGTTTATTTGAGTAATGTTTTGTTACAGAAACGGCTAAAACTGAAGCACGTCTTTCATCGAAAAATGTCCGGTTCTTCCCGGAATCCATTCTGCTGCGACGATCGCGCCCAGGGCAAATCCGTCTCTGGAATATGCAACGTGTTTCAGTTCGATTTCATCCACTGTACTTCTGTAGAACACAGAATGTGTTCCCGGAACTTCATCTTCCCGGATCGCTGTAATTCCCAGTTGATTTTCTTCTGTTTCGTCCAGTTTCCAGGTTTCAAATCGCGGATCATGCCTGATAATTCCTTCTGCCAAAGAAATCGCTGTTCCGCTTGGAGCATCTTTCTTATGCACATGATGTATTTCTTCCAGCTGAACACTGTAGTCAGAAAATCCCTGCATCATTTCCGCCACTTTTTCATTGATTGCAAAAAATAGGTTGACGCCCAGACTGAAATTGGATCCATAAAGGAAAGCAGTATTATTTTCTTCTGCTAATTGTTCAGCGGCAGGTTTCTGATCGAGCCAGCCTGTCGTTCCGGAGATTACGGGAATTCCCAGTTTAAGACATTCAGAAATATTCAGAAAAGCAGATTCCGGCTGCGAAAATTCAATCACAACATCCGGACTTCCAAGATTTTCTGAATTCGGAGTTTCATTAAGGCGGGCAACAACTTCATGGCCGCGCTCTCCCGCGATCCGGTCAATTATCTTACCCATTTTCCCATATCCTACCAGTGCGATCTTCATTTTTTAGAATTTAAAGTTTAAACTGATTCCCGGTGCTGCTGTCCGAATTCCGTAATCGGGAAAAACCAATGCCGGAGCAATGGCAAGATCGGGATCATTCCGTCCTTCGTAAAGATGGGCGTCAACTACCGCATCAACAATATTGAGCAGATAAATCAGACTCGTTATCGCAATAGCGTAATCGCGCTGCCTTTTCCGGATATCCTGGAAATTTCCCAGTGCGACTTCATCAATATATGGTCTGTCTGAGAATTCGTGCTGCTCCCCGTTGAGTTCTGAAATAAATGCGCTTCGGTAGCGGCGGTAATCTTTATCGAACCAGAGCGTAAAACCGATGCCTGCACCGAGAGCGCCCCATGCTACGGGAATTTTCCAGTATTTTTTATTGTAAAACTGTCCTAATCCGGGTAAAACCGCAGAATACAGTCCGGCTTTTGTAGGGCTGAAGCGCTGAACAGTCGCCGGTGTGTTGCTAGATTCTATATCTGCCAAAACATCGACATCCGAATTTTCCACCACGGTAGAAATGCTGTCTTTCGGTCGGTAATCAATACGGATGGTGTCGTTAGGATTTACCTGACTGAAAATTGCAACCGGAAGCAGCAGCAGAAAAATCAGAAAATACTTAATCATACATTGAAATGTGCCAGAATCGCATCCAGCTGATTCTGATTCTTAAAATCAAGGATTACCTTACCTTTATTTCCTTTGCCGGATGAACGGATTTCCACCGGAACGTTCAGCGTATCCGCAAGTTCTTTCTGTGCTTTTCTCAAATGATTCGGAAGCGTTTTGCTTGCCTTTACTTCTTTGATAACTGCCGGATTTTTCACCTGATTTGCTGCCTGTTCTGCCTGACGGACATTCAGGCCTTCACGCAGAATTTTCTGAAACAGTTTTAGCTGCTCCTGTTCGTCATCAATACTGATGATTGCTCTGCCGTGACCCGCAGAAATTTCACCGCTTCTGATTGCATTCTGAACTTCAGGTTTCAGCCTCAGTAAACGGATTGCATTGGTTATTGTGCTGCGTTCTTTTCCAACGCGCTGGCTCAGATTTTCCTGTGTGAGTCCGATTTCGTCGAGCAATCGCTGATAAGTTAACGCCACTTCTATGGCATCGAGATCTTCGCGCTGAATATTCTCTACCAGCGCCATTTCCAGGATTTCCTGATCATTGACGAGTCGGATATACGCAGGAATCGTTGTGAGGCCTGCCATTTTTGAAGCGCGGTATCTCCTTTCACCGGAAATAATTTCAAATTTTTCGCCGTCTTTGCGAACCGTTATCGGCTGAATTACACCAAGATTCTTAATCGACTGCGATAAATCTTCAAGCGCTTTCTCATCAAAACTCGTTCGAGGCTGTGTCGGGTTCGGATAAATATCATCGATGGAAACTTCCATGATATTGCCCAACAAAATATTGGCACCTTCATCAGCTGCCGAATTTACTGTTGCTTTAGATTCCGCGCTAAGAATTGCTCCCAATCCGCGGCCCATTGCCCGTTTTTTATCTTTCATAAATTGTTACTAATTGACCAGTTTTTCATTTTTCAGCAAAACTTCCTCGGCAAGCTGCAGATACTGCACTGCACCTTTACTTTCCGCATCGTAATTCAGGATGCTTTCGCCAAAACTGGGAGCTTCACTGAGACGCACGTTTCTGCTGATAATTGTTTCAAAAACCATTTCAGGAAAATGACTGTGGACTTCTTCCACTACCTGATTCGAAAGCCTCAGTCTGCTGTCGAACATCGTAAGCAGCAAACCTTCGATATCCAGATCCGGATTATGAAGTTTCTGAACATTCTTAATAGTATTCAGGAGTTTCCCAAGACCTTCCAAAGCGAAATATTCACACTGAATCGGAATAATGACAGAATCTGCAGCAGTAAGCGCATTAATGGTGATGAGTCCTAAACTCGGGGCACAGTCGATCACAATATAATCATACTGATCTCTGATCTTGGACAGCGATTCTTTAAGCATGTATTCGCGGTTTTCCCTGTCCACAAGTTCAATTTCCGCGGCAACCAGATCGATGTGCGACGGAACAATATGAAGATTGGGAGTCGCCGTTACGGTGATGCACTGCTCAACATCCGCACTGTGTTCCAGCAAATGATAGGTAGAAAGATTCACTTCTTCCACACCTAAACCGGAGGTAGCGTTTGCCTGTGGATCTGCATCTATGATCAGTACTTTTTTCTCAAGGACACCTAACGCAGCAGCAAGGTTTACAGCAGTAGTTGTTTTACCTACTCCACCTTTCTGATTTGCTATTCCTATTATTTTCGCCATTTACCTTATGATATAAAACACAAAAATACATTCTTTTTTGCTCCTTACATAGTTGTTAGTAAACCGGTTTCAGTTAAAAGTCTGTTAATTAACAGATTATTACGTAAAAAAATTATCCACAATTTTTAAAAAACTGTGGATATGTTAATCTTTTAAATTTGCTTCTATCATTCGAACTGAACGGTAACCGGAATATTGAAATAGGAACGTACTGCTGTTCCTTTCACTTTCGCTGCACTCCATTTTCCGCGTACTGATTTCACCGCGCGTTCCGCTTCACGGTTGAACTGCGCATCTTTTCCGGAAGCTTTAATGTTTGAAATTGATCCGTCTTTCTCAACAATGAACGTTACGTCGGCTGTTATTTTTTCACCACTGCCTGCGAATTCTGAAATATCCATATTCTGGCCGACTTTAGCACGAAATTTTTCCAGTCCGCCAATAAAAATTGCCTGAACATCTACTTTTTCCATAACTGCATTCGGATCAACAGTCGGTGCAGGAACCGGCGTAACGGGTGCAGTATACGGAACAGTTACAGGTCCGGGCTGCACTACAGGCGGCGTGTAAGTATTCTGGGGTTTCTCACCTTCCGACTTTTCGAAACCGGGAGCAGCTTTATCATAGTCTGCGACGGTTGGTGCCGCAGTTTCTACCACCACAGCTTTGGTAGGTTTGGGAACTGTCGCGACAAAAGTTTCGACTTTCTTCTGCGTGGCAACCTGATTTTCATCCGGCACAACATCTTCCACGTCATAAATCGGCGTCAGATCATGCGGCCCGGAAACAGCCCGGTCCGGAACAACATCGGCTTTAAAGGAATTTGCAATTACGGGAGTAATGGCAAGTGCAAACACGAAGGAAACACCAATGACCAGGGATTTTGCAAGGACAACACTTTCCTCATTGCGCAGTGCGTATGCGCCATACTCTTTGTTACGCTTTTCGAAAATAATTTCGTTCAGCCGGCTGTCATCATTTGGATTGAAAAAATTTTTCATCATTAGAAAATTAAAAATTAAACGAAAAGAGTTTTCAGAATATCAGTTTTATACACTTTATCACAATGCATTAAATCGTATTCAAGTTTTAAGCCAATTACTTAAGATCTATTTAACAATACAAAAATAAATGCAGATAAATGGTAATCACGGGAAAATACCCTCGAAAAAAAAGGGAATTTCACGGTAAGTAAAAAGGTGAATCCCCTATTCCAAACATAACAACTGCTTATAAATTTGTATCAGATAAAAGGGGTAGCTGAAAACCTGAGAGAGTAAGCAAAAAACTAAAACCAAATTTATTATGCCTAACAATCAAGACCAAACCAAAGATTTCATGGGACAATTAATCGGAAAAGTGTACGATGTAATCACGAACGATAACCCTGAGAGCCTGGGAACTGACAATTTTATTGCATTCGATCCGATTGGAAAAATGATCATGAAAGATTCCTTTGATTTTGCCGTAAAAGGAGTTTACGGAACGCCGCCGAAACCAAATCCTGTTCTGGATAAGGACGGAAAGCAGGTACTGGATTCCAATGGAAAGCCTGTTTATAATATGCAGGAATACAATGATATCGTACTGAGCACTAAAAACGGAAACTATGCAAAAATGTATCAATTTGCCTTAATTACCGACGAAATTCATAACGGAATTCCGGCACTGTTACCGTCAGGGAAAGCCCGTGTTCCCGCGATCTTTAATCCTGGTAACAAATCTGTTTCCGGAACTTATGAAGATTTAATGATTTCCTGTGAGGTTGCCGAATCCGAAATAGACGAAAAAATCGAGGAAAAACTTGGCAAATTGCGCAACAAGCTTTTTAAAGAAAAAGTTTTAAAAAATCCGGAATTCGATAAGGATGAGATAGAAAGTGAATCCAATCCCAAAGAGATCACGCAGACATTTATTTCTCCCATGTACCAGAAATACCTCCAGTATGCAGATAAATACCTGACCGTGGTTGAAGAAAACAACGCGGTGTACGAAGCAGCAGAAAATGGTGATGCAGATGCAGTAACCAAAATAAACCGCGGAGGAGCTTCCATGAAAAGAAAAGAAGATATGGCGCTGAAAGCGTGGGTGAGCCTTGGATATAAGGAAGCAGTGGAAAAAATCAATAATTATCTAGAGGAAGTGGAATCTAAAAGTATTCTTACCATCAAAAAAAGACTTGAAAAAGAATTCCGGAACAATCGCAGGACCGACGGCCTTACCAATAACGATTATTCCGTTTCAGTACCAGTTCCGGCGGGGACACTGCAACTTTCTGATGGCTGGGTGTTATTTGATTCCAGTACCTCCGAAAAAACAAGTTCGTATAATAAATCTGCGCACAATGCATCAGTGAGTGCCGGTTTCAACGTGGTGTTTTCTTCCGGACGCGCAAACAGCAAAGTAAACGTCGATCAACTCAACAAGAACTTTACGTCCGATGATATGACATTCAGTTTCCGTCTGGGCAAAGTAAGCGTTGCAAGACCATGGATGAGCCAGAATTTCATAGAATCCAAATACTGGAGACTTGGCCAGGGTTCTTCTATGCAGCTTAACAAGGATATCATAAGTGACGGAAACGGTAAAGGCCTGATGCCGTCTGTAATCACCGAACTAATTATGGTGAAAGACATGAAATTTACTTTAAATAAAAACTCATCAAACTACAAGGAACTAAAAGTTCATCTTGAGGCAGGTGGCGGCTTTAAATTTGGACCCTTTTTCGATTCTGAAGCAAAATATTCTTATGACAACACAGATATCCAAACCAACGATACCTGGAAAAACGGAAAAATGGAATCCAAGGATATTAGAATCATCGGATACCGTTGCAGGATGATGCCAAAAGCACCGAACACGGATCCTTCCATCAAGAAATTTGTGAGCACAAAAGAATAACAGCCATTACTAAACCAGCGAGTTTTTCCGGCTTTGCTGGTTTTACAACATCTAAGACAAAATCATGAAATATTATATTGCTGTTTATCAAAAACTAAAGGAAATCTACCAGTCTCAAAGTTCGCTGCAAAATGACATCACGTTAATTTGCCCTTCTCTGGTTATGTATGAAAAGGACGATCTGCAGTTGCTTAATCCGGATGTTACCGAAAAAGATGCATCGAAAAAAAGTGAATCTTACAGAAAAAAGGCGGACGTTTCTTACCAGTTAAATACCGTACCGGTTTCTTCATATTTTTGGGATATCAACCCTGCCAATTCACTTCCGGATATCTATGAAAACATTTTAAATGAATTGAAGTTGCCCAATCTGAGCGAGCGGATTGACACACTTTCAAAAGATGCAAGTTCGGTTCTGTGGGATCAGGCCGGCAAAGAAACTAAATTATATAAAGCTTATCAGAAATTTCTTGCGGTGTATGAAAAGAAACTGGCTGCCATTTACGATCATCTCCAAATTTACACCGAAGAACAAAGTGAAGAAGAAAAAAAACACTGGCAGGAGCAACTTCAGTTCTTAACAAAACAAAAGCAACTTGCTTATCTGGAACTGGATATCAAAGGATATAAAGAAACGATAGAAAAGGCACTTGAAGAAAGCGAACATCACAGTGAACTGGACCGATATTACTCACTGGTAGAAGCGGCAAAATCTGAATTTAATGCTTCTGCAGAAACGGATATCATGACACTCAATGATATACATTCGATCGGCTTCATTCCATATGACTTCATGGACAGTGAAAAAGGATGGACCACGCTAAAATTTACTAAGCCGGAACTGGATTCTTTGTACGAAACCGCAAAAAATATTTCTGAGGGGCTTCCGCCGCAGGTTATATCAATCGATTATGAAGACACTGCAATAGAAGATATTGAGCTGGATTATCAGTTCGTGCATCTTAAAAGAAGATGGTTTCATAAATCCTTATTCCACGATGAAAATTTTGCAGTGAAACCTGAAATGAAAATTTCTGACGGAAATTCAATATCAAACGAATATATGCTTCCGGCATATCCCAAGGTAATGATTCTGATTAAAAATCTGAAAATCATTCTCGCAAAATCGATCACGGAAGAACAGGTAGCAAATCCCGGAATGATGATCAATTTCGGTCCGCTTTTCCTGAAGCAACAACTTTTCCTGAACAAATCCACAAGCGAAAAATTTCTGAAACCTGTAACGAATAAAGATACGATCAAATCCGACCAACTGAATTATCAGTTGCGCAAATCGGTAAAAGAGGCTTCCTCTGAAAAATTAACGTCTTTAAGTTCAGAGATTAAACCGGTTGTAGTGGAAAAGCCAGTTCTTAAGGGCAATTTTTCCGGAATGAAAACAATGAAAATGGAAAAACCGATCGCGACAACCCTCACGACAAAATCCGCAGTATCCAGGAATTTATCTTCTTACACAGACTTAAAAAAGCCAATTGTTGCAACTTTAATCATAAATCCGGGTTTGTTTACTCCGGTTCCTGTATCCGTACCGGCCACAACATCAAGTGTCACATTTTATTTTTCTGATAAAGCCAATTCAAATCCCCTTTATAAATGTTCTGTTTCCATTAGAGGCACTGATAATAGCTGGTTTTTCGAGAAAGAAACCGACGAAAACGGTCAGTTTACAGCCAGTCTTCCAACGGGAAATTACAGTGTGGAATACAGGCTGGACGGTTACCAAAATAGTTCTCAGACAATCAAAATAGAGAATACCCATCCTGCAGTATTCCGATTTGCCCTGGAACGTGAAGAAATAAAATTCACATCGTATTTTTTAATAGGAATGGTTTGTGAAAAAATTCCTGCTACGAAAATTAAAAACAACTAAAAACCAATCACCATGAAAACTATCAAATATTACACCCAGGGAGCGGAAGTATATACTTTATGCGAAATATTGTGCAAGCTTGGGTACAAAATGAATGTAAGTAATTCCTTCACGCTTGAAGTAGACCGGGCGGTAAAAGATTTTCAACTAAAAAACGGTCTCGTTTCTGACGGAATCGTCGGAATGAAAAGCTGGCAGGTATTGCTGGAAAAAAACTCTCGGATGCTGCAAACCAACAATCTATTTCTTTGCGAAGATGATCTGAAAAATTTTGCAACAGAATTCGGGCTTGAACTTGCTGCAGTAAAAGCGGTGAACGAAGTTGAAAGTTCGGGAAAAGGATTTCTAATTAATGGTAAACCTAAAATTCTTTTCGAGGGACATATTTTCTGGAAGGAACTAAAGCGAAGAGGAATCAATCCGGAAGTTGTGAAAAAACAGGATAATGCAAATGTTCTTTATCCGTCCTGGACACGGATTCATTATCAGGGAGGTGATAAAGAATACAGCCGACTAAATCAGGCAATTAACATCACCAGTGATCCCAGAGTAAAAGAAGCGGCCTTAGCTTCGGCTTCATGGGGAAGTTTTCAGATTATGGGATTTCATGCCAAAAGCCTGGGCTACACTTCTGTACAGGATTTCGTAGACCGCATGTATCTGCATGAAAGAGAGCATCTTCGTGCGTTTGGGCGGTTTTTACAGGTTAACGGTATTATCGGCTTTTTAAAAGCAAAAAACTGGGCAAAGGTTGCGGAGAAATACAATGGATCCGGCTACCGCACCAATAAATACGATGAAAAACTGGCAAAGGCTTACAAGCGTTACTGTGCATAAAATTTTATTTGCAGTTAAGAATCAAAAAAATGCCTCTGAGACTATTGTATCAGAGGCTTTTCTTGTATTAAAATAATTCCTTTCTAATAATATTCTGACTTCTTTCCGGTCCCACAGAAACCAGATATACGTTGATTCCGAGGTAATTTTCGATGAATTCAATGTATTTTTTTGCATTTACCGGCAGCTCGTCATAGGTGCGCACATTCGTGATATTCTCTTCCCAGCCTTCCAGTTCTTCGTAAACCGGCTCATAATCGTACAGTTTTGTGGTAGATGAAGTAAAATAATCAATCAGCTTATCATCTTCTGTTCTATACTGCGTGACAACTTTTAAAGGAGTAATTCCGGAAAGGACATCGAGTTTGGTGATCACCAGGTTATTAATTCCGTTGATCATGCACGCGTGTTTCAGCGAAACCAGATCGAGCCAGCCCGTTCTTCTTGGGCGACCGGTTGTTGCACCGAATTCGTGGCCAATTTTACGGATGTGTTCGCCAAGATCGTCATTCAGTTCGGAAGGAAACGGCCCGTTTCCGACACGGGTGGTGTAAGCTTTGGAAACACCAATCAGGTTCTGAAGCGCTGTTGGCGGAACTCCGGCTCCTGCGCAAACTCCTCCCGTAGAAGGCGATGAAGAAGTGACATAAGGATAAGTTCCGAAATCGATATCGAGCATTAAAGCCTGCGCACCTTCAAAAAGTACGTTTTTACCATCTTTTATCGCTTCATTCAGTTCTACTTCTGTATCTACAATTCTGTCTTTAAGTCGTTCACCAAGTGCTACAAATTCTTCGAAAATTTCATCAGCTTGAAGTGCCGGCTTCTCAAAATACTTTTCGAAAAGTGCGTTTTTAACACGAAGATTCTTATCAATTTTTTCTTTTAAAATTTCCGGATTCAACAGGTCCACCATTCGGATTCCGACTCTGGCAATTTTATCTTCGTAACAAGGCCCGATTCCTTTTTTAGTTGTTCCGATTTCGGTACCGCCTGTTTCTTCTTCGCGATAGGTATCCATCAGAATATGATATGGCATGATGACATGCGCACGTCTGGAAATAAAAATATGGTCGGTCGGAAGTCCCTTACTTTCGAGCTGCTCAATTTCTTTCACAAATGCTTTCGGATTTACCACCACTCCATTTGCGATGATGCATTTACCTTTACACTGTAAAACTCCCGACGGCAACAGGTGAAGTACAAATTTCTCTTCTCCGGCATACACGGTGTGTCCCGCATTGTCGCCACCCTGAAAACGAACTACATAATCAGATTTTGCGGAAAGAACATCGGTAATTTTACCTTTTCCTTCGTCACCGTACTGAAGACCTACCACCACATAAGTTGCCATAAAAATATTTTTTTTTGAATTCTACAAAATTACTTGATAAAAATCCCTCAGGCAAAAATTAAGGAGCAATATTTTGAAAGTTTTGCTACGGGGTGATCATGAAATAAAGCCGACACTTGATGCACCGCTAAACTTTTAGTAAATTTGCCTTTTGCAAAAATTATGCAGTCCATTACCATCCACGACAAGCAGTTCGTTCCTTATCTTCTTCATGACGAAATTCAGAAAATTGTAAAAGACCTCGCTATGCGCGTCTACGAAGACTACAAGGACGAAACTCCTGTATTCATTGGCGTTCTGAACGGCGTTTTTATGTTTTTCTCAGATTTTATGAAATACTATCCGGGAAAATGTGAAGTTGCCTTTTTACAGGTTAGTTCCTATGCAGGCACGCAGTCTACAGGAATTGTTTACCAGAAAATGGATTTAACAAAAGATGTTGAAGGCAGGCATATTGTGTTAATAGAAGACATTGTAGACACGGGAAATACCATCGAGAGCCTGTATCAGTATTTTGAGAACACGCAAAGGCCGAAGTCACTGAAAGTAGCCTCACTTCTGATGAAGCCTGAGGTTTATAAGAAAGATTTCCAGATACATTACGTCGCAAAGGAAATTCCGAATAAATTCGTGCTGGGATACGGACTCGATTTTGATGAACTGGGAAGAAACCTGCCGGATCTTTATCAGCTCGCAGAAGGACGTATCAACGATTAGCAGGTGATCTGACTTCCAAAGAAATTTAATCTTCAATAAAAATAAACCTTAGTATGATCAATATTGTTTTGTTCGGTCCTCCGGGAAGCGGTAAAGGAACACAGGCACAAAACCTGATTACCAAATTCAATCTAAAGCAGATTTCCACCGGTGATCTGTTCAGGTATAATATGAAGAATGACACTGATTTAGGCAAACTTGCAAAATCTTACATGGACAAAGGTGAGCTGGTTCCGGATCAGGTTACCATAGATATGCTGATTGATGAGGTTCGCAAACCGACAGACGCTGCAGGTTTTATCTTCGATGGCTTCCCAAGAACTTCTGCACAGACAGAAGCACTGGAAACAATTGTAAAAAATGAACTCAATGACGAGATTGATGTGTGTCTGTCTCTTGTCGTAGAAGATGAAATTTTGGTGGAAAGATTATTGAAACGCGGTGAAACCTCGGGAAGAAGCGACGACAGCAATGTCGAGATCATCCGGAACAGAATTAAAGAATATTACACCAAAACTGCTGAGGTTGCAGAACTTTACAAGCAGCAGGGAAAATATGTGGAGATTAACGGCGTTGGAGAAATCGATGAAATATCCGATAAACTCTATGCCGAAATCGAAAAATTAACATAAGCTGCTGAACCGATTATCGCAGATTAAACTTTCAGAAAATTTATATGTCAAACTTCGTTGATTACGTTAAAATTCATTGCCAGTCCGGACACGGTGGCGCAGGTTCTGCCCATCTCAGACGGGAAAAATACATCCCGAAAGGCGGACCGGACGGTGGCGATGGAGGTCGTGGAGGACATATTATCATGAAAGGAAATTCCAACGAATGGACACTGCTTCCGCTAAGATATACAAGGCATGTAAAAGCTCCCCGCGGTGTAAATGGTGGTAAAAATCAACTGACAGGTGCGGACGGAAGTGACATTTACATCGAAGTTCCGGTAGGCACGATTGCCAGAAACGAAGAAGGGGAAATTATCGGTGAAATCCTGGAAGACAAACAGGAAATTATCCTGATGCACGGCGGAAAAGGCGGTTTGGGAAATGAGCACTTCAAATCATCAACCAATCAGACTCCAAGATATGCACAGCCAGGCTTACCTGGTGAAGAAGGTTATATTGTTTTTGAACTGAAAGTTCTGGCAGATGTAGGTCTGGTCGGATTTCCGAATGCCGGAAAATCTACACTGCTCGCTGCTGTTTCTGCAGCAAAACCGAAAATTGCCGATTACGCTTTTACTACTTTAACCCCGAATCTTGGTATCGTTAATTACAGGAACTACCGTTCTTTTGTCATGGCTGATATTCCGGGAATTATTGAAGGCGCGGCAGAAGGAAAAGGACTCGGACACCGGTTCCTGAGGCATATTGAAAGAAATTCAATCCTTCTTTTTCTGATTCCTGCGGACAGTGAAGATCATTTGAAGGAATTTAAAATTCTGGAAGATGAACTGAAACGTTATAATAATGAACTGCTGTACAAAGAGTTTATTGTAAGCGTTTCCAAATCGGATTTGCTGGATGAAGAGCTTAAAAAAGAAATCGCTGCAGAATTTCCTCCGGATTTACAGCCACTGTTTTTCTCGGGCGTTACCGGTGAAGGTCTTACCGAACTGAAGGATGCCATCTGGAAAAAACTGCACGGATAAATATTCAAACAGAAAATTTTCCGCGCAGAATCCATTAGTATTTTTTACTGCACTCCCAGCCTTCTCTTTACTTCCGGAATGACCTGCGTTCCGTAAAGTTCAATAGATTTCATTGTTAAATCGTGCGGCGTGGTTCCGAGACTAGCATGCGCCATAAACCTTGTGTAACCGAACATCTGATGTTCAAGCACCATTTTATCGACCACTTTTTCGACACTACCTACCAATAGTGAACCTCTTTCGCTGCGCATAAAATCGAACTGCTGACGCGACATCGGCTGCCATCCTCTCGTTCTTCCGATTCTGTCCATCATATTTGCATAATGGGGATAAAAAAGATCTGAAGCCTCTTCATCATTTTCAGCGATAAACATGTGATTGTTGATCCCGACTTCGATCTGATCTGCAGGAGTTCCGCTTTCAATCGCTGTTTTTCTATACAGATTGATGAATGGAACAAAATTTTCAGGCATACCACCAATAATGGCGAGCATCAACGGTAACTTTAGTTTTGCTGCCCGGATTGCTGAAGCAGGTGTTCCGCCAACTGCAATCCACACCGGAATTTCTCCTTCCATCGCTCGCGGATAAACGCCGCGGTTTTCGATCGGCGCACGCAGATTTCCGCTCCAGTTTATTTTTTCGTTTTTATTTATTTTCAGTAGCAAATCCAGTTTTTCTTCAAACAGTTCATTATAATCATTTAAATCATATCCGAACAGTGGAAAACTTTCCGTGAAAGAACCTCTGCCGGCCATAATTTCTGCACGTCCGCCGGAAATCAGGTCGATTGTTGCAAACTGCTGATAAACGCGTACGGGATCGTCTGAACTTAAAACCGTAACCGCACTGGAAAGTTTGATATCTTTTGTGACGGCTGCTGCAGCACCTAAAACCGTCGTCGGCGATGATACCGAATAATCGTCGCGGTGATGTTCGCCAAGTCCGAAGACATCGATGCCAACCTGGTCGGCAAGTTTTATTTCTTCAAGAAGATCCTGTATTCTCCGGTATGCATTCGTCCCTTTTCCCTGAACTGTTTCAGGTGCCATATCGGCGAAGGTCATAATTCCGAATTCTATGTTTTTCATTGACTTATTTTTAGCAAAATTACGCAGGAAGATGAAGTCTCACATTGATCTACGTTAATAAATACACCGCTGTTGAATGATTTAGGTTTCTACGGATTTCATGTTGTCGCCATCACGGAAATGAAGCCTGCCAAATACGAATCCGGACAAAATTGTAAGTGCGCCAATCACGATAAATGTGTAGCGAAATGCATTGTGAATTTCACCGTCGATCAAAGTGGAATTTCCTTCAAAAAGTTTCAGAACAATTAAACCGAAAGCGGTACCGAAACCAATTGCAAGCTGCTGATTTACGGAAATTAATGAATTGCCACTGCTCGTCATGTGATTACGGAGATCTGAAATCGAAATGGTATTCATCGATGTAAACTGAATGCTGTTGAAGAAGCCAAGAACTGCGAGCAAAGGAATAAACCAGTAAATTGACGTATTAATATCCGGAACTGCGAAACATAAAATGATAAATCCGATGATAAAGGTGTTCACCATCAGCGTTTTGCGGTATCCGAATCTGTTCAGAATCTTTTCAACGGAAGATTTTCCGAACATTGCAGTTAACGCCATCGGCGCAACAATCCAGCCTGAAATAACCGCGCTTGCACCATAAGCAATCTGTATCATCAGTGGAATTAAAAGCGGAATTGAGGCAATACCAAGTCTGGTTGCGAGATTTCCGATTATGCCAACACGGAAAGTCCGGATCTGGAAAAGATTGAGCGGGAAAATCGGGTTTGCTCCTTTCTTGGCATGTCTGTAGTAAAAGTAAAGCAGCAGAAAACCAAGGATAAAAACGATTAAAACCGGAGTCATATTTTTGGCATTTCCAAGCCATTCCAGTGCGACGGAAAGCGCTAACGTTGCCGAGGCAAAAATTAAAAATCCTTTAAAATCGAAATCTGTATCCTCGGATTTGTAATCCGGCATATATCTGATTCCGAGAATAATTCCTAATAAACCGATGGGAATATTAATCAGAAAAATCCAGTGCCACGAAAAATAATCGACGAAATAACCGCCAACAAGCGGACCCAAAACAGGACCGATCAGCGCAGGAATAATCGCATAATTCATTGCGCGCAAAATCTCGGTTTTGTCAAAAGTTTTAATGAGCGCTAATCTTCCAACAGGTGTCATCAGTGAACCGCCCAGTCCCTGGACAACGCGCGAAATTACGAGCTGATCGAGATTCTGCGAAAGTGCACAGAACAGCGATCCCAGACTGAAAAGCGCAACTGAAAATATAAAAATCTTACGTGTTCCAAACTTGTCGGCCAAAAAACCGCTGACCGGCATAAAAACTGCGAGCGTAAGCACATAACTGATAATCGCGTTCTGCATATGCAGCGGCGATTCGTTAAGTTCCTCGGCAATAGATTTAAGTGAAGTATTTAAAATGGTGGAATCCAGCATCTGCATAAAAATCGCAGTTGCAAGGATAAAAGGCAGCAATTTCTTGGTGGTATTGTTAAAGATTTTCGGAGATTCCTGCATGAAACTGAAGGGTGGTTTTTGCATGTGCAATTTACCGGATTCCCAAGGTTAATTTTTTACAGCCTGTCCGTCAATTCTTACATGAACTTTCTTCAGAAAATTTTAGGAATGAAATTTGAAAGAAAACGGTTAAAATTAAACGATGAATTACTTATTTAGCCTGATTGCATTCATGATTCTCAGCGCTTGTGCGAACAACACTTCAGAAACTCCTTATTCACAGATTCAATATAAAGCAGGTGCTTGTTTTGGTACGTGTCCTATGTTCGAGATGACTATTAATCCGGACCGCACTGCCATAATTGATGCGGAACGTTTCACATTTGAAAAAGCCGAAATAGGATCTGCGACATCGCAGGAAAAAGAAGGTACATTCCGGGCAACAATCACAGAACAGGATTACAAAACTTTGATCACCATGCTGAATGATCTCGACGTAAAATTACTGCAACCGAAATACGGCAGCAGAAATGTCACCGATTTGCCTACGTCCTATTTAACGGTAAATTATTATGATGGGACAAAGAAAACCGTGGAAGATTATGGTAAAGCAGGAAGTCCAAAATTAAGAAATCTGTATCAGTTCCTGGAAGATCTGAGGTTCAGCCAGACCTGGACTAAAGTCGATTAGAAACAATGTTATAATTTTAAACTATCTTTGCACCACTCATTTCCTTCTTTTTCGAAGGAAATTTTTATTTGAACAAAAATATTTCATTTGACTTTCTCCGAATTAAATCTGATAGAGCCCATTGCGAAAGCTTTAAAAACTGAGGGCTACGAAAAACCGACTCCAATACAGCAACAGGCTATTCCACAGCTGCTTCAGGGCAAGGATCTGCTTGGAACCGCGCAAACCGGGACCGGAAAAACTGCGGCTTTTGCAATTCCGATGCTTCAGCTGCTGTCTCAAAGAAAAAACGACCGAAGACAAATCAAGGCGCTGGTTCTTACGCCAACGCGCGAACTCGCCATTCAGATTGAGGAAAGTTTCAAAGCATACGGCAGAAATCTGCCCCTGAAAACCGTTGTAATTTTTGGCGGTGTGAAACAGGGAGCTCAGGAATCTGCATTGAAAAGAGGCTGCGATATTCTGGTGGCAACTCCGGGAAGACTACTAGATTTTATCGGACAGGGAATCGTATCCCTGGAGAATCTCGACTTTTTCGTTCTGGATGAAGCGGACCGTATGCTCGATATGGGTTTCGTGCACGATGTCAAAAGAATTATCAAACATTTACCGGTACAAAGACAGACCCTGTTTTTTTCTGCTACATTTCCGGAAGAAATTCAGAGTCTTGCCAATTCCATTCTGAAAAATCCGGTACGCGTTTCTGTGACGCCGGTTTCTTCTACAGCGGAAACAATTCAGCAGTCTGTTTACTTCGTGGAGAAGGAAAACAAGCTCGATTTGCTCACGCATTTGCTCAAGGAAAAAATTGAAGCACCTTCAGTTCTCGTTTTTGCGCGCACCAAACACGGTGCTGATAAAATTGCGAGAAAACTGCATTCAGCGAAAATTTCTGCCGAAGCAATTCACGGAAATAAAAGTCAGAACCAAAGGCAAAACGCGCTCAGTAATTTCAAAACCGGAAAAACGAGGGTTCTTGTAGCAACCGATATTGCTGCGAGAGGTATTGATATCGACGAACTGAAATATGTGGTGAATTTTGAACTTTCGGATGTTTCGGAAACGTATGTTCACCGAATCGGACGAACGGGAAGAGCCGGAGCCGACGGAAAATCGATTTCGTTTGTTGACGGACTGGATCTGATCAATTTAAAGAATACCGAAAAACTGATTGGTAAGAAAATTCCCGTGGAAAAAGACCATCCTTTTCACACCGATGACTTGGTGGTTACTAAGCGCGATTCCAACAACAAACCTTTTGTGCCGAAACCAAAACCGCAAAGCAAGGAATCAATTGGTTATAAGAAACCGAAGAACAAGGGATTTTTCAGGAAGAAGTAATTTTTAATTATAACTGCTGAAAGATTCTTTCGGCGTTTTCGGAGGTGATTGCGGAGATTTCAGCATGGTCTTTTCCGTAAATATCCACGAGTTTTCCTGCGACCAGTTCCAGATAGGAACTTTCATTTCTTTTCCCGCGGAATGGCACAGGCGCGAGATAAGGTGAGTCGGTTTCAAGAACTATTTTTTCTAGGGGAATTTCGTGAAGAAACTGGTCTATTTTACCGTTTTTAAAGGTAACTACTCCACCGATTCCGAGTGAAAATCCGAGATCTACGGCTTGATTCGCCTGTTCCAAGTTTCCGGAAAAGCAGTGAAAAATTCCCCGCAGTTTTGGATGTCTTTTTCTTTCCAGAACTTCAAAAACTTCGTCAAAACTTTCCCGTGTGTGAATTACGATCGGTAAATCCTTTTCAATCGCCCAGTCAATCTGTTTTTCGAATGCTTTAACCTGAATATCCAGCGTTGATTTATCCCAATAAAGATCGATTCCAATTTCTCCGATCGCACAGAAATTTCTTTCATTTAAATAATTTTCCACGATTTCGAGCTCCTGTTTCCACGTTTCAGGTTTGACGTAAGTCGGGTGAAGTCCGATCATTGCAAAGATTTTCCCGGGAAATTCCGATTCCAGCGCAATCATTTTTTCATGATATTCCGAATCGATTGCCGGCAAGAAGAATTTCTGCACCCCTTTTTCCATCGCACGCTGAATCATTTCGTGGCGGTCCTCGTCAAATTCTTCTGCGTATAAATGCGTATGCGTATCGATCATCGTGCTGATTTATTAATTTTTTAGCGGAATTAATCCTGAAAAATTCTGTGTTTCACTTTTTCCTGTTGTTTTGCGATTCTCTCCTGAACTTTTGCTGAAAATTCCAGGTACTTGGCACTTTTTTCATCAGCCGGTCTGTGATGAAGCGCCTGAGAAATCCGGAAATTCTCCTCAACAAAATCCATCGTTTCATCAGAAAAATAGGCATTGCCAAATAATTCGAAAATATAATTCACTGCCTGCGAATTCGGATGAATCAAATCGTCTTTATAAAAACGGTAATCGCGCAGATCGTCCATCAGGATTTCATACGCCGGCAAATACGTGCAGTGCTCAAAATCATCAGCAACAGCATGCGCAGCCGCAATCAGTTTTGCTTTACTCAGCGAGTTTCTGATCATGCCGTCTTTCGTGTGGCGGACCGGAGAAACGCTCAGCAGAATTTTAACGCCTTCCGGACAAATATCGATGAGGTTGGCGATCACTGTATTCAGCGAATCTGCAATTTCTTTTTCGGTGAGAAGTCTTTTTTCAAAGAATTTACCGGGAATTTTATGGCAATTGGCAACCGGTCTGTTTTTCGGCAGAAAATCATAAATAAAAGACGAACCTAAAGTTACTATTACAAAATCGGCTGACTGCAGGAATCGGTTTCCCTCTTCTATTTTTTCGTTGATTTTCGCCAGTGTTTTATGCGCATAATCCTGATTAAAAGAAGAATGATGATCGAGCGAAATAAACAGGTCATCGTATTGTATCAGGTCTTCTTCGGTATAAAAACGGCTGTCGTGCAAACGCTGAACCGCATTTGCAATTGACCACGGATTGAAAAGTGTTCCGTACGGATTGCTTAAAGTCTGCAACTGTCCTTTCGAGAGCAGTTCAGCCATTTCCGTTGCGAAACAGGAACCGATTGAGAAAATCCGGGATTCCGGCTCAATTTTTTTATCGGATTGGGCTATGGAAACCTCAGTCCTGAATTTCATAAGGCAGTTGTGAAAAGGTTTTACGAGTTTCTTCTGAGCAGATAATTGGCCAGTTCCATGAACGGCTTTTTCTTTTCATCCGGAATGTCAATTTTTGAAAGATAATCCTGCGCAATTTCATTGTGTTTTTCCACCAGGCGAAGCGTTTTCTCATCTACTTTTGTTCGGCGGAAAATCTTTTCAACGCCATATATTTTATCGACATTGTCAGTTTTTTTGGAATACCAGAAATCCAGTTCCTTCCTCTCTTCATCCGTCGCATGTTCGCGCGCAGTAAGATAAAGCACTGTTTTTTTGTTTTCGTAAATATCGCCTGCATGCTTCTTACCGAAATCTTCCTGATTGCCGAAAACGTCGAGATAATCATCCATAATCTGGAATGCAATTCCGATGTGCTTTCCGAAATTAAAAATATTGATGGCATCACGTGATTTAGCACCTGCGATCAGCGCACCGATTTCAAATGAAGAAGCGCTCAGAACTCCGGTTTTGTACGTGATCATCCGGATATATTCTTCGTACGTAACATTGTGCTGTGTCTCGAAATTAATATCATACTGCTGTCCTTCGCAAAGCAGAAGACCGGTATGCGTAAAAACACGGATGCAGGCTTTGAAAAGTGCCGGTTCGAGATCCTCAAAAAATTTATACGCCTTCAAAAGCAGTCCGTCGCCGGAAAGAATTCCTGTATTCAGACCGTAAACTGTATGAATGGTCGGAACGTTTCTTCTGAGCGGTGCTTCATCCATAATGTCATCGTGAATCAGCGTAAAATTGTGAAAAAATTCGATTGCCAAGGAAGGTTTTACCGCCTTCTGAATATCTCCGCCAAACAGATCACAGGACATCAGCACCATAATCGGACGAAGCCTTTTTCCCGCGTTGGAAATGATGTGGTTCATCGGCTCGTATAGTTCGACCGGTTTGTCCTTAAACCGATATTTTTCGATGGCATTTGCGACTATTTCCTGATACTGATCTAAAAATTCCATAAAACGGGTTTATTTGCAAAAATAAGTTTTTCAAAAGGAAAAATTCCCTGTTCAAGCGCATTTTTCGCCATCAATTCCAATAAAAAAAGGCCTCCGAAAATGGAAGCCTTTGATATTTTTTATAGGGATTTATTAAATATAACGTACCACCATGTAAACCAGTCCTGCAATGAAAGCACTGATCGGAATCGTAAGAATCCACGCCCAAAGTAGGTTTATTGTAACTCCCCAGCGAACTGCGGAAAGTCTTTTTGTTGCACCCACACCAATAATAGAACCGGTAATGGTATGCGTAGTAGAAACCGGAATCCCCATCTGTTCTGTTACAAATAACGTGGTTGCACCTGCAGTTTCAGCACATACTCCTTCAAGCGGAGTTACTTTGGTAATTTTGGTACCCATCGTTTTGATGATTTTCCATCCGCCACTCAAAGTTCCGAGTGCGATTGCGATATAACAGGAAAGCGGAACCCAGTCCGGCATTTGTTTGATGTCGGTAATCTGACCTGCACTTACAAGCGCGGCAGCAATAATACCCATTACTTTTTGTGCATCGTTACCACCATGACCGATTGAAAAAGCTGCCGAAGAAACCAGCTGAAGCTGCTTCAGAGTATTCGCAGTTTTAACAGCGCTTTTATCTCTGCGGAAATGATTGTAGAAAAATGCGAGTATAAACAGCACCATAATTCCCATCAAAGACAGGCGCAGGATTTTGTTGTCTGCTTTATTAAGTTCTTTGCTCAGATCGCTTTTTACATCCACCGCAATTTCCTTCTGCATTTGTTGCAGGGATTTATCACCGATATCGAAATTATTTTCTTTGATTTTAGCAAAAATCTCGGTGGACACTTTGTCAAAACCTTCCACAGGCATTCTTGCGGTCATCGGTTTTATTTCATTCTCGAAAAAGGCTTTTTCCTTAAGATAAGTCGGTGTGTATGCAGGTTCAATTTCGGTACGTCCAAGTCTTTTCTCCATTTCCATGAAAACGCCGAGTTTGTCTCCCACTCTAGAATGCCAGATCGGATCGTAATCCACCGCATTGATCATCTCTCCCACTACAGCTTCTTCTCCGCGGTCTTCAAACTGAATAGCGATTGGTTTCAGCTTGTCTGCGTTGCTTTTGGCGAGATTGAGTTTCTCCTGCTGATCAGCAATTTTTTCCTGCCTTTTGGCGATTTCACCTTTTGCTGCAGAATCAGTGTGTTCTTCAAGTTTCTCAATTTCGAGAGTCAGTTTGTCAATTTCACGCTGATATTTATCCACCTTCATGTACTTGGAAACATTATCCGCGATTTTGTTCTGTTCAAATTTTTTGAAACCGAACCAGATTCCGATACAAGCAACTACAAGCCAACCTGTTTTCACCCAGATATTCCGGTGTATTGTGATGAAGGTGAATATCATCGAAATAAGCATTCCGACGAGCGGTGCAAGAAAAATAAAAGCGACGATTTGCCAAACTTTACCACTGTCAACAATATTCGCAAGAGCAGGCAAATCATAACCGTTGTTGTATGCAGTAATGAATGCATGCGTAATGGCAGAGCCGGCAAAACCGCCGATCAATGTATGTGAAGATGAGGACGGAATTCCGTACCACCAGGTTAGCAGGTTCCACGTAATTGCGGCGATAAGTCCTGCCAGAATCACGTGCAGTGTGATATATTCTTTGAATACGGTTTTGGCAATGGTGTTTGCTACCGAGTGATCTTTGAATATCAGGAATGCAATAAAATTAAAAAATGCAGCCCAGATTACCGCCTGAAGCGGGGTAAGAACTTTTGTGGAAACGATGGTCGCGATGGAGTTCGCAGCATCGTGGAAACCGTTGATATAGTCGAAAATAAAAGCCAGCGCAATGATTACCAGCAATAAAACAGGAAATTCCATCCAATAAGAAATTTATGTGAAAGAATTAATTATGCATATTTTACCATGATGCTCTCAATGGTATTCGCCACGTCTTCTGCTTTGTCGGTTACCTCTTCCAGATAATCCAGTACTGATTTTGCTTTGATGAGTGCTACAGCATCATTTTCCTCAAAAAGTTTTACCAGTGAATTGGTAAGTATATCGTCAGCAATATTTTCAATACTGTTGATTTTAATGCAGCTTTCCTTCACTTCTTCCATGTGTTTAAAGCCTTTCAGATGGGTTACTGCTTTGTGAATTTCGATACACTGCTTCTGAATCAAAAGGGTAAGGTCGCTGTATTCCTTTAGTTTTGGAGCTTTGTACATGAAGATATTCTTCGATGAAGCGAAAATATAATCGGCAATATCATCCAGGCTTGCAGCCAGCGCGTGAATATCTTCCCGGTCAAAAGGAGTAATGAAATTCTTCCCGAGTTCCATGAAAACCTGATGCGTGAGTTCATCCATCTGATGTTCATAATCGCTGATGCGCTTGTGAAATGAGTCGTCATTCATGTCAAATTCCTGCACGCCGTTGTGAAATTCGTCGGCCATCGCGACGAGTTTACTCGTCATCTGTTCGAACAAAACAAAGAACACTTTGTCTTTTGGCTGAAAAAAGCTGAAAATACTGCCTAAACCCATGTTAATGATTTCTTAAGGATTATGATTTTTTTGAAGGTGCAAATATCCGCATATTAAATGTGTACAAATGTACTCCAATATTAAATTTTATTAACATTGTTAATTGACAAACGGAATAACATTGTGAGAACCACTTTCCAAGCGGTCGAAACTGAAAATTTATCCCGAAATAAACGAAATGCAGATTTTCTCATCGAAGTGCTCATAAATTCGCGCTGCCACAGTTAACCGCTGTTGGTATTGATGTTATTTTCAACCACATATCCAAAACCGGCAAACAGCCTGTTACATTTGAAAGTCGGAAATTCTGGACCGAAAAAAACTTCTTCGAAAGTATTCGCGAAAAAGGTTCCTTTCTCCACTTTATCAGTATTCAGCGGAAGCGTCAGTGAAAGTCTGTAGCGGTTCATTCTGTGTCAGATTCTGTGAGTGTCTGAGGATAATACGTTTACATTAGATTAATAATGGGTTAACAAAAAATACTTCTTTCCTATATTCTGAAAATGATCACCTATTAAAATCTGCGTGCAAAACTAAGCAACCTCCATCAAATAGAATATGTTTTCAGTCATGTTTATTCAAAATGGAAAATAGACGCAAAATGAATTTAATGTTAAGTCGATATTAACTGAATATTTCAAAAATTAAACACCTGAAGAAAAAATCTGCAGGTGTTTTAGAATTGTTTGGCTTAAGTAAATCAGTTCGCTACTTCCGCTCTCATTTCCTTGCCCTTGAATTTCATCGAAGAAAGATTTCTCAGGATATCGCCCTGGAAATTTTTGTCCACTTCAAAAAATGAAAATTTCTCGAGAATTTCAATATCTCCGATATCCGGACGTTTTTTCGCTTTGCTCGTCGCTTTGTTGATAATATCCAGCATATCAATTTTCTTTAGGTTATCTTTCTTACCAAGATTGAAGAAAAACCTCGTCATATTTTCTTTTTTACGTCTCGGTCTTCCGCCTCTGTCACCGCGATCACCACGATCGCCACGATCACGGTCTCTGTCGTCGCGTCTTCTTTCTCTGCGGCTTCTCGGCAAATCATCTTCCTTAGCCATGCTTTGCGCGGTAATATCTTTTTTATCGCGATAATAAACCGCCATTTCCTTCAACTGGAACTGCAGCAACTGATGTACAAGTTCTTCCTTTGAAAAATTGGAAAGATCCGGAATCAGGCTGTCATCAAAATCGAAGAAATCTTCATGCTCTGTAAACAGCATTTCGAAAACACCGCCAACCTGCGCTTTGATGATTTCATCGCCGGTAGGAATCTGTTTTTCAGTGATATCGATTTTCGTCTGCGACTTGATCTGTTTCATTTTCCGGGTTTCGTCCGGCTTAATGATACTCATGGAAATACCGTCTTTTCCTGCTCTTCCTGTTCGTCCGCTCCGGTGTACAAAAACCTCCGGATCATCAGGTAACGAATAATGAATTACGTGCGTAAGGGAATCAACATCAAGGCCTCTTGCTGCAACATCGGTTGCAACCAGAATATCGATATTTTTCAGCCTGAATTTTTTCATTACAGTATCACGCTGCGCCTGTGAAAGGTCACCGTGTAATGCGTCTGCTGCATAACCGTTCTGCATCAGGAAATCTGCAATATCCTGCGTTTCCATTCTGGTACGGCAGAAAATAATTGAATACTGATTCGGGTTTGCATCGATGAGCCTTTTCAGCGCTTCTTTTTTCTGTCTGTAACCAACCATGTAAAATTCGTGCTTGATGTTTTTCTTAACTTCATTGATGCTGCCTACAGAAATGCGGTGCGGCTTATCCAGATAATTTTTGGAAATACGCTCCACTTCCCTGTTCATCGTTGCAGAGAAAAGCAAAGTCTGCTTCGTCTCCGGTGTTTCACTCAGAATGGTTTCAAGGTCATCTTTGAAGCCCATTGAAAGCATTTCGTCTGCTTCATCCAGTACCAGCCAGTGAATTTCTGAAAAATCCAGGGCTTTACGGTTAATCAGGTCAATTACACGTCCCGGAGTTCCTACAATAATCTGCGGTTTTTCCTTCAGGGAACGAATTTGATCCATGATGCTGCTTCCGCCGTAAACTGCTACGGTTTTCACATTGTTCATGTATTTTGAGTATGCTTTGATGTCCTTTGTAATCTGCAAACAAAGTTCGCGGGTAGGACACAGTACCAGCAGCTGTATTTTTCGGCTGGTGTCGTCAATCATATCCAGCACAGGAAGCGAGAAAGCCGCTGTTTTCCCTGTACCGGTCTGCGCAAGTGCGATCAAATCGCGGTGATCCGAAAGTATAAAGGGAATTGTCTGTTTTTGGATTTCCGTAGGCTGTTCAAAGCCCAAATCGCCAATTGCCTTGAGAATATCAGGACTTAAATTGGACTCGGTGAATAATGTCATTCAGTAATATAAAAATTTCCGGCAAAGGTACGCTATTTTGCCGGAAAACATGCTGAAAATGTGCACTAAAGCTATATCGGAGCAACAAGCTTCAGGAACCACTCTTTTATTTCACCTTCCAGAAGATGCTCAAGTTTGGTGCGGCACCATGCGTGATAATTGTTGAGCCATTCAATTTCTGCCGGCAAAAGCAGCTCTTTCACCACACAATCTGTGAAGAACGGACAGATCGTCAGCGTCTCAAATTCATAGAAAACGCCAAAATCGGAAGTTTCAATTTCCTTTACCGCAAACAGGTTTTCGTGGCGGATTCCGTACTGGTTTTCCACATAAAAGCCGGGCTCGTTGGAACAAACCATTCCCGGTAAAAGTTCCTGTGCATTCATGTCTTTGCGGATATTTTGCGGACCTTCGTGAACGTTCATAAAACTTCCTACACCGTGTCCGGTTCCGTGCGCGTAATCTTTTGCCTGCATCCATAGCGGCATTCTCGCAACTGCATCAAGCTGTACACCGCGTGTTCCTTTAGGAAATTTCACCATCGAAAGTCGGATCATTCCCTGCAAAACAAGCGTAGAATTCCTTTTAAACTCATCGGAAACCGTTCCTAAAGCAAGGGTTCTCGTAATATCTGTAGTTCCGTCGAGATATTGTCCGCCGGAATCTACCAGAACACTTCCTTCATTTTTTATTTCAAATGCGTCCTCTTCTTTCGCTGAATAGTGTACAATAGCGCCATTTCCTGCGTATCCGACAATACTTCCGAAGCTTTCACCCACGAAATGATCACCTTCTGCGCGTATTTCTCTTAATTTTTTACCAACAGTATATTCTGTATTGCCTTCATCAGCTGCGTTGTGAACAAGCCAGTACAGAAATTTCACCATTGCCACACCGTCGCGTTCCATCGCCGCACGGAAACCCTGCAGTTCGCTTTCGTTCTTCTGTGCTTTCATCAGATTTCCCGGAACCGGAGCAAGCAGGAATTCATTTTTCTCCTTTAAAGTTGAAAAAATCCGTTGATTGCTGTTTGGAGAGATGAGAATTTTAGAATTTTCAACCTTAGCCAAATCGTTATAGAATTCATTGTAATCTCTGATTTCCACTTTCGCATTCTGCAGCTGTTTTTTGGCTTCATCATTCAGTTTTCTTTCATCTACATACAATTTCGCATTATCCTGCGTCATAGTGATAAAACCCAGAAAAACCGGATTGTAATCAACATCGCTGCCTCTCAGATTTAAAGTCCATGCAACATCATCCAGACTCGTGATGACATGAAAACCGGCTTCCTGTTCTTTCATTTTTTCACGAATTGCCTGTAATTTTTCTGCAGCAGATTTACCGGCACGTTCGACAGGATGCAC
The DNA here is from genome assembly GCA_023460855.1 of Bacteroidota bacterium. Lineage (GTDB taxonomy): Bacteria > Bacteroidota > Bacteroidia > Flavobacteriales > Weeksellaceae > JAEWOS01. Next base: position 212,892 of record JAEWOS010000018.1, on the reverse strand, counting down.
AAAAATTTCATTTAATTTTTCTGCGCTCTGCCTGTTCATCCAGATATCCTGCAGCAAGGCTCGGTCAGTTACTTTTATATTTCTGGAAGCCAGTTTCTGTTCCAGGTCTGTCCAGTTCGTGTTTGAGGTTGCGAGCGCGTTCACTGCAACTGTTCCGCCTTCCTTAACTTCAGATTTCAGCCAGCTGATGTAATTTGGTGTTCCTTCAACCCCGTCTTTCATCAGTTCGAAATCAGAGCCTTCCAGTTCTTTCGGAGCCTGTACAAAATAACGACCGTCGGTCCAGAGTGCTGCTTTGTCTTTGGTTACCACCACAAATCCTGCAGAACCTGTAAAACCGGAAAGCCATGCTCTTTCGAGCCATTCTTCCGGCAGATATTCGCTCATATGCGGATCTGCAGAAAATACGATAAATGCATCAATGTTTTCTTTTTCCATTGCTGTTCTCAGCAGCGCAACTTTTTCTTTGGACGTCATATTGATTGTTTAAGTTCCGCTAAAATACTTCATTTTTAGAAATTCTGCCCTGTTGGCATCCGCAAACAGTTATTGAAACTTAAACCGTATTTTTGCACCTCAAATATTTTCCATGGAACTTATACACCGGAATCTGCTGATCGGCATTCACGATGCTTTGCAGGAAACATTTTTCGAAAAAAACAAATACGCTGATAAAGTAATTGAGCGCCTGCTGAAAGCCAACCGAAAGTGGGGAAGCCACGATCGCGCTACTGTTTCAGAGATTTTCTATAACATTATCCGCTGGAAAAAACGCCTGGAATATTATATGGGCGAAGGTGTAAAGCCGGGCAATATTTACAAACTGATTCTCGCCTATTTACTGTGGTCTCAAACGAAATTCAAAAAATTCGATGAGTTTGCCGGAATAAAAACCGGGGACATCCTGAAAAAACTCGAGAAGAACACTTTTCCTTCCAAGGCAATTGAATATTCTGTTCCGGAATGGCTTGCAGAAAGGCTGGAACAGGAACTCGGCAATAAATGGGAAAGAGAGATGAATGCGCTGAATGAACAGGCACCAACTGTACTTCGCACCAACACGCTGAAAACCACACCGCACGATTTGGTTTCCGAACTTCGTGAAGAGCAGGTCGAGAGTTTCCCGCTGCGGAATTATCCGGATGCAGTACAGCTCGAGGAAAAGAAAAATGTGTTTCTGACTTCGGCTTTTAAGGACGGACTTTTTGAAGTTCAGGATGCGAGTTCACAAAAAATTGGCGAAATGCTCGATGTAGAGGAAGGAATGCGCGTTGTTGATGCATGCGCCGGTGCAGGCGGAAAAACGCTTCATCTCGCAGCACTCATGAAAAATAAAGGTCAGATCATCGCTCTTGATATTTATGAATGGAAACTCGCCGAACTGAAAAGACGCGCGAAAAGAGCCGGCGCACATAATATAGAAACGAGATTCATCAGCGATAATAAAGTAATCAAAAGGTTACATGAAAAAGCGGACCGGTTACTGATCGATGCTCCGTGTTCAGGACTTGGTGTTTTAAAAAGAAATCCGGACAGCAAGTGGAAAATCGATTCGGAATTCATTGAAAGAATCCGGACCGAACAGCAGCAGATTCTGCAGGATTATTCGAGAATGCTGAAAAAAGGCGGGAAAATGATTTATGCAACGTGTTCCATTTTACCTTCCGAAAATAACGAACAGGTGGAAGAATTTCTAAAAAATAATCCAGGTTTCGATTTAATTAAAGAGAAAAATGTTTATCCAAGTGAAGGATATGACGGATTTTATATGGCGCTTATTCAACGGAATGCGTAAAAAACAGCCGGTAAAACCACAGATTTTAACAGCTTTTATAATTTCTTGGAATGTTTTTTGAGAAACTATAGATGTACAAATAGAAATAAATAAGAAAATGAAAATCGTATTGAATAGAATTACTAAAAACCTGACCTCAAAAATTCTTGCTGGTGCCTTCGTTTTGGGTATGGCAGGAATGGCAACTGCGCAGAAAATCGACAGCAAATCCAAGCAGATTCTCGATGCGGTAACCAAAAACTATAATTCAAAAAAGAATTCCTACTTCAAATTTACTTTTGGAAGCGGTACCAACGGTGCAGTGAATAAAACCGAACCGGGAATTTACTATGTGCAGGGCGATAAGTACAAACTGAAAATCATGGAAACCGAGCAGATTTACGACGGTAACAAAATTTACAATATCAATGAGGAAGACAGCGAAGTTACGATCGCAAAACCGAATTCAAATGATCAGATGTTTTCGCCAATCAATTATCTGACGAATTACCGTAAAGATTTTAACGTAACGTATGGCGGAAGAATTCACGTGAACGGCGTAAATGCAGACCGCATCAAGCTGACTCCCGTAAAAAACAACGGCCTGGATTATGTGTACCTTTTTGTAAACCCAAATACCAATCAGCTGATCAAACTGGAACAGCACGGCAAAAACAAAGATGTGTCCGTAATCGCCATCAAAGAATACAAAGAAAACCAGACCCTTGCTTCGGATATGTTCGTATTCGATAAGAACAGATACAAGGATTTCATGGTTACCGAACTTTAATACAAAATCAGATATGTTTCGAAAGTCGCAATAACAATGCGACTTTTTTTTAATTTTGGCGCATGTTTAAAAAGCTGGACAGCTACATCATCAAAACTTTTTACGGACCGTTTTTCATGGTGTTCAGTATTGTGTTTTTCATTTTTATGGTGAACATTATCTGGATTCAGCTCGGGCAGCTCATCGGAAAAGGTCTCACCTATTTTGAGATCATCAAATTACTCGGTTATCTCAGCGTAAGTGTGGTGAGCATGGTACTTCCGCTAACCATTCTGCTTTCTTCGATCATGACTTTCGGTGAATTTGGCGAGCGCTACGAACTCGCCGCCATGAAAGCTGCCGGAATTTCGCTGACGAGAATTATGCTTCCGCTGTTCTTTATTTCGTTTCTGCTTTCCATCATGCTTTTTTTCTTTTCGAATAATCTCGTCCCCGATTTTCAGCGAAAGGCCAAAAACATGCTGTATAATATTACTTTGACCAGGCCTGCTTTAAATTTCACACCGGGACAGTTTATCGATCAGATTCCGGGTTATCTGGTAAAATTCGACAAAATTGAAGGTGAAAATGCTGAATTGCTCGAAGGCGTATTCATCCGGAAACTGGCCAGCTCCTACGAAAATCAGCAAAGCATCGTTGCAAAAAAAGGCGCATTCGGAAAAGCAGAAGACCGGAAATTCATCAAAATGCTGCTGTATGACGGCTACGTTTTCGAGGAAAATATCGCGACGGATATGAACCGCAGACAGAATCAGGAAGACCAGGCCATTAAATTCGATACGCTGACTTTCTATTTTGATATCAGTAAAGTAATAGAACGCGCGATCGAACAGGAGCAGATTACCGACGATTACCGTTTCAAGAATTTCAATGAACTGAATACCGCAATTGCTGTAAATGTAAAGGATAACGATAAAATTTTCACCAATCTGACGAGTGATCTGGTCAACCAGACGAGCAATTTTATTCCGCTCATGACTTCCGCCAATAAAAGCAGTGTAAAACCTGCTGAACAGAAAGGCTTCGAAACCGCGCCGACCGCACAGAAAACAGCAGCCGTACAAAGTGCATATTCAAAAATTGAAATGCTGAAAGCGGCTGTTTCAGGTAGAAATGTGGAGATTGAACCTTCAGTAAAATATTACAGCCGGATGGTTATTTACCAGCAAAGAATTATCTCTTATTCGGTTACCTGTCTCATATTTTTTCTGATCGGTTCCAGCCTTGGCTCCATCATCAGAAAAGGCGGAATGGGATTACCGGTCGTAATTGCGATCGTTATTTTCATCATATTCTACGTGCTGAACCTTACGATAGAAAATCTGTCGTGGGCAGGAAAAATTAATCCGTATATCGGCAGCTGGATTCCCAACGCCGTTCTTTTCCCGTTCAGCATCTGGCTCACGTACAGCGCACTTACTGATTCTCAGTTATTCGATCTGGAAAAGTACAAAGCACTGCTAAAACCGCTGACGAAAAGATTTACCAAAAACAAGGAACACAGCAGATATCAGTAGTTTTCTTGAACTAGTGAGTAAGGAGTTTTTGAGTTTCTGAACGTTGAGTGTTGAGTGTTGTAGTTTAATAGATTTCACTTTCCCGAAATGAAAAAAGCACTTTCCACGATGTGAAAAGTGCTCATTTAATTTAAATTCCGGAATTTTTTAGTGGTTGTGTCCGGTGTGATCGTCATGATCATCGTGACCCGCACCTTCTGTGTCTTTGCAAAGACCTACAAGTCCATGATACGTATCGTGGGTTTTTGCGAGTTGTGCAGTCAGTTCCCTGTCGGACATACCGTTCTTAACGCCACGGTTCACTTTCTTCGTATCTTTTACCAGATTCCGAAGACTTTTCTTCACCGCTTTCTTGTCAGCAATTTCTGCAGGAATTGCCGAAGCTTTCCACATTTCTGCTTTTGAAACCAGTTCCATGCTGCGCATTTTGATCGGCTGCATATCCCCTTTTTCAGCCGGATGCCATGTGTCACTCATCACGGTGTGAAAATCTTTCTGCTGCTTCCAGTTTGCCATTTGAGCGGAAGCAAAATTCGCCGCACCGAAAACCAGTACGAATACGAATAATAAACTAATTTTTTTCATATGTTTTATAAAAATTGAGGTTAGATCAGCAAGGAATCTGCGTTCCTGCAGGAATCACTGAATTTTTCTTCAGTACAACGATTCCGTCTTTTATGCTGTAAGTGTCAAAATCGCCGTCAGGGAAATTCTTGCTGCCGATGATCCGGACATTATCTCCAATTGCGCAGTTTTTGTCGATAATCGCTTTGTCGATATAGCAGTATTTTCCAATACCGATATTCGGCCTGCCGTGTTTATCGTTTTCTATGATATCTGCGGTTGGCTGGTAATAATCGGCACCCATGATATAAGAATTCATAATGGTACTGCCTTTGTCAATGCGTGTTCTGTTTCCGATGATGGAATTCTGAACTTTATCCGCCATAATGATGCAGCCATCAGCAAAAAGTGCATGCTGCACATAACTTCCGAGTATTTTGGAAGGAGGAAGCATTCTTGCGCGTGTGTAAACCGGCGTTGAGCTGAACAGGTTGAATTTCGGGAAATCTCCGCAAAGATCAATGTTTGCTTCGTAGAAACTTTCGATCGTTCCAATGTCCGTCCAGTAGCCATCATACTGAAAACTAAGTGTCTTATAGCCGCGTTCGATTCCGTTCGGAATTAATTCCTTACCGAAATCATCGCCTTTATCTTCATCAAAAATTTTCTTCAGAACTTTCTTATTGAAGATGTAAATTCCCATGGAAGCAAGATACTCTTTGCCTTCAGATTTACTTTTGTCGGATACTTCAGAACTCCAGTCAGACAAAAGATCTGACGATGGTTTTTCGATAAAATCTGTTATTAAGCCGTCGTCATCAGCTTTTAGAATACCAAAACCTGTAGCATCCTTTGCATTAACCGGAATTGTTGCAATGGTGATATCTCCTTCATTTTCGCAGTGGAAATCAACCATCTGACGGAAATCCATCTGATACAGCTGATCGCCGGATAAAATGAGCACGTAATCGTAATCGTACTTATCCATATGCTTCATACTCTGCCGAACCGCATCTGCAGTTCCCTGATACCAGCTTTCATTTTCCACATTCTGCTCTGCGGCAAGAATATCAACAAATCCGCGCGAAAAAATATCAAAGTGATAGGAATTTTTGATATGCGCATTAAGAGATGCCGAATTAAACTGGGTAAGCACCATTATTTTGTTGTAGCCGGAATTCAAGCAGTTCGAAATCGGAATATCGACCAGCCTGTATTTTCCGCCGATTGGAACGGCAGGTTTAGATCTGGAAAAAGTTAAGGGGAAAAGCCGTGTACCACGACCGCCACCCAGGACTACAGAAATTACGTTTGGTTTCATATAATTAACAGTTCTATTTTGTGATTTGGTTGGTTTTACCTTTTCCTACAATTTACAAAAAATGCAGGCGGTTTTCTATTCTATTTCTTATATAAAGTTACATAATTTGCTGCTGAATTCTCCCATGAAAAATCAAAATTCATATTGGCATTTATCAGGTTTGTCATCAGTTCGCGATTGTAATAACAGCCCAGTGCTCTGTGAATTGCGTGAACTGCATCATCTGCTGTTGCACTTCCAAAATGAATTCCTGCGCCGCCCGTGGAAACATCCAGTACGGTATCCCGTAAACCACCGGTATAACGCACAACAGGTACGGTTCCATAACGCATTGCATACATTTGATTTAAGCCGCACGGTTCAACTCGTGAAGGCATCAGTAAAAAATCTGCAGAAGCATAAATCTGGTGCGATAAATATTCTTTATAGCCCAGGTCAACCGCGAAATTGGAATAAAAATAACTCAGTTCTGCCAGTCTGTTTTCCAGATAACTGTTGCCGGAGCCTAAAACCATGATATTTACTGCTCCTGAAGTCTGCTCAATGCTTTTCCAGATAATTTCCGGAAGCAGATCTGCTCCTTTTTCACCGGCAAAACGTCCGATAAATCCAACTAAAGGCAGATCGGGATTAAGACCATACTGTTCGCAGAGTTCTTTCTTGTTCAGCCATTTTCCGTGCTGCGCCTTTTCCACAGAATAATTGTAATTGAGGAAATCGTCTGTTTCAGGATCCCAAACTTCTGTATCGATCCCATTGATAATTCCGTACGCTTTCTGATGTTCCTGCTGTACAAGTGTTTCCAGTCCTTTGAAATTATGGAATAGTTCCTGAAGATAGCCTCCAGAAACCGCGTTGAATGCATGACAGCATTTCAGCATTGCGGCGAGCGGATTGATGTATCCGTTCCAGTCGAGAAGTCTTAAATCGGTCTGCCCGTCAATCCACGGAAAATAATGCAGCATACTCCAGCGCATATGTCCCTGATATTCGCCATTGTGAATTGTAGCGATAGTTTTTACCCCTTTAAGAAAACGGAATTCAGGGCAGTTTTCCACCATAAAAGGAATCAGTCCGGTGTGATAATCGTGGCAGTGCAGCACATCAGGACGAATTTTCATCGCCGAAAGCCAGTGCAGAATTGCATGCTGAAAAGCCAGAAACTGATAACTTTCGTCTTTATAACCATAAGGATTATCACGGTCCAGAACACCCGGGATTCTTACGAGAAAAAGTTCGAATCCGAGAATGTCCGTTTTTTCCTTCAATACCTGAACCTGCAGCATGTCCGGTCCCTGATGAATGAAACCGTCAAAAACGATTTCAAAGGAATTTTCGTGTACAAAAGGTTTCTGATAATAAGGCATGACCACTTTGGCGTCAATTCCTTCTATTTTATTCTGGTATTTCGGAAGTGCTCCTACCACATCGGCAAGTCCGCCGACTTTTGCAACAGGATAACATTCCATGGAAAGGTGATAAATCGTCATCTTATACTACTTGAATTCTGGTTATTTCTTGTTAACAATTTTTCCAAAAAGGAAATAAAACTCCATTAATTATTCCTTGTTTCAGTCAGATTTTTCGACACCTGCATCATTGTCTGACGTTTTTTTCCTGGTCGTACTGGTGCTTTTAGCTGAAGACGGGGTTTTTGCTGCGGTTTTAGACGAAGTTGCAGGTTTTGCAGTTTTGCCTGCAGGTTTTGCAGTTGTTTTCGGCTTCGCTGTTTTCGGGGCTGCTGCTTTTGAAGCCGGTTTCTTCGGAGCCGTTTTACGGGCAGCCGGAACTTCTGTATTTGCTGCTGAAGTTTCAACTTTCGGTTCCGGTGCTTCCGACGTTGCTGCAGCTTTTGTGCTTTTTCGAGGCGTTGTCGTTTTTGACTTAGCTGGAATTTTAGCAGGCACTTTCGCAGCTCTGGTTTTCACCACTTTCTCCGCTGAGATCTGCTCGGTATTTTCTTTTTGTGCAGTTTCTGAAGCTGCAGTTTTGGTTCTTGAGGCTTTTGTGCCAACCGATTTCTTAGGCGTCGTCGTAGAAACTGCGCCGGTTTCCCCGCGGGTTTCTTCAACTGTATTTTCAGCTACCGCATCAGATGAAATTTTATCTTCCGGACGAAAGCCGGTAACCACACTGGCGGAAACAATCGTTTCTTTTACTTCCGGAGAATTAACCCGCGGTTTTTTCACCGTTGGCTTGGCCGGATTTTTCACCGTCGTTTTTCTTGAAACCGCAGGCCTTCTGGATTTCGCATCTTCTATCGCTTCCGCATTGATTTTCGTTTCGGGATGGCGTTCAGTAACGACATTCGCCGAAATCAGGGTCGGATCATTTTTTTTCTGAGCAGCAGTTTTTCTGGTAGTTTTGGCTGTTGCTGCTTTACCTGTGGTTTTGGTAGCAGCAGTTTTCCGCACCGTTTTTCTGGTTTTCCTGGCGGGTTTCTGTTTCAGCACAATTCCGGCAAGTGGCGGAAGTTTCAGCGTAATGGAGTTCGGTCTCATCATCCATTCATCATCTTCTTCATCCAGAATTTCAGCTTCCACTCCGCTTCCTCCGTATTTCTCATCGTCTGAATTGAGAATAACCTCCCAGTTAGTGCCTTCATTTATGCCGATTTTATAATCGAGAACACGCGGCGTAAGATTCAGCACGGTCATCGTAACATCATCCTCTGCAGTTCCTTTCCTCAGATAAATAAATACTGAATTATCAGCATCATTGGCTTCCACCCATTCAAAACCATCTGGTGAAAACTGATTTTCGAACATAGAGCTTTCGGACGTATACAAATGATTGAGGTCTGTCAGAAAATCTTTGATTCCGTTGTGAACTTTATGTTCGAGTAAATGCCAGCTCAGGCTTTCTGCAAAGCGCCATTCGTTCGTCTGCCCGAATTCTGATCCCATAAACAGGAGTTTCGCTCCGGGATGTGTAAACATATAGGTGTACAGCGCACGCAGGTTGGCAAATTTCTGCCATTCGTCGCCGGGCATTTTATAAATCATGCTGGCTTTTCCGTGAACTACTTCATCATGCGAAAGCGGCATCATGTACCTTTCGTTGTGCATATACATGGACGTGAAGGTCACTTTATTATGATGGTATTTTCTTCCGAGCGGATCTTCGCTGAAATATTTTAGAGAATCATGCATCCAGCCCATCATCCATTTCATATCGAAACCGATTCCACCTTCGTCCACTGATTTAGTGAGTTTCGGAAAATCAGAACTTTCTTCAGCAATGGTAAGCACATCCGGATAAAATTCGTGAACGGCACGGTTAAATTCCTGTAGAAACTCCTTTGCTTCGAGATTGATATTTCCCCCGAAAATATTCGGAATCCATTGTCCTTCATCTCTCGCATAATCGAGGTAAAGGATCGAAGTAACGGCATCAACACGCAGTCCGTCCGCATGATAACGGTCCAGCCAGAACAGCGCATTAGAAATCAAAAACGATTTAACTTCAGGTCTGCCGTAATTGAATATATGTGAATTCCACTGTGGATGATATCCTTTTCGCGGATCTTCGTGTTCGTACAGATACGTTCCGTCGAAAAAATGCAGTCCGTTTGCGTCACCCGGAAAATGGGACGGAACCCAGTCCAGGAAAACACCGATATCATTCCGGTGCAGTTCGTCAATTAGATTCATCAGATCCTGCGGCGCACCAAATCTGGAATTTGCTGCATAAAAACCGGTAATCTGATAACCCCAGCTCGGCTCATATGGATGTTCCATCACCGGCATAAATTCCACATGCGTGAAACCCATTTCTTTCACATAAGGAATCAGCCGTTCTGCAATTTCGCTGTAGCTGAAAAATCTGTCCGGATTATCAACATCGCGCATCCACGATCCGAGATGAACTTCGTAAACGGAAATAGGTGCCTTTACACTGTTTTTCTCATTTCGGCTTTGCATCCATTTTTCATCATTCCAGTCGTAATATGTAGTTGAAATCTGTGATGCTGCCTGAATATTCTGTTCCCAGCTTAAAGCATAGGGATCACTTTTCTCCAAAAGGACTCCTTTATTCGTCCGGATTCCATATTTGTAAATAGTTCCCCAGCTTAAACCTGCGATAAATCCTTCCCAAATTCCGGAGCCGTCCCAGCGCGGATAAAGCTTATGCGTTTCCGAATGCCATCTGTTGAAATTACCGAGAACGGAAACTTCCCGTGCGTGCGGCGCCCAAACCGCAAAATATGTTCCTTCCACGCCATCGATATCAGCCGCATGTGCTCCGAATTTTTCGTAAAGCCTGTAATGTTTTCCTTCGCGGAACAGATAGATATCATGCTCAGTAAAAAGCGAATAAGGACGGACATTTTCCATAGATAATCTGTGTAAAATTCAAGTTTGAAATATACAAAATAATCCCGTCACCGAACAGCCATTCATGCATAATTAAAGGAAATGTAATTTAAATCATACCCATTAATTTTATACGGCAAGAAGGCCGCAACTGCTCTGAAAGCGCTCTAATTATGTGAAATACAACTTTATGCTATGCAGACAAAAGTTTATCAGCTTCCGGAACTTTCGATGCTGACAGATTTTAACTAAATTTATCCGCTTGAAATTACTGAAACAGACGGATGAAGTTTTACCTCACCACCGATGAAAAAGATTCGCGTCCGGTTTACCTCACCGGAACCTTTAATAAATGGGATCCCCGTGATGAAACATTTATGATGCAGCTGCAGGAGGACGGCACTTATTTTCTGGAAATTCCCGACAAGAAACTGCGCGGAAAAATTGAATACAAATTTACAAAAGGCGGTTGGGAAAGCGTCGAAATTGACCGTTACGGAAATATCAGTCCAAACCGAAAAATTACCAAGGGCGCACAAAGTACTGCCGATCATGTTGAAAGGTGGAGGCTGAACTGGGGACCGTTCAAAGATGATTTCTTTCCGGAAATAGAACTGATTTCGGAGAGTTTCCTGATGCCGCAGCTCGATAAAAGCCGCAAAGTATGGGCACTTCTGCCCTACAATTATCATAAAACAAACAAATCTTATCCGGTTCTTTATCTGCATGACGCACAAAACCTGTTCGATGAAAACGCGATTTTCGGTAACTGGGAAATCGATAAGAAAATGTCGATACTTGCAGAATACGGGCGTGGCGATTTAATCATTATTGCCATAGAAAACGGACACGGTGAACGCATCAACGAATACGTGCTCGATGCAGATTCGGTTGCAAAAAACGCAGAAGGAAAAAAATATGTCCGGTTTCTAGCAGATACTCTGAAACCGTATGTGGACAGCGTTTACCGCACGAAACCGGAACGGGAATTTACAGGAATCGGCGGATCTTCGCTTGGTGGTTTAATCAGTATTTACAGTGGCTTTCTGTATCCTGAAGTATACTCCAAACTGATGATTTTCTCGCCTTCATTGTGGGTGAATCCCGATTATGATTTTCCGGTCATGAATTTCCGGAATCCTTACGACATCAAAATCTATATGTACGGCGGGGTTATTGAAGGTTCGGAAATGACTGAGCGAATGCTGGAATTCGAAAGCAGAATGCAGTCCACCGACAAATATTCCGTGCAGTTCAGTTTTAAAATGAGCATCAATCCGGAAGGAAGACATCAGGAATTTTACTGGTCTCAGGAATTTCCGCGCGCGGTGGAATGGCTGTTCTTTGATACGCAGGAAGATCCGAAAGCGCTTGCCGACAAAGCCGTTATTGAAAAAAATGAAACGAGAGAAATATAACATAGCCGCTCAAAACAATATCTACCATATAATCCCGATTCGTATGAAAATAAGCCCTCTTAAAAAACAGGATATTCAGCAAAAATTCATTTTCTGTTCAGAAGCACAATGGGAAAAAGCAAAACCGGACTACGACAAATCCGTTGCATCTTTTTTCGAAGCTAAAAGCGGCGAAGTGTTCATCACTTTTGAAGACGATCTGCCTGTTTTTTTGATCGGTACCGGCGATAAAACGAAAACTTTCCAGCTACAGCAGGCTGCTTCCAAATTTTCGCGGGAATTCCGCAAGAAATTTAAGGAAGTTCCGACGTCGATAAATTCCGGCGATTTCAGTCAGGAAGAAATTCAGGCGCTCGTTACAGGTCTGCTTTCCGGAACTTATGATTATCCTTTCAGGAAAGAACATCCGTTTTTCAACAAAAATTTTGAGCTTATTATTGACACGGACACTTCGCACCTAAAAGAATTAAAACTTCGTGCAAATTCCATTTGCGAAGGACAGTTTGCCTGTATGGAATGGCTGAACAAGCCGCAGAATTTCAAACGTGTCGATCATATTTCAGCTTTCTTAAAGGATACTGCAGAAAAATATCAGCTAAAACTGACAGTTCTCGACCGCAAAAAATCTGAAAAAGCAGGATTAGGTGCTTTTCTAAGTGTCAATCAGGGAAGTTCTCAGGAAGCCGCTTTTACTGTTCTGGAATATAATTGCGGCAGGAAAAATGCCAAAACTGTCGGACTTGTAGGGAAATGTGTGCTTTTTGATACGGGTGGAATTTCCATAAAACCGTCGGACAACATGCATTATATGAAATCTGATATGGGCGGTGCAACGGCAGTAATCGGAACGCTCATCGCAGCTGCAGAAATGAAAATTCCCGTGAATATCACTGCAGTTTTGCCGATTACCGACAACGCCGTTTCCAATACGGCTTATATTCCAAGTGATGTAATTACCGCGTACAACGGAAAAACCATCGAGGTTCTGAATACCGACGCCGAAGGCAGAATGACACTGGCAGACGGACTTTCCTATCTCGCAAAAAATTACAAAACCGACGCCATGATTGACCTCGCAACGCTGACCGGAAGTTCGGTGCGTATGTTTGGAAACACCTGTGGCGCACTGTTCTCGAATGATGAAAAACTGACCGTTTTGCTGCAGGAATCGGGGGATCGCACGAATGAAAGACTCTGGAATATGCCGCTTTGGGATGTGTGGAAAGAAGAATTTTCTTCGGATGTGGCCGATTTCAAGAATATTTCGCTGAAACCCGTTGGCGACTGTATTGTTGCTGCAAAATTCCTGGAGCAGTTTATCGAAGGGCATCAGTCGTGGGCGCATCTCGATATCGCTGGTGTTGCGTTCGGAAATACGCAGTATTCAAAAGAAAAAGCAGCAACCGGCTATGGCGTGCAACTTCTGATTGATTTTCTTGAAAATTTTTCATAAAATATTCCTCTGTTCAAAAAAATCTGTGTATTATTGAATAGGCTTTTTTAAATAAACACTATATTTAATAAAACGGTACATTTTTGTGACCTTTTTAAGTGTTTTACTCCTAAAAAACCACCTAATCTGATAATTTGCAGATATGAATCCAAAAACTATAGTCTGTATTTCCTGCTACTATAAAGGCTACGACTTTATGGAAGAGCTTAGTGCGCGGGGAAACAACGTAATCCTGATTACCAGCGATTCTCTCAAAAATAAAAACTGGCCGTGGCATGCAATTAAGGATGTTTTCTATATGGCCGAAGAAAAACCTTCCGTCTGGAATCTGAAACATCTGGAACAGGGCTTCAGTTATCTGCTGCAAAAAACCAAGGTAGATGCTGTAATTGCACTGGATGATTACGACGTGGAAAAAGCGGCCATGATCCGGGAATCCTTCAGAATTCCGGGAATGGGGCAAACCACACACCGCTACTTCAGGGATAAACTTGCCATGCGTCAGAAAGCAAAAAGCTGCGGCATTGAAGTGCCTGAATTCACTTCTATTTTCAACGATGAAACGGTAAATGAATTCGCAGATCAAGTTCCGGCACCGTGGGTTTTAAAGCCGCGTTCAGAAGCATCGGCAACCGGAATAAAAAAAATCAACAGCAAGGAAGAACTTTGGGATGCCATTAAAAAACTTGGCGAAGAAAGACATCTTTTCCTGCTCGAAAGTTTCAAGCCCGGAGATGTTTATCATGTAGACAGCCTTACTTATGATGGAAATGTAGTTTTCACTGCGGCTTCCATGTATCTTGCTCCGCCAATGCAGGTTTCTCATGACGGCGGCGTTTTCCGCACGCGCACGCTCGGAAGATATTCTGACGAATTCAAGCAGCTTGAAGCACTCAACAAACAGCTTCTTACCGACTTCGGACTGAAAAACGGTGCAACCCACACGGAATTTATCAAAGGAAGGGAAGACGGAAAATGGTATTTTCTGGAAACTTCTTCCCGAGTTGGAGGCGCACATATCCCGGATCTTGTTGAAGCTTCCACCGGAATAAATATTTGGCGCGAATGGGCAAAAATGGAAGATGACCTGCTTCAGGGAAACACCTACGAAATCGGAAAACCAACTGGATTCTCTGCCGGTCTGCTGGTAGCGCTTGCCAATGCGAAAAATCCGGACTACTCGATCATGGAACATGAAGATGTGGTGAAATTCCTTCCGATTGACAATCATGTTGGTGTTGTATACCGCTGCAGTTCCGAAGAACAGTTGCTGGAGAGGCTGGATACGGCAGCTTCACAGGTGCAGCAGAATTTTCTTTCGGTAATTCCGCCAAAGGAAAAACCAACTGCGTAAAATCATAAATTATTCACCTCATAACAAATCGGAATTACGTAATTTTAGATACCGGTTTTCATCGCTAAATCCAGTAAGAAAAAATACTATTTATGGCTCAGGTAAAGCACACAGATTATTACTCCCATATTCTGGGTATGAACATTCCCGTTGAAGTGACGGGACATTACGGTTATCCCGTTCTCATGTTCCCAACGTCGCAGGGAAATTATACGCAAAACCACGATTTCAAACTCAATGAAAGCATCAACTGGTTTATCGAGCAGGGAAAAGTGAAGCTTTATAATATACAGACCATCGACAAACTGAGTCTCTACGATAAAAACATACATCCGGCGCAGCGGATCAGAAATTATGAACTGTGGATTCAGTTTATCGTTCAGGAATTCATCCCTTTTATACAGCAAATGCACCGAACACACCGCGTTGCGGTTGCCGGAGCGAGTTTTGGCGGATATCATGCTGCGAATCTGGCTTTCAGATTTCCGGATCTGGTATCGCACATGTTCTGTCTCAGCGGTGCGTTTACCATCAGGAATTTTATGGACGGATATACAGACGATCATGTGTATTTTAACTGTCCAAGAGAATTTGTCCCGAATGACACAGGCTGGAAATATAAACACATGCACATCGTTCTGAGCACTTCCGATCAGGATATCTGTCTGGATCAGACTAAAGAAATGGCAGGAATTCTGGGTGCAAAAGGAATCAATCACTGGTACGACGAACAAAAATGGATCAGCCACGACTGGCCGCTCTGGAGAATGGTGTTCCCGATGTTTATCGGCAGATTTTTCTCTTAGAAAACACAAATAAGAAATAACATTTAAAAAAATCAAATATTATGGCAAAGAAAGTAGGAATTCTGTTCGGAATGGAAGATACATTTCCGTGGGAATTCATCAACAAAGTCAATGAACTGGGAAAAGGTGAAGTAATTGCAGAGCCTGTAAAAATCGATAAACTGGAACAGGGTGCAGATTACGGTTATGCGGTAATCATCGACCGGATTTCACAGGACGTTCCTTTCTACCGTGCTTACCTGAAAAATGCAGCATGCTGCGGAACTTACGTCATCAATAATCCTTTCTGGTGGAGCGCTGACGAAAAGTTCTTTAACAACTGCCTCATGAGTAAAATCGGTATTCCTTTGCCGAAAACCGTATTACTTCCTTCGCATCAGCGACCTGCAAATACACAGGATTCCTCTTTCAGAAATATGGAATTTCCGCTGGACTGGGAATATATTTTCGATTATGTAGGATTTCCGTGCTACATGAAGCCGCACGACGGCGGCGGCTGGAGAAACGTTTACCAGTGTACGAGTCCGGAAGATCTGTGGAACAAACTTGGTGAAACGGAAGAACTCGTGATGATGGTTCAGGAAGAAATTGTATTCGAAGATTATTACCGTGTATACTGCCTTGGTAAAAAATATGTGCACATCATGCCTTATGAACCGAGAAATCCACATCACCTGAGATATGCTACTGAACATAAAACACAGGGTGCGGAAAGAGAAAAACTGCTGAAAACCATCAAAGATTACACAATCAAGATGAATGAAGCACTGGGATACGATTTCAATACGGTGGAATTCGCTGTTCGCGACGGTATTCCGTACGCAATCGACTTCTGTAATCCTGCACCTGATGCCGACAGAAATTCGGTTGGTGAAGAAAACTTCCAGTGGATTATTGAGCATGCAGCAAAACTTGCCATCGAAAAAGCCAAAGAGCACAAGCCCGGCAAAACGAATATCGCCTGGGGGAATTTTGTGACCGACTGTTTGAAATAACCTTTACCTGATTTTGCCGGCAAACTGAAACCTAGATTGCCGGCAGATTCAGATGAATCTACAAAAACACAAAACTATGCATACATTTACTATCGGTGTAGAAGAAGAATACCAGATCATTGATGCGGAAAGCCGTGATCTTGTTTCCCATGTCTCGAAAATCATTGAAGGAGGAAAAGCAACTCTGGAAGAACATCTGAAACATGAGATGCACGAAAGCGTTATCGAGATGGAAACCGGAATCTGCCAGAATATCAAGCAGGCAAAAGAAGAGCTTTACATGCTTCGCAGCAAACTCATTGCTATTTCTCATGAGCAGGGTTTACGGGTTTCCGGCGGCGGGACGCATCCGTTTTCGCATTGGAAAACTAGTAAGATAACAGCGGCAGAACGGTATGACAAAATAGTGGGAGATATGGGAGATGTAGCACGAGGAAACCTGATATTCGGTCTTCACGTTCACATCGGAATTCCAAACCGGGAGGAAGGTGTGCGAATTCAGAATGTCATGCGTTATTTCCTGCCGCATATATATGCACTTTCCACCAATTCCCCTTTCTGGATTGGCCGTAAAACCGGATTCAAATCCTACAGACAGGAAGTTTTCGTTAAATTTCCGAGAACCGGAATTCCAAGTTATTTTAACAGTGTTGCAGAATTCGACGAATACATTAATGTACTAATTAAAACCGGAACGATCGATAATGCCAAGAAAATCTGGTGGGATCTGCGTGTGCATCCGTTCTACCCTACCATTGAATTCCGCATCTGCGATATGCCGCTCAGAATTGATGAAACGGTGTGTCTTGCAGCCATTATGCAGGCACTCACAGCTAAAATTTACAAACTTCATCAGCAGAATCTTACTTTCCGCGGATACCGTCGTCTTTTAATTAACGAAAACAAATGGCGTGCATCCAAAGACGGAATCAGATCAAATCTTATCGATTTCGGGAAAGAAGAAAGTGTTCCGTACCGTCAGTTACTGGAAGAACTTCTGGATTTTATCGATGATGTGGTGGACGAACTCGGAAGCCGTGAAGAAATCAACTATGTATGGACCATGATGGAACGTGGAACCGGCGCCGACAGACAGCTTGAGGTTTACGAGCAAACCAATGATTTGAAAGCGGTTGTTGATTATATGATTGCAGAAACTGAGTATGGCATAACACACTTCAACGAGTGATTTAAGTTGAAATTCGTAATTTTGCGTTTGCAATTTTTTCAAAGCTGATTATGAAGAAGATCCGTCTTGCACTGCTGGATATGAATAACAACCATGTCAATCAGGGGATGCGCAACATTACCGAAATCTCTCAGGTTTTTCAGGAAGAGAGCGATGATACTGTGGAAATCAGGATTTTTGATGTACGGTTTAAAGATCAGATGCCCAACATTGAGGACTTCGATATTTTTATTTCTTCAGGAGGCCCCGGAAATCCGCACCGCGAAGGTTACGACTGGGAACCGAAGTTTGCTGCATTTCTGGACGGAATTTACGAGCATAACAAAACTTCTGAAAACAAAAAATTCCTTTTCCTCGTTTGCCACTCTTTTCAGTTGGCAAGCATTCACTGGAAACTCGGGAATATTTGCAAGCGGAAGTCCTATTCTTTCGGGGTAATGCCTATTCACAAAACGGAAGAAGGCGAGCAGGATTTCTTACTGCAAAACCTGCCTGAACCATTCTATGGCGTTGATTCGCGCGCATATCAGTTTATCGAACCAAATCAGGAAAACCTCGATAAAATGGGTATGAAAATAGTGGCACTTGAAAAAATGAGACCGCATATTCATCTGGAAAGAGCAGTGATGGCGATCCGCTTTTCAGACGAAATTTTTGGTACACAGTTTCATCCGGAAGCAGATCCGGAAGGTATGATGAAGAATCTTGAAGAAGAAAAATACCGGAATGCAATGATCGAAAACTACGGTCTTGCCAAATATCTTGAAACCATAGACCGGCTAAACGACGATGATAAAATCGTGTTGACACAGGCGCAGATTTTACCGCGGTTTCTACAGCATGCCGGAGAACAGGTTGCAAAAGCAGCGGTACTGGCCTAAAGAAATATCACCTTATATAAAAACCGGATAACAGTCCGGTTTTTTCTGTTTTATGAGGATATTTTACTACATTTATATGAATTGAAAACTCCTATAAACTAAAAACAATTACGCATGATTTCAAAATACAGAGATCGCTTCAATGCAGAATTCTCCCAGGAAAAATATACAGCTGTCCTCAAGAAATTAGAAGAAAAGGGTAAAACGAATCCGCTGTTTCGCGTTTCTGAAAGCCCCGTTTTTTTAACGAAATCTTTTCAAAAAGATTTATATAGTGCCTGTGAAAGCATCATCACACAGATTAAAGAAATGAGCGATGAGGAACTTTCAAAAGCAATTCCGGAAAAATATAATGTACCAAACGATACGAAGCAGCCGCATTTTTTCACAATTGATTTCGGAATCTGTCAGGATGAAAATGGTAAGGTGGTACCGCAACTGATCGAACTGCAGGCTTTCCCTACTTTGTACGGATTTCAAAAAGAACTTCAGAATACGCTGTGTGAAGTTTATCCTTTTCTGAATGACCTGAAACCGGAAATTTCCAACGCTGATTATTACGACAAACTGAGAAAACTGATAGTTGGCGATGAAAATCCTGAAAATGTAATTCTGCTGGAAATCCGTCCGCACGACCAGAAAACAAATATCGATTTTTATATTATTGAGCAGAAACTCGGTGTGAAACCGGTCTGTCTTTCGGAAGTAATAAAGGAAGGGAAAAAGCTGTATTACGACAACAACGGGACGAAAACTGAAATAAAAAGAATCTATAACCGGGTTATTTTTGATGAGCTCGATGCTGTCAAAGATTTCACTCCCGGCTTTGATTTCCGCGAAGACCTTGATGTGAAATGGATCACACATCCAAACTGGTTTTTCAAAATTTCGAAGTTTATTCTGCCGAAGCTCAGTCATGAATTTGTTCCGAAAAGCTATTTTCTGGATGATTTTCCGGCCGTTGAAAATCCGGACGAATACGTTCTGAAACCCCTGTTTTCATTTGCGGGTGCCGGTGTAAATCTCAATCCAACGAAAGAAGATCTCGCTTCCATCAAAGACCGCGACAATTATATTCTGCAAAAGAAAGTGACTTACGCGCCGCTGTTCCGCGATATCAACGGAGATTTTTCCAAGGGAGAAATAAGATTACTTTATATCTGGCATGAAGACCAGGAAAGACCGGAGCTTATGGAACATCTTGTACGCATGACAAAGGTAGCGATGGTGAATGTAGATTTCAACACCAAAGATGCGATCTGGATCGGTGGTTCTACTGCATTTTTTGCCGAAGAATAACCTGCTGCGATAAACAAAATAAA
Source organism: Bacteroidota bacterium (assembly GCA_023460855.1). GTDB lineage: Bacteria > Bacteroidota > Bacteroidia > Flavobacteriales > Weeksellaceae > JAEWOS01. The sequence continues at coordinate 193,192 of JAEWOS010000018.1, read as the reverse complement.
AAAGCCCTGCGTCAAAATGATGCAGGGCTTTTGTAATTATTCCTCGGGAGTTCACTCAGCGAGAATGATTCCTTTGTTGTGGTTAAATTCAATAACACCGCTCTTTACTTTGAATGAGAAGATGCTTTCGCGCTCTTTTTCACGAACAAATTTAGATTCGTATTGCTCGTCAATCTGATCCGTAAATAACTTAATCTTTCCGTTCACCAGAGAGGCAACGATCGCTGCGTGATCCTTCTTGATATGGAAATCTCCGTTTTTTCCGGGAAGAAGTACTGATTTTACTTCACCGTCGAAAACAACACTTTCCGGGGTTAAAATTTTTATATTCATTTTTTCAGCTTTAGGCTTTAGGCTTTAGGCTTAAAGCATTAAAATTATGCGTTTTCAGCAAGCATTTTCTGTCCGTGCTCAATCGCTTCTTCAATCGTACCTTTCAGGTTGAATGCCGCTTCAGGATACTGATCCAGCTCTCCGTCGATAATCATGTTGAAACCTTTGATGGTATCTTTGATGTCAACCAAAGCTCCCGGAATACCTGTAAACTGTTCTGCTACGTGGAAAGGCTGAGACAGGAATCTCTGTACTTTTCTTGCACGGTACACAACCAGTTTGTCTTCCTCTGAAAGTTCTTCCATACCAAGAATCGCGATGATATCCTGAAGTGCTTTATATCTCTGAAGAATTTCTTTTACTCTCTGTGCAGTATCGTAATGCTCATTACCAAGAATTTCCGGAGTAAGGATTCTTGATGTTGACGCCAACGGATCTACCGCAGGATATATACCAAGGGAAGCAATTTTTCTGTCAAGTACGGTTGTTGCATCAAGGTGGGCAAACGTTGTTGCCGGAGCCGGGTCAGTTAAGTCATCCGCAGGAACGTAAACCGCCTGTACCGAAGTAATTGATCCGTTTTTGGTTGATGTAATTCTTTCCTGCATCGCACCCATTTCAGATGCAAGTGTTGGCTGATAACCTACCGCAGAAGGCATACGTCCAAGAAGTGCAGACACCTCAGAACCTGCCTGTGTAAAACGGAAGATATTATCTACGAAGAAAAGTACGTCTCTACCCTGTCCTGCACCGTCACCGTCGCGGAAATATTCTGCAATGGTAAGACCGGAAAGTGCCACACGCGCTCTTGCTCCCGGTGGTTCGTTCATCTGACCGAATACGAAAGTACATTTTGAGTCTTTCATCAGTTCAAGATCGGTTTTGGAAAGATCCCAGCCGCCTTCTTCCATGGAATGCATGAATTCATCACCATATTTGATAATTCCGGATTCAAGCATTTCTCTCAAAAGGTCATTTCCTTCTCTTGTTCTTTCACCAACACCGGCGAAAACCGAAAGACCACCGTGACCTTTAGCAATATTGTTGATAAGTTCCTGAATAAGTACTGTTTTTCCTACACCTGCTCCACCGAACAAACCGATTTTACCTCCTTTTGCGTAAGGCTCGATCAGGTCGATTACTTTAATACCTGTGAAAAGTACTTCTGCGGAAGTGGAAAGTTGGTCGAACTTTGGTGCTTCTCTGTGAATTGGCAAACCTCCTTCTTTTGAAACATCAGGCAGACCGTCGATAGCATTTCCTACAACATTAAAAAGTCTACCGTACACTGCTTCACCTGTAGGCATGGTGATCTGTTTCCCCTGTCCTATAACTTCCTGTCCTCTCTGAAGACCGTCTGTAGCGTCCATCGAGATACATCTTACGGAATCTTCACCAATATGCTGCTCCACTTCAAGCACCACTTTTTCACCGTTATCTTTTGTTACTTCCAAAGCGTCGTAGATCTTTGGCAGCTCGTCTACCTGCGTGAAAACTACGTCGATTACCGGACCAATAATTTGAGAAATTTTACCTTTAATCTGGTGCCATTACTAAATTTTTTCTTGAGTGCAAATATAGTGATAATTAGCATCCTGACAATTTGAGAAAAAAAGATTTTTATCATAAATATCGTCCAAAAAACAGCGCAATAACCGACTGTTTTACACAGTTCAGAATTCCTTATTTTTGCAACCAAAATTTTTCTATTGCAAATCCACCGAAATTTTGACTCCTGCAACGGTAAAAAGCCTCTCGCTTTATCTCTCGGAATGTTCGACGGTGTTCACAGAGGACATCAGAGCATTCTGAAGCAACTGCAAAATGTGGCTGCTGCGAATGAATTCGATACGGCAATTCTGACATTCTGGCCGCATCCGCGCCTCGTTTTTAATCCGCAGGACAACCTTCAGCTGCTGAATACCGTGGAAGAAAAGATTTCTCTGATGGAACAATATGAACTTCAGCACCTGTTTTTAAAAGAGTTTGATGAAGATTTCAGGAATCTTACCGGTGAAGAATTTGTGAGAAGAATTCTGGTGGAAAAACTCAATGTCAAATATCTGATTATCGGGCACGATCACGTTTTCGGTAAGAATAAAAGCGGAGATTTCGAACTTCTGGAAAAACTGGCACCTGAACTTGGATTCACCGTGGAACAGATGGACGCGGTTAATGCTTTTGACCAGAACATTTCATCAACGAAAATACGGAAAGCATTGCTTGAAGGAGAAATTAAACTGGCTAATGAAATGCTGGGATATCATTATCCGCTTTCAGGAATAGTTGTTGACGGCAAGAAGTTAGGAAGAACAATAGGTTATCCAACTGCAAATATGCAGGTTGATCCAATCAAATTACTGCCGAAAAAAGGCGCGTATATTGTTGATGTATTCTTAAATGATCAACTGTACAAAGGAATGCTGAGCATCGGCACGAATCCAACGGTCGGCGGAAAAAACCTCACAACTGAAGTGCATATCCTCGATTTCGATGAAGATATTTACGGAGAAAACATCACGGTAAATTTCCGGGATTTTCTGCACGAGGAAATTAAGTTTGAATCTTTGGAAAAGCTTATTCAACGGTTGGATGAAGACAAAAGATTAACGAAAAGCTTCTTATTTTAACTACCATTTTGATAGCTTGACTTTCGAATTCAGCAAGCTGTAGATCTTATTTGTGTTTGGCGAAACTTCTGTCCAATCTCCAACCGAACGATATTCACATTTCAGCTTCATATTACTTTTGGCGAAGGTTAATTCAACGTTTCCAACATAATCTGAAACAAGAATATCGGTGAATTTCGGATTCGAAATACTTTCAAAAATATACTTTGCTAAACTGTCTTTTTCATTTTTAGATAGATAGAATTTTCTTACTTCTGTTTTTTCAAGTTTATAATTTTTAGGTGGCGAAGAATAAATCCCATCGGAATACACTAAATTCTGATATTCGCAGGAATCATGGCGATTAATAATAACTTTCTGAAATCGTGTGTTCACTTCCAGCTCTTCCCAATGCAATTTTTGAACAGGCATTTCCTGCTTTATTTCTGTTTTCTGACAAGAAAAAATTACGAATACATACGATAAAAAAAGTAATTTTTTCATTATTTATCTAAGATTTCGTTCTGCATTTTTTTCGTCAAAGATTTAAAAATCAAATCATACGAATGATCGACCATCTTCAGAATCAGTTCTCTTCTTAAGCCTTCACAAACAACCGAATTCCAGTGGGTTTTATTCATGTGGTAAGCACCTTTGATTTGCGGATGCTGCTCACGAAGTTCTTCGCTCCATTCCGGATCGGTTTTCACACTGATGGTTAACGGATGTTTTTCAAGCGGAATCAGCATGAACATTTTTCCTCCAACTTTCAGTACGAGGGTTTCCTGATCGAAAGGAAAAGTTTCCTCAACGCCTTTTTTCGCAGCGCAGTATTCCAGTATTTCGTGAACTTCCATTAGTTAAACTGAATAATTTATTTGAATCTGATTTTCAAATTTATTATATTTAATTCATAAAATATAACACAAAAAGCAATGAAAGCTTTAGTCATAGGCGCAACAGGTGCCACAGGTAAAGATCTGGTAAAGAAACTTTTAAAAGACGGTGATTTCGAAGAAGTACATGCGTTCGGAAGAAGGCCTCTGGAAATCGACAATGATAAACTGAAGTCTCATGTTGTGGATTTCGAAAATCCGGATTCCTGGAAAGATCTTGTGAAAGGTGATGTCGCATTTTCCTGCATGGGAACTACTTTGAAGGATGCCGGAAGCAAGGAAGCACAAAGAAAAGTAGATTTTGATTATCAGTACAATTTTGCGAAAGCTGCCCGCGAAAACAATGTGGAAGATTACATTCTGGTGTCATCATACGGCGCAAATCCGAATTCAAAAATTTTCTATTCCAGAATGAAAGGGGAACTGGAGCAGGAAGTAAAAAACCTGCATTTTGAAAAGATGACGATTTTCCAGCCCGGAATGCTCGACAGAAAAGAATCGGAACGAACCGGCGAAGTGCTCGGCGGAAAAATCATCAAATTCGCCAATAAACTAGGCGTGCTGGAAAATCAGAAACCACTTCCTACTGATGTTCTCGCACAGGCTATGATTAATTCATCCAAAATAAAATCAAACGGCTATTCCAAAATAAAGCTCGGCAATATCTTCAGTTTTGCAAAAAAAAATGCCGACTAGGAAACCGTTCTGTATTGTTCTTCAAAGAAAAAGCTCCGGTTGTTCCGGAGCTTCTGAATAATTTTAATTCAAATATTTACCTTACCAGCGTAATGTACATGATATCCTGAACACCGTCATTGTTATCGTCATTCAGATAATCGCCTACTTCGAATTCGAATACGTTTGCTGTTAAAGTTTTCACCCTCATCACTTCGTCGTCCACGGTCAGTGTCTTCGCCTGTGCATTATACGTATATGGCAGCGTTTCCGGTGTAGAAACCTGACAGATGCCGGAAATATCAAGATCAGATAGCGTTGTAACTACATTTCCGTTTGCCAGAAACTCGAAAATCGACAGTTGATAACACGCATTTGCAGCAGTTGTGGACAGTAGCGTTGTATGGTCTGTTCCGGAATAAACCTTAAAAGAAGAGGGGTTCCAAACACCAACAGTTGCATTTGGTATCGTAGTCGGTAATGGTTGGTCATCATCAGATCTGCAGCCGGTTAAGGCAATTGCAGAAAGTGCACTGATTAAAAGTAATTTTTTCATGACACGTAATTTTAATAATCAAATATAATAAATTATGCAAAGAATAATGATATCATTCATGGTGTTTTGTTACAGAATTCCAATCTGCAGCTGTAAATAACTATGAAAAATGGATCTCTTTTGCTGCGAAGTTGAACAAAAAAAGCGCTTTCATAAAAAGCGCTCTTAATTCTGTTTGTCTAATATTATTTCAGGTGTTTGGTGATCGCTTCGCTTGTCGGCTTGGTCGTGCTCACAAAACTGTCGATGAGTTTTCCGTTTTCATCCACTAAAAATTTGGTGAAATTCCACATAATTGCCGAGTTTTTCACACCATTCAGTTCCTTTTCTGTCAGGAATTTAAAAATTGGCGCAGCATCGTCACCTTTTACGGAAACCTTTGCAGCCATTGGAAAAGTCACGCCGTAGTTTTTTTGGCAAAAAGCACCGATTTCCTCATTGCTTCCCGGTTCCTGTCCCCCAAAATTGTTAGCCGGAAAACCTACGACCACCAGTTTGTCTTTGTATTCTTTTGAAATCGTTTCCAGATCTGCATACTGCGGTGTGAAACCACATTCTGAAGCAGTATTTACAATCAGTATTTTCTTTCCTTTATAATCTGCAAAATTTATTTCGCCGCCATCCAGCGATTCTAATTTATAATCGTAAATAGATTTTCCCATGAGTTCTTTTGTTTTTTGTTCCGATACTTCCGATTTCTGATTGGTGCAGCTCTGAAAGAAAGCAACCACCGAAAGTATGAAGATAAAGACTTTTTTCATATTCTTAAAATTTAAAAGTATTGGCTGGGAACGCTTTGTTGGTGTCCACTTTGCTGATCAGAATCACATAATCGCTGTCTTTTGCAGCACTTGCGCTTTCAATGCGGAACGGAAAAGTAAGATTTCCCACTTTCTTAAATCCCGAATACTGCAGCGTTTCGCCCTGTTTTTCTTCCTTCAGCAGCATATTGGTTTGCGTGTCGAAATAATAAAAAGTACGGTTAACGTTTTTAATCAGTTCCACTTTGAAACAGTTTCTGTCGCCTACCCTTTCAATCCCGAGATAATTCGCGGTAAAACCTTTGTTTTCAAAATCGATAAAATCATTGTCAAAACTTTCCACTTTATACTTTGCATCGCTGATCAGTTTATTCTGCCGGTAATCCATGGCGTAACCTTTTTTACCGTCAAAACCTTCCACAGCTGTTTCCTTGCCGTCAATCATGATGGAGGTTTTTGTAAGATTCGGCCGGGACTGATAAATTTTCACCTGATATTCGTCGTTCACGCCCAACACGAGTTTTCCCTGCAGCAAAACAGAATTCAGCAGTTTCCAGTTGGTTAAACCACCGGTTGCCTGAATATTCCTTTCAATAATCTCTTTTCCGGTCTGCGCGCTCAGCAATGAGCCGATAAACAGAGCCAGTACAATTACAATATTCTTCATTTAAATAAACAAATAAAATTCCTGCAAAATACAACTTCTACAGAATTCCTAAAATTCTGCGTGCTTTTTCCAGGTCTTCAGGAACATCAATTCCTACGCCAACGAAATCGGTTTCGATCATTTTGATTTTCATTCCGTATTCGAGATAGCGCAGACATTCTATTTTTTCTGAAATCTCGAGTGGCTTCATGGGAAGTCCGGCAAATTTCAACAGGGCATCTTTCCGGAAAGCATAAACACCGATATGCTTAAAATATTCCACATCCGGGTGAATTTCGCGCGGATACGGAATCACGGAACGGCTGAAATACAGTGCAAAACCGTTATAATCCGTGATTACTTTTACATTATTCGGGTTTTCTATCTCCTCTGTGTTTTTTAATTTGATCTTAAGAGATGCCAGCGAAATTTCAGATTTTTCGTCGTTCCGGAAAACTTCAATCAACTGTCGTAAAGGCTCGAGTTTCAGAAAAGGCTCATCGCCCTGAACATTTACGACAATATCGCATTCAATGTTTTTTACTGCTTCGGCAATTCGGTCGCTTCCGGTTTCGTGAGTTCCGGTCATTACTGCATTTCCACCATTAGCAGAGATTTCTTCAAAAATAATTTCAGAATCCGTCGCAACAAAAACTTCATCGAAAAGTTTAGTTTCAACTACATTTTGCAGCGTAGTTGCGAGCACGGTTTTATCACCAAGCTTCTGCATGAGCTTGCCCGGAAATCTTGATGCTTCGTAGCGGGCAGGAATTACAGCAATTATCTTCATAAAAATTTCTGTTCGGGAATCAGCAGTCATTCAGTTCATAAAATGCCTGGTCCAGCGCATCTTCGTAAGGTTCACGGGATTTAACTGTTGTCGGCACTTCTTTCAGCTGTACTTTCATACTTCGTACCGCTTTTCCACTAAAGTTTTAAATCTGCTTTTACGCGGTCAATTTTTTGTGCGAGTTCATTTAACTTACTGCTAAATTCCGCTTCAGAATTCAGTTCATCCTTCACCGAAACATAGAATTTTATTTTTGGCTCGGTTCCTGAAGGACGCACGCAGACTTTTGTTCCGTCTTCCGTGTAATAAATGAGCACGTTGGATTTTGGTATTTCGTCCATCGTTTCTGTAGTATCAGCTGAAAATAAAGTTTTAGTTTGCTCCTTATAATCCCTGATTTCTGCAACCGGTGAACCAGCGATTTCTTTCGGTGGATTCTCGCGGAAGTCTTTCATCATCTGCAGAATTTCCTCAGCTCCGGATCTGCCTTTCCGGACAACGTTGATCAGACCTTCATAATAGATTCCTATGTCTTTATAAATATCAATCAGATACTGAAACATCGAGCTGCCATTCGCTTTGCACCACGCTGCAATTTCACACGCCAAAAGAATGGATCCACACGAATCTTTGTCGCGCACGAAATCTCCGGTCATAAATCCAAAAGATTCTTCACCACCGCAAACAAATTTCTGTTCGCCCTCAAAATCGCGGATCATTTTTCCGATCCATTTAAAACCTGTAAGTCCGGACTTACATTCAATGCCAAATTTATCGGCGATATCGAAGAATATATCCGAGGTAACAATGGTGGATCCAATGAACTCTTTACCGGTAATTTTTCCGGCTTTTTTCCACTGATCGAGAATGTAATAGGTAAGAATGGTGTTGCACTGATTTCCGTTCAGCAGCTGCATTTCACCTTCGAGATTCCTCACGGCAATTCCGAGACGGTCACCATCGGGATCCGTTCCGATTACGATGTCACCGTTCGTAATTCTTGCCAGATCAATTGCCATTTCCAGAGCAGCAGGTTCTTCGGGATTCGGGGAATCCACTGTCGGGAAATTTCCGCTCGGAATCATCTGTTCCGTAACCAGGTCAACTTTTTTGAAACCAGCTTTTTCCAGTGCTTTCGGAACTGTGGTATAAGTTGTACCGTGAATGGAAGTAAATACGATATTCAGGTTATCGTAACCGATTTTATCTTCCTGATAAAGGGAATTTTCGATGCAGGCATCGATATAAACTTCATCCTGCTCTTCGCCAATCCATTCAATTAAATCGTCATTGCCATCGAATTTCACCTGATCAAAAGGCGTTGCATACACTTCTTTGATAATATTTTCATCGTGTGGCGGAACAACCTGAGCCCCGTCATTCCAGTACACTTTGTAACCGTTGTATTCCGGTGGATTATGGGAAGCAGTCAGTACAATTCCTGCGTTGCAATTTTTGTCGCGAACCGTGAAAGAAAGCTCCGGCGTAGGACGGTGATTTTTGAATAACAGCACTTTAATTCCATTTGCTGTTAAAACATCTGCCACCACTTTTCCAAATTCTTTGGAATTATTACGTACGTCGTAAGCTATTGCAACCTTAGTTTCTTCATTTGGAAACTGCTGCTTAATATAATTTGCCAGTCCCTGTGTTGCCTGTCCGAGCGTATATCTGTTTAAACGGTTTGTCCCCACACCCATTACGCCACGCATTCCGCCGGTTCCGAATTCCAGCGCCCGGTAAAACGAATCGTCGAGATCCGCAGATTCAGATTTAATCAGCATTTCCACGGCTTTTCTGGTTTCTTCATCAAATCCGTCGCCAAGCCACAGTTTTGCTTTATCGAGCGGAGTTAAATTTTCAGTAGTTTCCATTTTTTATGTTTTCTGTATTTAAATTCTATTATTACGGCAATTCTTCTTTAGAAATATTTCATCAACTGTTATCTTCTAGTCGAGTTTCTGATTCTGCACATTTGCTGTTTTTTCAATTTCAAAGGCACGAATCGGATCGTTGTAATACAGGAATTTCGCCGTATTACCGATTTTACCTTTGATCGAATCCTTCACATTTACTTCTGCATAATTGGCATTCCGCGAATCGATGTTCAGATTGTCGAGAATCCAGTAAGGTGCTATCAGGTTTGCAGTATCCGCAATTTTCACAGAAGCATTTTTCGTGAATCCCGTAAAATTTGCGCGGCTGGTATCAAACATTTCTACTTCTGCTTTTCTCGAATTAACCGACCCTATAAATTTACCATTATTTTTCATAAAGAGCCGAAAATTATCGGTGCGTATTGCGCCGGAAATATTCAGTTCCACGGAATCGGACACCGAAATCTGCGCCGGATTAAATTTGGAATAGATGGTCACGTTGTAGAAATCGACATTCTGAGTAGGTCTTTTCTCTGAAATATGAAGCGTATTGTCCGCCACTTTTATTTTGAGATTTTCGCCGATGTTCTCGTAGGTTTCCACATTCACGAAATTTTCAGGGCTGCTCACCAGAAAGACCCGGTAATTGCCGGAAAGATCAATACCGGTAAAATTTTCCACCTTATGATCTAGTGCTGTGACTGTTCCTTCCGGCTTCACTTTTCCGCATGCCGCCAGTACAATAAGTGAAAAGCACGAAAACAGAAAATAAAAGCTCTTCAAGAAATAAGTTTTCTTAATCATATTAAATTACTTCCTCAATATGGTAGTTTTTATGCTCGCGATTGCTTCTGATGATCAGTTCGCCCAAAAATCCGCCAATGAACAGTAACGTTCCAAGTATCATCATCGTTAAGGCAATAAAAAACCACGGATTTTCTGCAATCATATTTCCGTAAATGCCTTTCGCCACGTCAATCAGTTTGGAAATACCAAGCCATAACGCAGAAAGAAAACCGATGATGAACATCAGCGTTCCCACAGCACCGAAAAAATGCATCGGCCTGCCGCCAAATCTGCTCACGAACCAAAGCGTTACCAGATCGAGAAAACCGCGGATAAAACGCTCTGTCCCAAATTTTGAAGTTCCGTATGGTCTTGCCTGATGCTGAACAGGTTTTTCTGTTATATTTCTGAAGCCTGCGTTTGCAGCGAGAACCGGAATATAGCGGTGCATGTCGCCATAAACGTCGATGGATTTTACGACCTGTTTTTTGTAAGCTTTCAAACCACAGTTAAAATCGTGGAGAGAAACACCTGAGACTTTCCTCGCTGCAGAGTTGAACAGTTTGGAAGGAAGATTTTTGGTCATCACATTGTCGTAGCGTTTTTTCTTCCACCCCGAAACGATATCATAACCGTCGTTTTTCACCATGGAATAAAGCTCCGGAATTTCCTCCGGAAAATCCTGCAGATCGGCATCCATCGTAATGATCACCTCGCCGTTCGCACGCTCGAAAGCAGCATGTAAAGCCTGTGATTTACCGTAATTTCTGGAAAATTTAATTCCGTGAATCTGCGGATTCTGTATTTTCATGTTTTCGATGATGCTCCATGAAAGATCGGTACTGCCGTCGTCTACAAACCAGATTTCGTAGGATAAGTCGTTGCTTCTGCAGACGCTGTCTATTCTGGTAAATAATTCTTCCAGCGAAGCTTCTTCGTTGAGCAACGGGATCACTATGGATAAATTGAGTGAGTTCAATGTGATGTTGTTATTTCTTTTTTTGAATGTAAGTAAGTGCCTGATCCGGCGTGAACACTTCGATTTCCGAAGTTGAAAAATCTTTGATATTTCGCGTTATAATTGCGTCCAGGTTTTTTATCTGATGTGCGCACAAAATCTGGATTGCATCTTCAAAATCTTTGTGTTGGGAATTCAATGATTTCCTAAGAATTTCCTCATCAACAGCAATTACTGTTATAAAATTCAGCAGTTCACCAATCACCTCACGAAGCTGAGCCTTAAAAAACTTTTTACAGACATAATGAACGGTAGCAATACAGTGCGATGATGTGTACAACTTTAAATCTTTACGTACACCCCTGTCAAAAATGTCAGCAGCAGTTTCCAAATGCGGATTTCTTCTCAATAAAAGATCCAGAAAAATGTTGGTATCCAGATAAAATTTCATTTTATGCATGCTTTTTCTCCAGATATTCCCGGCGTGCATCGTCAAGTTCTTCGTCCGAAATCTGGGGTATATTATCCGGAATCAATTGCAGTATCTGCTTCATTTTCGGTGAATAACCTTCATTACTTTCAGGCTCTCCCAGGCTTTCCAGATATTTCTGTACCATTTCGGAAAGGCTGCGCTGCGTTCCTTTTGCGTAACGTTTTGCCTTTTCGATCACGTCTTTATCGATAGTTAAAGTCAGCTTTGTTGTCATGATACGTGTAATTTACACAAATATACGTATAAAAATAATGCCATTTTCTATTCCAGACTTCTAGACCTGAAGAAACTGCCGAAAAACAATGACAGCAACAGAAAATATGCGCAGAATCCTGCGAAAACATACCCGAAATATTTCCAGGAGAACATATCCTCATTTTTCTTTTCCTTCTCCGCGATACGAACTTTTCCTTCTTCATACTTCCGGTTTACTTCTGCCATTTCCTCACTGTCCGGTTTGAAGACATTTTTTGCCTTTGCATATTCTTCCTCCAGAGAAATCTTAAAACTGTCGATATACTGATAATTCAACAAATCCTTTGTCTTCGTATCTACAAAATTGATGTAAACGAAGATTGATCCAAGTGCAAGCAGACCACCAACAAACATTGGAATAAACGCGCGTCCGTAAGCTTCCTTAAAACTGATTCTTTTTTTCCAGCGGCTGTAAGCTGTAACTGAAAGATAGGCGCCAATTGCAAAAACCAGCGGCAGAAAAAACGCATTCAGGACCATGGAAGTGCGGTAGTATCCGACACCGCGAAAAAAAATATTGGTAATAAAAAATGCAGTCATGATCACAATAAAGATCAATAAGCCAACAACATAAACGTTTCTGAACATCTTTTTGGGTAATTATGGAAATTCTGGGTTAAATATTTTTGAAATTTTTCCGTATCTTTGCACCGGCAAGTCCTAAACAACCAGCTCCTGAGAATCCTCCAGGGTGGGAACGCAGCAAAGGTAATCGGTTGTAGCGGTGTGATTTAGGTAGCTTGCCATTTTTTATTTTCTGTCTCCGGACCTTAATTCTCTCACAGTTTTTACTTCAGACCAGTTCTCTCCCGTTTTTATACGGTGAATCTGCATGTCTGAAACCTGAAACCTCAATGCCAAAGAACGCAGCGTTTTTCCTTGTGCGAGTTTTTCCTTGATGTACAACACATCTTTTATTTGTAATTTGGAGGAACCTCTTTTGCGCATTTTCTTCCGCTGTTTGACGCTTTTATCCTTATACTGCGGCAATTCCGAAAAGCGGCTGAATGCTTCTTCTTTCGACATCCATTCGAGATTGGAAACGTGGTTGTTCTCTTTCTGAAAATCTTTGTGAATAACGAAATCTGCTCCTTCCGGTTTATCGAGAAATAATTCTGCAACAGCCCGGTGAATCAGGAAGTGCTGATGTACTGCCCTTTTTTTATCCGTTTTCTTGATGTATTTGCTGCGTTTTGCAATTATCAGGAGTTTTTCGGCTTTCAGTTTTTCCACAAGCGCGAAAATTTTATCGGCCCCGAAATCGCTTTTGCGGGTGGTTTTTATCTGTTCTGAAATCAGTCTTAATTCCTGATTAAATTCCGAAATCGTAGCTTCAACGGTTGCTGTTCGCGGACGCATAAATTTCAGGCGGACGATAGGATATCCCTGTTGCACACTTCCTTTAAGCAGTCTGCCTTCAGGCGCTGCTTTATTAAAAGTGCGAACCCGCCCATGATTTGAAACTTCCACCCTGTAATCAGCGATGAAATCAAAATTCAGCGGATATTCTTTCCAGATTTCTTTGGACGTTAACGAGCCTTTTCCTTGCAATTGCTGTGTTTTGTTAATTAATATACTTCAAGATATTCTCCGAGTTCAGGAAGAATAAGTTCCACACCTTTTTCGTCGAATTTCACTTTCGCTTCCTCATGATCGATCTTGATCGGTGGAAAAGTATCGAAATGACAGCCGATCACTTTCTTGGTTTTCAAAAGCTGGGATGCTGCAAAAGCTGCTTTTCCGGCACACATCGTATAATGCCCGCCAACAGGCAAAACAGCGACTGTAATTTCCCCGAAAATCTGTGGAAACAACTGCATATCCGCCATAATTCCCGTATCACCGGCAAAGTATAAAATCTTCCCGTCGAATTCAAACATATAACCGGCAGGTTCGCCGCCGTACGTTCCGTCCGGGAAACTGGATGTGTGCGAAGCAGGCACCATCGTTATTTTCAGATCTTCAATTTTCGTGGAGCCGCCGAAATTGATATCGATGATGTTTTCGTGTTCAAAATAACCGCATATTTCCGGCTGACCGATAATTTTAGCGTCGGGATTATTCACGAGAACCTGGCGAACATCGGCCGTGTGATCTTCGTGCGCGTGCGTAATCAACACATAATCTATATGCTGACTTTCAATATCAAACCCCGATTTCTCTTTCTGAAAATTGTAAAACGGATCTGTAAGTATATTCTTTCCTTTATAAACGAACAAAAAGCAGTTCTGTCCCAAAAATTTTATTTTCATATCAATTTATTTTCTTAACCATCACCGGCAATTCCCGGTTTTTAATTACACTTTTTTTGAGTTCTGCAGTGCGGAAACCGAACTTTTCATAGAAGCCGGCCGCATTAGGATCAGCATCCAGGATGAGCTTTTTCGCATCAAAAGATTCCATTTTTTTCAGGAAGTCTTTCATCAGCAAATCCCCGAATTTCTGCCCTATAAATTTAGGAAGAATAAATAAATGTTCCAGCCTCACATTTTCGCCTTCCTTAAAAAACGAATAAAACCCTATTATCTCACCGTCGTTATTCTCAAGATGAAAGACGTTATTCTCTGAGATAAACTCTGCAGAAACCGTAAGATCATCGTCCCAAATTCTCATAAATTCTTCCGGATACTTCCAGTAGTTTTTTGAAGCTTTCGCAATATTTGAAAGTTTCTTGCTGTGTTCAGGGCAGGATCTTTCAACCGTCATTTAATCAAAATAATTTAGTCCCAGTGCAAGCATAATTGCCATCATCAAAGTAAGCAGACCGACCTGTTTCAGAAACGGATCCAGAAGTGCAGGCTCTTTAATCTGCAATAATTTTCTGCGCATGGAAACCAGCGGAAAAAGCAGAATCATTACGATAAACGGATAATAATTTCCCTGCTGGAAAAACCCCTGCAACCCAAGAAATATAAGAATCAGAATCAGCGGTAGCTGCAACAGAACAATCTGGTAAACCATGGCATAAGTGAACCCGAGACGAAGTGCAAGCGTTTTCTTGCCGGACAATCTGTCACTTTCCAGGTCTCTCATATTATTCAGATTTAAAACGGCGGCACTCATCAATCCGACCGCAGAAGCCGGAAGCAATATATCCCAGTGAAATTCTTTGGTGAACAGGAAGTAACTTCCACAGACCGAAACCAAACCGAAAAAAATAAAAACCATTAAATCTCCTAGTCCCAGATATCCGTAAGGTTTTTTCCCGACTGTATATCCGATTGCCGCAAGAATGCAGGCAACTCCAAGCGCGGTAAAAATCCAGAATTCTTTTACAAAATCAGGAAAAAATGCGAGGTAAAGCAGTGCAAAGGTTGCAGCCAAAGAAAGCACAGAAAAAAGAATCACGGCATTTTTCATTTGTCCGGCTGAAATCCTGCCGGAAGCAACAGCGCGTCCTTCTGCCTGATTGATCCGCAATTCATCCGTTCCTTTTACGCCGTCGCCGTAATCGTTGGCATAATTCGACAGAATCTGGTAAAGTAGCGTTACCAAAAGTGCCAGTGCGAAAATTCGCCAGTCCCACTCTTTTCCTTCATTGTGCAGTCGCCACATCGCAATAAACGATCCCATGATGATGCCACTTATCGAAAGTGGCAATGTTCTCAATCGTGCTGCCTGTATCCAGTCTTTCATATTTTTATTTGAGCTAAACTCATTTTCTTTTATTGATTTTCACATCCAGTTTTTGCCTGAACTTTCAACTTTAAATACCGCATAATTTACCATTTTTTTCAAAGTGGAAAACTGTGTACTTCGAAACCTTAACTTTCCTCCAGCAGTAAAAAAAGTAACCGATCCAAGATTTTTTTTCCTTTGCCAAAAGTACTGCGAAAGTTTCACCGTCTGAATTTTATGAATTTCGATTGTTTTATTTTCCACATCCCAGATACCTGATTTCACACGGATAAAATCTTCATTGAAATAAAGTCTGTTATTGATAAACGCGAAAATCAACAGCAATTCTACGATTACCATGTAAAGCACAATCAGCCAGAAATATCCGCCTAAAATTGGTTTTGCCAGAACGGCGATAAGCAGCGGCAATGCAATCAGGACCAGATTTCTCGTAACGAGTTTGCCAATATTCGGTTTCATTGAAAACTGAAACTGTGGAATTTCTTTCCAGATAAATTTTAACAGTTCATTCTTCTCAGCTTCATTACATCCCGGAATTGCGCTAAAACTGTCCTTGTGATGCTCATTATCGGATATCTGGTTAAACTTCAGCAGCAGTACATTCACTTTCCGTTGCAGGAAATTCTGAACCTCCGTTACCATCTGCACTTTTTTCCTTCCGATTATGGAATTTTTCGTATTCAGCAAACCGTATTCAAGAGACAGGCTCTCCTCTCTTCTCGAAATATTCATTCCGAAGAATTTAAGCATAATCCTGACAATATTTACCAGAATTCCCAGTAAAAAAACCAGCATGATTAGCACGATGATACCAACTACAGAATAGATGGTTAATTCCGGTGCATGGACGGCCTGCTCCCAGTTTTCGGCCTCACTCACATATTCCTGAAATGTTTCTCCTTTCAAAAATTCTATCGCCTGCTGAAAAATATAAAACCCGAAAGCAAGAATGGTGAGAAAACTTCCGATATAATTCGCAGTTAAACCATAACGGATCATTGAACCTGTTGAAATCTTGATCTTTCTGTATCCACTCTGTACTTCGGTTCCGGGAACATTGTTTTGCGGTAAATTGACAGATTTATTCCCGAGCAGATACTGTTTCAGCTGAACGGCATTCTGATAGGAAATCGCATTGACGGTCACCTCCTTTTTATTACTTCCCGGACTATCAACTTCCAGCTGAAAAATATTGAACAGTTTATGGAAAAATGGCTGATTGATATTGATTTCCTGAATTTTGTTGCGTTCGATGCTGATTACTTTCTTCGTGACGACACCACTGGAAATTACAAATTCGTCGGTTTTCTTATTGATGAAATAAGTGAAATTACGGTACTGTAAATAGGAAATAATTGCAAAAAATACCACTGATCCCAAAAACAGCAGCAACGGCACCATTGCTTTTTCAGGTGAATTGTACTTGTAAAAATAATAAATAAGAATCGGCCAGAAATTCCTCAGCATTTTACCGAAATTCAGGATGGTAAGCAGCACAATACCAATTGCCGACTGACGCTGTGGCTGCGTAAATGCGTTATTCTCCATCACCATTGTTTGGAGGATCATTTTCCGATGAAGAATCTGATAAATGAGTTTCCGCAGAAGTTTGCAGCGCAGCTTCTTGCTGTTCTTCTTCCTCAATTTTGCTGATGACGAACTGATTTAATTTCTCCGCAGTTTCTTTTGGCAAACCGTTGATCTGCAGATCCGATCCCTGGGAACCGGCCGTATAAAAACTGACAGATTTCAGACCTAAAATTCTTGAAATCCAGCCTTCTTCGAGCGAACTGTGCTGAATCCTGTTGAACGGAATAATGGTGACATCACGCCTGATTAATCCGGACTGATACACGATATCTTTTTCGCGTACAGCGTATTTTCTTTGAAAAAAAGCAAAATACTGATACACCAGGAACAACGCAATAAGCAATAAGACTACGGCAATCATCACATAATTAACCATAGTCCACGAATCAAAAGTGAAGAGATTTCCGCCGATTGTTCCCGCAAAAATAATCAGTGAAAAAATCAAGGTATTGAACATCACCACACGCACATATTTTGGCGACAGCGATTTGAGTTCCAGCTGTTCAAACTCCGGAAATTCCTGATCCAGGACGGGATTATTGTGGAAGCCGGACATCAATTAGATTAAATTATGAGATTTCAGATTTGAAGATATAATTTCTGGATTAAATTTAAGAAATCCACTGATTTTCGCCGAAATCCGGTTTTCTTTTCTCCAGGAATGCATTTCTTCCTTCCTTCGCTTCATCGGTCATATAGGCAAGACGTGTTGCTTCACCTGCAAAAACCTGCTGACCAACCATTCCGTCGTCGGTTAAATTCATCGCGAATTTCAGCATACGAATTGATGTCGGCGATTTTGCAAGAATTTCCTGCGCCCACTGATAAGCTGTTTCTTCGAGTTCTGCATGCGGAACAACTTTGTTCACCATTCCCATTTCAAAAGCTTCCTGCGCAGAGTAATTTCTACCCAAAAAGAATATTTCGCGTGCTTTTTTCTGCCCGACCATTTTCGCTAGATAAGCAGAGCCATAACCGCCGTCGAAACTCGTAACATCCGCATCGGTCTGCTTAAAAATTGCGTGCTCTTTACTCGCAAGTGTGAGGTCGCAAACTACATGAAGAGAATGACCGCCGCCAACAGCCCATCCGTTCACCGCCGCAATCACCACTTTCGGCATAAAACGGATCAGCCTTTGAACTTCAAGAATATTTAAACGGTGACGCCCGTCCTCACCAACATAACCCTGATGTCCGCGAGCTTTCTGATCACCCCCGCTGCAAAATGCATGACCGCCGTCTTTCGGACTTGGACCTTCGCCGGTAAGAATTACCACACCAATTGAAGAATCTTCGTAAGCATCATAAAAAGCATCATAAAGTTCGGAAGTGGTTTTCGGTCTGAAAGCGTTGCGCAGCTCCGGCCTGTTGAAAGCAATTCTGGCTACTCCATTTGATTTTTTATAGGTAATATCCTCGAATTCACGGGCAGTTTTCCAATCGGTCATAAAAAGTTCTAATTTTTGCAAAAATAGGCAATTTAAGCTTAACCAACGGTATTGCAGAAGCGTTATTAAACAGTCAGAATTTTTTTAGGATTGAGACGATCAAATCGATTATAGATTTTTAATCAGCAATGTCATTTTTTACAATTGCTGCATTTGAATGATCGGTTCAGTAGTGATTTGAGATGATTTAAATTCACCGAAAGTGTGAAAAAAATTTATAAAAAATAACCTGCTAATATTAAGCAGGTTATAATTACAAACAGTGGAGAATACGGGATTCGAACCCGTGACCTTTTGACTGCCAGTCAAACGCGCTAGCCAACTGCGCCAATCCCCCGAAATAAGTTTTGCAATGATATGAAAATTCTTTCAGCTATCAAATCATATCAATACTGATGCTGTTGTGAGAAGCGTGGTTGAGCGCTCTTCCATTCTGAAGCACAATCAACTGTGGACTCTGATGCGTAACTCCGAAATCATCTTCAATCTTATTGGAAATACTTCTGTATTTCAGCAAATCGAGATAATAAAAAACTGCGTCCGGCGATGATTCCTCAATTTCTCTTTCAAAATTCCGCAGCACCGTTTTGCTCACAAAGCACATAGTTGAATGCTTGAAAATAACCACTTTCTTATTAAATGACTGGTTTACCGCATCTGCAAGTTCCTGTTCGGAGGTCAGCGGTTTCCACATCGCATTTGGCGCGCTTTCGCTGTTTGCACTGCCAAAAATATTTCCAAAAAAACTCATACTCTAAACTGTTTTAAATGATGGTGAAGATGTTTGTATTCCAAAAAGCCCCAGTTATCATGATTCATTCCTCCGAAAAGCTCGTGATGAATAGGTAAACCGCAGCATTCTTCGAGTTCCAGATATCTCTTAATCGCAACAAGCAGTTTCTGCCTTTCCGTTTCGAAATCTTCGGCACCGGAACACCGTAATATCTCAAAGGTAGGCATATTTCTGGGAATGCCATTATTGAAGAGTGCCATTTCCTTTCTGGTCATAATTCCGATTGCTTTTACCAGCGGACTGCTTTTTGGCAAAATGGTTTCACCGGTGGGAATCTGCAGCACGAGGCGACAATGCCGCAGCATTTCATTGACTTTCATCCTACCCCATCTGCGTTCCGAATTTTCGTTTAATGCATCAATCCTGAACCATATTTCGGCCATATTTTCCGCATTGTGCAGCGTTTTCTTTCTCACCAGTTTTTCTCAGCCTTCAGGTTTTTAATGTGCGCCGCATGATGTTCGCAATGCCAGGCGTAGAATGCAATGTGTTCCCTCAGTGTAATGCTTCTGTTCTGTTCCGGATGAAAAAAAGTACTGTTGAGTTCCCGGTTCGTAAGCGCTTTCAGCTCGTGAACCCATCGTGCGTGCAAACCATCAAGCAACCGTAAAGCCGGCTGAACCGGAATGCTGATGCTGTCCTGCAGTTCGGCCCAACGCGCTTCATCATAAGGTTTTATAGTCGGATTGTTTTCCGTAAGTGCCAACTTGCAGCGAATAAAGCTGTTCATATGGCTGTCTGCAATATGATTTACCAGTTGTCGCACTGTCCATCCTTTTGCGCGGTAAGGAGTGTCGAGCTGGTTGTCATCCAGATTTTCGACAAGATTTCGAAGTTTAGCCGGAAATTCCTTCAGGATTTGGATTGAGGCATCCGTTTCCGGATCTGATATTGATTCCGGCATTTCAAAATTACCAATCGGATATCGCAAATGTTCCAGATTGTCCTTTTCGTTTTGACTATTTGGCTGATTTCCGTTTTGGCTTTGGTTTTGCGAATTCATTTCGTAAAATTACATGATCAGACCCTGTTGGCTGATTACATAATTCATTTAATTCCTTACAATAAATATTCAATTATGAAGAAAGCACTGATTGTAGTTGACGTTCAGAACGATTTTTGCGAAGGCGGCGCACTTGCAGTACCTCAGGCAAACGAAGTGATACCTTATATTAATATGCTGATTCAGGATAATCAGTATGACCAGATTGTTTTTACGCAGGACTGGCATCCCGCAGATCATAAAAGTTTTGCGTCAACCAACGGAAAACAGGTCGGCGAGACGATTAATCTGAACGGTATCCCGCAGTTTATGTGGCCGGATCATTGCGTACAGGGAACCAGAGGTGCAGAATTTCATCCTGATCTTCACGTTCCGGAAAATGCCCATATCATAAAAAAAGGTACAAATACAGAATTTGACAGCTACAGCGGTTTCCAGGACAATAATCATTTCATGAAAACAGGGCTGGAAGATTTCTTAAAATACCACGAAATTCAGCTTGTGGAAATTGTGGGTCTTGCTTTGGATTACTGCGTGAAATTCACCTGTCTGGATGCAGTGCAAAGCGGATTTATTACGTGTCTGCATTTCCATGGAACGAAGGCCGTAAACGTAAAACCGGAAAACGGCAGAGACGCCATTTATGAAATGCTCACCAAAAGCGTTACTGTTTTAGGATAAGCTCTAAAATAGACGATTAAAAATTTTCAGGGAGAAAACATATTCCGGATCTTCCCATTTCGTTGATTCTCGTGCACACAGCTTCGCGGCTGATCGGATAATACGGCGATCTTTTCAGTGCTTCGTCGAGCATCTGCATGATTTCTTCGTTACACATTGCCGAGCATAATACATACAGTGTGCGTCTGTCGTCATTTACGAAATAATCCTCGGGGAGTTTGTACAGAAACTGGCCGGCCTATTCTTTGTTGGTCCGGTAATAACCGTCGAATTCAAGTCCAAGTTCTACCGCACGTTCGTGAATCTGATTGATGCACGGCCTCAGATAAGCTTCCAGATCACCCCGAGCTTCATTAAAATAAAATTCGAAGTCGTCCTGGTACATTACAGTTTCTTCAGATTGTTTACTTCCAATTCTGTAAGGATTCTCCAGTGGCCTCTTTTTATGTTTTTCTTCGTAAGTCCGGCAAACATCACTCTGTCCAGTGCCTCCACTTCGTAGCCGAGTTTCTGGAAAATTCTGCGCACCACCCTGTTCCAGCCGATGTGGATTTCAATTCCCACTTCATTTTTTGGCTGCCCTTCGATAAAAGATATGCTGTCCACTTCTGCAACACCTTCTTCTAGACGTACACCTTCACCAATTGTCCGCAGATCTTCGATGGAAAGTTTTCTGTCGAGAGTGACATGATAGATTTTCTTCATCTGAAACGAAGGATGCGTCAGTTTTTTGGTTAGATGGCCATCGTTGGTTAATAATATGACACCAGTTGTCGTACGATCCAGTCTGCCGACCGGAAAAACGCGGTACGGTGAAGCATTGGCAACCAGATCCATCACGGTTTTTCTGGCTTTGTCGTCTTTCGTTGTGGAAATATAGCCTTTCGGTTTATTCAGAAGTACATAAACAGGTTTTTCCGGTGTGATGGGCTGTCCGTCGAAAACAACTTTGTCTCCAGCCTGAACCTGATAACCCATTTCTGTGATCACAGTGCCGTTCACTTCCACAAGCCCCTGAACGATCAGTTCATCAGCTTCTCTTCTGCTGCAGATTCCGGAATTGGCAATATATTTATTAAGGCGTATCGTGTCTTTGTGCAGATCTTTTTCAATTTTCTTGAATCTCCGTTGCTGCACGAAATTTCTCGCCCGGTCTGTATCCTCTTCCCTGCCAAAGCGCCCTGAACCGGAAGGTCTGCTTCCGCGCTCGAATTTTTTGCCAGGACCTGAATCTCTGCCAGATCTGTTTGGGCGACTTTCAAAACCGCGTTTTTCGAAGCGGTCTGAACTTCTTCCTTCGCGCGAATCGGAACCGGCTCTGCGTTCACGTGATCCTTCTCCAAAACTTTTACGGCGGTCAGAATCACCATCGGAATTTTTACCACGGAATTTGTCGGCTCTGTCTCCATTTTCGTACTTCTTGCGGCTGTCAAAATCCCGACTGGAATTCCGCGAGGAACCGGCTCTGGAAGAATTACCTGCATCTTTATTTATACGTGGTCTTTTCGGCTTGTCTGAATCACCATTACTCATCTTCAAAAAATTTTGGCAAAGATAGCGTTTTGAAGGGGATAAAGCATTTGCAGCTTTCATAAAAAGTAAAAGTATAATTTTGCAACAAAACGCGGTTATGATTACGCATCTCGATCAGGATTTCTCGCAGCTTACTGAATTTATCGAAAGCCTGAAACCTTCCAGGTTATTTTTTCTTGTCGATGAAAATACACATGAACTGTGTCTTCCTGTGGTTTTAGCCAATCTGGAAACTGATATACCCTTAGAGATTCTGGAAATAGAGGCCGGAGAAGAAATGAAAACGCTTGAAACCGCAGCTCAACTCTGGAAAATTCTCACCGAATTCAAAGCGGACAGAAATGCACTTCTTATAAATGTAGGCGGCGGCGTCATCACAGATTTGGGCGGATTTGTTGCATCAGCATACAAAAGAGGAATTAAGTTCGTTCATATTCCCACGACTTTACTCGGTATGTGCGATGCATCGATTGGCGGCAAAACAGGAGTAGATCTGAATTATGTGAAAAACGTTGTAGGATCTTTTGCTTTGCCGGAACATAATTTTCTGCATGCCGGATTTTTAAAAACGCTGGACGTGGACAATTTACGAAGTGGCTTTGCCGAAATGCTCAAGCACGGACTGATTGCTGACGCTGAACAATGGAACAGTCTTGCAGGAATTACAGAACTTACCGTTGAGTTAATCAAACCGCATCTGTTCGATTCAATGAAAATCAAGCAGAAAATCGTTGAGCAGGATTTTTTTGAGAAGTCACTTCGTAAATCGCTGAATTTCGGACACACGATCGGTCATGCAGTGGAAAGTCTGATTCTCGGTTCGGGAAATACAGTAACTCACGGCGATGCAGTTGCGATGGGAATGATCTGTGAAACCTGGCTGTCCGCAAAGACAGGAAATCTCTCAACTGCAGAAAGCGAAAAAATTACGGAGACAATCATGCGCTTCTTTCCTCCGTTAGACATTGGCGTTTTTTCCGATTCTGACTTTCTGGATTTGATGTCAAATGACAAAAAGAACAGCAACGGCATCATCAATTTTACGCTGTTGAGCGAAATCGGGATAACTAAAACGGACTGTTCCGTCCCTAATGAACTCATTTTCGAGATCCTAAAAACCTATCGGAGGTATTCTGTTGTGTCATAATATAGATGTCAAAAACCCCTATTTGCTGCAATTAATGTCATTTATAAAAGTGATATTAATCATTTATTTAATTTAGAATCATTCTAATCAACAAAATTTTCTACTTTTCAACATACTGCTTTTCAATCTATTACAAAATATTTCTGATTAATTAAACGTTTGTTTTGAAAATTGTTATTGATGACATTATTTCAAAATGGCAAAGAATTTGCGAATGTGATAGGGTGTCAGTCACGGTATAAATTTTCGACAGCAATATAAAACCTTCGAAAAATTATATAAAACTAAAAAAACGGTTTGGCACAGTATTGACAATTTACCACGAAGTAAAATTTAAATTAGATAAAACTTTAAAATTAGAATTATGAAAAAGTTATTTTTAGGAGCAGCAATCGCAGTCAGTTCATTGACATTTGCTCAACAGTTTGGTGTAAAAGGTGGTCTTAACGTTTCTTCTATTTCGAAGGATGGCGGACTAGACAATCAGGGATCTAAAGTTGGTTTCCATGCAGGTCTGTTTGCAAACTTCCCAATTGCATCAAGCTTCAGCATTCAGCCGGAGGTACTTTTCACTCAGTATGGTGATAAGTTTGACAGAACTTACGGTGACGGAACAAGAGTTTCCTGGGCAAGACACCTGAATTATATCGCTGTACCGGTAATGTTCCAGTACAATGTAATTCCTAACCTTTACCTTGAAGCAGGTCCTGAATTCGGTTTCCTGGTTGATTCAAAATTCAAAACTAAAAACGAAACAACCAACACAACTACTTACGAAAACGATCTTCTTGACCAGTATCCGTACAACAAATTCAACTTTGGTTTAGGTATTGGTGCTGGTTACTGGTTCACTGATAACCTAGGTATCAACGCTCGTTATATCGCAGGTATGAACGACGGTACAGAAAATGTAACTATCGGGCCACTTGTTTACGATGATAACAGTAAGAACAACGTATTCCAGGTTGGTTTGAACTACAAGTTCTAATAATTGCCTATCAATTAATTATTATAAAGAGTGCGGCAGGAATTTTTTCCTACCGCACTTCTTTTTCATTATCCATATAAGCTAATCGAAAAGTTCTACTTCCTCCCCTTTCGAAACCGGGTATTTCTCCGTGAAACATCCGAAACAGTGATTGGTGGAACCCAGAATTGAAATGAGATTTTCCATGCTCAGAAATTCCAGACTGGCCACGCCCAGATATTTTCTCAGTTCTTCAGCATTCATATTTGCCGAAATCAGATCATCTTTTGAAGGCGTATCGATTCCCAGATAACAGGGTGCAATAATCGGAGGCGAAACACTTCTGAAATGAATTTCTTTTACTCCGGCATCTTTCAGAATTTTTACAAGCCGTTTTGAAGTGGTCCCTCTCACGATTGAATCATCAATGATGACTACCCTTTTGCCTTTAATTTCGCTGATGATTGGATTCAGTTTCAGGTTGACGATCCGTTCACGCATTTCCTGTGTAGGAACGATGAAAGACCTTCCGATATAGCGGTTTTTTACCAGTACCGGCCGGAATGGAATTCCGGAAACCCTGGAAAATCCGATAGCTGCAGGTACTCCCGAATCCGGAACGCCGATCACAACATCCGCTTCAACCGGTGCCTGTTCCCAGATTTTCTCTCCCGATTTCTCCCGAATTTCGTACACATTGATATTTTCCATTTCGGAATCGGGGCGTGCGAAATAAATATATTCGAATGCGCAGATTTTTCGCTCACAGTTTTCCTTCACCATATAACTCTGCAGACCTTTCTCCGTGTCGCTGGTATATACAATTTCTCCGGGCTTGATGTCGCGCATATAAGTTGCACCGATCCCGTCAAGCGCCGCACTTTCTGAAGCGGCAACATAGGTTTTGTCATCCATTTGCCCGAGAACCAACGGACGGATTCCGTGAAAATCGCGGAACGCAAAAAATTTATTTCTGGTAATTCCCACCACAGAATAGGCGCCTTCAATTTTTTCCATTGTCGCTTTGATGGCACCGCGCAAACCAAGATCCAGATTTTTCTGAATGAGCCTTAAGATTACTTCAGAATCGGAAGTTGCTTTAAAAACGACACCTTCCGCCTCCAGTTCTTTTTTCAGCTGACGCGCATTCGTCAGATTTCCGTTATGCGCTATGGAAAGTATGATTTGATCGTATTCGTTTTTTGCAAAAAACGGCTGGAAATTATATTTTTTCTTGTCGCCTGCAGTGGTGTAACGCGTATGTCCGATTACTGCATTTCCCATGAAAGTCTGCGGTTCAGCGATATCTTTATATACGTCGAGAACGAGACCTTCATCTTTTATATTAACAATGCGTCCGTTATTCGCAACTGAAATTCCGCAAGCTTCCTGACCGCGGTGCTGCAGCGCAAAAAGACCAAACTGCGAAAGTGAAAAAGTATCGAGATCCGCTTCAGAATACAATCCGAAGATTCCGCATTCTTCATTTGGTGCGTCCAGCCTTTCCTCTTCCTTACATCGCAGCACATTTCGTCCGTAAGGCTGCGTTTTAAACTGCTTTAAATATTGTTCTTTTTCTTTTCTTAAATTCATTTTCTTTACTGAAGATTATTTGTTCAGTACTTTTTTTAACCGTTCGTAAATTTCAACGTATGCTTCGGTAACCTCCCCCAAATCTCTTCTGAACCGGTCTTTATCGAGTTTTTTCATCGTATCCTTATCCCATAAACGGCAAGTGTCCGGAGAAATTTCATCGGCCAGTATTATTTTACCGTCAGATGTCTTTCCCAATTCAATTTTAAAGTCTACAAGAATTACATTGATACTGTCGAAAAGTTCGGTAAGCAGTTCGTTTATTTTTCCGGTAAGTTCATACATTTCGTCGAGTTCTTCTCTTGTGGCGGCACCCAGAAAAATCGCATGATAATCGTTGATCAGCGGATCTCCGAGTTCATCTTTTTTGTAGCAAATATCAAAAATGGTAACCGGCGATTTGATGCCTTCTTCCACGCCTAAACGTTGCGCCATGCTTCCTGCGGTATAATTGCGAACTACCATTTCCAGCGGAATAATGCTGACTTTTTTTACCAATTGTTCGCGATCGCCAAGTTGTTTGATGAAGTGCGTCGGAATTCCTTTTTCGCTCAGATATTCGAAAATCAGCGTGGTAATCGCGTTATTCATTTCTCCTTTAAGATCAAACTGGCCTTTTTTCTGCGCATTAAAAGCTGTAGCATCATCTTTAAATCTTACGATTACTTCATCCGGATTTGCCGTTTCAAAAACCTGTTTGGCTTTTCCTTCGTACAACATGTTTCCTTTCTCGTTCATTGTATTATTGAGATTTCTTTTTGTTAATATTCTTTATAAATAATGAATCAGAATGGCAGTGCAAACCGCAATTCCGAAACTTAAAAGTGTTCCGATCAGCACGTATTCTGTCAGTTTCCGCTGTTTTGCCTGCGCAAGGTCGCTGAATCTGAATATTGATTTTGCCGCAATCATAAACCCGACTCCTTCCCAGTGATTTACTGAAATAAAGGTAAATACCAGCAGTCGTTCCAGAATTCCGATGTATTTTCCGGCATTTGTCAGACTTTCAGTTTCCAGATTGGACTGATGCGTGGTGGAAGGCGTCCATGTTGAAAGCAGAATCCGCATAATTACAGAAACCGGTGTTGTAAGGAACACTACTCCTGCAAGGTATTTTAGAAATTCATGATTGCCGAATATTTCCACGCTGATTTGCTGTTGATAAACGCCAATTGCAACAATGACGGCGATATGCAGAAACTGGTCTGCAAAAAACCATATCTTCTTTGTTTTCGGTTTTTGGAATTCAAGTTTAATTAAATCGATCATATAATGGGAAACCCCGATTATTACTGCGATCCACCACAAGTTCAGATCCCAGAGCAGAATCATGACGAGTGCAGCATGAATCAGTACATGAAGGTACAGATATTTGCTGCGGTAAGTCCGCTGTTCCTTGTCCTCCACCCATTTTTTTGGCTGCAGGAGAAAATCTCCGATAAGATGCGCCAGTATGAGTTGTATGAGGATCATTTTATTTTAAAGCTGGGTAATTTTTTTTCGGAAATAGCGGTCGGTTTCCAGAAGCAGATCGAAGTTTGCCCTTTTCAGACGCTGACTTACGGATGACTGCGAAATGCTGAGTTTCTGCGCTGCCTGTTCCTGACTGATGTTCGGCTCCTGAGTAAGCATATGAATAATTTCGGCCGAAACGGCTGACCAGTTATCAAAATCGAGCAAGGTCCATTTGAAAAGGAGATTCAGGTCTTCATTAAGCTGAGCATCCGGAGTTGCAATTGCCAGATTTCTGTGATCTTCCTTTATTTCTGAAAGGAGCCTTCCGGAATTTACATAAGCGGAGCCGTTGGATTCTGTAATCTTTTCCGATTTGAAATCTTCATCGCCGATTCCGATCGCTAACCTTACATCGAGATTTTCGTGTGTCTTTATCAGGGATTTAATGGCCACGGCTTTCCACAAAGCTTCTTCCCTGCTGCATTTCACCTGGAATTCGTCTCCGCGGTAAACTTCCCAGGTCTCAGGCGTTTCCGACCATGAGGCAAGAAGGTTTTTGAGGCTTTTCAGCCATGTTTCAGCGTGTTCTTTTTGGGAATTGACAATGTCTCCTGTAATCACCGCAATCATTCCGCAAAAATAAGCAAAAGAACTTATAATAAAAACATATAAGTAAAAAAGCTTATAAGGAGAAATTATAAGCAAAATACCTTATAAAAACCCAATATAAGCTTTAGGACTTATAATAGACGGATATAAGTAAATCCCGTTCTATTTCTTCACGATCTTGAAAACCTGCTGATCGAGTTTCAGAATATAATTTCCGGTTGTGAGCGCTGATACATCAATAGCATCACCATTTCTAAACGGATTTTTTAGATCGAGAACCATTCTTCCGGACATATCGAGAATTGAAGCAGATTTTATTCTGTTCAAATCAGTTCCCGACACATAGATTATACCGTCTTTCACAGGATTCGGATACACCTTCAGACCAGACGAAGCAAAAACTTGCTGTGTATTCAAAACAAGATCTTCACCAAGCCCAACTGTATAATTTATCGGATGCTGCGTCCACTCGGAAATAGTAAAATTCACATTAGGATCCGTCACATTCGCATTACGGTAAAGTGAAATGTTACCTAAGGTATTTGTAGTATCTTTAAAACCAACTGCATCAACCGTGGTATAGGACAGATCGTAATTATTCGTGGAAGCAGTTTTCAGATATTTCGTTGCGTAGGAAAGCTCGATATAGTGCGAACCTGAATAGGTTAAAGGCGGAGCGCTGGTTACCACATCCGCAGAATTCACCGCATAAGAGGCAAAAGACGCATCCGGATTGATAATTACCTTGCTTTCGCCAGGCTGAATCGTTCCTTCAAGCATATAGCTGTCAGAAAAATAATAAGTAGTTCCCGAACCTTTAAACTGAATCGAAAGGTGGTAGTTATTCAGGTTTACAGGATGCCCTGTCTTATTGGTAATTTCAATCGCATTGTTATAAACACCGTTGGTACTGCTTGTTGTTCCTTCGATATATTTTGTAATCATCAAGTCGCGTGCAAGCGCATCAGAAGCGAGTGTAGAAGCCGAAACCAAATTACTGTCCGGCGAAAGCAGATAACCTGCATCATACGCTTTTACAGAAATATTACGGGTGCTGGAAGGCGCAAGGCGGTCCAGAAAATAGGTATTCGTTTTGGAATATCCGGAAAGGACTCCGTCAACATAAATATTGTATCCCAAAACATCAGCATCAGGACTTGGCTGCCAGGAAAGTTTCACGTAAGATTCGCCGGTTTCTGTAACGGTAAGAGCTGTTGGCGCCTGCGGAGCAACCGTATCAGCAGCAGTTCCCCAGATCGATGTAACCCACGCAGGATTATCTACGAACGGATTTCTTATTTTCTGAATATTGTATACGGCATTGTTTCTGTCGATTTCCTTCTGAGAAACCGGATCGAGGTTATGCCAGTCCAGCAACATTGTAATGTACCAGTTTTCGTAGCCTTTTTCTTCGCTTCCGTCCAGCGGAGAAACGGTCAGCATATGATTAAATACATTCAGCGAACCTTCGTATCTCGTCACAAAATAAAGAAGATAACGCGCGACATCACCTTTAAATTCGTTTATCGGTTCATATACAAGGTTGGAATAACCCGGCGTTGTACTGTTCCCGAGTTTACTGCCGTTGGAAAATATGGTGTTGTTTCCGTTATTTCGGGCATACGGATAATTACTCCTTCTCTGGTTAATCCATGCATCAGCAGGAATCAGATAATGAAAATCTGAATACATCGGGTAAACTCCGTAATAGGTACTTTGCGGCATTCCGTGCTCACGGTTAAATCCTGTTCCCTCACCTGAAGCGGAACCTACGAGCTGTGTGAAATTATATTCCGTTTCAGTACCCACAGGATTTTCTGAATAAATATCGAGCAAACTGCCGTTATTCTCATAGTAATTATCGGCATCAGTCTGCGGATAAAAATCTGGTATTCTGCTGTAATTATAGGAGTATACTTTTTGTGAAATTATTTCGTGTAATTTGGATTTTAGTGCAAAACCTGTTAAACCGGCTGTCCCGTTATAATAACCGGCGGGAACCTGAGAAAACGCCAGAAAAGGCAAAAGAAGTGCAGGTAATAAATATTTTTTCATAAAAAAGCTTTTTCGGATGCAAAATTAACCATTTTAATGCCCTGAATTAGAATAAGATAAAAATTTAATAAAAATTTAAGATTATAAATATCACGAATGCAGCAACATGAGAACGAATTCCAAATGGTGAAAAGCCATACATATAATCTTAAAATAACTATCTTTGAAGCAAACTAAAAATATGAGCGCAGAAGTACAAGATAACCTGCAGATGATTGCAGAAACAGCCAAAGACTTTGCTGAAAAAAATATCCGTCCCAACATCATGGAATGGGATGAAAGCCAGACGTTTCCGGTAGAACTTTTTCACCAGCTTGGCGAAATGGGCTTTATGGGAATTGTAATTCCTGAAGAATATGGAGGATCTGGACTTGGATACCAGGAATACGTAACCATACTTGACGAAATATCACAGGTTGATCCATCAATCGGACTTTCGGTTGCTGCACATAATTCACTATGTACCAATCATATTTATGAATTCGGAAATGAAGAGCAGCGTCACAAATGGTTGCCAAAACTTGCTTCAGGTCAGGTAATCGGAGCATGGGGACTTACAGAACACAACACCGGTTCAGATTCCGGAGGAATGAGCACAACCGCGGTGAAAGACGGTGATGACTGGATCATCAACGGTGCAAAAAATTTCATCACGCATGCAATTTCGGGTGATATCGCAGTGGTAATGACACGTACCGGTGAAAAAGGTGCCAAGAACAATTCTACAGCGTTCGTTCTCGAAAAGGGAATGGAAGGTTTTTCTTCCGGGAAAAAAGAGAATAAACTGGGTATGCGCGCATCAGAAACCGCTGAACTGATTTTTGATAATGTACGTGTTCCTGATTCACACAGACTTGGGGAAGTTGGTGAAGGATTCAAGCAGGCCATGAAAATTCTGGACGGAGGCCGAATTTCTATCGCGGCGCTTTCTCTCGGAATTGCAAGAGGAGCTTATAAAGCCGCCCTGAAATATGCACAAGAAAGACATCAGTTTGGCCGCGCAATTTCAGAATTCCAGGCAATTAACTTTATGCTTGCAGATATGGCTACCGAAATTGATGCATCGGAATTGCTGATCAGAAGAGCTGCAACTTTAAAGGACAGCAAACAGAAAATGACCAAAGAAGGTGCAATGGCAAAACTCTTCGCTTCTGAGGCTTGTGTAAGAATTTCGAATGACGCAGTACAGATTTTTGGCGGATATGGTTATACCAAAGACTTCCCGGCAGAAAAATTCTACCGCGACAGTAAGCTTTGCACCATCGGTGAAGGAACTTCAGAAATTCAAAGACTGGTAATCGGCCGGGATATCACTAAATAAGATTTCGCTTTTCTAAAATATGCCGCATCTGTTCAGGTGCGGCTTTTTCGTAAGAAAATCTTGATTATTTTTATTTAAATTTGCTTATACACATGAATATGGACAAAATAGATCCGCTAAATCAGGTTGCAGAATTCCACCGTACTTTCGGCGCTCCAATCCTTGATTCACCGCAGATTCCTTCCCGGGAAAGATGTAATCTCAGGGTTTTGCTTTTGCAGGAGGAACTCAACGAACTGAAACAGGCTATTGAAGATAACGATATCACGGAAGTGGCGGATGCGCTCTGTGATCTTCAGTATGTTTTGAGTGGTGCCGTTCTGGAATTTGGCCTTGGCGAAAAATTCGGTCAGCTTTTTGATGAAGTTCAGCGGTCCAACATGACGAAATCCTGCTGCAGCGAAACGGAGGCACAGGAAACAGTAGCCTATTATGCTGAAAAAGGGGAAGAAAGCTATTATGAAAAGAGCGGAGATAAATTTAATGTGCACAGAACATCCGATAACAAAGTGCTCAAGAACAAAAATTATTCTGCTGCAGATTTAAAATCAATTTTAGGAAAATAATTTATGATAAAAATTATAAAGACGGCTGTTATTGCCTGTTCGGTGATGTTGTCGGTGCAGAACTGCACTGCCCAGAAAGTGGTGATGAACCGCGAGGTAGAAACCACCGGTGACGGAAAGATGATGCTCGGTCCGCAAACGATAGACCGTTTCAGTGCTGAACCTTACAGCGATTGGTATCTTACTGAGCTGAATGAGTACGCAGTTGATCAGGAAGCCATAGATCAACTCAAGAAAGAAAAAATCAATTCATTCAAAATGACTGTTTTTGTGGGAACCTGGTGTCCGGACAGCCACCGCGAATTTCCGCGACTGATGAAAATTCTGCAGACGGTAGATTATCCAATGGATAAACTGACGATTTATGCGCTGAACAGAAAAAAAGAATCTCCGACCGGCGAAGAAGGATTATATAATGTACACAAAGTGCCCACCATCATCGTTTACAAGTATGACAAAGAAATAGGACGGATTATAGAAATGCCCGCTTCCGGATGGATCGAACGCGACCTGCTCGACATCATCAGAAAATATGATTCTTCAGTGAAGCAACTCTTTAAAAAAGAAGAAAAATAATTTTGAAGCGACAACAGTTTTTAATGGGAATGATGGTGGGAGCTGCAGTTTTGCTGCTGCTTTTCCTGACAATGAGAAAATGCACAGAATCCGGTGAGCCGGAAACCACCAACGATTACTATATCCTGAAAAACCAGATTACCAAAATGAACAAAATGGTGGTGATGGAACAGGATTTTTCAACCATGATGAAAACAAAAGTTGCCTATAAAATTCTGGGGAATAAAGTTTCAGAGAATGAAATTATTACATTTACAAAAACAAACGCGCAGGTTTCGTACGATCTGAATAAGATGAAAATCGATGTCGATTCGGTTAACAGACGCCTGATTATAGAATCACTTCCCGAAGCCGATATCAGGATTTCTCCCAATGTAGAAATTCAGAGCATGGACGACAGCTTTTTCAACAGAATTGACGAAAACCAGATCAAGAAAGTGACCCAAACCGCCAAAGATGATGCTTACCGCAGAGTCGATCAGAAAAAACTGCGCGCAGACGGAAGCAAACAGCTGAAAGATAACCTGAACAGCATTCTCGTCCTTGCAAAAGCATTAAATTACGAAATCGTGGACAGAACCAACACATTGCCGATCAATAACCTTTAAATAATTTGAATTAAGATGGAAGATAACAAAAATAAAAACCGGGAAAAACCGGAAAAATCAGAAATAAAGAAAGAGAATCAGGACATTGCCAATATTCCGGCGTCGTCACAAAAGATTCCGGAAGGAGGTGATAAGGCGGAAGAACAGATCAAAAAAACTTCTGAACATACGGAAACCGGTAAAACCGACAACACCGAACAAAATTAAAATCCCAAAACAGCTGCTGAAAGGCGGCTTTTTTATTCTTAATTTCTGCGTAAATCCGTATTTTTGCAAATCTTAAACAAAGTAAGAATTTCCCATGGTAAATATTACGCTTCCGGACGGAAGCATCAGGCAGTACGATCACGAAGTTTCCGCACTGGATGTAGCAAAATCAATCAGTGAAGGCCTTGCAAGAAATACCATTTCGGCAATGGTTAACGGCAATCAGGTTGAAGTAAGCACACCGATTACGCAGGATTCTACCGTACAGCTTCTGACCTGGAATGACGATTTGGGAAAAAAAGCGTTCTGGCATTCATCTGCTCACCTTTTGGCGCAGGCTATGATGGAATTTTATCCGAATGCAAAACTGACGATCGGACCTGCGATCGAAAATGGATTTTATTATGATGTAGATTTTGGCGATGAAACGTTAAGCGAAAAGGATTTTGAAAAAATTGAGAAAAAAATGCTGGAAAATGCCAGAAAAGATTCTCAGTTCAGCCTTTACGCAGTTTCGAAAGCAGACGCGCTGAAAGAATATGCCGACAACCCTTTCAAAACCGAATTGATTCAAAATCTGAATGACGGAGAAATCACGTTCTGCACGCACGAAAATTTCACCGATCTGTGCAGAGGAGGTCATATTCCGTCAACGGGAATTGTGAAAGCCGTAAAAATTCTGAATGCAGCCGGAGCTTACTGGCGCGGTAATGAAAAAAATCCACAGCTGACACGCGTTTACGGAATTTCGTTTCCGAAACAAAAAGAACTTACCGAATATCTGGAAAAACTGGAAGAAGCGAAACGCCGCGATCACCGTAAGCTTGGTAAGGAACTCGGTATTTTTGCGTTTTCAGAAAAAGTAGGTGCCGGTTTGCCGCTTTGGCTTCCAAAAGGAACTGCCTTGAGAAAGAAACTGGAAAATTTCCTTTCCGAAGCACAGAAAAAAGCGGGCTATGAATTCGTGATGTCTCCGCATATCGGGAATATTGAACTGTATAAAACATCAGGACACTACGAAAAATACGGCGCAGATTCTTTCCAGTCGATTAAAACTCCTAATGAAGGCGAAGAGTTTTTCCTGAAACCAATGAACTGTCCGCACCACTGCGAAATTTTTAAAGTCGGACAATGGTCTTACCGTGATCTGCCGAAAAGATACGCAGAATTTGGTACCGTTTACCGTTATGAACAGTCCGGTGAACTTCACGGACTGACCAGAGTTCGAGGTTTTACACAGGATGATGCGCATCTGTTCTGTACGCCGGATCAGCTTTCGGGAGAATTCGAAAATGTCATTGATCTCGTCATGTATGTTTTCAACAGCCTCGGTTTTGAAGATTTTGTGACGCAGGTTTCTCTTCGCGATCCCGAGAACCGTGAAAAATATATCGGTTCCGATGACAACTGGGAAAAAGCCGAAGCTGCAATTATTCAGGCAGCAAAAAACAAAGGTCTGAAAACTGTTGTGGAATACGGCGAAGCTGCGTTCTATGGTCCGAAACTGGATTTCATGGTAAAAGATGCACTCGGAAGAAAATGGCAGCTCGGAACCATTCAGGTTGATTATAATTTACCGGAAAGATTTGATCTTCATTACATCGGTAGCGACGGCGAAAAGCACCGCCCTGTAATGATTCACCGTGCTCCGTTTGGTTCAATGGAACGCTTCATCGCGATTCTTCTGGAAAATACTGCTGGTGATTTTCCGCTCTGGCTCGCGCCGGATCAGTTCATTATTTTACCGATTTCCGAAAAATATGTGGAATACGCGAAAAAAGTTTCACAATTATTGGAAAATCACGATATTAGCGGCCTGATTGACGACCGCAACGAAAAAACAGGTAAGAAAATCAGAGACGCCGAAATCAACAAGTATCCGTACATGCTTATCGTTGGAGAAAATGAAGAAAATTCGCAGACAGTTTCTGTGAGAAGACGCGGACAGGGAGATTTAGGAACAATGAAACTGGAAGATTTCATTACACATTTTAAAAAGGAAGCAGATACCGGATTTGAGTTTGGTAAATAAATTGCAGCTAAAGATTTCCACATCTATTTCCTTCAACTATTTAACTTAAAATTTAATACAATAGCACAGAGATTTAACAGCCGAGGCCCGCAACGTCGTCCGATGCAGAAAGAGGACGCACACATGATCAATGAAAAGATCCGCGCAAAAGAACTGCGTTTGGTGGGCGAAAATGTAGAGCCGGGAGTTTATCCGTTGGCAAAAGCACAGGAAATTGCAAAGAGTCAGGATCTGGACCTGGTCGTAATTTCCGACAAGCAGGAACCGTATATTGCCAGAATTCTGGATTATAAAAAATTCCTGTACGAGCAGAAGAAAAAGCAGAAAGAACTGAAAGCAAAGCAGGTGAAAGTTGTGGTAAAGGAAATTCGTTTCGGACCACAGACTGACGAGCACGATTACGAATTCAAGAAGAAGCACGCTGAAAAATTTCTGGAAGAAGGCTCGAAGCTTAAGACTTATGTGTTTTTCAAAGGCCGTTCAATTATCTTTAAAGATCAGGGAGAAATCCTGTTGCTGAAACTCGCTCAGGAACTTGAGCATATCGGAAAAGTTGATCAGCTGCCAAAACTGGAAGGTAAGCGAATGATCATGATGATGAGCCCGAAGAAACCGGTAAAATAAAAATTATTCAAAAAAATAAAGAGATCTCCGCAGAGGTCTCTTTTCATTTACAGCCTGTTCATTTCTTCAGCTTCTTCCATCAGTTTCAAATAGGTAATATACCTTGTTTCACTGATATCACCAGTTTCAAGGCTTTCCACGACTGCACATTTCGGTTCGTTAATGTGCATACAGTTATAAAATTTACATTCTTCCCTTTTCCTGAAAATCTCCGGGAAATAATGCTGAATTTCTTCCTTCTCCACGTCGATCATTGCAAATTCCCGGACACCGGGCGTATCAATGACACTTCCGCCAAATTCCCAGAAATGCATTTGCGCAAATGTCGTGGTATGTTTTCCTTTTTGATGGGTTTCCGAAATTTCTGAAGTCTTCAGTTCCAGGCCAGGCTGCAGCGCATTCACCAGCGTTGATTTTCCGGCACCGGAATGTCCGAAAAACACGGATACTTTTTCTGTTAATAATTCTTTTAAAATATCGAGATTTTCCTTCGTGTAACCGGATACTTTTATGCAGCTATACCCTATTTCGCCGTACAAATCTGCGATATTATCCACAATTTCCAGTTCGTCTTTTGTGAGCAAATCGGTCTTGTTGAAAATAATCAAAGGAGTGATATTGTAAGCTTCGCAGCACGCAAGGAACCTGTCGAGAAATCCAAGTGAAGTTTCGGGCGACTTCAGCGTATAAAGAAAGCAGGCAAGATCGATATTGGAGGCAATAATATGCGCTTCTTTGCTCAGGTTTACCGATTTTCGGATGAGATAATTTTTTCGTGGCTCAATCTTCGTAATCCAGGCTACATCGTCAGTTTCCAGTTCAAAATCAACATAATCACCAACTGCAAGCGGATTGGTCAGCCGTGTTTTCAGCAGTTTAAATTTCCCTCTGATCCGCGCACTGTACACAGTTCCCGTTTCAAATTCGCGAACTTCATACCAGCTTCCGGTTGATTTGATTACTAATCCTTTCATGCGTCAGTTACCGGAATTTAAGCTCTCATTATTCGCATTGTTCATGATCTCGTTCTGCACGCTTACCGAATGTTCGTGAATCGCTTTAAAAAGACGGATTGCAAAATCGGGTGAAAGCCCGGTTTGAGAAGCCTTAGCCTGAACTTCCTCCATAATTAATTTCCAACGGTCCGGCTGGAATATCGCGGCATTATTCTCCTTTTTCAGTCCGCCAATTTTTTCCGAAAAAGCCATTCTTTCGGCGAGCAGGCTGATCAGTTGTGCATCAACTTCAGAAATCAGCGTCCTGAATTTTTCAATTTCATCCTGATACATGGAAAAACCTTCAGTGCGGACTTTCAGATTTCTAAGAATTTCGTCGAGTCTTGCAGGAGTTATCTGCTGTTTCGCATCGCTCCACGCTTCATCCGGACTGCAGTGCGTCTCAATCATCATTCCGTGATAACCAAGATTCAAAGCTTCCTGGGCGATCGAATCGATACAGGTACGGTTTCCGCAAATGTGCGATGGATCGACAATGATCGGAATATTCGGAAACTGATTTTTGAAATCCAGCGCAATCTGCCAGTTTGGTACATTTCTGTATCTGGATTTCTGGTAGGTCGAGAATCCGCGGTGAATAACACCCAGGTTATAAATTCCCGCACCTACAAGTCTTTCAAGTGCGCCGATCCAGAGTGAAAGATCAGGATTTACAGGATTTTTTACCAGAATTATTTTCTCGGTGTCTTTTAGCGCATCAGCAATTTCCTGTACCGTAAAAGGATTTACAACGGACCGCGCTCCAATCCATAAAATATCTACTTCCGCTTCCACCGCCTGTAGTACATGGCTTGCATTCGCCACTTCAGTACAGGTGATAAAGCCAAATTCGTCCTTTACTTTCCTCAGCCATTTCAGACCGATTTCCTGTACTCCTTCAAATCCGTTGGGTTTGGTTCGCGGTTTCCAGATTCCTGCACGGAAAACAGAAACATTTGCGCCGGACTGTTTTATTTCGCCGGCGGTTGTCATCATCTGCATTTCGCTTTCCGCACTGCACGGACCTGCGATTACAAGAGGTTTGGGAAAGGAATTGATCCAGGTATTTTCAAGCTGATCCGGCTTCATTTTTTAATTTTTAAATACATCATGTACGTCACGCTGAATTTCCCGGCGGAGTTCAGTATTGATATTATTCAGATTAAGCCCTACTTCAGGCAAAATTTCCGCCAAAGATAACCCGCTTTTCATTAAATCCATCATTTTTTGCTTCCCGTGAACCCGCAGAATTCGCTCGCATAAGAGCGCACCAATTAAATAAGGAACCGGCGTTTCTTCTTCAAAATAAATTCTCTCGTACGGATCTAGATGTCTGCCGATGTCAAAATCCGGATTGTCTGATAAAAATCTGTGCAGTTTTTCGCGCTGCCAGAAATAATCGAATTTTCCACTACCGCCAACATACGTTGCAAAGCCTTCATCCAGCAAAGAAGCAATATCCGGAAATAGTTTAGCCGTATACAAATGTGCCACTTCATGCTGGTAATATTCACTGTTATTGGCAGACAGTACGATATTGTAATCCACCGCGAAACCGCCTGAAGAATCAACAAACATCATCGGATGATAATCAAAACCTTTTATATTGAATAATTCCACGGGATTTCTGGCAGAATAATAATTAATCTGAATCGGATGCGTTTCGAAAAACTGCGCAAGCTGCATATTTTCCGTGTGCTGCCTGGACATTTCTTTCTGATTCAGTACTTTGCCGGGAGGATAATAATAGTATACCGAGCCTTTTCCTGCTTTCAGCCAGTTTTTTGTAAAATACGGCATCGCATTTTTAAACCTGATTCCGTTCAGCGTCCGCACTGCAATTACGTTGTAAATCGCCTTTACGAGATTGTTTTTATTCTGTGGATCATTCGTTCCGATGAATGCGATTTTCACCAGCCGCTCCTGCGGTTTTTCGGTCTGAATGATTTCCATGACTGAAGGCTGATACGAGAATTCCCCGTTTTTTCCCGGAGAAATCTGAAACAGATCGGCATACGGCCCTTTGAATGTTTCGAAATCCTGATTAAGCCACTGATTTCTGTTAAAATCGCGGAGGAAAATACTCAGGCTGCGCAAAATCAGGCGGTTATTTTCATTATTCTGATCTACAGCTGGCGAAACCGACAGAAAAAACTCCTGTGGATCCGCAGATTCCTGACTGTACGTAATGCCCGAAAAAAGCATAAAAAATAACAGAATAAGCCGCATCATGAATTAAAGTCGAATTTAAAAATATCATCCAGCTCTCTTAAAAGCGGATTTTTTGCGGCCATTTTTTCAAATCTTGAACGTTTGGTTTCAATTTCTTTTTTCATACTTTTCGCATCGAGTTGATATAGTATTTCAACGCGAAAATTGTTCACTTTATGTTTGAAAGCGTTCAGAAATGTTCCTGAAACTTTATCGAATTCGGCTTTGGCTGTTTCCGAAGGATAACATATTTTTACCTGATTTTCATCTGATTTTTCAATTCGAAAACCCTGAATAGCATTGTAAACCACAATATCTTCCTGCTGTATTCTCTCGAGGAATTCCGTCCATTCCTGCTGCAAATCGGTTTCGGTGAAATGGTTGGAAGGAAGTTCTTCGGAATCTGTTGAATTAGCATCATCCTGATTTTCAGATTCCTGAGCCTCCAGCTTTTTATGTATGCTGAATTTGGAAGCCTTTGCCGGCAATTCCCTGAGCAGTGGCTGTGCAGCTTTTTCCGGTTTTTTTTCGGGAGCTTTTTCCGGTGGAGAAACTTTGGGAGTAGCTGTTGAATTCTCAGTTTTTAATTCGCCCGCAACGTTTTCAGCCTGCGGCGGAAGAATCAGCCATTTTTTTTTTTAGAAGCGAGGCTTCCCTCTGCAAGGCTTGACAGCTGCATCAATGCAATTTCAACGGTCAGTCTTGGATTTTTCGAATTCTTGTAATTGATATCAGCATGATTGCAAATTTCAATGGCGTCCACGAGTTGCTGCGGCGTCCATTGCCTGCTCTGTACACCGAATTTCTGCTTCGTCTGCTCACCGACTTCGATAAGAGCCAGTGTTTCCGGATTTTGCGCCATCATCAGATCGCGGAAATGATTTCCTAGTCCGGCTATGAAAATATGCGGATCAAATCCTTTTTTCACAATATTATTAAAAGCGGTAAGAACTGCGGGAATATTGCTTTGCTGAGCCAGATCAGCAATGTTCAGATACTGGTCGTAATCGAGAATATTGAGTACTTCTGCAGCTTTCTCCAGCGTGATGTTTTTCTGCGTGAAAGTTGCAAGTCTGTCGAAAATTGAAAGCGCATCGCGAAGCGCACCGTCAGCTTTCTGAGCAATCAGATAAAGCGCATCATCTTCATAGGAAACCGCTTCTTCTGCCGCAATTTTCTTGAGTTGTTCCTGAATATCTTCAATCGTGATTCTTTTGAAGTCATAGATCTGACAACGGGAAAGAATCGTAGGAATAATCTTGTGCTTTTCAGTAGTCGCCAGAATAAAAATGGCATGTGCAGGCGGTTCTTCCAGAGTTTTCAGAAATGCATTGAATGCAGCAGCAGAAAGCATGTGCACTTCATCAATGATATAAACCTTGTATTTCCCAACCTGCGGTGCAAAACGCACCTGATCGATCAGATCACGGATATCATCCACTGAATTGTTGGAAGCCGCATCAAGTTCATGAATATTGTATGCGAAACCGTCTTCGGAAGTGGATCCGTCCTTTTCATTGATTTTACGGGCAAGAATTCTGGCGCAGGATGTTTTTCCTACACCGCGCGGACCGCAAAAAAGAAGTGCCTGCGCAAGTTTATTTTCTTCAATTGCATGCTCCAGCGTGTCGGTTATATGCGACTGCCCTACCACAGAATCAAATTCCTGCGGGCGGTATTTGCGTGCTGAAACAATGAAGTTTTCCATCTGTCAAAAATAGGTGAAAATAGACGAACATCAAAATGGATTTTGCCTCACAACATCGCAATTTCGTCTTTATCTGATTTAATTTAGTCCTGTTACTCTGCTTCTTCTTTCCACCAGAATGACATCGCGCCAGATTCCGTTCATACGCCCGATTTTCTTCTGAATACCGACCTCTCTGAACCCAAGTTTACTGTGAAGAGCAAGAGACGCCTTGTTTTCCGGAAAAATTCCGCTCTGCAGTGTCCAGAAACCATGTTCCTCACTGTCCAGGATGAGTTTTCTGAGCAACACCGTTCCAAGACCTTTCCCCTGATATTCATTGTTGATATAAATGCTTACCTCGGCTACTCCGGAAAAACAGGGACGCTTGCTTACCGGCTTTAGGGCTGCCCAGCCGATAACAACATCATTCTCATTTTCGATCACAAAACGGCCTTGTTTAAAAAAATCCATTTCCCAGTTCTCCCAGTTCGGAACTTCGCTGTCGAAGGTGGCATTTCCTCTTTCAACACCCTGTTGAAAAATTTCAAGTACTGCAGCACTGTCTTCGTACTGCATTTCGCGGATTTCGTAATTCATGTGAAGCTAATAACCGTAAAACAAAAGAAGTACCTGACAAAAACAGGCACTTCCCAAAAAAAATAAAAAATTGAAAAAAAATTACATCTTCATACCCCTTCTTCAAATAAAAAATCACTTTATATATCAGTAAAATTAGAAGATTATTTCAATTATACCAAATAATGTTTAATTTTTTATTAAAAATACCGAAAAATGGGTATAAGATAAAACATTTGTTAACTGCGCCGAATGCTGCTATCCCATAAATTCCAGAACGGAATCTGTAATGAACTTCAGCTGCTCGTCATCGAGTTCGGTATGCATAGGAAGTGAAATAACCTGTTCCAGAAGTTTGTCGGTATTGACGAAATCGGCGTCGTTGGATTCCTGATAATAAGCTTTCTGCTTTCGGAGAGCGACCGGATAATATATCATGGCCGGAATTTCTTTTTCTGCCAGAAACTGCTGCAGCTCATTCCTTTTTCCGTTGAGAATTCGCAGGGTGTATTG
Source organism: Bacteroidota bacterium (assembly GCA_023460855.1). Classification (GTDB taxonomy): domain Bacteria; phylum Bacteroidota; class Bacteroidia; order Flavobacteriales; family Weeksellaceae; genus JAEWOS01. Next base: position 151,125 of record JAEWOS010000018.1, on the reverse strand, counting down.
ATGAAATACATGTGTGGAATATTCCGCGCGTGCCGGAATCACTATCAATTCATGGTCCCTGAATGCTTCATCATAAAATTCCGCTGCTTTTCGCCGGGCATCGTTGTATCCGTCCAGCAAGGGAAGTTTCTTTCTTAAAACCGTTGCCTGAATGCTGTCCAGCCTGGAATTTACTCCTACTTCATCGTGATAGTACCGCTCGTACATGCCGTGGTTTACAATTCCGCGCATTTTGTGCGCCAGTTTTTCATCGTTCGTGAATATGGCACCGCCGTCTCCGTAACAGCCCAAATTCTTGGAAGGAAAAAATGACGTGGTTCCGATCGTTCCCATTGTCCCGGATTTTTTCACCGTACCATCAGAAAATGTAAAATCCGCACCTATAGCCTGCGCATTGTCTTCGATCACAGACAGATTATGCTGTTTGGCAATTTTCAGAATTTCTTCCATATTGGAACACTGCCCAAATAGATGTACTGGAATTATTGCTTTCGTTTTATCGGTAATCGCTGCTTTGAGTTTTTCCGTGTCGATCGTAAACGTGTCGTAATCAACATCCACAAGTACCGCTTTCAGTTTCAGCAGATGAATTACTTCAACGGTTGCGGCAAAAGTAAAATCCGCTGTGATCACTTCATCGCCTTCTTTCAGGTCCAGAGCCATCAGTGCGATCTGAAGTGCATCTGTTCCGTTCGCACAGGGAATTACATGTTCCACACCAAGATAATCTTCCAGTTCTTTCTGAAAAGATTTCACTTCCGGACCGTTGATGAATGCAGACGACTCCATAACATTGAGTACAGCGTTGTCCACATCCGCTTTTATTTTATAGTACTGCGTCTGCAGATCCACCATTTGGATTTTCTTCATAAACTTTGTTTAATTATCAAAAATAAGCCTTCTGCATCTAAAAGAAAAATTTTAGCGCCTAAATTCAGTTCATAAAAAAGTTTAGGAAAATGGTGTAAAACGCGGGCTATTTTTTTCTGCGTGCCTTGCTTTTAGCTTTTGCCTGTGCTCTGTTTGCGCCGGGTTTCGATTTCGGTTTTTTTCTTTTTGACGGTCCGCCAAGATTGATTTTTTTGTTCTTATCTTTCTTTTCATGGAATGCTCCGCCGCCTTCCTGAATCTTAACGGTGTGCGCATTTCTCATCTGCACTTCATCCTGTTCCGACGCGATTTTCTGAGGATTGAATTTGACGTCTACCGGAATTAAAATATACTTTAACTCCTTATTCATAATAAGTTCTATTTCAAGCATTAAAAGTTCTTCTTCTGAAGTAATAAAAGAAATAGCGCTACCGGCTTTATCAGCACGTCCGGTTCTACCAATCCGGTGAATATACTGCTCCGGAATCTCAGGGATTTCAAAATTGATTACATGCGTAATATCTGAAATATCGAGACCTCTTGCCATGACATCGGTGGTTATTAAACCGCGTAAATTATTCTGTTCAAATTCTTTTACTGCCTTCAGTCTGTAGTTCTGTGATTTGTTGGAATGAATAACATCAAACTGTTCAGGAAAAAGCACATCAAGTTTGGCAAAAAGCAAATCTGCATGCTTTTTATTGTTGGTGAATATAAGTACTTTGCTCAGCGACTCATCAGTTTTTAAGAGATGTTCCAGCAAATTGACTTTCGTATTAAAATTCGGAACCTTATATCCTGACTGTAAAATCTTCTCCAGAGGCGTTCCCGATTTTGCCAGAGAAATCTCCACAGGACCTGCAAAATATTCCTCGAGCATATCATCCACAGCGTCTGTCATCGTGGCAGAAAACAGAATATTCTGTCGCCTTTCCTTCATCATTTCGAAAATATGCGTGAGTTGAGGGCGAAAGCCAAGATTCAGCATTTCATCAAATTCATCGATGATCAGTTTCTGAACTTCTTTTAAAGAAATGGAATTGTCGATAGCAAGATCCATCACCCTTCCCGGCGTTCCGACCAGAATATCGCAACCATCGTTGAACAGCAGTTTCTGCGTATTAATATTTTTTCCGCCATAGATACCGATTACTCTCGCCGTCGTGTTTTCGGTTAATTTTTGGACAATTTCAGCAACCTGTACTACCAGCTCACGTGTTGGCACCAAAACCAGTACCGTTGGATTGCCGGATTTATTATACTTCCACATTTTAAGCACTGGAAGCAGATACGCCAGTGTTTTCCCGGTTCCGGTCTGCGCAATTCCCATCACGTCACGTCCGGAAAGAATCGGTTTGAAACTCCGTTCCTGAATAGGTGTTGGTTCAAACAGTTCGAGATCTGCCAGAACATCGAGAATTTTCTCCGGAATTTCAAAATCTGCAAAGGTTATTGTACTCATTAAAGATGCTTAAATAATCAAGATAATAATTCTGCAAAACTAATGATTTCACATTTGGCAGCCTTTCAGGAACATTTGTCGGCGATTATACCGGTTTTGCAGGTATTTATCCAGCTTTTTTGTAATTTGGGATCAGTATTAAAACATGTTTCACTTTAAGACCGTAAAAACCATTGCTCTCATTTTTTAACACCAAGAAAAAAAAGAAAAAATACCGCGATGTTTCGCTTGTACTTTCCGGCGGCGGCGCAAGAGGTTTTGGCCATATCGGCGTGATAGAAGTGCTTGAAGAGCACGGTTTCAAAATCCACAGCATCGCAGGAACATCCATGGGCGCCTTAATCGGCGGACTTTATGCGATGGGAAAAATGCCGGAATTTAAAGAATGGATCACCGGAATGAGCAAACTGCAGGCTTTCGATCTTATTGATTTGTCCATCCGCAGAAGAGGATTATTAAAAGGAAACCGGGTTTTCCGGAAAATGAAGGGGCGATTCCCTACTGCGAATATTGAAGATCTTGATATTACGTTTTCGGCAATTGCCACGCAACTCTATGCGAAAAAAACCGTTTGCATAAAAGAAGGTGATATTTACGACGCAATCCGCGCATCAGTTGCCATTCCGACCGTTTTTGCGCCGATAGAAATTGATGACGACGTGCTGGTTGACGGTGGTGTGCTGAACAACATTCCGTCCGAATATGCAAAAAGAAAGAAAAACGACCTGCTCGTGGTAGTAGATGTAAATGCTTTTATTCCGTATGATGGCAAGAAAAGCAAAATGAAAAAACTGGGTGCTACTGTGAACGTATTTACCCATACTCTAGGACTGATGATTGAAACCAATGCCAGGCTTTCCCTCAAAGCTTTTCCACCTGATATATTAATACCGCTGTCCCGTGAATCCTGTGAAATGCTTGATTTTTTTAAGGTAAAAAGTCAGATTGAATACGGAAGACAGTGCGCTGAAAAAGCCATCAAAGAATTTCTGAATCCCGAAGTTATATGAAAAAATATGCATTTATCCTGATTATCCTGTTTTCCTGCCAGGAAAAGACTGAAACGAAGACGAACTCCGTTCCGGAACAAAAACCGGCAACATCAGTGGAAGCAACTGTTCCGGTTCCGGAAGAAACTGCTCAACAGAAATGGCAGGATTTTTACCAAAGGCAGGATCCCTCCTTTCAACCTGAAAAATTTATTGCACAGCCAAAATCTGAAATCAATTACCGCGACGACGAAAGTCCGATTTTGCCGGATCAGGATTTTAACAGAATTTATCAGCCTTTCCTGGTTTTCAGTCCGGACAGATCGCAGTACATTGACTTTGATTCCTATCACTGGCAGCTATATGACGGTAACGCAAGTTTTGAAGCAGATCAGAAAGCTGTCTTGGTAAATATGAACAGTAAAACATCGCGACAGATAGCGTTTTTCGGACCTTCATACAGGATAGAGGAAGCCTACTGGAAGAATAATCATCAGGCAGTTCTTCTGGGCAATACCTATGAGAAAGTTCCATTCTTCATTGAATACGATTTTATTGAAAACACGCAGCAGTTCTTTCAGTATTCCGATACACTAAAAACTGATGAAACTTACGGAGATTTCCGCCTGGAAAGTAAAGGAATCGGCACCAATTAATCTAAAATTATGAAAAACACTGCCCTGCTCTTCTTTACGGTGTTATTTCTGAGTTTCTGCAGTGCGCAGCAAAAGGAAAACACAACCGTGCGGTACAAAACGGAATCCGGGGTTTCTGAAAAACGTCATTCACTGGATGTTTATCCCGCATCCGGAACAGGCAGACCTGTGATCATATTTGTTCATGGTGGCGGCTGGCTTTTGGGCGACAAAGACAATAAGATTGAGCAGAAAGTCGAAACTTTTCAAAATCTCGATTATGTTCTGGTAAGTGTAAATTATCGTCTGAGTTCATTTTTCTCTAAAAAGACCCAGTTTCCGGATCATCCCAACGACGTTGCAGATGCGGTGTTATGGACATTTAAGAATATAGAAAAATACGGTGGCGACAAAAACAGAATTGTTCTGATGGGACACAGCGCCGGTGCGCAAATGGTTTCGCTGCTCGGAACGAGTGATGATTTTCTGCCACAAAGAGGAATTCAGTTAAATGATATTAAAGGTGTAATTTCTCTTGATACAGAAGGTTATGATGTTCACGGGCTTGGCGTCGAAAATGTGAATATTTACAGGCGAATTTTCGGGGATGATCCTGAAAAATGGAAAGAAGCATCACCGGTTTATCAGGTGAAATCCGGAAAAAAATATCCGCCGTTTCTCATTGCATTTAGGGGTGAGCCATACCGCGAAGAAATGGCCCGAAATTTTGCAGACAAACTCCGAAGCACAGGATCAAAAGCTGAAACATTTTCAGCCGAACCATACTCTCATTTCGAAGTGAACAACAAATTTGGTGAGAAAGGGGAATCTGTGGTTACTCCAAAGGTCATGGAATTCCTAAAAAAGGTTTTCATTGATCAATAGCTGTTTTTGTTTGAATACAGGCTGCATGAAACTCCTATGAGTTTCGTTAAGCCAATGACTTCAGATGGAGTGATTTGATCTACACATTGAAAATTTTCTTTTGATTAAATCTGAACAAACGCTTCTGTAGCTTGATTCAGGAAAAAAACTATATCTTGAATCCTGAAAAATTAATCTATGAAGAATTACAAGAAACTATTTCTGGTATCAGCTGTATTTGCTTTTACCGTCAGTGCTGCACAGAATCAACAGGAAATTGTAAAATCGATTATGAGTGAAGCTCTCAACAATTCCCAAACTGAGCAACTGGCGTATGAATTGGTTGACGGAATCGGGCCTCGTCTGGTTGGGACACCAAAGATGAAACAGGCTCACGACTGGGCTGTCAACAAATTTAAAAACTGGGGAATTGACGCCAGAAACGAACAGTATGGCGAATGGAAATCCTGGGAAAGAGGAACTTCAAACATAGAAATGGTTTACCCATACGTAAAATCTTTAGAAGGGCAACAACTGGCATTCAGTCCGGCAACCGGATCAAGAGGCGTTACCGCAGAAGTAGTGATGATGCCAGTTTTTGCATCAAAGGAGGAGTTTAACTCCTGGTTGCCCACGGTAAAGGGCAAACTGGTGATGGTATCGCAATACCAGCCAAGCGGCCGGCCGGAATACAACTGGAAAGAATATGCGACCGCTAAATCTTTTGAAAAATATAAAAAAGAATCCGACTCGGCAGCCAGGGAATGGAACAAATCGCTTGAAAACATCGGACTTACGTGGAGATCGCTGAACAAACCTTTTGAAGATGCAGGCGCTGCAGGTATTATATGGAGCAACTGGAGCCGTGGTTTTGGGGTGAATAAGGTTTTTAGTGCCGGTACAAAGAAAATTCCAGCTGTCGACATTTCTCTTGAAGACTACGGACAGTTGTACCGTATGCTGCAAAATGGTGTAACACCTAAATTAAAAATATCTGCAAACAGTAAAGATTTGGGAATGGCACCTACCTTTAACACGGTAGCGGAAATCAAGGGCAGTGAAAAGCCCAATGAATACGTCATTCTTTCCGCGCATCTCGATTCGTGGGACGGCGGTACCGGAGCGACTGATAACGGCACAGGTGTAATTACGATGATGGAAGTAGCCCGAATTCTGAAAAAATTATATCCTAACCCTAAGAGAACCGTAGTAGTCGGTTTGTGGGGAAGCGAAGAGCAGGGACTGAACGGCAGCAGAGCCTATGTTTCTGCACACAGAACCAAGATGCCGAATGTGCAGGCTGTGTTTAATCAGGATAACGGCACCGGTAGAATTCAGAATGTCAGTGGTCAGGGATTTGTACACGCATATGATTTCCTTGGAAGATGGTTTGCTGCTGCACCAGGTGAACTTACCAGAGAAATCAAATATACTTTCCCGGGCTATCCGGGAAGCGGAGGCAGCGACCATGCTTCTTTCGTGGCGGCAGGTGTTCCGGCATTTATGCTGGGCTCGCTCAGCTGGTCCTATGGCAATTATACCTGGCATACACAACGGGATACCTATGACAAGATTGTTTTTGATGATGTAAAAAATAATGTTGCACTTATTTCCATTTTAACTTACATGGCAAGTGAAGATCCTGAAAAGGCATCAACTGAAAAAATCAGAATGCCTCTGAACCCGAGAACCGGAAAAATTGCAGAATGGCCGACCGTTCGTGAGCCGAACAGAAAAGGAGGAATTGATTAATAAGAATTCGAGTCAATAAAAATAATCAGCAGAAATTCTGCTGATTTTTTTTAATTTTTTAGCACTTAAACTTATTCCCACTCAATCGTTGCAGGCGGCTTGCTGGAAATATCGTAGGCGACACGGTTAATTCCACGCACTTCGTTGATAATTCTGTTCGAGACATTTTCGAGGAAATCCCATGGCAGTTTGCTGAAAGTAGCCGTCATGAAGTCGATGGTATTTGCAGAACGAACAACGGCGGTATATTCATAGGTTCGTTCATCTCCCATTACTCCGACAGATTTCACGGGAAGTAACACCACAAACGCCTGAGAAACTTTTTCATAAAGATCATTCGCGTAAAGTTCTTCAATGAAAATATCATCGGCATCCTGAAGAATTCGTACTTTCTCGGCATCCACTTCTCCTAAAATTCTGATGCCCAAACCCGGCCCCGGAAAAGGATGACGGTAAACCAAATGATGCGGAATACCAAGTTCTTCACCAACTTTTCTCACTTCGTCCTTAAAAAGTTCGCGTAAAGGTTCCAGCAACTGCAGTTTCATTTCTTCCGGCAATCCACCCACATTGTGATGAGATTTGATTACCGCAGAAGGTCCTTTAACGGACTGGGATTCAATAACATCAGGATAAATTGTTCCCTGAGCCAAAAATGAAGCCCCTTCAAATTTGTGCGATTCTTCATCGAATACTGCAATGAACTCACGACCGATAATTTTTCTTTTTTCTTCCGGATCAGAAACGCCGGCAAGTTTCGTCATAAACCTTTCCTTTGCATCCACCATATCGATTTTCATATGGAAATGATCGCCGTAATTCTCCATCACTTTTCTGCCTTCTTCCTTGCGCAGAAGTCCGGTATCCACAAAAATACACTGCAGCTGATCTCCGATGGCTTTATGAATAAGAACAGCCGCTACAGAAGAATCAACACCTCCGGAAAGTCCAAGTATTACTTTACCCGTTCCCACTTTTCTGCGGATTTCTTCGACAGTTACGTCGATATAATTCGTTAGTTTCCAGTTTTTTTCTGCATTACAGATATTGAAAACAAAATTTCTAAGCATTAAGGAACCGTGTTCCGTATGAGAAACTTCCGGATGGAACTGCACACAGTATATTTTTTCCTTTTCGTTAGAAATTGCAGATATTACATCGGTTACTGCGTTTACTTCAAAATTTTCAGGAAGGATTTCCACTTCGTCGAAATGGCTCATCCAAACCACAGATTCATCCGGCACACCATCAAGAAATGCAGAACTTCGTCCGATTTTCAGTTTTGCCTTACCATATTCGCCTTTGATTCCTTTAGAAACAGTTCCTCCCAGTAAATGCGTTGTCAACTGCATTCCGTAGCATATTCCCAGAACCGGAATTCCCTGTTCAAACAGCGTTTTTTCCACCAAATGTGCATTTTCAGCATTTACGGAGCTCGGTCCTCCGGAAAGAATAATTCCTGCAGGTTTCTTTTCCAGAATCAGATCCAGAGGTGTATTGTACGGAAGAACTTCCGAATACACTTCCATTTCGCGTATTCTTCGCGCAATCAGCTGGTTGTACTGTGATCCGAAATCGAGAATAATAATGCCCTGTGTCATATCTTTTTAAAAAGTAAATATCGTAAAATGTTATAAAAAAAGGGGGCCGAAACCCCCTGATAGTTCTTTAGAATTTTGCCACGTCGTCGCGGTAGAACGCATAATCGAAATGCAGCACTTTCGCATCTGCATAAACTTTGCTGCGAGCCTCTTCCAAAGTTGGAGCTGTTGCAACTAGGTTAATAACTCTTCCACCGTTGGAATAGATTCCGCCTGCTTTATTTTTTCCGCCCGCATAAAGAATGCTGCTGTGCGTCGCGCGGTCAATTCCTGTAATCTGATATCCGGTTTCGTACTTTCCGGGATATCCGCCGGAAGCCATTACCAGACAAACAGCTTTTTCATCTTTGAAACGCAGTTCGATATCGTGTCCGTCTATACAGGCGTTGATCGTATCCAGTAAATTATTTTCGAGCAAAGGAAGGATTACCTGCGTTTCAGGATCTCCCGAGCGCATGTTGTACTCCAGCAAATGACAGCCTTTTTCTGTTACCAGAACGCCGAAGAAAATAAATCCGCTGAACATCAGATAATTATCTTTCAAACCTGCAATTGTCGGCTGCAGAATATTGTTTTTGAAATCTTCGAAATGCGCTGCGGTAAATTCCGGACTTGGCGCAACACTTCCCATTCCTCCTGTGTTTGCACCACGGTTTCCGTTGCCGACTTTCTTGTAATCTTTTGCTGCAATACACGGGAAAAGCGTTTTCCCGTTAGAGAAACAGATGATGGAAGCTTCAAATCCACGAAGATATTCCTCAACAACCACTTTAATTCCTGCATCTCCGTAAATACGGGCGATCATGAAATCATGAATGGTGTTTAATGCCTCTGCTTTGTCAGTTGCCAGAATAACGCCTTTTCCCTGAGCCAGCCCTGAAGCTTTAATGATCAAAGGATATTTTGCGGTTTCCAGATAGTTTTTGGCTTCCACATAAGATTCGAAAACATGAGCTGCAGCGGTTTTCACACCGTATTCCTGCATAAATTTTTTCGAGTAAGCTTTGCTGCCTTCCAGCCTTGCCACTTTCTTTTCCGGACCGAAAATTCTGAGGCCTGCTTTCTTAAATTCATCGACAATGCCTTCCACTAAATAAACTTCCGGACCAACGATGGTAAGATTAATCGCTTCTTTTTTCGCAAATTCAACCAGTTCGTGCGTTTCTTTCAGAGAGACATTTTTGCCGTATTTCTCTGTTGTAGCATTTCCTTTTGCGAAGAACATCTGCGTTACCCTGCTGTCTTCAGCTAATTTTTTGGCGAAAGCAGCTTCACGGCCACCATTTCCAATGATTAACACTCTCATATTTTCGGTAATAAATTAATTATTTTCTGGTGTGCAAAAATAGGCATTTGTAAGGCGATTTCAAATTCCGTTTAACAGAATTTTTATCATGGTATTTTGCTATCAATGAAGAAAATGACGCATTCCGGTCATCATCATCGGGATTTTGTGCTCATTAGCTGCATCTACCGAATCCTGATCTTTTACAGAACCTCCCGGCTGAATAATCGCGGTAATTCCCTGCTCTGCACAGAAATCCACCACATCACGGAACGGGAAAAACGCATCTGAAGCCAGAACCAAATCACCTTCAAATTTTTCCTTTGCTCTTTCTACCGCCTGTTGCGTCGCCCAGATTCTATTCACCTGTCCGCCGCCAATTCCAAGCGCCTGAATTCCGTTGGAAACGACGATTGCGTTCGATTTTACATATTTTACGACTCTCTGTGCGAAAAGCAAAGCTTTTTCCTGAGTTTCGGTTGGCTGAGTTTCAGTGACAACTTTGATGTCTTCCGAAAATTTGGAATCATTGTCCTGAACAAGCATTCCACCGTCGATTTTCACCCAGGTCTGCTTATCGGAAACCGGATTTATAATCTTGATGATTCTGAGGTTTTTCTTTTTTCTTAGAATTTCCAAAGCATCATCATCGAAATCCGTTGCCATCACGATTTCCAGGAAAGTTTTGTTGAGTTCTTCTGCAGTTGCAGCATCGACTTTATAGTTCATTGCTATAATTCCGCCGAAAATGGAAACAGGATCACATTCAAACGTTTTTTTATACGTTTCAAGAGACGTTGTTCCAATGGCAACACCGCATGGAGTGGAATGTTTCACTGCGCAGCAAGCCATTTCATTTTTGAATTCATTCACCACTTTCCAGCACAAATCCATATCGCGAAGATTATTGAACGAGAGTTCTTTTCCGCCCAGAATTTCAAAATCTTTCATCGCTCCGTTTTCAAAAGTCGAAACGTAATAAGCAGCCGACTGATGCGGATTTTCACCATATCTTAAATCGGAAACCTTTTTGTAGGATGCGTTCAGGTAAGTCGGATACTCTTCTTCCAGCAACATTTTTGAGATTGCTGCGTCATAAGCTGAAGTCAGATTAAAAACTTTTCCTGCGAGTTTTTTACGGGTTTCCAACGTTGAATCTCCGTTTTCAGCCATTTCCTGCTGAACTTTTGCATAATCTTCAACATCGGTAATCACGGTTACAGAATCGAAATTTTTTGCCGCAGAACGAAGCATTGAAGGTCCGCCAATATCGATGAATTCCACTTTTTCTTCCAGCGAAATATCTTTATTTACATTTTCGAAGAACGGATACAGATTGACAATGACCATATCAATCAGCCCGATTTCGTGTTCCTTAACGGTTTTCATGTGTTCTTCGTTGGAACGAACCGCCAACAAACCGCCGTGAACTTTTGGGTGAAGTGTTTTTACGCGACCGTCCAACATTTCCGGAAAATCGGTAATTTCATCAATCTGAATCGGGCTCAGACCGGATTCTTTCAAATGTTTGAAAGTTCCGCCTGTGGAAATAAGTTCGTAACTGTTTTCTTCTAAAAATTTTGCAAAATCAGTTAATCCGGATTTATCGGAAACACTGATCAATGCTCTTTTCTTTGACATATACTTATTGATATTAAAGCCTGAACAGAGGTTTCAGGACATATGATTCATCTATTTTGTTGAGTTGAATTTTATTTCTTCCACATCGATTTCTTCACCGGAAAAATCCAGAATCAGATAACCGAATGTTGAAGTATCTTTTTGATAATGCGGACTGTAAGGAATCTGGTAAGAAACGGCCGGTGCGATAATCTGCCGGATGAATTCCGAAGATTTCTCGTAAAACTGGTGGTAATGTCCGCAAATTAAGGTCACTTTCTTGCCTGCATTGTTAATAATTTCTTCGACTTCTTTTCTGTTTTTCAGCGGATGTTCTTTGTCCATCCAGGAACCAATATGCAGAATCGGATGATGGATAAAAATCACAGGATTAACCGCAGTTTGCAGCCAGTTTTGTAGAAATTCCTGCTGCTCTTTATTCAGTTTATAGGATGAAGTATCGAGGAAAATACAGTCGCGTCCATTTATTTGAGAAGTGAAAAACAATTCATCTTTTTCCTCCGTTTTTGCATCAAATTTCCTGTAATTTTTGATGCTGTCGTGGTTTCCTAGAATGTATTCAAACTCAAAATTCTGAAGATCAGCGAAGAGCATTTCCAGAGATGCTTTTTCACCGTTATCTCCGCCCAAGATTATTTTTTCTATCCCTATTGCCTGCACGTCTTTCAGAACTGTTTTCCAGTTCTGAACCGTATTCACGCCTTTTTTCTCGACATTTTTTTCGAGTGTATGAAGATCGGTTATGAATGCTATTTTATCCATTGAGTACTTTATTTATGGCTTCTGGAAAAATTTCGTATTCCACTTCGTGAACCTTTTTTGCAAGCGTTTCCGGCGTGTCGTTTTCATCAACCGAAACTTTTCCCTGAAGAATGATTTCGCCTTCGTCAATTCCGGAAGTGACGTAGTGAACGGTTGCTCCACTCTCCTTTTCTTTGGCTTCAATTGCAGCGTTATGAACATTCATTCCCCACATTCCGAAACCACCAAATTTCGGCAGCAAAGCCGGATGAATATTGATGATTTTGCCTTCATATTTTTGGCAGAATTCATCATTCAGAATGGAAAGAAAACCGGCCAAAACAATCAAGTCCGTGTCTTCGGGTAGGATTTTATTCAAATTTTCTGAAAAAGATTTTCCCCGTTTAATCAGATGATGTTCGATTCCGTGATTCTCTGCGCGCTGAAGTCCATAACAGTCGCGGTCGGCAACAACCATCGAAACTTTAGCGTTCCGGATTTCGCCGGAATTAATGCACTCCAGAATTCTTTCGAGATTGGTTCCGGAACCGCTGATGAGGACAACTATTTTCTTCATAATCTACCAATGAAACAATGTAACAGTGTACCAATTGGTACATTGCTAGATTGATAAACTGTTACATTAATCTTATTTTTTCTGAATTTTCTGTGATTTCACCGATTTCGTAGGCGTCATCAAGTGTTTCAAGAACTTTTGCAGCGTCTTTTTCATCGACAACAACGACCATTCCAACGCCCATGTTAAACGTTCCGAACATTTCCATTCTGTCAATGTTTCCGCGTTTTTCACATTCCAGCATAATACTTGGAATTCTGATTTTTGAACTGTCAATGTCTGCGCAAAGTCCTTCCGGAATAATTCTTGGAACATTTTCAATCAGTCCGCCTCCGGTAATGTGTGCGATTCCGTTCAGCTCGACATTTTCCAGAAGTTTGTGAATTGGGTTATAGTATAATCTTGTTGGGACGAGAAGTGTTTCGTGGATTGGTTTTCCTTCAAATTCTTCATTGAAATCAGGGAAAATTTTTCTCACCAAAGAAAATCCGTTGCTGTGAAATCCTGAACTCGGCAAAGCGATAATTTTGTTTCCTTTGGAGATTTTAGAACCGTCAATCACCTGATCTTTTTCAACAATTCCGACGCAGAAACCGGCAACATCGTAATCTCCGGGTTGATACATTCCGGGCATTTCTGCAGTTTCGCCGCCAATCAAAGCACAGTTATTGTCTTTACAGGCCTTCACCATTCCCATTACAATTTCTGCCGCAACATCTGCATCGAGTTTTCCGCAGGCCAGATAATCAAGGAAAAATAAAGGTTTAGCGCCGTGACACAAAATATCATTGGCGCACATTGCAAAACAGTCGATTCCAATAGAATCGTATTTTTTTGTGTCCAAAGCGATTTTCAGTTTGGTTCCGACACCGTCTGTTCCGGAAACCAAAACGGGATTTTTATAACCCGAAATTTCGTAGAACGCGCCGAAACTTCCAAGTCCGGACAGGACATTTTCATTGTGGGTTTCTGCAACGGCAGATTTTATTTTGTCAACCGTTTTGTAGCCTTCTTCTTTATCAACTCCGGCGGATTTATAGGTATTGCTCATTGGATTTGAGATTTGAGATTTACTCACGAATAATTACTTTTTTCTCTTTTGGAGTTCGTGATTGCTCCGCAATTGAGATTTGAGATTTTAATCTCGAATCTAAACTCTGTTAAACTTTCATTATCAGTGAATCAGAATGTGTTGATTCACTGGAATTTTTTCAAACATTTACTTTTAAAATTGTGAAAATTGGCAAATAAAAAAGCCGACAATCTTGCAGACGCCGGCTCATGAAGTTATTTGGTGCAGATTCCGAATTCAAAAACGAGAAATTCCTGGTCGCCGGAAAATGTTGTGTTAATTTTCATTAATCTAAAAAAGCTATCGCAAAAGTAAGCAAATAAAGTGAAATTTAAAAAGTATAAAAGCTCCGGAAAAGCAAAACCTTCAAGGCTGTATAAAAATGAAAAACATATTTTTGCAGTTCAAAATTGAAATTATATATGGCTTCGGGTTTTTTCGCGATTCTTGACGATATCGCAGCTTTGATGGATGATGTTGCAGTGGCTGCCAAACTTGCCACAAAAAAAACTGCGGGAATTTTAGGGGACGACCTCGCTGTAAATGCTGAAAAAGCTACAGGATTCCTTTCCTCGCGGGAAATTCCGGTGCTGATGAAAATCATGAAAGGTTCGTTCGTGAATAAACTCGTAATTATTCCGGCGGTCTTTCTGCTGCAATGGCTTTATCCGCCTGCAATTACCATTATTCTGATCATCGGCGGATTCTATCTTGCGTATGAAGGAATGGAAAAAATAATCGAGTATCTCTTTCATCGTGAAAAGAAGGGCCATGAAGTGATTCAGGAAGCGGTTGTACCGGAGCTCGATCCTGAGAATGCCGAAAAAGCAAAGATTAAATCGGCAATCACTACTGATTTTATTCTTTCCATAGAAATTGTGATTATTGCTTTAGGAACGGTAATTACAGCGCCGCTCACCACGCAGATTCTCAGTGTTTCTGTTGTTGCCATTATTGCTACTGTCGGTGTTTACGGAATTGTGGCGTTAATTGTAAGAATGGACGACGCAGGTTTCAAACTGATTAAAAAATCCGGTGAAAAAGGTTTTATGAATACTTTGGGTGAATTTTTAGTAAAAGCTTTGCCGTGGGTTATTAAAGGTTTGAGCATTATCGGAACCATTGCGCTGATTCTTGTTGCAGGCGGAATTTTTGCACATAATATTGACTGGCTGCATCACCATTTCCTTCCGGAATGGACGTCGATGGCGCGCGAAGCTTTGATCGGCATTATTGGCGGACTGATTGCTGTTCCCGTTTTTACGCTGTTTAAAAAGATTTTCAGCTCTTTTAAAAAGAAAGAGGAAGTGAATACCTAAGATAAAAGCGCCGTTTCAGGCGCTTTTTTTAGGTCTTACCGAACACAAACTAAATTTGACCGATTCCTTCAGGTGTACCTTTTTTCGGTTTGGTATTTGCTTACTTTGGTCAAATATTTTTTTTGGAAACAACTCATCTCTGGTATTAATAAATTGAACTTTGATGAAAAAAACGCTCTCATTTATTTTATTACTTTTCCTGCAATCGTACCTCTTTAAGGCTCAGAACACGAATCAGGTTACAAGAGTATTCACTGATTTTAACGGATACTGGGATTCACAAACCATGCCTACGATTGTGCCAAATAATCTTCACAGTATGCTGGGCTTCCAGTGGAACGGAACTAACTATTCTACCGGAGTTGATGATGCCAAACTGGCGACAAACGGCATTACTTACAATCCACAAAGCTATCAGGCATTTCCACCGGTAACTATACCTGCACCTAATTCATCGACATTAATAGGAGTAGGCAGTAATTACGGTGGTTCGGGTAATGTGACGCCTGTTCCGGTCAATAATTATCTACTACAGTATCTTACGGACGGCGTAAAAGGTCTTGGTTTTGGCACAGCTATATATAACTTTCCCTCTTCCAGTGAGATAAAGTATGAAATTACCCCGGGAATCAATCCCAATTCCATAAATGATGGAATACCGGATATCGTTTTTACGCAGGTGGGCCAAATTTCTACTGTTAATGACCAATTTCGGTTCGAAAACTCAACAAGCAGTTTAGTTGGTAATATAGTAACAGTAACATTTAATACAGTTACTCCGATAGCAGATCCTTCCTATAAGTTTTATTTTACCAACTCGATTCCCCCCAGCTACAACTCCAGTGCAAGTAATCCAGCAACAAGACCAATGAGAGTTTTAGCCTTAGACTGGAGTGCTTTTGGGATCACGACCACAAATTATACTTCAGCAAAATATCTTGTGCAGAAATTTTCAGGGCAAAGTGATATCGCTTTTACTGCGTATAATACCAATTCCATTACGATTTTACAGTCGATCTCCGGAGTCGTATTCAATGATAATAATGCAGGAACACCGGACGGAATGCCTTATCCCGGCGCAACAGTAAGACTTTTCAGTTCAAACAATCTTACGACACCATTATTTACTACAACCACAGCCGCAAACGGCGCCTATGTTTTTCCGAATTTGGGAGCAGGCGATTATGTTATTGAACTTACCAAACCTGCAGGTTTTGCCAGTGTTTCTGAGACTGATGGTGTTCCGGATTCTAAAATAAATGTAACGCTCGCAAGTCAAGCAATGATTAATCAGAATTTTGGAATCAATCAGGCTCCCACCGCAAATAATGACAGTGCTTCCGGCGAAAAAAATTCTCCCATATCCATCAATATTACAACAAATGACACGGATCCGAATTCCGGAGCAGTAGCTCCTTCCACTGTCAATCTGATTCCTCCTGCGGGAGCAACTTCTGTTGTAACTGATGCTTCGGGAAATGTGAAATCGTTTTCAATAGCTAATACCGGCAGCTGGAGCGTAAACGCTGCAGGAGTTTTAACATTTACTCCAGTTGCAGGCTTCACCGGAACTGTTCCTGTAATACAGTATACCATTAAAGATCAGGCAGGATTAACCAGTAATGCAGCAAATGTTTCATTTACCGTTCTTGCATGGTGTACTAAGATTCCGACGACATTAACCGGCGGACAGCCGAGCATTTATGGAATCAGCACGCAGCAGGTTAAACTTCCTTCATGGCCGCAATCTGTGCCGAACGGACATATAGTTCTGGAATCAACGAAAAAAGGATTTGTAATTACGCGTGTGCAAAATTCCAATTTGATTACCGATGCCAAAGAAGGTATGATGATTTATGATATAGATGCAGCCTGCGTCAAACTTTATAACGGAAGTATATGGAAATGCATCGCAAGAGCCTGTAACGAATAAAATCAGTAGTATGAAAATTCAATTAAATAAATTTATATCATTCTGTCTTGTAATTTCGTCTCAATTGCTGTTTTCACAAATCGCCATTGGCAAACAGACTGTAAACGGATCCCAAACTGTTCTAGATTTTAACGACGCCGCAAACAACACCAAAGGAATTATTCTTCCTGCCGTTACACCTTTGCCAACGTTGGCATCCACAACTAACGGAACTTTTCTTTTTGACCGCACTGACAACCGTGTAAAAGTACTGGAAAACAATGTTTGGAAGCTGTTAAGTGACGCAGGAAGCAGCACCGCACTAAATGCAAACAACAATACTTCGCAGGAAACAGCCGGAAAAGTTATTTTTGGGGCAACTTCTTCTCCGGCAAACGGAATTCTGGTTCTGGAATCTCCAAATAAAGCGATGATCTTACCAAAAATCAGCAATCCACATATAAATGTGCAAAATCCCTATCCGGGAATGATGTGTTACGATACAGTCAGCAAATCAATGGCTGTGTTCGACGGCACCAGGTGGAATTACTGGAAATAAAAAAAAGCGCTCACATGAGCGCTCTTTTTATTACATAGTTTGCCGTCTACGCACTGACGAAATGTGACTTCACCAAAGCCACCTTTTCTTCGAACTCTGCTTTCTTTTCTTCATCAATTATTCCTGTTCCCTCTTCAAAATTTTCTTTGAATTTCGGCAGTGTAAAATTGGTCAGCACGTTTGCACCGCTAAAAGGAGCACGTTTCATAAAAACTTCCGAAACGTTTTTTCCGCCGCCGTTTCCTGTTGCCGTAGAAAGCAGAAAAATCGGTTTGTCGCCAAAGTGCGTTCTGTCCTTAATTCTGGAAACCCAGTCAAAAATATTTTTAAAAGCCGCAGTATAAGCTGAATTGTATTCAGCCAAAGACATAATAATTAAATCCGAAGCGTCAATTTTCTCAGCAAATTTCAGCGCTAAGGGATGATATCCGATTTCACGCTCTTTCTGGCTGCTGAAAAAAGGCATCTCATAATCGTTCAGATCGAGAATTTCAATTTCTGCATTTTCAAATTTTGTAGTGGCAAATTCCACGAGTTTTTTGTTGATTGAATCGGAAGAAATACTTCCGGCAAATGCTAATATTTTCATCTAAAAGTTTAGTTTAATAAGTATTTTGGTAATTCCATCGGAATCTCCATCAGCAGGATTTCCGCATCTTCTGTCGCTTCAAGCGTGAAACTTTCCGTGTCCCAAATTCCAAGTGCGTCTCTGGTATTCAGAACCTGATCGCCGATCTTCGCTGCACCTTTCAACACGAAAGCATAAACGCCGTTTCCTTTTTTGTTAAAATTATATTCCTTCGAAAAACCTTTTTCAAATTTAGCAATATTGAACCAGGCATCCTGATGAATCCAGACGCCTTCATCGTTCTGATCCGGCGATAAAATCTGCTGGAAATCATTCAGCTTCTCTCCTTGCTTTATGCTGATCTGGTCGTATCTCGGTGTTAAATTCACTTCTCTCGGGAAAATCCAGATCTGCAGGAACTTCACGGCTTCATTTTTATTTTTATTGTATTCGCTGTGGTAAACTCCGGTTCCGGCGCTCATTACCTGAATTTCACCGTTTCTGATGACGGAAGTTGTTCCCATAGAATCTTTATGTTCCAGATCGCCTTCCAACGGAATAGAAATAATTTCCATGTCGCGGTGCGGATGCGTTCCGAAGCCCATTCCTTCCGAAACGGTATCGTCATTTAACACTCTTAATGTCCCGAAATGAATTTTTTCAGGATTCTGCCAGTTTGCGAAACTGAAACTGTGATACGAATTCAGCCAGCCGTGATTGTCATGACCTCTGGAATCTGCGCTGTGATATATTGTTTTCATTTTGATATTTTTTCTGATTTGATACTGCAAATTTACCAAACACACTGTTTAACAGCATTGATGTAGGTTAAGAAACAATCAGCAAAATCACTATTCTACAAGAAAAAAATCAACAGCTATTTCTTCAAATTCTCTATATATTGATCTTCTATTGGAGCTTTCGCTTTTACTACTTCGCGCGTAACATCGTTGGGAACCGTCATAGAAAGCACATACTGCCGGATTTTCCACTCATTTCCATTTTTTTCGAGTACACCACTTCCCCTGCAAAGTTTCATCTGCGTTTCCAGCAATTCATCAAACCAAATGATTTTCCCGTCTTTACTTTCCTGCAAATTCCGTTGTACGGTTTTAAAAGTCCAGGCTTTTCCCTTGTCGAAATGAGGTTTTGCATAATCCATAAATGCTCTTTTATTCCAGACTTCGGTTGCATCTGTTCCGATAAATGTGGATTCTTCAGCGAACAAATCAAAATAGTAATTGAAATCTGCTTCGGCAGCATAATGATGAAAATTATCCAGAAGAACATTGGCATCCAAAATATTCCTGGCATGATCAGAATTTTTCAACTGAGTCGCACAGGATGAAAACATACTGAATATAAAGAACGGAACAGCACACAGAAACCACTTTTTCATAAGATTAAAGCTAATCAATAAAAACTAAGTTTGAAGATGAAGGGATAATCAGAAATATCAATAATACCTTATTCATTTTTATTTTAAAGTTTCAAGTGTTGATTTATGCTGTTTTTGAGATCCTATTTGCCAGCCAACTTACATAAAAAAGCTGGAAGCTGTGGTAAATCATTACCGGAAGCAGAAATATTACTTTTTTTTCATCAGGAATTCCTAAAACAAGTACGAACAAACTGCCGTGAACAAGTGATTTTTTCGAACCGCAAAATGTTGCCGTGATAATTTCCTCTCTGGTAAACTTCGCCTTTTCTGCAATAAACTTTATGATTTTATATATCAAGAAAAAAAGAGCAATAACTCCTACAGTTAACCAAAAAAACTGACTGCTCGGGATTGTAGAAAAAATGCGGTTTACAAAGGCACTTGAAAAACTTTCATAGACAATCAGCAAAATAATAAAGCGATCGAATTCAGCAATTATTTTCGCGTGCCTATTGACAAACACTTTGAAAAGCGGATTCAATAAGATTCCCAGTATTATTGGCAGCACTACTTTCAGCAGCAATTGCTGCACAACTTCACTCTGATTGCTTCCGCCTCCACCATTCTCATTCAAAAAAAGGCTCATCAATAAAGGTGTCATGATAATACCGATCAAAACGGAAATTGATGCATTGAAAATAGCTGAAGTTACATTTCCTTTTGCAATGGAAACCATCACCACTGATGAAGAAACTGTTGAAGGCAGACTGGCCAGAAAAAAAACCGCTATCCAAAGCTGAAAAAAAGAAGTTGATTTAGCGAAAGGGTAAAGCAGCAGCACAAGCGCGGGAAACAGCAAAAAAGTCGCTGATTGAATTAACAGGTGCAGTTTCCAGTTCGATACATCCTTTACGACTTCCTTCAGATTGAGCTTCAGTCCGTACAAAAGAAAAATTCCTGCAATTCCCCAGTCAATAAAGCTTCCTAAATTGAAAAACCGGTTGTATTCCTCGTGGTACGGCATAAATTTTCCGGCCAATACCATCAGGAATAAGAGAATAAGAAAAATATTTTGCTTGTCGAAGAGTTTGCCGGGCATTATTGTTTTTTAGTGGATCGTTGATTCACTCATTTCCCAGCCGAATTTACTACATTTCTTCCAACCCCGAATTCCCTTTTGTTTTGTTTTTCTTTCGTCTAAGCAACATTAGATTTATCTTTGCAAATTAATAGAAAAAGAGAAGATGTCAGAAAGAAAAATGATTACCGCTGCTTTGCCTTATGCAAACGGGCCGGTTCATATTGGGCATTTGGCGGGAGTTTATGTTCCGTCCGATGTTTATGCAAGATTTCAGAGAAGACTGGGAAAAGATGTAGCTTTCATTTGCGGAAGTGATGAACACGGAATTCCAATCACAATCCGCGCTAAAAAAGAAGGTGTTTCGCCGCAGGATATAGTGGACAAATACCACGAAATCATTAAGAAATCTTTTTCCAATCTCGGAATTTCTTTCGATCAATATTCGAGAACAACTTCTAAGAAACATCACGAAGTAAGTCAGGAATTTTTCAGGACACTATATGATAAAGACAAATTTCAGGAAGAAGTTTCCGAACAGTATTTCGATGAACAGGCGAATGAATTTCTAGCTGACCGTTATATTGTAGGAACTTGTCCAACCTGTGGAAACGACGGCGCTTACGGTGATCAGTGTGAAAAATGCGGTTCTACCCTTTCTCCTTCGGAACTCATCAATCCAAAATCTGCGTTAAGCGGAAATGTTCCGGTGCTGAAGGAAACCAAAAACTGGTATCTTCCTTTAAATGAATATGAAGATTTTCTGAATGAATGGATTATTGAAGGTCATAAAGAAGACTGGAAACCGAACGTTTACGGGCAGGTAAAATCCTGGCTGAATGACGGTTTGAAACCTCGGGCAATGACACGCGACCTGAATTGGGGCGTTGCTGTTCCGCTTCCGGATGCTGAAGGAAAAGTGCTGTATGTTTGGTTTGATGCGCCGATCGGTTATATTTCTTTCACGCAGGAATGGGCCGAGAAAAACGGTAAAGACTGGAAAGATTACTGGCAAAGCGAAAATTCAGACCTGATTCACTTCATCGGAAAAGATAATATCGTTTTTCACTGCATTATTTTTCCGGCGATGATGAAAGCGCACGGCGGTTACGTAATGCCGACAAATGTTCCTGCTTTTGAATTTCTTAATCTGGAAAACGACAAAATTTCCACTTCAAGAAACTGGGCAGTTTGGGCACATGAATATGTGGAAGAATTTCCGGGACAGCAGGACGTGTTGAGATACGCATTGCTTTCTTCAGCTCCTGAAACGAAAGACAATAATTTCACATGGAAAGATTTTCAGACTAAAAACAATTCAGAACTGGTTGGAATTTTCGGAAATTTCATCAACAGAGTTGCAGTTCTGATTCACAAATATTATAACGGAACAGTTCCTGAAGGAAACTCAAATGCTGAAGAACTCAAGGAAATCGAAAAATCTGCAAAAGAAATTGAAACCTTCCTTGAAAATTTTGAGTTCAGAAATGCTCTTTCAGCTTTGATGAATTTAGCGAGATTCGGAAACCAGTATTTACAGACTGAAGAACCGTGGAAAACCATCAAAGACAATCCTGAAAAAACTGCTCAGTCTTTATTTGTCGGAGCGCAAATTGCTGTTGCTTTGGCTCAGCTTTCCGAACCTTTCATGCCGTTTTCTTCCGAAAAACTGTTGAAAATGTTTAATGTTGAACAAAGAAACTGGAACGAAATTTCCGGAGTTCTCATCGAAAGCGGACATCAGATTTACGAAGCTGCTCTCCTTTTCTCAAAAATTGAAGATGATGTGATTGAAGCTCAAATTCAGAAACTCGAAAACACAAAACAGTCCAACAAAAAAACCAATCCAAACGCAAACCCAATGAAAGACGAAATCCAATTTGACGATTTTACAAAAATAGACCTTAGAACTGCAACGATTCTGGAAGCTGAAAAAGTAGAAAAGGCCGACAAACTTCTGAAGTTTAAAGTGGACACCGGAGTTGATGTAAGAACCGTTGTTTCCGGCGTTGCCGAAAGTTTCACACCGGAAGAATGTGTAGGAAAACAGGTAATGATTTTGGCAAATTTAGCCCCAAGAAAAATCCGCGGAATTGAATCCCAGGGAATGCTTCTGCTCACTACAAAACCGGACGGAAAACTTTCTTTCGTAACTCCAGATGATAAAGTAGAAAACGGAATTGAAATAGGCTGAGACAGGAGATTCCGAGACCGGAGATTAGAGACCAACAAAAAAGATTTCAGAAAATTCTGAAATCTTTTTTGTTTTTTATATTTCGTATTTATTCCACTCCGTAGTATTCTTAATTCCTAGTTTCTCAGGATCAAATACAGGATCTTTCCCTTCTTTTTTCTGCTGTTCGTAATCTTTTAGCGTAAGAAGTGCTTTTTTATGCAGGAGCAGGATCGCGATAATATTCAGCCAGGCCATTAAGCCAACGCCGATATCGCCTAAAGTCCAGGCCTGTCCGCCGGTTGTGGTAGCACCGTAAACGATGGAAGCAAAAAATCCAATTCTCAGAACCCAGAGTAATGACTGACTCATCTTTTTCTGACGCAGATAATACAGATTGGATTCTGCCATAAAGTAATACGCCAAAACCGTCGTGAATACAAAAAACCACAACGCAATTGCTACAAACCCATGACCGATTGCCGGGAAATGCTCTGAAATTGCAGCCTGCGTAAACAACGGACCTTCTTCAACACCGGGAAGATTGTGCACAATATGTCCGCCATTACCGTCTTTCACATTATATTGCCCGGTAAAAAGAATGATAAAAGCAGTTGCGGTACACACAAAAAGCGTATCAATATACACCGAAAAAGCCTGCAGAATTCCCTGTTTTGCGGGATGCGAAGTCGCGGCTGCAGCTGCGGCATGAGGTGCTGTTCCCTGTCCGGCTTCATTTGAATAAATTCCGCGTTTAACACCCCACGCGATTGCTGAGCCCAGAATTCCGCCAAAAGTAGCATCCATCCCAAAAGCAGAAGAAAAAATAAGTTTTAAAACTGAAGGAATCTGTTCGTAATTCATTCCGATGATCACCAGCGCCATTAGAATGTAGGCTCCTGCCATAAAAGGAATCACCCATTCAGAAAATTTACCGATGCGCTTTACATCACCAATAATGATAAAAACGAGCAGAAAAACCATGGCAATCCCGACCCAGAGTTTATCAAGTCCGAAAGCACTTTCCATACTTCCCGCGATGCTGTTGCTCTGAACACCCGGCAGAAAAACCGCACATGCCATAATCGTTGCAATCGCAAAAATTACCGCATACCATTTCTTACCGATTCCTTTTTCAATATAATACGCCGGTCCTCCTCGATAATGACCGTTTTTTTCCACTTTATAAATCTGACCCAAAGTTGCTTCGATAAATGCTGTGGAACTTCCCAAAAAAGCAATCAGCCACATCCAGAAAACTGCGCCGGGTCCGCCCATCGCAATGGCTGTGGCAACTCCTGCAATATTTCCGGTTCCGACGCGCCCGGCGATCGCAATTGAGAATGCCTGAAATGGTGAAACGCCTTTATCATTGGAATTTTCGGTGAAAAGCTGGCCGATCATATCCCTGATCAGGCGAACCTGCAAAAATTTCGTTCGGATAGTGAAGTAAAGTCCGACACCAATACAAAGAATAATCAGCGCATTGGACCAGATTAAATCGTTTACTGTTTGAATAATCTGTTCCATCAAGAGAGTAAAATTCCGGTTAACATAGTTTAATTTGAAGCCTTAATATTACAAAATATTAATAAAAGAGGCTCAAAAAAACAGGTAAATATCAGAGCGGAAACTAAACTGATGAGGTACTCTACCGTTTAAGGCAGTGTCATTTTAGCGAGATACGAATCTTCGTGCTGCAGAATTTTTTCAATTTCGAAACCATTATGATTTGCTGCATTCTTCAGCGTTTCAAAGTCCAGATAAAGCCATTTCATCGGAGGTTCCGAAAGTCCTTTATAATGAAGATAAAAATTCAGTTCCCCATAATATTTTCCGGCAGGAACGATTACGCCGCCGTCTTCATCACGATCGTACATATACAGAATGTCTGTGCTGTCAATCAGAACCTGTCCGCCCGGTGAAAGCAGGGTTTTCAATCTCTGCAGATAAACATCAATTCTGGAAAGAGTTTCGAAAATTCCGGTACCGTTCATTAGCAGGAGAAGCGTGTCGAACTGTCCTTCAAAATCAAGCAGATTTTTGCAAACAGTTTTTTGTAAACCTCTTTCTTTACAGATTTCAATGGATTTCGGTGAATAATCCAGCGCACATACGTTCAGTTTTCTCTGATTCTGCAGATAAAGCGCATGCGAACCTGCGCCGCAACCAATATCCAGAACATTACCGCATGAAATGTCGAGCGCTTTTTGCTCCAGTACATTCATTTCAGGATAGGTTCTGAACAGGTATGAAACCGGAAGTTCGTCTACTTCGGAGATCGAAGTTTCAGTAAGTATATCTTTAGGCGAATTATTGTGAAAGTAATCCCAGACCGCCTGTCCCATTAGATCGAGCACCATTTCAAAAATTTTTCAAAAATACAATTATCCGCTGCAAATTTTATAATTTCGGTACAATGTTATTCCGATGAAAAAAATTGACCGGCTGTTTGCAGAATATTCCGAAAGCCACCGCAATGAAACCAATAAACGCATTCACTGGATTTGTGTTCCGCTGATTTTCTGGAGCATTCTCGGATTTCTGTCTCTGATTCCCGCTCCACATCTGTTTGTAAAAAATTTCGGATTTATCAGCGTAATCAGCATTGCTGCAATCGCACTTGTCACGGTTTATTATGCAACACTTTCCTGGAAAATTGCAGCGGTCATGTTTTTCATCATGCTGTTTTTCGAATTTGTGATTTCTGCAGTCAATCTGAATTTCGGGAGGAATTCCTGGATGTTTTACGCATCAGTTTTCGTGCTTGCTTGGATCGGTCAGTTTTACGGTCATAAAATTGAAGGTAAGAAACCGAGTTTCCTTAAAGACCTGCAGTTTCTGCTTGTTGGTCCGGCGTGGCTGCTCCATTTCCTGATGAAAAATGGAGGAATTCGATACTGAATTTATCTTCCAAGGATGAATATTGCCGGAACTTTGTGAATTTCAGGCCGGTGCTTTTTCCAGTCGGAAATCCTGCGGGTTTTGATGAATTCCTGTTCCGGCTGATTCATATTTGCAGCGATGCACAGTTTCGCAGAAGGATTCAGAAATTTGATCAAATCATCAAAGAGTTGCAGATTACGGTACGGTGTTTCCATGAAAATCTGCGTATATCCGGTTTTCTCCACCAGGCTTTCAAGCTGCTGAATCTGCCTTTTCTTCTGAACTTTATCGATCGGTAAATATCCGTGAAAGGTAAACTGCTGTCCGTTGAATCCGCTCGCAATCAAACCGAGAATTATCGAACTCGGACCATTAACCGGAACGACGCTGATGTCATTTTCATGACACCATTTCACCATAATATTGCCGGGATCTGCGATACACGGAAGTCCCGCTTCAGAAAGCAGGCCGAAATCCTGTCCGTCTTTCATCAGATTCTGTGCTTCCTTCAAATCGGCAGTTTCGGAGTATTTGTCGAGAAGAAAAAGTTTGAGATCACTTTGCTTTTTTTCCGGACAAAAAAATTTGATTACCCTTCTCGCGGTTTTCTCATTTTCCACAAAAAAATAATCAGTCATCATAATATACTCCTGAATTACGGGAGCAAAATACGATACCGGAGATTCTTCTGAAAGATAGGCTGGAATCAGGATAAGCATTATAAATTTCTTGTACTAATTTAAAATTTATGTCTGTATTTTCTCGGCAATTTTCGTGCAGGCACCGTCAATCAGTTTGTATACTTCATGAAAATCTGCCATTTCTCCCCAGTACGGATCGGGAACTTCTGTCCTGTGGTTTTCCACGCCGGCTTCTTCAAGAAATAAAGCAATTTTTTGTTTTTGCTCCTCAGTTTTTGCCTTTGCCATCACATCTTCATAGACAGATTTGTCCATACATAAAATGCGGTCATACTCATCAAAATCTGCATCAGTAATCGGTCTAGATTTTTGCTTCGAAATATCCACTCCGTAATGTGTCGCTGCCTTTACTGCACGATGATCCGGATTTTCACCTTCATGCATCGAAATTGTCCCGCAGGAATCTACCTGATATCCTTCAGGAAGTTTGGCGGCAAGAATTCCTTCTGCGAGCGGGCTTCTGCAGATATTTCCGAGGCAAACCATTAATATTTTCATATCCTGTATTGATTAAAATAAAAAATGAAGAGCAAATATACCCTTCATTTCGCTAAATAAAAATGAACAAGTTCTACTGTTTTATTTTTTCGGTAAGTTCTTTTACGTACTTTTTAATCTCTTTGTCAATCTTCGATACATCTTTGATGGTTTCGCAGGCATACATTACTGTTGAA
Organism: Bacteroidota bacterium; assembly: GCA_023460855.1. Taxonomy (GTDB): domain Bacteria; phylum Bacteroidota; class Bacteroidia; order Flavobacteriales; family Weeksellaceae; genus JAEWOS01. The sequence goes on along the minus strand of JAEWOS010000018.1, from coordinate 124,385 downwards.
TGGTCTTTTCCGCCCATTTCCTCTCCGATTTTACTGAAAGTTGCATTGGTATATTCTTTAGCAAAATACATCGCAAGCTGACGAGGCAAAGCAATTTCGCGCTTTCTTGTTTTTGAAAGAAGCTGCTCGCGCTCGATTCCGAAATATTCGCAAACCACTTCCTGAATATAAGGAATGTTGATGATCTTTTTCTTCGTGGAAGCAATTTTGCTGATGGTATCTTTCAGCAGTTCCAGCGTTAGGTCTGATTTATAAATCGTGGAATAGGCAATCACGGAATTGATGACACCAATCAGGTCGCGAACGCTGCTTTTCACTTCATTTGCCAGAAAATCGAGCATGTCGTCGGAAAGTTCAATACCGTCACGACTCAGTTTATCGATAATAATTTTTCTTCTCGTTTCAAAATCCGGCGCTTTAATTTCAGCGGTGAGGCCCCATTTAAAACGGGAAACGATTCTTTCCTGAATATCCATGATATCAACCGGAGCGCGGTCGCTGGTTAGCACGATTTGCTTGCCGTTCTGATGAAGATAATCGAAAATATGGAAGAAGCTGTCCTGCGTTGCGGATTTACCGGAAAGAAACTGGATGTCATCGATAATGAGTACATCAACCATCTGGTAAAAATTAGCAAATTCTGTCTGTTTGTGCGCTTTTGCAGCTGAAACAAACTGCTGGATAAATTTTTCGGACGACAGATAAAGAACCACTTTATCAGGAAGATTGTTCTTTACTTCCAGACCGATGGAATGTCCGAGGTGCGTTTTACCAACACCGTATCCTCCGTGTAAAAATAAAGGATTAAAAGCTGTTGCTCCCGGTCTTTTGGCGATGGATTTTGCAACGGTGCTCGCAAATTTATTGCACTCACCCTCTACATAATTATCAAAAGAGAAATCTGCGCGCAGGTTGCTTTCAATATTTACTTTCTGAATTCCGGGAACTACAAAAGGGTTCACAATTTTTCCGGATGCAAAGTTCTGCGGCATCGTTTCCTGCACTTTAGGTGTAGGTACGGATTTTCCCTTCACGTTTACTGTGGCGGGTTTCTGTTTTCCGGCAGGCTTGTTTTCCATCACCTGATACCAGAGTTTTACGCCTTTCCCGATATATTTTTTAAGTGCGGCAGAAAGCAAAGAAAGGTAATTATCCTCGATGTATTCCTTATAAAAATCACTTGGAACAATAAGCGTAAGGTTATTGTCCACCAAAGAAACCGGCTGCACTTTATCGAACAACAGGTCAAAGGAATTCTCGAGTTTTTTCAGGTCACTATTGTCTTCTGCAGCATTCAGGTTATCCCTCATGAACTGAAGACATTTTTCCCAAATTATTACCAAATTTTCATTCATTTTCTACTGCAATTTTACCTCCGTATCACTCTCATTTTATCGGGACAACAAAGATGAAAAATTAAATTTTCAAAAAAAAATTGTTGCACCCTTGATTATTAAAAAATATATTTGTATGAAATGCCAAGCACTTCAAATGATACACACAACTACCACATTACGAGTACGTTACGGAGAAACCGATGCTATGAAATATGTCTATTACGGCAACTACGCAGAGTACTTTGAAGTAGGCAGAGTGGAACTTTTCCGCAGCATCGGAATGCCTTATGATGAGATCGAAAAAAGAGGAATTTTTCTTCCCGTTTCAGACTTTAAGATCCGGTACCTGAAACCTGCATTTTATGACGACCTTCTGACGGTACATACCAAAATTAAAAAGAAACCGGGCGTCCGGATTTTCTTCGAATATGAAATCTTCAACAGTAAAGCTGAAAAGATCACTGAAGCAGAAACCACCCTGTTTTTTCTCAATGCTGAAACCGGCAGACCGATACAGTGTCCGGATTTCCTGATGGAACTCATCAACAGTAACTGGCAGCACCTGTAGCTTTTCCGGCTGCTGATCATTAAATTTATTAAAAATTTATGAATTATTGACGATTTTCTTTATATTTGTACTGTTATCTAAAATAAATCAAATGAAAAAAATACTTTACATTTTCCTGATTGCTGCTTCCGGTATGATGTTCGGACAAACTTCCAAGAAACAGCCGCTTGTTCTGGTAGACGGAATGATTGCTCCTGCAACCTGGACAAAAAGCAATGTTGATGCGAACATTGTTTCGGTTCAGAATCTTAAAGGAAACGTTCCATCTGAACTGGCTGCATACAAATCATTCGCTTCAGAAGGAATCTACAACGTAAAAGTGAAGGAGAATTACTATGATAAAATGACGCTGCAGTCCATGAACGAACAGTTCAACCTGGCTGCCAACAATCCGGTGATTGTGGATGGGCGCACATTCAACGATACTTCCCTGATTATTTTGGGTGAAGCAATGCTCTACAGTAGAATTATTGAAAGAGATGGTAAGAAACATGTTGCTATCGACACAGTTTCTTCTGCAGAATCCAAAAGAGTGACCGGAAGATAAATCGAAAACAAAGCAAAACATGAAGGTGTTTCTTTTAGAAGCACCTTTTTTATTTGTAATACTTCCCTTTCCATTTCTTTGCCTGCTCTTCACGGATTTTTCTTTCGGTAGAATTCTCCGCAGGAGTATAAATAACAGTTCCGGAAATCTCTTGCGGCAAAAACTCCAGATCCACAAAATTTCCCTGATGCGAATGCGCATAGGAATAATCTTTACCATAATCGAGATCTTTCATCAGCTTTGTAGGAGCATTCCTCAAATGCAAAGGCACAGCAAGATTTCCCGTTTTCTTTACGAGATCGATCGCTTCATTAATTGCGAGATAAGTAGAATTCGATTTTGGAGAAACGGCTAGGTAAACAGCGGTTTCGCTTAATAAAATACGCGCTTCCGGATTTCCGATCACGTTCACCGCCTGAAAACAACTGTTGGCAACCACCAACGCATTCGGATTGGCGAGACCAATATCTTCCGAAGCCAGAATCAGCATTCTGCGCGCAATAAATTTGATGTCTTCACCTCCTGCAAGCATTCTCGCAAGCCAGTAAACCGCCGCGTTAGGATCAGAACCGCGCATCGACTTAATAAAAGCAGAAATAATATCGTAATGCTGCTCTCCGTTCTTGTCGTAAAGCGCCATGTTTTCCTGGAGCACACTCAACACATCTTCATTGCTGATTTTTCTGGAAGGCTCATCGCTAAACTGATTCAAAACCAGTTCGACAGAATTGATCAGTTTGCGCGCATCTCCACCGGAATACTGGATTAACGCCTCCTTTTCGGCTACCGAAAAAACGGTTCCGGCTTCCACGTTGAAACGGGTAACGGCGATATCCGCAAGTTCTTCGAGTTTTTCGTAACTCAACGATTTCAGCACATACACCTGAGACCGGGAAAGCAACGCTGACACCACTTCAAAGCTGGGGTTTTCTGTGGTAGCTCCGATCAGTACAATCCATCCTTTTTCTACCGCATGCAATAATGAATCCTGCTGAGATTTATTAAAACGGTGTATTTCGTCGATGAACAAAATCGGTGGTTTCCCGGAAAAAAGATTCTGTTTTTTCGCATCATCAATCACTTCCCGCACTTCTTTCACACCACTCGAAACGGCTGAGAGTTTAAAAAATTTCCTGCCGGACTGCTCTGAGATTATTTCTGCAAGTGTCGTTTTTCCTGTTCCGGGAGGTCCCCAAAAAATCAATGAATTGAGATTTCCATGAGCAAGCATTTTGCGCACGGTTCCGTGTTCACCGGTCAGATGTTCCTGTCCCAAAACGTCATCAAGCGTTTTAGGGCGCAGTTTTTCGGCTAAAGGTATATGATCGTTCAAATATCTAGAGATTAGGAAGAAACTGTTCGTGCGTTTTCCTGCACAGTCTTACTTTCCAGTTTATGCTTTAAATCAAAAAATTTTCTGTCGAATTCTTCAACCATCTTCTGATCAAGACTTTCTTTATTAATGACAATTTTCTTTCCGCTTTTTGAAATAAAGTGATAATCGGCTGCAACAAATTTCACTTCGCGGAGATCTGTAAGCCATATTAATTTAGGCAGGAAATTATAAACCAGAATTCTCTCATCGTCAAAAGTCAAATATTTCATTCCTCTCTGATAAAAATAGTGACCTAAATAGAGCGGGCCCAGGAACATAAAGAACACATTGTACCATGCTGTTTCGCCATACTGCAAATATTCATAAAATCTGAAACCACCAATCAGCGTCCACAAAATTCCGAGAATCAGGGTATTGTTAATCGTCCATTTGGCATATCCTATTTTCATTGCTCTGCTTCTTGATTTCCAAATTTACCAATTATTATTCTATTTTTGCACTGTTTTGAAAGCAAGTTCAGGCCGCATATTAACGCTACCGCTGGTTTTAATCATCCGGTTTTACCAGATGTTTATTTCTCCGTGGATGGGAAGCAACTGCCGGTTTCATCCAACATGTTCCCATTATATGATTGAAGCACTGCAGACGCATGGAATTTTCCGCGGACTGTACCTTGGAATCAGAAGAATAATGCGCTGTCATCCCTGGGGAAGCGAGGGTTATGATCCTGTTCCTCCAAAAAAACAATAAAACCATACAGAAAAACAGAATTTATGCTGCAGACCATTCTTTACGTTACGTGGGATCCTTCAACCGGACTGGAACTTGGACCGATTACACTTCATTATTACAGCCTGATGTTTGTGCTGGCTTTCGGGCTTGGATATTTCGTGATGGCAAAGATGTTCAGGATCGACAATGTAAATCAAAAATACCTGGAACCACTGTTCACGTGGACACTCATCGGAACAATTCTCGGGGCAAGACTTGGGCACGTAATTTTCTATCAGCCGGAACTTTTTAAAGAAGATTTCTGGTCGGTTTTCCTGCCGATTCAGACCAAACCTGAATTTAAATTTACCGGATTTTCCGGACTTGCGAGCCACGGTGCAACCATCGCATTAATACTTACCACGCTTTACTACGCATATAAAATCATCAGGAAAAATCCGCTTTGGGTTTACGACCGTTTGGGGATAGTAGTTGCTTTGGGAGGTGCTTTTGTAAGAATTGGTAACTTTTTTAATTCGGAAATCATCGGAAAACCGGCTCCTGAAGGTTCACCTTTTGCAGTGCTTTTTCCGCAGCAAAGTACCAGTTACGGACCGATTGTTCCTAGATATCCGACGCAGCTTTTTGAAGCCGGCGGATATTTAATCCTGTTCGTTATTCTTTGGTATTTCTACAAAAAAACAAACAAGAAATATCAGCTGGGATGGCTTTTCGGACTGTTCTTCCTGATTTTGTGGAGCATCAGATTCTTTATAGAATTTCTGAAAGAGCCGCAGGATGATGAATTCATTCAGCTTGCCGGACTAAACACAGGACAGGTTTTATCAATACCGTTTATTATTGCCGGTGCATTTCTAATCTGGAATTCCAGAAAATACAAAATCACACAGGCAGAAAACGAAAAACCGGATTAATTTATAAAACTGAAAATCTTCCTCATCGGAAGATTTTTTTTAGTTTAAAGAGGTGATACGTATCAGACCTTCATTTTCATGATACATCATGCAGACCATCTTTCCTTCATGTTCCTTGCATACCGTAATTTTATTATAAGATGCTGTTACGGCTGAATTTGTTGCGTAAGGTTTCAGAATAGATTCGTTGCAGACAAGGTAATCTTTAGAATCAATTCTGAGATAAGTTCCCGTGCAGTCGCGTATGACGATCGCATTCGCATTAGAATCAGCTGTTGCGCACGAAATAAGTGTTGCACATGCAATTCCTAAAAGTAATTTTTTCATAATTTCTTTTTGGGGATAGATTCAAAAATCAGACCTATGCAGAAAACTGAACGCTTTTCCGATTTTTTCCGTCAAATCCTGCGGCAAAAGCGACTGTTCTGACATTTGCTGTTCTGCAGCTAAATCTCCTGCTTTTCCGTGAAGCCAAACTCCGAAAATACAGGCCCCCAAAACCGGGTAATCCTGCGCTATTAATGATGCAATAATTCCAGTCAGCACATCTCCGAAACCTCCTTTTGCCATTCCTGCGTTGCCTGTAATATTGTACCATACCTTTCGTTCAGGTGTGAAAATCTGTGTATGATGTCCTTTCAGAATAATAAAAATTCCATGCTGCGCTGCCTTTTCTTTTGCCAGTTCCGAACTGAGATACGAATCACTGGATTTCCCGAAAAGCCGCTCGAATTCTTTCGGATGTGGTGTAATTACAGAATTCTCAGGCAGTACATTTATCATTTCGGGATTTCTTGAAAGAATATTCAGTGCATCGGCGTCCAGAATTACCGGGGAATTCCGATTTTCCAAAAAGTTACTTAAAGCTTTTGCTGTTTCCTCTGAAGTTCCGAGTCCGGGACCGATAGCGAAAACCATTTGAGGATTCTCCATAATTTCGGTGACTGTTTCCCCGCCACCGCTTACGAAAATTGCTTCCGGACAGGCAACCTGCAAAATGATCCGGTTGCATTCCGCAGACTGAACCATGGTGATTCCGCTCCCTGTTCTTGCAGACGCCTTTGCAGCCAGAACTGCAGCACCTGCCATTCCATAACTTCCTCCGACAATGCAGACCTTTCCGTGATTTCCCTTATGTGAGAACGGATTTCTCCGCCGGTAAATCGCTTTGACGGTTGCATCCGTAATCACTAATTCTGAAGACTTTTCAAAATCTGAAAATTCAGGGCTCAAACCAATATCCAGAATTTCTACGCGACCACAATATGTACCGGTTTCAGGATGCAGGAATGATTTTTTCCAAGTCTGAAAACTTAAAGTATAATCAGCTTCAAAAACGACCGATTGCCGATCAACATTGCCATCTGCAAAAAGTCCACCAGGAATATCTATGGCGATTTTTACCGAATCTGTCTTATTAAGCTTTTTAATCAGTTCTTCTTCAGCGCCATGAACAGGTTTGTTCAGTCCTGTTCCGAAAAGTGCCTCGACAACAATTGCATTTCCCGGAATCTGTTCCGCTTTGAAATCGGCAAAACTGCTGATTTCAATTCCGGAAATATTTTTCACGAGGTCAAAATTACGTGCTGCGTCCGCCGAAAATTCCTGATCAGGATTCTTAATGAAAACGATTACATCAAAACCAAATTGATAAAGAATCCTGGCAATGACGAAACCATCGCCGCCGTTATTACCAGCACCGCAAAACAGAAAAACGGGTTGTGTAGTTTTAAAATGTCTCTGAATCCAGTTTGCAGCTGCACCTGCAGCACGCTCCATTAATTCCGCGGAAGTAACCGGTTCGTTTTCGATAGTAAACTGATCCCAACGTCTGATTTGGGCAGCAGAAAAAATTTTCATGCGTGCATAATGATGTTATGACAATTTTACTGATTAATTTTCACCTATCAGCTAATTCACCAAAAAATAATACGAAAAACAGGCAGCTGAGAACTTAAATTAGTACTTTTGCACCTTTAAACATTAAAATTAGAAAACTATGGGATTTGTACAAGAATTTAAAGAATTTGCGTTCAAAGGAAACGTAATTGACCTAGCTGTCGGTGTAATCATCGGTGCTGCGTTTGGCAAAATTGTAAGTTCACTGGTAGAAGATGTTATCACGCCTCTTCTTCTTAATCCGGTGATGGAAGCTGCAGGTGTTGACAATATTGAACAGTGGTCTGTAAATGGTGTTTTCTGGGGCAAATTTATTGCAGCAGTAATCAGCTTTTTGGCTATTGCAATGGTACTGTTCTGGCTGATAAAAGCAGCAAACAAGATTAACAAACCGGCCGAAGTTGATGACGCACCTTCTTCAACAGATGCGTTGTTAATGGAGATCCGCGACGAACTGAAAAAGCAGTAAGAATTATCCATATATAAAAGAATCGCCCCGCAAATTGCGGAGCGATTTATTATTTCCAGTAAGGCGAACGTAACTGTTAGTTTTCTTTCTGGATTTTCAGAATATTCGCAATCTGTTCGGCGAGAGAAACACCGATCCGGTCCTGCGCTTCCACTGTAGAAGCACCTGTATGCGGCGTAAGCGAAATTTTGGGATGGCAAAGAATTCTCTGCGAAGGAATCGGCTCACCAATAAACACATCTAGTCCTGCAAAACGTACTTTTCCGCTGTCCAGCGCTTCAATCAGCGCATCTTCATCAACCACTCCTCCGCGCGAACAGTTGATCACTGCAACGCCGTCCTTCATCAGTTCAAATTCCGGTTTACCGATCATAAAACTGCCATCATTCTGTGCGGGAACATGGAGCGTGATAAAATCTGAATGCCGGATCACATCTTCCAGCGGTTCAGTCTGAATATCGACATTGATATACTGGTTGTTGTAAAATTTTACTTTAATAGCTGCAGTTCCGACCTGACTGTCGGCAGCGATAACACGCATACCCAGTCCAAGCGCTATTTTAGCAACTTCCTGCCCGATTCTTCCCATGCCGATAATTCCGATGGTCTTACCACGCAATTCAATGCCTTTCGAATAGGATTTTTTCAGATCCGCAAAATCGGTGCTGCCACAAAGAGGCATTTTTCTGTTGCTGTCTTCCAGGAAGCGTGCCCCGGAAAAAAGATGGGCAAAAACGAGTTCTGCCACAGATGCCGATGAAGCGGAAGGTGTATTAATCACATGTATGCCTTTGCTTCGGGCATAATCTACATCGATATTGTCCATTCCAACGCCACCTCTGCCGATAATGGCGAGTTCCGGACATGCGTCAATCAGAGATTTTCTAACTTCTGTAGCACTGCGAACCAGCAAAGCTGAAATATGGTTCTGATTGATAAAATCTGCAAGATTTTCCTGTGCAATTTTGGTGGTAATCACCTGAAAACCGTGAGCTTCCAGTGCATTAATGCCGGATTTTTCAAGGCCGTCGTTTGCTAATACTTTCATATAAAATTACTGCTCAAAAACCTGCACTTTTACTTCTCTTTCCACAAATTCGGTGAATTTTCCTTCATATCTTGTTGCACGAACCAGATGATTGTCGATCCAGTGATAATTGCCGCCGCGAGGTTTTCCGCATAGTATGCTGTGATATTTGAATCCGTGCTTGTCCAGCCACTGTTTGGTAATCTCTTTGAGATCTTCAGTGCGACTCGTGAAAAAACAAATCTGATGACCTTCATCATACCATTTATTAATTATTTTCAGTGCATCCGGATACGGTTCGCAGGTCACCATTCTTTCCGGTTTTTCGTTCGGAACATCGTCGGTGATGGTACCATCAATGTCTATCAGATAATTCTTAATCCCGTCTTTCAGAACAGGGCTTACATGCTGACCGTAGTCTAGTTCCATACATTTGAATTTTAAGGTGCAAAAGTACTAATTTTCAACGAGCTAAATATTGCCGGAATACTTTCAGTTCTCAGAAATAAAAAAGCAAATCTTAGTACTTCTTAACACGTTTTAAGAACTCGTTAAATAGGGCTTTCTGCTAAAAAGGATTACCTTTGCAGGCATGCAGGAAATGGTAGTTCTCGTGAATGAACACGATGAAGTTTTAGGACAGATGGAAAAACTGAAAGCGCATGAAAATGCACTGCTTCACCGGGCATTTTCAGTTTTTTTATTCAACAGCAACGGCGAAATGCTTCTGCAGAAACGCGCAGCCGGAAAATACCATTCTCCCAATCAGTGGACCAACGCCTGCTGCTCGCATCCGAAAAACGGTGAAACTTACCTGCAGGGAGCACAGCGAAGACTGTCTGAGGAACTTGGAATTACTGCAGATCTTGAAGAAAAATTCCATTTTATTTACCGTGCAGATGTCGGGCAGGAACTTTGGGAACATGAACTCGATCATGTTTTTACAGGCATTTACGACGGAGAGTTCCGGCTGAATCCGGACGAGGTCTCCGAAATCAGGTTTATCTCGCTTGAGGATTTGGACCGTGAGATGAAAGCGAATCCGGATCAGTTTACAGAATGGTTCAAAATTATTTTAGAAGAATACAAACATCATTTAGATTAAAATATGCAAAACAGATTTTCAAAGATATTTTCAGTACGTGCTTTCACATTCCTGCTGATCGTTTTTACGCTGGTTTCTTTTAAAAGTTCAACGGAAAAAGCAACTTTTGAAAGTGAGTATTTCAGTATCAGCTATCCTGCGGAATGGAAAATAGAAAAAGATAACGACATCGTAAATATATTTCCGGCCAACGAAATCGGAGCGATTACCATTTCCGGATACGAAGGTGTGGAATTAAATGAGGATGGAATTAAAAAGCTACTCGTGGACATTACCGGAATTTCAGAATTAGAGAAGAATGTAACCGTGAAAAACAAAGGCGGATTCGCGGAATTTTACCATGAATATGAAGATCCGAAAACGAATATGTACTGGATTACGAAGGTTTACAAAAAGAACACAGACATGCATCTGGTCACCATGAACTGCGATGCCAAATACTGGAACGGCAATTACAGAATGATGTTTCTGGATGCCCTGAAAAGTTACAAACCAAAAAAATAAACCACCCGATAAAAATTAATGAGAATATGAATAAAACAGCACTTTTCGACAAACATGTTTCACTCGGAGCCAAAATGGTTCCTTTTGCAGGTTTTGATATGCCTGTCCAGTATTCGGGAGTTACCGAAGAACACTTCGCAGTTCGCGAAAAAGCAGGAATTTTTGATGTTTCGCACATGGGACAGTTTTTTGTGGAAGGCCCGGCTGCAAAAGAGCTGCTGCAGCACGTATGCACTAACGATGTTAATGCTCTGGAAAACGGAAAGGCACAGTACACCTGTCTGCCAAACGGAAACGGAGGAATTGTGGACGATCTGATTGTTTACAAAATGGAGGATGAAAAATATTTTGTCGTAGTAAATGCTTCCAATATCGAGAAAGACTGGAATCACATTCAGAAGTATAATGAAAAATTCGGTGCGGAAATGAAAAACGTATCGGATGAAATGTCTCTTTTGGCAATTCAGGGTCCAAAAGCAACAGAAATTCTGCAAAAACTTACCGACACAAATCTTTCGGAAATTCCATATTACAATTTTGTGGTTGGAACGGTTGCCGGCGTCAATGACGTAATTATTTCCAATACCGGCTATACCGGAAGCGGTGGTTTCGAAATTTATTTCAAAAATGAAAATGCCGAAAAACTCTGGGATGAAATTGTGAAAGCCGGAGCTGATGAAGGACTTATTCCTTGCGGACTTGCCGCACGCGACACGCTGAGACTTGAAAAAGGTTTTTGTCTTTACGGAAATGATATCGACGACAGCACTTCTCCGCTGGAAGCCGGATTAGGCTGGATTACAAAACTCGATAAAGGAGAATTTGTAGACCGTGAATTTTTGAAAAACCAGAAAGAAGAAGGAATTCAGAAGAAACTCGTTGGTTTCGAAATGCAGGAAAAAGCAATACCGAGACACGATTATCCGGTGGTTGATGCCGAAGGAAACAATATCGGACGCGTAACTTCCGGAACGATGAGCCCGATGAAGAAATCAGGAATCGGTCTTGCGTATGTTGCAAAACCGCATTTTAAAGTTGGTTCAAAGATTTTCATTCAGATCCGGAATAAGAATATCCCTGCTAAAGTTGTGAAGATTCCTTTCGTTTAGGAATAAAGTATAAAAAGAAGACAGGCCGGAGATTTTTCCGGCCTTTATTGATTGGGAAGATGCTGAAAACAGTAATCGTTTCCGATTCTTGTATTTCTCTTACATCTGCTTCCCTGTTTGGTTTTTGCCAGGCAGCGGTTTGCAGAATTTATCCCGGAAGTTTTCTTAGATGGAGTTCCCATAATTCCAATACCAGCACGATACGGTGGTGAACAGATTTTACAAGGAGATAATCCCTGTTTCTGAGCCTTTTCCATTGAAACTGCTGCGGAAACATTTTTCACCATTCTGCATGTAGACAGATGATATTTATTCCCTGACGGCGTTTTGTAAACCGTCTGCGCAGATACGGAGCCTGCTGAAAGAAGCATGATACAGGTGAAGAAAAAGAATTTCATTTTCATGATCCAAGAAATTCGTGCAGATCAGCGATATTCTTTTTAGCATTCCCGATGAAAATGCGGTCGTCAGTTACGAAAACCGGGCGTTTCAGGAAGGAATAATGAGAAAGCAGCAAATCTTTGTAATCCTTTTCCTGAAGTGATTTTACATCGATATTCCTCGCCTTTATCTGTGAAGATCTCCTGCTGAAAAGCTGTTCGTACGAATCTGTTTTGCTGCGCATTTCCGCCAGTTCTTCCTCAGAAACGGGCTCCGATTTGATTTCGCGAAGGTTCCAGCCTTTTAAATCAAATTGCTGCAGAATTTTCATGCAGGTATTACATGTTTTCAGATAAAAAACTTTCTTCATGCTGCAAAATTAACAATAAAAAATCCGGCCCTTAAAAAGAGCCGGAACTTAATTTATTTTTTGTATCGCAGATTATTGCGGAATAACCAAAACCTGTCCCGGATAAATTTTGTCCGGATCTGAAAGCATCGGTCTGTTCGCTTCGAAAATTCTGTTGTAAGCGTTCACATCGCCATATACTTCTTTTGCAATTTTGGAAAGTGTATCGCCGCTTTCTACGGTGTGATATTTTGGCTGAACTGCGGTTGCTACTGGAGTTGCAGTCTGCACAGGAGCAGGTTTAACCGTCATCTGATCGTTTACACCGTCAATTCCTTCAACATTTCCTGCGGCAACGTAAATTTTACCTTTTTGTTCCCAGTCTTTGGCTTCACCGGTGATTGTAACTTTGTCGTCTGTAACAGTAAACTGAATCCCGGAAAGGTCGAAACCGTATTTAGACACGTGATCTCTTACTTTTTGTGCCTGTTCTTCCGGAGTTTCACCTCCACCAAAAATTTTTTCACCTACATTTTTTAAAAATGAACCTAGTCCCATTTTTCAAATATTTTTTTAATGTTTTGTTTTTCGCTCAAGACTTTCCTAAGCATCCTAAAGTTATCAAACATCGTGCGAATGTCCGTTAACAAATCGTTAAAAAATCAAACAGGATATTAAGCTGCTAAAAACTTTCCGAACTTCTTCGAAATTCCGTATCCCTCTACGAATTTTTCATTTTCGAAAATAAGTTCTCCATTCACAAAAACTTTTTCTACCACTCCTGCTGCGCGGTTTACGAGACGCGAATAGTTGTCGAATTCTTCAATCTTATCCTCAAAAACCTCCTCGGTTACGTTATTCAGAAATTCGGGATTGATGATATTAAGTGTTGCAGGCTTCCCTTCCGCGAGATAACAGCTGTCGAGACCAAACCAGTCTGCCTGCTCTTTGGTAAGCCGCCAGATACATTTTTCCATCGACATAAATCTGCGGCCTTCTTTTTCGGCATCATAAACCTGCTTAATCATTTTTAAAGGAAAATCGTAAAAGGCCATATTTCGCAAATGCGCTCCCGCATCAGAAAAACTGATCAGATTAAACGGATAATCGAGCAGTGTTTTCCGCACTTCTGCCCTGTCGTTTGCGATGGTGGTTGTCCAGCGGATTTTCCGGTCGTATTCCACAATTAAATCCAGGAATGTATCAACCGGATGTTCGTTCCGTTCTTTGGAAATCTGATAAAAATTTTTTCCGATTAAAGATTTATCCGGACAATCCAGAATTACGGCAACCGACAAATCACGATGCCAGACTTTCGGTGCGAACCTGGCCCGGAATTCTTTTTTAAATTGCTCCCGGAAATTTTCATCGCGAATCATTTCGTTTCTGCGTTCCAGATTTTTGGCTAAATCGCGCATGGCTTCACCACTTGGAAATTCTTCAAACATCACGGAATCCACACCATCATAATAGACTGTAAACGGACACGGTGGCGTCTGCATCCGAAAGTTGGCTTTTAGTTTTGTATTGAAAAAACGTATGCCGGTTTTCAGAATATCCAGCAGATAACGGTCGGCAATTAAATCCATCATAGTTATCATTGTCGTTTTTAATGGCTTTCTTCCAAGTCCGGTACTCGCCATCATGTAATTAACTGCGCTGACGCGCGTTACGAGATTCGGCGCACCCTGCAAAATTCTGCCGCGTTTCCGCAGAATTTCGATTAAAGGTTTTCGCTCTTTCCAGGATGCATAAAATGAAGGCGTTTTGTGGCTCCAGTATTTTTCACCGTCCATTTTATCCCACGGACTGTCCATGGTAGAAAGTCCGAGAAAACCAGCATCCAGCGCATCATTCAAAAGAGTGTTCATTTGCTGTAATTCGGAATTTGTGGCTTTTTCATTTTCGGAAACAGATCTTTTCATTCCCATCACTTTACTTCGTAAATCGGAATGCCCCAGAAAACTGGCGACATTCACGCCCAGCGGTAAATTCTCGATATAATTCACCCATTCTTTCGGGGAATTCCAGGTTTTTTGCTGTTCCATGATCGGCAGCATTACTTCCCGCGGAATCGCTTCAACACGCGTAAAACTGTCACACGTATCTTCCGGATTATTCAGAACGGCAGACACGGAGCAGCTTCCCAGTACGATGTTCGTAACGCCGTGCCTTGCGCTTTCTTTAAGTCCGGGAGAAGCGATTACTTCCGCGTCATAATGCGTATGTGTATCGATAAAACCCGGCGTAATCCATTTTCCGGTGGCATCAAATTCTTTACAATCATCCACGTCCGAAATATGGTCAGCGATTCTCGCTATGATTCCGTCTTCAATCAAAATATCCCTCACCTCTGCTTTGGTATCCTTATCTCCGCTGAAAAAAAGTCCGTTTCTGATTAATATTTTGGGTTTCATTGCATTTCTTTTGACTTAAAATTACTCAAAATCGGGATTCAAAGCCAAAAAATCGGAAGGTTTTACATAATTTCTGTAGTTTTAGTCGGTAAAACGAACAAGATGCAGAACAAAACGGTTTTCCAGTTTATTTCGGAACCTTCAGATGTTAATTACGGCGGCAATGTGCACGGCGGAAGTGTAATGAAATGGATAGATCAGGCAGGTTACGCCTGCGCAAGTTCGTGGGCTTCGAGTTACTGTGTGACGGTTTATGTCGGCGGAATCCGGTTTTATTCTCCAATCAAAATCGGACATATTGTAAAAGTAGAGGCTGAAGTAATCTACACGGGAAAAACGAGTATGCACATTGCGATCAATGTATTTTCCCGGAATATCAAGCGGAAGGATTTCGAAAAGAAAACGCACTGCATTATAGTATTTGTCGCAGTTGATGATGAAGGCAACAGCATTGAAGTGCCGAAATTTGAGCCTAAAACAGAATCCGAGAAAAAAATGCAGCAGTACGCGGTGAAACTGATGGATTTGCGGAAGCAGATTGAAACGGAAATGAAACCGTTTATGTAACCAATTATCAGTTAAAAAATAACCGGTCTAAATCAAGAAGAAAATCTCTTCAACAGGTTTTCCGAAAACAGCAGCAATTTTTAGTGCCAGAACTGTGGAGGGAACGTAACGTTCTGTCTCAATGGAGTTAATTGTCTGCCTAGAAACGCCGACTTTATCAGCAAGCTCCTGTTGCGTGATATCCAAAATTGCCCGTTCCACGCGAATATTATTCTTCAGCATCGCCGAATTCTTTATTGCCTTCAAAATAGGCCAGATTCAGGAGCAGAATGGTAAACAGAAGTGCGGTTGACGAATTGTAAAACTCCAATACAAAATCGAAAAGCTGATTCATTATACGACCTGTTATGACAAACCCTACCAATGTAAGAAAGGAATAAGAGAAAGTTTTGTACCTGATTCTTCGGATCCTTTCATCTTCTAATTTCTCCTTTGAAAAAGTAATGAGCGCTAAACCAATTAATAAAAGGGTGGTTATTGAATTGTAATCTTCATCGAAAGCCAGAAAATTATCACAGCTATGACAATTACTGCTAAACCTACCCATTTGAAATAATTAGGAAGCAGCACGACGTTTCTCTTTACAAAATTTGAGCTCATAGTTTAAGATAAGTCAGTTTTACAATATGTCAAATATACTTTACATTCCGCAATAAAAAAAATCTCTCAGCAAAATTCTGAGAGATTGATAATTTTTCTGTTTAACCTTATCTGGCGATATTCACCGCTCTCGTTTCCCGGATGACGGTAACCTTTACCTGTCCAGGATACGTGAGTTCATTCTGAATTTTTTCGGAAATGTCGTAAGAAAGCTGATAGCTTTGCTCATCGTTCACTTTCCCACTTTCCACCATTACACGCAGTTCGCGGCCCGCCTGAATTGCATAGGCGCTTGAAACACCGTCGAAACTTAATGCCGCGGCTTCAAGATCTTTCAGACGCTGAATATAGGATTCCAGAACCTGACGTCTTGCTCCCGGTCTTGCTCCGGAAATCGCATCGGCAACCTGAATAATTGGTGACAGAAGTGAAGTCATTTCTATTTCGTCGTGGTGGGCACCGATCGCGTTTACCACTTCTGCGTTTTCGCCGAATTTTTCAGCCCACTGCATTCCGAGAAGTGCGTGCGGCAATTCGGATTCCTGCTCCGGAACTTTACCGATATCGTGCAGAAGTCCGGCTCTTTTAGCCAGTTTAACATTCAGCCCGAGTTCTGCAGCCATCGTTGCGGCGATATTGGCAACTTCGCGCGAGTGCTGAAGCAAATTCTGACCATAAGAAGATCGGTATTTCATTCTTCCGACAATTTTCACGAGCTCCGGATGAAGTCCGTGAATGCCTAGGTCTATAATCGTTCTTTTTCCAACTTCGATGATTTCCTCTTCGATCTGCTTTTTCGTTTTTTCAACAATTTCCTCAATTCTTGCAGGGTGAATTCTTCCGTCGGTTACCAAACGGTGCAGGGAAAGCCTTGCAACTTCTCTTCTGACAGGATCGAAACAAGAAAGCAGGATCGCTTCCGGCGTGTCGTCTACAATAATTTCCACACCCGTCGCTGCTTCCAGAGCACGGATATTTCTACCTTCGCGACCGATGATGCGGCCTTTTACTTCATCAGATTCAATATTGAATACGGATACCGAATTTTCAATTGCCTGTTCTGTCCCGATTCTCTGAATAGTCTGAATAACGATTTTCTTTGCTTCCGTTTTTGCGTTGAGCTGGGCTTCTTCCATGATCGTCTGAATGTGTCCCTGCGCTCTCGTTTTGGCCTCCGCCTTCATTGCATCCACCAATTCTGCTTTGGCTTCCTCTGCGGAGTAATTGGCAATTTTTTCCAGAATTTCTACTTTCTGAGCAGTTATTTTTTCAAGTTCCTGCTGCTTTTTCTCCAGAACGGAGTGTTTGTTGCTGTAATCTGCGATTTTTTTGTCGAGGTCTTTTTCCAGTTTTCCGGTTTTGCTCAGTTCATCATTCAGCCGTTGCTCCTTTTCCTTCGTTCGCTTCTCTATATCCTGTATTTTCTTTTCGCGGTTCTGAATTTCTGTGTCGTGCTGAGATTTCAGCTCCAGGAATTTCACTTTGGCCTGAGCTTCTTTTTCTTTTCGTACGGCATCTGCCTTTACAGTGGCAGTTTCAATGATATTGTCGGCATTTTTCTTGGCATCGTCCAGGATGAACCGTGCTTTCGTATTAAGTGAACTCCGGGACAAAATAATCCCGATGATTGCTCCAATTATCAGTGCTGCAATGCCTACGATAATAGCGGTTGGTGTCATATATATCTAATCTTTATTGTTGTTTAATAATCATTCAAAAAAAAACCTGCAACGGTTCATGGATTATGAGTAAACTCCTAATCTACACGATTTGGACTGATTTTGCTTCTTTGTAATCTGCGTAAAGCAGCACGCCATTGAAGCAACTTTTGCCCGGTAATTGTTTAGTGTTGAGTTTACCGTAAATGTGTTAGAACCATTGCAGGAAGCGGTTACTGATCGGGAAAAGAAAATTATTTTTCCAGATCGTCCAGCACACTGTTTATATTCGCTACTCTCTGTGCTGAAGCTTTTATATTTTTTTCATTGTTCAGGGCGGCAACTTCCGCATTGGTGCCCAGTTTTAAAGCACACATTGCCAAAGCATCCTGTTTGTCCCGAACGTTGAAGTTTTCTTCAAAATCCTTTATCATATTTTCAATCTGCTTTCCCACTTTCCTCAGGGTTTCCTCTTCGGAATGCGGTACATTAAGCGGATACATGCGCCCGGCGATATTGATGGTAATTCTTCTTACATCCATTATAGTCCGCTGCTTTGCAGTTGTGCAATACAGGTGTCCACCTCTTTCATAAGTCTGTTGATATGGTTTTTCATCAGTCTGTTATGTTCGGGGTTTCCGCTGATTGCAGAATAAAGTTTTACGTTTTTATGTTCTTCTGCCAAAACCTGATTTTTTTTGCGCTCCTCATCAAATTTCTGCTTCAGCGCATGATGTTCTGCATTCAAAGCAGAAAAATCCTCAGAAAGTTGCTTGTGCTTCTTCAGGAGGACGGATATTTTTTTTTCAAGATCCGTAAAATTTTTCTCTAATTCCTGGAGCATTTCAGGTTTTATTCTAACTATCTAGCAAAAATATAAAATAAAAATCGGATTAGCATTAATACGCTTCCTTTTGTTTGCTGCATTTCAAAAAAAAGACAGACTTGGCGGTCTGTCTTTCATTTTCAAAAATAAAATTCTTATTCAAATTTAAGCATCAGCATAAATCCTCTGGACTGCGCCGTGGAAATTGCTTTTGCCCAGTATGGCGGTGTTCCTGCGTTATCCTGTACCATTTCGTTGTTCATGAAAAAAGTACCGCGGATTCCCGGAGTAAGTTTAAACCTTCTGAAATAGAGCTGAACGCCCATCTCCACAGAATACGCGAAATTATGCGTGGTGCTTCTGAAAACGCCGTCCAGGTTATCTTCCGGACTGTTGGAGTTACTCTGTAAGTTTACAATATAATTAAGACCTCCCGCTGCATAAGGACGCGTGTTGAACCATCTGTCCCCGTGAATTTCGATTAGAATCGGAATATCGATCAAAGTAGATTTTACAGTACGTACCGCATCTTCCTGTGTAAGCTGCATCGGTGTGAAAGGTGGGTTTGTAAGTGTTCCGGCAGCATACTGATCATTGTACCAGGTATTGAATGTAATTTCCCGTTGCACAAACTGCAGACCCGGCTCAACGCGCAGATCGAAATGGTCGCTGATTCTCATTTTCCCGATCAAACCTGCACCGAAACCGATACTCGGAGAAGTGCTCACCAGGTTTTCGTTCAGATTCATTCCGTAACGCGGGTGCAGCACGAGTTTATAATCGTAGATGGCTCCGTTCAGATAAAAACCCCAGCTAAACTTCTGTAAATCAAAGCCTTCCAGCCTGTCCATTCGGTTTTGTGTACGAAACAACTGTGCCGCACTTAACTGAGCTGCCGAAATGCCGAAAAGTACCAGCGATTTAAATAGAAATTTATTCATGTGTAATTTTATTAATCTTTTTTTGTTCCTGTTATTTGGTCGCTTTATAGAGCGTGGCAATTCCCATGCTGAGTTTTTTGTACGCTACTGTTCTAAAGCCGGTTTCCTGCAGAATTCCCTTCATTTTCTCACCGTAAGGAAAAGCATTCACCGAATCCGGCAGATAGGTATAAGCCCTGTTATCTTTGGATACCAGCCTTCCTATTTGCGGCAGTATATTCTTAAAATAAAACATATACAAAGGACCCAAAAAGCCTTCTACTTTTGAAAATTCAAGAATATATACGCTTTTGCCTCCTTTTACCACCCTTCTCAGTTCGGACAGCCCTTTCCCCAGATTTTCAAAATTTCTGACACCAAAAGCAACTGTAACCCCGTCGAAACTGTCATTTTCAAAAGGCAGATTCTCGGCATCACCCTTCTGCATCGAAATTTTGCCGTCTAAATTAAGTTTTTTTATTTTAATCTTACCAACATTTAACATTTGCTGAGATAAATCTAGCCCCGTAACCCTAGCATCTGTCCCTTTTTGAACGGCAATAGCAAGATCTCCGGTTCCGGTAGCAACATCCAGAACATGCTCAGGTTTGTCCTCCGCAAGCCATTTTACCAGTTTTTTTCGCCACAGTACATCGATTTTCATCGAAAGTACATGGTTCAGCAAATCGTATTTCGGGGCTATGTTATCGAACATATCCTCCACTTCGCTTTTCTTGCTGGCATCTGAATTATACGGTTTTACCTGCGCCAATTACTGTCTGTTTTTACTGTTGATAATATTCTTTATGATAGTTCAGGAAATCCTGTTTGCGGAAAATTTTGCTGCGCGATTCCACTTTCTGGATGTTCTTAACGACTGCATCATATTTTTCGTCCACATTATAATAGAAATCCTCGGTGTAGAGTCCATTAAAGTGCTTTGGCGCTCCCAAATAAGGCTTGCCGTCAATCACGGTTTTTTCCAGCGTCAAAAGTAAGGAATCTTTCTTAATGTTATAACCGTAATACTGGTCATGGATATAATAATCTTCGTGTGCAATGTTTACCAGTCCGCGCGGAGACTTCACTGTAAAAAGTGAATCGTAAACTAGTTCTTTCTGATCGTTGTATACTTTTACAGAATTCTGTCCTTTTTTCAGATCAACATTTACAAACTGTCCCGCAGCCAAAATGAGTTCGGGACCATTATTAATTCTGAAAAAATAGGAATGAGCGGTGGGATTGTCCACCAGATAATTATTTTTTTTCTGCAGAAATGCGAAATAAATTCCAAACGAAAGAGCCAGGGCTATAACAGCGATTAAAAAACCTTTAACAGACGGGCTCAGCTTCATATTTTTTTTGCAAAATTAGCATTTTTTTCTATCAGCCGCAATCAGGATTAATTGCTACATTTGCATTCTAACCTAAGATTGAACGATGCCAAATACAGTCATCATTGGAACCGGAAGCTATCTGCCGAATCAAAAAATCGGAAGCGATTATTTCATGGATACCGATTTCTATACGGAAACCGGAGAGCTGATTGATAAACCAACAGATGAAATCATTACAAAATTTGTAGAGATTACAGAAATTGAAAACCGGAGATATGTTGAAGAAGGACAAACCAATTCCGATATCGGTTTTATTGCCGCACAAAGAGCGATAGAGGATGCAAAAATTGATCAGGAAACCCTTGATTATATAATTTACGCCAGCAATTTTGGAGATGTGAACAGCGCGGGCCGCACCAGTTTCATGCCTTCCATGTCCGCACGTCTAAAAAATAAACTGCAGATTAAAAACAGAAAATGTATCAATTATGATATGATTTTCGGTTGTCCGGGCTGGGTGGAAGCACTTATACTCGCAGACCAGCTGATTAAAGGCGGGGCAGCAAAAACAATTCTGGTGGTAGGTTCTGAAACGTTGAGCAAAGTAACTGATCCGAATGACAGAAACAGAATGATTTTTGCAGACGGTGCAGGAGCTGTTGTGGTGAAAGCTACCGATCAGGAAAATGTAGGAATTCTTTCGCACCTCACGATTTGTGATAACGGACCGGAACTTTTTTATCTCGATTCCGGACCTGGCCTGAAACCTGATACCGACCGCGAACAGCTGTACATCATGATGCAGGGAAGAAAAATATACGAATACGCCCTGAAAAACGTTCCTGTTGCGATAAAAGAAGCTATCGACCAGGCGAATCTCGATATATCTGATATCCATAAAATCCTGATTCACCAGGCAAATGCAAAAATGGATCACGCAATGATCGACCGGCTTATGAAGCTGTACGGCAAGAATGAATATCATCATTCTGTTGCGCCAATGACGATTCAGCAGTTTGGTAACTCTTCCGTAGCGACGATTCCAACCATGCTCGATTTAATAAGGAAAGGAGATATGGAAGGCCACGAGTTTCAGGATGAAGGAAACGTAGTTTTTGCGTCGGTAGGTGCAGGCATGAACATTAACGCAATTGTTTACAGATTTCATTAAATCTTATAAAATTCCCAGTGGAAATTAACGGTAAATTGTGCCCTTAATTTTCTTTCTTCAATGCAGCGCAATTTTCTAATTATAACCGTAATTTTCCTGGCACTGGAATTTTACGTGTATCAGGCATTTAGAAACCTGATGCCCAGAAATACCTACCGTTATATTTATATCGGTTTCACGGTGCTGCTTTACGGAACCATGTTTTACCTCGCAACAGGCTTCAGCAGAAGCGACCGCGATCAGGTAAAAATCCATATTCTGATATCACTTTTTCTGGTGCTCATCCTGCCAAAAATTCTGATAATCTTTTTCCTGCTTCTCGACGACATTATCCGGATTTTCCAGTGGGGAATTTCACTACTGAATAAAGATGCTTCCCATCATTATCCTAGCCGCAGAAAAGCCCTTTCCATTCTTGGTGTCGGCGGTTTTGCGGTGTTCAGCGCCATATTTCTGGACGGCATTATTTTCGGAAAATACAGACACCGCGCCCGCAAGGTAAAACTGAAAATTGCGGGACTGCCTGAAGCATTTAAAGGCTACCGGATCGTGCAGATTTCCGACGCACACTGCGGCAGTTTTGCCAATCCTGAAAAACTTTCAGGAGCATTTGACCTGATCAACGAACAGAAACCCGACCTGGTGGTTTTTACAGGGGATATGGTGAATAATTTCGCTGAAGAATTTGAACCTTTTCTTCCGCTGTTTTCTAAAATTTCCGCGCCGGACGGAAAATTTTCGGTACTCGGAAATCACGATTACGGACATTATGCAAACTGGCATTCCGAAGAAGCAGCAAAGCAGAATGTCCCAAGACTCATCGCGCTAAAGAAAGAAGCAGGTTTCGAAGTTCTCCGAAACGAACACCGCAGAATAACCCGCGGAAATTCCAGCATTTTTTTACTCGGAGTTGAAAACTGGGGCGTGAAACCATTTCCACAATACGGAGATCTTGATAAAGCCGCAAACGGAGTTCCTGCAGATTCTGTAAAAATTCTGATGAGCCACGACCCTTCGCATTTTGACGCAGTGGTAAAAAACCATTCTTCAAATGTACAGCTGACGCTTTCCGGACACACACACGGAATGCAGTTCGGAATCGACCTCAAAAATTACCGCTGGAGTCCCGTGAAATACCGCTATCAAAAATGGGCAGACCTTTACGAATCGGCGGGAAAGTTTCTGTATGTTAACCGCGGATTCGGTGTCCTGGCATATCCGGGAAGAGTTGGAATTAAGCCGGAAATTACCGTAATAGAACTGAGCTAGAACAGATAATCTTTCATCCTGGCCGTTGCATGTTCGTGTTTTGTGATCCAGTTCAGAAAATGCTCGAGCCTGTCCTCCATTTTCTTGCCAGAATTAAGTTTTCTGTAAAACGGAATTTTAAAAGGAAAGCGCTGCAGATCCGTAAATTGAGAAATATCCAGATAAATCATCACAAACTGATCATTTTTCAGGGTTTCGTTCACCATATTTTCATAAAACTGTATGGGAATAACCTGAAAGACAAAATCATTATAAGGAAGCTGGGAATACGGCGAAATGCTGTCCGGCACGATACTTATCCCATCCTTTTCAATAATTTCGGTGCTGCGTTCAAGTCTTTTGAAAGGAAAAAGTATTGCAGAGTGTTCCAGATTTGAAACATAATTAAATCCCAATTCTTTAAGCAATGCGTATGAAAGCAGATGTTTTTTCTGCCGGAAACCTTTGATCTGTTTTCCAAGAAAATTTTCTGTTGTTTTCTTCAGATCGCGCAAAGGCTCCTCTGCAATTCCCTCATTGAAAAATCCGATCTCATGTCCGGCAGCGATAATTTTCTTTAAAAGCGGGAAGCTTTCCGCCACGATTTTTGTACCGATGAAAAAAGTACATTTCAGATCATGATTCTCCAGAATTCTGAGAACCGATTCAACATTGTTTACTGTAATTTTCTCTAATTCTGCGGCCGTAATTTCAACTCCGCTTTTCAGTTTTTCTGCGTGAGTAAGAACATTGAAAGTAAGCAGAATCATCTAAATTAAAATATAATTAAAACAATTTATTCAATTGTAATAAAGCTGTTTATAAAACTTTATTTAAAGTAAATTCTATTTATTTAATTTAACTTTCAGATTGGCGAGCATGTCTTTAGTCATCTCCGTAATATCGAATTCGTAGCGCAGACCCCAGTCTCTTTTTGCAACAGAATCGTCGATGGAAGAAGGCCACGAATCAGCGATTGCCTGACGAAAATCCGGAGCGTAATCCACAGCAAAGTCCGGCAGCACTTTCTTTATTTCTGCCGCTAGTTCTTTCGGTGTGAAACTCATTCCGCCAAGATTATAGGATGTTCTCACGGTAATACTGTCTTTCGGAGCGTTCATTAACTGTAAAGTCGCATTAATTGCATCATCCATATAAAGCATTGGCATTGCAGTATCTTCAGAAATAAAGCTGGTATATTTTCCTTCCTCCAGTGCTTCGTAGTATATTTCCACGGCATAATCTGTGGTTCCGCCTCCTGCAGGAGTTTTCCAGGAAATCAATCCGGGATAACGGATACTTCTTACATCCACACCATGCTTATCGAAATAATATTCGCACCATTTTTCGCCGGCGAGTTTGGAAATACCGTAAACCGTTGTCGGATTAAGAACCACTTCCTGCCCCACATTTTCTTTCGGAATTCCTTTACCGAATACCGCGATTGAACTTGGCCAGAATATTTTTTTCAGCAAACCTTCTTTTGCCATTTCGCAGAAATTAATCAGCGGTTCTACGTTGAGTTTCCAGGCGAAAAGCGGCTGTTTTTCAGATGTTCCGGAAAGCAGTGAAGCGAGGTGATATACGGTGGTAATTTCGTAATCCTTGACAATCTGCCTTACGAGCTGCGTATTGGTTACGTCCATACGCTCATAATATTTCGCTTTTGTCATTTTTTTGTCCCAACGGTCAAGACCGGACGCTACTACATTTTCCTCTCCGTGAATTTCTATCAGTTTGTTGGTCAGTTCAGTACCAATTTGTCCGAGCGCGCCTGTTATCAGTATTTTTTCCGTGTAGGATTCCATATTTTATTTTTTTGAATGACGCACAAAAATAGCAAAAAAGCGTCTGTTCTGAAATCTTTCGCAGCTTTTTACACACCCTAATTTTCAGTTTGAATAAAGCGTCAGTTTCACTACATTCGGTTATCTAAAAAACCTTTCGACATGCAGTTATTTACCAGAACCACCACGCTTTTCGTTTTTCTGTTTCTATTTTTTTCGAACAGTTTCACAGCACAGTTCACCGGGTTTAATACCGTAAAAGAAATCCGGGTTAAGGATAAAGGCGTGGTAGTTTCTGCGCATCCGCTTGCCAGCGAAGCAGGTGCAAAGATTCTGAGAAAAGGCGGTAATGCATTTGATGCCGTGGTTGCAGTGCAGTACGCACTGGCCGTAGTTTATCCGCAGGCCGGAAATATCGGAGGCGGCGGATTTCTGGTCGGAGTAAAAAACGACGGAAGTCAGTTTTCGATTGACTATCGTGAAACTGCCCCTTCAAAAGCAAGCCGGGACATGTATCTCGATAAAAACGGAAAAGCGGTAACAGACTGGTCACAAAACGGACATCTTGCAGCCGGAGTTCCTGGATCTGTGGCAGGTTTCTTTGCAACACTTCCCTATTGCAAACTTCCGATGGCAGAGCTTGTTCAGCCCGCAATTGATCTTGCGGAGCAGGGTTTTGAAGTAACAGCGCGCGAAGCAAATCTGCTGAATTCGCTGCGGTCAGAATTTGTGAAATTTAATAAAAACCCGAGTCCTTTTGTGAAAGACAGCAAATGGAAAGCGGGAGATCTTCTCGTTCAGAAAGAACTTGGCGAAACACTCAGGCTCATACAGCAGCACGGCCTTAAAGGATTTTACGAAGGTAAAACCGCTGCACTTATTGCCGCGGAAATGAAGCGCGGAAAAGGAATCATTCAGCAATCAGATTTAAAAAATTATCAGGCGGTCAGCCGAACGCCCATAAGATTCAATTATAAAGGACATGAAATAGTGTCGATGCCCATGCCTTCTTCCGGCGGAATTCTCCTTGCACAAATGCTCATGATGTCCGCCTTTGAAAATCTGGAAAAACATCAGCACAATTCTACAAGTGCAGTTCAAATCATGGTAGAAGCGGAAAGACGGGCGTTTGCAGACCGCGCGGAATATATGGGCGACCCGGATTTCATTTCAGACAAAACTTCCATGTTAATTTCAGAAACCTATCTGAAAAACCGCTGGAAAAATTACACTGCGGGAAAAGCAACTGCGAGTTCAGCCGTCGGAAAAATAATTAAACCTGTTCAGGAATCCACCGAAACCACGCATATTTCCGTTATCGATAAAGACGGAAATGCCGCTTCGGCAACTACCACACTTAACGGACTTTACGGCAGCAAGGTTATCGTTACCGGCGCAGGATTTTTTCTGAACAATGAAATGGACGATTTTTCCGTGAAACCGGGTGTTCCGAACATGTTCGGAGCGGTTGGCGGTGAAGCCAATAAAATTGAGCCGGGAAAGCGGATGCTGAGTTCGATGACGCCAACCATTGTTCTGAAAAACGGAAAACCTTTTATGGTTGTCGGAACGCCGGGCGGAACAACGATTCCTACATCCGTTTATCAAAGCATTGTGAATGTCATCGATTTTAAATTGTCGCCAAATTTAACTGTAAATGCACCTAAATTTCATCATCAATGGCTTCCGGAAACCGTTATGGTAGAAAAAAATTTCCCGGAAACCACCATTTCAGAACTGGAGAAAATGAACTATAAAATTTCGCGGGTGAACCAGATCGGACGGACAGAACTTATCCTCATTGACGAATCCGGCATTATCACTGCAGTCGCAGACGGACGCGGTGATGACTCAGTTGCTGTAGAATAACAAACTTATTAAAGAGTAGCTTATATCAGGATTTTTAGGCTTTTCGGCAAAATTTTTACTGAAACCGGTGATGAGATTTCATTGAACTCGCCATCGAGATGCCAGTTTTTGGTATTCACCTCAAATTCTATTTCCGGAACAGAAATATACTTCACGTAAGCATCGTCTTTGAGATTTTTTGTGAACATACGGTATGCAAACAGTGCCGAATAAGCCCACGGAAATTTCTTAACGAGCACCACTTCGAGCAATCCGTCGCTTTTGCTCGCCATAGGAGCGATATAGGCATGATTGCCGAACTGACGCGTATTGGCAATATTCAGCATCAGATATTTTCCGTCGAATTTCCGGAACTCCGGTGTGATGAATTTCACGCGTACTGGTCTGTACTGAAAAAAAGTCTGCAGCGTCACTTTGATGTAATTAAGAAAGCCGCGCGAGGTTTTCTCGAATTCTTTCACCACTTTGCCGTCGAATCCTGTTCCTGAAACATTGATGGAAAGCTTTCCGTTTACGGTGAACGTATCGATGTGGCGGAAATGTGCCGCATTTATTTTCTCAATGAGATCATCCAGATTTTTTCTGAAATTCGTTTCATTTGAAAAACCGTTTCCGGAACCGGCAGGAAAAACCGCAAGTATTTTTTCGGTATTGATGATTTTTCGCGCGACGGTGGAAATGGTACCGTCACCTCCAATTGCTACAAAAATTTTCGTGGATTCGAAATGGTCGTCGATAAACCGGTCGGCACCTTCAATCGATTCGGAAATGTAGTAATTCGGGTTTTCAACCTTGTTATGCAGTTCCTTCAGGAACGGATGATAATTTCCGTGGGCTGAATACGGATTGATGATAAAAGCAACTTCTTTCACGGTTTTAAAAATAGGAAAAATTGCCTTTACAATTTTCTGGTTTCAGCTGCTTGATCACAGGAACGTTTATTTCTTCTTCAAACTTATCGCCTGGTTCTCAGCTTTCAGAATTGTTGCCCAAATCTGTTTAAAAGCCGGATAATATTCCTTTTGATATTCAGCGCTTGCCACTTCTACCTTACTGAAAATTTCGAGAACATCTCCCTTCTGCTGGGCGTTGTAGGAATATTTAATCTCTTTGTCATCAGTAACAATCTGCTTTGGCTTTGGAAGTTCTTCAACCGTGTAACCCTGCGGAATTTTTATTTCAACCCGCTTTTCGCGCACAAACGGTGCGATAAAATCTATCGGATATAAACGTGTTCCGGACTGGTCAAATTCATTTTTTGATTTGGCGAGAAACATCATCGGATTTAAAATCATTTTTTGGCCTACGCGATCTACTGCATACGGCATCTCAAATTTCATCGAACTTTCGAAGTCACCGTTTTCCAGTGTCTGCGGATTGATGGAAGTGAAATTAATACCGAAATTTTCCGGGTACAGTTTTTTGTATTTTTCGCTGTTTTCATCATACCGTTCTTTGGCACGCATCGCGAAAGCTCCGGTATCTTTATCGCTGTAAGTTCCGGTAATCGTTCCGTCTTCACCGATGCTTACGTCCAGTTTCAGGGTATTCACACTTTGCGCATAGTTCATCATGGAAACAGGCTGCGCGTCCTTTTTCTTCATGATTACTCCTTTATTATTCCAGTCTCTTGGCGGCAGATTATTGGCTGAAGACTGCTTCGAAGTAGCATCATAAATATAATACTGACCGGCATCTTCCACAACCGCGAGCACAAAATTCAGACTAGCAATATTTGGAGAATTAATATCCAGAAGACCGTTATCAACAGTAGAAATCAGCAGCGGATTGGCTTCAAGTCCGGCTTCGCGAAGCATAGCTACCAGAAAAAGGTTGATATCCGGAGCATTACCTGTTTTGGTTTCCAAAAGTTTCTTAAAGCCCTGATCTGTAAAAATACCACGGTTCTGATCCCAGGTAAACGCTTTCTGCACCGTTCTGAACACAAGATCTGCTTTATCTTTCGCAGTGGTTGCGGATGCGACTTCTGCTGGCATCATATTTCTTGCTAATTTTTGCTTTCCAAGTTCGCCGCCGAACTCTTCATCTTTCTGCAGTCTTTCGCTGATGTTTTTCCACGTTGAAGAATATTCCGTGACATCCTTGAACGCTGCCGAATGAAGCTCGCCCCTAACTTTTGCGCGGTAATTATCCGGATTTTTAACGAAATCTTCGGTCACAAATTTTTTCAGGTTCACAAAACCGATGCGGTACGTATTGTACATACTTTCGTGATTCTTATTCCTTGTATCTTCTGTATAAGTTGGTGAAATATCGCCCAGATAACTCAGCCTGTACGCCATATTTACCGGTGTTTCGAAAACAAATTCTGTATAGGCAGAAGGAATATCGAGTTCGATGGTTACTTCCGGAAGCGCGTAGACAAACGGCGATGCAACTTTGTAGGAATACTCGATGATTGAACCGTCTTTTACATTTGGAAAAGCCAGTTTATTAACGGTTATGTATTTATCTTCCTTCGATTTGTACTTGCTGCTGTTTTCCACTTTTGTAGTAACAACACTGCCGTTTTCGAGATTATAGGTGAGCGCTTTCAGCTGTGAAATCTTCTCGGATCCCATATTTCGGGAATAGGCCAGCGGAATTTCCAGATTCAATAGTTCTTCGGATTTCTCTTTGTCATAAATCTTAATCCGGTAATGGTACATTTTATCGATCATCCCATAATCGTCTATACGATAATGCACGGAGCGATACAGAATTTCTGCAGGTGCATCTGCATTGAT
Source organism: Bacteroidota bacterium (assembly GCA_023460855.1). Classification (GTDB taxonomy): domain Bacteria; phylum Bacteroidota; class Bacteroidia; order Flavobacteriales; family Weeksellaceae; genus JAEWOS01. The sequence goes on along the minus strand of JAEWOS010000018.1, from coordinate 94,961 downwards.
CGCTGATTTCGCTTTAGTAAGATCAGCCTGATTAAATTCAGGCGGGGAAAGAAATTTGTGCTGTGCAAAAGATAGCGAACTCACACAAATTACGCACAAAAAAGTAATTTTCTTCATATCAGTTTTTCTTTATCATCACTTTCGCATTGTCATTACTCATGATTATTTTGCGAAAAGTTATGTAATCATTGTATTTTTCTTTTGGATGAATTCCTTTATTCATACGCAGAACCCGTTCTACGGCGATGTTTGATCCGTTCACTATCTTAATTTTAAGTGAATAATTTCCGAATTCCGATTTAATATCAACATTCTGAGGCATAGCGGAAATGGTATACCCTTCCGGAATTTTGAAATTGAAATGATATTCATCCTGCAGGTCGAAGCGCTGTTCAAAAGGCAGCATTCTGTCCTCAGAAGAAAGCAGGCTGACATTCGAAAAAACCGGGACCACACGGAAAATCTTGTCAGATCCTACTGATTTCGCATAATTCACAGCTTTCAGATGGGTTAAATAACTGATTTCTGCGCGGTCTTTATCATTGCGGAAATCTTTCATGGTTGCCTTATCGAAATGCAGCGTACTCCAGTGCGTTTTCAGGAAATCAGCACGTTCTTTATCACCAAGTAAAACCAGCGGCATTCCGAAATCGTACTGGCTTCCTGTTAGTTTTACCGCCATGTCCGAACTTACCGAATTATCTTCCGCAAGCATGAGATTCATTTTAATCACTTCCTTGCTCTGATCGGCGCTGTACGACGGCGTTTGCAAAATATTGATCCCGTCAGGTTTTACAGCAAGCACATTTCTCGCTGTTGTAGAACCTCCCAAATGATTAAAGGCAATAGCCTGACTCGTATTTTCCAGCCAAATATTTCCGTTTTCCGTAGGAACTACCAAAATTACGTGGTTTCCGGCCATTTTAGGAAAATCCTTATCGAAAGAAACCGAAGAAGGATTCGACCAGATGATGCTGTAATAGGAAGGAATTCCGGCCGCATCGAGCAAAGTTTTCATGTAATTGGTCAATGCCTTGCAGTCGCCGTAACCTTTTTGCTGCACTTCCTGTGCGAGCATCGGTTGCCAACCTCCAATTCCGAGAGCTACAAAAACATACCTCGTTTTCTGCTGCATGAACTGAAACAGGGTTTTCACTTTCTCAGAGGTGGTTCCCTTAAGATTCAGGGCTGCAACTTCCGCTTTAATCTCAGGTGTAACCGCAGAAACCGGTGAAAGAAGGCTGCTGTAATACCACTTCCCAAAATCTTCCCAGGTTTGCAGATTTCCCTGTTTGCCTTTCAGGTTGAATGATGAAAGTGCAAAACTCACTTTAGGCAGAATTTTTTCCGGATCGGGTGCGAAAGGTTCATCGGTTAAAGCAGGAATATTCTGATAACGGTATTCGGAAGTTTTACCTTCATTGTTAGAAATTACCTCTGTAAAGTTGTACGGCGAAGGATAAATTTTCTCCCTTAAATCAATTCCCGAAGCGTTATTTATCGTAAAACTGCTGTTCTGAAGTGATACGTGCTGCGTATTGAAAGGTGTAAAATCCGGGATGAAGACTGTACTTTCCGTTTGATAGGTATACGCAAATTCCACTGTATAAGGATAATCTGTTGCAGACAACGGCAGAACCATCAGCCGGCTGTCGCTGTGGAAAGTTCCGTCAAAATTATTGGAAAAATCTTTGAAATCTGATTTCGAAAAAGTTTTAATCCTGTTTCCGTTTTTATCGTAGAGCGTTGCTTTTACATTGGAAATCTTCTCTCCGCGTTCATAGGAAATTGCCGGAGTGGAATATTTGCTTCCGTCTTTGTTCAGAACGGTCATCACCGAATGAACATCAAAAGTCATTTGATCGATTTTGGTGATATTGAGAACCGTGTTCTTCTCTCTTATTACCACACTGGCATTCTTTACCAGCGCTTCAGGAACCTCCGAAACATCATAATTCTGGCCATATAAAAACGCACATAATGATGTTGCGAACAGAACGTAAAGTTTGTACATCTTATATTTATTATCGTTGCCAAATTACATAAAATTTAACAGATATTAAGAATTTAAAAGATGATTTTGATCTGCGTTAAAAAAAATTAATTAACAAAAAAGCCACCCAAAAAAGAGTGGCCTGTATCAGTTAGGAATTTGCGTAGTTACACATCAATTCGTGCATATTTGGCATTTTTCTCTATAAATTCTCTTCTTGGCGGCACTTCATCGCCCATCAGCATACTGAACACATTGTCCGCATCTGCGAGGCTTTCAATGGTAACCTTCTTCAGTGTTCTGTTTTCCGGATTCAGGGTGGTTTCCCAGAGCTGTTCTGCGTTCATTTCACCAAGACCTTTATAACGCTGCACTTCCACACCTTTTCCGTCCGTAGCCATTTCTAGCGTTTTCTCTTCGCGCTCTTTTTCGTTCCAGGCATATACTTTTTTGTTGCCTTTTTTCAGCAGGTAAAGCGGTGGCGAAGCAATATAAACGTAACCCTGCTCAATAAGTTCCTTCATGTAGCGGAAGAAGAACGTAAGAATCAAAGTGGAAATGTGAGAACCGTCGATATCGGCATCGGTCATAATCACCACTTTATGGTATCTCAGTTTACTGATATTCAAAGCTTTGCTGTCTTCTTCAGTTCCAACAGAAACGCCCAGAGCTGTATAAATATTTTTGATTTCTTCGTTGTCGTAAACTTTGTGCAGCATGGATTTTTCCACGTTCAGAATTTTACCTCTCAAAGGAAGAATCGCCTGAAAATGTCTGTCCCTTCCCTGTTTTGCAGTTCCGCCTGCGGAATCACCCTCAACCAGGAAAATTTCAGAAATTTCCGGATCTTTAGAAGAGCAGTCGGCGAGTTTACCCGGAAGTCCTGCGCCGCCCATCGGAGATTTGCGCTGAACCATTTCACGTGCTTTTTTTGCAGCCTGCCTTGCTTTTGCCGCAAGTACCACTTTCTGAACGATCTGTTTTGCTTCAGTAGGATTTTCTTCCAGGAAATTGCTCAGCATTTCACCCACAATTTTATCCACCGCACCGGAAACTTCAGAGTTTCCAAGTTTTGTTTTGGTCTGTCCTTCAAACTGAGGTTCCATTACTTTCACGGAAATCACGGCAGTAAGTCCTTCACGGAAATCGTCGCCGGTTACTTCCACTTTTTCTTTCTGCGGAATGCCGAGATCGTCCGCATATTTTTTCAGGGTACGCGTTAAAGCTCTTCTAAAACCGGCTAAATGCGTTCCGCCTTCATGCGTATTAATGTTGTTAACGTAGGAATGCAGGTTTTCATTAAACGAGGTGTTATAGCGCATCGCCACTTCCACCGGAATATCGTCGCGCTCGCCTTCCATGAAGATCACATTTTCCATGATTGCTTCACGGTTTCCGTCGATAAACTGTACAAATTCTTTCAGTCCGCCTTCCGAATAGAATGTTTCCTTCTTGAAACTTCCGTCTTCCTCTTTCGTTCTTTCATCGGTAAGCGTAATCGTAATTCCGCGGTTCAGAAAAGCCAGTTCGCGCAGACGTGCTGCCAAAGTATCATAGTTGTAAACCAGTTCCGGGAAAATATCACCGTCCGGCTGAAAGAACACTTCCGTTCCTCTTTCTTCGGTCACGCCAATTTCGTCAACGGGACCAAGTGAGCGTCCTCTCGCGAATTTCTGACGATAAATTTTGCCTTCGCGGTTAACGGTTGCAATAAGCGACGTGGAAAGTGCATTTACCACGGAAACACCCACACCATGAAGTCCACCGGAAACTTTATAGGAATCTTTATCGAATTTACCACCGGCTCCGATTTTGGTCATAACCACTTCCAGTGCCGACATCTGTTCTTTCTCGTGAAAATCTACCGGAATACCTCGTCCGTTATCCTTCACCGAAACACCGTCTCCTTCATGAATAATGACATCAACCTGCGTTGCATGTCCCGCCAAAGCTTCATCAATGGAATTATCCACCACTTCATAAACCAAATGGTGAAGACCGCGCACACCTACATCCCCAATGTACATGGAAGGACGCAGACGAACGTGTTCAATACCTTCCAAAGACTGAATGCTGCTCGCTGTATATTGTTTCTGACTCATTTACAAAATATTTGATTTGAATTTCCAGAAAACAGACATCAAAATTCAGCAAAATGACTGTCTGAAATCTGATGCCTGAGATCTGTCGTCTTATTCTTTATAAAGACTAGCAAATATCGTAAAAACGCGTGAGATATGGAAATTTTGAACAGGCAAATACGGCTAAAAGTTATTAACAAAAAGCCCTGTTGAAACTGTCGCACAGAAGCGCTGAAAAACAAAAAAATCAGTTAGCCGAACGCTCCGCGAATATACTTTTGGGTAAGTTCGTGCTGCGGATTCCGGAATATATTTTCTGTTTTGTCAAATTCGATCACTTCGCCCAGATACATAAAGCAGGTTTTATCGGCAACCCGCTGTGCCTGCTGCATATTGTGGGTTACAATAACGATGGTGTAATCCTTTTTTAATTCCTGAATGAGTTCTTCCACTTTTTTGGTAGAAATCGGGTCCAGCGCTGAACACGGTTCATCCATCAGAATAACTTCCGGACGAAGTGCAACCGTACGTGCAATGCAGAGTCTTTGCTGCTGTCCGCCGGAAAGCCTTGTTGCAGGTTTTTTCATATCATCTTTTACCTCATCCCAGATATAACTTTCCTTCAGCGATTTCTCGATGATTTTTGACCTTTCGCGAACCGGAAAATTATTAATCTTCAATCCGTAATTGATGTTTTCATAAATGCTCTTTGGGAAAGGGTTCGCCTTCTGGAAAACCATTCCGATTTTCTTTCTGATCTGCGTTACGGAAGTACTGCGATCGTAAATATCTTCATTGTCAAGCATAAAATTGCCTTCAACACGAGCTTCAGCATTCAAATCATGCATTCTGTTGAAGCAGCGCAGCAACGTCGATTTACCACAGCCTGAAGGTCCGATCAGAGCGGTAACAGAGTGTTTCTCAAAAGTTACGTTACAGTCCTTAAGAATATGCTTGTCGCCAAACCAGAGATTGACGTTATTGCCTGAAAGCTTTATATTATTTTCCATTTTTAGAATATATATAGCGGATATAAAATGCCGTTAAACTGAGTAAGAACACCACAACAATAAGCACGAGCGCGGTTCCGTAAGCAAGCGGACGCACCTGTTCAATTGCCTGATGCTGTGTGGAAAGCATGTACAGGTGATACGGCAGCGCCATAAATTCCTGATTGACACCACCTGTATTTCCGGTAATAAAAAATGCCACTCCCGTAAAAAGAATCGGCGCGGTTTCACCGGCGGCTCGCGAAAGCGTTAACACAACTCCCGTAAGAATTCCCGGAAGTGCGGATGGAAGCACCACGTCCTTGATGCTTTCAAACTGTGTTGCGCCCACTGCCAAAGCTGCTTCACGCTGCGAATTCGGAATTCTGCGGAGCGCTTCTTCGGTCGTTGTAATGATGTAAGGAAGTGAAAGCAGACCGAGCGTTAACCCTGCAGAAAGCATAGATGTTCCGAGATTAATTCCCTGTACAAAAAGCGCAAGTCCGAAAAGTCCGTAAATAATAGAAGGAATTCCCGAAAGATTCCTGATCGATGCACGTATTGCTTTTGTTAAAATGCTGTCTTTTGCATACTCATTGAGATAAACTGCACAGCAGACTCCGAAAGGAATACAAAAAACCGCGGTAAGAATGGTGAGAAGCACGGTTCCGACAATTGCCGGCAGAATTCCGCCTTCCGTCATTGCATTTTTCGGCGTAGTGGAAAGAAAATCCCAACTGATAGCGCCCCAGCCTTTTGAAACAATATCGAAAATGATCACACCCAGAAAAAGCAGGACAATTGCCGTGCAGCTTCCCAGGATGAGCAGTTCCCAAAATCTGTTCATTTTCTTCATTACAGTGCGTGGAATTTTCTGAATTTATTCACGAAATATTCACCGAGTAAATTCACAATTAGCGTCATAAAGAAAAGCACAGCTGCAATGGCATAAAGCGCATAATAATGGGTGGTATTGTAAGGAACCTCGCCCATTTCTATTGCGATGGTTGCCGTGATTGTACGCACACTGTCAAAAAATCCGGTCGGAAAAGCAGCCGCATTTCCGGTTGCCATCAAAACAGTCATCGTTTCTCCGATTGCACGTCCTACGCCTAACATCACAGCAGCAATAATTCCGGGAGCGGCGGCAGGAATTACAATTTTCCGCACGGTTTCCCAACGGTCAGCACCGATTCCGAGACTCGCTTCGCGATAGGTATGCGGAACTGCATTAATTGCATCTTCGCTTACGGTTATAATTGTCGGTAAAGCCATAATTGCAAGCAGAATCGCACCGTTCAGCGCGTTCAGACCATTACTCTGGTTCGTTACGTCGGCAATGCCGGGACCGAGAAGCACGATTCCTAAAAATCCGATTGCTACAGAAGGAACAGCAGCGAGCATTTCGATCGCAGGTTTCAGAATGGCTTTCAGTTTTGGCGGACAGTATTCTGAAAGAAAAGTTGCAGTTCCGATTCCCAAAGGAACGGCAATAATCATTGCTCCGAAAGTTACCAGTGTTGTGGATACAATCAGCGGAAGTATTCCGTACTGTTCAAATGAGGGATTCCACTGTGTTCCGGAGATAAAATCCATTGGTGAAAAATGACCAAAGAACGCCACGGAATTGTACATCAGCATCAGAAAAATCCCTCCTAAAACTGCAATGACAAGCAGCCCCGTAATGCGGAAGAGCCACTTGAAAACCTGATCCTGTCTTTCTCTGTTGCTTATCGAATTCATTTTTATCAATCTAAAACGTAATAACCTGATTTCCTGATTATTTCCTTACCCGTATCCGTTTTCTCAAAATCTATAAAAGGTTTTGCCTTCGCCCACGATTCTTTTGGAATAAACTGATACAAAGGCCGTTGGAAGAAATAATTCCCAGCCTTAATCGCATCATGATCCAAAGGTGAAATTGCTACACCGTCTTTTGTTTCTCTTATCTTGAGGGCTTTCACTGCAGCATCTTCGGGAAGACTCAAGAGATAACCCGCGCCAACATAACCGATTCCGGACTGATCGGCTTTAATTCCTTCCAGAATCTGCGCGTTGCCGTTCATCTCTTTTGCATTTGGCGAAAATTTTATTTTTAATTTTTTCTGAACGAAAGAATGCGTTCCGGAGTTGCTCTGTCTTCCGTAAATATTGATGGCAAGTTTTTTCCCGAGCACCGGTTCCCAGTCCGTATGCGTTCCGTCGAAAATTTTTCCGAGATTTTCCACATCGATTTCTTCCAGAGGAATATTGGCATTTACCACAATTGCCGTCGCGTCTTCTGCAAAAACATTGGTGATCAGTTCAATTCCCTTTTCGGCAAACATTCTGACCTCATCTTCGGAAAGCGGACGTGAAGAGTTTGCAATATCTGCCTGACCATTATACAGTGACGCTATTCCCAATCCGGAACCCCCGCCGGAGATTGCGAGACTCTGATCAGTATTGTTGGTATGGAATTTTTCCGCAAGTTCTACCGCGAGATTTACTTCGGTATCGGAGCCCTTTATTTTAACCGAATTTTCGGAATCGGAACAGGAAAAAAGAAATAAAGTAAGTATATAAAAGAGAAGCTTTTTCATCACCTTTTCAAGTGAATAAAGGTACTCCACCAATATGAATCCAGAATTAATTCAACATGAATTTACCGTTAAGAAACCTGGCTATTTTTCCAGCAGCAGGAGTTCCACTCTGCGGTTTTTTGTGCGGTCGGCTTCGGTAACTTCCGGATATACAACCGGATTGAGATGACCCAGACCAACAGCCTTAATTCTTGTTGAATCGATACCGTTCTTAATTAGATATTCCTGAATCGCTTCGGCACGCGTCACAGAAAGATTGAATGTCCCGAGATCGAGATCCTCCCCGTCAAAATCTTCATACTCGCAGCAAATATGTCCCTGCAATTCGATTTTGAGATTCGGATTGTTCTTTAACACAGAAAGCAGTTTCTTCAGCCGGTATTCGGCTTTCGAAAGCCAGACATGGCGTCCTCCGATAAAATTCACGTCGGGAAGTGCGAAAGTATCTTTCACTTTCATATCTGAAACTTTTGTTTCGGTGAAACTTCGCAAGGGTTTTCTGGAAATTTTTTCGCCCGGCAGAAATTTCTTTTCAATGAAAATATCAACACGGCGGTTTTTTGCTTTCAGTTCTTCGGTGCTGTTGTCGTTGATCTGTTTCGTTTCCCCGAGACCGACGGTATTACCAATCCTGATGCCTGCCGAAATTCTGGGCAACAGATAATCTGTAACGGTTTTTGCTCTTTTTTCTGACAGAATTTTGTTGTATTCGGAACTTCCTGAACTGTCGCAATTGCCGTAGATTCTGAAGGTCAGGCTGGAACTGAGTTTTGCCAGGCTGTCGAGTTTTGATTTTGAATCATCACTTAAAACTGCACTGTCCACTTCAAAATACACAGACGAACGCATCTGTGCTTTCACCTGCATAAACACCTGAAGAATCAGCAAAATACAAAGGAATTTAGTGAGTAGTTTGATGGAAGAAAAATGAACCGGTTTCAACATTACAAAAATAAAAAAGCAGGCTAAGCCTGCTTAAAAGTACATATTTCTTAGAATTTACAGAAGTGTCATCAAAAGTTCTTCTTCAATTTTCTCAACTTTGATCAAATTATTCTTGGTAAGATTCTTCGAAGCTTTGTCCCACTTTTTACCTGAAAGCTGCGCGCGCTCCTTCACAGTGGAAAGCGGCATTGCATCTTCCTGGGAATTCAGGATTTCGATAATCACTTTTTCGTCTTCCCCGAGTTCAACCAGTGGCTGCGATTTTTCAGGCTTCATTTGCGGGAAGAATAAAACTTCCTGAATCGATGCATTGTCTGTAAGGAACATCACCAGTCTGTCCATTCCGATTCCCATTCCTGCAGTTGGCGGCATTCCATATTCCAGCGCGCGAAGGAAATCCTGATCGATAAACATCGCTTCATCATCACCTTTTTCGGATAGTTTCAACTGGTCTTCGAATCTTTCGCGCTGATCGATTGGATCATTCAGTTCGGAATATGCATTTGCGATTTCTTTTCCGCAAACCATCAGTTCAAAACGCTCGGTTAAACCTTCCTTGCTTCTGTGTTTTTTTGTCAGAGGCGACATTTCCACAGGATAATCAGTAATAAAAGTCGGCTGTATGAAATTACCTTCGCACTTTTCGCCAAAAATCTCATCGATGAGTTTTCCTTTGCCCATCGTATCATCTACCTCAATTCCGATTGACTTTGCAAAATCACGCAATTCCTCCTCGTTTTTTCCGGTAATATCAAAACCTGTGAATTTCTGAATGGCTTCCGTCATTGAAATCCGTGTGAAAGGTGCTTTCCAGCTGATGGTATGTTCACCGAACTTCGAGTCGGTACTTCCGTTTACCTGAACTGCACAGAATTCGAGCAGTTTTTCGGTAAAATCCATCATCCAGTTATAATCTTTGTAGGCCACGTAAATTTCCATTACGGTAAATTCCGGATTATGTGTTCTGTCCATTCCTTCATTTCTGAAGTTTTTCGAGAATTCATAAACACCGTCGAAACCGCCTACAATAAGTCTTTTCAGATACAGTTCATTCGCAATACGTAGATATAAAGGAATGTCCAGCGCGTTGTGATGCGTGATGAAAGGTCGTGCTGCAGCTCCGCCCGGAATTGGCTGCAAAACCGGCGTTTCCACTTCAAAATAACCTGCATCATTAAAAAACTGACGCATCGCGTTGAACAGTTTCGTTCTTTTTACAAAGGTTTCCTTGATATGCGGATTCACGAGCAAATCGGCATAACGCTGACGGTAACGCAGCTCCGGATCAACAAAAGCATCATGCACATTTCCTTCTGCATCAACTTTCGGCAGCGGTAACGGACGAAGCGATTTTGTGAGCAGCGTAAAATTCTTCACCATCACGGTCATTTCGCCAACCTGAGTCTTGAAAAGATCACCTTCAATGCCGATGATATCACCAATATCCAGAAGATGCTTGTACACTTCATTGTACAGTTCTTTATCGTCTCCCGGACAAATCTCATCGCGGTTAAAATATACCTGAATTCTTCCTTCAGAATCCTGAAGTTCCGCAAAACTGGCCTTTCCCTGAATTCTGCGAGACATCAGCCTGCCTGCTATCTGAACCTTCTTACCTTCCTCAAAATTCTCTTTAATGGTCTTCGTGGTGTCGGTTACAAGATATTCTTCCGCCGGAAATGCATTGATTCCCATGGATGATAATTTCTGCAGTTTTTCTCTGCGAATCAGTTCCTGTTCGGATAAGGACATATTTTATGGATTAAATTAAGAAGCAGCAAAATTAACGTTTTTCAGCGAATTCATTTCACAAAAAAGACACGCAAAAAGCATGTCCTGTAAATTGTCCGGAAGAATACTATTTCTTCAGCGAAAAAACATATTCTATCATTTTTTTTGCAGTTTCGTCGCTCATTCCGGAATGAGCAGTCATCGGAGTTGGCCCCCAGATTCCTGTGCTGCCGTTTATAATACGCTCAGCAAGCATGGAGATATTTTCCGGAGTCTTTTCATATTTTTCGGCAACTTCCTGATATGATGGCCCGATCAGTTTCTCATTATCCTTGTGACAGGTACGGCAGTCTGCACCTTCAATCAGTTTTCTGCCTTCTTCAGCCGGAGTTAAAGTAACTGCAGTTTCCTGATTCTGCTGCGCCATTTCTGCATTTCTTCTGGCATTTTCATCAGAAATGGAAGTTTCTTCCTTCTTCGAACACGAAAAAGCGACAAGCGACACAAGTGAAAGGACAAACAGTTTTTTCATAAAAATAGAATTTATCTCACAGTATCAGCAGGAACAACAGCAGAATCTGCAGCAGCCGGAACCGGCGCAACAGTGTTATCTACAGGTTGTGTAACAGCAGCGGAATCGATTACTTTTACTTCAGCTTCTGCAAGCATGATGTTGCTGTCCTGCTCATAGGTTGATTCTTTTTTGGAGCAGCTTAAAGCAAGAGCTGCGATAAATGCAAGTGCAATTATTTTTTTCATTTTTCTAACGTTTATTTCCACAAAAATAGGATTTTTAGCTTAGATTACTTGTTTAAAATCATTATAAATTTTTACAATAAAAAGCTAATCGGTTGGTTTATTGCGTAATTTTGTTGAAGAATTTACGAACTGGTGAAAAAGTTTCTGACTTATTTTTTCATTATTACTTATCTGTTTTCCTTTTCCGAGGTAAGACAGTGTCTGAAACTGCCCAATCTCGTTGAACATTATATTTCTCATAAACTGCGGGACGGAAATACTTCATTATACTCTTTTCTGAAAATGCACTATCTGGAAGATCATGGAATTGACAGTGATTATGAACAGGATATGAAGCTTCCATTCAAGAAAATGGATTTTGCCGGCACAACAGTAAGTTTTATTATTCCGCAGAAAAAGCTGGAATACAATTTCGAATTTACACCCTTAAACTTTGAAGAGCAGCACAGCTTCGCTTATTCCGAAAGTTTTTATCCTTCTATTTTCCAGAAAATCTGGCAACCGCCCAAGATTTAGTTTGATTTTTTTGCTGGCATTTCCTAACGATTTGCCAAAGTGTTGAATATTTTATTTAACCTCAAACTTTATCGATATGAAAATCCTTAAAAGCAGATATGCGCTGGTTTTCAGTTTTATTATTTTTTACGTGGTTGTTTCCACAATCGTAAGAGCATTGCTGCTGCTGTTTTCGCCTGCAGTTGCTTCTTCAAATTTCGCTGCGGTAATCATTTCGTTCCTCACCGGATTTGTATTTGATTTGGCTGTGGCGCTCAGTTTTACAGCTGTTTATACACTTTATCTTTTGCTGATTCCTAAAAAATGGATCGGAAGCAAGGCGGACAAAACCGCAACCTATATCATTATTTTTCTAATGCTGTTTATTGCATTTTTTGCGTTCGCAGCCGAATTTCCTTTTTGGGATGAATTCAAAACGCGTTTCAATTTCATTGCAGTAGATTATCTTATTTACACGTATGAAGTTGTGGAAAACATCAATCAGTCCTATCCTATTCCGCTGATTTTACTTGGACTTTTTGCAGCAATTTTTCTGATGTTTTATCTTTTTAAAAGGAAGAACATTTTTAATGCCGTATTTTCGGACAGAATGCCTGTTTCCAAGAGATTCACTTATTCTTTGGCACTATTTATTCCTTTGATTGCCGGACTGTTTTTTCTGAACAACAAATGGGCAGAAAAAAGTCAGAATACCTATGTAAATGAACTCGGAAAAAACGGCGTTTTCTCCTTTTTCAGTGCGATGAAAAGCAACGAACTGAATTACCTTCAGTTTTATCCTTCACTGCCTGAAAAGCAAGCTTACAAAATCCTGAAGAGCGAACTGCATCAAAGCGGAGATACGTTCACCAATGGCAGTTTCGATAATATCACAAGAGAAATACAAGGAAGCCAAATCAAAACTCCCAATATTATTCTTGTCTGCATCGAAAGTTTCAGTGCCGATTTCTTAACTGAATTCGGAAACGACCAGAATCTTACTCCGAATTATGAAAATCTAGCAAAAAGCGGAATCTTTTTTACAAATATGTTTGCCACCGGAACACGCACTGTTCGTGGAATGGAAGCTTTAACTTTATGCGTGCCGCCAACTCCGGGAAACAGCATCGTGAGAAGGCCTGAAAACGATGGTCTTTTTTCTGTTGCCACCATTCTTAAAAAGAATAATTACAATCTGGATTTTATTTACGGCGGCGACGGTTACTTTGATAACATGAATACGTTTTTCGGCGGACAGGGATTTACAATTGTTGACAGAAACCGCGGAAATCCTTTGTCTGAAGACATTCACGCGAAAAGAATCAGTATTGAAGATCAGGACGTCACTTTCGAAAATGCGTGGGGAATCTGTGATGAAGACATCTACAGACAGGCATTGAAAACTGCAGATGCTGAAACGAAAACAGGAAAACCATTTTTCCAGTTCATCATGACGACTTCCAATCACAAACCGTACACATTTCCGGAGAACAGAATTTCTGCACCACAGGGAAGCAGGGAATCTGCCGTGAAATACACTGATTTTGCTTTGGGAAAATTCATCGCTGAAAGCTGAAAACACGCATGGTTTCAGAATACAGTCTTTGTCGTGGTCGCAGATCATTGTGCAAGTAGCGCCGGAAAATGGGAAATCAACACGGAAAAACATCACATTCCGGCTGTCATTTATAATCTGAATTCCGGACAGGAAAAAGTTGACAAACTCGTTTCACAGATTGATCTGATGCCTACGCTTTTTTCGATGATCGGATGGAATTATAATAATTCCACTTTTGGAAAAGACATCATGAAAATGACTTCCGGTGAAGAAAGAGCATTAATCGGAAATTACCGGACTTTGGGACTTCTGAAAAATAACCTGTTCACGCAGATTAATGATCATCATCAGATTCAGCAGTTTCAGTACGATCCGAAAAACAAGACCATTTCAAAAGAAACAAACAAAACTGATCAGCATTTAAAAAATTTGGCAATCGCCTATTATCAAACCGCAAGCGAACGTTTCCGGAACGGTAAAATGAAGGCTCTTGACAACTGATCAATTAAAAATTTAAAAAATGAATAACGCACATCTGCATCTGATTGTAAATCATTTGCCAATAATATTTCCCATTGTGGGACTAATCATTCTTTTAATTGGAGTTTTCACCAAATCCGAAATTTCCAAACGCAATGCTTACTTCGTATTTATTCTCGGAGCAGTTGCTTCTGTTGCAGCAATGGCAACCGGAGAAGGCGCCGAAGAAACCATCGAACATCTGCAGGGAATCTCTGAAAATCTGATTCACCGCCATGAGGAAGCAGCCGAAATTTTTGCAGGACTTTCCTATTTTTTAGGAGCGGTTGCTTTGCTCGGATTACTTTTGGGAAAAAGGAACTTAACTCTGAACAAATTCGTCTCCGTTACTGTCTTGCTGGTTGCGAGTGCTTCTATGTACTTTGCGCAGGAAGCCGGAAGAACAGGGGGCGAAATTCGTCATACCGAAATCCGACACAGCGCATCTGTTCAACCCAGAGAACAGACTATTGTCAATCAACATGATACAGAAGAGGAATATGATGACTGATCCGTTTGATCAGGTGTTTTGTGTAGAACTACTGACTAACAACACTTTAAATCTTATTAAGAATGCTTAATAAAATCATAGAATTTTCCATAAAAAACAAACTGATTATCATTTTGATGACGCTCGGTTTAATTGTTTACGGTTTATTCGAACTCAAAAAATTACCCATTGATGCCGTTCCTGATATTACCGACAATCAGGTACAGATCATTACCGTTTCACCAAGTTTAGGCGCAACTGACATTGAACGTTTTATCACGTTTCCTATTGAACAGGTGAACAACAATATTCAGGGAATTAAAGAAATGCGGAGTTTTTCGCGTTTCGGACTGTCGGTAATTACCATCGTTTTTAATGAAGATGTCGATTTATATCTTGCCCGACAACAGGTTGCAGAACGTTTGCAGCAGGTTTCAAAAGACATTCCGCAAAGTTTGGGAACGCCGACAATGGCTCCGATTTCTACCGGATTGGGAGAAATTTATCAGTATGTTATTCGTCCCAAAAAAGGTTATGAGCACCGTTACAATGCAATGCAGCTCCGAACCATTCAGGACTGGATTGTGCGCAGACAACTTTTGGGAACTGAAGGTGTTGCGGATGTCGCAAGTTTTGGCGGCGATCTGAAACAGTATGAAGTCGCAGTAAACGCTTCTCAACTGAAAGCGATGGGCGTTACGATGAAGGAAGTTTTCGATGCACTTCAGAACAACAACCAAAATACAGGCGGTGCTTATATTGAAAAAGGTCCACAAGTTCTTTACATCAGAACCGAAGGTTTGATGGGAAAAATTACCGATATTGAAAATACAGTCGTAAAAAATCTTCCCGACGGAACACCCATTCTCATCAAAAATATCGGAACGGTTCAGTACGGAAAAGCGATTCGTTACGGTGCGATGACGTACAACGGAGAAGGTGAAGTTGCAGGTGCAGTGGTAATGATGATGAAAGGGGCAAACTCCAACGAAGTGATCAAGCACGTGAAAGACCGAATTGCAGAAATTGAAAAAACACTTCCTGAAGGTGTAAAAATCGATCCGTTTCTCGACCGTACTAAAATGGTGAACAACGCCATCGGAACTGTTTCCAAAAACCTGATTGAAGGTGCGTTAATTTAGTTTTCGTACTCGTTTTATTCCTCGGGAATATGCGCGCCGGATTTTTGGTAGCGTCGGTTATTCCGCTTTCCATGCTGTTTGCGATTATCATGATGAATATTTTCGGGGTTTCCGGAAATCTCATGAGTTTGGGCGCACTTGATTTTGGTTTGATTGTCGATGGAGCGGTGATCATTGTTGAAGCGGTTTTACATCGATTACATCACATTTCCAATTTTAAGGATAAGAAAGTTTCTCAAGCTTTTATGGACGATGAAGTGTACACTGCATCAAGCAAAATGATGAATTCTGCAGTGTTCGGACAAATCATTATTCTTATTGTTTATCTGCCGATTTTAACGCTTCGCGGCGTTGAAGGAAAAATGTTCATTCCAATGGCGCAAACCGTAATATTTGCACTTTTGGGTGCTTTCATTCTTTCGCTGACTTACATTCCGATGATGAGTTCGCTGTTTCTTTCCAAAAAAATTGAAAAGAAAAAAAACTTCTCCGACCGAATGATGGAAAAAGCCGAAAATTTCTACGACAGAACGCTTTCCAAAGTCATCAAATGGCATAACGCAGCATTTTTCGGAGTGGTTATCGTTTTTTTCCTGTCATTATTTGTCATGTCAAGACTTGGTGGCGAATTTATTCCGAGTTTACCTGAAGGCGATTTTGCGGTGGATACCAGAGTTTTGCCGGGAAGTAACCTAAAAACTTCAACCGATGCAGTTTTGAAATCACAACAGGTTCTGCTGAAAAAATTTCCTGAGATCGAAAAAATTGTCGGAAAAACCGGAAGCAGCGAAATTCCGACCGATCCGATGCCGATTGATGCAAGTGATATGATGATCATTCTCAAACCCAGAAAAGAATGGACCTCTGCAAAAACCTACGATGAACTCGCGGAAAAAATGACTGTAGAACTCAAGAAAAATATTGTCGGTGTCACCTACTCTTTTCAGTATCCGGTTGCGATGCGTTTCAATGAACTGATGACCGGAGCAAGACAGGATGTCGTGATTAAAATTTTTGGTGAAAACCTCGATACACTGAAAGTTTACGCCGAAAAAATGGGAGAAATTTCCAAGAAAATTGATGGTGCTCAAAACATTTACGTGGAACCGATTTCCGGAATGCCGCAGATTATCATCACGTACAACCGCGAAGCACTTTCGCAGTTTGGTTTGAATGTAAATGATGTGAACAGCATTGTGAACACCGCTTTTGCGGGACAGGCGACAGGTTCTGTTTTCGAGGGTGAGAAAAAATTTGATTTGGTGGTTCGTTTAAGTGGCGATCAGCGAAAAAATGTGGATGATGTCAACAATCTGCTCATTTCCACTCCAATTGGTTCTGAAATTCCGCTAAGTTCTGTTGCAAAAGTTGAACTGAAAGAAAGCGTCAATCAAATTCAGCGGGAAAACGCGATGCGGAGAATCATTGTTGGTTTTAATGTCCGAGAAAGAGATATTCAGTCCACCGTTGAAGATTTGCAGGCAAGCGTCGAAAAAAACATGAAACTTCCTGCAGGTTATTCGATTAAATACGGAGGAACGTTCGAGAATCTTCAGCATGCACAACAGCGTTTATCCATCGCAGTTCCGGTGAGTTTACTACTCATTTTGCTGATGCTGTATTTCGCCTTCAATTCTGTAAAATACGGTTTGCTGATTTTCTCTGCAATTCCGCTTTCTGCAATCGGAGGAATTTTTTCACTCTGGATTCGCGACATGAATTTCAGCATTTCTGCAGGTGTCGGTTTCATCGCATTGTTCGGTGTTGCCGTGTTGAACGGAATTGTTCTCGTTGCGGAATTTAACAGACAGAAACAGAATCATTCTGATCTTCGTCAAGTCGTAAAAATCGGTGGTAAAACGCGTTTGCGTCCGGTTTTGATGACGGCTTTGGTTGCTTCTTTAGGATTTTTACCGATGGCAATTTCTACCGGAGAAGGTGCAGAAGTTCAGAGACCTTTAGCAACGGTTGTAATTGGCGGACTTCTTTTGGCAACGCTTCTTACGCTCTATCTTTTACCGATTATGTATATGTGGTTTGAAAAACATTTTCCTGATAAACGCCGTAAACTTCAGGAACATAATGACGAAGAAGACGGTTATCAACTTGACTTAAATGATGAATAAAATGAAACTGAAATATTTAAAATACCTCTTTCTCATGATTCCCGGAATTGGTTTTTCGCAAACTCCTATTCCGCTGGAAACTGCCTATGAAAAAGCGTTTCAGAATAATCTGAATCTGAAATCCGGACAGCTGAGAATTGATTATCAGGATAAAATAAAAAATTCCTATTCGGTGATTGATCCGCTGAATATTTCCGGAGAAATCGGACAAATTAATTCTGCTTATGTGGACAATAAACTTTCAGCGACTCAGACTTTCCGGCTGCCGAAATTTTACCATTCGCAGAAAGTGGTTCTGGAAGAAGAATGGAAAAATGCGCAACTCACTTTGGATGTTCAGAAATGGCAGCTGAAAAAGGAAATTGCTTTGGTTTACAACCGGTTGAATTATCTGGACGAAAAACAGAAACTGCTGAAAAAAACCGACAGTATTTATTCAAATTATTTCAAACGAGCCGAACTTCGTCTGAAAGCCGGAGAAAGCAATATACTGGAAAAAACCACGGCAGAAGCATATCGAAGTGAAGCCGAACTCCAGTTGATGAGCGTTTTGAAAGACCGCGAAATTACACTTCATCAGTTTAATTATCTTCTGAACGACGGAGAAAACTTCACGAATGAAAAAGGAAATTTTTTCAATTCGAATTATTATTCTCTGGAGAATTTTAGCGGAAATCCGTTGGTTTTAAAACAACTGGAACATCAGAAAAATATTGAAAACGCAAAACTCGAAGCCGAAAAAGCGAAACTTTTGCCAAGTTTTAATCTGGGAATCAATTCCACCACGATGAAAGGAACCGGAGCCGATGACAAGTATTATAATGGAACGCACCGTTTTCAAAGCGGAATGATTGGCGTTGGTTTGCCGATTTTCAATTCCGGACAGAAATCTTTGATTGAAGGACAAAAAATCAACCAGCAAATCGCGGAAAATAATTATCAGATCGCAGTCCGGAATTTCCAGAATCAGTACGCAAAAAATTTAGGTGAATATCAGAAACTTCAGTCCGAAATCGATTATTATCAAACGAAAGGTTTACAGAATGCCGAAAAGATTTTATTCACCGCAAATCTGCTATTGAAGGAAGGCGAAATGAATTATCTGGAATACTCTATTCTGGTAAATCAGTCGCTGGAAATTCAGAATAAATACATCGATGCGCAAAACGCTTTGAACGAAAAAATTATTGAACTCAACAGTTTACAAGGTTTATAAAATGAAAAAATCAATCATCATAATGCTTTCCGGAGTTTTACTTTTTTCCTGCTCCAAAAAGGAAGAAACGGTAACTGAAGAAACTTATGCGGTTTCCGGAAATCAGATTACGTTAACCGATCTGCAGAAAAAAACCGCCGGAATTGAGACTTCCACACTAAACAACCAGAACATCGCCAACAAAATAATTCTGACGGGACAAATTGATGTTCCTCCAACCGGATTGTCCGGAGTTTCCTCTTCTACAGGCGGAATTGTGAAATCTGCACGATTTATGGAAGGAAATTATGTAAGTCGCGGACAGACTTTGGCGGTAATTGAAAATCCTGAAATGGCGCGTTTGCAGCAGGATTATCTTCAGGCAAAATCGAATCTGGGTTATGCACAGAAAGATTACGAAAGACAGAAATATCTCAATAAATATCAGGCGAGTTCCGATAAGGTGACGCAAAGAGCAGCGAATGAAGCGCAGTCTCAAAGTGCGGCTGTTCGCGGAATTGAGTCGCAGCTTCGTTCCTATGGAATTTCTCCGGGAAATGTGAGTTCCGGAAATATCCAGAAATCTGTTGCGGTTGTCGCTCCTATTTCGGGTTATATTTCAAGAGTGAATGCGACTTTGGGTCAATATGTTTCTTCTGCGGATATTCTGTACGAAATTGTGAACAATAGTCAGACTCATTTGGCTTTAAAAGTTTTTGAAAAAGATCTGAACAAAATTTCTGTCGGACAAAGAGTTTACGGTTACACGAATCAGAATCCGGAGAAAAAATATGCAGCGGTTGTAAAACTCATCGGTAAAGATTTTACTGCGGATCGAAGTGTTTTGGTTCACTGCGATTTAATCGATAAAGACGAAAGTTTAATTCCAGGAACTTTTATGAATGCCGAAATAGAAGTTGAAGCGGTGGAAGGTTTTGTGGTTCCGGATGACGCGGTTGTAACGTGGGAAGGAAAGCAATATATTTTCGAGGAAGTGAAACCGAAATCCTATAAAATGTTTCCTGTAACGTTAGGAAATTCTGAAAACGGTTACACAGAGCTTGTGAATTTTGATATCGGAAATTCCAACAAAACATTTGTCACAAAAGGCGCTTATCATTTGCTGATGGCACTGAAAAATGTGGAGGAATAAACTAAAAACAATAAAACAATGAAATTTAAAAATATTCAAACCGAAGTTGATTCCTCTTTTCTTTACGCATTACTCGCTGAAAAGGAAGAAGATCCCAATATTAAAGCGGTTTTTACAGAAATGAGCGAGATCGAACGAAACCACGCTGTTTCGTTTCTCAAAAAAATGGGACTTTCCGAAAGTGATTATCCAAAACCTTCCGGACGCGCAAAAACTTTGAAATTTATCGGCTCTATTTTAGGTTACGATTATATTCTCGGAACATTAATGGACACAGAAAAATCTCTATCTACTTCAATCGGAAAAGCGAGAAAAATTACAGGAAATTCTTCTGAAATTTCCGACACTTCTCATGTTCGGATTCTGGAAAATATTCTGAACAATCATCCGAATGTTTCAGGAAGTCAGCTCACACGTTTTGAAAAGCGTCACCGTTCCGTTGGAGGAAATGCTTTACGAGCAGCAGTTTTGGGAGGAAACGACGGGCTGATTTCAAATTTTTCTCTGATAATGGGTGTTGCAGGAGCTTCAAGCGGACAGAAAGAAGTTTTGCTTGCAGGTACAGCCGGACTTTTGGCAGGAGCACTTTCCATGGCTTTAGGCGAATGGATTTCCGTAAAATCTTCCCAGGAACTTTATGAAAACCAAATGTCTCTGGAAATGGACGAACTGGAAGTAAATCCGGAAGGTGAACAGCGTGAAATAGCTTTAATTTACCGTGCAAAAGGAATTCCGCAGGAACAGGCAGAAACAATGGCTGCAGAAATTATGCAGGACAAAAATGCAGCGCACCACTTTCTCGTGAAAGAAGAACTTGGTATTAACGAGGAAGAACTGAAAGGATCTGCAATGGAAGCCGCTGTAACTTCATTTATTTTATTCGCGATTGGTGCAATTTTACCGCTGTTTCCGTTCTTTTTCACGGGAGGAAATCAGGCGATTATGTACAGTGCAATTTCCAGTTCTTTAGGATTATTTTTAATTGGTGCAGCCATCACTTTATTCACCGGAAAAAGCATTTGGTTCTCCGGTTTCAGACAGGTAATTTTCGGACTTTTAGCAGCAGCAATTACTTTCGGAATCGGTAAACTTATAGGAGTTTCTATTGTAGGATAAAACAAATTCGGAAAAGCGGCATTCAACATTCGTCTTTTCCCTATTTTTGCCGGATGAAAATTCTGGTTTTCGACAATTACGACAGTTTTACATACAATTTAGTTCAGATGATTGAGCAGATTGTGGGTAAAACTGTTTCTGTTGCAAAGAACGACGAAATCAGTTTGGAGGAAATTGAAAAATTCGATAAAATCATTCTTTCTCCCGGACCGGGAATTCCATCCGAAGCCGGAATATTGCTGGATGTTATCAAACATTTTTCAGGAAAGAAACCCATTTTCGGAGTGTGTCTTGGTTTACAGGCGATTGTTGAAGCTTTCGGCGGAAGTTTAATCAACCTGAAAGAAATTTATCACGGTGTTGCAACAGAAGCCACTCAGATTTCAGAACACAAAATTTTCAAAAATCTTCCCAAGAAACTGGAAGTTGGGCGTTATCACAGTTGGGCTGCAAATCCGGAAAATTTCCCGGAAGAACTGGAAATTAGCTCGGTTGACAAAAACGGAATGATTATGTCGCTGAAACATAAAATTTTAGACATTCATGCAGTTCAGTATCATCCGGAAAGTATCTTAACGCCTTCAGGAAAAGAGATTCTCAGAAATTTCTTTTGTGACTGAAAATTAATTTAAATTTGATGAAAATTCAATAGGTGACTATAAAAACTTTAGCGTTACTGAGCATTTATCTTTGTGCAGGACTTTGCTGTCCACGAGAAGATTTTGATGAAGAATTGTTTACAGATCAGGGTTTTGTAAAGCACACAGTTAAGCCTGCGAATGAAAAAATAGCGTCAAGCGATACACTTTGGGTAGAAGGCCGAATTTCCAAAATGGTTTACAGACCTTTTAAGAAAGATTCGATACCAAGAGATTATCCTCCAATATCATCGGTAAATATATTTCAATTCAGAACTCCTGCACAGGATACAAACAGCGACCCTGCACTTTCCAAAATGGATGTTATACCTGTAACGGGAAAAATTACTCCGGATACAGGAAGTTGCCCCTCCGGAATTGCAATTGAATTAAAGGAAGACGTACAGTTTTACCGGTATAAATTTGGACTGGTTCCCAAACAGCCGGGTGATTACACATTAAGGGTCTGGAGTCAGGACACATTTACGAATTCGGATTTGCACCGGAATATTGCAGCCAAGTATCCATTAACAAACCAGATGCAGATTGGCTATAATCATTGCGGATCTATAGGTTGGAATGATGTGAACAGAAAAGGTGACTACTCTTTTACCAGACTTTGATAAAAAGAAAACAAAATCTGTAATGACAAGTACACAAAATAAAAATGTAGAGTTTCGCGACTTGGGCCTGATGGATTATGCAGCCGCTTTCGAATATCAGGAAGATTTGATGAACGGAATCGTGCAAATGAAAATGCGGAACAGAAGCAATGAGGAAACAGAAGGATATGAACCGGAAGTTACTCCTAATTATTTCTTAATGATAGAACATCCGCATGTTTACACACTCGGAAAATCGGGGCACGAAGAAAATATGCTCGCCAATTCAGAAAAATTAAAGGAAATTAACGCCACTTTTGTGAAAACCAATCGCGGCGGAGACATCACCTATCACGGTTTTGGGCAGATTGTCGGCTATCCGATTCTGGATCTGGATAATTTCAAACCCGACATTCATCTTTATATGAGAAATCTGGAAGAAGTAATCATCCGGACAATCGCAGAATATGGTTTAAAAGGTGAACGCAGCAAAGGTGAAACCGGCGTATGGCTGGATGTTGGAAAACCATACGCGAGAAAAATTTGCGCGATGGGCGTGAAAACTTCAAGATGGGTTACGATGCATGGTTTTGCCCTGAATGTAAATACCGAAATGCGCTATTTTGAATACATCATCCCGTGCGGAATAAAAGATAAACAGGTAACTTCCATACAGCGCGAACTCGAAAGAACACTTAGCGAAGAAGAAGTTGAAGAAGTAAAAATGAAGATCAGAAAACATTTTTCCGAAGTTTTTAATGCAGAACTTTTCTAATAGTCCTGAAAAAATAATCAAAAAAAATCCCGGCTTGCGAACCGGGATTTTTTATTTTAAAGAATTGCAGTTGCCGTTAACTCAGTCCGGTAATATTTCCGTCTTTGTCGATATCCATTCCTTCCGAAGCAGGCACAGCCGGAAGTCCGGGCATCCGCATCATATCACCGAGAACGGGAATGATAAATCCGGCACCTGCAGCAAATTCGAATTCGCGGACAGTCACTTTAAAACCTGAAGGTCTCCCGATTTTCCGTTCGTTATCCGACAGCGATTTCTGGGTTTTCGCCATGCAAACCGGCATTTTGTCAAAACCAAGATCGTAAATTACTTTCATATCATTTTTCGCTTTCTGCGAATAAACCACACCATCAGCGCCATACATTTTCGTGGCAATCGTACAGATTTTATCTTCCACTTTATCATTCACATCGTACAATGGCTGAAAATCGTTTCCATAGTTTTCGGCAGCATTTACCACTTCAGCAGCGAGTTCTTTCATTCCTTCACCGCCCATCGTAAATTCATCAGCCAGAATCGCTTTTACGCCGAGTTTAGCACATTCTTCCACGATAAAATCGATTTCTTCCTGACTGTCTGTTGCAAAATGGTTGATTGCTACAACCGGCTTCAGCTGCAGATTCAGGTAGTTTTCAATATGTTTCTGAAGATTGGCAATGCCTTTTTTTACTGCATCAAAATTCGGATTTTCATACGCTCCTTTTTTTGCTCCGCCATGATATCTCATCGCGCGAACAGTGGTTACAATTACCATTGCAGCCGGTTTGAAACCCGCGTAATGACATTTAATATGCAGGAATTTTTCTGCACCGAGATCAGCACCGAAACCTGCTTCCGTAACTACATAATCTCCAAGTGACATTCCGGTTTTGGTAGCAATAATCGTATTGGTTCCCTGCGCGATATTTGCAAAAGGTCCCCCGTGAAGAATCGCAGGATTTCCTTCAAGCGTCTGTACGAGATTCGGTTTTATCGCGTCCCTCAGCAGAATTGCCATCGCTCCTTCAGGTTTAAGATCGCGTGCGAACACAGGTTTCTTCTCAAAAGTATAGCCTATAAAAATATTTCCTAGACGGTTTTTCAGATCTTCGAAATCGCGGCTCATACAAAGAATAGCCATCACTTCTGATGCAGGAGTAATGTTAAATCCGTCCTCGCGCGGAATTCCGTTTGCAGGGCCACCTATTCCGATGATAATATTCCGTAAACTGCGGTCGTTCATATCCATGACACGCTTCCATACAATTGTGCGCGGATCAATATTCAGGCTGTGGGTTTTGCTTTGCAGATTATTGTCAATCAGTGCAGAAAGTAAATTGTTGGCTTTTTCTATCGCTGCAAAATCTCCGGTAAAATGGAGGTTGATATCCACCATCGGAATTACCTGTGCGTAACCGCCGCCTGCAGCTCCGCCTTTAATTCCGAAAACAGGGCCCAAAGAAGGTTCGCGCAGCACAGCAATCGCTTTTTTCCCGATTTTATTAAGACCGTCGCACAGTCCAACTGAAACGGTAGTTTTTCCTTCGCCTGCAGGAGTTGGATTAATCGCCGAGACCAGAATCAGTTTGCAGTTTTTTACTTTTTCTTCGTCGATGTATTTCAACGGAATTTTCGCTTTGTATTTACCGTAAAACTCCAGGTCATCCTCGTCGATTCCGACTTTGGCTGCAATGTTTTTGATGGGCTGTATCGCTGCATTCTGCGCAATTTCAAGGTCTGTAGGGAAACTCATATATTCTTGTTTTCTAAATGATTTATACTGTTAGTATTAGCTGAATAACAAATTTACTGAACTATTCTGAAACTATTGCCGCTTTTCCATTTTCCAAAAAAAACTCCGGCAAGTTCCGGAGTTCAATATTTTACTGTGTTGCTATTGCTTTCTGCAGTGTCGGATCGAGCGAACATTCACTGTAACGTTTGTCGATCGTGATGAAAATCTCCGGCGACTTTTCGCGGATCCATTTTTCCATCATGTCGTTTTTCTTTTTGTTGAGTGCCATCTGCTTAATTCGGTCGTAGTCGTTTTCCAGGGAAACACTGTGCGCAGGAATGATATCCTCCACTCTCATAATGCTAACGGCCTTTTTTTGGTTCAACTGGTTTTCGTAAACGCCGGACATATCGCCTTTGTTAATTCCCGCAAGTTCATAAGCCATTTCAGGTGAAAGCGATTCTTTTTCAATTCTGTTCGAGCCGTCCTGCTGATTAATCAGCATTCCGCCGTTGAATTTCGTCTGTTTGTCATCAGAAAATTTCACTGCAGCTTCCTTAAAAGTCATCTTTCCGGTATCGATCAGCGTTCTGATGCTGTCGAGTTTTTTTCTGGCAGTTTCCACTTCCTGTTCGTTCGGCGCAGCGGCCAAAAGAATGTGACGTGCATCGTAACGGTTTCCGGTGCGTTTAACAAGCTGAATCAGGTGATACCCGAAATCTGAAGCAACAGGTTCGGAAAGTTCTCCTTCCTGCAAATTGAGCGCAGCTGCTTCAAAAGGTTTCACCATCTGTCCTTTACTGATATTGGTGTACAGACCGCCCTTTGCTGCAGAACCCGGATCTTCAGAATAAATTCTGGCCTGGCTTTCAAAACTTTCTCCGTTCTGTATATCCTGCTTTATTTTGTTGAGTCTGTCAATAAGTTCCTGTTTGTGCGATTCCGTAAGTTCGGGCAGAATAGTGATTTGCGCGAGCGCTACTTCCTCCGGTACCATCGGGAACTGCGTTTGGTACATCGTGTAGAAATCTGTTACCTCACTTGGCGTAACATCTGCTTTTTCCGTAATTCTTGCATATTTTGCCTGCGCATAATACTGATCTGTGTCCAGTCTTTCAATTGCATTCTTCATTTCGTAAGAAGAACGGAATTTATATGCATCAAGCATCGTTCTTTCGTCCGGAAAGCCTGCAAGAATCTGGGCATATTTACTGTTTGCCATATCCTTAAGATAAGCGGAACGGTTTTCGATCAGTGTATCCTGCTTCGCTTCGTAAATCAGAATTTTGTTGTTGATGATACGCTGCATAAACTGGCATTTGTCGCCTGCAGGATTTCCCTGTTGTGCCTCGTAAGCCATTTGTTCCGTAACATCGGATTCCAGCACGATTTCATTTCCTACCACCGCGGCAATTCCGTCAACAAGCTGACCCTTTTCGAGCTGTGCGAAACTGAAAACTGAAAAAAAGCTGAAGAAAACTGCCAGTACAGCAGTAAATCTCATATTTTCAAACATATACTTCTTTTATAATTTAATTTGCAAATTTAATTTTCTGAAGGCAAATGCTCCCAAAATTTTTTATAATTCTTTCTTAAAGTTTCAGGCTTTTGCTATGCTTCCACTTCAAAGGTTGTCAGTTCTTTAAACTGCGCGATGCGTTCCTGAAGATTTTCCCAGGTAATTTCCTGAAGACGGTCTGTTCCGAATTTTTCTACGGTGAATGATGCCAGTGCGGAGCCAACAATCAGTGCGGATTTCATCGTTTCGAAATCGAACTGTTCTTTTTTCACGAGATAAGACGCAAATCCTCCAGCAAAAGTATCTCCGGCTCCTGTCGGATCGAAAACTTCTTCCAGTGGCAACGCCGGGATTGCAAAAATGCGGCCTTCATGAAACAACAGTGCACCGTGTTCCCCTTTCTTAATGATCACGAATTCAGGGCCCATATCATGGATTTTCTTGGCTGCTTTTACCAGCGAATATTCTCCGGAAAGCTGACGGGCTTCCTCGTCATTAATTGTGATAACATCTGTCTTGGCAATCATTTCTTTCAGAATATCAAGCGCTGTATCCATCCAGAAATTCATCGTATCGAGAATTACCAGTTTCGGGCGGCTGTTCATTTTTTCGAGTACAGAAAGTTGCACTCCGGGATGAAGGTTTCCAAGCAACAGTACTTCTGCATCCTGCATGGAATCCGGTATTTTAGGATCGAAATTTTCCAGAACGTTTACTTCTGTCACCAAAGTATCGCGCGAATTGAGGTCATTGTGATATCTGCCGCTCCAGAAAAATGTTTTACCGTCTTTCACCACTTCAATTCCTTCGGTATTTACACCGCGTTTTTCCAGCACATTCATGTATTCATCCGGAAAATCGCCTCCGACAACCGATACAATCCCGGATTTTACATCCATGATTGAGGCTGCAATCCCTATAAAAGTTGCAGCGCCACCCAGAATTTTATCTGTTTTGCCAAATGGCGTTTCAATGGCATCAAAAGCTACACTTCCTACAACAAGTAATTTCATATATAATTCTGTTTTTTTTCTAAATTATTTTCGATCCGTTAGTTTACTTCCACTCGAAAGTTTCAATAAGGTGCATCATATCTTTTTTGATATAATCCACCGCCGGCGCAAGTGAATCCGGTTTCGGGCGCGTGTTGAAGTACAGATATGCTGTAACGAAATGACGCGTACTGTCGGTTACAAAAAACTGCAGGTTCGAAGCAGTCTGACCTTTCATTTCATAAAAATTCCCGTAAACCCTTTTTGCAGGATATTCAAATGATTTGGTATCGATGGAACTCGCCTTCTTGGTATGTTCGTAAACCATCTTCTCCGATTCCTTCACATGACCGGAAAAATCGTTCTGAACAGGAAAATAAGTTATGAAAACTTTCGCTTTCATCTCCGGATAATTCAGATAATACCAGCATGGTTTCTTACCGTCTGTAATCGTAGCGAAACCGGATTTCTCAAAACGAAAAGCACATGCATCGAACGTTTCATATTTGGCAACAGGATATTCCAGCCGCAATTCTCCTGAAGGTTTAGGCATGGCTTCGTTTCCACAGGAAACCAGGGCTAAAAACACGACCGGAACAGTCAATTTTTTGAACATTTTGCAAAAATACGAATTAACAGCCGAAAACTTCTGTTAATTATCGGGTTAAAGGTGTTGCAGTTCGATAAAATTCTGCAACGGTTTGGGAAATGACTTGAGCAGCGATTTTTGGTAGTTGCAGATTTCCAGATTATGGTCGGCAGCATATCTCTTGAATTCCTCAGTTTCTGGAATTTCCACAGTGTCGATTGTAATGGTAAGATTGCGATGCGTGAGCTTATGTTTGAGAATCGTACTGTCTTTCTCTTCAAAATTCTGTCCGTTAATCAGTTCCACCGGAAATTCATATAGATTTTTCCAGATATCCTTTTTTCCGCGCTGCCTGATCAGAAAATTATTTTTGTGACAGATATAATAGTAGCGTAAAGAGAGATCGGATATTTTAGTCTTTCCGGTTTTCACGGGAAAATCATGAACCCCTCCCTGCTGAAATGCGCGGCAATGATTTTGCAACGGACACATTTCACATAACGGATTACGAGGTTTGCAGATTTCCGATCCAAGATCCATCACCGCTTCATTAAACGCTCCGGGATTTTCGTCGGGCATCATCTTCAATGCAATATCCGAAAAGTGCGGAAAAGCTTTTGGATTAGAAATGTCAAAACTGTCGGCAAAAAGCCGGCTTAACACGCGGTAAAAATTACCGTCAACAGCGGGAATTTTCTTTCCAAAGCTGATGCTTGCAATCGCGGCGGCTGTGTATTTTCCGATTCCTTTCAGTTTGAGCATTTCGGAATATTCTGCAGGAAAATTTCCACCATAATCCTCCATGATCTGCTTTGCGGCTTGATGCAGGTTAATTGCGCGCGAATAATACCCGAGACCTTTCCAGTACAGCAGCACGTCATCGTTTTGCGCATTCGCCAATTCTTTTACATTCGGGAAACGCCGGATAAAATTATTGTAATGGCGGATTCCCTGTTCAATTCTTGTCTGCTGAAAAATTATTTCGCAAATCCAGATATTATATGGATTCTGCGTTTTTCTGAACGGAAAATCGCGGCCATTTTCGCTGAACCAGTCCGTCAGAAGTTTACCAATGTGAAGAAAATCAGGGTTTTGTTTGTTTGGATTCAAAAATTAATTTTATATTTGCACACCAAAAATAAAAGAAAAATTAGAAAATGACAAAGGCAGAATTGGTAAGCACCATCTCCACAAAATTGGGAACGGAAAAAGCTGAAACACAGAAAGTTGTAGAAGCTTTCATGCATGAGATCAGAAGCGCGATGTATAAGGGTGATAATGTTTATTTGAGAGGGTTTGGTTCTTTCATTATTAAAACCAGAGCGGCAAAAACTGGTAGAAATATTTCCAAGAATACTGCAATTGAAATTCCGGCTCACAATATCCCGGCCTTTAAGCCGTCTAAAACCTTCACTGAAAAAGTGAAAAACAGAGTAGCAGTAAAATAATTTTAGAATATTAATTTTTTAAACTATCCAAGAAAATGCCAAGCGGAAAGAAAAGAAAAAGACACAAGGTAGCGACCCACAAGAGAAAGAAAAGAAGAAGAGCAAACAGACACAAGAAGAAGAAATAGTAGTCGCAACCTGCTTCATATAATATTATCATATAGTTGATGTTTAATTTTTAATTAAATTGCATCAGCTATTTTTTTTACATGCTGCAGCGGCTGAAACTGTTGCAGCATCCCTTTACAACGTGCATCAATATATTTTTTAGATTGCAATGAAGAAAGAACTGATTATTTCACATGAAGGTGAGCAAACCAAAATTGCGCTGCTGGAAGACGGTCGCCTCTTCGAACTTCACGAAGAGGAAGACAAGAATGACTTTACAGTCGGCGATGTTTTTGTGGGAAAAGTGCGCAAACTTGCACCCAACCTCAATGCTGCGTTTGTAAAAATCGGGCACGATAAAGATGCGTTTCTGCACTATCAGGATTTAGGTCCGCAATACCTTACCTACAGGAAATTTCTGAGGGATACCGTCAGCAAAAAGCAGAACTCCCCCAGCCTTAAAAATTTCGAGATTCAGAAAGAAATTAACAAAAACGGGCTTATCGACAAGGTTATTGCCAAAGACGATATCGTTCTGCTGCAGATTACCAAAGAACCGATTTCCACAAAAGGACCGAGAATCTCCACGCAGATTTCGCTTACCGGAAGATTCCTCGTACTGATTCCGTTCGACAATAAAGTTTCCATTTCCAAAAAAATTGGCAGCGCTGAAGAAAAGGAACGGTTAAGAACGCTAATTGAAAGCATCAGACCGGAAGGTTTCGGCGTAATTATCCGTACCGTTGCCGAAGGCAAAAAAGTTGCGGAACTGCACAACGATATGGGTCAGCTCGTTGAGAAATGGGAATCCACATTCAAAAATATCCAGAAAAACATCGTTCCGAGCCGCGTGCTGAACGAGGACAATAAATCATCAGCGATTTTACGTGATAATTTCAATGCAGATTTCGTTTCGGTAATTTGCGACGACGAAGAAATGGTGCGCGATATGAGAAATTATCTGGAAGTTATTGCACCCGAAAGAAAAAATATCGTTCAGCATTATACCGGACATATTCCGCTGATGGAATATTATAATGTGGAGAAGCAGCTGAAGCAGAGCTTCGGAAAGCACGTAAATATTTCCGGATCCAAAGGAGCTTATCTCGTAATTGAGCACACGGAAGCGCTTCATGTAATCGATGTGAATTCCGGACCGAGCATCGCAAGCTCCGGCAGCAACAAAGAACACGGCCTGAATGTAAACCTGATGGCAGCTACAGAAATTGCAAGGCAGCTCAGACTTCGCGATATGGGAGGAATCATCGTGGTGGATTTCATCGATATGGTGAATGCAGAGCACCGCAGAAAACTATACGAACATCTCAGAACGGAAATGGCCCGTGATAAATCGCGGCACAAAATTCTGCCTCCAAGCAAATTCGGACTCATACAGATTACACGTCAACGAAACCGTCCGGAAAAACAGATAGAAACGAAGGAAGAAAATCCGAATAAAGACGGCGAAATCCTTGCTCCGATTGTCGTGGTAGAAAGAATGGGCGAAGATATCCGCAACATGATGCAGCAGGAAAAAGGCAGGCTTTATCTGCATGTTCACCCTTTTGTGGAAGCCTATCTAACAAAAGGAATACACAGCATTCAGATGAAATGGTTCCTGAAGTACAAAAAATGGGTAACCATTATTCCGCGCGACAGCTTCAAATATCTGGAATACAGGCTTTACAATGCGCAGAAAGAAGAACTGATGGGTTATACCAACTAAAGCTCAGTTCTATTTTTATTACAATCAATCAGACAAGAAATGCTGTTTTGCTTTTTACTCAACAGTTAAGGGATTCGATTGATTCTTTCCTGATTTTTAACCTTTCTTTAAAACGCAGGCCTCTTTAAATTCCGTAAATTAGCCACATGCCAATTTTCGGAAAAGACCTTTTAGACAGGATAAAAAAAGCAGATCTTTGGGGAGAAGATGCACACCGCGTTTATTCTCCGCCATATCGCCCTATTTTTACCTATGACGAGATTTTAACCAGAAATCCACGTTTTGCTGCAGTAAATATTTTGCTGTACATGAAGGGCGACAGCTGGTTTTTTCCTTTAATTGTGCGCACCACAAACGAAAACGACAAGCACAGCGGACAGATTTCTCTTCCCGGCGGAAGCCGTGATCCCGAAGATGCAGATTTTGCCGCAACCGCAATCCGCGAAACTTCAGAGGAAATGGGAATCGACAGGCATTACATCCGCATCATCCGCGAAATGTCGCCGATGTATATTCCGCCAAGCAATTTTTATGTACATCCGTACATTTCGTACACGAGAAAAAATCCTGAATTCATCCTCCAGGAAACTGAAGCGGAAGAACTCATTGAGTTTCCGATAGAATCAATTCTGGAGCTTTCCACAGAGCCGGAAATGATGATTTTACCTTCGTCGCGCGGCGTGGAAGTTCCGGTTATTAATTTCAACGGTTATTTTATCTGGGGAGCCACTTCAATGATGCTGAGCGAATTCAGTCACTTGATGAAAAATCTGTAAATTTGCAGATTATGTTTTTTTGAGAATGGCGAAGAAGAGTATTTTTACTGATGCATTTGGGACACCTTTTTTTCTGAAAAGATTCATCATATTTATTTTGGGAATCGTTTCGTACAGGAGATTTAACGGCTTTAACAAGCTCAAAATTTCAGGCACCGAAAATCTGGTGAATCTTCCGGAAACCAATGTCCTTTTCGTCTCCAACCACCAGACTTATTTTGCTGATATCGCAGCGATGTACCATGTTTTTTGCGCTGTTAACAATGGCTATCTGAATACGATCAAAAATCCGGTATATCTGCTGAATCCGAAAGTAGATATGTATTATGTAGCGGCGGAAGAAACCATGAATAAAGGATTTCTTACGCGTATTTTCAAAGTTGCAGGCGCAGTAACTGTAAAAAGAACTTGGCGGGCAGGCGGAGAAAACGTAAACCGAATGGTGGATCTGAAAGAAATTGACAATATCATGAAAGCGCTTGATAACGGCTGGGTTGCCACTTTTCCGCAAGGAACCACAGCTGCTTTTGCGCAGGGAAGAAAAGGAACGGCAAAACTGATCAAAAATCAAAGGCCGATTGTAATTCCCATAAAAATAAATGGTTTTCGCAGAGCTTTTGACAAGAAAGGTTTACGAATAAAAGTAACCGGTGTAGAACCAACGATGGAATTCAAGAAACCGCTGGAGATAGATTACGATAGCGAAAATGCACAGCAGATTCTTGTAAAAATAATGACAGCGATTGAGCAGACCGAAGATTTCAACCTGCTTCACGATTATGAAAAGGAACTGAAAACGAAAAAACAACTGGAAGCTAACGAACAATAAAAAACAATTTATGGTTAATAAAATATTAGGCGTATTGCTGCTTATTATTCTTACAGCATGTAATTCCCAGAAGAAATACTCAGATTTTGATTACAGCTATTCGCGTTCCGGAGGTTATGCTCCCGTGTACGAGAATTTCCTGATCAAAGGCAAAAATGCGCACTACTCTTTTGAAGGTCAGGGACAAAAAATCAAGAAAGATTTCAAAGTAACTGACGCCGACCTGCAAATGATTGAAAAATCGCTTTCGGATAATAATTTCAGAATGATTCAGGAAGATTACCAGAAAGTTTATGATAATATTGCGACCATCATTAAGGTAAATGTCGGGCCCAATTCCGGAAGCAAATCTGATGCGAGTTTTATTATGCAGAAGGATATGAAAAAGTGGAAAAATATTACCGATACCTTCCGCAGCATTATCAACAGAAACGTTCCGCAGAACCAATCACAACTACCGAACAGTGAGTACTGAAAAAACGAGGATCGCACTGTTTTCGGCAAATCAAAATCTGCATAGTTTTTTCGGATATTTAATGTCGAACTACAACGCCGACAGAGAAGAAGATTTTGAAATTTTATACAGCGCCGAACAGCACGAAATCGAAAAGTTCTCGCCTTCTGTGCTGTTTATTGATCAGTTTGTGGCGGAAATGGTAATGGACCAATTGTGGGAAGCGGTAACGCCGGGCGGAATCGTGATCTTTCCGGAAAACGCGCAGCTAGAAGATTCTATGAGTACAGCTCCGAATTTTTTTCGCAGAATTTCATTCAGTCAGGCAAAGACAAACCTTTCAGGAAATAACAGAATTCTGGTATTGGATGATATGGATATTCCGCTGCAGACGACCGACGAAAAACTCATTGACAACCTCAATGGTTTGGCCGATTTCGCTCAGGCAACGGCAATTCTGCAGGAAGATTTCTGGGAAGCGGTTGCAGGTTTCCAGGATCAGCGGGTTTCCATTTAAGAATTTTGAAAATAAAAAAAAGAGCGGTAAAAAATTATTACTGCTCTTTTCATATTGCATAATCAATTAATATTCAAGAAGAACACTTCCCCACGTAAATCCGCTGCCAAAAGCTGCGAGGCAGACGAGATCTCCGCGTTTCACTCTACCCTCTTTTACGGCTTCGGAAAGCGCGAGCGGAATTGAAGCGGCAGTAGTATTTCCGTATTTCTGAATATTGTTGAATACCTTTTCGTCCGGAAGCTGCATCTGCTGCTGCACAAACTGCGAAATTCGGAGGTTCGCCTGATGCGGAATCAGCAAATCGAGATCCTGCGGCGTTTTCCCGGCTTTGTTCAGCGCTTCCATGATACATTCAGGAAAACGTGTTACTGCATGTTTGAAAACGAAATTACCGTTCATATAAGGATAGATGTCTTTAGAATCCAGCATCTCGGGATATTTAATCATCGTGTCGCTCCAGCCGGTTTTTGTGCCCGGGAAAAGAACGGCCAGTTCTTCTGCGTATTTACCTTCGGAATGCATGTTGAAAGTGAGAATATCGCCATCGTTTTGATTTTCGGACGCAGACAGAACCACAGCTCCGGCTCCGTCACCAAAAATTACCGAAACACCTCTGCCTTCATCGGAAAAATCGAGTCCGAAGGAATGGATTTCAGCACCAACCACCAGAATGTTCTTATACATTCCTGCTTTTATAAAGGCATTTGCAACGCTCATGGAATAGATAAATCCGGAGCACTGGTTTCTCACATCCAGCGCACCGATTGTATCACAGCCGAGCATTTCCTGCAATAGAACACCGCATCCCGGAAAAAAATAATCCGGTGAAAGCGTTGCGAAAACGATATAATCGATGTCTTTGGCTGTTAGTCCGGCATCGGCAATGGCCATTTCTGCAGCTTTGAAACCAAGATATGCAGTGGTTTCCTCCGCGTCATGCCTGTTTTTACGGTGACGTCTTTCTTTAATACCGGTACGTTCGGTAATCCACTCGTCACTGGTTTTCATTTTTTGCGCTAAATCATCATTTGTAACCACGTTTTCCGGCACATAATGTCCGCATCCTTTTATAACGCTTTTGAACATAAGTTTTTATTAATTTTGGCAAATATATTACTATTTAGGACGCAATATTTAAAAAAGCGGGAGTTTTCGGCTATGGGCATTAAAACGGTATTCAAAAATCAGGGCTGCGAATGGATTGATGTGGAAGGCGCCACTGCTGAAGATCTCTTCATGCTGCATGAAAAGTACAAAATTGATCCGCTGTTGCTGGAAGACACCGTGGATCCTAACCACCTTCCAAAATATGAAGATGCGGACGGACTGCATTTTTTTCTGCTTCGCGAAAATACCGACCTGGAACGTTCAACGTTAAACAGCATCAGCGATGTTTCCACCAAACTGGGAATTTTTCTGCTCGAAGGAAATATCATCACGGTTCACCGCATGAAAAACCGCAGCGTTGTGGAAACACTTGCCGACCTTGCGGCACTGAAAACAGAAATAAATGCCGATCAGATTGCGCTGAAACTCGCTTTAAAAGTGATTAAATCTTTCGATGATGAATCGCAGAACCTGCTCGAGATTATGGATAATATGGAAAATGAAATCTTCCTGAAAAATTCCAATTCGAGCAATCAGTTGAGGCGGCTTTACCGGTTGAAAAGAAAGTCCGGAATGAACACGAGAATTCTGAATATGTCGCAGGAGTGGACGGAAAAATTTTCAAACTTAAGCCTCACGAATGCAGAAATTACGGATATGCGCGACAAATACAAAGATGTTCTTTCGGATTTCGACCATTTAAATGTGCAGGCAACAAACCTCATTTCCATGTTTTTGGCGCTCAGCGATCAGAAAGCGAATCAGGTAATGAAAGTTCTGGCGCAGTATTCCGTATATTTTTTACCGATTACTTTCGTCGCAGGACTTTACGGGATGAATTTCAGATTTATGCCGGAACTGGAAATGAAAAACGGCTATTGGTACACGCTCGGATTGATGGGATTAATCGTGGTACTTACTTTTCTGTATATGCGGAAAAAAAGATGGTAATTGCGGTCAGGGTTTTTTCTCCCACACTTCGTTCAGAATGAGTTTGATATTTTCAAACGTTGTAGGAAATACTTCATCACGGATTCTGCTGTCGGTTTTCCAGTCCACTTCTGTAATACCTTCTTCTTCCTGCGGAATCGCTTTTTCATCTCCTACACAGCTCATGCTGAACCAGTACGTGATTTTTAGCACACGCGTTCCGTTGCGTTCGGTGTAAATATGAAAGGTATTGTTAATAAATTCTTCGAGAATTAGAGAATGAAGTCCGGTTTCCTCTTCCACCTCGCGAAGCGCAGCCTGTTCCAGCGATTCTCCTGCTTCAATTTTTCCTTTCGGTAAATCCCATTTCCCAAGGCGCTTTATGAAGAGCGTTTCGTTATTTTTATTGGTGACAATTCCTCCTGCTGCCTCAATAACGCGGAACATGTGCGTAAAATCTTCCCAAATTTCTTCAAGGTTTTCCCCATACACATTCATGGTCGGGCAGGAAGTATTCTGCAGAAGGTCCACTGCTATTTCTAAAGTTGCGAAACCTTCAAATCTCATGTTTTTTTCGATTTCCTCCGGGAACCTCGAGATTGTGAGTTTTTTCTCGTTCACAAAAACTTTATACATTTGCAGCACTAATTTGCACAAAAGTATAAAAATGAATTTAGAAGGAAGAAAAATCATCCTTAATAAGCCGGTTGCAGAAATCGTAGAACTTCTGAAAAATCCTACGAATTATGAACAGCTGATGCCGGATGGACTGCAGAAATTCGAAGCGATTTCGGATGGATTTAAATTTGCACTGAAAGGAATGCCGGAAATCGCGCTGAAACTGGGAGAAATCACGGAAAACAAAGCGGTTCTCAGATCTGCTAGTTCGAGCCTAGATTTTGAACTGGCAACGCATCTAAACGCACTGTCGGAA
Source organism: Bacteroidota bacterium (assembly GCA_023460855.1). Classification (GTDB taxonomy): domain Bacteria; phylum Bacteroidota; class Bacteroidia; order Flavobacteriales; family Weeksellaceae; genus JAEWOS01. The sequence goes on along the minus strand of JAEWOS010000018.1, from coordinate 58,405 downwards.
GCACAGACCGAAGCACAGATGTTTTTTGAAGGCAAGTTCAATCCCTTCATCAAAATGATGGTGGAAAAGCCTTTGCAGAACTTTATGGCTGCACTTACAGATAAAATTGAGAAACTGTATTCTTAGAATTATTCTGAAATAAAAAGGCCCGTCCAAAACGGACAGACCTTCTATTGAGAAAAGAGGCTTAACGCCTCTTTAATTATTTCTCTGTAATCTCAACTTTGTAAGTCTGCCTGTCCAGTTTGATCTGGAGTTTTTGGATATCCGCAGTAAGATCGACCATTTTTGTTGAACTGCGCTGCAGATCGCGGTTTACAGATTCTGTTTCTTTAAGCAGTTTGGCGGCGTTTTTAGCATCTTTTGCTGTTGCGCCAGGATCGTTGGAAGACGAGTAATCTCCGGTTTTGCGGTCAGCTCTGGCGTTGATTTTCTCCACGTTGCCCTTCAGTTTTTCGTTTCTGGTTTTTTCGTTTTCCAGATCGATTTTCTTATTCAGTATTTCGGTTTGCAGCTTCAGAGTTTCCACCTGTTTTTTCATTTCAGCAGCACTTTGTGCGTAAAGTGCAGATGTACCCGCTGAAATCAGCAAAAATGCAGCACCGGTAATAAATTTTTTCATCATTTTCTTGAATTTTATCTATACAAAATTAATTAATTTGACCATTTGGCAGGCGGTTTTCCATATGACAATCTTCATACCAAAATATAAACCGAAGTCTTTAACATATAAACACATATTTAATCAGAGTCGTATTTTTGCAAAACCCCATCAATAAAGACTTCAGGTAATATGCGAATCATTATATTTTTTCTTCTGCTTATTTGCGGTTTTACCCCTGGCCAAAATACGATAAAGGTGATCACCGCGGACCGGCAGCCTGTACAGAAAGCAGCAGTACTTTGCGGAGGAAAAACCATCGGCTACACCAACACAGCCGGCGAACTGAATTTCCGGACAAACTGTAAAATTCTGAAAGTGAAAGCGGCAGGATATTACAATGAGGATGTGCTTACAGACAAACACATCGAAGTAACAATGAGCAGGATTGAACAGCGCCTGCAGGCAATAGAAACCGTTGTACTGGAAGATAAAAGCGATCCGCGCGCGCTGAAAATTCTGGATGAAGTGGTTGCAAAATATGATCAGAATTCTCCGAAAAGCCTTCCCTCCTATTCCTATAAATCTTACGAAAAATTATCGGTTGACATCGACGAGGACAGTATCAAGCAAAACAACCAGGCGTGGAATGATATGGTGCGTTATATGGACCGTTTTTCAATCACGAAAAATAAAGTAAGCGCCGACAGTACACTCAGCGTTAAAGAAGTATTTGCAAACAGCAAACTTTTTCTCTGGGAACGCGCTCAGGAGTTTCTGTATTCGGAACAGTACGGTGAGAAAATCAATGTGCTCGACAACCGTGTTGCAGGTCTTTCGCAGCCTATTTACCAGATGATGGCGCTGCAAAGCAACAGAAGCAGGATGCCCCGCGAAGTAAGGCCGGAAAACAGAAATATTTACCGTTATTTTCTTACAGACAGCATCGATATTGACGGAAGAATGAACTACGTAATCCGTTTCCGGGAAGTTACTTACCGCAGACCGCGTCAGAGAGAGCGCTTTAACGGTTATCTGTACGTTGATGTGGAAACGGCCGGCCTGAAAAAAATAGAAAGCAACCGGAAGATAAAAAGTGACGGAAATACCACGAGCATTTGGAAATACATTAACGGGAAATGGTTTCTGCAGGCCGAAAGCATCAAAATGAAGCTGACGAACGTGAACATGGAAACCAAAGAACAGCGAAAAGAACGCAAAAACAATCCGGATGACGACAGCGAACCCGAAAGTTTCCGGTCCTACGGTTTTGTGAATGCGGTTTACTTCGATCATCAGACGCCAATTGACGCCAAAGCATCCGATTTCAAAGGATATACCTACGATGTAAAAAATGCAGACGGTTCGCTGCTGGAACAGTACCGGCAAATTCCGCTTTCGGAGCGTGAAAGAAATACGTATAACGTTATCGACAGCCTCGGTCAGGAATATAACATCGAAGAAAGAGCGCGGAATTATTCTGCACTGCTCACCGGAAAATTCAGGAAAGGAATGTTCGATTTCGATCTCGGAAAACTGATCGGGTATAATCTTTATGAAGGAATCAGAATCGGAGCGCACGCAAAACTGAACGACCGCTTCCACAAATACATTTCTCCGGACGCCTACATTGCTTACGGTTTCAAAGACCGCGGAATAAAGTTCGGTGCGGGTGTTGACGTAAAAACAACGCTCGACCGCGTTTCTGTATTGCGCGCCGAATATTTCAACGATGTTTTCGTTGCCGGAAGATTCAGCGAAAATTTCTGGGATGTTCGCATGAAACTGAACAACGCCGGACTTGCCATGAGAAACGACCGCTTCTACCATTATGAAGGCGGCCGTCTTTCCTATCTCTACGATCTTACGCGTTCGCTTACGATGAAGCTTGCTGCGCAGCACCAGAATGAAGAAATTCTGTTTCCGTACAGCTTCAGAAATCAGGGAAGCGAATTCCGGAATACCAGTTTTTTCGCTTCGTTTCATTACCTGCCGAATTCGAAATCAATTATGACGCCGACCGGAAAATTCACGATGGACCGCCGAATGCCAGAATTTTTTGTAAACGTGGAACAGGCTGTTGAAGGAGCAGGCGGTGAACTGAATTACACAAGGCTGGACGCTTTAATCATCCATTCTTTTCCGACGGTTTTAGGAAGAACAGGTGTACGACTTTTTGGCGGTATCATGCTTGGCGATGCACCGATTCAGCACAATTTTACGATGAACGGACTGGCCGGAAACAATGCGTTTAAATTCAATCTGACGTCCTATTTAGGTTTTGCAACCATGAAAGGCGGAAAATACTACAACGATAAATTTGTGGGTACTTACCTTTCACACCGCATTCCCTGGTATTTCAAAAGTATCGGACAGAATGTTTCGAGTTTAGACCTGATTTACCGTGCGGTAATCGGCGATATGCGCAATCCGGAATATCATCAGTTTGAATTCGAAAAACTGGACCACCTTTATCAGGAAGTTGGTATTGAATGGAATAATTTCCTTTCCAGCTGGTTCAATCTGGGGCTCTTTTACCGTGTCGGACATTACAGTACCGATAAATTCTCTGATAATTTTGGGCTTCAGTTTAAATTAAAATTCCTGGACAGGTAATATGAAAAAATTGGTAATTCAGGCGTCGCAGTTTTTTGATCTGCTGAAAGTGCGCGACACATCGATGTGGGAAATTTTTTCCCAGATGATCGACGGTGAAGAAAAGGAACTCATTTTCCTGGATGATGAAGAAAAAATACTCTTCAACTATACCCTTCCGAAAACCATGGACGAACTGAAAGAAGACCAGAAGAAATTTGCCAAGGAATATGCAGAAAAGATTTCCGGCATGAATTAAAACCGGAAACCGGCTCCCAGTTTATAAAAAACCGACTGCTGCATAGAGGCGAAACCTGTTTTTATATATAAATGATTTGATAAAAATGGAAAATTATACCCAACGCCTCCTTCAATAAATTCTGTTGTGCTTCCATTATCATACTGGTTCCAGATATGGCTAACCCCTGCATTTGCATAAAAAAGAACAGATCTCGGCTTGGAAAGGTCTACATATTCTCCGTTAGCTAAGACCAAAATTCCTGAAACGTTATTCTGCGCAGCATTTCTCCGTGAGAAATGATTATATCCAACTCCGAGTCCCGCAAAAAATTTCTGATTAAAAAACACCCCGTTAATAAAGTTGGCACCAAGTCCAGATTGCCTGTTATCCAGATTATATCCCTGCCAGTTTGGTCCCGGATCCACCGTCACCGTTCTTGAAAGATTGAAGTTATATTCTGCTTCAATTTTCCCGGAATATCTGATTTGTGAAAATGCGGCAGTGCTGAACAGAACTGCGATCAGAAAAAGATTTTTTTTCATGGCTGATTTCTAATTTTTGTTGCGGTAAATGTAGCAGATTTTTGGAGAGATTTATATTAAATTTATTTTCAGAATTCAGCGGGTTTTTCGCAAGGTCTGGAAAGATGCGGAGTGGGAGTTGCAACAATCATACAACCGAAAAAAAAGAAGAGGCAAGCACAGCATGCTGGTGTTAAACAACATCAAATGCAAGTTGGTCGGGCGTATTTTTGCCGTTATCGAACGAGGGACACCGTTTGTAAAAATGCAGACCTACACCCAATAAAAAAACTGAAAAAATATCTCTTTTTTTACTTGTTTTTTGTCATAGAATATGTTGTGTGTAGCTATTTTTCCACTATTGATTTCATTTAAATTTAATTGTTCGGGTTGATTCTAATACAGTATTGAACCAAACATTTGAGTTTTGTGTATCTTTAAGGAAATTATCGAAAGAATAAATTTCCACTTCTCGTTTTCCAGATATAAATTTTTCAATCTCTATTTTTGTTCTTCTTGTTCCTAATGGTGCTGTAGCGTACATTATCTCAATTTTGGAAGTCTTTTTATTTTTCCTTGCAACGATTATCCTTAGTTGTTTTTTAATGTCAGAATGTGGATAACAATAATCATCTCTAAAACCTGAAATAATTTCCGTTCCATCTTCTGATTTGAATAATGCACAGTTTAGTTTCTTCAAAGAATAGTTTCCTTTAAATTGTTTTTTTATATTTTCTACAGATTGTTTTTCGGCATTATCTTCTACAAGAATTTCATAGTCATATAAGCTACTTTGTACATCATTGAATGATAAAAAATATTCACAACTTGAATCTTGACCAAAAATGAAATTTGTAGTCAGTATTGAGATCAAAAGTATCAGATTTTTCATTTTAGCGACATTCTTTTCATAGTTACACACAACGTTCCGGCGCTTGGCGAGGTTGCGAGCTTCGGAACCAATTATTTTCTGTTAAAGATAAAATTTCTTGCGAAACGTAAAAGTGAATTTACTACAAAATTCGCAATCTTGCCAAACGCTTGTTAGCTGTAGTTTTTTTTATCAATTAGTTTTATTACTACGTCATCAATATATCTATCATCGGTTAACTTTTCATAAGTTTTATTACCTTCTTCAAAAAGTATTATGTATGCATTATCTTCCTCATTAATACAACTTAGAATTGAGTCTGATATTTGTGAAAATTCATTAATCCAATTTTTTACTGATTCAGATTCGTCTAGCATACAGCTCATATCTGTAGTAACAGCAGTAAATTCAATTTTGTATATTTGTTTTTCAGTTAAATATGTAATACTCACGTCGAAATTTCCAATTCTGATTTTACCGTTTCCTAAATATTTTGAAATAAAGTTTTCTTTGAAAATTTCAACTTTATGTGTCGAGTACTTTTCATATAGTGTTTCAATTATTGGTAGGTCTATATCAAAAATAATTGAAGTAGAATAGTTAACTCTATTGTCTTCAACGTTACTTGAAAAGTTGTGACCTTTGATTAATAAAGAATCTTGATTCAAAGATATTTCTGTTTCATCATCATCAGTATTGTTTAAAAGCCAATTAAAAGAATCTTTTATTTTTTCTTTTTTTATGTATGTCAAAATTGAATAGTCTAATCCCATTTATGTGTAAAATTACAGCTAACGGAAAAAGTATTTGCGAAGGGCGGGCTACTTTGAACGAAAAGTCGGAAGGAAAACCGCCTTGAGCAAAATATTTTTTCCAGTGACTAAATTACAAAAATAAGGGAAGTGGAAATGAAAATTCTCCGATTCCTTAAAAAAATAAAAATTCAGAGGAAAAAATATTTTGCGGATACTGCTAAACTAATTTTCAAAGAATATATTCAACCCCGCCTTTTGCAAATACGCTGTTATCTGCAGCCAAAACTATTCACAGCTATTTGGCTTCCAATTTTCATCAAACTTCCGCAATAAATTTCCTTTGAATCCAATATCAAAATTAAGGAGAGAAAGTTCATTTTGAAAGTTATTTTTTGCGTTATCTATACAAATACAAAAAGCAGAAAGTAAAACTGGGCTTTCATTATCATTTGCAGTTAGGTTATAAAAATCCCTTTCTCCAAAAATGAAATTATTCTTTTCCCAAAATCCAATCTGCTTTTGATTTTTAAATATTGAAAATTTGTTTCCGTTGTGTCCGTAGAGTTGATATAGATCGTCTTTTATTTGACATTTGAAAGTCAGTTTAATATTGTTTATTTCTTCCAAAGAATATATTTCCTCACCATCAAAAAACTGAATTAAATAATTTGCTCTAATTCCGAAATTCTGTTTTGCTATTTTCATTATTTGCGAATTGGTAGCAGCTGAAAAGATGTCAATTTTGGCAGTTTGCTTGAACGGTTTTGAAACTGCAGTGTAAAATAAATCTTCACCAATGAAAATTTCATATTCATCAGTCAAAGAGATGGGCTTTTGCTTAATTTGGATCAACACAGCGTTTTCAATTGGTTTCAGATAACGGAAAAAGTATTTGCGAAGGTCGGCTAAATTGGACGAAAAGTTCAATTTCGACCAACCGAAGCAAATTGCTTTTTCCACAGACTAAATTACGAAAATTAAGGAAGTGAAAATGCAGATTTATTCCCAATGAATAGCTAAAAAAACATTTACTGTTTTTTGTCATAGAATATGTTATCTGCAGTATTAAATTATTTTCAAAATTTTCCTTTCTAGAAATTGTAAAATAATAAAATTTAATACTGAAAATACAACAAGAACAATTATTAAATTCAATAATATTTGAATAAAATTCATTTCATTTTTAAATTGAAAGTAAATTAAGTTTACGACAACTAAACTCAGAGCGAGTGAAACTAAATAAGATAGAACTTTGTATATAATATTAAGATTTTTAAATGCAAAAAATAAAACTAGAAAAATGAAGGAAAATAAAAATGATGTTAGTGCAATTAAAATAGAAAACTTCAAATATTCATATTCATCTACAATATTCAAAATTAAAAAATTCCAACTTTCGTAAAAAATATAAATCAGTTCTTTCGTTACTAAAAATAACAAAATAAATAAGATAACATTTATAAATTTTTTCACTTTTCCAATTTTACACTGTTTTGTTGCAACATTGCAGATAACGGAAAAAGTATTTTGCGAAATCGAAGATTCGGCGGAGCCAACTGCGGGCTACTTTGAACTGAAAGTCGGAAGGAAAACCGCTTTGAGCAAAATATTTTTTCCACTGACTAAATTACAAGAATAAAGGAAGAGAAATAAAAGATTCTCCGTCCGGTGCGCAAAGTCCAAGTTCCAGCAAACTTCACAAAAAAACCGAATCCACGCAGATTCGGTTTTATTTTTATTAATTATAATGTTCTTATTTCGCAGTTACTTTTACCTTCATATCCACTTCATTCTTGATCAGCACATCTTTCATGCTGGACTGGTAACTCACGCCGAATTTCTGTCTGTCGAAACTGAATTTATCCGAAACAATGGTTACAGTACCTTTTTCCACCGTGATGTTTGCAGGGAAAGAAACAGGATGCGTCTGGTTTTTCACGGTCAGTGTTCCGTTAATTTTAAACCTGTACACCTGGTCTTTATTCTTCTGTACTGATGTAATTTTATAGACGGCCTCCGGAAATTTGTTTGTCTCGAAGAAATCGCCGTGCTTCAGATGCTCGTTCAGTTTTTTCTGACGGTCGCCTTCAAGATCGGTTGACGTAATCGTGGTCATATCCATCACAAAAGTTCCGCCTGTAACCTGATTTCCTTTCATTACCACATTCCCGGATTTCAGATCTACGGTTCCTGTATGCGAAGAAGCCGCAGTTTTGGCTAGTTTATATCCCCACCAGTTTATTTCTGATGCGTTTACCGTTTTCGACTGTCCGAAAGACAGCAGCGAAGCAAACAGTGCAGCAAAAGCCAATTTTTTCAAAAAAATTTTTCTCATTCGGCAAAAATAAGTGTTTTAAAATTGAGATTTCCGGTGATTGATTAATTGCTGAAATCACTGATCTGCAATAGACTCTTCCACCAGTTTTCTTGCAGTTGCAACATCATGCACTCGCAGGATATTCGCGCCTTTTTTCAGTACTTTCCGGTGAAGTTCTGCCGTTTCGGCTCCCACTTCGTTCGCTGCTTTTCCCAAAGGTTTGTAGATAAAGGATTTCCGTGAAATACCGATCAGTACAGGAAATTTTCCTAAACCGATATGCTCCGTTTCTTCCAGCAGCCGGAACTGATCTTCCACCGTTTTTCCAAATCCGAATCCGGGATCAAGAATGATGTCTTTCACGCCCTTTTGTAGCAGTTCAGCGGATTTTTTGAGCAAAAATTTATTGACATCGAGCACAATATCATCATGTTCATTTTTGCGGTGCATTTCTGCATAAGAACTGTTTACATGCATGAGGATATATGGCAACCCGGTATTTGCAGCCGTGTCAAACATCTCCTGATCAAACTGGCCCGCAGAAATATCATTGATGATGTCAATTCCTTCATCGAAACCAAACCGCACCGTTTCCGCATAAAAGGTATCGAGCGAAATCAGGGTTTCGGGAAATTCAGTCTTAATGTTCCGGATAATTTTTCCGGTTCTCCTGATTTCTTCAGAGGCAGGAATGATTTCGGAACCCGGCCTTGTCGATTGCGGACCAATATCGATGATGTCCGCTCCTTCCCTAACCATTTGTTCTGCGTGTTTCAGCGCATTTTCTTCGCTGTTGAACTTTCCGCCGTCGGAAAACGAATCCGGCGTCATATTCAGGATTCCCATGATTTTCGGTTTCGATAAATCATAGAGTTTTCCTTTAACGTTCAGGGAAAATTTACGCGGTTCGAAAATGGTGTTCATATCACAAATGTATTCTGCAAAGAAAAATGTTATGACGCAAACAGTCAAATATTCTCGGCAGAAAAACGGTACTGCAAAAATTTTTATCTTTGAAGCTTAATGTCCATCATGCTTCATACTTCCCTGCAATTTGACCGTGCCATTGCCGAATGCCGAGACCTTTTCAGCAAAAAAATGCACGATTATGGCGCAGCGTGGCGCGTTTTAAGGCCAAGCTCCATCACCGATCAGATATTCATAAAGGTAAACAGAATCCGCACCATTCAGATGAACGAAAAAAAGATGGTGGACGAAAGCGAGGAAGACGAATTTGTGGCCATTGTGAATTATTCCATCATTGCTCTGATTCAGCTCGAATTGGGAATGAGTGAAAACCTGGACAGCAATCCAGAGGAAATTCTTGCGCTGTACGACAAATATGCAACGGAAGCACGGCTTCTGATGGAGAAAAAAAATCACGATTACGGCGAAGCGTGGCGCGATATGCGTATTTCGTCTATCACCGATCTCATTTATCAGAAAGTACTGCGAACCAAACAGATTGAGGACAACGGCGGAAAAACGCTTGTTTCGGAAGGTCCGGAAGCCAATTATTTCGATATGCTGAATTATGCGGTATTCTGCCTGATTAAGTTTTCAGAAGCGAAAAGTGAAACGGTAACGAAACTGGTTTAAAAAAAAACGTTCACATTTTCCTTCGCACTTCATAAATAAAAATGAAAGAAATACTTAGAATCATCATCGCATTAGTCTTCATTGCGTCAGGTTTTGTAAAAGCTGTTGATGTAAGGGGATTCTCTTTTAAACTGGAAGAGTACTTTTCACCGGCAGTTTTTAATATGCCCTTTTTTGAATCAGCAGCACTTCCGATTGCAATCTTTGTTGTAGCGCTGGAAATAATTCTGGGGTTGTTTCTGCTCTTTAAAATCCGGTTAAAATTCACACTGCTGTCGCTGATTGCTTTATGTATTTTCTTCGGATTTCTCACCTTTTACTCAGCTTATTTCAATAAAGTAACCGATTGCGGCTGTTTCGGCGATGCCATCAAATTCACGCCTTGGCAGAGTTTCATTAAAGATATGATCATTCTCGCCGCTCTGATTATATTACATTTTATGTATCAGCGAACTTCGTTTGATGACGGTGTAAGACCTGCAAAATATTCATGGATCGGCTTCGGAATTCTGACTCTTATTTTCAGCATCGTCATGATTCTCGGACTGCAGCAGGAACCGCTGATCGATTTCCGCGATTACAAAACCGGTACGGACATGAATGCAGAACGCAGGAAAATAGGCCAGAATCCTTCAGAATACAAAACGTTCTATATTCTGAAAAACAGGACAACGAACGAAGAGAAAAAGGTGAATCAGGACGATTATGTGAACGACAAATCACTTTGGGAAGAAGGAACTCCATGGGAAATTCAGTCGGACAAAACCACTACTGAAATGGTGAAGCAGGGCTACAAATCGGAGATCATCAAATTCCGTCTTGAGGATCTTCAGGGAAATGATGTTGCCGCACAAATTCTGGCAGCGCCCGAAGCAGTACTGTTATTCAGTTACGATCCGGCGAAACTTTCTGCGCAGGAAATCGCACAGGCTGAAAATTCCGTGAATAAAAAGACGAACGTATTCGGAGTTTCCACCTCCAAAACCACCTTTAAAACCATTCCGAATCTCACCATGGACAAAACGGCGATGAAAACCATCGCGAGAAGCAATCCGTTTGTGCTGGTGCTGAAAAACGGAAAGATTACGGATAAATATCCGGCAAAGAATTATTATTAATTAAATTTGCAGAAGGCGGGCATCGGAAAACATAAAACCTGTGCGAAAAACCGCATTTAAAAAAATTAAAGTATGCAAAAATCCAACAAATCAATCGCAGGTTATCATCTGCTCATGATCCTTTCTTCCGTTGACGGTGAATTCGCAGCAGCTGAAGGCATGAAAATACAGGAATATCTGGCGGAGGAATTTCCTTTCAGAATGAATCTGGATAACGAGCTGGATGCCATTGCGTCGCTTCAGCCGGAAGACTGGAAAGATCATTTTGAATTCCACGCGCACTGTTTTCTCGATGATTCCGAAGAGCACGAACGTAAAAATTTTGTTCAGTTTGCCAAGTCGCTTATCAAAGCGGACGAAGACGTCAGCGACGACGAACACCGTTTCTATCACCTGCTGAAAAACATCTGGAAACTCAATTAAGACGCAATAAATCACATTCAAACTATGAGAAGAAAAATAGTAGCCGGAAACTGGAAAATGAATAAGAGTTTTTCTGAGGCTAAACAACTGATGGAAGAACTGAAGGATTATTCCGCACAGAATTCTGCTAACTGCGAAGTATGGATTGCGCCACCCGCAATTTATCTTACAACCGGTGTAGAAATTCTGAACAACGGTGTTTTTGCACAGGAAATGAGCGAACATGAGAGCGGTGCTTATACGGGAGAAATTTCTGCGGATATGCTGAAAAGTATCAATGCGGCAGGTTCCATTATCGGGCATAGTGAAAGAAGACAGTATCACGGTGAAACCGACAGCCACTGCAACAGAAAAGTGAAAATGGCTCTGGACAAAGGTTTAATTCCAATTTACTGCAACGGAGAAACGCTGGAGCAAAGAAAAGCCGGAAAACATCTGGAAGTTGTGAAAAACCAGACAGAAGTATCACTGTTCACGCTTTCTGCAGACGAAATTAAAAAAGTAGTAATCGCCTATGAACCGGTTTGGGCAATTGGAACCGGCGAAACCGCCACACCGGAACAGGCACAGGAAATTCATGCGCACATCAGAAGTCTGATCGCCAGTAAATATGGTCAGGAAGTAGCGGATGAAATATCAATTCTTTATGGTGGCTCTGTAAAACCCGACAATGCAAAAGAAATTTTTTCTCAACCCGACATCGACGGAGGATTAATTGGCGGTGCAGCACTTAAGCTCGCAGATTTTTCAAAAATTATTGAAGCGTTCGGCTAAATCCGTATTTTCATTTAAATATCAGAATCTGTCTCAGCAATGAGGCAGATTTTTTTTGCGTTGATATGATCCGTTTTTCCTTCATCTCATGTTTTTTTTCAGGTAAATGCTTTTAATTTTTTCAGGAAAAATCCCCTAAAAATTTAATATATAACATGATATTCGATGCATACTTTTTATATAATTTTACCAAAGCAGTAATAATTGCACTGAGTTAATTTTTTCTGCGAAAACTACTAACCATAAAAACTTTAACCATGGCCTCCATCCAGTTCAGCTTCAAAAATGAAGGTAAGGACAACCCGTCCAAAATCAAGAGTGTCCGTATCGAAGCAAAAATTCCGCTGTTTTCATTCAATATGGAAAAAGGCGGCAACTACCGCTTCGTCTCCGGATTTGAAAAGTTCTCGAATACGCAGAGTCTCTCTGATAATACGTATGAAGTCGAAATACCGCTAAGCAGAATTGCGGGAAAGGAAATGAATGACATTTACGGATTCTTTCTGTATCATTTCATAGACATCCTCAAAACAGACAGTATTAACATCAATGATTTCTCCTTCAAATTTGACGTGCAGATTAAAGATGATGCGGAACAAATTATTGCTGCAAGGGAATTCGAAGGAATTTATCTGGTAAAGTCCGAAATTTCTTCGGATTACGACGGAAAAACCTACCGCGAAGAACTTGCAAAATTCGTAAAGACATACGGATCTGTTAACTTCAGCGACGGCACTGCCTCTTTTAATGAAACGGGAATAGCCAATCTCGCAAGTCAGTACGACAACCGAATTTTCTTGATCAACAAAGAGCATTATGAAAGCGTAAAACTGATGTTACAGGGTGTAGTGGAAAAAAGAAACATTTCCGACAGTTTTGTACTGAATATTATACAGATTCTCGTAGATCTGAATACCGGAACTCCGAAAGTCAGCACATCGGAAACCATGAACAATCTTTATCAGTTTGTCGATTTTAACAAGGAATTTCAAAACAAAATAAGTCAGGAGCAACTCGACTCTATCATTAAGACTTTCGATAAATTCTTTGATTTTCCACTGACCGTTCCGGAAATAACTTTTACAGATGTAAAAGGAACTTTTGAAATCACACCTGCTGAAAACATTTCGCTTAATGATCTGCACTCTTACGATCTTTCACTGGAATATCCGCAGAAAGGCGGACAGACCAGAAAGGTTTTTCTGGACTGGCAAACGGTGGAAACTGATTCGGGAAAAAGCAAATTCAACTTTGATTTTTCCGGGAATAACAGGCTGATCAGTAATAACATTTCGTGAAAAATCACCCTCAAAGTAAAAGGTTTTGACGGAGCCGTTCTCTGGGAACAGAGTTTTGATAAGGATGACGATGTACTGCAGGAACTGGAAATAAAAGTTCAGAAATATCCTCTGGGAGACGTTAACTTTGATCCTGTAACAGGAATTCCGCAAAGCGATAAAAAACTACGCGGAAAAGTACTGCAGAATGGTAAAAAACATGATCTGAACGAACTGACCGTGATGGTACGTGCCAGAAAAGATGGAGAAGAGCATTTTAGCATCGTATCTTCCGGAACGACGGATCACTCGGGAAATTTTTCCATGGATTATCCTTACGGTGATTTTGCGGAAGCTGAAGCGGTGGTTTCTATTATGCCGGACAGCCCTGCACCTGTTGCAAATTTACCAGAACGTACCAATCACACGATTTCGGATGATTTCATCTACCTGCTTTTATCGGATGAAAATATTGTTACGGATGAAACTGACGAGCATTTGCATGAGGAAGATCATGATTGCGAATGCAGCGGAAAAAGCGTTGCAAAAGCGAAAAGACTTCCGGATCAGGCCGACCTCATCAATTCTGACGAATATATGCAGGATATTGGCGGATCCTGTGTTAACTTATCTACGCCAAACCGCACGCTGCGCGAATATTCGTACAACGCAATTGTCCGCGTTTCTGATCCGGATGTTGCCAATTATACGCTGAAAAAATCAACTGTAAATGACAGGACTCAGTTTGATCTCGGGTCCGGTCAGAAAGTTGAACGGAAAGAAATCGATCTGGACAATCCTGTAAAATGGGAAGACGCACCGGATGCTCAAGCAAACCTTTCCCTATATCAGGCCGTAACAGTTGCGACCGGTCATATTCTGCATTATAAATCTGTATTCAAAGCGGACGGCTATTCTTTGGGCGATCTGGTTTACTCGTTACCACTTGCTCCCGGACAGAAAAAACAGATTGTTGTTTTTGAATCATCACATTCACTGACCGGTGCGGAAAGTCAGTCGGTTTCTCAGGGAGAAAGTCTGAGTAATGAACTGATCAGCGACCGTTTTATCACCGATCAGCTCAGCGGTGGGATCAACGAAAATATGAGTGGAAGCAGCAAGGCACACACTTCAGGAATGTCGGCCGGACTTGGTGCTGCAGCTTCATATGGCGGAATCGGAGGTTCTTTAGGAGTCGCGGGCGGTTTTGCAAATTCAAATTCTTCAGCATCACAAAACAGTTCGCGCGGAATTACCCAGTTTTTTGGTGAGAAACTCCGGCAGTCGCTGATGCAGAATGCCGAAAGTTATCGCCAGCTGAACGCCTCTGTTGTTACAACTGTAACGGAAGGCCAGAATTACGGCGTCACTACGGAAACTATTGCCAACCATAATCACTGTCATTCTCTCACGATGATGTACTTTGAAGTGTTGAGGCATTATGCAATCTATCAGGAACTGTCGCATGTGGAAGAATGTGTTTTTGTGCCGCTAATTATGACGAATTTCACGACAGAAAATATTCATAAATGGAAAGATGTCATCGCTAGCAATCTGCTCCCACTGCCTTCCAACACTTACCTGCAGCCATTTTCACTGCTGTTTAACAGGCAGCATCCGTTACTGAAAGCATTTGATGCAAACGAAAGAATCGCTACCGATTACAAGCGCGTTGATTTTCCGGAAGCTACTGAAACGTATGCTGATGGTTACATCAAAGAAATTACCGGCAGTTTTGAGATGGATGTTCATATTGAAAGACCCAAAAGCAAGTATGACCGCATCAAGAGTTTGCCTAAACCGTTTCCACGCAAAGAACTGGATGCACTGGCAACTGCAAAACAGGGATTTTTTGACGGAATGCTCGCCGGTTTAACAGGCGGACTTTCGATGTTGCTGACCGGTCCTCCGGGAAGTAATCCGCAGTACAAATCAGTTGAAGAATCGCAACTGGTAAAAGAAGCAATGGCAGATCAGTTTATTGTGCTCGACAATAATTTTCAGTCTGTTCCGCCGGCGCAGTGTATCCGCATCAAGACCTTTCAGCCGAGGACGATTTCCTTTCCATTAGGAAGTTTCGGAATTATGTTCAACTATACCGGTGATGAATTTTTCGAAAATGCGACGATAGACAAAGCGCAATGGATGGCAATTGCTAAAATTATCGGCTATGAAGACCGTGTGTTCGATATGCTTGATTATTATTTTGCGGGCAGACTTGTTGCAGAATGGGACGGCATTTTTTACAACGACATTCTCCCGTTCGTTTTTGCGAAAATTGTAGATTCTCTGGCGATTAAATATGAGACCAAACGACTTAACGCTGCAACGGGCCTAATTATAAGTTCCGGTGACGGCTTTAATCTGGACTACTCTTTCGATACGAAATATACAGGCGGACACAAAAAAATCAGGGTGAGTTTCCGCGGCCGGGGAACAAGCCGTAAAAGAAATCAGCTTCCGGAATACATTCATGTTTTTGTAAACAACAGTGATGCAAACGGTCTTAAGAATTATGTGAAACTGAACCTTGGCAGAGTTAACATCAATTACAGAACCGATCATTTTGTGGGTCCGCTTTACGATGGCTATGTGAATGATGATTTGCTTGATGGTGTTAATCTGTTTATACCTCTTACGAAAAGAGACCTCATTAACCCGAGAAAGGAAGACCGGTACATTGTAAATCAGCTGATAGAACATTTAAACAGTAATCTGGAATATTACAATAAACTTTTGTGGACCAATCTCGATCCGGACCGCAGATATATGCTGCTGGACGGCTTCAGTATTCAGACGTATACTTCTTCTGGACGTAAATCAGCAGTTCGAAGTCTGGCTTCAGTTGTAAAAAACCAGTTGATTACCATCGCAGGAAATTCGCTAGTATTTCCGGTTGCTGACGGTTATCGCGTCGGCAGAAGCAGTATGCTGGAAGAAATTGGTGACAGGGCTTACCAGGAAATTTCCCTTTTCGATTATTATAAACCGCTTACGCCAATGCAGCCTTACAGAATCAGTGTCCCAACTCGCGGTGTTTTTATGGAAGCAATTCAGGGACGTTGTGATGCATGCGAACCGGTGAAAGAAAATTCATCACAGGATTGGGATCGCTTCAGAACCGAAGACTCCACTTCAATATCACCTGTTATAACACCAACGCCGGTAATTACCGATTATAAAGCTGATTACAAAGATTTTGCAACTCCAATGATCAATATCCAGAACGCTCCTGATGCTCCGGCTCCGGCTGCCGGTCTGTCTCAAATGTCTGAACTTTTGGGGAAATCCGGAGTTTTCAACGATATTACCGGACTTCAGGGAACACAGGATAATGTCATGAAAACCTATCAGTCCAATCAGGAAAATGCAAAAGCTTTTGCGGAAATGGCGAAAAGCCTGGCTACACAGCAACACAATACCAGCAACAGCGAAAGCATAACCGAGGGAATTAGCAGTGCAAGGAGACAGGGAAATATCACGCAGGAGCAGGCGCAGGAATTAACAAACCGCCATTTACAGCAACAGATTGACGGAGGAGAAAGTTCCAGAGAGCGCGAACAGTTCGACAGAGAGCAGAACAGGCCTTCCCTTTCTGAAATGGCTGTGGCGGCAGCAGAAAGAGGTCAGAGTGTGCGGGCAGAACGTGTGGATTCCGACGGTACAACCGAAGCAGTTTCGGTGGAAGGAAATGCAGATGCTCAAAATGCAGAAATTCGGCATCAGGTATCCGCAATTCAACAACCAAATGAAAACGGATGTTGGGCAGCTGCTCTTACAATAATGTTTATCTGGAAGCTGCTACTCGAAATTACCATAGAAGAATGTCTGATCGTCCTCGGCGAACATTTACCAACACCAAATCCTGCACATTTCACTGATATCTTAGCAGCGAATGCCGGACTTCCAGTTTCTGAAAAAGAGAATATGCTCAATGCTGCTTTAATGACGCAGGAAGCTTCTGCAAACTACAGTTATCGTCAATATGTAGATTGGCTCGAAACCTATGGCCCACTTTGGATTACAGTTGACTCTGGTAATCCAGCAGTGTTTTCTCAGCAAGCGGTAATTCTGTACGCAATACAGGGGGAACGCCTCTTCTATATTAATACTGCAACAGGTAGAAGCGAAAATGCAACTTATTCAGAATTTGTAAGTGGTTTGAGAACTTTGGTAACCGGAACCAATTCCGAAACAGCAATTGTACTTACGGTAATTCGCTTCACCAACCCTTTTGATCCAAGGCTGTATGGAGAAAATAGCGGAAGTGGTGGAAATGATGACGACACTCATAATACTTCTATTAATGCGGATTATATTATTACTTCAGCAATTCAGGTCGCAAATGATGAATTTTATCGTTGGCTGAATGGCGATCTGCTGGAAGACCGGACAGAAGGTGAATTAATAATCGCTGAATACTGGCTCGCATTTTATACCGTGGAAGGCGCAATGAGACAGGCAAGACAAACAAATCCTGCCAGAATTCCATGGAGTACTGTTTTTATCTGTTACTGTATTATGAGAGCATATCTGTATTGTTTAGTATTTGAAAACAATGAAAGCAGACACGCCGGACTTCTAATCGAGAATTATGATAATTATAATCTGGAGCAAAAAAGAACTTTGCTGCGCTTTGCAAAAAGAGCTCTTGAAAATCTTGGAATTTTGCGGGCAGCGACTGCCAATGTCCGTTTCATTACTGCCACAATGCAATTGGCCAATAATAAAATGAGGCTATTCTCTCCTGTTTCTGAACCAATTAAAAAGGGAGATCTCCTTCTTAATGGAAGAAATGGTGCTTCGTACACGATTAATTCCAGTGGCCAAATTTCACCTTCAAGCGGTCTGAGTCATGTCGATCTGGTTGTTGAACTGATTGAAATTGGAAACACGCGTTGTGCACGCTTAATAGGAGGCAACGCAGGAGAATCTGCAAACATTGTTGCGTACAAATTGCGTCCGCTTCATGAAGACGGCAGACTAATTATTGCCAACAGTTTGAATGATATCGGAGCAGATCTCATAAACGATGAATTGCGGGATAAGTTAACAGAACTCGGTTCAGGCTATTATTCCATCGAAAATATTCCGGGAACCATTGCCGGTGCTGGCATTTATGAAAGAGTGATTATTAACCCAACAGATATTATCATTCGTTTTGATGATTCCATTTAATGAAAAATAATCCAAAAAAAACCGGCTGATGGCCGGTTTTTTTTAGGTTTTACAATTATTCTTTATCTTTTTTCCTTTCGAGTACCTCATCTACCATACCGTAGGATTTTGCTTCTTCAGAAGTCATCCAGTAATCACGGTCAGAAGCTTTTTCCACCCAGTCAAAAGTCTGTCCGGAATGCAGGGCGATGATATCATACAGTTCCTTCTTAAGCTTCAGCATTTCCCTCAGGTTAATTTCCATATCGGACGCAACACCCTGTGCTCCGCCACTCGGCTGATGAATCATCACACGTGAATGCTTCAGCGCGGAACGTTTTCCTTTTTCGCCTGCAACAAGCAGTACAGCGCCCATTGAAGCAGCCATACCTGTACAGATTGTGGCAACATCCGGCTTAATAATCTGCATCGTGTCGTAAATTCCGAGACCTGCGTAAACGCTTCCGCCCGGAGAATTGATGTAAATCTGAATATCTTTTGCCGGATCAGCACTTTCCAGGAAAAGCAACTGAGCCGTTACGATATTTGCTACCTGATCGTCAATTCCCGTTCCGAGGAAAATTATGCGGTCCATCATCAGACGCGAAAAAACGTCCATCTGAGCAACATTCATCCTTCTTTCTTCCATAATGTACGGTGTAAGGTTTGTAGGGCTGAATGTTCCCATATACTGATCGGTTGCCAAGCCGCTGTTTCCCATGTGTTTTACAGAAAAATCTCTGAAATCTTTTTTAATATCCATATCTTATTATTGTTATTTTATTCATTTAAAAATGTCCTGACCTCTTCTTCCAGAACCGGAAGGTGCTGTATTAATACAGACCATATCAATTCATCAGAAATACTGTCATAACCATGAATGATTCTGTTTCGTAAACTGATTATTTTTTTCGATGAAGTAATCTGAAACCCGGGATCAATTTTAATAATTCTGTTCACTGCTTCTCCAATTATTTCCAGATTCCTTTCAACTGCTCTTTTTGTCTTGACATCTGCCTGAAAATGTTCAAATGTCAAATCCTTCTCAATAAAACTTTCAATTTCAACAATTGAATTTAATACGTCATATAAAAGAACTCTAATTGCCGTGTCCATACACATGTTTCTTACGTCCCATAATACTCTCCAGCAAGAAAGAATTCTTGATAGCTTTTTTTTCAAGCAAATCCACCTTTCTTCCAAAAAGGCTCTCAAGAGAAAATTTTAAATCAAAATAATTGTCAGCATACTGATCCAGATTAATCTTTCGAAAATCTACGAGAAAATCTATGTCGCTTTCCGCACTAAAATTATCAGTGAGCACAGAACCAAAAACATACAAATCTGCAACATTGTATTTTTCACAAAGCTGCTCAATCATATTTATTTTATCGCTGATGGTCTTCATTCCAATATTTTTCGCAAAAACTGTTCCTCTTTATTTGTTAGTCAAAATGTCATAAAATGCGGTACAGTTCGGCATCCATTTCTTTGCGCAGCTCATTCAGTTTTACAATTTTCTGGTAGTTTTCAGTGTTGTCCGATTGAGTTTTTAAGTCTTCCATAATTCCGCTGATCATCTGCATCACAAACTCGCGTTTATGGCGAATCATCGTATCTGAAACTATTTTCGGAAGCACATCTTCCTCTTTACTGAAAAAAATATTGTGTTTTTCCCAATTGCTGTTTTCGTACGGCTCAATCAGTGCGTTGGCTACTTTACCTGCAACCTCTTCATCCATCAGTCCGAAAAAGAAAGATCCGGATCTCAGTTCATTCTGCTGCAATCCTTCTTTAATTTCACCGACAATTTTATCGTTCAGCGAAATCTGCATTTCATAGCCGTCTTCTGCAAAATGAGCTAGAATTTCTTCAATGACAGTAATTTTATAGCGTTCACCGTTTTCGTTTTCACGGGTCAGAATTCTGTCTCCATATTTCAGCATCAGTTCCACGAGCTTTTCTTCGAGAATTATCAGCGGACTCACACTGATTTCAGGTTCTTTCACCACTTCGAGCTTTGTAACCGGTTCCCTTTTCTGCTGCGGAATATTTTTCTGCTGAACCTGCTTCTGGACATTCAGCTCACTAAAAAGCGACTGCTCCGAAAGCCCGAATTTCGCAGAAACTTCTTTTAGATAAATTTCCTGTTTTAATGCGTTGCTAACCGCAGCTACCGATTTTACAATATCACGGATTGCCTCTGCTTTCCGGATCGGATCTGAACCTGCGTCCTTCAAGAGTATCTCCGCCTTGAAATCGATGAAATCTTTTGCTTCCGAAGCAATATACTGTTCTACAAAATCGCGCGAATGCTTTCTGGAAAAACTGTCGGGATCGTCCCCGTCCGGAAATAAAACAATTCTGATGTTCATTCCGTCGCTCAGCAACATATCGATGCTTCGGAAACTCGCTTTAATTCCTGCCGCATCACCGTCAAACAGAATCGTTACATTTTCTGTGAGCCTTTTAATCTGTTTGATCTGTTCTGCGGTAAGCGATGTTCCGGAACTGGCTACCACATTTTCGATCCCTGCCTGATGCAGGGCGATCACATCCATATACCCTTCCACCAAAAGACAAAGATCCTGACGTGAAATCGCCTGCTTACTTTGGTTGAGGCCGTATAAAACCTGAGATTTATGGTAAATATCCGTTTCCGGGGAATTGAGATATTTGGCTGTCTTGACGTTGTATTTGAGAATTCTCGCACCAAATCCGAGCACCCTGCCGGAAAAACTGTGAATCGGGAAAATAACTCTTTCCCGGAATCGGTCAATTCCGTTCGGGGCATTTTCAGGGAAAATGGAAAGTCCGGATTTTTCCAGAATATCTTTGCTGTAGCCTTTCTCTAAGGCATGTGCGGTAAAAGCATCTTTCTGTTCCGGCGAATAACCCAACTGAAATTTTCTGATAATTTCTTCTTTCAGTTCGCGCTCATGAAAATAGGAAAGACCAATTTCCTGACCTTCTTCAGTTTCATACAATTGTTCCTGAAAGAAATGATTGGCTACTTCATGAATTTTATAAAGAAGATCTTTTTCAGTCTGTGCCGCAATCTCTTCTTCGGTTTGAATCAGTTGTGATTCTTCGATCTCAATTCCATACTTTTTTGCGGCATGGCGCAAAGCTTCCGGATATGTAAAACTTTCAATTTCCATCAGGAATGAAATCGCATTTCCACCTTTTCCGGTGGAGAAATCTTTCCAGATTTGCTTCGAAGGCGACACGACAAAACTCGGCGTCCTTTCATCCTGAAACGGACTCAGACCTTTCAGATTGGATCCTGCCCTTTTCAGCTGAACATATTCGCCGACAATCTCTTCCACACGGATTACGGAAAAAATCTTATCGATCGTAGCTTTGGAAATCATGATGTAAAAATAGACAATTGTTTTTTCAGAAAATATAATTACGCTTTGCTCCGTAAATAATATTTAATTTTGAAAGCTAATTATCTGACACTTGTACAAAAACCTTCTAATAATCCTTTTTCTGATTTCCGGAATCTACTGCTTCGGAAATATCGACGGCATGATTATAAAAACCACGGACAGTTCCTATGAAGACCGCTGGTATAAAACACTGGGCGAAAACGTTCCGAGAATATCCGGCGCTGAAAAATTCTTTAAAGGACAAAAGCTCTTTGTAGGTGTTGCCATCTCCAATTATCAGCTTGATGAAAACCGGGTATCAAATGTCACTTATGACCTTGAAATTACCGGACCAAACGGGAAAATAATTCTGGACAAAAAAAACAATGCCGGAATCAATGCTTCAGGTCTTAATCCGTCTTATGTACAGATTTCTGAGGTTTTCAGTACCGTAATTCTCAAGTCTAATGATGCGTTCGGAACATACCGAATCAAAATTATGCTTAATGACCGGATTAATGCAAGTACCAAAACGCTCGAATCTTCTGTAAACCTTGTTCCGTTGCCTGATTATAAATCAATTGAACTTAGCACCAATGAAAATTTCTGGCAGTGGAAAAACAATTATTACAAACATAAAGAACCGGAAAAAGCACTTCCCTATTTTGTATTTTTCACCACTTCTGAATTACCGAAAAAACGCTCGGAATTGTTACCTGCGATCAGTTTTTTCCGGACGATCATGCGGGAGAACACCTATCTTTTTACGGAGTTTAAAGAAGCTTTCGAAGATGGCGACGATGAGACAAAATATTTGCTCGCGTTGCTTCTTTACGAATCGACCAGTGAAGAATCGTATAAAAAATATATGGAAGAAGACGATTTTCTGGATCAGCTTTCCCAAAAAACTATTCCCGGTTCTGATGATCCTATTGCAGACGCCGTACAGATCGACATGCTCTGGGCAGAATTTTCAGCGAACGGACAGCAGAAGCCACTGCTAAAAATTGTAAAAGTGCTGGACAATGCGAGATTCGCCGGTTCCCTGCAAAAGCTGCAGAGATCTCCGCAGAAAAAAGAACTTCAGGAAAAAGCGTATAAAGATGCGGTTTATCAGGGCGCCAAATGGTCGCTGGAAGAACGCCTTAAAAATGAGGAATTAGCGCTTGGCTATGCGCAGTGGATACTTGCAAATGAAAACCTGAGCAGCTTACAGAAACAAGAACTCGCCAAACTGCTGAAGCAGGCATTGCGTTGAATAAAAAACAAAGAATATTTTGAAGAAATTTCGAGTTGAAAAAATGTCCGACTGGAAACAGGTTACACAACAGATTCTGCCGGAAATAAAGCACAACATCCTGCTGCTGAAAGGAAATCTCGGTGCAGGCAAAACAACTTTCACCCAGTTTTTGCTGAAGGAACTGCAAAGCAGCGATGAAGTGACATCACCAACTTATTCCATCGTAAACGAGTACGAAACTCCTGAAGGAACAGTTTATCATTTTGACCTGTACCGCATGAACGATGTAAACGAAGTGTTTGATATCGGAATGGAAGAATATCTCGAAAAAGGGAGACTTACCATCATCGAATGGCCGGAAATTTATGAAGAGGAACTTCATGGATTGAAATTTCACACGCTGGAAATAGAAAACAACGGCGATTTTCGTGAGCTTCTTCTTCAATAACGATTATCTTTGCATTTAGAAAAAATGACGGTTTCATTTAACATAAATACTACTAGGATATGAGTTCCGGAAATGTCTTTACGCCTTTTAAAGAAGAGGACCTGCTGCCGCGCGAAGAAAA
This sequence comes from Bacteroidota bacterium, assembly GCA_023460855.1. Taxonomy (GTDB): domain Bacteria; phylum Bacteroidota; class Bacteroidia; order Flavobacteriales; family Weeksellaceae; genus JAEWOS01. Next base: position 34,973 of record JAEWOS010000018.1, on the reverse strand, counting down.
ACTGGAAGTGGTGAAAAAAGCCAAACAGTATTCGATTGGAATTCCGAAGGAAACGTGCCTGAATGAACGCCGGACCTGTATCACGCCGGATGCTGTTCAGGTTCTGGTAAACTGCGGCCACGAAATTTATATTGAGAAAGATGCGGGCAAAGGTTCATTTTTTACCGACCATCAGTATGCGGAATCAGGTGCGATTATTTCGGACGATCCCAAGCAGGTTTTCGGTCAGGATCTCGTTCTGAAAATCAATCCGCCGACAATTGAGGAAATCGATTATCTGAAACCGAATTCCTATCTCGTTTCTGCTTTACAAATCAATCTTCGCGATAAGGAATATTTCAAAAAACTGGCAGAAAAAAAGGTGAATGCCATTGCTTTCGAATTCATTCAGGACGATTACCGGCAACTCGCGCTGGTGCGCCTGATCGGAGAAATTGCGGGAACAGCGGCGGTACTCTACGCATCGGAAATTCTGGCGCTTTCGAACGGATTAATGCTGGGCGGAATCACAGGCGTACGACCAACTGAAGTAGTAATAATCGGAGCAGGAATTGTGGGTGAATTTGCCACAAAATCAGCTTTCGGTTTGGGTGCAAGTGTAAAAGTTTTCGACAATTCACTGTCCAAGCTTCGCCGCCTTCATACGCTCGTGGACAGCCGCGTTCCTACATCCATTATCGATCCTAAGGAACTCGAAAAATCGCTGAGAAGAGCTGATGTGGTTATCGGTGCACTTCCTAGAAATAATCAGCAGCCGGTGATTACCGAAGACATGGTCATCAAAATGAAAAAAGGCAGCATCATCATTGATGTTTCCATCGATCACGGAAAGGTTGCAGAAACTTCCGAACTTACGACAATGGAAGATCCTTACGTTATTAAACACGATGTCATTCATTGCGGACTTCCAAATTTAACCTCCAGAATTCCGAGAACTACCACAAAAGCGATATCCAATTTCTTTCTTTCTTATCTGCTGAATTACGATGAAGAAGGCGGTTTCGAAAATATGCTCGTGCGAAAAAACGAAATGAAACAAAGCCTTTACATGTATAAAGGAAGACATACCAACAAATCGATTTGCGACCGTTTCGATCTGACGTACCACGATATCAATCTTCTAATTTTCTAAGCTGATTAAATGCGAAAATTAAAATTCTTTTTAATAGGCCTTGTTCCGGGGCTGCTTATTGTATTCTTCATCCTGAACCAAAAAGGGGTGAGCTGCAGTGGATATTTGCCGAATTCCCGTGTTATTGCTGAGACTCTTTCAAAAGATTTCACCTTTTCACCTGAATTTCAGTCGGCAATGAACCAGAATAATCTGGACGAAAAATTTCTGCGCGACAGTCTGATCACTTACGGGGAGATAGATTTCAAAAGAAGTCAGGCTCAACTGGAACCGTGTCCGCAATACCTTCTCTCCTATCCGGACAAAAATCCGAGATACGAAATTACGTATGAAAAATGTGAAGAAGGTGCGAATTTTAAGACCATCAGGAAAATCAGATAGAATAATTTCTAAGGAAATACTCGAAATCTTATTTGCTTACCGCTGTTCTCTTCCAGTTAATCTGAGCAGCATTTCCGTTTCGCAACTGTTTCCAGACTTCATTGACGGGCGCAGATAATCTTGTCTCATAATCACCGGACGCATGATTCATTTCTTCATTAAACGTAATCATTCGGTTAGGATCGATTTCTGAACCTTTCGACTGCATGATTTCAGTGACTAGTTTCTTGCGTGTTGTTTTCTTTTTGTCAAGAATCAACAGCAGAAGATGTGCTCTTGAAAACAGTTCTTCTTCAACACTGGCTTCCATTTCGTATTCCTCGCACCTGCTTCCGAAAGGACCATATTCAAAAATATCATACGCTTTTCCCGCAGTTATTTTTTTGTCGGAAGATTTGGTTACAAAAAATTTGTTCGCTGAAATATAACAGCCTTCAACTGCTATATTGTTTGAAGTTTCAAATTCCTCTAAAATCTGCCGGAAAGGTTTTATTGCAGGATCACACAGCGCAGAAAACCCGAAACCGGAAGCTATTACTGTGAGTACAAAAAGTGTGAACAACCAGGTTCTCATTTTCGTTTGTTTGAATAAAGGTAAAAATTACTCAGCAATTCATGTTGCGCAGAATTATTTTTTCAGAGGTGTGATGAGTTTATCATCCTTTGCAAACGGCTTTTTTTGTGCTGAATATTAGTTTTCCCAGGTTTCGTGCTAATTGCATTCAAGAACGCATAGCTGTAAATGAATCATTTGTAGGCCGGAATCTGCGTGGTGGTGGCTGATTATGTCGTCTTCAGAAAATAAAAACGGCGACGCTTGCGCGCCGCCCGAACCATCGAATAAAAACTCCTGCTATGAAAAAAACAATACTCTTAAAATAACAAAACCTGCAGGAATCCTCCGATGTTGTTCTCGTTGTGCTTTGTAGGGCCGTAATATTCCACGTTTGCGCCGACCCCGAAAGTAAATTCTTTATAAGTTAACCCAGCTCTTGCACGGATATAACTTCGGGCGTGAAAATCTGCTTTAATTGCGTGCACGTAAGTTCCCTGAAGCCTGCTGTAAAATCTCCAGGTGTCATTAATCGCAGGCTTATATTCCACAATTCCCAGGGTTTCGAAAGAAGCATCTTTACTCAGATCAACGCGCGGCATGGCAATCAGCAGGAATTCAGGTTTTGCGTAGGTATAAATTAATGCTGCAGACGGACGAATTCCCGTTACCGGCGTCGTATGAAATCCGGCTCCGAATTTCAGACCTTTTACAATGTCAACCGTTCCTTTTGCCATAATCATGTGATCGCTCAGATTCAGCTGTCCCCAGTCTGAATTAAGATCTACCACACTGAAAAAGCCCAGTTTTGGTATACTTTTAATTTTTTTGTCGGTAATCATCTGGAAAGAAACTCCCCGGCTTCCCACCAAAACTTCTGTATTTGTCGGCGGATTATGAAATTCAACCGGTTCTGTTTCCTGTGCAAATGAAAGAGTACCTGCCAAAATTGCAGCAGCAGAAAAAAGGGATTTAAAAAAAATTCTCATGATTATCTATATGTTATTAATTTATGCCAGTTATTATATATCCTTTTACTGAAAGGATTTTATAGATATCAAAAATATCCTATATTAAGCTTATGTTACTAGGACAAAACATATTATTGACAGGACTTTTTACAGAAGAGCATAAAAAAACACGCCCGAAAGCGTGTTAATTTCTTAAAATGAAGGAGATTCTATCTCGACATCACTCTTTGCACTGCTTCTTTTACTGCGGCTGCATCAATTTTATATTTCTTCATGAGTTCGGCAGGCGTTCCGCTTTCGCCGAAAGTGTCATTTACCGCTACAAATTCCTGCGGTGCCGGACGTTTTCTTCCGAGCAATCCCGCGACAGATTCACCCAGACCGCCAAGATAATTGTGCTCTTCCGCGGTAACTATTCTTCCGGTTTTTTCCACGGATTTCAGAATAATTTCTTCATCAAGTGGTTTAATGGTATGAATGTTAATCACTTCACAGGAGATTCCTTCTTTTTCAAGCTCATCAGCTGCGACGAGCGATTCCCAAACCAGATGTCCTGTTGCCACAATCGTTACATCTGTACCTTCCTGCAGCAGAATTCCTTTTCCAATTTCGAATTCCGTGTCTTCAGGTAAAAAAACGGGAACTGCAGGTCTTCCGAATCTCAGATAAACCGGGCCTTCATAATCTGCAATAGCGATTGTTGCTGCTTTGGTCTGATTGTAATCGCAAGGGTTGATTACTACCATGTGCGGAAGCATTTTCATGAGACCGATATCTTCCAGCGTCTGATGCGTTGCACCGTCTTCACCAAGTGTTAGTCCGGCGTGCGATGCACAGATTTTTACATTTTTATTGGAATAAGCGATGGACTGGCGTATCTGATCGTAAACACGGCAGGTAGAAAAATTCGCAAATGTTCCGGTGAACGGAATCTTACCGTTGATTGATAAACCTGCGGCAATTCCCATCATATTCGCTTCGGCAATTCCGACCTGAATAAATCTTTCAGGCGCTTTTTCGATGAACTTCTCCATTTTGAGGGAGCCAATAAGATCTGCGCAAAGCGCCACCACATTCGGGTTTTTATCGGCAAGTTCTGCGAGCCCTGCTCCAAATCCGCTTCTTGTATCTTTTTTCTCGGTATAGGTAAACTTCATTTTGATTTTTTAAAAAAATTGGTAAACTGCTTTATCAGATTTCCCGAATTAATAATCGGCCGGAGCTTCCAGATAAAGCTGCTTAATTCCGAGTGCAAGCTGTTCGTCATTCGGTGCTTTTCCGTGCCATGCATGGGTTCCCATCATATAATCGATGCCGCTTCCCATTTCTGTATGCATGATAATTGCGACCGGTTTTCCTTTTCCTGTGAGTCCTTTTGCATGTTCCAGAACCGCAATCATTCCTTCCAGATCGTTACCGTTTTTCTCTTCGAGAACTTCCCATCCGAAAGCGCGAAGCTTGGCATTAAGATCTCCAAGAGAAAGTACATCATCCACATCGCCATCGATCTGTCTGTTATTATAATCAATGGTGGAAATAAGGTTATCCACTTTATTTGCAGCTGCAAACATCAGTGCTTCCCAGATCTGACCTTCCTGAAGTTCTCCGTCGCCATGAAGGGTGAAAACGGTAGAATGATCGCCATCGAGTTTCTTGGCAAGTGCTGCACCAACAGCTACAGAAAGACCCTGTCCCAAAGATCCTGAAGCAACACGAACTCCGGGCAGACCTTCATGAGTGGTAGGATGTCCCTGAAGTCTGGAATCCAGTTTTCTGAAAGTTTTAAGTTCTTCTACCGGAAAAAAGCCAAATCTGGCGAGCGTGGAATAAAAAACCGGTGAAATATGCCCGTTGGAAAGGAAAAACAGGTCTTCACCCTTGCCCTCCATGGTGAACGGCAGTTTATAGTTCATCACCTTTCCGTACAAAGCAGTGAAAAATTCTGTACAGCCCAGACTTCCTCCCGGATGCCCGGAATTTACGGCATGAACCATACGGATAATATCTCTTCTGATTTGGGTAGTGAGTAATTTCAGCTCCTCAATACTTCTACTCATTATACTTGATTTATTTTCCCGCGAAAGTACGATTTTTTGAGCGTTTTAGGAAATGAAAAATCCGGCCATTTCTGACCGGATTCGTTTAATTGTATGCTGTGATTTGTTTCTTGTCGCGTATCAGCCAGAGTCCGATAAAGGTGAGCAAACCGTTGATGATAATCAGCTCCACCCCGATCCGGTAATCTGTAAGATTCGTCACAAGATAATTGATCAGATAGGTTAACGCCGGCGCAATTAACGTAACTGCCAGAATCCATCCTTTTTTCGAAATATGGTATTTGGTAATAATTCCAAATGTAAATAAACCAAGCAGCGGACCGTAAGTATAACCGGCAACTTCCATAATGAGATATACGATGGATTTATCATCAATAGCCTTGAAAATCATGATCAGCATAAAGAAAACAACCGTGAAAATCAGGTGAACTTTCATTCGCAGTCTTTTTTTCTGCTTTTCAGTTTTGGTCTGGTCTTCATTGAGATTGAGCAAATCCACACAGTAAGAACTCGTAACCGCCGTTAAAGCACCGTCTGCTGAAGGAAACAGCGCGGAAATCAGTCCGATAATAAAAATGATAGAAATAAAGAGCGGAAAATATCCCTGCAGCGAAAGTGCCGGGAACAGATCGTCGCCCATGATATTGTTGATATTTCCGGCTGCATCTTTGAAACCAAAAGCATTGACGATATTTTCTTTACCGTTTACAACGTCAACTATCTGACCGTAAGCAGCACCGTTTTCTGAAGCAAACAAATAAAGCAGACCGCCCAGAAACAGAAATGCCAGATTCACAAAAAGCAGTGTTACGGCAAACGTAAGCATGTTTTTCTTGGAATTTTTCAGGTTGTCCACCGAAATATTTTTCTGCATCATTTCCTGATCGAGTCCGGTCATTGCAATCGTGATGAACATTCCGCCCAGAACAGTTTTCAGAAAGAAAGTTTTTGAATTCACATCGGTGTTAATCAGGTGTGTATACTGCTTGCTGGAAAGTACATCGTAAGCCTGCGCCGCGGATAAATCCAGATGCGAAAGTATATAGAGAATACAGCCTATTAGACTAATAATCATAAAAGAAGTCTGCAGCGTATCAGTAATTACAATTGTTTTCACCCCACCTTCAAACGTATAAAGTAAAACCATCAGAAGAATCACCGCAGCTGTTACCCAAAATGGAACACCGAGACTTGTTAGAAGGAAAATCTGCAGCACATTAACCACGAGATAAAGCCTTGCAGTTGCGCCGATAGAACGTGAAATAATAAAAAAAAGCGACCCGATTTTATGTGCTTCTACATTGAATCTTCTTCCTAAATAGGTATAAATCGATGTGAGATTCATCTTGTAATACAATGGTAAAAGGACGAAAGCCACGATGAAATAACCGATAAAAAAGCCTACAACAAGCATGTAGTACTCAAAACCGCCAAACATATATTCGCCGCCGGTGAGTTTGCCTACCGTTCCGGGAACTGAAATGAAAGTGACACCGCTTAAACTGGTACCAATCATCCCGAACGCAACAAGCCACCACTTACTTTTTTTGTTTCCGATGAAAAACGACTGGTTATCCGAATTGCGGCTTGTGATATAGGCAATTACCAAAAGACCAATGAAATACACGAAAACACAGAGTAGCAGGATGGTTGCTGAATTCATTCTTTACATTATTTAGAGAGGCAAATATAGTTTTTTAAAGAAATTGAAATGCAATGGAAAATGATGCATTACGCAGAGAATATCTATCTTTACGCGGATGCTGCAAAATATACTGCGATACTTCCGAAGAAGCATTAAGAATTCCATTGATAACATCCGGAATGAACGGCTGCGCCACAATATGCTGCAGGCGATTCCGTTCTGGATTTCTTCGTTTATTACGGGTATTGTCGCTGTTGGCTACGCGCGAATTTACAAATGGGCAGAAGATTTTCTCAGTTTTTTGATGGGCTGGCAAAAATGGTCGGTATTTATCGTTATGCCGCTCTGTTTTGTTCTTTCTTGGTGGCTGGTGAAGAAATTTGCGCCTTACGCACGCGGTTCCGGGATTCCACAGGTAATGGCAGCCGTAGAACTGGCAAATCCGAAGGAAAACAGATTTCTGTACCGGTTTCTTTCTCTTAAGATTTTTCTGATCAAAATAATTTCTTCAGTGATTTTCGTAATGGGAGGCGGCGCTGTCGGACGTGAAGGTCCAACCATTCAGATCGCGGGATCTATTTTCCGCCAGGTTCATCAGCTATTGCCGAAATGGTGGCCGAAAGTTTCCGCAAAAAATATGGTAATGACGAGTGCTGCAGCAGGGATTTCAGCTGCTTTTAATACGCCTTTGGGTGGAATTGTATTCACGATTGAGCAGTTATCCAAAACGCATTTCAGTTATTTTAAGACCGCACTGTTTTCTGCGGTGATTATTGCCGGACTCACCGCACAGAGTTTCGCCGGAAGTTATCTCTACATCGGCTATCCCAAAACCCAGGGGGTAACCATGATGCTGATTCTGCCGATTATTCTGGTCGCTGCCGTTTCAGGAATTTTTGCAAGTCACCTCGCAGGAATCATGATCGCGTTAAGCCGGTGGAAGCAAAAACTGAAAACCGATCGCGCTCACGTTACTTATTTACTGGTTATTTCTATGGTAATGGCTACTGTCGCCTATTTTTTCAGCACGGAAATTCTGGGCTCTGGCGGTAATCTTATGAACCGAATTCTGTTCACCGATGATAAATATGAAGCATGGTATGTACCGCTGTTAAGAATGGGCGGCACCGCGCTCTCCTTTTCATCAGGAGCTGCAGGTGGTGTCTTCGCTCCGTCTTTGGCGGCAGGTGCAAGTATCGGCTCTGTCATCTCGGATTTTATGAATCTATCATCCAATGAAACAAATGTGCTGATTCTCGCAGGAATGGTGGCATTTCTCACAGGAATTACACGTACACCATTTACCTCAACCATTATCGTACTGGAAATGACCGACCGTTATTCCCTGATATTTTTCCTGATGGTTGCCGGAATGGTGTCTTCGATTTTTTCACTTCTGGTTAGCCGCAGATCCTTCTACGATACGCAGAAAGACGGATTTCTAAAGGCGATTCGCGATGAAAACCGTCAGCAAAAAGAGCCGAATTCAAAAGAAACACCTTCAGATTTAACCTGAATCTGAAAAAACCTTTCCTATCCTGCTGATAACTTGAACAAAAGATATTTTACGGAACCAAAAAGTTTGCGTACTTTTGCACCTCGAAATAATTAACAATTTTATTTATTATGAACAATTACGAAACTGTTTTCATTTTAACTCCCGTTCTATCTGACGCACAGGTGGAGGAAGCAGTGAAAAAATTTGAGGATTTAATTACCTCACACAATTGCGAAATAGTTGCCAAAGAAAACTGGGGACTGAAGAAATTAGCCTACCCGATTCAACTGAAAAAGAACGGCTTCTACACGCTGATCGAATTTAAAGGCGAAGGCGATGTGGTAGCAGATCTGGAACTGGCTTACAAGCGTGACGAAAGAGTAATCCGTTACCTTACAACAAAGCTGGACAAGCACGCAATCGAATATGCAGTGACGAGAAGAGCTAAAAACAAAACTGCAAAAGCTTAATTTCTAACCTCTAAAATTACATTACAATGGCAATAGATGAAATGGCACAACAGGCCGCAGCCGGAGGAGAATCTGAAGTAAAATTTCTTACTCCGCTTGATATCAATACAAAATCCACCAAAAAATTCTGCAGATTCAAGAAATACGGAATCAAGCATGTAGATTATAAAGATGCTGACTTCCTTCTTCAATTTGTGAATGAGCAGGGTAAAATTCTTCCAAGAAGATATACCGGAACTTCCCTGAAATACCAGAGAAAAGTTTCTTCTGCAATCAAAAGAGCAAGACACCTGGCTTTGATGCCTTATGTTGCGGATCTTTTGAAATAAGAATCCTGAACTGAATTTTATTTCAGTTCGAAAATTAATTTAAAAAACAATTTGTTGGTTGCGATGAGCACCTAACTTTAAAAAAGGACAACAATGCAAATTATTCTAAAAAAAGACGTTGAGAACTTAGGACTTGAGTTCGATACCGTAGACGTAAAACCTGGTTACGCCAGAAACTTCCTTATTCCGCAGGGATATGCAACTTTGGCTACGCCTAAAAACAAGGCTGCACTTGCTGCAACTCTGGAATCAAGAAAAGAAGAGGAAGCGCAACTGATTGCTGATGCAAACGCAAAAGTGGAACAACTGAAGAAAACTCCGGTTACCATCGCTGCTAAAGTTGGTACAGGCGATAAACTTTTCGGATCTATCAACAATGCAAATCTTGCTGAAGAACTGGAAAAAGCTGGTGTTGAAATCGACAGAAAATACATCAGAATCCCTGGAAACAATATCAAGAGAACAGGTAAATATTCTGCCCTTGTAAGACTTCACAGAGATGTTGAATACAACTACGAATTCGATATCGTTTCTGATGCTCCGGTTGAACCGGCTGCTCCTAAAGCTGCTCCGGCCGCTCCAAAAGCAGAGGAAACTCCTGCAGAAGAAGCATAAGATATTACAGACTTAATAAAAAAAGGTTGTCAGTTTCTGACAGCCTTTTTCTATATGTCAATTTCTGCATTTCCTGAACCAATATCTAATTCCCTGTTCTTAATTCATTTACTACCTTTTAATTCCTTAATCTCTTAATTCCTAAAACACTCATCACCAATCACTCACCTCCTTCCCTTAAAATCCTTCATCGTGTCGTATATTCCGAAAACATTCGCCATCACCCAGTCGAAAGCCGGAAGTGGTAAAATTCCCTGCGAAAGTCGGATAAACCAGTACGGAAGCGGCATTGCCAGCATTTTGGTTTCGTTTTCGATGGCCTTTATGATTCTTTCGGATGTCTGTTCCGGCTCTAAAATCGGAAGCAGTTTCGATTTTACGCCGTCAAACATTCCGGTGTTGATGTAAAACGGCATAATCGTCGTTATCGAAATTTTTTTGTTGAGTTGCTCCATTTCAAGCCGCAGACTGTCGCTCCAGCCAGTGGCTGCCCATTTTGAAGCAGCGTACACCGACATTTTCGAATTGGAAATCAGTCCGGCAGAAGACGCAATATTGCAGATCGCTCCGGAATTCTGCTGCATCATTCCCCCAAGAAATTCCAGTGTCAGATGCATCGGCGCGTTAGCATTTATAAGCATGGACTTTTCAATGTTTTCATGGGAGTGTTCATGAAAATACTTTCCTGTTATTACACCTGCATTGTTGATCAGAATATCGATTGCGGAAAATTCATTCTTGATTTTGGCGGCGGTTTGTTTCACCTGCTCCAGATTCGAAAGATCACACTGATATACAGAAACCGTTTTTTCGAAAATCGAAAATTCCGATTTGGTATGCGCGAGTCCTTCAGCATTTATGTCTATGATTAATAAAGCAGCTGCACCCCGCTCCAGCGCTTTTCTGCCCATAATTTTTCCAATTCCTGAACAGCCGCCCGTAATCAGAACTTTTTTACCGCTGAAATTCATTTTTACTGTAATATTTTTCGGTTAATTTTGTTATAGATAAATGTACAAAATGGATTTTGAGAATATCTTAAATAAGCAAAAAGAATTCTATCTTACACATAAAACCAAAGATGCTGATTACCGGATCGATCAGCTAAAAACCTTCAGGAAAGTAATCCAGCAAAATCAGGATAAACTTTTTGATGCTATTCAGCAGGATTTCGGGAAATCAAAATTTGAAACCTTCGTAACCGATATTTCGTTTGTACTGAATGACCTCAATTATTACATCAAAAGAGTGAAGAAACTGGCAAAGCCGCGGAATGTCTCCACCAACATCGTCAATCTTCCCGGAAGCAGCAAAATTTATTACGAACCGCTTGGAAATGTTCTAGTAATCGGAGCCTGGAATTATCCTTACCAGCTTTCCCTTTCACCTACTATTGCAGCAATTGCCGCAGGAAACACCTGCATTATAAAGCCGAGCGAAGTAGCAGAACATACAGCCAAAGCAATGGCTGACCTCATCAACAATCATTTTGACCCACAACTGCTTTGCGTGGTTCAGGGTGGAATTGAAGAAACAACAGAACTGCTGAATCTAAAATTTGATAAAATATTTTTTACGGGAAGCACGCGCGTCGGAAAGATCGTGTATGAAGCAGCAGCTAAAAACCTGACTCCCGTTACACTGGAACTGGGAGGGAAATCACCTGCCATCGTTACGAAAAACACCAGCTTCGAAACTGCAGCGAAAAGAATCGTCTGGGGAAAATATATTAATGCCGGCCAAACCTGTGTTGCACCGGATTATATTTTAGTTGACCAGTCGGTAAAGCAGAAATTTCTGGAATACCTGAGACAGTATATCAAAAATTTCAATTATTCGCCGGACAGTGAGCAATATACACGGATTATCAACAGAAAAAATTTCGACCGGCTGCAAAAACTGATCGATCCTGAAAAAGTCTTCTATGGAGGTAATTCTGATGCAGAAAAACTGTTTATTGAACCAACTGTTCTGCAAAATATAACCTGGGACGATGATGTGATGAAGGAAGAAATTTTCGGACCGTTGCTGCCTGTAATTTCCTATCAGTATTACCGTGAGGCGCTGCTGGAAGTTCTCAACCGTGAGAAGCCGCTCGCCGCTTATTTATTTTCAAATAACGCAGATGAACAGTCGCTTTTTACTGAGCAGCTGTCATTTGGCGGAGGCTGCATCAACGATGTACTGATGCATCTCGGAAATCCACACCTTCCTTTTGGCGGTGTCGGAAACTCCGGAATGGGAAATTATCACGGTAAATTTGGCTTTGAAACCTTTTCACACAAAAAAGCAGTGATGAAACGCGCGATGTGGGGCGAGCCGGACTTAAAATATCCGCCTTACAACGAAAAGAAAATGAACTGGATAAAAAAACTGATGTAAGCAAAGGCACAAAAAAAATTGGCAGTATTGCCAATTTTTTCATTTACATCGGTTTCCATTTTTCGAAAAATTCCTTCACCTTGCTTACGCTGTAACCTTTTCCTTCTTCAAGCGCTCCGGTTTCCTGAGTATGGATGAGTTTGCCGTTTTTATCGAGTACGAGCAGAACCGGATAACCGTATTTATCTCCGGGATTACCGTATCTGGCAAAGATTTTCTCGTTCTTGTTCTCCGGTGAATAATTCAGGTGATAGTACAGATAATTATCGTCAACCGTTTTTTTCAGTTCCGGAGTTGTCTGCACAAAATTATTGAAGCGCAGACACCAGATGCACCAGTTTCCGCCGGCCTGAAGAATAATATTTTTGTTTTCTTTTTTTGCGACGGAAACCATTTCGGTTATTCTTAATTCCGCATCATCTTCCGGATGATATGGCTTTGGCAGTTTACCTTTCTCCGCTTCCGCATCTTTCTTTTTCTCGGCAGCAATAGCTGCACTGTCGCCGGCAGTTTTCACGGAATCAGCTGAAACCGTGGTAACCTTGTCGGCTTTTTGGGAACATGCGGTTGCACAAAAAAAAGCGGTAAAGGCAAGCGCTGCATATAATCTGAAATGCTTCATGTGTTATTTTTTGGTGAAATTAAACAAATTTAGCCTCGAACGGAAAAAAACCGGATTTATTATTGCGTAACTTTGCACGTCTTTTCTATGAAAGCCCTTTTCCACATAGTACTTTTCGTTTCCGGGTTTCCGCTGAAGGTTCTTTACCTCTTTTCGGATCTCATTTTTTTCGGAATCTATCACGTTGCAGGATACCGGAAAAAAGTCGTCTACAAAAACATCAGGAATTCATTTCCCGACAAAACTGAACAGGAACTCAGGAAAATCATGGTCGATTTTTACAGCAATTTTTCGGACTATCTCGTAGAAACCATTAAATCGTTCACCATCAGCTCCACCGAACTCCGGGTTCGGGTACAGCATATCAATCAGGACTTGTTCCGTCAGGCCAAAAAAGACGGAAAAAATATTATTATGCTTTCCGGGCACGTGTTCAACTGGGAATGGTTCAATGCGCTTGCAACCGTTGTTCCACAGGAAAATTGCTACCCCGTTTACAGAAAAGTAAACAGTAGTTTTTGGGAGGAACAGATCAAAAAAATCCGCGGCAGCTATGGCAATGAAGCGATTGAAGCTAATGACGTGATTAAGCATATTTTTCGCAACAAAAACAACGGAAATTCCATTTATATGTTTGTTGCCGATCAAACCCCGCACATTAACGTGGTAGATTACGGGGTAATGTTTCTGAATCAGGCAACGCCGGCATTTATCGGCTACGACAAACTGGCGACTCGTATGAATCTCTGCTTTATTTACTGCGATATGAAAAAGGTAAAGCGCGGCTTTTATCAGGTGAATTATTATGAGATTAAACCCGATGCAGAAAAATTTACGGAGCATGAAGTAGTACGGAAATTCCACAGTCTTCTGGAACGCACCATCAGAAAAGATCCTGCAAATTATCTGTGGAGCCACCGGAAATGGAAAAATTCCGGCTCCATCAAACATCTCGATAAAGAATCTGTCTGAACATGACGAAATTAGCAGTTGTCATCCTGAACTGGAACGGGAAAGAGTTCCTGCAGAAATTTCTGCCTTCCGTTACTGCACATTCCGGCGGTGCAGCGATTTACATAATCGACAATGCTTCCACAGATGATTCCGTTGATTTTACGCAGCAGCATTATCCGGAAATTACAATCATCAGAAATGCAGGGAATTTCGGTTTTGCCAAAGGCTACAATGAAGGTTTAAAAAAAATAGACGCTGACATTTTCTGTCTGCTCAATTCCGATGTGGAAGTTACAGCAGACTGGACTGTTCCCGTCCTGAACCTGTTCGAAACAAATCAAAATATTGCCGCGGTTCAGCCAAAAATATTGTCATTAACTGATCGCACCAAATTTGAATTTGCAGGAGCTGCAGGAGGACTTATCGATAATCTGGGATATCCGTATTGCCGCGGTAGAATTTTCGATGATACAGAAACAGATCTCGGACAGTATGATGATGAACAGCCTGTTTTCTGGGCTTCAGGTTGTGCCATGTTTATACGTTCTGCTGATTTTCGCAGACAGAACGGTTTTGATGAACGTTTTTTCGCCCATCAGGAAGAAATTGATCTTTGTTGGCGCCTGAAAAATGAAGGCCGGGAAATTTACTACAGTGGACATTCTGCGGTTTATCACCTCGGCGGCGGCACGCTCAACAAACAGAGCCCACAGAAAACTTACCTTAATTTTCGCAATAATCTTTCGATGATGCTCAAAAACCTCCCGTTTCCCGGGTTGATCTGGATTATATTCTTAAGGCTTTGTCTGGACGGAATTGCAGGAATTTACTTCGGTCTCAAAAACGGTTTCCCGCATTTGTGGGCAATTGTGCAAGCGCATTTTGGCTTTTACGGTCAGGCTGCAGAAACCTGGAAACGCAGAGGGAATTTTCAGCGAACAGATTACTATCAGTCGAAATGGCTCATCTTCCGGCATTTCCTGAAAAAATAGAATTGAAAGAAGGAACCAAAATACTTTTAATTTCCTGCGCAAAAAATTAAAATTGAGGGATTTTTCGTGAAATTTTTCAAAATTCTAACTGCCACAAAAAAAAATTGAAGAGATTGCTGTATTTACCTTTAAATTTTTCTTAAACGCGGACAGGCTGCATTTCTTCAAGCACTTTCAGGTAAAATTAAATCTGACAGGAATTATGTAAATTTACGGTTTTTACAAGGTAAAAAAACTGATATTGCATGATTCTGATAGTTGACGATTCACCGGAGAATATTATTTCTCTGAAAAAAGTTCTCGAGAAAAACGATTTCGAAGTGGATACGGCCTCTTCCGGAGAAGAAGCTCTGAAAAAAATCCTGCAGAAATCCTATGTTTTAATCATTCTTGATGTACAGATGCCCGGAATGGACGGATTCGAAGTGGCAGAAGCTGTAAAAGGTTACAGCAGAGCAAAAGAAACAGCCATTATTTTCCTTTCGGCGGCGAGCGCAGATGTTCAGCTGATTACGCGTGGATATTCTTCCGGAGCGCTGGATTACATCAGCAAGCCTGTAGACATTAACATCCTGCTTCTGAAAGTGAAAACGTTTTACAGGATTTATGAGCAGAGTCGCGCACTGAACGAAATGCAGCGAAAATTACTGGAAGAGATAGAGTTCCGGAAAGAAGCCGAAAGAAAAAAGGACGAGTTCATCAGTATTGCAAGTCACGAACTGAAGACGCCGATGACCAGTGTAAAAGGATTTCTTCAGCTATTGGAACGGAGCATTCAGAAAAATGACCTGGAAACATCAAAAACCAGAGTTCATACCGTAATCAACCAGGTGGAAAAACTTCAACTGCTCGTTGCAGATATGCTCGACATTTCCAAAATTGAGAGCGGTAAACTGCAGTTCAGCAAGAAATCATTTAATTTTGATCAGTTGCTGAATCATGTACTGGAAATCATGCAACAGTCGCACGCCAATGTCCGGATGATTAAAAAAGGTTCTGCTGTTGGAAATATTCTGGCAGATGAAATGCGTCTTGAGCAGGTGATGGTAAATTTCATCAGCAATGCCGTGAAATACGCGCCTGATACCGAGGAAATCCATATTACTTCAGAAATTCGCGACGGGCAGGCATACTTCTGTGTCAAAGATTTCGGAATTGGAATGACTGAAGATCATCAGAAAAAGATATTTGATAAATTCTACAGAGTAGAGGAAACTTCGGAACGCTTTCAGGGATTGGGAATCGGCCTTTTTATCTGTCACGAAATCATTGAAAGACACGACGGCCACATTGGCGTACGGAGCGCTCCGGGCGAAGGTTCAGAGTTCTACTTTTACCTTCCCCTGAATTCTAACACTGAAACTGAATAATCATATATGACGATTTTTAAAAGAAATTTACGGTTCGGACTGGGAATCTCGCTCTTGCTGCTGATTATTTCTTCGGTAGCATCATACATCAGCATCAAGAATCTGATCGAAAGTTCGTCTATGCTCCGGGACAGCAATAAAACAATTTATGCGCTTCAGAACACATTCACTTTGGTAAAAGATGCAGAAACAGGACAGCGCGGTTATTTGCTGACAGGAGACGACCGCTTCCTGAATCCCTATAATAATGCGAAAGAGCAGATTGAGGATCAGCTGAGCAGGCTTGCCGGAGAAATGGATGAGAGCGATCAGCAAAGGCTGAACTTCGAGAAACTCAAAACGCATGTGAATGAACGTCTTAACATTCTTGATGAAAACCTCGCTTACAAAAAAGCAAATAATACCATTACAACGACGCAGCTTTTTAACGGGAAAAAACATATGGACCAAATCCGGAGTTCCGTTGATGCACTGCAGAAAGAAGAAGAGGCATTACTGCTGGAAAGAACGGAAAACATGGATAAGTTCGCAATGTATACACCGTGGCTTATCATTTTTTCTGCTTTGCTGTCAATTTTAATCACACTGGTATTTTACAGAAAAGTTGCGCAGGATTATGACGAAAAAACAGAACTGACCGATGAACTTGAAACAAAAAATGATGAAGCTGAAAACCGCCTTACTGCAATAAGAACGGCATCAGAAAAAATTTCAGCGGGCAACTATGATATTTTGTCCGACCACGAGGCGCGACAAAACCTGGGTGACGTAGCGGAACCGCTGAACAAAATGGCCAAATCGCTGCAGTCCAACATCAATACGCTGAAAGAACAGGAATGGCTGAGTACTTCCGTCGCACAGCTGAATGACCGCATGATGGGCGAAAAATCCGTAGAGGCTTTCACCACAGACATTCTGGACATTACGGTACAGCAAACCGGAAGTATTATGGCAGCGGTTTACGTTCATGGAGATGATAATCTGCTGCATTACGCCGGAGGTTATGCCGTAAATGACGATGTAAAGAAGGTTTTGAAAATTGGTGAAGGAATTTCAGGACAGGCATTCAAAGCGAGGAAGAAAATTCTGGTGAATGATATTCCGGACGATGAAAAAACCATTTCCTATGCTACAGGACACACAAAGCCGAAAAACATCGTTGCTTTTCCGCTCACACGTTATCATATTCCGCTTGGTGTTATCGAACTGGGATCTACGCATGAATATTCTCCCCTGCAGCTGAAATTTCTCGAAAGCGTCGCTGAAAATATCGGCATCGCTTTCTTTGCCGTGAAAAGCAAGGAACAGCTTCAGGAACTTCTGGAAGAAACACAGGCTCAGGCTGAGGAACTGCAGACGCAGCATTCCGAACTGGAAAACATTAATGCCGAACTGGAAGCACAATCGCAAAAATTACTGGCATCAGAAGAAGAACTGCGCGTTCAGCAGGAAGAACTGATGCAAAGCAACCAGGAACTTGAGGAAAGAACAGGTCTCCTCGAAGAAAAAAATGCGTTAATTCATCAGCATAACCTGGACATTCAGCAAAAATCCATCGAGCTCGAACAAAGTACGCGCTATAAATCAGAATTCCTGGCAAACATGTCCCATGAACTCAGAACTCCGCTGAATTCTATTCTGTTGCTGTCCCGACTCATGACGGAAAGTGAGGATCTGGATGAACAGTATATAGAATATGCGGAAGTAATGCAGAATTCCGGACAGGGACTGCTCACACTCATCGACGAAATTCTGGATTTATCGAAAATTGAAGCCGGTAAAATGACGCTGAACATTACCGATGTTCCTGTAAGCGAAATTCTGAAAGACATGGAACTCATGTTCAAACCGATGGCCAGCCAGAAAAACCTGGAACTCAAAATTGAATCAGATGGAGAAAACGGTCAGCTGATCAAAACTGATAAACAACGTATTGAACAGATCCTTAAAAATATGCTTTCCAATGCACTGAAATTCACTTCTGAAGGAAGCATCACAATTAGGGTTCACAACAATCCTGAACAGGAAAACATTGCATTCAGCGTAATCGATACAGGCATTGGAATTCCGGCAGACAAACAGCGCATGGTTTTTGAAGCTTTTCAGCAGGCAGATGGTTCCACGCAGCGAAAATATGGAGGAACAGGGCTCGGACTTTCAATCAGTCGCGAACTTGCGAGATTGCTGGGCGGCAAAATAGAATTAAAAAGCAAAGAAGGAGAAGGCAGCGAGTTCAAACTGATTGTTCCGGTTGACGCAGAAAAAACGCAGCAAGAATCTGAGGAAAACATTGTTCTTCCGGAAATTGCCAAGTTGCAGACTGCACTGCCTGTTCCCGGAGCTGCCACAGAACAGCCACAGCGTTATATTTCTGAAAATATTCCGCAACCGGTTGATGATGACAGAGAAAACATCGAGAAAGGCGATAAAGTAATCCTCATTATTGAAGATGACACGGATTTTGCCAGGATTCTGCTGAAATATACCAGAAGTAAAAACTATAAAGGAATTGTTGCTGTTCGCGGTGACGACGGCATCGAACTGGCGCAGCATTTCAGGCCGCTTGCAATTCTGCTGGATATTCAGTTGCCGGTAATGGACGGATGGCAGGTGATGGAAGCCCTGAAATCCAAACCGGAGACCAAACCGATTCCGGTACACATGATGTCTTCAATGAAAATGAAACAGGAAAGTCTGCTGAAAGGCGCGGTAGATTTCATCAACAAACCTTTTGCGCTGGAACAGATGCAGGATATGTTCCGGAAACTGGAAAACGCGCTGACAAAATCGCCAAAAAAAGTGCTGATTGTGGAAGAAAATGAGCAGCACGCCAAAGCACTGAGTTATTTCCTGAGTGCCCATAATATTAACACGAGTATTTCAACAAATGTAACCGACAGCATCGGATCCCTGCAAAGCCGCGAAATCGACTGTGTAATTCTGGATATGGGCGTGCCGGACAGAAATGCATATGAAACGCTTGAAACCATCAAACAGAACCCCGGTCTGGAACAGCTCCCGATTATCGTTTTTACAGGAAAAAATCTTTCTAAAGGCGAAGAAAACCGCATCAAGAAATATGCGGATTCCATTGTAGTAAAAACAGCTTATTCCTATCAACGGATACTTGATGAAGCCGGCCTTTTTCTTCATTTGGTTGAAGAAAAAAATAAAACCAAAACTGCAGACAGTGGTCTCGGAAATTTAAGTGAACTCCGCAATATCCTGAAAGATAAAACCGTACTGGTTGCTGATGATGATGTCCGGAATATTTTTTCTCTTACCAAAGCTCTGGAAATGCACGGCATGAACGTAATTCCAGCGATGGACGGAAAAGAAGCTTTATCTGTGCTGGAGAAAAATCCGGATGTGGATGTAGTGCTCATGGATATGATGATGCCGGAAATGGATGGATACGAAACAATCCGTGAAATCAGGAATTCCGAAAAATACAGAAAACTGCCGGTTCTTGCCGTAACGGCAAAAGCAATGATGGGCGACCGCGAGAAATGTATCGCGGTTGGCGCATCGGATTTTATTTCCAAACCCGTAGATATTGATCAGCTGATCTCTCTTTTAAGAGTCTGGCTTTACGATAAAAATTAGTACTAACGTTTATGAAAAACAGTGAAATTCTCATCATCGATGATGACAGCAAAAATATTTTTGCACTTACCGCGGTTTTAAAAGCGAAAAAATATAAATGCATTTCTGCGCAAAGTGCGGCGGAAGGCTTTCAGCTTCTGGCAAAAAACCAGAATGTCGGCGTGGTTCTGCTCGATATGATGATGCCGGAAATGGACGGTTATGAAGCGGTACGTAAAATGAAAAGCGACTCTTCACTCCAAAGTATTCCGGTAGTGGCAATTACGGCGCAGGCAATGTCGGGCGATCGTGAAAAGTGTCTTGAAGCGGGCGCAGATGCCTATATTTCGAAACCGGTAAATGTAGATGAATTATTGAAAGTGCTAAACCAGGTAACAGCAGAAAAGTGAAGTCGGAAAATAACGATGAAAAGGTAGAAATTCTGCTGGCTGACGTTCTCGAAGTTTACGGTTATGACTTTACCGGATATTCACGTGCCTCTTTGAAGCGCAGGATGATCCGGCTGTACGAAATGGACAAATTTGTGAGTTTTGCGGAGTACCGTTATAAAATTCGTACTGATCCAGGATATTTCAAGCGCTTTCTCGAAGAAATTACCATTAATGTAACCGAAATGTTTCGTGATCCCGCATTTTACAGGGAACTGCGAAATGAAATTCTGCCACGACTGCGGACATATCCGTTTATACGCATCTGGATCGCGGGATGCAGCACCGGTGAAGAAGCATATTCCATCGCTATTTTCCTGCAGGAACTGAATCTCCTTCATAAATCCCTGATTTACGCAACAGACATCAACAGCGCTGTTCTGGAAAATGCAGCACAGGCTATAATTCCGCTGAACAAACTGAAAATGTACACCGAGAATTATAATGCAGCAGGCGGAAGCGAGAATTTTTCGAATTATTATACCGCAAATTATTCCCTGGGAAAACTGAAGGACGAACTCAAATCGAAAATCATTTTCTCTACGCATAACCTGGTAACAGACAATTCATTTAACGAATTTCAGCTCATCATGTGCCGCAATGTCATTATTTATTTCGACAGGCCTCTGCAAACCAAGGTTTTCGAACTCTTTGACGGCAGCCTGGAGAAATTCGGATATCTGGCTTTGGGCACAAAAGAAACACTGGACTTTTCCACGGTTTCCAAGAATTATGAACGTGTTGGAACTGAAAAAATATGGCGGAAAATTCACTAAATATGGAACAGCGGTGCGAAGTGCTTATCATCGGAGGTTCTGCCGGAAGCCTCGAAGTTCTGCTGAAAGTTTTGCCTGCGCTAAAAACGGATCTCGCGTTTGCGATTATTCTGGTGCTGCACCGAAAATCTGGCAAAGACAGCATGCTAACTGAATTACTGAGCCACAAAACGGAAATTCCGGTAAAAGAGCTTGAAGAAAAGGAGAAAATGAAAGCAGGAACCATCTATATTGTTCCTCCGAATTATCATCTGCTGATAGAAAACGATCACACATTTTCTCTGGATGCCTCAGAAAAAGTTAATTTCTCGCGGCCTTCTATCGATGTTACTTTCGAAAGTGCTGCGGAGGTTTTTGAAGAGAAGCTGACCTGTATGCTGCTTTCCGGATCCAACCAGGATGGTACAAAAGGACTGCTGAAAGTAAAAGAATACGGAGGAATGGCTGTTGTACAGCAGCCGGAATCCGCAAAGGTTCCGTATATGCCTGAATATGCAATTGCAGAAGTGGAAACCGATGCAGTTTTGCGCACCGAAGAAATGGCCGATTATATCAATCAACTGTAAAAAATTATGAGTAAAAAAATATTCATTTTCGACGATAATAAAGAAATACTGGAACTGTGCACTTATATTCTGGAAGATCTGGGATGTGAAGTAAAAACATCACCAACCACCAACGATATAGAATCTCAGGTGCGCGAGTATATGCCCGATCTGATTTTTATGGATAACTGGCTGCCGGATATCAGCGGCATTGAAGCGACAAAACTTTTGAAAGCCGATCCTGATCTGAAAAATATTCCGGTGGTTTATTTTACCGCAAATACCAATATCGGCGAACTGGCAGAGGAAGCGGGAGCCGATGCGCATCTGGCAAAACCTTTTGATATTGTACAGTTTGAAGATCTGGTAACTAAATTTCTGAATTCCTAAGATCTTTTCCTGCGCAATTTTATACGTATCAGCAATAGTTTTAAAATCCTTACATTTATTTTCAGAAGCTGAAAATGAAACTGGACGCATTAACTATTGTGATTATCTGGATTGTCCTCACTCTTGTTGTGGGACTGATCATCTACTTTTTTCAGCAGAAATTCTTTTTTCATCCCGAGAAACTTCCGCCGGATTTTAAATTCGCATACGACAATCTGAATGCTGAAGAACTGACTGTGGAAACCCAGCCCGGCGTTAATATCAATTATCTGCATTTTAAGGCAGAACATCCCAAAGGAATTGTATTTTACCTCAAAGGCAATACGAAAAGCATCAAAGGCTGGGGAAAATTCGCGACCGATTTTACCCGCCTGAATTATGATGTAATCATGCTCGATTACCGCGGATTCGGAAAAAGCACCGGAAAACGCACTTCGCAGGGATTGAAGTACGATATTCAGTTTGTTTACGATCTGGTGAAAAAACAGGTTCCGGAGGACCGCCTTGTCATTTACGGAAGAAGTATCGGTACGCCTTTTGCTGCGAGGCTTGCCGCAAGAAACGATCCTAGGCTGCTTATTCTGAACTCCCCTATTCACAGCCTGGAGAAATCCATAAACCGCTATTTGCCCTGGCTTCCGGTAAAATACTTTATGCGTTTTAATCTGCCCACCTACAAATATCTGCAGAGTGTGGACTGCCCGATTAAAATAATACACGGCAGCGAAGACCGGCTCGTTCCTGTTTCCACGGCCATACATCTTTCTGAAATTCAGCCGGAAAATACAAGACTGTACATCATTCTGAAAGCGGGACATCTCGATGTGCACAAATTTAAAGAATACCACCGCGTGCTCAGCGAAATTTTTGAAGACCTCACCCATCCGCCGGAAGAAATAAATTTTACACAGACCAGCCTTAATATGAGCCACCGCGAATAAAAATTCATCTGCTTTCCTTATTTTTAGAGCATCAAATATTTTCAATGGAAATTATCATCATCATAGCACTTGTATTGTTAAACGGAATTTTTGCAATGTCCGAAATGTCGCTGGTTTCTTCCAGACGCTTCAAGCTGGAAAATGCCCGCAAGAAAGGAAACAGCGGCGCAAAAAAAGCGCTCGAACTGTCTGAAAATCCAACCAGATTTCTTTCCACAGTGCAGATTGGAATAACGCTGATCGGTATTTTACTTGGGGTTTATTCCGGGGAAAACCTCACCAGCAATTTTCAGGAATTCCTTAACGGTTTCGAATTTCTCCGCCCATATTCAGACGGACTGGCAACTACGGGAATTGTAATTTTCATTACCTATATTTCTATTGTACTGGGTGAACTTTTGCCGAAGAGAATCGGTATGACGTTTCCTGAAAGCATCATCACCGTCCTCGCAAAACCAATGGATCTGCTGAGCAAAATTACTGCTCCGTTTGTATGGCTACTTACAACTACCAACAATTTAATTCTGAGCATTTTCGGTATCAAAAGCAGTTCTGAAAGCATTGTAACCGAAGAAGAAATTAAATCTATCGTAAAAGAAAGCGCTCAGGAAGGAGAAATTGAAGTTATTGAACATGATATTGTAGAACGCGTTTTCGAACTTGGCGACCGCAGAATAAACACGCTGATGACGCACCGTACTGACATGGTGTTTCTGGAATTTCAGGAAGATATCCATAGTATTCTGCAAAAAATCAAGGAAAACAAGCACGATGCTTATCCGGTCCGCAACGGCCATAATTCTGATGATATCCTTGGAATTATTCTGATGAAAGACCTTTTTCCGCTGGAAGACAAAAACAGTTTCGACATTAAAAATTATTTGCGACAGCCGGTTTTTCTGAACGAGAATTATTTGGCTTATAAGGTGCTGGAACTTTTCAAAAAAGAAAAAAACCACTACGGAATTATCATCGATGAATACGGAAACACGGTGGGAATGGTTACCCTAGCTGATGTTACAGACGCACTGGTTGGCGATACAACAACGTTTGATTATTTTGATTACCGCATCACGGAAAGAGACGAAAATTCCTGGCTCGCAGACGGACAGTTCCCGATTGTGGAATTTACCAAGTTTTTCGGACTGGATTTCGAGACCAAAAATAAAGACAATTACACGACGCTTGTCGGACTTTTCATCAATGAGCTCAAACGGATTCCTCAGGTTGGCGACAAAATCGTAATTGAAGATCTGACCCTGGAAATCATCGATAAAGACGGGCAGCGTGTTGACAAAATTCTGATCATCAGAAATCCGGCAGATGCCTAAATTCATTCAGTTTTTACAGGAAAAAGTGGTTTTTCTTCCGGTAAAACTTTCGGAAAAGCATCAGTTCAGATTCGAGAGCAACTTCGAAGAATTGTTTTTCGATACGCCGGCAGACGGAAAAATAAATGCGCTTTACTTCAAAAACGAAAAGCCAAAAGGTGCCATTCTCTATTTTCACGGCAATGCAGGAAATCTCGAACGCTGGGGTAAAATTGCATCGGAATTTCTGAAGTACGGTTATGATGTGCTGGTTCCGGATTACAGAAGTTATGGCAAAAGCAGTGGTCCGAGAAATGAAGAATTTCTTTTTGGTGATGCGCAGTTCTGCTATGATTTCTTAAAAGAAAAATATGGTGAGGAAAAAATTGTGGTTTACGGCAGAAGTCTGGGCGGTGCATTTGCAACGAAAATTGCGGCAGATAACGAACCGCGGACACTTGTGCTGGAAGCAACATTCTTTAACCTTCAGGATATGGCGAACCGCTGGCTGCCTGCAAAAGCAACCAACCGCATTTCGCCGACGATGACCTATCATTTCCTGTCCAACGAAAATATTCTGGAAGTAAACTGCCCTGTCTTTCATTTTCACGGGGACAGGGATAAGGTGGTACCGATAAAATCCGGACGCAAACTTTTTGAAACGCTGAAAACCGAAAAACCCGAACTCAAGAAGAAATTCATCACGATTTCCGGCGGCAGCCATGACAATCTTTCCAAAAACAGGAAATACTGGGAAGAAATAGAAAAGATTCTGAAATGATTGATTTCTGTGCGATTGATTTTGAAACGGCTACACACGAAAAAAATTCCGCCTGTGAAATGGGAATCTGTGTCGTGGAAAACGGCGAAATCGTAAAAACGCAGACGTGGCTTATTAAACCGCCATGTTTTCCTTATTTCAGTCATTATAATATTGCCGTTCACGGAATCGTTCCTGAAGATGTGCAGGATGCTCCTGCTTTTGACGACATCTGGCACGAAGCCCAGGATTTACTTTACGGAAAACTGATGATCGCGCACAATGCAGCATTCGATGCCGGTGTATTACGCGGTTGTCTTGATCATTTCGGTTTCTTCAAACCAAAAATCAATTATCTGTGTTCGGTACAGATTGCTAAAAAATCGTGGAAAGGACTGAACAGCTACGGATTAAAAAATCTGGCAAATGCGCATCAACTGAGCTTTAATCATCATCGTGCAGGAGACGACGCGGAAGTCTGTGCCAAAATTTCGCTGCTGGGTTTTCAAAAACTGATGGTTACCAGTCGTGAAGAAGTAAATGAAGTGTTCCCCAAAAACCTAAAACTGCTTTAATTATTAATTGCTGAGTACTTCAGAAAGAAGGTTGAACTTCGGAATTTCGACTTCAATATTTTCGGAAGTCAGCATATTCATCAGTAAATATTTTCCGGTCATGCTGCCAACGCCGGAACGAAGCATCACATTGGAAAAATACGTAAAATTTTCACCTGGCTGAATTTCCGGTGTAAGACCAATTACACCGTCACCCGAAACTTCGGTAAAACCAAAACCAACATCATAGATCAGCCATTTTCTCTTAAGAACTTTTACGGGAATTTCTCCCAGATTCTCAATCGTAATATTATACTTAAAAACATGTCGGTTTTCAGAAGGGTAACTGTTCTTCATATCGTACTCAGGAAGAACGGAAATTCTGATATCGGAAGTAATTTTGGAAACCATAACCAGTGTTTTCTTTAGCAATACAAAAATCCCGCCTTTTTTACGAAAGCGGGATTGTATCATGTTTTAGAGAATGTTTTATTAAAGTTCAAGTGCCTTTCTTTCGTCACCTCCCATCAAATGTTCCACAGGGTTGTCGATACCTTCTTTTACCGCAACCAGGAATCCTACAGATTCGCGGCCGTCGATGATTCTGTGATCGTAAGACATGGCTACATACATCATCGGATGAATTACCACCTTTCCGTCAACGGCAATTGGTCTCTGGATAATATTGTGCATACCCAGAATTGCAGACTGTGGCGGATTGATAATCGGTGTGGAAAGCATAGATCCGAAAACACCTCCGTTTGTAATGGTAAATGTACCTCCGGTCATTTCGTCTACGGTAATATTTCCGTCTCTTACCTTATCCGCAAGAGATTTGATATTGGCTTCCACGCCGCGGAACGACATGGTTTCAGCATTTCTCAAAACCGGAACCATCAGACCTTTCGGACCTGATACCGCGATTGAAATATCGCAGAAATCGTAGTTTATTTTTTGATCGCCGTCGATCGAAGCATTTACATCCGGATACATTTGCAGTGCTCTGGTCACCGCTTTCGTGAAGAAAGACATGAAACCAAGACCGATGCCGTGTTTTGCAGCAAATTCTTCTTTATACTGTTTTCTGATTCTGAAAATTTCAGACATATCCACTTCGTTGAAAGTGGTAAGCATGGCTGTTTCATTTTTCACAGACACAAGCCTCGTTGCAAGTTTTCTGCGAAGCATAGACAATCTTGTAGAAGTCTGCGCTCTGGATCCTCCTGTATTTGTAGGTGTTCCCATTGCCGGAACGCCTGCATTCTCAGCGTCAGATTTGGTGATTCTTCCGTCTCTTCCTGTTCCTGAAACTGAAGATGCCTCAACTCCCTTTTCATCTAGAATTTTCTTTGCAGCCGGTGAAGGTGAGCCGGTTGCGTAAGTTTCCGCAGGCTTTTGCTGTTCTTTCTTCGGTTCTTCTTTTTTCGGTTCCTCTTTCTTTTCCTCAGATTTCGGTTCCTCTTCTTTCTTTTCTTCCGTTTTTTCAGCTTCTTCTTTCCCGCCTTCAGGTTTCGCAGCATCCATATCGATGTGGCAAACAACCTGCCCTACATTCACTACCTCACCTTCTTCAGCTTTCAGGGTAATTACACCGCTTTCTTCTGCAGGAAGTTCCAGTGTAGCTTTGTCGGAATCCACTTCGGCAATCGGTTGATCTTTTTCTACATAATCACCGTCCTTTACCAGCCAGGTTGCAATCTCTACTTCGGTAATGGATTCGCCCGGGGAAGGCACTTTCATTTCTAATACGGACATATGGATTTTTGGTTTTGAGCAGCTGAACTGCGTTATTTATAATTTTGAATTTTAAGGTGCTAATTTAAGGAATTTCTGCGGTTCTAAAAATAGTAAACCATGCAAAAAACAGCACATTAAAATATCCTGATCTGTTTAATGAATATGTTTTTCTGCGTGATAGGAAGAGCGCACCAGCGGTGAACTTTCTACGTGCCGGAATCCCAGATTTTTGGCAAATGCACCAAGCTCATCAAATTCTTCCGGTGTGATGAATTTTTTCACAGGCAAATGATTTCTGGTTGGCTGTAGATACTGTCCGAGCGTAATGACGTCCACTCCGGCATTTCGTACATCTTCAATCGTCTGCATTACCTCGTCTTTTTCTTCGCCAAGACCAAGCATAATACCGGTTTTCGTTCTGTTCTGCCCGGAATCTTTCAGATATTTCAGCACGTCGAGGCTGCGTTCATATTTTGCCTGAATGCGCACTTCGCGCGTAATTCTTTTAACGGTTTCCATGTTATGGGAAATCACTTCCGGTGCCACTTCCAGCACGCGGTCCAGATGTTTGTATATTCCCTGAAAATCAGGAATCAGCGTTTCCATCGTGGTTCCCGGAGAAATTCTCCGTACGGCATTTACGGTTTCTGCCCAAAGAATCGAGCCCATATCTTTCAGATCATCACGGTCCACAGAAGTGAGCACTGCATGCTTTATTTTCATGAGTTTTATGGAGCGTGCTACTTTTTCCGGCTCGTCCCAGTTCACATTCAAAGGCTTCCCGGTTTTTACGCCGCAGAATCCACAGCTCCGGGTACAGATATTACCCAGAATCATGAAGGTTGCCGTTCCTTCGCCCCAGCATTCGCCCATGTTTGGGCAACTTCCGCTCTGGCAGATGGTATTCAGTTTATATTTATCGACAAGCGTTCTTAATTCACGGAAATTTTTTCCGGTCGGAAGTTTTACGCGGATCCATTTCGGTTTCTGAACTGTGGTATTCGGAATTGTTTCGCTCATAATTGAAAAATCATACAAATTTACGGAAAAGTTTCAGGAGCAAAAACTTGAAAAAAAGACCGTCTCTATTAAATGGTCTTACAAAAAATTACAGATCGTTTTCCTTGAGAAGTGCTGACAGAATTTTTTTTGCACGCATAATACGCACCTTTGTGTTGGAAACCGAGATTTTCAGTTCCTCAGAAATTTCTCTGATGCTTTTCTCCTCGAAAAACCGGAGCCGTATGATTTCGCGGTAACCGGCCTCCATACTTTCCACGATTTTCATAATATTCTGTTGTTCCTGCTCGGAAATAAGCAGTTCTTCAGGAGATTTGGCGAAACTGTTCACAGTGGTATCTAGATCCGAAGAAACATCTTCATTTTCACGGGCTTTTCTGCGCCAGAAATCGATAACCGTGTTTTGTGCGATCGTGAGAACCCAGGTTTTGAACTGAAAACCGGGATCGTAAAGATCGAGTTTCTGCAAAACTTTCGAAAATACACTTACCGTAAGTTCGTCGGCGTCTTTTTCGTTGTTCACTTTTTTCAGTATAAATGAAAATACATCGACCCAAAAAAGATTGATGAGCCGCGTTTGCGCCTTCTGGTCTTTATTTAACGCACTTTGAATAAGTGGCAGGAGATTTTCATCTTTCATCCGGTAATATTTGTGTTTGCCGCGATTCAACAAATATGTGAAAAAAAAAGAACTAATTTTACAACATTACATACAGAACAGAATCTAACGGGATATTGACCCCTGCAAATTTCATGAAAAAAATTCCTTTTCTTTTAATTTTTGCTGCAGCAGCAGTTTCCGCACAGCATTTTACCAAAATTGATACGCTTAAAGGTTCAGACACGCAGTTCCGGAATTTCTGGGATGTAAAGAAGTACGAACTCAGTGTTGAAGCCAATTTCGCACAGCGCTCGGTCTCAGGAAGCAACATTATTTATTTCGAAATCACCCGCGATATTACCAATCCTGTTTTTCAGATTGATTTACAGCAACCGATGACCTACTCCATGGCTGATTCGAAAAATATCACGCATAAAAGAGACGGCGATTTTATATTCATCACCGCAAATAAAAAATATAAAAAAGGAGAAAAAGGCAGCTTCACAATCCAGTACAGCGGCCAGCCCAAAATCGCAAAAAATGCGCCATGGGACGGAGGCTGGGTTTTCGCTGAAGACGAAAACGGAAATCCTTTTGTAAGCGTTGCGCAGGAAGGCGATGGTGTTTCGCTCTGGCTTCCAAGCAAAGATATCTGGAATGATGAGCCGGACGAAGGAATCAGAATGAGTATTACGACTCCTTCCGAACTGACCGGTGTCGGCAATGGCAGGCTGATTTCCAAAAATTCCAAAAATGGAAAAACCACTTACACCTGGGAAGTAAAAAACAGCATCAATCCCTACAGCATCGTTCCGAATATCGGTAAATACCTCAATTTTAAAGATACATTTAACGGTGAAAAAGGAACACTCGATCTTGATTACTGGGTTTTGAATTATAATTTAGATAAAGCAAAAAAGCAGTTCACCCAGGTAAAACCTATGCTCAGCGCCATGGAATACTGGTTCGGACCGTATCCGTTCTATGAGGACAGCTACAAAGTTGTTGAAACGCCCTACCTGGGAATGGAGCATCAAAGCAATATTGCATACGGAAACGGCTACCGCAACGGTTATCTTGGCAGAGATTTATCATTTACCGGCAAAGGCCTTTCGTGGGATTATATTCTCGTGCATGAAAGCGGACATGAATGGTTTGCGAATAATATCACGGCAAAAGACCAGGCCGATCTCTGGATTCATGAAGCGTTCACCACCTATTCGGAAACGCTTTTTGTAGAAAAATTTATGGACCGGAAATCTGCAGATGAATACGTGATTGGTCAGCGCCTGAATATCAGCAACGACGGCAATATCACCGGAATTTATGGTGTGCGTAATGAAGGCAGCGGCGATATGTACTATAAAGGTGCAAATATGCTGCATACCATTCGTGCGGCGATCAATGACGATGTAAAATTCCGTGAAATTCTGCGCGGAATGAACCGGGATTTCAAACAGCAGACGGTTTCTGCTGAGCAAATCGAAAAATATATTTCTGAAAAATCAGGAGTCGATTTCAGTACCGTTTTTGAGCAGTATTTACGGACTACAGACATTCCCATCGTGGAATACTCACAGACCGGGAAAAAGCTGACGTTAAGATTTCAAAGAGTGGTTCCCGGTTTTAAAATGCCTTTAATTATCAACGGAAATCAGAAAATTATGCTTTCGGATTCCTGGCAGCAGGTTACCCTCGATTCAGCGGAAAAAGTACAGTTTGATCCTAATTTTTTCGTGAGATACCGGGCGAAAAAAGAAAATTCAGCGCTTAATTAAATCAGATTCCTAAAAATTTCCGCGGCTCTTTTCTCAGAATAATCCGGAACGTTGTTCCTTTTCCCGGTTCTGTATGTGCAATCCTCAAATCACCTTTATGGTAATCCTTAATTACTCTCCTGGCAAGACTCAGACCTAAACCCCACCCTCTTTTTTTAGTGGAATATCCCGGCTTAAAGACATTTGCAGCCTGTCTGCTCGTCATTCCGCAGCCATTATCCCTGAAATCAAGCATGATGTTTTTTCCTTTTTCGTACAGCGACATCTGCAGCGATCCTTTACCTTTCATTGCATCCACCGCATTTTTTACGAGATTCTCAATCACCCAGCTCATCAGAATCCGGTTGTGACTGATGATGATATCGCTATCCGGAATGTCGAGCGTGAAGACTACCTTGGTTGAAATTCTGCTGTTGAGATAATTATAGTTCTGACGTATGGTTTCCGTGAAATTATCATCCGTGAGTTCCGGAACAGAGCCAATTTTCGAGAAACGTTCAGAAATAGTGCGCAACCGCTCCACATCCTTTTCTATTTCCTGGACGCCCATCATGTCCGGACTTTCCATTTTCATGATTTCGATCCAGCCGATCATTGAAGATAAAGGCGTACCGATCTGATGCGCGGTTTCCTTGGCGAGACCTGCCCAGACAAAACCCTCATCGGTTTTTTTGATCGTTCTGAGAAACCAAAAGGTAAACAACAGGTAAATGAGCACAAACGCCCCTAAAATGAATGGAGAATAGCGCAGGTATTTAAGCAAAGCCGAATTATCGTAATAAACGAACTGATTATTGCCATCCGGAAGCTTAATTTCAATCGGTTCATAAGTCCGTGCCATGTTCAGCGCATACTGCCTTAATTTTTCTTCGCTGCCGACCACGCTGGACGGAAGATTCCGGTGTTCCAGCGGCCTTCCCTCACGGTCGAGCGTGATGAGTGGAATGGAATTTCCAGCCTCCATAATTTCCGGAATCAGTTCGAGAATTGCGGGATCCGGTTCTGTGATTTCCTGCTGAATGCGGATTGCTTTCGAAATCAGATTAATTCTTTTGATTTCTTCCTTCCGCAGATAATCGATCAGCACCTGAAAACCTACCACAGTTGCACCCGCAATTGCGGTAAGCAGAATAAAAATAATCCATTGATTAAATCTCGAAATGAAAGGCCTTTTCAAATGCTGTTATTTAAGTTCGTTGAGTACTTTGTACAGCGCATCGCTGATTGCCGAACCCTGATAATTATTGATCAGGATTGCGTACACATATTTCTTGCCGGCGGAAGATGTGTGATATCCTGCAAAAGATTTGGTGTTCTTCATCGTTCCGGATTTCATCCTCATGCCGTTCTGCGTTGGGAAGCCTTCAAAAAAAGCATCGAACCAGGGCTGTTTTTTGGCATAGATCAAAGCCTGAACTTCCGCTTTTGCCGACACATAATTCTGTGGTGAAAGTCCACTTCCGTCTGCGAAATTAATCATCGTGGAATTTATTCCTTTTCCGCGCCAGAAATCCTTCAAATAATCTATTCCGGTATCGAACGAAGGATTCTGTCTTTTTTCCATCGCCATCGTTTTGATCAGCGTTTCACCGTACAGGTTCACGCTTTTGCGCATAAACCAGTACACGATTTTCTCGAGTTCCGGCGACTGATATGTGAAAAAATTATTCGCTGACGGCGCTTTTATTTCGGACTGCCCGTTAATCAGCCTTGAAGAATTCGTCACCACATTTCCGCTCATTTCGATTCCGGCACTGTTCAGCCAGTTTTTTATTTCATGTCCCAATGTAAGCGGCGGATTCGGCATCGCTCCGGAAACCGTGATTCCTTTTGCAGGCAAAGTTCCGTTGATAAACGCAACATCAGAATGCGGTGCCGTGAATACCAGACTTTGATCGGAACTTCCGCCCGTCTTCACTTCGTTCACCCATTTTACATTTGGAAGATCGACGTTCAGACTGTTGAGTTTTTTTCCGTTCATGTTCATATCAAACTGATTCTCGCGCCAGTTGATGCTCCACACTCCCGCTCCGTAATAATTTCCCATATCGTTCCAGGGCCAGCCTCCGGGAACCGTCTGAAAATCGAAATACGTATCGTCCAGAACCAGATCACCTGAAATACTGGTTATTCCTTTTACGTTGATTGCTGTGATAAGTTTATCCCGGAATTTCTCAGGTTTCCAGTTTTCGTAGCGCCAGCTTCCGAGCGTTGGATCTCCGTTTGAGGAAATGACCAGATTACCGTCCAGCGTTCCTGCATTTATTTTTCCGGTGTGCGACGCGGTGGTGGTATATTTGTAATCTTTACCGAGTGATTCCAAGGCAGCGGCAGCGGTAAAAATTTTCTGGGTTGAAGCTGATGACAGCCCTTTGTTTCCCTGATATTCATAAACGAAATTTCCGGCTTCATCTGCAACGTAAAAAGAAAGATTTGCAGCAGTTGCCGCATCGGATTTCAGCAGATTTTTTGTCGCGGCATCGAGTTTCTGGGAAATGCCCTGAGAAAATGCCATTGTTGAGCCAGCTAGCAGAATAACTGCGATACTTTTCTTCATTTAATTTTCCTTTACTATAAATTTAGTTTAAGTATTTTGAAAAAAATCAGGAAAGCACTGTTCCGGGCGCGACTTCCACCGGTTCTTTGTCCTTTTCAAAAATCCGTGTAGATTCCGAACCTTCGACTGTAATTTTATCGCCGATTCTGCGGATCCAGTTTCCTTCGCGCAGTCCGATAACTTTGATGTCGTTCTGCGTAAGAAATTCCCTGATTCTTGTTTCGCGCGTTTCTCCATTGTGTTTTATTTCCGGATTCGGATCGAGGTAATGCGGATTCAGGTTAAACGGAACGAGCTCCAGACATTCGAAACTTGGCGGATAAACGATCGGCATATCATTGGTTGTCTGCATATTCATTCCGCCAATATTGCTTCCGGCACTGCTTCCGAGATACGGTTTTCCGCTTTCCACATTTTCTTTCAGAAAGTGCATCAGGTTCTCTCCGTGCAGCGTTTTTACCAGCAGAAACGTATTTCCGCCACCAGTAAAATAACCTTTAGCGTCGGCGATAGCTTCAGGTTTATGCTCGAACTCGTGGAGTCCGCGCACTCTGATGTTCAGATCTGCAAAAAATTCGGCTGCCTTTGCGGTGTAATCCTCGTGGGAAATTCCACCCGGACGCGCAAAAGGAATAAACAGGATTTCATCGACACCACTGAAAAGTTCAGCAATTTCGTCTTTAATGTATGCGAGATACTGACCTCCGTAAAGAGTTGAGGTTGAAGCAAGTAATATATTCATAAAGTATAAGTTCAATAAAACTGGTGCGGAAATCCGCAGCGTTCCAAATATAGAAAAAAATAGGCGAAGCGATGGTGAACAGCAGGACAAGCCGACTTCCCAGCCCTGATTGAAGCAATTGTCTGAGCTCTTTTTTGCCGAAAACTAGGGCAAAAGCAATGCCGGCAAAAAAAGCGAGTGCGGAAAGCCGGTGATACCGTTCAGCAGAATTATGCCCGCCGTGCTCCTAAAAAAGAACCGCCAATAATGCAGCGAAATTGGTATCTTTGCACCACTGAAATTTAATACGGAAAACAATGAAATTTTTTATTGATACAGCCAATCTCGATCAGATCCGCGAGGCACAGGATTTGGGAATTCTGGACGGCGTAACCACGAATCCGAGCCTGATGGCGAAGGAAGGAATAAGCGGGACGAACGCGATAATGCAGCATTATAAGACGATCTGCGAGATCGTGGACGGCGATATTTCTGCCGAAGTACTGTCTGTAACATACGATGAAATGGTGCGTGAAGGCGAAGAACTGGCCTCCATACATCCGAATATTGTGGTGAAAATGCCGATGGTGAAGGACGGCGTGAAGGCGCTGAAACATTTTTCGGACAAGGGCATCAAGACGAACTGCACGCTGATTTTCTCTGCGGGACAGGCGCTTCTTGCCGCAAAAGCCGGCGCAACATACGTTTCGCCGTTTCTCGGAAGGCTGGACGACATCTCGAACGACGGACTGAACCTAATTGACGAGATCCGCACGATTTTCGATAACTATGGATTTGAGACCCAGATCCTTGCAGCGTCGATCCGCCACTCCATGCATATTGTAAACTGCGCAAAAATAGGCGCTGACGTGATTACTTCGCCGCTGGCTCCGATACTGAGTCTGCTGAAGCATCCGCTGACGGACAACGGCCTGGCGCAGTTTATAGAGGACGGGAAAAAGATGGCGTAGATACTGCCGGAAGAAGGTTTTTTCAGCATTTTTTCAAACACCAAAACTACAGGGCCACCGCACCGCAGATGCGGCGGACTTTTTTTTTGTTGAGAAGCCGGTTTAAAAAGAAAAATCTTTAAAATTTATGTTGGTAAACAATATATAACAGTTGCAGAAAATTAATGGTAATATATTTCTCTTATATACACAATACCAACTGCCGTATTTGAAGGCATGACCTGCCATAACAGCAATTAACAGCATTTCGATTTTTTTTGCCCGACCGGTTTGGTGTTGATATAATTGTTTATATATTTGTGTGTTA
>JAEWOS010000017.1 GCA_023460855.1 Bacteroidota bacterium | reverse complement strand
TAGAAGCACCGGAAGGAACTGCAGCGCGGCCCATTGCACCGCTTTCTGTAAATACGTCAACTTCTACTGTGGGATTTCCACGGGAATCAAGAATCTGTCTTGCTTCAATGTACGAAATGTAGCTCATTGTATAGTTTTATTTAATGTTTGCGAATGAAACCCGAAAAGCGTCAGGCTGTTCCTACAAATTTACGGATAATTTATGGCTCGGCAGAAATGATTTATGCATGGAAATTCATAAAAAAACATAAAAAACTGACTGGGTTGATGTAATCTGGAGATCATCGCGGATCAATCCATTTTGGGAGAAATCCTTATCTTTAAAAGAAAATTTTTAAATAAGAACAAAATGAAAAAACTGTTTATAGCGGTACTTTTTGCCACAGCCCTTGTTTCCTGCAAAAAAGACGGTGGCAATACCGGAGTAATAAAAGCAGACGAAACACCGGCACCTGTACGTTATGTTGCGGAAGACGGAAGCAATGCTCTTGTTACTTATACCACATTTGAAGGCGCTGAGTTCATTTCCATCAACAGCAACAATCACACAATCCGCGTGAAAGAAGCAGGTGAGCAGAACGGCAATAAGCTTTACAGTGAAAACGGCGTAGACGTTGTTGTAAAGCCGGACAGCCTGATCATCACGCAGGAAAATTCTGTTATCGGGCTTAAGAAAGCCGGCGGACAATAAGCAGGCTGCACTTAATCAAAAAAAAACTCCGCACTGTAAACAATGCGGAGTTTATCGTAATTAAGAGAATCTTATTCTTCTGTTTTTTCAGCAGCGTCAGCTTCAGGAGCTTCCGGCGCTTCAGCTTTTGGCTCTTCAGCCTTCACTTCAGCAGCTGGAGTTTCTTTCACTTCTGCAACAGCAGCCTCAGCTTTCTTAGGAGCTGCAGATCTTCTGCTTCTTCTTGTAGTTTTCTTCTCTTCTGCATTTGGATTGTACAGTTCGTTGAAATCTACCAGTTCGATCATCGCCATATCAGCTGAATCACCCTGTCTGAATCCTGTCTTGATGATTCTGGTGTATCCACCGTTTCTCTCAGAAATTTTCGGAGCAACCGTACGGAAAAGTTCCGTAACAGCTTCCTTACTTTGCAGGTAAGAGAAAACAGTTCTTCTGTTATGGGTAGTATCTTCTTTTGATTTTGTAAGAAGTGGTTCAACATAAACTCTAAGTGCTTTCGCCTTAGCTACAGTTGTGTTGATTCTTTTATGCTCGATCAGCGAACATGCCATATTGGAAAGCATGGCTTTTCTGTGCGGCGCCGTTCTTCCTAAATGATTGAATTTTTTACCGTGTCTCATTGTTTATTATTTATCAGCGTCTAACTTATATTTGGCAACGTCAAAACCGAAGTTAAGACCTTTTGCATGCACTAACTCTTCAAGCTCAGTCAGGGATTTCTTACCGAAATTTCTGAATTTCATCAGATCCGACTTGCTGTAAGATACCAGTTCTCCCAGTGTTTCCACTTCTGCAGCCTTAAGGCAGTTCAGCGCGCGCACGGAAAGATCCATATCCGCCAGTTTGGATTTCAGCAACTGTCTCGTGTGAAGGGTTTCTTCATCGTACTGAATGCTTGCTTTCACAGCTTCCGTTTCCAGTGTAATTCTCTCATCGGAGAACAGCATGAAATGATAAATTAAAATCTTGGAAGCTTCAGTAAGCGCATTCTGAGGTGAAATAGAACCGTCTGTTTCGATATCCAGAATCAGCTTTTCGTAGTCAGTTTTTTGCTCAACACGATAGTTTTCAACCGCATACTTCACTTTTTTAATTGGGGTGAAGATAGAATCAATCGCAATAGTTCCTAACGGAGCGTTGCTGCTTTTGTTCTGTTCAGACGGTACATATCCTCTACCTTTCTCGATGGTAAATGTAATTTCGAACTTTACGTCTTTGTTCATTGTAGCAATGATCAGATCCGGGTTCAAAACCTCAAAACCTTTGATGGATTTACCAAGGTCTCCGGCAGTAACATTGTTTTGTCCGGAAATTTTTGCTGTAACCTGCTCAGTTCCCGGATTTTCGGTCTGTGCTTTCAGCCTAAGCTGCTTCAGGTTAAGGATTATTTCCGTTACATCTTCTATTACACCGGGAATGGTGGAAAATTCGTGCTCTACACCTTCGATCTTGATGGATGAAATAGCGTATCCTTCAAGAGAAGAAAGCAACACTCTTCTCAAAGCATTACCGATTGTAAGACCAAAGCCCGGTTCCAACGGCCTGAATTCGAACTGGCCTTGGAAATCGTCCGAGTTTAGAAGAATTACTTTATCGGGTTTTATGAATTGTAAAATTGCCATATTGTTGGTTGAGCAGTGATTGTTTAAAAATTATTTGTTGTAAAGTTCTACGATAAGCTGTTCCTTGATGTCTTCCGGAATCTGGATTCTTTCAGGAGCAGAAATGAAGGTACCTTCCTTCTTTTCGTCGTTGAACTGAAGCCAATCGTAGTTTGCTTTTGACGCAAGCGCATCAGAAACAACTTCAAGTGACTTGGATTTTTCGCGGATAGCGATTACATCACCTGCTTTCAGTGTATAAGAAGGGATGTTTACGATTTCACCGTTAACGGTAACGTGTCTGTGAGAAACCAGCTGTCTTGCACCTGCTCTAGTTTTCGCAAAACCAAATCTGTAAACCACGTTATCCAGTCTTGATTCGCAAAGCTGAAGCAATACTTCACCGGTAACACCTTTTGCTCTGGTCGCTTTTTCGTAAAGATTGGCGAACTGTCTTTCCAGGATACCATAGGTATATTTTGCTTTTTGCTTTTCAGTAAGCTGAATTGCATATTCTGATCTTTTCGCTCCTCTTCTTTTGTTAGGACCATGCTGACCAGGTGGCTGGTTTTTTCTTTTCTCGAAATTTTTATCGTCTCCGAAGATTGGTGCTCCAAACTTACGTGCGATTTTGGTTTTTGGACCAATATATCTTGCCATAATGGATAAATTCTAAAAATTAAACTCTTCTTCTTTTTGGTGGTCTGCAACCATTGTGCGGCATAGGTGTCACATCAACGATTTCACTAACTTCAATCCCGGAATTGTGAATTGTTCTGATAGCAGATTCTCTACCTGCACCAGGACCTTTCACGAAAACCTTTACACGTCTGAGGCCAGCTTCATGTGCTACGGAAGCACAGTTTTCGGCCGCCATTTGTGCAGCAAAAGGAGTATTTTTCTTAGAACCTCTGAAACCCATTTTTCCGGCAGACGCCCAGGAGATCACTTCTCCGTTTTTATTTGTCAAAGAAATAATAATGTTGTTGAATGATGCCTGGATGTGAGCTTCACCAATAGCTTCAACTTTTACTTTTCTTTTTTTAACTGCTTTAGTCTGTTTTGCCATTATTTAATAATTCTAAAAGATTATTTACTTGCTTTCTTCTTGTTAGCAACAGTTTTTCTTCTTCCTTTACGGGTTCTAGAATTGTTTTTCGTTCTTTGGCCTCTTAAAGGTAATCCCAGTCTGTGACGTATTCCTCGTTGGCAACCAATATCCATCAGACGCTTGATGTTCAGCTGAACTTCTGAGCGCAATTCACCTTCTACTTTAATGTTGTCGGTGATAAAGTTTCTGATTAGGGCCAATTCATCGTCATTCCATTCGTTGACTTTCTTGTCTTCGCTGATACCGGCTGCTTCTAGAATTTGGGAAGCAGTGCTTCTTCCGATTCCGTAGATGTAAGTAAGACCGATAACGCCTCTTTTGTTTTTTGGTAAATCAATACCTGAAATTCTCGCCATAATTTAATTTTAGCCTTGTCTTTGTTTAAATTTTGGGTTCTTCTTGTTGATCACGAAGAGTACACCTTTACGACGCACAATCTTGCAATCTGCACTTCTTTTTTTGATAGATGCTCTAACTTTCATTGCTCTTCTTTAATTGTTTTCTATTTACAGAAAGCACAGGCTTCCTGCTCGATCATTGGCTGCTACACCAATCAGTTGTTTTATTAATACTTTTCGGATATCAGTATCTGAATGTGATGCGACCTTTGGTAAGGTCGTACGGTGACATTTCCAGTTTCACCTTATCACCAGGAAGCAGTTTGATATAGTGCATCCTCATCTTCCCGGAAATATGGGCGATCAGGACGTGGCCATTCTCCAGCTCCACGCGAAACATGGCGTTAGAAAGTGCTTCCACGATCACGCCATCCTGTTCAATATGTTTTTGTTTTGCCATTCAGTTACTTATTGGTTTGATGTTCTTGATAATTTAGATTGCATCAAGCCATCATAATGGTGGTTCAGCAGATATGTGTTGATTTGCTGCACAGTGTCCAGCACCACACCAACCATAATCAACAGCGAAGTTCCCCCGAAAAACAGGGCGAAATTCTGCGTCTCCACCAGCCATCCGTACACTAGTGCCGGAAGGACTGCAAAAATAGCTAAAAATATTGAACCTGGCAAAGTGATTTTTGAAAGTATATCATCCATGTAATCAGCGGTTTCCTTCCCTGGTCTTACTTTTGGAATCAATCCTCCGTTACGTTTTAAGTCATCTGCCATCTGATTTACAGGAATTGTTATCGCTGTATAAAAGAATGTAAAGATGATAATAAGTAACCCGAAGAGCACATTATACTGCCAGCTGAATACATCCTGGAATCCTGCAAAAAATGTATTGGAATTATCCACTTTTGTGAGGAGTCCCGGAAGGAACATCAGCGCCTGCGCAAAGATGATCGGCATTACACCGGCGGCGTTCACTTTCAGCGGAATCCACTGTCGTGCACCTTCCATCAAATTGCGGCTTACGTTACCTCTTGCCTGAGCACGGCTTACATACTGAATCGGAATTTTACGAACTGCAACGGAAAGGATAATGGCACAAAGCACCATCAGCATCCAGAACAGCACCTCGATAAGAATCATGATGGTTCCTGAACCGCCCTTACCGGTCTGCGTTACAAATTCCTGTACGAAAGCCTGAGGAAGACCGGCAAGAATACCAATCATAATCAGGATAGAGATACCGTTACCGATACCTTTGTCTGTAATTTTTTCTCCCAACCACATTGCAAACACAGAACCTGCAACCAGGATCACAATACTCGGCAGCCAGAACATGATGCTTGTAGGCTCTATGTAGTACGCCTGCGAAAACTGCTCGTAAGGCAGGAAAACCTGCGTAATAGAAGTAAGGTAAGAAGGAGCCTGAACCAAACAAACTGCGATGGTAAGCCATCTCGTAATCTGGTTAAGCGTATTTCTACCCGATTCTCCGTCTTTCTGAAGTTTCTGCAGATAAGGAATTGCCATCCCCATCAGCTGCACGATAATGGATGCAGAGATGTACGGCATAATTCCGAGCGCCATAATAGAAGCCTGGCTGAATGCACCACCTGTGAATGAAGATAAAAGACCAAGAAGACCTGCTCCCTGGTTATTACCGCCCTGCTCTTTGTAGTGTTCCAATAAATCTCCAACTTCCGACAGGTTAATTGCCGGAAGGGAGATAAAAGTTGCGAATCTATACACAAGGATCATACCCAGGGTAAAGAGAATTTTGTCTCTCAGTTCCTTAAGGCTCCAGATGTTTTGTAGTGTTTGTATAAATCCTTTCATTGTAAAATTTATAGAGTAATTGCTTTACCTCCTGCCTTTGCGATAATTTCTTCAGCAGATTTGGTGAACTTGTCTGCAGAGATGGAAACACCGGATGTAAGCGCACCTCTTCCCAGGATTTTCACCAGGTCATTTTTTGATGCCAGTCCGTTTTCTACCAGTACATCTTTGGTGATGTCTCCGGTGATACCTTTGGTATCGATCAGCGTCTGGATGGTATCCAAATTAATTCCTCTAAATTCTTTTCTGTTCGGATTGTTGAAACCGAATTTCGGCAATCTTCTCTGAAGCGGCATCTGCCCACCTTCAAATCCGATTTTCTGCGAGTAACCGGCTCTTGCCTTCTGTCCTTTGTGACCTTTTGTAGAAGTACCACCTTTTCCGCTACCTTCACCTCGGCCAATTCTTTTGGAATTGTGCGTAGATCCTGATGCCGGTTTAATATTATTTAAATTCATTTTTTTTGATTTGAGA
This sequence comes from Bacteroidota bacterium, assembly GCA_023460855.1. Classification (GTDB taxonomy): domain Bacteria; phylum Bacteroidota; class Bacteroidia; order Flavobacteriales; family Weeksellaceae; genus JAEWOS01. Next base: position 81,094 of record JAEWOS010000017.1, on the reverse strand, counting down.
TTTGAAATATGAAATTTGAAATTTCAACTGAAACAAGAAATTTGAAGCAAAGATTGTTACAATCTCAAATTTCAAACTTCGAATTCCGGATTCACTATTTTTGAACTTCTACCAGGTGACTTACCGCAGCTACCATCCCGAGAACGGAAGGTGTAGCCTCGTGTTCTACTACCTGATGCAGCTTCTTCAAACCTAAAGCTTCAAGAGTTCTCTTCTGAGTTTTGGTTCTACCAATAGCACTTCTGATCTGTTTTACTTTGATTGTTGCCATTTTTCTCTGAAATTTTAGTGTTTAAATACTTTGTCCAGTGATACCCCTCTCATTCTTGCAATCTCTTCAGGAGTTCTGATATCCAGAAGCGCTTTAAAAGTAGCTTTCACTACGTTATGCGGATTGGAAGATCCTTTGGATTTTGTAAGAATATCTTTGATACCTGCAGATTCCACCACGATACGAACCGTGTTACCTGCGATAACTCCGGTACCGTGTGAAGCAGGTCTCATGAAGACATCAGCTCCTCCGTATCTTGCAGAAGTTTCGTGGAAAATAGTACCGTCTTTTGTAAGCGGAACTTTTACCAGGTTTTTCTTTGCATCTTCTACAGCCTTGGAAATTGCAGTAGCAACTTCTTTGGATTTTCCTAAACCAAAACCGATTACTCCTGCCTCGTCTCCTACAACAACAATTGCAGAAAATCCGAATGCACGCCCACCTTTGGTTACTTTAGTTACTCTGTTTACAGCAACGAGACGATCTTTCAATTCTAATCCTCCCGGTTTTACTTTTTCAATATTATCTAGTCCTAACATGTTTTCCGAAATTTTATGATTAGAATTTTAGTCCGCCTTCTCTGGCTCCGTCTGCAAGAGCTTTCACTCTTCCGTGGTATACGAAACCGTTTCTGTCGAACACAATATTTTCAATGCCGGCAGCTTTTGCTTTTTCAGCAATTGCTTTACCTCCTTCAGCAGAAATTTCCACTTTGGTTCCTGAAGCCTTAAGAGCTCTGGAAGAAGCAGATGCCAAAGTTTTTCCGTCTTTATCGTCAACGAGTTGAGCGTAGATTTCTTTATTACTTTTGTAAACAGACAATCTTGGCAATTCAGCGGAGCCCGAGATTTTTCCTCTTACTCTTCTTTTAATTCTTTCTCTTTTCTGTACTTTATTCAGTGCCATTTTCTTAAAATTTATTACGCTGATTTACCTGCTTTACGTCTCACATCTTCTCCTACGAATCTTACACCTTTTCCTTTATACGGCTCCGGCTTTCTGAATGAACGGATCTTTGCAGAAACCATCCCTAAAAGCTGCTTGTCGTGTGAAGTAAGTGTAATGATCGGGTTTTTACCTTTTTCAGTAAGGGTGTCTACTTTCACTTCAGAAGGAAGATAAAGTACGATACCATGGGAGAATCCCAGTGCAAGTTCAAGTTTCTGACCTGAGTGAGATGCTCTGTAACCTACCCCTACAAGTTCCAGTTTCTTTTCGAAACCTTCTGATGTACCAACAACCATGTTGTTGATAAGTGCTCTGTACAATCCGTGCAGCGCTTTATGTTCTTTGGATTCAGACGGACGGCTAACCGAAAGTTCGCCATCATTCTGCTCAAAAGTAATTCCGCCTTTCAGTTCCTGGGTAAGTTCACCCTTTGGACCTTTAACGGTTACCGTTCCGTCTTTTTCGGTAATGGTAACTCCGGCAGGAATTGTAATTATTGCTTTACCAATTCTTGACATTTTCCTCTTTTTAAAAAATTAATAAACATAGCAGATTACCTCGCCGCCGACATTTTCGTTTTTGGCCTGCTTACCGGTCATTACACCTCTCGATGTACTGATGATTGCAATACCCAAACCGTTCAGTACTCTTGGAAGTTCCGTAGAACCTGCATAGTATCTCAAACCTGGTCTTGAAGCTCTCTGAATGCTTTTGATAGCAGGTTTGTTGGTTTGTCTGTCGTACTTAAGTGCGATTTTGATGTTCCCCTGAACTGCATTATCCTCGAACTTGTAGTTCAGGATGTAGCCCTGGTCGAACAAAATTTTTGTAATCTCCTTCTTGATTTTCGATGCAGGAATATCCACCACTTTGTGGCCTGCGCTTTGTGCGTTCCTTACTCTGGTCAGGAAATCTGAAATTGGATCTGTTACCATTTTTCTTTTTGTTGTTATTGGTTAGTGACAACCAGTTTTTGAAGGCTTTAGGCAGGAAGCGATAAGCTTAAAGCTTACTGCACCCTGCATATTGCTTATTCAAACTTGATTATCTAGATTAGTTAATAATTATTACCAACTTGCTTTTTTAACTCCCGGGATCAAACCTGCGTTTGCCATTTCACGGAACGTTACTCTGGAAATACCGAAAGTTCTCATATATCCTCTTGGTCTTCCTGTAAGTTTGCAACGGTTGTGCAACCTTACCGGTGAAGCGTTTTTCGGAAGTTTTTGCAATGCTTCGTAATCGCCGGCTTCTTTCAAAGCTTTTCTTTTCTCGGCATATTTAGCAACCATTGCTTCTCTTTTGCGCTCACGCGCTTTCATTGATTCTTTAGCCATTTCTTAGTTCTTTTTGAATGGTAATCCGAAGTGGGTTAATAATGCTTTCGCCTCTTTATCTGTCTTTGCAGAAGTAACGAATGTGATGTCCATTCCCTGGATTTTCTTCACTTTATCGATAACGATTTCCGGGAAGATGATCTGTTCTGTGATCCCCAGGTTGTAGTTTCCTCTACCGTCAAATCCATCAGCCTTGATTCCGGAGAAATCTCTGATTCGTGGAAGTGCGGATGAAGTTAACCTGTCCAGGAATTCATACATTTTGTTAGCTCTGAGCGTTACTCTTGCTCCTACAGGCATACCTTTTCTCAGTTTGAAGGCAGCTTCGTCTTTCTTGGAAATTGTACCAACTGCTTTTTGTCCGGTAATCATTGTAAGCTCTTCTACTGCATAATCAACAATTTTCTTGTCGGCAGTAGCAGCACCTAATCCCTGTGAAATAACGATTTTCTCAAGCTTCGGCACCTGCATTACGCTTTTATAACCAAATTCTTCCATCATTGCTGGAACAATCTTCTCTTTATAGTCTTTTTTCGGTCTAGCTACGTATTCCATAATTAGATTTCTTTACCGGTTGTTTTAGCAATTCTTACCTTTTTGTCGCCTTCAGTTTTGTAAGCTACTCTTGTTGCTTTACCTTCAGCATCCATCAGAGAAACGTTGGAGATGTGAAGCGATGCTTCTTTTTCCACGATTCCGCCCTGCGGATTTGAAGCAGACGGCTTTACGTGTTTTTTCACGATGTTTACCCCTGCGATAACGACTCTCGGGTCTTTTCCTTCTTTTCTTATTACTTCAAGAACTTCACCTTTGCTACCTTTATTCTTACCGGTAGTAACGATTACGTTGTCTCCTCTCTTTATTTTAACTTTTGTCATTTTCTGTAAATTTTTAAAAATTAAAGTACTTCAGGAGCAAGTGAAATTACCTTCATGTATTCTTTGTCTCTCAACTCACGCGCAACAGGACCGAAAACACGTGTACCTCTCATTTCGCCGGTTGCGTTCAGAAGAACACAGGCATTATCGTCGAATTTGATGTAGGATCCGTCTTTTCTTCTTACTGCTTTTTTGGTTCTCACCACTACAGCTTTAGAAACCTGTCCTTTTTTAGCGTTTCCGGATGGTGTGGAATCTTTGATAGTTACTACAACTCTATCACCAACGGAAGCATATCTTCTTCTGGTACCTCCCAGAACTCTGATCACCAGTACTTCTTTCGCACCTGTGTTATCAGCAACTTTTAATCTTGATTCTGTTTGTAACATTACTTAGCTTTTTCAATGATTCTTACTAATCTCCATCTCTTATTCTTGCTCAAAGGGCGTGTTTCCTGGATCAGTACTGTATCGCCTTCGTTGCATTCGTTGTTCTCGTCGTGTGCGGTATATTTTTTCGTTTTCAATACGAACTTACCGTACATTGGGTGCTTCATACGCATCGTTTCGTTAACAACAATAGTTTTTTCCATTTTGTTGCTGGAAACCACTCCGATTCTTTCTTTTCTTAAATTTCTTTCCATTGTGAAATGAATTATTGTTGTTTGGCGGTTAACTCTGTGTTGATTCTTGCAATAGTCCTTCTCAAATCTCTGATCTGGATCGGGTTTTCTACAGGGCTGATCTTGTGAGCGAGTTTCAGTTTGGAATACTCGGCCTTCAGTTCAGCAAGCTTGTTCTGCAGATCTCCTGCGCTTAAATTTTTGATGTCAGCTTTATTCATGATCAAAAGATTACATAGGTTTTACAAAATCGTTAGCAACTACAAACTTGGTAACGATCGGAAGTTTCTGTGCTGCAAGACGAAGTGCTTCTTTAGCAACGTCGTAAGGTACACCACCTACTTCGAACATAATTTTACCAGGTTTTACTACAGCTACCCAATATTCCACGGCACCTTTACCTTTACCCATCCTTACTTCGGCCGGTTTCTTGGTAATTGGCTTATCCGGGAAAATTTTGATCCAAAGCTGCCCCTCTCTTTTCATATATCTCGTAGCAGCGATACGTGCTGCTTCGATCTGTCTTGCTGTGATCCAGGCTCCGTCAATTGCCTTGATTCCGAAAGTACCGTACGCAAGCTGGTTACCCCTTTGCGCATTTCCCTTCATCTTCATCTTGTGGACGCGGCGGAACTTGACTCTTTTTGGTTGTAACATTTTCTTAAATTTTAGATTTAGATTCTAGATTTTAGATTTCAGATTTTAAAAAAGTAACGGTGATTTAAAATTTAAAAAATAATCTAAAATTTTAGTTGTTATTATTTCTTCTCGGTCTTCTTTCTCTGTCTCCTCTCTCACCTCTTTCGCCGCGGCCACCGCCTCTCTTCTGCTGCTGGCCAACAAGTGGTGTAAGTTCTCTCTTACCGTAAACTTCACCTTTCATGATCCACACTTTCACACCCAGTTTCCCGTACTGTGTAAGCGCTTCACCGATGTGGTAATCGATATCAGCTCTGAATGTTGACAATGGAATTCTTCCGTCTTTGAAAGATTCGCTTCTTGCCATTTCAGCGCCGTTAAGACGACCTGAAACCATTACCTTGATTCCTTCAGCACCAAGTCTCATCGTAGAAGCAATTGCCATCTTTACCGCTCTTCTGTAAGAGATACGGTTTTCGATTTGCTTTGCAATGCTGTCTGCAACAAGAACTGCATCCAGTTCAGGTCTTTTAATTTCGAAAATATTGATCTGAACGTCCTTACCTGTAAGTTTTTTCAGCTCTTCTTTCAGTTTATCTACTTCCTGTCCGCCTTTACCGATGATAAGTCCCGGTCTTGCGGTAGTGATCGTAATAGTTACAAGCTTCAGCGTTCTTTCGATGAAAGTTCTTGAAATACCTGCTTTAGAAAATCTTGCTTCAAGGTATCTTCTGATTTTGTAGTCTTCTGCGATACGGTCACCGTAGTTTTTACCACCATACCAGTTAGAATCCCAACCTCTGATGATTCCCAGTCTGTTACCAATTGGATTTGTCTTCTGTCCCATACCTTGAATTAATTTTCTTTAGTTCCTAATATAATTGTAACGTGGTTTGATCTCTTACGGATTCTGTAACCTCTTCCCTGCGGAGCCGGTCTCAGTCTCTTAAGCTGTCTTGCACTGTCTACAAAAATTTCTTTTACGATCAGGTTTGCATCCTCAATATCTGCACCTTCATTTTTCGCCTGCCAGTTTGCCATAGCGGAAAGAAGAAGTTTTTCCAGTTTGTTGGAAGCATCTTTTTTAGAATACTTCAGGATGTATAGTGCTCTGTCTACTTTTTCTCCACGGATGATATCTGCTACCAGTCTCATTTTTCTAGGAGAAGAAGGGCAATCGTTAAGACGAGCCTGTACTACGTCTCTGTTTGCTTCTTTTCTAGCGATAGCGCTGTCTTGTTTTCTTGATCCCATAATGATTATCTGCTGCCTTTATTTTTGTTACCACCGTGACCTCTGAAAGATCTTGTTGGAGAAAATTCGCCTAGCTTATGACCTACCATGTTTTCAGTTACGTATACCGGTACAAAAGTTTTCCCGTTGTGCACTGCGATGGTTTGTCCTACGAAGTCCGGAGAGATCATGGATGCTCTGGACCAGGTTTTAATTACTGTCTTTTTGCCTGATTCTACATTTGCCTGAACCTTCTTATCTAAATGATGTGCGATAAAAGGCCCTTTCTTAAGTGATCTTGCCATAATTATTTTCTTTTAGATATGATATATTGGTTAGACAACTTGTTTTTCTTTCTTGTTTTGTAACCTTTAGCCGGTTTACCGTTTCTTGATCTTGGATGTCCTCCTGATGAACGTCCTTCACCACCACCCATTGGGTGATCTACAGGGTTCATTACTACTGCTCTCGTTCTTGGTCTTCTTCCCAGCCATCTGCTTCTACCTGCTTTACCGGAAACGGTAAGCTGGTGATCAGAATTTGAAACAGATCCGATCATTGCCATACATTCAGTAAGGATCATTCTGGATTCTCCTGAAGGAAGTTTTACGATCGCATATTTCCCGTCTCTTGATGTAAGCTGAGCTGAAGAACCTGCAGATCTTGCCAAAATTGCACCCTGTCCAGGTTTCATTTCGATGCAGGAAATTACGGTACCCAAAGGTATATTTCTCAGTTTCATTGCGTTACCTACATTAGGCTCCACATTTTCACCAGCAACTATCTTCTGATCCACTTTAATACCGTTTGGAGCGATGATGTATCTCTTCTCTCCGTCTGTATATTCTACAAGTGCGATAAAAGCAGTTCTGTTCGGATCATACTCTACAGATACTACCGTAGCTTCAACATCGAATTTATTTCTCTTGAAGTCGATAATTCTGTATTTCTTTTTGTGTCCACCTCCGGTGTAACGCATGGTCATTTTACCTGTGTTGTTACGTCCACCTGACTTTTTAATACCAACAACCAAAGATTTCTCCGGTTTGTTCGTAGTAATTTCCTCAAAGTTGTTTACAACTCTGAATCTCTGTCCCGGGGTGATAGGTTTTAATTTTCTAACAGACATTACTATTGTTTATATTTATTAATTGCTTAAAGCTAAAAGCTAGAGGCTTAAAGCATCCAGCATTTCGCTAATTGCTTATTTACACTGAAAAGATGTCGATTACTTCTCCATCAGCCAGCTTTACTACAGCTTTTTTCATTTTGTTCGTCTTCCCAACCTGAAGTCCTTTCTTCGTGTACTTGGAAGTAACAGTCGGACGGTAAATCATGGTGTTTACATCCGCCACCTTTACGCCGTAAGCTTCTTCAATGGCACCTTTAATCTGGATCTTATTCGCTCTTGGATCAACCAAAAAGCTGTAAGTTCCTCTTAGATCTGTAAGGTAGTTTGCTTTCTCGGAAATAACCGGTTTTATAATTACTGACATGATCTGCTTACTTTTTAAGGTTTTCTGTGAATTTTTCGATAGCATCCTCAATGAATACAATCTCACCTGCGTTTACCAGATCGTAAGAGCTGATCTCGTTGTAAGTCAACACTTTTGTTTTAGGTAAATTTCTGGAAGAAAGGAAAACATTTTTGTTCGCTTCCGATAAAATGTAAAGAGATTTCTTTCCTTCGAAACCAAGTGCGTTGTTGATGTTGATGAACTCCTTGGTTTTTGGAGCATCAAAGTTGAAAGCCTCAACAATCTTGATTGAGTTGTCTTTCATTTTTTGTGAAAGCACTGATTTCTTCGCAAGTCTCTTAAGCGCTTTGTTCAGTTTGAAACGGTAGTCTCTTGGTTTTGGACCAAAAACTCTACCTCCGCCTTTGAAAGTTGGTGACTTGATATCACCGTATCTCGCAGATCCTGAACCTTTTTGCTTCTTAAGCTTACGTGTAGAAGCGGTAATTTCGCTTCTTTCTTTTGCTTTATGCGTTCCCTGACGCTGAGCGGCAAGGTATTGCTTTACTTCTAGGTAAACCGCGTGCTGGTTTGGCTCAATTCCGAAAACTGAATCGTCCAACGTAATTTTCTTACCGGTTTCCTTTCCCTGGATGTTTAATACTACTAGTTCCATCTTCTGATAATTACGTATGAATTTTTTGCTCCCGGAACAGCACCTTTCACTACTAAAAGATTTTGTTCTTCGTCTACTTTAAGCACCTGAAGGTTTTGTACAGTCACCTGCTTTCCTCCCATTCTTCCGGCCATTCTCATTCCCTTGAATACTCTTGAAGGGTCAGATCCTGCACCGATGGAACCCGGAGCTCTAAGTCTGTTGTGCTGTCCGTGCGTAGCCTGCATTACACCACCGAAGTTGTGTCTTTTTACTACACCCTGGAAACCTTTACCTTTTGAAGTACCTGTAACGTCCACGAATTCTCCTTCGCCGAACAGTTTTACATTCACCTCATCTCCTACTTGAAGATGATCGAACCCGTGATGGAATTCGAACAGTTTTGCTTTAGGAGTTGAACCTGCCTTTTTGAAGTGGCCGGCTAACGCTTTACCAACGTTCTTCTCACTCTTGTCATCGAAACCCAACTGATAGCCTACATAGCCATCGTTTTCTACGGTTCTGACCTGTAAAACCGAACATGGACCAGCCTGAATAACCGTGCACGGAATATTTTTTCCGTCCTCGTTAAACAGGGAAGTCATCCCGATTTTTTTTCCAATAATACCTGACATTGTTATATATACTATAAAGTTATCCTGTGTTTTCTCATTCTGGTTTCGAAGTAATTTCTATTTTTCAGTTAGGCATACTTCTCCCCTAAAATGAGTGTGCAAATGTATGAAGATTTTTTGGACTGGCAAACCATATATTAATTTTTTTATAAAAAAACCGCCGAAGTTCTCGGCGGTTAATTTTGTATCTCATTTAAAATCTACAGGTTGGTAATCTCAGTCAAGAAATCAAAATCTTCTTTGATCTTCGAATAAACTTTGGAACTTTGTGGATCATTTGTAAAGTTAGCAAAATGCTGAAGCGAACCCTCATGATATTGTTTCGCAGTAGTGTTGGCCAGAATATTCTGTTTAAGCGCGTTGATATCTGCTGATACAAATGATTGATTTTGCAGTGTTTGTAAACAATTAAACAACAAGCAATATCCAAAATAATCAGTTTCTACTAAAACATTTGTGTATTTTAGAATTGCATCAGCTTCTGTTTGAGTAGGACTACCATTAAATTCCGCCAACAAATCTTTTTTAGATAAGATGATGTAGGCTAAGTACTGTTTTTGCGCCTTATTTAAATTTTCCTCATACAACGAGTCGAAATATGACCATCCATATTGTGGATCAACAGTCTTCCTGTCGAGTTCATTTTCCATTCTAAATTCCGCGATGTCACCATGCTCTCCGTTAAGATATGGCAACTGCCCCTGATAATTAGACTTTGAATAATCTACAACTGAAGAACTGCTGTTAGCACCGTTTAAAGCAGCACTGGTAGAAGAGCTTTCTTGTTTCGCAACAGAGAGTTCTCTTTCAACAGCATCTTCAGTACAATTTACAGTAGCCAAAGTACATGGAACAAGACCGATTAATAAAGAATAAATTTTCATAATCATTTGAATTAAAATCTAACATGCCATCCACTTAAAGAGCATTCAATAACAAATGTATGAAAATAAGCAACGTCCCAAAGTTTCAGCGCAAGATAAATTGTTTGCTTTAAAATCCAAGGTGATTCTTCACAGGGAAAATAATAGTTTTTGTTAAAAGGCTCCTTTAAAAAACAATTCCTTTGCTATATCCGCACATCATTTCTAATAGTTGAGAATTGAAAAAATCTCATAATCAACTCCATATTATATAAATCATCCTCAAAATGTTTTAAGCAAAGGCTGAAATCTCATTTTTAATTTAGCAGAATGCAATCTCTCGATTATTTTGAAGCCACGCTGATTATCGGGCTTTCTCTCTTGCTTGCTTCTCTTTTATTTAAAAGGCTGGAAAAATCCTCTTTCTCACTGCCAATGGCATTGGTTCTGTGCGGCATGCTCATCGGCTGGATCTCACCGTATTTTCAGGAACTCGATCCCATTAAACAGAAACTGGCAACAGAGCATCTAACCGAACTGGCCGTAATTGTTTCGCTGGTTGGTGCCGGACTAAAAATAGACCGCGATATCGGCTGGAAATCCTGGCGAATTACCTGGAGGCTGCTCGCCTTTGCCATGCCGCTCTCCATTGCTGCACTCGCTTTGGGCGGATTTTATTTTATGGGACTTTCCCTCGCTGCATCCGTTCTTCTCGGTGGAGCAATGGCTCCCACAGATCCTGTTCTCGCATCCGGAGTTCAGGTTGGAGGTCCGGGAGAAGGCGATGAAGACAATGTCCGTTTCGGACTTACCAGTGAAGCCGGCTTTAATGACGGTCTTGCTTTTCCGTTTATACACCTTGCGATTTTACTGGCTGCGAATTCAGGGCCCGAAATCTGGTGGGAATGGTTATCCTTTTACGTACTTGTAAAAATTGCAGTGGGAATTATTGCCGGAATTGCAGTAGGCAGGGCAATCGCTTTTGTCACTTTTAAATTCAGTAAAGAAAATGTGATTTCAGACGGACTTGTAGCCATTGCGCTTACACTTATTTCCTATTCCGTTGCAGAAGTTTTACATGGTTATGGTTTCATTGCGGTATTTTTGGCTGCATACATGTTCCGCCGCTACGAGAAAGAACATGAATACCATGAAGATCTTCACAATTTTTCCGATCAGATTGAAAGAATCCTGATGTCCATTCTGCTGGTGGTATTTGGAATTTTGATCTGGCAGGGACTGCTCAGCGATCTGGAATGGTCCGGAATCATCATGGCATTTTTATTTATTTTAGTCATCCGTCCACTTGCTGCATATATCAGTCTGGGAAATATACATCTGAAACCATTTAAGCGCTGGGCAATCTCACTGCTGGGAATTCGCGGTATCGGTTCATTCTATTATATTGCCTATGCGTTTGCCCACTCGGAAAATTTTGAAGTGGAAGAAATGGAAACGATCTGGTCAACAGTTGCCTTTATTGTCCTGATTTCTATTTTTATTCACGGTGTTATTGCGCCAATGTTTATGAATAAAATCGGCAACAATTCTTCCTGAAATTTATCCACTAAAAAAGCAGTTTACAACACTGTTCCCATCCGCTATTTATTAATTTTGAATGATGAAACCGCTAATTCTGCTGTTACTGCTTTTCTGTCTATCATGTAAAAAGCAGGAGCCGCATCCATACACGTTCTATTACTGGAAAACGCAGCTCGTCCTGGATGAAACTGAGAAAAAAGTTTTATCCAAGGCAGATATTCCCAGACTGTACACGCGTTTTTTCGATATCGATAAAATTAACGGAAAATTTCAGCCTGTTGCTACTTTATCTAAAGACAAAAACTTTCACACTGAAAAAGAGATTGTGCCCGTCGTATTTGTTATGAACCGAACTTTTCTCAATATTACTCCTGAAGAAATTAATTTCCTCGCTCAAAACGTTTCAGATTTAATTAAAAGGAAAACGGCAGAATTTAGATTCAAACCATCAAATGAAATCCAAATTGACTGCGACTGGACCGCTGGAACGCGTGATGATTATTTCAAATTTCTTCGTGAGCTAAAGAAAATCTCGGGAAAAGAAATAACCTCAACTTTAAGGCTTCATCAGGTGAAGGACAAAAAACTGATGGGAATTCCCCCGGTTTCAAAAGTGTATCTGATGTGCTATTCCACCTCTTCCCCATTGGAAAATTCAGGTAAAAATTCAATATTGGATGTTCAGCTGCTCAAAAGTTACCTCTTAAAATTGGAAGATTATCACATAAAAAAAATCGATGTGGCACTTCCCATTTACTCCTGGGGCATTGTCACCAATCATTTAGGAAAAAGGAAACTGATCAATGCGCTGACGTCAGCTGATTTAGAGAGATCAGGTTTTAAGAAAATCTCAGAAAATGAGGCGGAAGTAATGAAAGACGGGTTTTATTTCGGAAACTATCTGAACAAAGGGTTTACCATAAAAGTAGAAGAAATCACTGCCGAGCAACTGGAAGAAGTTATATCTTTCCTAGACCAAAAAATACAGAATTATAACATTATTTATTATCAACTTGATGCTAAATTTGTAAGGCATAAGTATTTTGAAAACCAATATCTTTCCAGCTAAAAACCTGTTTTTAAACCAGTTTATCATGAAAAAAGTTCTGATCTCCGCCGTACTTCTTTCCTTTTTCAGCAATGGCAAAGCCTGTGCAGATTATTATCCGGATGGTGATTATTTTAATCTTTTTGCTCAAACCATCATCAAGGACAAAACCTATGTGCCTTTTCTGCTGAATTACGGTTCGCAATTTTACAATGACGGCATCAAAAGAATGATTCCCGACGAAAATATCTACGCATGGCAAAAATTCTTTGGTAACAGGATTGATTACCGGGAAACAGAATATCTGGTGAACCATATGTCTATGGCAGACCTTAATGCCTATAAAAGAGGATCCACTTCCAATCAAATTCTTGCAAAAATCGGTACTTACAGCCAAAATTCAGAGGCAATAGATTATCTGATTGAAGCAAAATATCTGGAACCCTACATGAAAATACAGTACATGGAAAGTCCGGACAGTTTTTATTACAGAAATGAAAATGATAACACAAAAAACGCCACCGACCTGAACTATGAGAAAACAGTTTCCGCGCTTACTTCGTTATATCATGCCGCAAGAAATCCAGAAATAAAGCAGCGCTACGGTTATCAGCTGGTCCGCTTTAACCATTACACCAGAAATTTTGAAAAAGCAATTGAGGCATTTAAAAACTTTGTGGAACCCATCAAACTGAGATCAGTTCCTTATTACTACGCTTTGGATCAAATGGCAGGTGCGCAGCGCGGTCTGAAAATGAATAACGAGGCGAACTGGAATTTCTTTCAGGTATTTGCGAATGCTCCTTCCAAAAAGGAATCGGCTTTTGTTTCCATGAAGCTCTCAGATTCTGCCTCTTTCCAAAATATTCTGAAGCGCACCACTTCTTCTGAACAAAAAAATCTAGCTTACTTCCTGCTTGGTTACTCGGATTTCACCAATCCTATTCCTAATATGGAGAAAATGTACGAAATAGATCCAAACTCCGAAATCCTGAAAGTAATGGCTGCGAGAAGCATCAACCAACTGGAGCGGGAATACCTTCCCATATTTATTGCGCCGCTGGACGGAAGTGCACATAGCGACGGGCAGGTAAATGGTTCAATTAAGAAAGCCAAAAAAGAAGAAACAGCTACAGAAAAAAAAGAATCTTTCTGGGATAAGGTGCTTAGTTTTTTCAAAAATTTATTTGGCGGCAACAAGGAACAATCCGATTCAACAAAGCGCACAACTAGTGCAGATGATGATGAACTGCTGGAAAACCCAAACCGCATTCCTATATACGGGAAAAAAACACTCCGAGCAGAATCTGCGGAGTCAACCGATTACTTGGATCAGTTTTCGGATCTTACCGAGAAAACAAAGTCTAAATCCAGTGATGAATTCTGGCATATTGCCGATGCTTATTTAAAATTTCTGCAAAAGGACTATGATCAAAGCGAAAAAATTTTGGCAGGGATAAAGACTTCAAACCCAGAATATCAGGAGCAAATCACCCGGATGAAAATGCTGAATGACATCGTTTCACAACCGAAAATTGATTCAGCTTTTGAAAACCACATTACTCAGCAATATCCCAATGTTTTTGTTGAAGAAAAACCTAAACAAGATTCAGTAAGCGACTACTATTACGGGGAATTACCGACTACCGCGGATTTTGTGCGGGATGTCCTAGCAAACCGTTATTTCCTGCAGGGAGAAGACGGCAAATCATTCCTACTCAACAACGAACTTTCTGATCTTCAGTATTATCCGAATGTAGAAATCGCACAAAAAGTGCAGCAATTCGTGAACAAGCCGAACAAAACTGCTTTGGAACAGAATATCATCATGAAGAATGTAAATATCGAAGATTCTGATGCGTTTTTCAACGTCATTTACGGTGATCAAGAGATGCGTATGGCCAATTTTGAAAAAGCAAAAAATTTCTACTCCAAAGCTCAAAATTTTTCAGGAATTCCACGTTACAACTACGATTGGAGCAATGATCAGCCTACTAAAACCTTACAAAGTTTTCCAGCTGGAACTTATAACGGTTTTGCGAATATTTCGAGTTTGATTTTTGCGCATAACAAATGGGAAAGTTTTCAGAGTCCTGAGGAGCAGTCCATGGTGGCGGAAAGTTTCGTTTCAGAATTTCCTTATATCAAGGACAATATGACAAAGCTGGAATTGGCAAGTGCTCTTGTAAAACTAAAAACTGCCAACACAGCCAATGCTAATCAGCTCATCGGTAATGTCCTCTACAATACTTCGTCACTCGGATATTTCCGCGAACTTTTCATTATGGACATTAATAATGGTGGATGGTCTAAAAATGATGTGTTGAGAAATTCTTACAAGCCCGTTTTCAAAAATTACTATAAGCAGTATTCTTGGATTCCGGCTTCAGATCCCGATAATTTTGATGTGCCAATCAAATTTTACGAAAAGGCACTGAAAATGACTGCTGATCCGGAGCAGAAAACAAGAATCTTGTTTCAGCTCGCCAGCGCAGAACAAGGCAAATACTATCAGTGGCGATCAGAACAAAACGACGCCCTCTCCTACGTCGATCCGAAATGGTCTGAAAAGCGCCAAGCCTTTGAAAACAATCTGTTAGCCGAAAAGCATAAGAATTACAAGAAATATTTCGCTTTGATGAAAAAGGATTTTGCCGATACAGAAACTTCCAGACAGTTGATGGGTAGCTGCAGTTATTATGGGTATTTTATGAGGAGGTAATGCGAGAAAGGTGTAGTGATGCCGTAAAGTCCGGGGGAGTCTTTGCGGAGCAGAACAGGGGTTTATTCCAAGAAAAAATGAAAAAAAAATGAAAAAGTTGATTCTTGCTTTACTAATACTAACAACGGTTAACAATTGTAAAGCGCAAAAAGTAAAAGTAAATAAAAGTCATTCCCAAAAACATTATAAAATAGAAATACCAAATATAACTAAGGAGGATATTAGACTATCAAGTTTGACGGATTTGATAATCGCAGAAAATAATAGGATATTGAAAAAGACAAAAGACTCTTCAAAACTAATCATTTCAAAAGCCCAAGAGCTAAATTTTGAACAAAATGGATTTGCGAGCCTTTATAAAGATGGTAAATTAAAACTATTAAGCAAAATTACTGAAGATCAAAAGCATCCACCTATTCCTAGGCGAAAAGAACATTTTAATAGTCCCAAGGAATTTAGTCAAAGAGTCCAAACATTAGTGAACTTTTATCCAAGTGAGGCGATCCGGACGATTAAGCAGTATAATAATAATTCTAGCGGTTCGTATCCAGCAGGGAATTGGTATGTTTATGATGAATCTGGAAATCTATTACAGCACATCGATCACGAAAAGCATTTTAAAATGAGCTATTATGATGTGGCAACAATTGCTGACACTTATGATTATTCAACCATAAGTATTTCCAGAATCTTTGATCCAAATAAATCTTATTGGATAATCCAAATGAATGGGTTGCAAGACGAACCTATAGAGCCTAAAACCATCATTATAGATGATAAAAGTGGGAAAGTATTATTTGATGTAAATCAACAAAACCTTAATTTCCAGGGATTTAAAGAAATGGAAAACTATAGTGAGACTTTATATAGGCTGTTTAAACCATAACAAATGTTGTTTACTTGATTTTTAAAGGGAAAACCTTGAAGATACAACAGACAGCGTATTGTTTTGTCTTGTATGTACCAGTTATGAATCATTGGATGGGCGCGATAGATGTGAAAGCGGAAATTCCTCAAAAATTGTTAACGGAAAAGTTACTTATCATTAATCACAAATGACGTAATTTATCAATTTATAAAAATCCCTAATATGTCCAATACACTACCATACTATCCCAAGCTCTCAGATTTATTTAGTCGCGGATGCCGCAGAGCAAGAGACTTTGCGGAGCGGACAAGAAATCGTTTGGGGATAGCATAATTAATAAAATTGGAAAATATGGAAAATATTAAAATTGCAGCATTCAGCATTTATTTAGCATTGGTACTAATTATTTATCTTCTTTCTAAGGAATTAAATCTCTTTAAAACGATTATTTTTTCAATTATTTTTTTAGTTATATTTAGTTTAATTTATGTCAGTATAATGCATTATATCAATCGAAATGAAAAGTATGAAGGTCTTATTTATTTTTTTCATGGTTTAGAAGTGAATGTTTATTATATAATCACTTGTATATTTCTTTTGGTAGTAAATAGATTTATAAAATTAAAAAAATGACCTCTTCAAATATTTTATGATACCGTCTCAAAACTGAGGCGGTTTTTTTCTATAAATATGTTGGAGCGAAATTTATGAAGCAGCCGTTCCTGCATTGGTGATCCAATGTATATTTCAGTCATTGATGAGATGCGTGAGCCAACACAACCTTCAGCCACTCGAAATAGAGCTATGACTTTGCGGATCAGGAGACTTTCAAGTGCGGAAGTTCGGAAATGCGTAGTAAAGACTTGCTTTTTTTGGGTGCCGAAAAGTCAGGAGACTTTGTGGAGCGGGTGACTAATTTCAACAATACCGACCACGCTGTTATTAATAAGTAATCCAATTGGATTTGGGATGATAAAGAGAATTAATACCGAAAAACCAATTAGAACTACGTTAATCGACTTCCATTGAATTGTTGAAAATTTAAGTACAATGAATGCACTTGAGATTAGTAGAATTAGATTCAAAATAAATTCCCTCCTTGAAAAATAATCATAATCTATAATATCCATGATTACTGTTTGCAAAATTAGGCTAAGAAAGTACAAGCAGTATAGTAGTTTCAATCTTGAATTTATTATCTTTCTTGTAGCGAGATAGCCCAGTACAAAATAAGTTGATAATCCAACAATTGGCAAGACATAAATGCAAAATTGTTTTCCTTCTATATTCTTTAAAACAACCCCTACAATTAACCCTATAGCAAGATGGAAGATAAGAATTGTAATGAAATCAATAAACAATCTGTTCCAGTTCACCTATTTTTCTGTTTTTTAAAAATGCAACATCTTCCTTGACAAAATTGAATATCGAAACTAAATTTTCATTTTGAGAGTTCTTACTAATCAAAATATCTAATATCTCTGTTAGCTTATTCACGGCCGTATCGTCAAAAATGTAAGCATTTGTATTGTTGTTCATAATATTATCATACAAATTGTAAATATCCGGCAACGCGAAAGCAATTTTTAAGGCATCAGCGAAATCGTACTCAACCTTATAAAAGCTCGTTTGATAGTAAAACATATAGTATTTCATCCCTACATTGCTCCGTTCAAGAACATTATCTCTGAATCCGTACATCTTAGAATTGTCAAAATAATTGGAGTAGCTGCTACCCAAGGTTGAACTTGCGCCATATCGTGGGCACATGGGTGGATCTTCAAACTCATTACCGTTAGGATTTTCAGGACTTTGCGTATCTCGATCTACACAACTATTATTACTTAAATCAACTTCACATGAACCTGTAGCATTTACTTGTCCGCATTTTCTGCATGGAACTGACAATGCACGAGAAACACCAGTAAAATCATCAGATAGATTCGGATTTTGTGATAATTTTAATCTGGAAGCGATATAGACCGCTCTTTTGTCCAACAATTGATATGATGGTGTGAAATCGATCATAACATTGTTTATCAATGATTTTGGTTTACTATCATAAACTGAATGGTTAAGAACATTGTAAGTTGTAATACTATTATTCCTATAAATTTCACTTACTAGTACGGCAAAGTTCGTTTCGTCTTCTGTTACTCCAAATGATGAGCTAGTCAATTCAGGAATAACCTGAAATGAGCCATCTATATTTTGAAAAAACTGGTGTTGCAAATTAATCCCTACGTATTGAAATATTGAAATCCCCAGCACATTGGAAATATTAACTTCTGTGGAGCCATCTTCATTACCTTTCGAATAAAGCACTAAATTTCGCAAAGTTTCAATCTGAGAGGAGCCCGTAAGCTGATATAATTGATTTATTTGGTTAGATGTTAGTGATAGATTCCCTCCATTAGTGGTTAATGGCGCGAGCTGTAACCTTGCAGAGTTGATGCTATTTAATTTTTCGATATTTTTTTGCTTTATTTCTTGGTCTTCACTAATATTATGGTTCACACAAGAGCGAATAAAAAACAATGCTACAATAGCCCACACTAATACATAATATTTTTTCATTTAATTAATTTTAGAATTAGTGATAAAACTAAAACTAAAACTAAAACTGAAACTATGCAATACTTTGTTTAAAATTCCTGGAATTTGTGTTTAATTTATACGGATTCTAAATTATAGGTGAGGATTTAATTTTTTTATAATCCTTCTGCATCCTCTTCCAGATAGCGAGTGCAGAGCAGGGAACATACTATACGTGGGAAAACACTCAAAATTTTTACGAACCTTACGACGATTCCTGTTCACAGAAAAGAGAACAATTTGAGCAAAAACTGGGCTTTGTGAAAAACGAAAAGTACCGGAAATACTATGCGCTTCTCAAGAAAGATTTTGCGCAAACGCAAAGTTGAAAACAGCTGATGGGCAGTTGCAGCTACTAAGGGTATTATATAATGAGATAAGATGTGAAGAGTGGAAATTTCATTATATAAAGGTTTCGGAGAGATCTATTGAAGTGTTAATTTGTTTGCACCACAAAGCCAGGAGATTTTGCAGGAGCGTGGAAACATACTTTTTCAGTCTTTTTTTTAAATAAGAAGATCCTTCATAATCTCAAATGAAGGATCTTCCTGGTATCACTAAAAATTATTGGTTATCAATTATCGCTTTTATCTTTTTCATTATCTGCTCATCAGTTTCTTTGAAGGTAGATGCATAAACGGGCTGATTTTTTTGGTTGTACAAGACCAATAATGAATAACCATAATCATGATGGTTAGGAATTAAATTTTGAATAAAAAAATCGTATCGATTTACTTTCACTTTTTTCTGCTTTTTAGGATCATAAATAAAATAATCATATTTCTTTCTGTTATTCATAAATCTACTGTTATCCCCAAGAGAAAAAATAGGTGAAACATTTCCAATTTCATCCAAGTACTTTTCTGTGGATAAGAAGTCCCTTCCATCGTAAGCATCTGTGAGGAAAAAAATATCTAAATCTTTATTTTCTTTTAAGGAAAGTACTTTAGGGTGCATCACTTTGCAGGGTTTGCACCAATGTGTGAATGTAAAAATTAATTTGTACTTTCTGTCAGAATTTTTGATATAAAATAATAATTCTTTAGAATCATTAGTTTGATAAAAACTACGTTTCTTTAATGTACTCAAATTATTTACCTGGACAGTGTCAATTTTGTAATAATTGAACCTTTCCTGTGCAGAACAAACAAAGGAAAAAAAAATGAGAATAAAAAGGAAAAAAAAATTCATTATTCATGACTTAAATATATTCGATAAGCGCCAAACTCATCTATTGAAGGATCAAAACTATATGAGCCTGCTTTTATGATGAGTGTAATTTCTCCCTCTTTCTTAGCCATAATATCTTGATCAACTATCAAATCAGGTGCTTCTTCTACCGCTGTAGTCGCATCTACATCAAAAAAATAACGTCCATTACCATCCTTATGAACATCTACAGTCCTTCGTCCTCCAACATCTCCTAAATCTGGGAAAGTGAACGGTGGAATTACAGGAGGATTAATGTCCGGAAACCATTCAAAGTCACAAAATCCGAATCCTGACGTACAATTTCTGCTTGCCCTATGAATTGTGACTTCAAAAATTCCAATAAATATATAACCTGGCTTACGTCTTTCAACCTTTGTTGGATTTACTTTCAGAACGCTATTTTCTTGGGAAACATATTCTGCCCTGTCAGAACAACTAATAATCGCAATGGATGCTGCCACCAAAAATAATTTTTTCACAATAAAAAAGTTTTAAATTGTTTAGTGGCGTAAAACTAAAATTAAAACTATGCAATAGTTTGCGATTATAAACAATAAAATACCGTCAATTTGTTATCATACTAAATAACAAATGTTGAATTCTTCATATGGTAGAGAAGAAAAAAGGGTGGATTGAGGAGTTGCTATTGTAAAGTCTGGAGATTTTGCACAACGCCGATTTTATGAGAAGATAGGCGTCATTCTTCGTCCTCTATCTTTTTCTGGATTTCCAGATTACGGTTTTTATGCTCCTGATTGTCTTCAGCGGCGTCTATGGAATGTGACTTGTGCAGATCATTGTCTTCTTGGGAAAGTTCAGATAGCTTCTCATAATATTTGTGAAGTTTGTCGAGTTCCTTTTCCGTTAGGTCTTCAATGTCCACAATTCTGTTGCTGGCTTTTTCGTGCGCGGCAATCAGTTCGTTGAGTTTAATTTGAATGGCTTTCGAATCTTTATTCTGCGATTTTTGAATTAGAAACACCATCAGGAAAGTAATGATATTGGTGGTGAGGGTAAACGCGACTTCCCAATGGCTGAACTCAATAAACAGCGGATAGGCCGCACCCCACAATAGAACCAGAATACCGGCGGCGTAAAAAGTGTACTTATTTCCGGCAAAATTGGAAAACCAATCCGCCAGACTGTCAAATGAATTCCAGGGTCTTTTCTGAGACACTTTGTTATTTTTTTTTTGCAGCAATCAATAACTATACCTTATTGAATTGATTTTTAAGCAAGTGAATTTGAAAATATTAGAAAGTGGGGATTGCCAAAATGTCACCACATTGATGATGGTATTTTATTTGAGAAAAATGCAGAAAATTAAATCATCATATGAAAGGAAAAATTAATGTATCGGTAGAAAATATCTTTCCGCTGATTAAAAAATTTCTTTACAGCGACCACGAAATTTTCCTGCGTGAACTAATCTCCAATGCAACAGATGCAACACTGAAACTAAAGCATCTGACAACGATAGGAGAAGCAAAAGTAGAATACGGAACTCCGCAGATCGAAGTAAAAATCGACAGGGAAAACAAAACGCTTCACATTTGCGATCAGGGTGTCGGAATGACCGCTGAAGAAGTGGAAAAATACATCAATCAGGTTGCGTTTTCCGGTGCAGAAGAATTTCTGGAAAAATATAAAGATTCCGCCAAGGAAACGGGAATAATAGGCCATTTCGGTTTGGGATTCTACTCTGCCTTCATGGTTGCAGATCAGGTCGAAATCCTTACAAAATCGTATAAAGAAGGCGAAAGCGCAGTACACTGGGTTTGCGACGGCAGTCCGGAATTTACGCTTGAAGAAACTGACCGCAGAACTGAACGCGGAACGGAAATCATCCTTCATATCGCAGAAGATTCCACTGAATTTCTGGAAGAGCACAGAATCCGCGAACTTTTGCTCAAATACAACAAGTTCATGCCGGTTCCGATCAAATTCGGGACAAAAACAGAAACTGTGGATCTGCCTGAAGATGCTCCGGAAGATGCCGTGGCAGAGACCAAAGAAGTTGACAACATCATTAACAATCCGAATCCGGCGTGGACGCAAACGCCAAGTGCATTAACACCGGAAGATTATTCAAAATTCTATCATGAACTGTATCCGATGCAGTTTGAGGAACCGCTGTTCAACATTCACCTGAACGTAGATTATCCATTTAACCTGACCGGAATTCTGTTCTTCCCTAAACTTGCCAACAACCTGAACATCGAGAAAGACAAAATTCAGCTGTATCAGAATCAGGTTTTTGTAACCGATGAAGTGAAGGGAATTGTACCTGATTTCCTGACGCTGCTTCGCGGTGTAATCGATTCTCCGGATATTCCGCTGAACGTTTCCAGATCTTATCTTCAGGCTGATGGTGCCGTGAAAAAGATTTCTTCATATATTACGAAAAAAGTAGCAGATAAAATGGCATCTCTGCTGAATGAAAACCGTGAGGATTATGAGCAGAAGTGGAATGACATCAAAATCGTTATTGAATACGGAATGGTAACCGAAGACAAGTTCTTCGAAAAATCAGACAAATTTGCGCTGTATCCAACAACTGACGGTAAATTCTACCTCTGGAATGAACTGGAAGAAAAACTAAAGCAGAACCAGACTGACAAAGACGGAAATTTTGTAATTCTGTACGCAAATAATGAGCATGATCAACACTCCTATATTGAAGCTGCAAATGCCAAGGGTTACGAAGTTCTTTTGCTGGATTCTCCTATTGTGCCTCACTTAATTCAGAAACTGGAAGGTTCGAAAGAGAAAGTACAGTTTGCGAGAGTTGATGCGGATCACATTAACAATCTGATCAAAAAAGATGAGCCGGCGATTTCCAAACTGACAGA
This sequence comes from Bacteroidota bacterium, assembly GCA_023460855.1. Lineage (GTDB taxonomy): Bacteria > Bacteroidota > Bacteroidia > Flavobacteriales > Weeksellaceae > JAEWOS01. The sequence continues at coordinate 58,717 of JAEWOS010000017.1, read as the reverse complement.
CGAAGAAAAAGAAAATCTGAAGAAAACCGTTGAGGAAGCGATTACCGATTCTAAATTTACGGTTCAGCTTGAAGACATGGACAGCACAGATGCGCCATTTGTAATTACACAGCCGGAATTTATGCGCAGGATGAAAGATATGCAGGCAACGGGTGGCGGCGGAATGTTCGGCATGGGCGGTTTCCCGGAAATGTATAATCTCGTGGTTAATACCAACAGCAATCTCGCAACCGAAATTCTGAAGAACGAAGATGCAGATCAGAAAAATTCCAAAATCAGCGATGCCTTGGATTTAGCCAAGCTTTCGCAAAATTTGCTAAAAGGAAAAGAACTGACGGAGTTTATTAAGCGCAGCTATGAAAAATTAGCGCAGCAATCCTAAGCAAACTTAAATATTATAAAGCCAGCTCCTATTGAAGCTGGCTTTTTTTGTTTCCAAACTAAAAGTTTAGTTTTAGCTTTCCGGAATCTGTGCTTTATCATAAATCAGGCATTTTGACTTTAATTCTGTCCAGAATTCTTTCGGAATCTTGGTTTTCCAGGCCCGGATGTTGTCTTTTACCTGTTGTGGTTTGCTCGCACCAGGAATAATCGAAACAAATTCCTCTGCTGCAAGAACAAACTGCAAAGCTGCATCCACAATCTCAATTCCATGCTGCTTCGCAATTTTGGAAATCTGATCGCGCTTTTCTTTCATTCCTTTAGGAATAACCGGTTTGTAATTGTAGCGGTTGCGGCCATTAATAAACCCAGAATTATACCCGGTTCCGGAAACCAGTTTTACACCGGCTTTCTTAACTGCTTTGAGCAATCTGTCACAAGCATCTTCATGTTCCAAAATAGAATATTGTGTTGCGGACAGGCATATATCAGGATCTGCGGCTTTTAAACAATCGAGAATTGGTTCAATTTTATTTACGCCCATTCCCCACGATTTAATGACGCCTTCGTCTCTAAGTTCAGAAAGCACTTTGAAAGCGCCTTTCTTTGCTTTGTCCAAATGAAAATCATAGCGGTCGCCCACCTGATCTTCAGAAAGGTCGTGCACATATACAATGTCTATATAATCAAGGCCGCTTCGTTCCAGACTTTCTTCTATAGATTTCTTCACGCCGTCATAAGTATAGTCGTGTTCGAAATCAAAATTCAGCGGCTCTTTCCACATGGTTTTCGGAACCTCTGACTTTTCCACCGGTGTAAAAAGCCTTCCTATTTTTGTTGAAAAGATAAATTCGTCCCTATTTTTCTCTTTCAAAAATTCGCCAAAGCGCCTTTCACCTAAGGTCAGTCCGTACCATGGCGAAGTATCAAAATAACGGACTCCGGAATCCCACGCCGTTTCCAGCACCATCTGTGCTTCACTATCAGAAATTTTTTCAAATGCCGTACCGATCGGAACACCACCTAAACCTACCTCATGTTCTTTTTTCAAAACCAAATTTGCCATAATCCTATTCTTTAATGTTGCCATATCTGCAACAAGGCTTATGCCGCAGGACTCACAAAATTTCCTAATCTATAACATCATAGGAAAAATTATTGAATAATTCTAAGAACTGTATCGCCATTAAAAAACAGCAAACAGGTTGTGATATTCAGCAAGAGTGCAGGTATTCCACGTTTTTTATCCTTCCATACAAAATACACGGAAAAGATCAGAAAAACCGGCAGCACAATAAACCAGATCAGGTTGAAATTGATGAACACACCGAAAATAATTTCCAGAAATTCCGGAACCGGGATGATGTACAGCAAAAACTGCGTAACGATCCACGAAAAGACAACTATACTAATAATTAGAAAAAGTCGGCCTAAAACCTCATCAGAACTCATGGTTTTTTCAATCACGGTGAGGTTACGGTCGAGGATTTGGTACATTCCGATTGATCGGTGCAGCTTGTACAAAGGAAAATTCCGTCTTCGCCCAGTTTCGGATGACAGCCGGTGCTGCATCCTGAACAGATGGTAGTTGCGCGGTTGTATGTTTTATCAAATAAAAGTGACCCGTTATCGAATGTAAGCGCATGCGCAATTTTCACTGAATTTTCTTTATTGCTTCCGTATGCATAGAAATGATCGTCTTCTTTCGCATCGATTCTGTCTGACTTAATAATTATATTCTGGAGAACGACATTCTCATTATTGATCCGGAGTATTTTATTAAAATGTTCTTTCACCTGCTGAAAATTTTCATTAACGGTTATCTTCCCGTTTGCATCGACAGAAGCCACTTTTACCTGCGCAGAAATCTGAAATCCGGCAAGGAAGGCGAGAACAAACAGTAAATTCTTCATGATGATGAAAGGTTTTGAATTTAGAAAATTAAAGTTAATAAATACTGCGGAATACAGCCTATGTTTGAAAAACAAAAAAACCGTTCTCTTGCGGGAATGGATGGAGAGCCTTACGACGTTTCCCAAAATCTTTAGGCAGAAATATTTCCATTGATGAATTCAAATTGCGCGCGTACGCTCAATTAAATATCAGGATCAGTTTTACTTCTTTTTTTATCTAAGAACAGAAAATATCCTAAAACACCAAAAGCAGAGGCACAAAAGCCAACAAAAAGCGACTGAAAATATTCTCTTTTAATAAATTCTGCATCAATCAACCTAAGTTCTTCATTAAAAATAACTTCTGTCGCAAAATGACAATAAGCAACAGCAAATGTCATCAATAAAAATAATCTGAGTACTTTAAATTCTTTTCCCATTTTCTGTACAATTTATTTATTTACTAATTTCTACGTCAACACCTGAAGGAAATTACAGGTAGCTTCAAAACTTATTTAGAAACGCCCTGAACCACGCCAGCAGTTCCCACAAAAACTACTGACTCCAACATCATTCTTAGAGCGGCTTTTTTTTGTGAACCATATAGTTTATTCAGTGTTGCAAGAGTAATCCACGATTCCACCAATGAACTGTTTGAACTGTTCCGCAATACTTCAAATCGTTCCAATAAGTTGTTGTTATTCTTGTTAAATATCAAATTTGCTTCAAATGCAATGTTTTTGTCTTCATTTAAAGCAAGAACTTTGTTTTCTTTCCTTTTGAATTTATATTTTAGTTTAGTATTATCTTTCAATTTAAGTTCATCAATCCCATAATCCCCGATTTTTGTTTGTCCAAAAATTTCTCTGTCCTTAAATTTGAATTCCTTACCAGTGATATCAAAAGTGTGGTAATCAAACCAGACAGCAATCTTGGTACTGTCAGATAACAAAACCTCAGATTTTTTATTTTCATCCAAACTATAAATCGTGATAGTTTGTCCATTATACAAACCGCATGAACACAAAAAGATAAAAAACAGCAAGTATTTCATAATAAATTTAATTAAGTAGCGCTTATCGCAATTCCTCCTAAAGAAGCAGTTCTTACCGCGCCAATGAGCACTCCGGATTCCCGTAATTAATGACCCTAATTATAAGGTTCATGGTACACAACTAAAACTTTAAAAGCTTTTCTAAATATATTCAAAAGTTTTTATACATACACACGATTCTATCTCGTAGAATGCGATAAATCGCATTCCTACGGACCATAAAGAAATTCAATATCATTGAATAAGACAAAAAATCCGCCCTCTTTAGAGAACGGATTCATTATGAAGTGGACATACACACGATTCTATCCGGTAGAATGCGATAAATCGCATTCCTACGGACTATAGAGAAATTCGACGTGATCTAAAAACAAAAAAATCCGCTCTTACGAGAACGGATTATGTAAATGCTTCTAGCTAATAGCTATTGGCAAACTTCTCTTATTGTATTTAGAAGAAGTTTTTTCTGTAACAGTTTGGATAATATTACAGTAATATTAATATAAGCATTGTCACAGTAAGAATACTTCTGATGATTATACTAGTTAGTGATTTTTTGAAAATACTTAGATTTCTGTGCTTTAATGTTTTTATTGCTCCCATTAAGACAAAAAAGATATTCAAAAAGGACAAAATAATAAATGTAATAATAACAAAATAGTTATCTGTGCGATGTGCAAAAACAAATAGAATGTAGCAAATCACAGTTAAAAAACTAGAAATAAAATTAATTTCGTTTATCTTATTTTCAAAGTTTTTCTCCATTGTATTACGCACTAGTCCATATCGACGTCAGAACCAAAACTATATAAAAGTGCTAGCGCTGCATATGAATCATCGCTTAAATTTTTATCACACTTTTATCTTCATCTGGTAAAGTCTTCCATTCTTCAGTGTTTTCAATTTGTACCATTATTTCTTTATGTATAGCACGTCCTTTAGTAACTAAAGGTGATACTAAACTAAGAAAAGTCGTATCATTAACGACGTTGCCCAAATTCTCTTTATTATAATTCTGATAGAGATGTGAACTTAGAGTAGTTAATTCTGAATACTCAAGAGGGCTCGTGTTGAACGTTAAAAATTCCGGAGCACTTTTGGCTGAATAATTTGCAATTCCCGTTAAAGTTTTGTCTTCATTAACGAATTGTGTTGAATCTCTATCACATGAAGCCATCACCAGTGAAAATCCCAGTAGAATAACTGCTCTGGAAAATAAAGTTTTCATAAGAAGTTGTTTTAAGTTGTTAGTGGTATAAAACTAAAACTAAAACTATGCAAATTTTTGATCAAAAAAAATCAAATTTTAACATACAAACAAACATTTGTTTTAAAATTTACTATTTTGAATTATCACAAAAAATCCGCCCTCTTTCGAGAACGGAAAATTTTTATTCTAATTCCAACGGAGAATAATGTCTGATTACAGATCGAGGAGAAATCTCTTTACCTGTTTCATCGTATGCTTTACTAAGCATAAACAGCGATGGGTTTTCGAAATAATTTCTTTGTATTTTTCTGAAATCATCTCTGCTAATATGATGAATGGTTTTTTCATTTCTGAAATAGATGTCCATTTTCTTTTTCTCAATTCCTACTGCTGTAAATTCATAAATCCCCTCTGTATCGCTGATCTTAAGAATTAGTCCTGGTAAACCACTAAAAATATAAGGTCCATCACTTTTAGGAATTTCATCTGTGTACCATGCCACATAATTCCTTCCTCTAAAACTAAGTTTAGCAGACTTGCATTTATATCCCAACAAAATCATTTTATCATTGGTGAGTTTCCAATCTAACTTTGGAATGGATTCCTGATACTGATAAACATTTTTAGAGATCCTTTCCTGAACATAGACTGTTTCTGACTGGAAGTCCTTCAGCAAATTCTTTTTATAAATGACATTATATTTGCTTAAATCGTTAAGTTCTTTTGCCCCGACTGTCTCTAAATTACTATGTTCTTGTAATAGTGAATCTCTTTTTATTGTGTTTATATCAATAAATTTGGAGAATCTTTCACCTGACTGCAAAAGTGTCTGAGCCGTACTCTTCTTATTTTTGCCATCAGAAATGGTAACATCATAAAGAACAATCAAGTCTGATACACCCTTAATTTGACTACTAAATTTATTGGTGGGATAACGTCTTTCTGTCGTAAAGGTTTGCGAATAGACATTACTAAATTGAAATATGATAAATAATAATAGTATTCTAATCATCAACTCATATTAAAATGGAAGTTCAAAACCATATCCCTCCCCACATTGTGCGTCAGTAAATTGTCTAGCATCTTCCTGGAGACATTCGTAACAATCACCATACATATTATTATCCAAATAGAATACTTTTCCGCAACCAGTCGTAACGGTTACCCAATCATAATCTTTTAGTAAGAAAGATGTGTGATTCTGTTCATTGGAGACTGAACTTTTCTCCGCCGAAACAATTTCAATTGCTTTTGCATTTACAACCCCAACAACACTTAATGCTGCCATCAATAACATTTTTTTCATATAAAAAGTTTTAATTTGTTAATGGCATAAAACTAAAACTAAAACTATGCAAATTTTTATACAACAAATACAAAGATCACAATAATTTAGAATGGTTCCAAACAAAAATCCGCCCTCTTACAAGGAAGGATTCATTATGAAGCTGATATACACACGATTCTATGTGGCAGAATGCGATAAATCGCATTCCTACGGACCATAAAGAAATTCAATATCATTGAATAAGACAAAAAATCCGCCCTATTTAGAGAACGGATTTGCTATTATAAGTTTGATTCAGCAAAGCCTAAAGCCTAAAGCTTACAGCCTCCTGCCTTTTCATCACACTTTAATTTCTACGTCAACTCCTGAAGGAAGCTCAAGCTTCATCAGAGCATCAACAGTTTTAGAGGATGAAGAGTAGATGTCCATCAGCCTCTTGTGAGCTGAAAGCTGGAACTGCTCTCTTGCCTTCTTGTTTACGTGCGGCGAACGAAGAACCGTAAAGATTCTTTTGTTCGTAGGCAAAGGAATCGGGCCGTTTACTACAGCACCGGTAGACTTTACCGTTTTTACGATTTTCTCAGCAGATTTATCTACCAGATTGTAATCGTAAGACTTAAGTTTTATTCTGATTCTTTGTGACATTTTATTTTATGCTTTAGGCAGGAGGCAATATGCTTTATGCTGTTGTCTGCTGCGTTTATAAAAATTTTACAAAATGCTTTTGCTTAAAGCTTAACGCTTAAAGCTTTCAGCTTTTTATCCTTTAGCTTTAGCGATTACGTCGTCAGCGATATTCTGTGGAGCAGCTTCATACTTTTCGAATTCCATCGAAGAAGTAGCTCTACCTGAAGACAATGTTCTAAGCGAAGTTACATATCCGAACATTTCAGAAAGCGGAACGAAAGCTTTAATTACTTTAGCGTTGTTTCTGTCGTCCATACCATTTACGGTTCCTCTTCTTCTGTTAAGGTCGCCTACGATATCTCCCATATATTCTTCCGGAGTTACCACTTCCAGCTTCATAATCGGTTCCATGATAACAGCTTTCGCTTTTTTACCGGATTCCTTGAAGCCCATTTTAGCAGCAAGTTCGAAAGACAGCTGATCGGAGTCAACCGCGTGGAAAGATCCGTCTTTCAGGGTTACTTTCATTGCATCTACTTCAAAACCTGCCAGTGGACCGTTTTTCATAGATTCTTTGAAACCTTTTTCTACAGAAGGGATAAATTCTTTTGGAATGTTACCACCTTTAATCTCGTTAACGAATTCAAGACCCTGTTTTCCTTCGTCCGCAGGACCGATTTCGAATACGATATCCGCAAATTTACCACGACCACCAGACTGTTTTTTGTAAACTTCTCTGTGGCTTGCCAAATTTGTAAGTGCTTCCTTGTATTCTACCTGAGGCTGTCCCTGGTTTACTTCCACCTTGAACTCTCTTCTCATACGGTCAACAATAATGTCGAGGTGAAGTTCACCCATACCTGAGATGATGGTTTGTCCTGAAGCTTCGTCAGTTTTTACCTGGAACGTTGGATCCTCTTCAGCAAGTTTCGCCAGAGCATTACCCATTTTATCCTGGTCAGCTTTGGTTTTAGGCTCAACTGCGATACCGATTACCGGATCAGGGAAAATCATGGATTCAAGAACGATCGGGTGCTTTTCATCAGAAAGCGTGTCGCCGGTCTTGATATCTTTAAATCCTACAGCTGCACCGATATCTCCTGCTTCAATCATTTCAACAGGATTCTGCTTGTTAGCGTGCATCTGGTAGATTCTGGAAATTCTTTCTTTGTTTCCTGATCTTGTATTCAGTACGTAAGAACCTGCATCCAGTTTACCGGAGTAAGCTCTGAAGAAAGCCAGACGTCCTACGAAAGGATCGGTAGCAATTTTGAATGCCAAAGCTGAGAAAGGTTCAGAAACCGATGGTTTTCTTTCAATTTCAGCATCTGTATTAGGATCTGTTCCGGTGATGTTATCTTTATCAAGCGGAGACGGAAGATATTTACAAACCGCATCCAGCATGAACTGAACTCCTTTGTTCTTGAATGAAGAACCACAGGTCATCGGAATGATAGAAAGATCGATTGTCGCTTTTCTCAATGCTTCGTTGATTTCGTCTTCAGTAATTGAATCCGGATCTTCGAAGAATTTTTCCATCAGCGTATCGTCATAGTCAGCAACAGCTTCAACCAGTTTCTCTCTGTATTCCAGCACTTCATCCTTCATGTCTTCAGGAATCGGAACTACTGTGAAAGTAGCACCCTGTCCTGCTTCATCCCAGATGATCGCTCTGTTCTTGATCAGGTCAACAACACCTTTGAAATCTTCTTCAGCACCGATCGGAAGTACGATTGGAACAGCGTTAGATCCCAACATGTCTTTCACCTGGTTTACCACGTTCAGGAAGTCAGCTCCCTGTCTGTCCATTTTGTTCACGAATCCCATACGTGCAACTTTGTAGTTGTCCGCAAGTCTCCAGTTGGTTTCAGACTGTGGTTCAACACCGTCAACTGCAGAAAAAAGGAATACAAGACCGTCAAGAACTCTTAATGATCTGTTTACCTCTACTGTAAAGTCAACGTGTCCCGGTGTATCAATGATGTTGAAGTGATAACCTTTGGTTTCCGGTGTGTTCTCTCCCTGTTCTGTCGGGAAATTCCACGTACAGGTTGTTGCAGCAGAAGTAATGGTAATACCTCTTTCTGCTTCCTGCTCCATCCAGTCCATCGTAGAAGCACCTTCGTGAACCTCCCCGATTTTGTGGGTTTTACCGGTGTAAAATAAAATTCTCTCTGTAGTAGTGGTCTTTCCTGCATCAATGTGTGCAGCAATTCCGATATTACGGGTAAATTTAAGATCTCTTCCCATTTCAGATTAGAATTTAAAGTGTGAGAAAGCCTTGTTAGCTTCCGCCATTTTGTGAGTATCAGATTTTTTCTTGTAAGCAGCACCTTCTTCTCTTGAAGCAGCGATAATTTCAGCAGCCAGTTTCAGGGCCATCGACTTATCATTTCTTGCTTTGGAATATTTGATTAACCATTTCATCGCCATAGAAATTTTTCTGTCGGCTCTGATTGGCATCGGGATCTGGAAGTTTGCACCACCAATCCTTCTTGAACGTACTTCTACGTGCGGCATTACGTTTGTAAGCGCATCTTTCCAGATTTCCAGTGAAGTTTTTTCAGTTTCACCTTTTTTGGATTCTACAACATCAAGTGCGTCGTAGAAAATTTTGAATGCAATTGACTTCTTACCGTCAAGCATCAGGTTATTTACGAATCTCGTTACCAGTTGATCATTAAATTTAGGATCCGGTAACAACGGTCTTTTTTTCGCTTTCGTCTTTCTCATTGTTTCGTTTCTTAATAATTAATGATTACTTTTTCTTACCGGTTGCTGCTGCCTGACCTGGTTTTGGTCTTTTAGCTCCGTACTTAGATCTTCTTTGCGTTCTGCCGTTAACACCTGCAGTGTCCAGTGCACCTCTTACAATGTGATAACGAACTCCCGGTAGGTCTTTCACCCTTCCGCCACGCACCAATACTATCGAGTGCTCCTGAAGATTATGTCCTTCGCCCGGGATATAAGCGTTGACTTCCTTACCGTTGGAAAGCCTTACCCTTGCAACTTTTCTAAGTGCAGAGTTCGGTTTCTTAGGTGTAGTGGTATATACTCTCGTACATACACCGCGTCTTTGTGGACAAGAATCAAGAGCAGCCGATTTGCTCTTCTTGGCAAGTGTGGCTCTTCCTTTTCTTACTAACTGTTGAATAGTAGGCATAAAATGCTTTTTATTTTAGGGTGCAAAAGTAGAAATAATTTTTCAACTGACAAAGCGTTAGGGCAAATTTTGCAAAGCGCGTAAAATACTGTTTCCCAAATTTTTAATGAATATTTTACCGCCCATCTGTCAGCACGCAATTTATAAATCATAAACTGCTGCCGTTCAATAGGCGGAAATAAACGGTTTTTACGAATCGCTTCATAGAAATTACCAATCCTCACGGTTTTCAAAAGCGAAAAAATATCCGTAATTTTACGGAAAAGATTTTATGAAAAATACCGCAATAATCGGTCTTAAGGAGACCAAAACCAAAGAAATCGCCGAAAAACTGAATGTGCTTCTTGCAAATTATTCCATCTTCTATCAAAATACGCGCGGCGCACACTGGAACATCAAAGGCGATCAGTTCTTTACACTTCACCCAAAGTTCGAGGAACTTTACGACAATCTGGTTCTTAAAATTGATGAGATCGCGGAGAGAATCCTGACTTTAGGCGCAGTTCCCGCTCACAATTATTCCGAATATCTGGAAGTTTCCTCCATTAAGGAGAGTAAAGAAGTGTCGGACGGAAACAAATGTGTAGAAAATATTCTCGCTTCATTTAAGATTGTTATCGACCTTCAGAGAGAACTTCTCGACATTTCAGATGAAGCCGGAGACGAAGGAACGAATTCGCAAATGAGCGACTACATCACAGAACAGGAAAAAGAAGTCTGGATGTACAATTCCTATTTGGGAAAATAAAACGATATGTAATTCAATTAAATCGTCCACTCAGGACGATTTTTTTTAGCGCTTTTTCTAAATTTGTGTAATACCATATATATAATGTCTAAGGTTCATTTAAAATCCATCCTCGATAACGATTTTTACAAGTTTACAATGCAGAACGCCGTTGTAAAACTTTTTCCTTCTGAAACCGTCCGCTACGAATTCATCAACCGCGGCAAACATCATTTTCCTGATGGCTTTGCTCAGGAACTGAAAAGTGCAGTGGAAGCAATGGCTGAACTGAAACTCACCAAAGCAGAAAAGAAATTTCTTCAGGAAACCTGTCCTTATCTGGAACTTCCATATCTAGATTTTCTCGAAGGTTACAGATACGATCCTTCAGAAGTAACGATTGATGATTCAGGTGAGGATTTAAAAGTAAGCGTTGCCGGAAACTGGTACCGCACGATTTTGTGGGAAGTGCCGATTCTTGCACTCATTTCCGAACTGCATTACGAAATGAACCGTATGGAGCGCGATACCAATGAAGAAGTAATCAGCACTACGCTTGAAAAAGCCCGAAAACTGGATCAACTGAATGTCACTTTTGCAGAATTCGGTACGCGCAGAAGACATTCATATGCGGTACATGATCTGGTAGTAAAATCCCTGATTCAGAATCAGAATTCAAAATTTATCGGTTCATCAAACGTTCATTTTGCGATGAAATATGGCGTAAAACCAATCGGAACGCATGCACACGAATGGTTTATGTTTCACGCTGCCGAATTCGGGTTTAAAATGTCCAACGAAATCGCCCTTGAAAACTGGGTGAATGTGTACCGCGGAGATTTGGGAGTTGCTCTTTCAGATACGTACACCACAGAAGTTTTCTTTCAGCAGTTCGACAAGAAATTCGCAAAACTTTTCGACGGCGTCCGTCACGACAGCGGCGATCCGCTTGAATTTGCCGATAAAACAATCGCCCATTATCAGAAAAACGGCATCAATCCAATGTTTAAATACATCATTTTTTCAGACGGCCTGAATCTGGAAAAAGTAGAAGAAATCACCAGCTACTGTCGTGGAAAAATTGGAATTTCGTTCGGAATCGGAACGAACCTTACCAATGATGTCGGTTTAAAACCCATGAATATCGTGATGAAACTTACCGGAGTACGTGCCAATAACGGAGACTGGATTCCAACGGTAAAACTGTCCGATGAACGCGGAAAATACACAGGTGATCCGAAAATGATTGAACTCGCAAAAGAATTCCTGAGAATTAAGGATTGAGAAATAAAATAAACTGTGACTGAACATTAAACATAAAAAATGAAAAATATTTTTGCCCTGATTCTTTTGCTGTCTCTCACTTCATGCGTAATTCAGCAGAAAGTTCAGGACGGAAAAGCCGGAACTCCCGGAACAGGCAGCGTAAATGAACCCATAATTCCGGGATTTGATCAAAAACTCGCCGATTCACTTGGAGCAGACAAATACGGAATGAAAAGCTATTTCCTGGCAATTCTGAAAACAGGAGCAAAAGACAAGGAAATCACCGATAAAAATCTGCGTGCGGAACTGTTCAAGGGTCATTTTTCGAACATGCAGGCGATGGAAGAATCCGGGAAGCTGAAACTTGCGGGTCCGTTTTCTACGAATAATCATCTTGGATATCGCGGAATTTTTCTGCTCGACGTAAAAACAGAAGAGGAAGCGAAAGCGTTACTGGTAAATGATCCCACGATTAAAGCCGGAATTTTCGATGTCGAAATTCTGCCGTGGTACGGATCTGCGGCAATTCCGATGCACCTGGATTATCATAAAAAGGTAGCAAAGGAAAATCCTTAGAAATTTTGCGACCTCTTGATTCTGTAAATAAGAAGCTTTTTCCCGCTTTCCGCACTCGCTTTTTTGCTTTTTCTAAGGTCGCAGAGTTTGTCGAAGTGCCGGAAAAAAGCAAAAAGAGCTCAAACAAATGCTGCAATCGGGGCTAGGGAATTTTTGCTCCGAAACGTTGCGGTTTTTGCCAAAGCCTTTTCGTATTTTTGAAAAATGGAGACCATTTATCTAGTCCTTGCGTTAATTGCCGGTGCAGTCCTGGGTGCACTTGTTCTGTTTTTTGCGCTTAAATCGGCTAATGTTCCCAGGAAAAATTACGATGAATTAAATCAAAACCTGATCCGTTCAAGCTCCGACCTGGAAAATTCCGGAGTGAAAATTTCTGATCTTGAAAAACAGATTCTTCAGGAAAAAGAAACCAACCAATCACAGACGGAAATCCTGACTAAGTTGCAGCAGGAAATGGCGAGAATGACGGCACTCAATGAATCACAGAACGAGCAGATCATGCGTCACGCTGAAAAAAATTCACAGCAGGACGCAGAGATAAAGACTTTATATTCTGAAAAACAATCACTTATAGCGATCAAATCTCAACTCACGGCGCAGAATGAAAGCCTGCAGTCGCGATTTGATGAGCAGAAGGAAGAAATCGTAAAACTGCAGGAAGCAGCAAAAAACGAATTCAAAAATCTAGCGAACGAAATCCTCGAAGAGAAATCCAAAAGATTCACGGAAACCAATAAGGAAAATCTTGACCTTCTGTTAAAACCGCTTGGTGAAAATCTGGAAACTTTCAAAAAACGCGTGAACGAAGTTTATGAAAACGAAGCACGCGAACGGTTTTCTTTGAACAGCACCATCAAACTGATGATGGAGCAGACCAATAAAATCAGTCAGGAAGCCAACAACCTCGCAACAGCATTGAAAGGACAGACGAAAACGCAGGGAGACTGGGGAGAAATGATTCTCGAGAGAATTCTCGAAGATTCCGGATTAACGAAAGACCGCGAATATTTCACACAGTACAATATCAAAACCGAGGACGGCGATAATCAGCGGCCGGATTTTGTATTGAAACTGCCGGGAAACCAGCTGGTTATCATCGATTCCAAAGTATCACTGAATGCGTACGAAAGAATGATTTCTGCCGAGGACGATGAGCAGCGCATCCAAAACCTGAATCTGCATATTTCTGCGGTGAAACGCCATATTGATACGCTTGCGGATAAAAGATATGACAACCTGAAAGAATCACTCGATTTCACGATCATGTTCATTCCGGTGGAATCCGCGTTTCTTACAGCGGTTCAGGCCGATCAGCAGTTATGGAATTATGCGTACAAAAAGCACGTTATTTTATTAAGTCCGACCAATCTAATCGCTTATCTGAAACTCATTTCTGACGTCTGGAAACGCGACACACACAATAAAAATGCAGCTGAAATTGCGAGACAGGCTGGAGCGCTTTACGATAAATTCGACGGGTTTGTTTCCGATCTTTTGAAAATCGGGAAGAAAATGGACGATGCGAAAGGTGATTACGAAAATGCAATGAAAAAACTTTCATCGGGCAGAGGAAACCTGGTTGGCAGCGTTCAGAAACTGAAACAGCTCGGAGCACGCGCTACAAAACAACTTCCGGAAACTTTGCTGGAAAGAGCGAACGAAGTGTCCGAGGAAAATCTGCTGGATAACGAATACGAACAAAGCGGAGAAGAATAATTCCAGCAAAATTCCGGTGAGTCAAACAGCGCATTTAAAGGATATAGCAAGGATTTTTCTAAAACTCGGAATTATCGGATTTGGCGGTCCTGCTGCGCATATTGCCATGATGCGTGAAGAAACGGTTATTAAGCGAAACTGGCTCACAGAACAGGAATTCCTCGATCTTATGGGTGCTACCAATTTAATTCCGGGGCCTAACAGTACCGAACTTGCGATACACATTGGCCATGTAAAAGGCGGCTGGAAAGGACTCATCGTTGCCGGGCTGTGCTTTATTCTGCCTGCCGTTTTTATTACCGGAATTTTCGCATTTCTCTATAAAGAGTACGGACAGTTACCTGAAGTTCAGCCATTTTTATACGGAATTAAACCGGCAATTATCGCAATTATTTTAGGAGCTGTTTTTCCATTAGCAAAAAAATCTCTGAAGACAACAACGTTTTTAATTATCGGATTAGCCGTTCTGGCCGGTGCTTTATTCGGAATCAGTGAGATAATTTTGCTTTTCGGTGCAGGAATTATTGCGGTACTTCTTTACTATTCAAAAAAAATCCGGAAAGATCAAATGAACAGTTTTCTGCCTTTTATGCTGTTGACTACAAACAGCACGTCAAAAATAACGGCATCAAACGCAGGGCTGTTCTGGATTTTCCTGAAAATCGGTTCCATATTATATGGCAGCGGTTATGTGCTCTTTGCCTTTTTGGATACCGAACTGGTTTCGAGAGGCCTTTTAACGAGGCAGCAGCTGATTGACTCTGTTGCAGTCGGACAGTTTACACCCGGTCCTGTTTTCTCGTCGGTAACTTTTGTCGGCTATCAGATTGGCGGAATTTCGGGGGCAGCTATTTCCACGCTTGGAATTTTTTTGCCATCATTCGTTTTTGTCGCATTATTAAGTGTGATTGTTACAAAATTACGCAGTTCACCAATTTTTTCAGCATTTTTAGACGCTGTAAATGTTGCTTCGGTTGCTGTTATTGTTGCGGTGTGTATTGAAATGAGCAGGGACGCGATCACAGACTGGCGCACAATACTAATTGCTGTAATGAGTGTTGCGATCGTGTTCGGATTCCGAAAGTTGAACAGTGCATTTATTGTAATCGCCGGAGCAATTGCAGGTTTTTTATTGTCGTTAATCAATTAGCCCTTATTTTTACGTTACAATTTCCATAAATGATCATAGAAAGTTTACAGAACGAAAAAATTAAGAATCTGTCACGACTATATACCGACAACCGCTTCAGAAAAAAATCAGGTTTGTTTGTGGTGGAAGGACAGCAGGAAAACGACCGGGCAATTCAGCACGGATTTGAAAATAACACTTTTTTCATCTGTGAAGAACTTTACAAAAGGGAAATTCCGCAAGGAACAGTACATTTCATCAGCAAGAATGTATTCGAAAAAACTGCATACCGCGGTGATTCAGGAGGAATTCTGGGAATATTTGAAGTTCCCGACTCGGATTTGAAGAGTTTTGCTCCAAAAAAAGATTCAACGATTATCGTTATTGAAGGAGCAGAAAAACCGGGAAACCTCGGTGCAATCCTGAGAAGTTGTGAAGCATTCGGAATTGACGCTTTGTTTGTTGCTGATACAAAAGTGGATATTTATAATCCCAACGTAATCCGCTCCAGCGTGGGCTGCCTGTTCGGAATGAATATTTTTTCACTGGAAAACGACACAGCCTTAAATTTTCTGCGTGAAAACGGCTTTAATATTTTCACGACTATCATGTCTGAAAATTCGGAAATGCTTCAGAGCGCTGACTTTGATCAAAAAACGGCAGTTGTTTTCGGCACGGAACATTCCGGAATTTCAGATTTCTGGAAAAATACCGGCACCAATATTCTGATACCAATGGCGGGAACAATTGATTCGCTGAATCTCAGCAATGCTGTTGCGATTACCTGTTACGAAACGCTAAGGCAAAAAATGAAATAAAAAAGCCGCAGTGTTTTGAACACCGCGGCTGATTCGTTCTGTTTGAAGTACTAATTACTTAACAGCGTCTTTTACAGCGTCTTTAGCTTCAGCTGTAGCATCCTGAGTTGCAGCAGCAGCATCTTTAGCAGCTTCGCTAGCAGTAGCAGCAGCATCTTTAGCAGCGTCAACACCAGCAGCAGTAGTTGCAGAAGCAGCATCAGCAGCAGCGTCAGCAGTTACAGTAGCAGCAGAATCGATAACGTTAGCAGCAGAGTCAGCTACGATGTTAGCAGAATCAACAGCAGCTACAGCAGCAGAGTCAGCAGCGTTAGTAGTTTCAACAGTTTCTTTTTTACAAGCTACAAGAGCCATTGCAGCGATACCAGCTACGAACAAAGATTTTTTCATAATGATTAAAATTTTAAATTTGTTTTGTTAATTTTCGTTTTGTGTTCAATTCACATTTTTGAACAGGACAAAGTTATAGCGCTTAAAAAATTTGTTGTGGAAAATTAATTGTAATATCTTTGTAAAACTGATTTACAAATCAACAATACTGAAAATCAATTATTTAATAACATTTTCACTCTGTGCAAAACCTGGAGATTTTACACTTCGAACAGCTAAAAAATGAGATCCAGGAGCAATACCTGCACGATCACACCCCTTCGCAAGACGATATTTCCAAGTGGAAAGGCATCGACATCATTTATTTTCAGGAAGATCTTCGCAAAAAAGCCAAGGGAAACATCAGCGAAAAAACATTTTATACGTACTTCAAAACGAGCCCGGTTGCAAAACTGCCGCGCATCGATATGCTGAATATTCTCAGTATTTATGCGGGTTACACGTCATGGTACGATTTTAAAAAGAATCATCTGTTTGCCAACGAAATCCTGGAAAAATCACAGGCTGAGCACGATTCCCAGTTTGCTGACGAAGAAATTTCCGAAGAAACTCCGCAAATTGAGGCTGAAGAACAAAAAATTCCTGAAAATCCGGTAAAAACCACCGACGAAAAACCAGTTTTACAAAATACAGATACTGATAATCAGGAGATTAAAGAAATTCAGACGGATGCTGAAATTTCTGAAAAATCGATCCCGGAAGAAGGAAAATCAAAGAGAAAAAATTATATCTGGGCTGCAGCAGCAGCAGTTGTTGCGGGTCTTGCAGCACTTTTAGGTTTTGGCGGTGATCTTTTTATCGATAAATACACCTATTGTTTTGTAGATGCGGACCGAAATGCCAACGTTCACAGTTCGCTCGACATCAAAGTAATCAAGGAAAACGAATCGCCGATCTATTACCGGATCAATCCCGGAGAATGTTTTACTTACGGTACAAAGGACAAATCACTGCGCATGGAAATTTCCAGCCCGTTATACGAAAACCTTGTGCTGAACAGAAACCTTGAAGATGCACCTGAAGAGGAACGTATTCAGCTGAAACCCGACGATTATAAAACCGCCGTATATTATTTTTCACGGAAAGATGTGAGCGGTGATCCCGAACTGATTAAGCAGAAAAGACGTGAACTGGAAAGACGAATCAGCGATAATGCTACGATCTTACAGCTTTTCGACAATGATGTTTACGGAATAGAAACGCTTGACAAACAGAAATATATAACCCTGGTGACAACACCGACTACCTCCCTGAAAAACCTCACGGTTATTGAAATGAAAAGGGAAAAAGGAAAAATTGTGTCCATCAAATTCAAAATAAAAGATGATGACGAACAACAGTAAACCCTTCAGCATGCTATTGATCATAGCTCTGCTGATTGCCTGCGATAAAAAACCGGAAACGATTTCACTGGAACAGGTGAAATACAATACCAATACGACCAGTTATCCAACCACGAAAATGGACAGCGCACAGGCGATTAACACGATAACCAAACAGAAAACCCGTGAAGTGCTGGAGCTTTCGATTCTATATAACAACGGAAACAAGGACTCAGAGATTGACGAGGCAATCCACAGCCAGATTTTAGGCTATTTCTACAAGCCGGATTCCACAACGCTGCGCAATATTTTTGTGGAACTCGACAGTCTGCAGGTGAGCAATGCAAAAATCAACCGGTTTCAGGTTGAAGAGAAGTATTTCAAGAAAGACACTTTGAATTTCGCCAAATTCGATGTGGAATATTTTGACAAACAGAACCGTTCGATCGGAACTTTTCCACGCGAAGCACAATATATTTTACTGCCGGCCGAAATCAACTTTAAGAAAGAATTCAGATTTTATTTTCTGAATTTCTATAATAAACCTCTGAATGACAGTATCTTATCGGTAAGCACCAAATAATCCAGCGCAACATCGTGCGGGAAAATATCTGATATATATTCAAAAGGCGCAAAAAACGAAACACCGATTTTCTGACAGTCGGAATCGATTTCACTGAAAAAACCGTCATAGTAGCCTTTGCCGTAACCAACACGGTTTCCGGCCGGATCGCAATAAAGCAAAGGTGTTATCACATAGCGGTAATCTGTGATTCCTGCATTCAGATTCGAGACAGGCTCTTCAATTCCCCATTTGCTGATTTTCATTTCAGAAGCATCGTTAATTTCTACAGAAATCATGGCGCCGTCAACAATCTTCGGAACAAAAATGCGTACACCTTTTTCACGGAAATATTCTCTGAATAATCCGGTCTGAACTTCGTTAAACTTCGCAGTGCTTAGGAACAGATGAACTTTATCCCCTGCTTCTACCGGAAAACGGTCACGGAAATTTTCAAAAATCCGCTTTGAAGAATTCTCAACCTCCCGAAGCGAAAATTCCTGCCTCCGTCTGAGGTACTTTTCCCGAAGTTCAGTTTTGCTACGAATCAAAATCAGATTTCTTTGACGGAAATAATATTTACCGGACACGCTTTCGCAGCCTTTTCACACGGTTCTGCAGCATCATGATGGGGTGTTTTGAGCGTGTAAAAACCCTTCTTTTCGGCAGATTTAAGCAGAACAGATTTGCCGTCCTTTTTCGACATTCTGAAATATTCAGGAGCAAATTCTGCACAGTAATTACAGCCGATGCACTTTTCTCTTTGTAGGGTGATGATTACCATATAGGTTCAGGGTTTAGAGTTTAGGGTTCAACGTTAGTAGTCTAATGTTTCAAGTTCACACTTCACATTCCTCCACTCTTCTACGCTGATCTTATTGCGCCTGAACGATTTTATAAAGTTTATCTGAAGGCCGTACTCTGAATTCTGTTTTAAAGGTAATAACATCCGCTTTTGTAGCTTTGTCGCTCATACCTTTTCCATCGACCATCATTTCAGCGAGTTCCATTTCCTGAGAACCTGTCGTCGGTCCCTGAATCAGCAGTTTGTCACCGATATTCAGGTCGTAGGCTTCGATCATGAACTCTGCAATATTGGTTTTCGGATAGAAATGCCTTCCTTTTCCAATGTAAATTTTCTTCTGAGTAGCATTGGATCCCGGATTTGGTGACCATTCGCCAAGTTCCTGTCCGAGATAATACCCGCTCCAGAATCCTCTGTTGTAAACGGTTTCGAGTTCCTTCATCCATCCCTCTACTTTTTCCTGACTGAAAGTACCGTCTGCGATCGAATCAATTGCTTCCCGATAACACTTGGTTGTGGTGGCAACATACTCCGGAGCGCGACCCCTGCCTTCAATTTTCAGGACTTTCACGCCTGCATTCACGATTTCATCCAAAAATCCGATGGTACACAGATCTTTAGGAGACATCATATATTCGTTATCAAGTTCGATTTCAAAACCGGATTCCTGATCGATCACCGTATATTTTTTACGGCAGTTCTGCTTGCACGCTCCTCTGTTTGCTGAAGAATTATGCGAGTGAAGGCTCAGATAACATTTTCCGGAAACTGCCATACACAAAGCGCCATGACCAAAAATTTCGATTTCAACCAGATTTCCGGAAGGTCCTTTGATCTGCTCGCGTTCAATCTGGTCGCATATTTTCTTAATCTGACTGATGCTCAGTTCACGACTCATTACCATCGTATCAGCAAACATTGCATAAAATTTCACCGTCTCGATATTGGTAATATTGATTTGCGTAGAAATGTGAACTTCCATGCCAATTTGTCTTGCATAGGCAATCACCGCCTGATCCATAGCAATTACGGCTGTCAAATCGGCAGCCTTCGCTTTATCCAGCAAAGTTTTGATGATCGAAAGATCATGGTCGTAAATAATGGTATTTAAAGTAAGATACGTACGCACGCCCTTTTCTTTGCATCTGCGTGAAATCTCCGGCAGGTCGTCAATCGTAAAATTCATGGAAGCCCTTGCACGCATATTAAGCTGTTCCACACCAAAGTATACGCTGTCCGCTCCGTTATCCAGTGCAGCCTGCAGCGCAGTGAAATCACCGGCAGGACACATCAGTTCTATTTTTCCGCTTTTCGTCATTTAACGCTTCTCAAATTTTTTGCAAAGATAGCTAAAAAGGGAAATACGGTATTTTCATGATTACGGCAGGATTTTGGCTATAATTACATTATAAGTTTTAAAATCAATTAATTAGTGTTAAATTTAAGTTAAGAACGTAACATTGATTATGATTAAAATACTGATTTAGCATTAAATTTGTTATCCAATAAAAAGATTAAGTAAAAGACGAGAATATACGATGAAGAACAACTTAAAAAAATGGATTCCTTACGCTTTTGTGGGCTTGGTTTCAGGAGCAACGACTTTTGGAGCCATTAATTTGCTGGACAACAATCAGCAAACCGAGGACTCTTCTTATTTTTCCAGCGCAAAGAGTGATGTGCAGTTCGCCGGTTTTAACCAGGGTGCGATCGGAGATGATTTTGTAAAAGCTGCAAAAACCACTGTTCCGGCAGTAGTAACAATTAAGAACTATCAGAACCGTTCTACAGGACGGAGTACGGAACAGGATATTTTTGAATGGTTCTTTGGTGAACCGCAAAACCCGCGTAACCAGAGACAACAGCAGCAAAAGCCGGAAAATATTCCTTCGGGAATGGGATCGGGAGTGATTATTTCACCCGACGGTTACATTATTTCCAATAACCACGTAGTTGCCGGTGCAAATAAACTCGAAGTGGTTTTGAATAACCGACGTACCTATATTGCTACACTTGTAGGAACTGACCCTAACACAGATATTTCACTATTGAAGATTGAGGAGAAAGGACTTCCTTATCTCAACTTTGCAAATTCTGATAATATTGAAGTCGGGCAATGGGTTCTGGCTGTAGGAAATCCGCTGGGACTGAATTCCACAGTAACCGCAGGTATTATTTCTGCAAAAGGACGTGGAATCGGAATTCTTGCCGGACAGGGAAAAGCAACTAATCCGATTGAAAGTTTTATCCAGACCGATGCGGCAATTAACATGGGTAATTCCGGAGGTGCGCTTGTAAACACAAACGGTGACCTCATCGGAATCAATTCAGCAATTGCTTCACCAACCGGCTATTACAGCGGTTACGGATTTGCTGTACCGGCTAATTTGGCCAGAAAAATTGTAGAAGACATCAAAAAATTTGGAATTGTACAACGTGGTTTCCTTGGCGTACAGTCAGTAGATTTAACCAGTGCAGAACAGGTTGCTGAACACAACAGAAGAAATAACACAACGCTGAAAGTTGGCGACGGAGTTTATGTAGCGGAAATTACCGATAACGGTGGTGCAGGAGCTGCAGGAATCAGAAAGGGTGATATCATTACAAAAATTGACAGCACACCGATTTCCAATTTCTCCGACCTTTCAGTTTCCATCGGCAGCAAAAGACCGGGCGATGTGGTTGCAGTGACTTATCTGAGAAACGGTCGGCCGCAGGTTGCTAACGTAACACTGAGAGACCAGCAGGGAAGCACTGCCGCAAGAAGCCGCGCCGATCTGACAGTTTCTGAAAAAATCGGGGCTAATTTCGAACCGTTAAGCGATAAATTCAAAACCGATTACGGCCTGAACAGCGGCGTTATAACCAAAAATGTGGTGAACGGCGGTGAAATGTCAAAAATTGGAATTGTTGATAATTTCATTGTTATTGAGGTGAACGGTAAACCGGTGAACTCTCAAAAAGATGTGGACAACATCCTGAAAAACCACAAAGGAAACGTACAGATTAAGTTCGTGGACGAATACGGACGCATTTACACGAAAGGATTTGTAATGCCAACCTAGAGTAAGATTAGATTTAAATAGCGGAATGCCATCTCATGAATTTGAGGTGGCATTTTTATAAGCCCTCAATTATTAGACAGGCTATTTTTGTCAAAAGTAATTATAGTCTAAATTTGCATGCACACAGCAAAGAAATTTTTAGAAATAGTATTTGCACGCCACGATCTGAGTGAATCTATATGAATCAAAAATTATCGGTAATCCTGCTTTCCTATTTCAGCCAAAAGCGTATTGAAAATGTTTACAGAAACATCAGGGCGCTACTCGACGAAAACAACATTCCTTTCGAGTTTATCATCATGGATGACGGCTCCAACGATAATTCCTACGAAGTAGCCCTGCAACTGGAACAGCAGGAAGAAAATGTAACGGCGTATCAGCTCAGCAAGAATTACACAAGCCACTACTCCATTTTTGCAGGTTTATCTGTGTGTACGGGCGCATGCGCAATTCCTATTGTTGATGACGAGCAACAGCCTTACCACACGATTGTCGACATGTACCGACTTTGGCAACAGGGCGAGAAAATAATTATTCCGCACCGGATTTCCCGCGACGATAACTGGAAGAGCAAGATCTTCTCTGAAGGTTATTACAATATGATGAACCGATTTTCGGATGTGAAATTTCCTGTCGGCGGTGCTGATCTGTTCTTTATCGACCGTGAAGTTATTGACCTGATCAATGAGCGGATCAGGCCAATTAACACCTCATCAATTGTAGAAATTCTGCGACTCGGTTTCAGACCTTATCTGTACGCTTATGAACGGCCATTGGGCGTAAATGAAAAATCCAGATGGACGCTCAGGAAAAAAATCCGGCTTGCGAAAGACACCTTCTTTTCTTCGTCGTCCTTTCCTATCAAACTGATTTTCAATCTCGGACTGATCATTTCGCTCGTTTCTTTTTGCCTGATTATTTTTTATCTCTACATCAAGCTTTTTGGAAATCCGTTTTACTGGGACATCAGTCAGAAAGGCTGGACCAGCATTATTCTCCTCATATCGCTTTTCGGCGGGCTGATTCTCTTTTCACTGGGAATCATCAGCGAATATATCTGGAGGATTTATGACGAAGTAAAAAACAGACCGGGCTATATTATCAAGAAAAAATAATGATGAATAACAAAATATTGAGTAACTGGCGGATCAATTCTGTTATGTTCTTCTCATTATCGGTGTTTATTATGTTGTTTGCTTCATTTATCAACAGCGAGACCGTACCTGAAAAATACCTGCAAACCTTTGACGAACGATTCTATATCGATAATGTACGTCTCTTTGCCTATCATTTGAAAAATCAGGATTTCAACAAATATTACAATTCGCGGTTGCTGATGCCTGCACTCACCTGCATTCTGATGAAATCATTAAAGATGGATTTCTCCATCGAAAATATCAGGACTGTATTTCTCATCCTGAATTTCCTGGCAATTATTGTGGCTTTCTATTATTTTGTAAAAATCTCGCAGTACAAAAACTTCTCTGTCCAAACTGTTTCTGTAGGAATTATTCTGATCTTCGTCAACTTTTTCCTGTTTAAAATGACAAATTTTTATCCTGTTTTGATGGATGTATTTGGGTTTGCCTCAGGTTTTGCATTGTACTATTACTATTTGAAGCGCAGCAAACTGTTTTACGTAGCAATTGCAGTTTCAATGTTTATTTTTCCTACAACGGTAATGATTCTTGGACTGTTTCTCCTTTCGCGAATGATCACTTTTAGCGACGGAGGAATACCTCTTAAGAAATATCAAACTTTTATCATTGCAGCAGTTCTTCTGCCGGTCAGTCTGTTCTTGGTTTACTTGGCATTTTATCATATGACACCAGAAAAAAGTGCGAAGTTAACTGTACAGATTTTTTCAAAGGAAATGGCGTGGCTGACGATTTTACTTGGAATCTTTTATCTCGTTTTTTTGTTAAAACACATCATACATGTTTTGGACGGGATAAAAATAAACTTTAAAACTATACTGAGTTCCGGATTTGTGTTTTCTGCCGGTATTGCTGTACTGTATTTTTTGGCGACAGGCTACCTTAGTGCTAATTTCAAGGACTATACACTGTTGACACCGGAAACATTTTTTTTAAATCTGTCGCTCCAGTTTCTTTCTTTTCCTTTTAAATTTTTAATCAGTCATTTTGTTTATTTGGGATTGCCTGTGATTTTTTTACTGATCTTTCACCGCCGGTTTTTCGGGCAGCTGAAGCAGGAAGACCCTTTTCTGAAAATTGTACCACTACTTTTTCTGTTTCTGGCTTTGGGTACGGAAACGCGTCAGTTTCTGCAGTTTCTGCCATTCGTTTTTATTCCGCTGCTGAGCGCACTGCAAAAAATAAGATTTACAAACATTCAGTTAATCGTATTTTTCACTTTCCAGCTGCTGTGGTCGAGATTCTGGTTTCAGATCAACACGCCAAAAGGTTTTCTGTCAGAAGTTCCCATGACAGGCAATTTTTTTAATGAGACCGCACAAAATTACTTTCAGTTTCACGGACCCTGGATGTCGATTTCGAATTCGGTAATGTACGGGCTTATTTTTGTGGTGGTTTTTGCTCTATGCTGGCTTTTATTAAGATCTTCCGTTCACAGGAAAGCAGAACTCAGCAAGTAAAGTTTTCGACTCACCCAGCCAATATTTCTATGCTGCGAAAGGTTGAATTTTCACAAAATGCGGCTGCCGGTTAATTGCGAAAAAAGCAGTATTTTTGCCAAAAATAACACAAATGACTGAGCCACAGCAAAAGTGGACCGAAACCATTGAATCCAGCCATTCCCTTTTCGATTTGAAACTTGGCGAAGTGTGGCGCTACAAGGATCTTGTCTATATGTTTGTGAAACGGGATTTTGTTTCAGGTTTTAAACAGACTATTTTGGGACCACTATGGTTTTTCATTAACCCTATATTTACTACGGTAGTTTACCTTATTGTTTTTGGAGGCCTTGCAAAACTACCTACCGACGGAATTCCGCAGGTACTTTTTTATCTTGCCGGGATTACGCTGTGGAATTATTTTTCCAGCTGTCTTACCGGAACTTCCAATGTTTTTACGGGAAATGCAGCAATCTTTGGAAAAGTATACTTTCCCAGACTGGTAATGCCATTAACAATTGTCATCTCCAACCTCATGAAGTTTGGGGTTCAATTTTCCCTGTTTCTTATTGCGTGGGTGTATTATCTGTCGGTGGGTAAAATAGAGCCGAATTTGTGGATTCTGGCTACTCCGTTTTTGATTTTGCTGATGGCAGCTTTTGCGCTTGGGATGGGGATGATTTTCTCCGCACTCACTACAAAGTACCGCGATCTGCAGATGCTGCTCAGTTTTGGGGTGAGCCTGCTGATGTATGCAACACCTGTAATCTATCCGATTTCTGCACTGTCGGGAATCTGGAAGAAACTGGCGATGTACAACCCGCTTACCGGAATTTTCGAATGCTTTAAATACGGATGGTTGGGCGCAGGAGATTTCTCGCCGCTGATGCTCACAATAAGTTCGATCATAATTTTTGTAATTCTGGCAGTGGGAACGGTAATCTTCAATAAAGTGGAGAAAGGTTTTATGGATACTGTATAATCAGATTAAATAACTTTTTTTCTCCCCAATAAATTTAAAGAAAAACAATGCTCGCATTAAAAGCAGAAAACATTTCAAAACAATACCGTCTTGGCCAGGTTGGAACAGGAACGCTTTCTCATGATTTAAACCGCTTTTGGCACCAGATTAGGGGAAAAGAGGATCCTTATCTAAAAATTGGTGAAGCCAATGACCGTGCCAATAAAGGAGAAAGTGAATATGTATGGTCGCTCAAAGACATCAATTTTGAAATAGAACAGGGAGATGCAGTAGGGATTATTGGTAGGAACGGCGCCGGTAAATCTACTTTATTAAAGCTCTTGTCAAAAGTTACAAAACCTACTACTGGAAAAATTTACACGAATGGCCGCATTGCCGCATTACTTGAAGTAGGTACCGGTTTTCACCCGGAAATGACTGGTAGGGAAAACGTCTATTTGAACGGTGCAATTTTGGGGATGACACGTAAGGAAATTAATCGAAAGTTTGATGAAATAGTTGATTTTTCCGGAGTTGAAAGATATATTGACACTCCTGTAAAAAGATATTCTTCCGGAATGTATGTGCGTTTGGCATTTGCTGTGGCTGCGCACCTTGAATCTGAAATATTAATTGTAGATGAAGTTCTTGCGGTAGGAGATGCTGAATTCCAGAAAAAATGTCTTGGAAAAATGGGCGATGTTTCTAAAGGAGAAGGAAGAACTGTATTATTTGTAAGTCATGATTTAAATGCGGTATCACAAATATGTGACACAGGAATTTTATTAAGCAATGGCTTAGTTGAATTTAAAGGAAAAATAAGAGATACGGTAGCAACATATCTCAATGCAGATAGTGATGATGTTATTTATTTGAATAATAATGATAATTCAAAAAAATTAATGTTCATCAAACAGATTGAAGTAACCAAAACAGATGGTTCAATATCCAAACAATACAGTTATGATGAGCCTATTTGCTTCAAATTTGATATTGGCATCAATACCAACGTACCAAATAGCAGCTTTTTTGTTACAATCCTTGACTCACGAAAAAGACGTGTATTTTCATGCGAAAGGGAATTTGTAAATGAAAAAATGACGTTAATTATTGAACCTAAAACGTTAGTTAGAGGAAAATACTCTATCCATGCTTTCATTAACCGACCTAAAGTTGCACAAGTTGATATTGCTGAGGATGTCTGCAAATTTGTAGTAACAGATCCTAGTTCTTATTTATCGAAACATGGTGAATATGATTACGGATCTGTATTTGGCAGATATAGTTGGAACGAAATCTAAAATTATGGTAGGATTTTTTCGGGAGTTGTATAAAAAAAATAAAGATTACCTTAAAGCTATAAGGTATAATAATTGGGTTGACCCAAAAACAGGATTGTCTATAAAGCAGCGTCAACAAATTCTTGCATTTCCGCGTTTTACAATTGGTGAGACTGATTTTTTTAATAATAAGATTTCTTATAGTGATTCCTTAGGCTTTATTCATTCAGTAGAAGAAATGTTTGCCCAAGATTTATACAAATTTGAGTCGACTAAAAGTAATCCTTACATTATTGATTGTGGAGCAAATATTGGATTGAGCATCTTATATTTCAAAAAACTTTTTCCTGATTGCAGAATATTAGCATTTGAACCAGATAAAAACACATTTGAAATTTTAAAGAAGAATGTAGCACAATTTTCTAAATCTGTTGAAATTAAGGAAGAAGCGGTGTGGTCGTCAGATACTACTTTACAATTCTTCGTTGAAGGTTCTTTGGCTGGTTCGTTGCTTGTTGATTTTGCAAACAAAAACAATGTTTTAAATGTCAAAGCTACTGACCTTAAAAAATACATGAATGAAGAAATTGATTTTTTGAAAATTGATATTGAGGGTGCTGAAAACACTCTAATTTTTGATATTGCAGAGAAATTAGTAAACGTGAAAAATCTTTTCTTGGAATACCATGGAATTATCGGAGCAGAACAAAATTTAGGCGAAATTTTAAATTTGCTTAAAAGTGCAGGTTTTCAATATTATATAAGATTAGCTGGAGAAACTATCAATTTCCCATTTTTAAATGAAATTCCCACTTCATTTAATCAACAGTTAAACATCTTATGCTATCGTAGATAAATGTTGTCCATTATCGTTTCTTCCAATAATTCTAAATTTTTCTTGCAACTTGAAAAAAGTATACAAGATACTGTAGCTATTCCATATGAAATAGTTAGAATAGATAATCCTGGCAAGATGGGTATATGTGCAGCATACAACCTGGGTGCTAAACAGGCAGCGTTTAAATATTTACTCTTTTTGCATGAGGATATTATATTTCATACAAGAAATTGGGGGAAAAGTCTGATAGCATATTTGGAAAAATCTTCAGTTGGCTTGGTTGGTATAGCCGGTTCCTCATATGTACCCGTCGCTCCATCGGGATGGCATCTTGGAAATAAATATGATAGCTTAAATCTTATTCAGAATAATAAACAAGGTACTGACGGAAGATTACAGAATTTTAATGCAAATACCTTAAAGAAAGTTTTTGCTCTTGATGGAGTTTTTTTGGCGATTAGGAAAGAAGTATTCGAAAAATATCATTTTAATGAAAAAATAATTGGATTTCATGGTTATGATATTGACCTAAGCATGAGAGTTGCAAAAAAATTTGACAATTATGTTATCCCAGATATATTGATAGAACATTTTTCAGTAGGAAACCCAGACAAGGAGTGGTTTAATGAAATTTTGATAGCTAGAAAAAAATATGGTGCAAACTATAATAAAATAATTGATGAAGAAATTGAATTTTCTAGTTACAAAAAGTTTGTCATTAATTTCATAAACTTTAAAAATGCATCAATAAAAAATTTTATTAAAGTACTCTATTTCTTTCCTTTCAAAAGGATAAGTTTCAAATTACAACTTTTGTTACTTAAAGAAATTTATAAAATATTTAGAAGCCATTAAGCAGCACTTAACGGTACGTAAGCTAGTTACCCTGTTTTGTTAACCATCCTCATTCCATATTATAAAATTTCATTTTTCAGAGAAACATTGGAGTCGCTGGAAAATCAAACCTGTAAAGATTTTAAACTTTTTATCGGGAATGACAACAGTCCTGACAATCCGGAAGCATTAATAGAGGATGTTTTGGTAAATACACCTTTTGTTTACAAAAAATATGATGAAAATTTAGGAGGTAATAATCTCGTGAAGCAATGGAACAGGGTTTACCAGGATGCGAAGGTTTCCGAATGGTTTATGATTTTGGGAGATGATGATGTTCTGCTACCAGATTTCGTAGAGGTATTTTACAAAAATCTTTCTGAAATACAAAATAATCACTGCAATGCGGTAAAATACCGCGCAAAATTAATTGACGAAAACGGAGATGAGAAAAGCGACTTTTCAAAATTTCCCACCTTACTGGATCCTAAAGACTATTTTAGTACAAAGATTTTGTACGGCAGCAGATCCAGTCTTTCAGAACACGTTTTCCGAAAAAATATTTTCGAAAAATATGGCTTTAGGGAATTTCCATTAGCTTGGGAGAGCGACAATGCTGCTCTTTTGGAAACCAGTGAAAACCAACCCATTTTTTTTATTGATGAGTCCGGAGTATTAGTAAGAGTGAGCGATGAAAACATTTCTGGCCGAAAAGACAATATGAAGGAAAAAAGTACTGCGAGTATTATGTTTCAAAAACATATCATCAATCATCTGGGTAACAGAATTTCTTCCGAAGCCTTAAACTACTTGATCGATTTGCAGATTTATTACAAATATCATGAGGGGATTGGTCTTGATATAAACCTTTTTAAGCATTACTGGGTTATGGGCAAATACAAGAAAATTTTGGCATTGCCTAAAACATATTTCACTTTATGGAAGCATAATCACTTTTCCAAAATATGAAGAATTTTATTGGAAATATTATAAAAAAAAACTTCCCAAAAATTTACCAGAATATAATTTTCCGAAAGGAAGGTCGCTATTCCTATTCTTTTGATAAAAACCTGTATCCCGGTTCTTTTTTAGCCACCACTTCTCCTTCAGGCTCAAAGGAAAAATCAGAGGTTCCGGAACAGATTTTCTGTTTCTGGACCGGCTCAAATGAAATGAGCGAAAACAGAAAACGCGGGCTGGCTTCGCTTCAGGAAGTCAGTAAGAAAAAAGTAATATTAATTACCCCTGAAAATTTACCGCAGTATGTTCTGCCGGAATTTCCCCTGCATCCTGCATTTGAATTGCTGAGCCTCGTACACCGTTCAGATTATCTGCGCTGCTATTTTATGCATCATCATGGAGGCGGATATGCAGATGTGAAGACCTTTCACCAATCCTGGAAGGAGGCGTTTAAAAAAATCCGCAAAAATGCTGACAAATATATACTGGGTTATCCTGAAGTGGGAGGTATCGCACCTGTCGGCGGAAAATTGTATGATGACCTGAAGTTTCACATGCCGCTGTTAATTGGCAATGGAGCATATATCTGCAAATCTCACACGGAGTTTACTTCAGAATGGTATCAGGAACTGCACAAAAGGATGGATGAATATGCGGATCCACTGCAGGCATTCGCAAAAAAACAAATTACAGAATATCCAGTTCCTTATACTTACCTGCTGGGCCAGATTTTTCATCCCCTTTCGCTGAAATATCATAATCGTCTGCTGCAGGACAGGAAATTGATGCCGGATTTCAAAAACTACCACTGATGAACTGCAAAATTTCCATTATCATTCCATGCTACAATCAGGAAAAATATCTGGATAAATGCTTGAATTCTGTATATGAGCAAACATTTTCAGACTGGGAATGTATTCTGATAAATGACGGATCCACCGACAGCACTCCTGAAATAATGGAACGCTGGGCTAAGAAGGATTCTCGTTTTAGGACTTTTCACCAGCAAAATATGGGAGTTTCTGCTACCCGCAACCGTGGAATAAAGGAATGTTCAGCAGATTACCTTTTTTTTCTGGACAGTGATGACTATTTTTACAGTAAAGAAAATCTTGCAGAGTTTGCGGCAGAAATGAAACCTGGCGTTGATGTAATAAGTGCAAATTTCTGTTATGATGAAGGACACAATATTTTCGTGCCCGAGGAAAAAGGTAAAATATCCGGCCGTGAAATTTTTACAGGCGATGAAGTTTTAAAAGCCTTTTTCGACCATAAAGTAACAGGCATAACCTGCAACAAAATGCTATCGGTTAATTTTTTAAGGGAAAACCATCTACAGTTTGATGACAATATGGCGTATTCGGAAGATATGGTATTGTTGCTTGAAATTTTATCTGCAGCATCCGTTCTTGTAAACATTCCTGCTTTAACGTACTGTTACAGAAGAGGTAATGCTGATGCTGCAACAGCAATGAACAGTACTGCTAAACGGAGCCGGTACGGAAAATCCCAGGTATTGGCAATACATAAAATTGCTGAACTGAGTGCCTGCAACAGCCGGTGGAAAAAAATTGACCCCGAAAAAATAATTCAGTTTACTACAAGGCAATACGGTTTTCTGAAAACAGAAGAATTTGTTGCAAATCCGGGCGAATGGAAGGAATACTACCGTAAAATTCGGAAGATTTACAGATCCAGCCCCTTATATATGATTCAGAAAAAATTTGTTTATCCCGCAGAAATTTCCTTTTTTGCTTATAGTTGGATAAAAAAGAAGCACTTTGGCAAGACATTAAATAATATTTTAGGAAGAATGGTAACCTTCTAATCAGAAAAATCAAATGAGCAGCAAACTCCAGGACGTTCATCCATTGGTTAGCATAATCGTCGTCAGTTATAATCAATCTCAGTATATATCCCAGATTCTGGACAGTATTGCCGCGCAAACCTATCAAAATTTTGAACTGATATTAGGTGATGATGCCTCAACGGATGACAGCGTGGCTAAGTTTAACAATTGGCTTGAGGACAAAGTTTTTTCTCCAAAAAAAGTATTTCACAAGCACAATACAGGACTTCCCGCAGTGCTTAATGAGTGTGTTGCGATGGCATCCGGCAAATATGTCAAGATCATTGCTGCAGATGACTACCTCGATGAAAACTATCTGCAGAAATGCGTAAGCAAGATGGAGGAATTGGGAGAAGAATATGGTATTATTTATACCAACGTTGAAGGAGTGAATGAAAAAAACGAAATAGTGCCTTTTGTAGATTATAATAGATTTTGGGGAAATACGACAAAGGAACAGTTTCGCAAACTCACAAGGGAAGGCAACAGAATTGCTGCACCTTCGGTTATGATGCGTACAAAAGCTTTGTTTGAAACCGGCCCTTACGATGAATCCCTGCTTATTGAAGATTTTGACAGGTGGCTCAGAATTAACAAGAAGTACTGGATTGCCTATATTCCAGAAAAATTGGTTTATTACAGACAGCATAACACCAATGTATCTGCGCTGAAGCTTAACCGTATCCGCGCTGAAGGATTAATTGTGAAAATGAAACATGATGAAGAAGGTCTCGCAAAAATGGTGATTAACAGCAAGGTGAGAAGTTATTTTCTGGAGGTATCTGAGGTTCCGGGCAATTTGATAGAAAAATATGACAGTTATCCGTATCATGAAAAGTTTTTAAATTTTTTCATGAAAAACAGGCTTCCAAAAAAATTATATAAGGTATTAAGAATATTGGTTTAGTGAAATAGACAGTCATCAGAATAAAGATGTTTCTGAAAAGTTGAAGAACGTAATTATATTTGCAGGATTTTGATTATGAATAGCGTACCCGTCTCAAAGAACATTCCGGTACTTTCAGTAATTGTAATAACATACAATCATGAAAAATATATCCGGCAGTGTATTACAAGCATTCTGGAGCAAAAGACCGATTTTCGATTCGAAATAATTATAGCTGACGACTTCAGTAAGGACAAAACTAGGGAAATTTGTAAGGAACTGGAAAATAAACACAGCGAAAAGGTGAGACTTCTTTTTCAGAAGCAAAATGTGGGTTTAATGAAAAACTACCTTTCTGTTCTTAAATTGTGCAAAGGAAAATATATTGCCCAGATTGCAGGTGATGATTATTTTACTGATCCGGAAAAACTACAGAAACAGAAAGACTATTTACAAGCCCATCCGGAAGTGGGACTGGTTTTTACAGACTGTGATTTTTTCTATGAAAGAACTGGAGTAACTGAACGCTCAGTATTTTCGACAGGAACAAAACGCTATACCAAAAGTTTTGAAGAACATATTGCTGAGAAAGGATTTTTAGCACCCATGACCTGGATGTACAGGGCAGAACTCAGCCCGCTTTCATTTGGCTATGTACAGGATTATACTGATGAATCCTTTCCTTATATCCTCGATATATTCAAGCATTCGAACATTCATTTTCTTCAGCAAAGTACGGCTGTAAGAAGGGTACAGGAAAACAGTATAAGCCATCAGAGTGACTCGCAGCGAAAGTTTGCATATATGAAAGGAGTTTTTGACATTCAGAAAGAATACGCTGAGAAATATAAAATCACCCCGGCCCTGAAAGACGTCGTCTTCAGCAAATCCTATATACAGCTCTTACCTTTAGCATTACAAA
Organism: Bacteroidota bacterium; assembly: GCA_023460855.1. Lineage (GTDB taxonomy): Bacteria > Bacteroidota > Bacteroidia > Flavobacteriales > Weeksellaceae > JAEWOS01. The sequence continues at coordinate 25,600 of JAEWOS010000017.1, read as the reverse complement.
CCGAACAGAAGATTTTTCTGGAAGAAGCAAAAAATTTCTTTGAAGCAAAAAATATATCTTATAACGCTCTCTTGGCGTTATGTAACAGTTACATATACCAACAGAAATTGTCCGGAAATGCCATCAACAAAATGTACCTTAAAATGCGCAAATACTTTTAACAGTGAAGGTAACAGTAATAATTGTAACTTATAACGGTATGAAGTGGGCAGAACGGTGTTTCATGAGTTTACGGCGCTCGTCTGTACCGCTGCAGGTCGAAGTTGTGGATAATGGCTCCACCGACGGTACGGCAGATTTTATCCTGGAGAATTTTCCTGAGGTAAATCTTACACAGTCCTCTGTAAATTTAGGGTTTGGAAAGGCCAACAATATCGGCATCGAGAACGCTTACCTTAAAGGTGCAGATTTTTTCTATCTGATGAATCAGGATGCGTGGATATATGAAGATTCTGTGAAAGAAATGCTCGAGGCCTATCAGGAGTATCCTGAAAAAGAGAAAATTGGGATTCTGAGTCCAATTCATCTTGATGGCAGCGAAAAGAAATTAGATATCTTCTTTGAACGATATCTTTCCAGAAACTCTCACAACAACCGATTTCTTTCCGATGCATTACTGAACTGCACAAAAAAAATATACGAAATAGATTTTGTGAACGCAGCGCACTGGATGCTTACTAAAAAAACAATTGAAGAAATTGGCGGTTTCAATACCTATTTTTTTCATTATTCAGAAGATTATGAATATGTGCAGCGCATCATGTATTTCAGAAAAAAAATACTCATCTGTACAAGGAGCTTTGTAGTACACGACGGAAAACAGACTTTCGGTAAAACAAACCAGATTAATGCGCGAAGAGTACAAAGGGAACAGCGATATCTCGACCCCGGAATTCATTTTGAAAAATCTCTCGTTTACAGAGAATTTCTAAAAGATATTTTGCTTCTATTCCTGAAAGGTAAATTTTCCAGAGCTAATGCAGAGTTAAAAGAGTTTCTTTATCAGAAAAAACGCATTCACGAAATCTTAAGTGCGAGAGAAACAATTTCTAAAAAACAGCATGCATTTTTAAATATTAAATAATGGAGCCCGTAAGCGTCATCATTCCCTGTTATAACGTCGCGGAATATATAGAGGAAACATTCAATTCCGTTATGGGGCAAACATATGTTCCGGATGAAATAGTTTTTGTAAACGACGGATCCACGGATGCTACTCTTAAAGTCCTTAAAATCATTCGCGCAGGGAGAGATTTTATCAAAATAATTGATATTAAAAATGGCGGGGTTTCAAAGGCTCGCAATAGAGGAATAGATTCCGCTGTAAATGAGCTTATATTTTTGCTTGACGGCGATGATACGATTAATTCCGAATATATTGAAAGGCTTGCAAAAGAGTTTCACCATGATTCCCAAGCGATTCTTGCCATTGGGGAAGCACAGTTTTTTGGCCGTACAAACGAATTATGGAAGTTGCCTGCTTTTGATATGAAGAAAATGCTTCAAAGGAATATAATTTATTGCGGGTGTATGATTAAAAAGTCTTTATGGGATACTGCGGGAAGATTTGATGAAAACCTGAAACTCAGAGAGGATTGGGACTTTTTTATTCGTTACTGTGCGTTAAAACCCGAAGGCGTGAAGCAATTACCTTACTTGGGCTTTAATTACAGACTCCGAGAAGATGGACGTGATACCCAGTTGTCAGATCATAAAGTACTTCAGGAAACAAATAATTATATTTATTCCAAAAACCGGCACTTGTATTTTCAATATTATGACGATCCGATCTCTTTAATTAAACAGTTGGAAAAGGCTGCGTGGAAAATTCAGCTCATTGAGAAAGAATTAAATTTCTTTAATAAGTTCTTTTTTAATAAGGTTCTTGGCAGGATCAGAAAAATAAAAAATGAAAGAAACCGCTAAAATTTCTGTAATCATGCTTACTTTCAACCACGGGCCATTTCTTAATATGGCCATTGAAGGTGTATTGAATCAACAGACAGATTTCCCTTTCGAACTTATAATCTGCAATGATGCCTCACCCGATAATTCAGATGGAATTATTCAAAGCTACTCAAAAAGGTATCCGGAAATAATCCGTTACTACCGCCACGACAAAAATATCGGATTTGTAGAAAATCAAAGATTCGCCTTCCAACAAGCTGCTGGAAAATATGTAGCTTATTGCGAGGGTGATGATTTTTGGACAGATAAAAATAAACTGCAGTTTCAGTTTGATTTTCTTGAAAACAATACTGATTACGTGATGACCACTGCCCGAAACTCGCTTTTACACGAGAAGAGCGGAAAATTGACGGATGATGGCAAAGACTATATTTTCAGCGACAAAGAATATGTCGATTACACTCAGGAAAGTTTTTTTCAGAACAGACCGACACAAACTTTCACATACCTTATCATACGGCACCTTATTGATTTAAAATGGATTGACGTATATCCAAATTACCGTGATTTGTACTATTTTTATCATGTTCTTGAATTTGGAAAAGGACGTGCTTTCAACAAAAATATTGGTGTTTATCGTCTACATGACGGCGGTGTTTTCAGTTCGCTGGAAACTGAAAAGAAATTTAGAACCTCAATCGAAATTTTTTCGAATATTAGAGACTACAATAAGGACAAAAGAGCTAATAATCAAATTATCAAGGATCTGGACAGTTTGGTATCTGCCTATTTTTTTAGACCAGAATTTCCAAATCCCCTTCTCAATGTTAAATTATATCGTACCATTATCGAAAGATTTACCATTTCGAAAGATTTGAGAATCTTACTTTTGCAGATTCTTAAAACCTTTAAATACTCAATATCGCGTTAAAGTTATGTGCGGAATAGCCGGTATCATCACACCCAATGCCAGAAATTACGCTGCGCCTCTTCAGCAGATGACGGATGCGGTTGCGCACCGTGGTCCGGATGCAAAAGGCCATGAATTCTTTGAAAACGCAGCTCTGGGACATCGTCGTCTTTCTATTGTTGATCTCACGGAAACCGGGAAGCAGCCCATGTTCTCTAATTCTGGAAGTGAATGTATCATTCTGAACGGAGAAATCTACGGTTATCAGGAAATCAAGAAAAACTTCAGCGACTATCCGTACCGCGGAACCTCAGATACTGAGCTGATACTGGCGATGTATCAGGCAAAAGGGGAAGCACTCATCCACAATCTTCCCGGCATGTTTGCTTTTGCAATTTGGGATGAGAATAATCAGAAACTGTTCTGCGCACGGGACCGGTTCGGTGAAAAACCTTTTTATTACGCCACAGGAGCAAATGGAGAGTTCATTTTTGCATCAGAAATTAAATCTATTCTGGCTTCTGGCCTCATTAAACCGGAAGTCAATCAGGAAGCTGTATATCATTTTCTAAAAAACGGTTACGTTAATGCTCAGCAAAGTATTTTCTCCAATATTTATACGCTTCCGCCGGCTCATGTACTTGTATGGAATGACGGCAAAATAACTTTGAAGAAATACTGGCAGCTTCCGCCCAGAGATTTGAAAATTTCCCTTTCAGAAGCTAAAGAAGAATTCGAATCGCTGCTTAGAAATGCGGTCAAGAAACAACTGGTTGCTGATGTGGAAGTCGGATCTTTTTTAAGCGGCGGACTGGATTCCTCTACGATTGTGGCAATGGTGAATGAATTTCTGCCTCAGCAAACCACGATTAGTTTTGGTTATGACAGTAAGCAGAGTGAATTGAAGTTTGCCAAAGAAATTGCTGAAAAATACCGCACCAATCACATTGAAATTCATGAAAACAAAGGGAATATAGCTGATGAAACTTTGAAGGTTTCTAAATTTTTTGATGAACCTTTCGCTGACATGAGTTATGTTCCACAATATAAGATCTGTGAGGCAGCTGCAAAACATCTCACTGTCGTACTTGCCGGTGATGTTGGCGATGAACTTTTCGGGGGTTACAGTTTCTATACGCTCGAAAATCAGTTGCGAAACCACTTCAGCTACAATAGCATCGTAGCCAGGGCCGGTTTAAATTTCTACAACCGGTTAAAACCTGTCAGCTATGTAACACAACAAAATCTGAGGTACAATAATATTCTCGATTTTCACCAGAATCAGGTAAGGAATTTTTTTGGTCCCGAAGAAATCAGCCAGCTGGGAATTACAGAAAAATTCGAACAGGAATACAGTTTTACAGTTAATCCGCATTCTTTAAATGATATTATGCGGGTGGATCTTGAAAAATATGTTCCCGGAAATATGCTGGTGAAATCAGACCGGATGGCGATGGCTAATTCACTGGAAGTAAGAACGCCGTTTCTTGATAAAGATTTTGCTGAATTCTGCATTCAGCTTCCCGAAAACTTAAAAATTTCAGACGACAATGACAAGATTATTCTTCGCGAAAGCATGTCAAAATACTGGACAGACTCCATCCGTCAAAGACATAAGCAGGGTTTTGGTCTGTCTGTGAAGGATTGGTTAAAGGAGAAAAGCATGAAAGAACTGTCAAAGAATTTATTATCGGACCGCAATAGTAAAGTTTTTGACATCATCAGTTTTGACTCAACGCAAAAATTCATGGATGGAGACCGGAAAGAATGGAATCTTTTGCAATTGGCAATTTGGGCGGAAAACTATAAACTGCATTTAAACTAAATCTTTAGTTTCACTATATGAAAATGAAGGTTTCAGTTATCATTCCGGTTTATAATGCTGAAAAATTTTTAGACAAAGCTGCACGTTCTGCTTTAATTCTAGAAGAAGTTCAGGAAATTTTGCTAATAGAGGATGGCTCAAATGACAATTCATTGCAAATTTGTAAAAATTTAGCTGCTAATTCTGAGAAAATCAAGTTAATTCAACATCACGATAAAGGTAATCATGGAGCCGGAGCAACCCGAAATTTAGGACTGGAAAGTGCCACCGCGGAATTCATTGCTTTTCTGGATGCTGATGATTACTACCTTCCTGACAGATTTGAAACAGATAAAAAATTATTTGAAAATCCGGACATTGAAGGAGTATTCAATGCAATTGGCACTGAATTTCTCACAGAGAAAGGCAGACTGGAATTTCAGGAGAAATTTAAAACTACGCAACTAACCACTGTAAAAAAACATGCAGAAGGGAAAGATGTTTTTTACGGACTTTTAGGACTCGACAACAGTTTTGGAAACTTTTTTCACCTGAACGGACTGACAGTAAGAACTGAATCCATCAGGAAAAACGGCTTGAGATTTAACGAAAGTTTGCGCGTGCATCAGGACAGCGATTTCATCATCAAACTGTCTTATCACTGCAATCTTAAGTCGGGAAATATATCTGAAGCAGTAGCTGTGAGAGGAGTGCATGACGATAACAGAATTACGAAAATAAAACTGTATTCGGACGGATATAATAAAAGACAGTTGCTTTTATGGACTTCTATTTCAGACTGGGCAGATACTAAAGAACTCAGCCCGGATTATAAGCGGCATATTCTTCTGCAAAAAGAATCTTTTGAAATTTCGCAGAAAACAGGCCTACAAAAATATTTTAGAATTGCTTCGTCCGTGATACGAAATCCAAATATTCTGAAAACACGCTACAGATTTACATACCTCAACAAATAATTTTAAAATTTTCATGCAAATCTCAGTAATCATTCCCGTTTATAATGCCGAAAAATATGTGGAACAGGCCGTGAATTCTGCATTGCAATTCGGTGAGGTAGCAGAAGTTATTTTGATTGAGGATAAATCACCGGACAACGCATTGGAAATCTGCCGCAATCTTGTTAAAAAAGATGCGCGTGTAAAACTGTTCCAACATCCGGACAAAGCGAATCACGGCGCCGGCGCCAGCAGAAATCTGGGAATGCAGATGGCTGGCTCAGAATTCATTGCTTTTCTGGATGCAGATGATTTCTTCTTGTCAAAGCGCTTCGATGCGGAAAAGGAACTTTTCAAAAATCCTGATGTTGATGGCGTGTACGGCGCGATTGGAGTTCATTATTGGTCGGAAAACGCGAAGGAACAGTATTTCAGCGTTTATGGTGATAGACTGGATACCGTATACAAAAAGCATCCGCCAACAGATGTTTTTCCCGGTTTGATCGGCTTACGCGGCAGTTTCGGACTTTTCAGCATCGACGCACTTACGATCAGGCGAACAGCGCTTGAAAAAATTGATGCGCTGATGAAGACGGACCTGCAACTTCACCAGGATACGGATTTTATCCTGAGGCTTGCGTTCTACAGCAATCTGTATCCCGGAATACTTGATGAAGCAGTTGCAATGAGAGGAGTACACGAAAACAACAGGATTTCGCAGGTCGATTCAAAAAAAATTAAACCGGCTTCTACGAGAGTACTTTTCTGGAATCACATGAAAAAATGGGCAGAAAACGAACCAAAGATGCCAAAAGAAGAATTACTTCACATCACAAGGATGCACCGCAGCTTTGAAATTGCCAATGCTCCACTTTTAAGAAAATGGGGAATGATTGTGAAATATCTAATAACCGATTTTCCATCAATCAAATCAGGACTTTATAATATCAATTTTAGAAAGGAATTATTTTGATTGATATCTTCTGATGGAATCTGCAATTTCTGCGGTTATCATCTTCGAAGATTCTTTATACATATGGTTGCCGTCGGTGTACTTGTAGCTGCTGCTTTTCTGAGAAAAATCAAAATATGGAACTTCTTTTTTATCAACTAATTGTTGAATGCGTGCTGGAAATTCGTGAAATTTTTCATTTTCGATTTTCATAATTCCTTCTGATGCAGGAATTCGTACCAGAAAAACTTTACCTTTTGGCTTGAGGAAATCGATAATGTCCTCCAATGCATTCAACCGATCTTCCGACAAACTTTGATTCGCCGCATATCCTTGATAATCTTTTATTTTAGAGGCCTTTCTTTTTTCCACTTCCTGATTAGCCATCTCAACTGTCACTTCCAGCCAACCATCTTTGTGAACATACGCATTGGATTTTCCCTGTTCCTCCCGATCTCTGTAAATATGGTACCAGTTGCCACTATAATTTTTTAAAAGATATTCAATATTGGGCTGCAGGTCGTAAAAATGCATATTGGTAAGCGGTGAACTGTTCTCTGGAAAGTCTTTTTCATCGGTTATACCGCTACCTAAAGCCAGGTTCCACGGACTTACAGATAATATGAAAATTCCCTCCTTTGTTTCGGGAGAAATTTTCTTATTCAACGCATTGAGATATACTTTTCCGTAAGGCGAATGCACGATATTTAATGAGAAATTATCAAAACTTCTTCCCAGTTTATTGTTCAGCACAGACGGGACAATTGCCTGCGAACTTCTTGAATCACCCAAAATGATATTGGTAGGTTTTTCTACGGCGAAATGTCTGTAATTTCCATCTGTATTTCCCCCTGCAAATGATGCAAAAAAGAAATAAATTCCTGCTAACGCCAACAAATAAGCTGTAACTTTAAGAAGCAAGGTTTTCATTGCTAAAACTGTTGATAGATGAATTGGCTTCCGTTAAAAAGACCGTAGATGATTATAAAACTTAGGACAACAATATAGACTGCATGGCGAACAAAGGATTTTTCACTTCTGAATTCCAGTGGAAATTCCTTCTTTTTCGATAGAAACTCAACTATATAAATAATAGCGCAGAAAAAAATGAGTTTATATTTCAATACAGGCATCGTAAATAATGATGTTGAGAATATTCGTCCAAAAATTCCGGTAACCATTTCCATATCCTTTGATATGAAGAAGGTTAAAGACAGTATAAACAAAAGTGTCGTAATGACTACATTAAGAATCCATTTCAGATTTATCGAATCCAGTTTTTTATAATTGTACTGTTTGTTAATATTTCCGAAAAGAATTAGCGGAACATAAAACAGGCCGTGCAAAATTCCAAAAAGCAAAAAATTCCAGGCTGCACCGTGCCATAAACCAATAATACTGAAGTTGATGAGTATGGCCAGAATTAATCCAAATTTGCCGTAATCCCGGAAAAAGATCACCAACGGCATGAAAAGGTGGTTCGTAAACCACGTAGTGAGCGACATATGCCATTTTCGCCAAAAATCAGCAATGTTCTGAGCAAAAATGGGATAATTAAAATTCTTGGCAATCTCAATTCCGAATAAACGAGCAATGCCTAATGCGATATTGGAGTAACCCGCGAAATCCGCATACAGCTGAATGAAATAAAGAAATAAAGTAAGCAATAAAGTTGAGCCATCCTGATTTTTGTAATCTGCAAAAACTTCACCTGTAAAAACAGCAATACTATTTCCGATGACATACTTAGAGAAAATTCCATACAGAATCTGTCTTAAGCCTGTTGCAGCTGTATCATATTTGAAAGTCCGCGCTTTCTTAAACTGAGGAATTAAAGCTTTCGCCGTATCAATAGGACCCATTATTACCGACGGAAAAAACATGGAATAGGTTCCAAAAATTATCGGATTATCTTCAGCACTGGCTTTCTTGTTCTTTACATCAAGAAGGTATCCTACCAATCGGAAAGTGTAAAAACTGATTCCGACGGGCAGCGCAACTTTAATAGCGAGACTGTCTGCGGATTTAAAAAATTCCTGAAAACTGTCGATAAAAAAATTGAAGTATTTATAAAACAAGAGTATTCCAAGATTTAAAATGACACCCGTTGTTATGAGATACTTTTTCTTTGTCTGGTCGTATTTATTGGCCAGGAAAAAAGTTAGAGCCGTTTGACCTAAAATTAACGCTGTAAACCGCCAGTCGAGATAGGTGTAGAAAAGAATACTGGCAAATAGCAGTATAACATTTTGCAGTTTCTGAATATTTTTCGCTGCAAACCAGTAAAGCAAAAAAACGGCAGAAATAAAGACTATATAAAGAAGTAAATCCCACATAAAAGAATTTTCTCTTTAATGATTTGAAGCATCCAGAAACAGATGATTGCCAGTAAAGTGAACGCCAGAATCCAGACACATTTTTACCAGATTTGCAACGTCATCAGGCTGCAAAGGCTCTTTCAAAGGGTAAAATTCAAGAATTATTTCCTTTTGCCTTTCGTCCATTTCCTTATGAAAATCCGTATTAATGAAGGCAGGTGAAATGCAGTTGCTGGTAATTCCGAATTTCACATTTTCAATTGACCACTGTTTGCTCATTTGAAGCAGGTATGCCTTGTTTGCATTATAGATGCCTGTTCCAAGCGCCGGAGAACGTAAGGATGAGGAAAGAATATTGACAATCCTGCCCCATTTCTTTTTTCTGAAAATAGAAATGCAACTTTGTGTAATGGCCACCGTCGGTAGAATATTATTTTCAAATTCTTTAGAAAAATCCCCGAACTCGGTTTTATGAAAATATTTTGCAATAAAACTTCCTCGATAGTAGCTGTTTACGAGGATATCAGGTTGAAAACTCTCAAGCTCCCTTAAAAAACTTTGCAGCTCATCCTGTTTTGTCAGATCTGCACAGAACGATTTCGCTGCAGGAAACTGATCGGTGATCGTTTTGGCCGCTGCATGAGAGGAGAAATAAGTAAAAAGCACTTCATAACCAGCATGCAACAGATATTCTACAATGCTTTTCCCAATTCCGGAGGAACCACCGGTAACAACAGCTTTCTTCATCATAAATCCTTTATTTGCATTTTTCCCGAAGCCACAGTTTTACCCTCTGAATTTTTAAATTTGAAACTGAATCCTGTTACTTTTACTGCTTCGGATAATTCAGAAACTACAGCCTGAAAAGACAGCTCATCATTCAGGAATACCGGGTTCCGGAAATTAATATTCTGTGACAGAATCATCACCTCCTTATAAGGCAGCAATTCTCCCACAAAATAAGAGAGAAATCCATTCAAGATGTTTCCGTGCATCACTTTTCCTTTGAAGCCCTTTTCCCTTGCAAAATTTACGTCGGTATGCAAAGGATTTCTGTCGTTGAAAATTTCAACAAATCCTCCGTATACAAGGTTTGAAACTAAAAAAGTGTGATTGAATTCCTGACCTTCTTTCAGCTTCATTATTTTGTCTGCATCGTATCGATCATTTCCCCAACATTATTCCAGCTTTGGATTTCTGAAGAGTTAAAACGGATTGCAAATGCTTTCTCAATAGCCACAATCAGCTGAATGTGAGAAAGGGAATCCCATTCCTCGATATCATCGGCAACCGTCTGTTCGCTAAGTTCGATGTCTTCATTATCCAGTTCATCCCTGAAAATTACATTCAGTTTTTCTAAAATTTCATTTCTGTCCATCACCTATTATATTATACGTTAATAAAACCTTCAATTGGAGTAAAACTTTCAGTTGAAAGCTCCCATTTTCCGTTTTTAGATTTAAATCCAAGATTTTCGTAATGATTCTCCACCATTCCGTTTTTTGCCGTAGGCAAATATTCACCGACAACCGTTTTAAAACCACTGTTTCTGGCTGTTTCCACAATTTTGTTGAGAGTGAAATTTTCCATTCCACGTTTCAGAACTCTGCAGCTCATCAGCCAGTTTTCTATAAAAATCTTTTCTTCGTTCAGTTTTTTGAGAACTACCACGCAAATCAGTCCATTGTCGCCAAATTTATCTTCCAAAGTAAATGAAAGTGTATGATAATCCGGAGATTGCATCATATTTTCGATTTCATGTTCTGTATAACGAACTGTGCGGAGATTAAACTGATTGGACCTTTGGGAAAGCTGCGAAACCCGCGGCTTTGTAAAATTATCAAACGCTTTTACTTCAGATACCATATTCAGACTTTTCAAAAAATCGTCGAGGTTTGTATAACTTTCCAGCGCGCTAACTCTTTCTGCTTCAACCTGATACTGTTTCGTTCTTTCTTTGTCGTTTTCTGAAAAACTTGTGGTTTCAAACAGATTCAAACTGTATAAATATTCCAGATATTCAGCCGAATCTTCTGGAAGTTCCGGAACAGTAACTTCAGGTAAATTCTCCCTTACAAGATTTCTTTCAAACGGATTATCGTCCAGGAAAACCATAGAATCGAATCCAATATTCAGTATTTTTTGAATTTTGCGGATATTGTCCGCTTTATTTTCCCAGTTTGCTACAAAAACAGCGACATCATCAAGCTTTAAAACCATATCTGGATGTTTTTCGAAAGGCTCTTTTGCCTTATCTTCATCATTTTTGCTACAAACCGCCAGAATAATTCCGCGTTTTTGCAATGCTTTGGCCCAATGCTGAAATTCAGAAAATGCCTTACCAATTCCCAGACTCCCAATCTGGATTTTCTCCAGACCGTCATCGCCAATTATACCGCCCCAAACCGTATTGTCGAGATCGAGGATCAAACATTTCTTGAATTTCCCTTCCAGTGAAGCGATAATCGACACCAAACTGTTAGCAACCACGGGCAAAATTTCAAGTGAAAGCACCATTTCCGAATTCACATAAATATTCGGAGAAAACATGGCATTTCTACCAAATTTTCCCTGAATGGAATTGAGGTCTTCGAGGAAAAAATCAGATTCATTTGACGCAAACTCCTGCAAAAGGTAATTCAGTTTGTTGGTCTGAAAAACAAAAGAAGAAGGCGTTTTTAGTGAAAAATTTCCAAAAACCTGGTCATCTACGACCGGGAAATTGCAATAAATCAATTTGCTGATGGAATTTTTTTTAACTGCTTTAAACAAGTTCCTGATATATTCAATTTTCGTTTCAGCAAAAGTGGCTTTATCAGATTTCGATTTATAAAACTGAGAAAGCAATTTATGTGTAGACTCAAAAATAATGATCGCTTTGGGCTCCGACTGGTATAGCTCAGATTCTGCATCAAAAACCTGTCCTGAAATTTGCCCAAAGTCTGCTTCAAAAATTTCAAGATCAAATCCAGAATCAATAGCGCTCCCTTTCAAGGCAATGTTCAGAAATTGAGTAGCAGTATCTCCAAGCAAAGCAATTTTTATCTTTTTGCTAACAACATCAGTTTTTTTGAGGTTTTTCTTTAATTGAGAAAATGTTTTCATCTGTTACTTCACAAATACGCCCACATATTTTCCTTCAAAATCCACAACTGTAGGCTCAATGGCTTTGCTTTCACAAAAATCCTGGAATGCAGAATTATCGTTGATATCATCGCTGATGAATACGCCACCTTTCCGTAATTGAGGGTACAGTTGCCGGTATGCCCACATCATGCCATCATAAGCTTTGTCGGAATCGTAGTGCACCACATCGAAACTGCCCTGTTCTGAAAAAATTTTAGGAAGAGACTCCCGGTCCGCAAACCTAAATAATTTCCAATGTTTACGCCATTTCTTAGGCACAACAAAGCCAACATATTTATCACCATCCTGACCGAGATAAGGCATATCCGAACTGTAAAGCGTTCCATTTCTTTTTGAAAGAGAAGCCAACGCAGCTAAAGAAGACCATCCGTAAGCTACTCCGGTTTCCACTACATTTTCTGCATTTGTAAACTCGCAGGCCTCATAAAGTAATTCCAACGCACCTGCCCCGCCCATTTTTACCGGACATTCCTGCTGTGCTTTCTGTGCCTGTGAGAATTCTTCAGGAAAAATTGATGAAAACTGAATCAAATCTTTTCCAAATAATTTCTTTACCGCTGCTCGCTGAGAAATCGCTTCAGAAGCAGCCCACAGATTGGTTTTCTCCTTTCCTTTGAAGGCAGCGCCCCTGTTGAAAATATTTTTGAAGATTTTTCGGCCCAGCTCGGGATACAGATCAGGTCTCTTGAGGTATGCAGCAAAAGTTTTTGCAACACGGATTAATTCACCCACTTATTGTGTTTTTTAGTTCGACAAAAATAACGATTTCTCCGGTAAGTTGAAGTTTTGAAAACCTCAGTTTCACCCTTTTTTGAAGATATTAATTATCTTTGCAGTAAACACATTTGAATGAATTTCTGCTTTGCCAAAAGAAAATTTCAGGATATGTTCAAGCGCATCGTTATTTGACTTATTTCTATGAAAGTATCCATCCTGATTGCCAATTATAATAACGGAAAGTACTTTAAGGACTGCTACGAAAGCATCCTCTCCCAGACTTACACCAACTGGGAGGCGATTATTGTTGACGATAAATCTACCGACGATTCTGTCGAAATAATAACCAATTTGATCGGCGATGATCCCAGGTTTCATTTATATAAACACCCTGTTAATCAGGGTGTGGGAATTATTAAATCGATGCTGATCGAACTGGCGAACGGTGAAATCTGTACCTTTCTCGATCCGGATGATGCTATTATTCCAGAAGCGATAGAAAACCACGTCAAGAACTTACAGTCAGATTCTGAAATTGCGTATACTTATTCCCGACTGGTGACATGTGATGAAAAACTCAAGCCTTTAACTGAATTCCGTGCAGCGATGCAGGTGCCGAACGGTGATCCCTCCTTTTTCAATTGTCCGGTGCAGATTGCTCCGCTGGTTTGCTTCAGGAAGAACTTTTATGAGAAGAGCGGAAAGATGGACACCTCAAAGAAAATTGCGGAGGATCAGGACATCTATCTAAAAATGTATGAAACCGGTAAGGTGAAATTTGTTGATCAGTCAGATTACCTCTATCGCGCGCACAGCGGAGGAATCTCACAGAACGAAAATAAGCAGAAATCGTATGATTATTGGGGAGAAGTAATTTACAATGCAATGAAGCGCCGGCAGTTAGCAAAAATTGGAGGCAGCGTGATTCCTGAAAACTATCCCGGCTCAGCAACGGTTTTCAAATTGCTCGAATATCAGAACAGAATTCCGTACCGGATTTTTAAAAAAGCAAAAGTCTGGATGCAAAAACTGGGATTTTAAATGGCATCCAATACTAAAAGCATTATTCCTGCTCTTACCGGACTTCGTGCTGTAGCTGCATGGATGATTTTCGGCCTGCATTTCTTTCCCATGAAGAATCCCGCAGTTCCGGAATTTTTAAAAAAAATTGTCTCGCAGTGGCATATTGGTGTGGATATATTTTTCGTACTGAGTGGTTTTTTAATAACCTACCGGTATTTTGGCAAGAAGATTAACCTCAAACAATATTTTGTAAACAGGTTTTCCCGTATCTATCCTATGTATTTCTTAATTACGATAGGAGTGTTTCTACATTTTTACATAACCAGTGGCTATTGGAATTCTGAGAAGACAATTGAAGCGCTACTGAGTTTCACCATGACGAAAGCGCTGTTCCTTAAATATTTTATGGCAGGGATTCCTCAAGGCTGGACGCTAACACTGGAGGAACTATTCTATTTTACGGCTCCTCTCTATTTTATTTTAATTGCCAGAAGAAAAATTTGGCTGTATTTGCTTCCTGTAATTATATTTCTTTTTGGTACTGTCTTAAAAAACTCGGTGGCTGTCCCGGAGAATGTTTGGGGGTTTATGCAGGATAATATATCAATCTACATTTTTGAGTTTTTCGCAGGAATTATCCTGGCGACGGCATTCCAAAACGGTAGGTTACCAAAATTCAGATTCCCTGTTTATACTACAGTCGGCGCATTATTTTTGATATTTTTCCCTCTGGTTTTCACTGTATCTTTTGGAACTACGGATTTAAGAATGGCCGCTGAAAGAATTGTTTTGGCATTTATAGGGGTAGCTCCTTTAATCTATGGATTGATTACAGAAAAAACTCTTCTCTCCAGATTATTCTCTACTAAACCGATGATTCTGCTGGGAAAAAGTTCCTATGTTTTCTACCTGATTCATAAAGGCTTTATTGCAATACTGATTTATGAATACATCGCTCCTAATGTTGCGACGGTTTTTATTGTACTAAATATTTTATCCATAATTTTATTCAAATATATCGAGGAACCACTTAACCACTGGATCCGACGGAATTATGCCTGATTCAAAAAAAATAAAAGTCCTTTTTCGCCACCGTTCTATGGAAATGGGTGGCGTGGAAAAGGTCATGTTAAGTCTGCTAAATAATCTGAATCCCGAAAAATTCGATTTTACTGTCCTGCTTAATTTGAATCAGGGGGAACTCCGGGATGAATTTCCGCCTCACGTGCGCAAAGTGTATCTTACTGCTGGTAAAGAAGACTTCTCCAGAATTAAATTGTTACAAAAAATACTGTTATTGAAGCGCAAGCGAAAACTGGAAAAATTTGCCAAAAATCCTGCAATAATAGACCGGGAAATTCTAAAAGATTCCTACGATGTGGAAATCGGCATGACGTATAACGACTTCGAGCCCGTTCTTAATTCCACGAACAGAAATTCTAAGAAAATCGGCTGGTTTCATTCCGAAATCAATGTTCCGAAACTGCAGCCTCTGGTGCCGAAAATTCTGGAGCAGTTTCCACAGTTCGATTATATGATCTACTGCTCGCAGCGGATTATGGACTTAATGCACCAGGAGCATCCAAAACTGCAGTTTCCACAGGAACAGGTGATTATAAACGCAATACCGGTTGAAGAAATTAAAGCAAAAGCTGAAATGCGTATCTCTGATTTTCCCAAAGGAGATGTTCCAGTTTTTATTTCGGTTGGGAGGCTGCATACCAGAAAAGGATATCACAAACTGATAGACGCACATGCAAAACTGCTGAAAGACGGTTTCGAGCACAGGATTATTATTTTAGGAGACGGAGAGGAAAAAGATAATTTAGAAAGACAAATTGCCGAAAACAATGTAACTGAAACTTTTATTCTGGCAGGTAATAAGATGAACCCGTACCCTTATTTAAAACAGTCGGATTTCTTTATTATGCCGTCTGAAAGTGAAGCCTGGCCACTGGTTCTGGCTGAAGCGTTAATTCTGCAAAAACCTGTTATTGCTACGGATACCGGTGATGTTGCAACAATGATAGAAAATGGGAAAACAGGCCTCATCATCGAATATGATACAAAAGAAATGTATGATTCAATGAAGCGTTTTCTTACAGACACCCATTTGATTTCCACTATTAGAAAGAATTTGCTCGTTATCGAAAAACGGTTTGATAATGCTAATATCTTTAATTCAGTGGAAGAGATATTATGTAATTTAGCAATGGAGAAATGATGAACTTTTTATACCGCGTAATTCTGAAAATCCGAGCAGTTTACCAGAACATGGTAAAAAATGCCACGATCGAGATTGCTAAAAGTAAGGGCATGAAAGTTGGGGAAAATCTTTATATACAGGGCATCCCAAACTTCGGGTCTGAACCTTTTCTCATTGAAATTGGCGACAATGTCACCATTGCTGAAAATGTAGGATTCATCAATCATGGTGGTGATGCCAGAGTTACGAAAAAGATTGAAAAATTCAAAGATGGCCGTAACTTCGGACGAATCAAAATTGGCAATAATACATTCATAGGAAAAGGAAGTATTTTGATGCCGGGAGTATCGGTTGGAAGCAACTGCATCGTGGGTTCATTGAGTATTGTCAGTTCATCTGTTCCAGACAATAGCGTTTACGGAGGAATTCCTGCCAAGTTTATTTGCACTATTGACGAATATGGAGAACGGCTTCTTGCGAACAATACCCATTATCCCTTGGAACTGGAGGCAGAACGTAATAAACTGGAACAGCATCTCATAAAGAATCTCCCCCACACTTATAAGCCGGTTAAATAATGTCGCCAAAAAAGAAAATCCTTATCCGGATTGGTTCGCTTAGGCACGGCGGTGCTGAAAAAGTGCTGGTGACTTTTCTCAAAAATCTTCCGAAAGACAAATACGAAATTGATCTGCTTCTGAATTTATATTCAGGGAAATATCTTTCAGAAGTTCCGGCGTGGATAAACGTGCTGTACCTGAACAGAGGTGAAATGATTACCACCAACAGAATTCAGGACATTCCGCAGAAAGCGTTTCGGGTGGCTTATCAAAAAATGCTTAAGAAATTCCCGAAGTTACTCTATCAATATTTGCTGAAAGGCCGCCAATACGATATCGAGTTTGCCGCAATCCACGGGTTCCGTGATGAAATCCTGAATTCTCCACAAAAGCATTCAAAAAAAATCGTCTGGATTCACAATGACTTAAGAAAAACTGAATTCCACGATTACACCGACGAAGAAATAAGGAAATTTTTTGGATTTGATAAAATCATGGTTATTTCAGAACAGATTCAGAAAGATTTTGAAAAGCTGGCACGAAATGAGGACGAAAAATCCAGAATTGTCCGCATCTACAATCCGCTGGATACAAACGAAATATTGGAAAAGAGCCAGATGGAGAATTTTCAAATCTCAAATCTCAAATCTCAAATCAAAGTGCCTGAGTTTATTTCTGTAGGCACCGTGTTTCCACAAAAAGGTTTCGACCGTTTACTAAAAGTGCATAAAAGGCTATTGGATGACGGTTTTCCGCACCGGATTCTGATTGTTGGGGACGGCTACGATTTTGAAAACATCAAAAAACTGAAAACCGAACTGGGAGTTGACGAAACTGCTGAAATGACCGGCTTTACAGACAATCCATATCCATATTTCAAAAATGCCGATTTCTACATTTTGAGTTCACGGTATGAAGGATTTCCCACTGTTTTGTTTGAGGCCATAACGCTGAAAAAGAATATTATCGCGACCGATGTTTCGGGCGTCAGAGAAATGCTGTTAGACGGTAAACTGGGATTAATTGTGGAGAACTCAGAAGTAGGAATTTATGAAGGAATGAAACACGCGCTCTCGAATCCTCAAAGTTTTGAGAATTACGCTGCGCAACTGGAGCATTACGAAATGCCGTTCAATCTCAAAAATTCAGTAAATTCGATCATTAAAATTATTGATGCGTTTTGAAAATGGCGGCAGATTATACGATCATTCAAAAAGATTTCTTCCGGGAAAGCGGCAAGTGGTTATCTACTGCTGAGATTTATGCAAAATGTGTAAATCCGAACCTTCACTTTATCTATATCCTTAGAAAATGCCAGCAATACAGGAAAAAATCGCTGAACGGAATTTTTTGGAGGATGGTTTTGAGACATCATCAGATCAAATACGGATTCCAGATCTATCCCGAAACTAATATTGGCGAAGGATTTTATCTCGGACACTGGGGAATGGTAGTGATTAACCCCGACACGGTAATCGGTAAAAACTGCAACATCGCACAGGGCGTAACGATCGCGCAGGCAAACCGCGGAAAAAGAAAAGGCGTTCCTACAATCGGGGACGAAGTCTGGATCGGACCAAACGCTGTCGTTGTAGGAAATATTACGATCGGAAACAATGTACTGATCGCGCCGAATGCTTATCTCAACACAGATGTTCCCGATAATTCGCTGGTGCTCGGAAATCCTGCTAAGATTTTCTCGCGCGAGGATGCAACAGAAGGATATATCAATAACAAAATCCCGACATGAACAGCAATTCACAGAAAAGCAATTTCAAATTACTGATCAGAATACTGCTGATTATCAACATACTGATACTCGCTTCAACTTGGATTTTCACCGCAATCTCGTATTTCGATTTACCGGAAATCATTCCCGTTCATTTTGGTTTTGACGGTGTCCCGGACAGATTTGGCGAAAGAAAAACAAACTTCGCTCTGCCGGTCATCAGTACGGTCAATTTCATTTTCCTGACCTACATTGGTCAAAATCCCGACTCTCCACTGCTTAATGTTCCGGATTCTTTGCGCCAAAACAAAAGCCTCACACAGGTTTTCGTTCAGGCTATGCTCACATTTGTTCTGTTGCTCTTCCTTAGTATTGTGTACGAAACGGTGCAGGTCGCAAAGGGAAATCAGGAAACAATTAGCTATATTACGTACACTATTTTTGCAGGAATGTTCCTGTTTATGCTGCTGTTTTTTATTTTTGCGAGAAGATATTCCAAAAAACAAATCGAGAAAACCGACTAGTCATTGCAAAATTTGTATAACATTTTCGTTTCGCTGATGGTTTTCGCCATCAAAATCGGTGCTGCTTTCAGCTACAAACTGAAAAGAGGCCTTGCCGGACGAAGACAAAGCAATGCAATCGTTCAGCATCATTTTCAGCCTACAGATCAGGTTATCTGGATGCACGCCGCAAGTCTGGGCGAATATGAACAGGGATTACCGGTTCTGGAAAAACTGAAATCCCATCTGCCACAGCACAAAATTCTCATCACTTTTTTTTCACCATCCGGCTATGAAAATGTGGTCAAAAAAAACACTGTCGCCGACGCAATCTGCTATCTTCCATTCGATTTAAATAACGCTGTGGTAGACTTTACTTCGCACTTTCAGACCGAAATATTCATCACCGTAAAATATGAATACTGGTACAATTTACTCTCCCACCTCAAATCAAGAAATGTAAAAATCTATGTAATTTCGGCACTGTTCTATGAAAAACAGTCATTCTTCCAGCTCTACGGAAAGTGGTTTACTGAAAAACTGAAGAATACGGTTACGCGGTTTTTCCATCAGAGCAACCAGTCCTATGCACTGGCGAAAACAATTCGTCTGGATCAGTCTACGATTGCTGGTGATACGCGTTTCGACCGTGTGAAACAAATCAGGCAGCGCGACAACCAGGTAGAATTTATCGGAGCATTTAAAAATGGGAAAAAACTGATGGTAATAGGAAGTTCCTGGGAAGCTGAAGAAAAAATTGCAGCCAATATCGCTGCGAGGAATAAAACCTGGAAAATCATCATTGCCCCACACGATTTAAAGCGCGTGCACCACCTCACCGAACAGTTTCCGCACGCCGTATTATATTCCAGACTTGTGGATGGCGGAACTTTGAGAACCGACGCACAGGTCATGATTATCGACTGTATAGGTCTGCTTTCAAAAATCTATTCATATGGCGATGCAGCAATTGTAGGTGGCGGTTTCCACGATAAAGGCCTGCACAATATTCTAGAAGCTGCTGTTTACGGAATCCCTGTGTTTTTTGGAAATCACTACACAAAAAATCCGGAGGCAGACGGAATCGTAAGCGTTTTCGGCGGGAAAAGTTTTGAGGACGAATATCTCGCTGCGGAATATCTGCTCACCATACTTCCGGATGAACAAAAACTCCAGGAAATGGGTGAAAATGCTGAAAATTTTGTGGAATCCCAGCCCGATGCAACTGAAATCATTGTAAGAGGAATTCTCTCAGACTTACAGAACGTGCCTGTCAGTTGAAAATTTTAGAATATTTCAAAAAACCGTTGAGCGCCCAGTTCACAGTGTAATACAAAGATTTCGGCACGGAGAAATTCATGTGATTCCGGTAAACGAGATACTGATCTTTCACTATATTCTGCTTGTTTCGCGAAATGCTTGCGTCATGCATTCTGTATTTTGCCATGGTTTTCGGATAAGGCTTTCCGGTTGGAATTTTCTTGAGCAGATTAAGCCACATCACATGATCTTCTCTTTTGCTTCCTACAGGAAAATACTCTTTTCCGGTCCTTTTGCTGTCATACATGGAACTCAGCAGCGAAAGGCGGCATGTACGGAGCAGATTTTCAAAAGTAACCACTTTGTCGGCGACAAAATCTTTAATCTGCGGTTCGAGACTGTCGTTACATCGTGCATAGTTGGAATAAGCGAGTTCTGCATTTTCTTTCTTCATAAAACCGACCATCTCCTCCAGAAATTCCGGCTCCCAGTAATCGTCCGCATCCAGAAAAGTGATGAACCGTCCCGAAGCTTTTTCCAGCGCAAGATTTCGGGCGTGTCCGGCTCCTTTGTTTTCTGTTGATTTTACAATTTTTAACCGGTCATCAGAAACGGATTCTAGAATAGCAACTGAATTATCTTTAGAACAGTCATCTGCAACAATCCACTCCCAGTCCTGAAATGTTTGATTTTGTACAGACTGAATTGTTTCAGGCAGGAATTTTGCTGAATTATAACATGGTGTAATGATCGAAACTTCCGCCATTCCTGGTTATTTTTGCAAATATAAATGTTTAAATGCGTTTATTTTAGTTCAAAAACAGTGATAACCCGCAAAAAATATTTAATTTTAGCGGCAAAATTTAGAATATGAAAAATTTGATAATATTATTTGCAGCTGCTTTTCTTGTAATTCTGACCGGCTGTAAGGATGATGATCCGGTAGAATATCCGATTGTGGGAGTTTGGCAGCCAACACAGATGGTGAAGAATACGGTGGCGAATAACGATACCTCCACCACAACCGAAACATTTATCTATTCACAGTGTGAAATGGACGGAAGATGGATTTTCAATGAAGACATGACCGGAAGTGTACTTCTGAAAGAAATGTTTGGCGGTACCACATGTGTACAGACCAAAAATGCGACATTCAAATATACGTACGACAAACTGAGCGGAAAACTGATTATCGATTACATCAACCTTTCTGAGCAGGGAGCAATTACGGACGTAACGGAAAGCACGATGAACCTGAAGATTGAAGAATTCAATGCGAGCGGTTATGTTTCAAAAACATATTCACTGGTGAAAATTCAGTAAATCCCGGTTTTGTAAAAGAAATGAAGCTTCCGGCAACGGGAGCTTTTTTTGTTCACGAATGGAAAATCCGGTACCCTACTTTTTTATTAATTGATTACTTTTGTAGCTATTTGAAAATCCTCAGGAAAATTTATCCAAATGTTTTACGACCATCAGCAGATTGAGAAAAAATGGCAGAATATCTGGCAGGAAAAAGAAATCTTCAGGACTGCCGACGATTTTACCAAACCAAAATTTTACGTGCTGGATATGTTTCCGTATCCTTCCGGCGCAGGTTTGCATGTGGGTCATCCGCTTGGTTACATCGCTTCGGATATTTATGCAAGATTTAAGAGGCATCAGGGATTTAATGTACTGCATCCTGTTGGTTACGATTCGTTCGGGCTTCCGGCGGAACAGTACGCAATTCAGACAGGGCAGCATCCGGCGATAACTACGGAAAGGAATATTGCAAGATATGAGGAGCAGCTTAAGAAAATAGGTTTTTCTTTTGACTGGAGCCGTGAACTAAGAACTTCCGATCCGCAGTACTACAAATGGACACAGTGGATTTTTACAGAACTGTTCCATTCCTGGTATAACAAAGCACAGGACAAAGCCGAACCTATTTCTGCTCTTGTTGCTCATTTCGAAAAATTCGGAACAGATCATTTATCTGCTGCAGAGACAGAAGCACTTCATTTTACAGCAGATGAATGGAACGATGCTCCCGAAACCGAAAAGCAGGATATTCTGCTCAATTACAGACTTGCATTCCGTGCCGAAACCACGGTAAACTGGTGCCCTGCTTTGGGAACTGTACTCGCAAATGATGAGGTGAAAGACGGAAAATCGGAACGTGGCGGATTTCCCGTATTCCAGAAAAAAATGATGCAGTGGAGTATGCGCATCACCGCCTACTCCGAAAGGCTTCTGCAGGGATTAAATGATATCGACTGGCCGCAACCTTTGAAAGATGCTCAGGAATACTGGATTGGAAAATCTCAGGGAGCATCGGTTCTTTTCGAACTCGCTTCAGATGTTCACGAACATATCGAAGTTTTCACGACACGACCTGATACCATATTTGGTGCTACCTTTATGGTTCTGGCTCCTGAACATCCGCTTGTAGAAAAAATAACCACCGCTGAACAAAAAGAAGCGGTAGAAAACTACATCGCTGAAACATCGAAGAAAACAGAACGCGACCGTATGTCGGATGTAAAAACCGTAAGCGGAGAATTCACCGGAAGCTATGCCGTAAATCCGTTTACCGAAAAAAATATCCCGGTATTTATTTCAGACTATGTTCTGATGGGCTACGGTACAGGCGCTGTTATGGCAGTTCCGGCGCATGATGAAAGAGATCATCGTTTTGCGAAGAAATTCGGCCTCGAAATCGCGAACGTGATCGAAAACAACCAGGACATTCAGGAAGAGTCATTCGATTCCAAGGATTCAGTCTGTGTAAATTCTGAATTTTTGAACGGGCTGAATTACGAAGATGCCAAAACCAAGATCATCGATGAAATCGAAAACCGCGGAATTGGCCACGGAAAAATATACTACAGACAGCGCGACGCTATCTTTTCGCGTCAGAGATATTGGGGAGAACCGGTGCCGGTTTATTATAAGGATGAAATGCCTTACACTTTGCCGCAAACTGCCCTGCCTCTTGAATTGCCGGAAGTGGAAAAATACCTGCCGACAGAAGACGGAGATCCGCCCTTGGGAAATGCTGACCTTTTTGCGTGGGACGAAATGGAAGAAAAAGTGGTTTCAGTTGATTTGATAGACCATGAAACGGTTTTTCCGCTCGAACTCTCAACAATGCCGGGCTGGGCCGGAAGTTCGTGGTATTTTCTGCGTTATATGGATCCAGACAATGAAGAAGAATTTGCCGATAAAAAACTGGTAAATTACTGGGGACAGGTCGATCTGTATATCGGCGGAAATGAGCACGCGACCGGACATTTGCTTTACGCAAGATTCTGGAATATGTTTCTGAAAGACCGTGGATTTGCTCTGTATGATGAACCGTTCAAAAAACTGATTAATCAGGGAATGATTCTGGGTATGAGCGCTTTTGTTTACCGTGTTGAAGGAAGTAATCGGTTCGTTTCAAAAAACCTGGCTGAAAACTATTTCACTCAGAAGATTCACGTGGATCTGTCGCTTTTGAAAGACCACACCGATGAACTCGATACGGATAAATTCAGACAATGGAGGCCGGAGTTTGCAGATGCAGAATTCATACTGGAAGACGGAAAATATATCACGGAACGTGAAGTGGAAAAAATGTCGAAATCCAAGTATAACGTGGTTAATCCCGACGATATCTGCGAAGAATTCGGAGCCGACTGTCTCAGACTGTATGAAATGTTCCTTGGTCCGCTTGAACAGAGCAAGCCATGGAATACGCAGGGACTGAGCGGTGTGTACGGTTTTTTGAAGAAATTCTATAACCTGTATTTTACTGAAGACAATTTTTCGGTTTCAGATGAAGAACCTTCAGCTGCAGAATATAAGGTATTGCATACTTTAATTAAGAAGTTTATATACGATATCGAGAATTTTTCGTTTAATACTTCTGTATCTCAGTTTATGATTGCTGCAAACGAACTTCAGAAACTGAAATGCAATAAGCGTAAAATCCTGGAGCCTCTTGCAGTAATTATTTCTCCGTATGCGCCGCATATTTGCGAAGAACTGTGGGAAAAACTCGGACATGACACTTCGGTTGAATTCGAACCGTTTCCGGAATTGAATGAATCGTATCTTACCGAATCTGAATTCGAATATCCGGTGAGTTTCAACGGAAAAATGCGTTTCAAACTGAAGCTGGCTGCAGATCTTGATAAGAATGAAGTAGAAAAAGTAGCTTTAAATGATCACCGGGTCATCAGCCAGTTGCAGAATTCAGCTGTGAAAAAAGTAATTGTAGTACCTAATAAGATTATTAATATCGTACACTAAGGCCTGCCGGCGGAGAATCCGGGGTTTAGAATATCAATGCTTTCGCAGATGAATTATTAATAATAGACAATATTAACTTATATTTGGCCGATAATTAGAAATACTGCCCATTGATTCTTAGCAATTCTTCAATATTAAGGCTTGTTAACATTAAAAAAAATGAATCGGCTACAGGTAAAAATGTTGCATTAAAAAAATATTTGTAGTTATTTTACGCACAGAAACTTTAAAAAAATAACAATTATAATTTAGTTTAAAATGGAAATGAATGTTTCAAACAACGAGGAGCACGTAACTGCTAGAAAAACAGGTGGTCTTAATCCTACCTTAATTATTCCTATTCTGATCTTAATTGGGGTGTGTATCTATTGGTTCGTATTGGGGAACCCGGGTAACTTTCAGGCAGATCCAAGAATTAATGATGCAGCTTCTGTTGCGTTTACAGACATAGAAAGATCTGAGCTTCATCCTGAAGGATTTATCGGAATTATCTACATGGGTGGTGTTATTGTACCAATCCTGATCTCTTTCATGATCATCGTAATCGTTTTCTCTCTGGAGCGTTACATCATGCTGAACAAAGCAGCCGGTAAAGGTAATCTGGATAACTTCGTACTGAAAATCAGAAGACTGATCAACGAAAACAGAATTGATGAAGCAATTGACGAGTGCGACAGACAAAGAGGAACTGTTGGAAACGTAGTAAAAGAAGGACTAATTTCTTACAAAGCACTTGCAGGAGATACTACCATGAACAAGGAGCAGAAAATGGCTGCACTTAACAAAGCGATCGAAGAAGCAACTACCCTGGAAATGCCAATGCTGGAGAAAAATATGATGATTCTTTCAACCTTAGGTACAGTTGCAACGCTTGTGGCACTTCTTGGAACGGTAATCGGGATGATCAACGCATTTAGTGCACTTGGTGAAGGTGGAGGAACACCGGATTCAGCTAAACTTTCTGTAGGTATCTCTGAAGCACTTGTAAATACAGCTTTGGGTATTGGTACTTCTGCAGTAGCAATTATCCTTTATAACTTCTTTACATCTAAGATTGATGACATGACATTCAAAATCGATGAGATCGCAATGTCTATTCAACAGTCTTTCGCAGAACATCACTAAGATTTTCTGTGCGGAATACAATTCCGACAGTTGTAAAGTTTAATAATAATAAAGACAAATAATGGCGAGAGTAAAACCAAAAAGACATAACATACGGGTAGATATGACGGCGATGACCGATGTGTCCTTTCTACTCCTTACCTTCTTTATTCTCACTGCCCAGTTTGCAAAACCCGATGTTGAGAACATTACAACACCGTCTTC
>JAEWOS010000016.1 GCA_023460855.1 Bacteroidota bacterium | reverse complement strand
CAGCTTTTTTACTGTCTTTTACATTTTTATATTCTGTGGTAAGATTAAAGTTTGGAGTTGGATTTTTGGTATAGCCCAACACATTAACAAACAGGTCAATTAAAAATTCACCTTGATATTGCTCTTCCTTCGAATTTCTAATATTTTCCTGAATAGTTTGGTTATGAAAATGATCACGAAATTTAGCCCACTTTAGGGAAATTGTTTCTGGATTTTGAGTTTTTAGGTATTTGGTGATTACTGTTTTCTGGAATAGGGGCATTCAAAGGGCTTTTAACAAAAATAATGATTAATTCGGGATTTAGAAAAGTGTTTGCTGCTGGCTCAAATTACTTGCTTCCAATTCTGCCTCATAATTTGGAAAGGCAAAATCCTCTAAAGGAGAACATGAAATTGGATTGCCAAGCAATAAAATGAATTAATTCTCCAAAAATTTTCCAAAAATTTTTTTTTCAGATCAATTATTCTCTTTCAAATGCCCCTGCAAACACACCCCCACCTATGTTTGAAAGGGGAAACTCCCCCGTGCCTTTTTAAGAGAAAAGTAAAATTCCAGGCAGATTAAATTTTAGGTGATAGCAAAATTTGGTTTGTAGAAGTTGAGATTTTTCTTGAGAGGTTTTCTAACTCAAAAATCAAAAAACAATGGTAAGAATTATCAGTTACAAAACAAGACAAAAAGAAGATGGAACAGAGTTTTATCTTTTAGAAGTTCAGGGTGGTATTGAAATGATTAAATCCCAATCCACAGGACAGTATTATGCTACTGCCAAGAAAGCCACAGTATCAACTACATTTGATGAAGATACTTGCAGGGGTTTAATTGGTTCAGAATTTCCAGGTAAAGTAGTGAAAATCCAAACAGAGCCTTATTCCTACACCATTAAAGACTCGGGAGAAACCATTACACTAGAACACAGATTTGTGTATCTTCCAGATGATGTTAATTCTGATGAAGAAAAATTGGCTTTAGAATTGGAAGAAGCCTTTTAATTCTAGGAATTTTCTACAAAATCAAAGTACAATCCGTTCATCAATTTAAAGTCCAAATTTAGGATTTTAGAAAAGTGGACGGGTTTTATCTAATGAATTTAAAAGTAACAAAAGAAATTTCCACACATAATTGAAGTGAAAATGGCACACAATTCTCTTAAAATATTTTTAATTACATTTGCCACGTTTTAAAAACAGTTAACTCGCTAACAATCAATCAAGAATGCTGATTGATTAAAATTAAAAAATATGAATAAACTTATTTATTTTTTATCAATTTTCTTTTCTCTAAATTGTTTTTCACAAGAAAATCTATTAGATACTACATATGGATTGAATAGTGGCTATACAAATTTTGCTTTTTATAATGGCTCACAACCTACAGGTGGTTTGCAGATACAAAGTACAATTAAACTACCAGATGGAAAAATTTTAGCTGTTGGAGTTAGGTTAATAGCTCGCTTTACTGCCAATGGGGTTTTAGACCAAACTTTCAATGGTGTTGGCTATAAATTGTTGTCATCTGGTAATTATGGTCAAATTGAATCAGCTAAAGATGGAAATTTTATTATTGTGGATGGTAGCTCTGGTGGGCAATTACAAAAAATAGATTCAGATGGAAATTTCGTGACTTCTTTTACAACTTTCAATGAATCGGGTAATTATGGAAATATATTTATTGATAATTCTGGAAAAATTTATTTATTAATTCAGAATAACAATGTTTTTTCAATTGCACGCATACTTCCTAATGGTATTCTTGATACATCATTTGGTATTAACGGGAAGATAAGTTTAAACCCAAATTACTATTATGGCAAAATACTTTTGAATTCTAATAATGAGATTTTCATAGCTGGGAAACAACAAATTTCCCAAACCAATAGAAATATTATTGTAACAAAAATTTCATCAAATGGATTAATTGATACTACTTTTGGTACAAATGGATCTTTCATATATCCCGGAGGAGAGTATGTAGGGGATGCTAGTTTTATAGAAATACTTGATGATGGAAAAATATTAGGATTAACTTCCGGGAGTCTTTGTAATGGCAACAACTGTTTTGGACTTATAATGTATCGTCTTCTGCCAAACGGAGTTTTAGACACTTCTTTTAAAAATGCTGGCACATTTGTATTACCTATTCAGTCCAATTCAACACCATCTGAATTAAAGCGCCATCAAGATGGAGATTACATAGTATCTGGAACAGGATTACGTACAATGTACGCTATAAAAATGGATTCTGATGCAAATCTTGATTCTTCTTTTGGATTAAATGGGAAGATAATTACTCCTGAATTATCTGCTTCGGGATATCCTGCATATAACAATGGTTTTGAATTGTACGGAAATTCTATTGTGCTAGCAGGAATATATTCTTTCTGGTATGGGGCTCAGTTAAGATATGCTGGAACAGTTAGAAAGTACTTTTTTGATGCAAGTAGTTTAAATACTTCTGAAATCCACACACAAAAAAATATTAGAATTTTTCCTAATCCTGTTAAAGATTATATTAATATTCAGATTGAAGAATCTATCAATGGATTTGAAATATATGATCAAAATGGAAGAAAATTAATTTCATCCAAAATGAAATTATCTAAAAATGAAATTGATGTCAAAAGTCTATCACCTGGGGCATATGTTCTTAGGTTAGAATTAACAAATAAGAATGTTTCAATCAAATTTTTGAAAAACTAATACTAGAAAATTCTGTCTTTTATTCAAAATTATTATTTTGAGTTTAACTTCTTAATATTTGTCAATTGATAAACAATCATTGACTTCTGTAATTATTTCTAATCTGTAGAAATGTCCAATTTGTGTGGGAGTATATATGATGTATGCACAAAATGGACATTTATTTCACACTTTAATTTTCCTGCAATGATTTAGTCAAATATGCCATTTCAAAAGATCCATATCCTTCTACAGTAAGACCAATGGATTCTTCCTGGCTTGTGAAAGTCGAGTATTACCAAGTGGATTATGACGGTGGGCTTGTAATTGCGTATATCAAAAAGAACGATTACGATTTCAAGGGCAAGCCTTATATCTTTTGTGGTATAAGCTCGCAAAGATGGAGTGCCTTTAAGACAGAAGGACTATATGGTAGTTACGGAGAGGCGTTCCATAAATATATAATGGATTATACCTGTGATTGTTACTAATTTGAAACTCCCAAAACCTTACCCACCACATCTTCCGCGTGTATTTCATTCAGACACGCGTAATCTCCTCGGTAACATTCTTTGTCGCCAAAAACGGAACACGGGCGGCAGGTGAGGTCTTTTACGTGGACGATGTCATCCGTGCTCTGTCCGTAACCTAGGAATCCTGCGAAATGATGCGTGGCGCCCCACACAGAAATACAGCGCGTGCCGGCCAGACTTGCCAGATGCATGTTTGCGCTGTCCATAGAAATCATCAGGTGCAGCTCCGAAATTTTTTGTAATTCTTCCTTTAACGTAAGTTTTCCCGCAAGGTTAACGGTGTTTGGAATTTCATTCTGCCAGCGCTGCAAAATTTCCGATTCCTCTCCCCTGCCTCCGAAAAAATATACGGGCTGCTGCGTCGCCAGAATTTTTGCTACTTCGAATGATTTTTCAAGTGGCAGCATTTTCCCGAAATGCTGTGCAAAAGGAGCAAAACCGATTCCACCGGTTCGGTGCTGCGACGGAACGTACCTGTGAGAAAGAGTAACCGGATGTCCAAGATTCCTCAAAACATCGGCATACCTTTCAACTGTAGTTTTTAAAGGTTTTTTTTCTAAATTCCAGATGTCGGTTAGCAGTTCTTTTTCCTCTTTTCCTTTATCGATCACAGAAATCTGAAATCCGCGGCTTTTAAAATACCTGTTCAGGATCTTGGTGCGGATAACATCATGAAAATCAGCAATTTGACAGGGATTAAATTCGCTTATCAGTTCTTTTGCAAGTTTTCGCAGCCCGATAAATCCTTTGTACTCGTCAAAATCAACTCCTTTGAAGTGTAGACGCGGCATACCGTCGAACAAATCCCGGAAGTTTTCACGTGAAACAATTACCAGTTTCACATCGGGATTCTGTTCCAGAAACTCTTTGAAAACTGTAGCGACCATCGCTACATCTCCAAACGCCGAAAAACGGTATCCAAGTATTGTCATTGGTTTTTCATGCTGAAGGCCACTGCGTAAAACTTAATCTGCTTGGTCATGGCCATTAGTCCGTTTGCGCGGGATGGTGAAAGAAATTCCTGAAGGCCAATCTCCGAAATGAAGTCAAAATCTGAATCGAGAATTTCCTGTACCGAATGGCCGCTGTAAATACTCACCAGCAAAGCTGCCATACCTTTCGGAAGAATTCCGTCGCTGTCCGCATCGAAGAAAATTTTACCGTCCTGTAAATTTGCATCAAGCCAAACCTTTGACTGGCAGCCCTTTATGAGATTATCATCGGTTTTCTTTTCTTCCGGGAAATTCTTTAATTCTTTTCCAAGTTCTATGAGATGACTGTATTTTTCTTCCCATTCATCAAAAAATGCGAACTCTTCAACCGCTTCCTGCTGCTTTTCCTGAATTGTCATAATGCAAATTTATTGAAAGTTTTCCTGAACCACTTTCCCGAACAACGAGAGAATTTTAGGCTCTTCATTTTCCCAGCAAAGTGATTCGGCTGCCCTGTTTAATTCATCGAGATAAAAAGCTCTCCCATTATTCAGCACGATATTAATGTGTGCTGATATAACTTGCGGATCATGATTTTCAATCAGTTCTCCAACCTTAAAATCCTGATGAACCCTGCTCATCTCGGGGAAGTTAATCATTACGGAAGGAACCCGCGCCTGAATGTAATCGGCAACTTTATTGGGCAACGAATAGAGGTAGCTCACGCCGCCGTTTTCCTCCAGACTCAACCCGACATCCGCAGTTTTGGTGACCTTCCGAAGGTCTTCCGGATACATTTTACCGAGAAATTTTACTTTATGCTGCAATTTTTCAGAAAGAACCAGTTGCTCATACTCTTTTCGCTTCGGGCCATCGCCGATAATATGAAATTCAGCATTTGCTACATCTTGCATGGCGATAATTGCCTGAGGAATTCCGCGTGACTGATTGATCACTCCCTGATATAAAACGATTTTTGGATTATTCTGCGGAAATTCATCCGGTGGCGACAGTTTTCTCGGAATATTGCGAATGACAACCGGTTCAACGTTGTATGCGTTTCTGAACCAATCAGCGTAACTGTAACTCTCCGTCATCATATATTTAATTCCTGGAACCAGTTTTCTTTCAAGCATTCGCCACACTTTCTGCGTCCATCTTCCCTGAATAGCAGGCATTTCGGTGAAAATTTCATGGCTGTCGAAAACAAGTGGAATATTCAGTTTTTTAGAAATCAGCACATTAGGGAGAAGTGCATCAAGATCATTTGCAAGAAGTATGGTGGATTTATCTGCGCGTTTTGTGAGTTCCCCGTAAAGTTTTTTTTGAAATTCCACGTATGCAAAACGGAGGCTTTTCGCTGAATGCTGAATCCTGTAAAAAGGATATGGTCTTTCCATAGCAGCATCTCCGCCCCAGTTGTTGCCGATCAGCTCTACCTGATATCCATGTTCGTGCAGCGTTCTGCATACTTTTTCAATACGCTGATCTGTATAAAGATTGCTGAATGCCGAGACGAGAACTTTCATCCTTAAAAGATCAGGATTTTTTTAACAAGTGATATACCTGCACAAAAAAGAGAATCACATTGGGAATAATCACCGGCCAGTACATAGCACTGATTACGCCCTCTCCTTTCATAACGCCGTAAATTACGAAAAGAATACAGCCAACTAAATTCACGGTTCTAACCTTTCTAAGGTCTTTTAGCAAAAAACTCAATACCACAAAGAACGATGCGGCATATCCCATAAAAACTGCAAGGCTGCTTCCCATAGCTGAATATAATAAAAAAGGACACAAACCTAGTCATTTTCAGCGAGATGTAAAAATGATCGTGTCATAACGTCAGTAAATGCGCTTTGGTAAAGTATTTGTAACTTTGGTTGAGAGCGGAGCTTAATTTCCGCTGAATGAGAGCTAACTATGGATTATAAATTTTCTAGCGGTCTGGATCAGGTATTCAGACAGAGCAAAAACGAAGCAAGAAGGCTGAAAAGCGAGTTCCTGAACACGGAACATTTGCTGCTGGGTATCATTAAGACGGAAAATTCTGCAAAGGAAATTCTCCAGAGTCTTAATGCCGACCTTACGCAGATCCGCAGAAAAATAGAGTCGCTGAATGCGGCATCTGTCAGTCCTCTGGCTGAAGAAATTCAGAATATATCGTTTACAAAAATGGCTGACCAGGCGGTAAAACGTTCCGAACTGGAATGCCGGCAGTACCGCAGTACTGAAATTAATACCGTTCATCTTCTGTTGGGAATCCTGTATAAATTTGAAGACCCGACATCGAACATTTTAGGGGCTTATGATATTGATTATGAGCGTGTTTCAAGGGAATATCAGACACTGATGAAAAATTCCGGTGATTCTCCGAAAATGAGCGCCTATGATGATGATGAAGAAAGAGAAGATTTCGGGCAAATGAGAAAACCGACCGGAAATATCGGTACGGGGAAAAGCAAAACCCCGACACTGGATAATTTCGGGAGAGATCTTACCACATTAGCGAGAGACGGTAAACTAGATCCCGTGATTGGCCGTGAGAAAGAGATTGAAAGGGTTTCCCAGATTCTTTCCAGAAGAAAGAAAAACAATCCACTGCTGATCGGTGAACCGGGTGTTGGTAAATCGGCAATTGCGGAAGGACTTGCGCTGAGAATTCAGCAGAAAAAAGTATCGCGTGTCCTTTACAATAAGCGCGTAATCACACTTGATCTTGCAAGTCTCGTTGCGGGAACAAAATACCGCGGACAATTTGAGGAAAGAATGAAAGCGATCATGACAGAACTCGAGAAAAACCGCGACGTTATTCTGTTTATCGATGAGCTGCACACTATTGTTGGTGCGGGTAGTTCAACGGGAAGTCTTGATGCTTCCAATATGTTTAAGCCTGCATTGGCACGTGGAGAAATTCAGTGCATTGGCGCTACCACGCTTGACGAATACAGACAGTATATCGAAAAAGACGGTGCACTGGAACGACGTTTTCAGAAAGTAATGGTGGAACCAACTTCGGTTGAGGAAACTATTCAGATTCTGCATCAGATCAAGGATAAATATGAAGAACACCACAATGTAACTTATACTGAAGAAGCGATTAACGCCTGCGTAAACCTGACTTCAAGATACATCACCGACAGATTCTTACCGGATAAAGCAATTGATGCGATGGACGAAGCAGGTTCGCGTGTGTATATTAAAAACATGAAAGTTCCGACAGAAATCATCGATCACGAAAAGAAAA
Source organism: Bacteroidota bacterium (assembly GCA_023460855.1). GTDB lineage: Bacteria > Bacteroidota > Bacteroidia > Flavobacteriales > Weeksellaceae > JAEWOS01. The sequence continues at coordinate 168,022 of JAEWOS010000016.1, read as the reverse complement.
TCGAAGAGATTAAGGAACTGAAGCAAAAAGCCGTGAAAGAACAGGATTATCTGGAAGCACGTAAACTGAAAGATGAAGAAGAAAGGCTGCAGATGGAACTTTCTTCGGCACAGGAAAAGTGGGATAAAGATGTGAAGGAAAAAAAGGAAACCGTGTCCGAAGAGAATGTGGCGGAAGTGGTTTCCATGATGAGCGGCGTTCCTGTAACGAAAGTAGGCAAGAACGAACTCGATAAACTTGCGCAGATGGACGACAAACTGAACGGAAAAGTAATCGGACAGGAAGAAGCGGTGAAGAAAGTGGTGAAAGCCATTCAGCGTAACAGAGCCGGGCTTAAAGATCCGAACAGACCAATCGGAACCTTCATTTTCCTGGGAACAACAGGTGTCGGTAAAACGGAACTCGCAAAAGTAATGGCGCGTGAATTATTTGACTCCGATGAATCGCTGATTCGTATCGATATGAGTGAATATATGGAAAAATTCGCAGTTTCCAGACTTGTTGGGGCGCCTCCGGGATATGTTGGTTACGAAGAAGGTGGCCAGCTTACGGAAGCAGTCCGCAGAAAACCATATGCGGTTGTATTACTGGACGAAATTGAAAAAGCGCATCCGGATGTATTCAATATTCTGCTGCAGATTCTCGACGAGGGACATGTAACGGATTCTTTGGGAAGAAAAATCGATTTTAGAAATACGATTATCATTCTTACATCCAATATCGGTACACGTGATCTGAAAGATTTCGGTGACGGTGTAGGTTTCGGAACTACTGCGAAGAAATCCACGAGCGACACCAGAGCGAGAGCCACGATTGAAAGTGCCCTGAAAAAAGCGTTCTCTCCGGAATTCCTGAACAGAATTGACGATATCATCATCTTCAACTCTCTGGAACAGCAGGATATCCGCCAAATTATCGATCTGGAACTGAATAAACTCTATGCGAGAATCGAAAAAATGGGTTACCAGCTGGAACTTACGGACGAAGCCAAAGATTTTATCGCTGAAAAAGGCTGGGATAAAGATTTCGGTGCAAGACCTCTGAAAAGAGCTGTACAGAAATATATTGAAGACCTCATCGCAGAATTGCTCGTAAATAAGCAGATTGCAGATGGTGAAAAAGTTGTGCTGAAACTCAACGAAGCGAAAGACGGCCTGGAAAAGGAAGAAAAGGTTTCCGGCAAGAAGGCTTCAAAAGCACAGACTTAATTATACTGTATTAAATATTAAAAACGAAATCGCCATCAGTTTCCTGATGGCGATTTCTTTATAAATAATTGATCCCCTTTTCTTAGAATTTGAAACGCAGACCTACGTTCACTCCAATGCTGGAAAAAGGCATAGAAATTCTTGACTGCTGATCTGCTTCGTTCACAGTTCCGTCGTCCACATAAGAATCCAGGTAAACGGTATATCTATCTCTTGTAGTCAAACTAGGCAATTGATCTACACCGTTGATGTTTGCCTGCACAACTTCTGACTCTTTTGGTTTGTAGGTAAGCGCATTACCTTTCACCTCTCCGAAAACTGAAATTCTGCTGTTAACTGCATAATCAAGTCCAAGAGCTCCGGTGAAACCCAGAGATGCATTTCCTGTATATTCCTCTGTAGAAGAAGCGTAGTTTGTTCCGGAAGTGGCATTCCATTCCTCAGTAACTTTAGAGCCAACACCAATTAACAGACCTGCTTTTACATAGTGGTTCAGCGGACCGTTCTGGTTTGTTCTTAACACAACGGAAGGACTCAGCTGAAACATGTTTCCTCTCATCGTCTGCGTTACATTTGCGAAAGAAGAGCGGCTTGTAGATGAGTATTCAGAACCCAGCAAATAGTTAAGGCCAAGTTCAGCACCAAGATTTGGTGTAACCATATAACCCAAGCCAATCCCGAAATTTGCTCCTCTACCGAAAGTTCCCATTACATCGTCATAGGAATCAGCAGTTCCGGTAAAATCTTCATCAACCATTAAAGTCTGCCCAGCAATCGGAAAGTTATATCCTCCTTGTACCGATACATAGAATCCTGAACCCGCTTTCATTGCAGTAGATTCTGGATACATTTTCTGCTGATCTCTTCTTTGAGCATCCATGGTAGTAAATGCAACTACCGCTGCTAGACTAAGAATTAATTTTTTCATTGTAAATAATTTTAATGATTATCGGGCACAAAATTAAAAAATTATTTAAATAAACATTTAATTAATTGAGTTAAACTTCTTTAATGTGATGAAAATCATTATTCTAACTTCTGATTTAACCTTTCGGAATATCCATTATCAAAGTAGCTGCTGAAACACATTTGCTTGATTTATCAAGAAATTTACCTTTCTTCGCATTTATTATAATATAATTTGGAATTAATAAATTTGCACCCCATTTAAACAATTTTGATGAAAATTTCTACTTCTAAGACCCTCTTTATTGCTGCTTTCTTAACCGCTGCCACCATTAACGCACAAAACATTTCTGCTGAAAAGATTAGTTTTTCTCTTCTGCAGGAACCTAAGATAATTCTTCCCGCAAACAGCAGAACATTTGCTGTCAATTTCAAATCCCCCTATAATCTTACTGCGGAAGATGTTATAAAAAAATCTAAGATGGACTTCGAGGAACAACAAGCCAATTATGATCATGTGGTGGCTGAAAGCAAAGTGAAATACCAGGAGAGACTTAAGGAATATGAGGCAGACGTAAAAAAAGCTAAGGATGACTTTGCCACCGAAACAGCCGGCTTTAAAAAACTTTCGCTTATTGAAAGATTAGCGCTTACAGACCAGGGCAGAAATCCCAAACTTCGCATTGTGGACAAACCGATTTATTCGAAGCCGCTTCCTCCTGTTTACAAAGAGCCGAATTTGAGTGAGTATTTTATAGTGGATGATAAAGTTTTAGCTTCTCAAATAAAAATAGACGGGTACACCAAAGGAAATCCGAACGTGGACATCAATGTGGATATGGCTCAGGTAAATTTTCAGGATAATGCTGGACAAACTCACGCAAATCAGCCAACAAAACTGGTCATTAAGGTAAACGGAAAAGAAGAAGTGAATGAAACCCTCTTCACAGAGTATGAGTTTATTTCTTCATCTCCTTCAGACAATATTAATAAGCCTGCCGAAGAGAAAACTTACCTTTTGAAAAATGTGAAGGCTCTCAATAAAATTATCAACAATTATTTTGGTTATCAGGCAATTAACAAAGAGATTCAGCTTGATAATGTAAAAAATAAAGGGCAGTATGATGATTTAGCTAAAGCCCATATCTACATTTCTACAAATTTGAAAAAACTTCAGGCTAATCCTGACACTTCTACAGATGTTGCATTGGCCAATATGCAAAAAGGTATTGATATTTGGAATGACGCTTTAAAGAAAATCAATTACAAAGATTCCAAAGCAGATTACAACAGTAAGATTGCGAGGTACATTTATTTCAATCTCATCAAAGTAAACCTGGCTTTAGGAAATAAGATGGAAGCTGAAAAATATTTAAACCAATTACAAGAAAACCTCGTTTACATCAAACTTGACAGCTACGAAAAACAACAGTTAGACATCTTGGAAAAAGAAATTTACAAAAGAAAATAATGAAGAAAACACTATTTATTTTGAGCTTATTCAGCTCCCTCCTGCTATTTTCCCAAAGAATAATTAATGGCAATCCTTTCGAATTTACCATTAAAACTGAGAAAGACGTGAAATTCGCATGGGTAGATGAATCTTCATCCTATCTATCCAGCACTATACACAATGATCTGCCTAATTTCAGGAAATTTATTGTCAAAAAATTTGACAGTAATAATAAGCTTGAAAAAGAAATGATACATGATTATCCGTTGGTGGATGATAAAGCGATGTACACTTACCTGGGGTCATTTACAAACTCTAAAAATATCGTTTACCTTAGCTCAACTTATTCAGCAAAAGCAAAAAAATACGATCTGTATAAAACCGTTTTTGATAAGAATTCTGAAAGTTTTACCAGTTCTTTGTTGGCATCCTATCCTATTGAATCATTAATGAAATCTGGGAGCATTTCTTATGCGGTATCAGATAACGGAAGATATGCTGGGGTTGTATATTACGCACATGCAGGACGAAAAGATCCAAAAAATGTTTACCTAACCATTTTGGATACAAATTCTACAGATGTGGCTTGGAAAAAGGACTTAGTTCTAAATGAAGATACCGCAAGTCGTTATTTTGCAGTTTCAAATAATGGAAAAGCATTTTTGACCAGAGATCCATCCAGCTGGAAAGGGGCATCTACCATTACCACTGTTGCTAAAGATGGTCAAGACAAAATTCTACTTGAAGGTGATATGTTAATTTATCAACCTTATATTTTCACGAAAGGTTCTGATGATTACCTAATTGCGTATAATTCTACAAAGAAGACTACAAAGGATACGTATGAGCAGATTATGATTTATGACTTGACCAATGGTAAAATCTTGAGCAATACTCCGTCAACAGGATATTCTAATTATAAACAACCTGAAGATGTAGAAATTAGAAAAGTGTTTTTTCAAAATGGGCAGTTTCATGTATTTACCGAGGGTAAAAAATCTGCAGGAACTGTGAATAAGCCTACACCAATGGGAACGATGACTTTTCCTGAAACTATATTTATCTATACCGCAGGTCAAATCTTAGCTTTTGACGAAAATGGAGTGTTTAAAACTGGAACAAATATTGGAAGTCAGTCCCAAAGCGATAATGAAAATTTTCATTCTTACGGCATTTCAAATGTGATGGGTAATTACATGATCAGTAGCGAAGGATGGACATTAATAGACCAGGTTAACCCTTCTACCTTTAAGAAGGAAAGACACTATATCAATTTAGATGATGCTGAAAATGTTGGCGGACTTTCTATTAATTATCTAATTCCACACGTAACTTCCTACGATGCAAAATCAAAAACTTATTTCATGCTGCAATCTGATAGAAATACGTCTGGCTCAATTGTAAAGGTTACTGGATATGCTCTACCACAATTAAAAAAGTAAATCTAAATACATAAACTGAAAATCCCGAATAGCTTGAACTATTCGGGATTTTTTATGGAGTTTTGTTGGTTTTAAAATAGAATTCCTAATTCAAATTTTGCTTCCTCGCTCATCATATCCTTATTCCATGCAGGTTCAAAGGTAAGCTCCAGGTCTACACTCTTCACTCCTTCCACGCCAGCTACTTTTTCTCTTACTTCAGCCGGTAAACTTTCCGCAACAGGACAGTTCGGGGTAGTAAGTGTCATAATCACCTTCACCTCCCCTTCTTCTGAAATCTGCACATCGTAAACCAGTCCAAGTTCATAAATATCCACGGGAATTTCCGGGTCGTAAACAGTTTTAAGTGCGAGTATTATTCTTTCACCGATATCGGCAATCTGGTCGTCTGTATAATTCATTTTATCGTCAAATTTTAGGTCGGAACTTCAAATCGGACTTTCGAACAATGAATTTAAATTATTGATAATCAGGTAATCCGTTCCAGTAAATCTTCCTGCCGCATCCGGCGGAAAATATTTGCCAAAGTTAAGACATCTTTTTCACAATATTGAACAATTCTAAATAAGTCTTTTTCCTGATGGTAAATTGCCGCAACTTGCGAACCGTCTATATCGTCTTTCGGAGTTGGCACACCAAAGACATGAGCCAGAAGTTCGAGAGAAACATAGGATTTATAATCGCCGAATTTCCAAAGCTCCATGGTGTCAAGATGCGGAATTTCCCAGGGCTTTTTACCGAACATCTGAAACGGAGCGGGAGGCATCATTCCGTTAATCAGGAATCTGCGTGCAATCCAGGGAAAATCGAATTCCTTTCCGTTATGGGCACAGAGAATAACATCGCGAAGTTTTGGATGATTGAAAATTTTACCGAATTCTTCGAGCAGCATTTTCTCATCATCATCATAAAAACTTTTGATTACGAGTTTTTCCCCTTTATCAATTTTGCCCACAGAAATACAGATAATTCTGCCGAATTCTGCCATTACGCCGGCTCTTTCCATGTAGAAATCTTCCGCGGTGAATTCATTTTTTCGCTGATGAAATGTCTTTTTGTCCCACAGTTTCTGCTCGCTTTCTGGCAAATCTTCCCAAGCGGAAGCATTAGGAACCGTTTCAATATCCAGAAAAAGGATTTTTTCTATAGGAATGTTTTGGATCATAGAATTTTCAAATAGGAATTACTCAAAAATACAAAATCCAAGATTATAAAATCTGAGAACCGGCCAAAAGATTACTTGACTCGCTCCCTCACGCTGCTTTCAAACGAATTTTCTTAAATGCCTTCAATGCTGACAATCTTCACCAATAAATTTTCCACTTCAACTTTCTCTTCAGCATACTTGGTTTGCAATTCACTTCCCTCTCCCATTCTCCGGTAATATTCCAGCGCTTTTTCTGCAAACTGCTTCCTGTTGAAATCGGGAGCATCCGGAATATTCGGGAAGTTTTTATGAAAAAGCATTTCATAATACGCCTGCCATTCCCTTTCATTTTTATCTTCGACAAGTGAATCCGGAGCCTTCTGCTTTACGTGCAGCATTTCATGTGCCAGCAAATTCAATACGAGATTCAAATCAAAATCAAAAAGATTTCTAGGAATTTTAACGGTTTGTCTTTTTCCTAAAACCCCTTCTGCTGTTAAAAGTATGCTGTTTTTCGCCAGTTCATCACGAAAAGCAAAACCTGCAAAATTATCATGGTTAAGGCCAAAATTGTTAACCAGATACTCCGCAGCGTCCAAAATTTGCCCATGTTCCCTATATGCGCGAACATGAAACCGGATTCCGTCTAAATTCATATGAATACAAAAATATTAAATCGCGTTTAAAGCAAAAGGGGAATTTTCCTTATAACCGTTTGCTGCCTGCTCAATACATTTGCCTTATCTGAAAGAATAATTATGCTGGTAAAAATATTTGGTAGTGCTATTCATGGCGTTTCTGCGCAAACGATTACGATCGAGGTGAATGTTGATTCGCCCGGAATCGGCTATCATTTGGTTGGTCTACCGGATAACGCGATCAAAGAAAGCAGCTACCGGATTTCAGCGGCACTCAAGAATGTCGGTTTCAAAATTCCCGGAAGAAAAATCACCATCAACATGGCTCCTGCCGATTTAAGAAAGGAAGGTTCGGCCTACGATCTCAGCATTGCAATCGGAATTCTTGCCGCTTCAGAGATGATCAATGCAGAAAATGTTGGCGATTACATCATCATGGGTGAGCTTTCTCTCGATGGCGGACTTCAGCCAATCAAAGGAATTTTGCCAATTGCAATCAAGGCACGTGAAGAAGGCTTCAAAGGAATCATTCTGCCGAAACAAAATACCAGGGAAGCAGCAATCGTCAATAATCTGGAAGTTTACGGAGTTGAAAACATCAAAGAAGTTATCGGTTTTTTCAACGAAGGAATTCCGCTGGAGCGCGTAGAAATTGATACCAGAAAAGAATTTCAGGATAAAATAAATGATTTTCCTTTTGATTTTTCTGAAGTGAAAGGCCAGGAAACAGCAAAACGAGCGATGGAAGTTGCCGCAGCCGGCGGTCATAATATTATTCTGATCGGCCCACCAGGAAGCGGAAAAACCATGCTTGCGAAACGCGTTCCGAGCATTCTTCCGCCACTTACACTAAAAGAGGCGCTGGAAACCACGAAAATTCATTCTGTTGCAGGAAAGATCGGTTCCGAGACATCGCTGATGACCGTTCGCCCGTTCCGGAGTCCGCACCACACCATTTCCGATGTCGCACTGGTTGGTGGCGGCAGTTATCCGCAGCCAGGAGAAATTTCGCTCGCACACAACGGCGTACTTTTTCTCGATGAAATGCCGGAATTTAAAAGAACAGTGCTCGAAGTGATGCGACAGCCATTGGAAGACCGTGTTGTAACGATTTCGAGGGCGCGGTTTACCGTGAATTATCCCGCAAGTTTTATGCTGGTTGCAAGCATGAATCCATCGCCTTCCGGATATTTTCCGGATGACCCGAACAATACCTCCACAATTTTCGAAATGCAGCGGTATATGAACAAACTTTCCGGACCATTACTGGACCGGATTGATATCCACATTTAAGTACAAAAAGTGGAATTCGAACAACTCGCCGACAAACGGAAAGGTGAAGGAAGCACAACCATTCGCGAACGGGTTCTGCGAGCGCGCGAACAGCAAACAGAGCGCTATAAAGATCTGGATATCAATTATAATGCTCAAATCGGTCCGAAAGAAATCGAACTGCACTGCAGTCTTGATGAACCATCCCAAAACCTGATTAAAATGGCGATGGAAAAACTGAATCTCTCCGCAAGAGCTTACGACAGAATTCTAAAAGTAGCAAGAACGATTGCAGACCTGGAGGGAGAAAAAAAAATAAATTCTGCGCACATTTCAGAAGCGATCCAGTACCGCAGTCTGGACCGTGAATTCTGGAATATTTAGAGAGAGGAAATCCTAGAAATTGCTTATAAACCTTTTCTGCCGGAAAAAATCATTTCGATCATCTTCTGCTTGCGTTTTTCGCGGGTTTCCGGTTTTTTAGCGTCTGTAATCCAGCTCATGTATTCTTTGCGATGCGAATAACTCATCTTTTCCAGAAGTTCTTTCGCTTCAGGATTTGCATCGAGAGTTTCCTGTACATCGGCCGGAATATCAACAGTTCTTTCTGCGATATCTTCCGTTAACTGAACTTCGACCTGATCGCCAAAGGTTTTATTGAGTTTCTGCCGGATTACTTTCGTAACTCCCAGACAGTGAATTCCGTTTCCCATATTTGCAAGAGAACCGCCGTATTCAACAGCATTATCGAAAAGCACATGAACTTTTACCTGCCCTTTTTTTCCGAAAAGTTCAGCAGCGCTGAAAGGAAATTCCACAAAAGCAGCATTCATTTCCGGATGTTGTTGTAATTCAGCCGTAAACCGGATTATTTTTTCAGCATTCATCAAAAAGAAAACTTAGCTTTTCAAAAACTCAAAGTACTGCTTCAGGATTTCTGCATTCGTCATTTCTGCGGTCATAACCTCCAGAATCCTCGGTTTCGGACCAGGACTGAAAAAATTGGAAAGCACTCTTTCCAGCGTAGCGTCATCTTCCACTTTGGTATAATCAAAGCCGAAATGTTTTGCAATATTTGAGGCATTATGATGGTGAATGGTCGCAATAAATTCGTCGAGCGCATTGCTTGCATCAGACGGTCCCGGAATAATTCTGAAAATATCGCCTCCTCCATTGTTGAAAATGATGATTGTGGTATAAGGCGGAATATACTGATTCCAGAGTCCGTTAATATCGTAGAAGAAACTCAGCTCTCCTGTAACAAGAAGTACCGGATTTTTATCTGCCATTGCAAATCCCATCGCTGTTGAAGTACAGCCATCAATTCCGCTCGTTCCTCTGTTGCAGTAAATGCGGTTTTTTGTAAAATCAAACAGCTGTGCATAACGAATTGCCGAACTGTTGCTGAAATGCACCCGGTAATTTTCCGGAATTGCCTGCGAAAGAACTTTAAAAAAATAAAAATCTGAGAAGCCGGTGCGTATTAAATACTGCTGATGCTTGGCATCCTGTTTATCGCGGAGAACGTCCCATAGATTGTAATAAGGACGCGGTTCGAGTTTTATCTGCTGAATCAGTTTCGTTAAAAACAATTCGGGTTTAACATTTATTTTGTGTGTAAGTGCAAAAAAAGTGTCTGGCTGCCAGAATTCGTCGATATGCCAGTGATTTGCAGGCTTTGCCTTTCTCAGAAACTGTTTCACTTTTTTAGAAACCACGTTCTGTCCAATAGTAATGAGCAGATCGGGACCGTAAAATGCCGCTTCATTTTCAGAGAAGTTGTACAGGTAACGGTCGATATGCATGAAGAATTTTTCATGCGAAAGGTTACTGTTTGCTTCGGTAAGAATCACTGCACTGTGATTTTTTACAATCTGCGTCAGCTGCATCTGAAGTTCGCTGCTGAAATCGCGTGTTCCCACGAGAAACATGATCCTTTTGCTCGTGTTCCAGTCGGCAACCAGATTCGAAGGCAGTTCATATTTTTTTGTCGGAAGTTCAACTTCAACCGGCGGCATTACCGGCAACTCCGAAACCAAATGATACAGCGGCTCGGAAAGCGGAATGTTGATATGAACCGGACCCTGCTTTTCCAGACATAGTTCAATTGCTTTTTTTACTGTTTCAAAATTTTCGTCGTCAGCATGATCTTCGGAGTCCTCTTTCAGTTCAAAATCTCCGTAACTGTGCTGCGAAAAAATATTCTTCTGGCGAATCGTCTGTCCGTCAAAAAGATCCACAAAATCCTTAGGTCTGTCTGCAGTAAGAAGCAACAACGGAATATTCTGGTAGAAAGCTTCCGTAACCGCAGGATAATAGTTGGCTGCTGCAGAACCGCTGGTGCAAATAGTTGCAACAGGTTTCTTCAGACTTTTCGCCATTCCAAGCGCAACAAAAGCCGCACTTCGTTCATCCACGATGCTATAACAGTGGAAACCTTCCGTTTCTGAAAAATGTATTGCCAAAGGTGCATTGCGCGATCCCGGAGAAATCACGAAATGCTGAATTCCGTACTGTCCGAGCAGATGAGCAAGGATCTGAACGCTTCTTTTAGAAGAAAACTGTTTCATGCGGCAAATTTACAAAACCATTACTGCTTTCCGGTCTTCTGCATAAGCAGTTCCACAAAATCGAAAGCGGCCGGACAAATCAGGGTGTTTTTTAAAGTTAAATGGTTGATCTGATAGATTTTCCTCCGGTCTGTATGCGGATATTCACGACAGGCTTTCGGCCGCACATCATAGATCGAACATGCATTATCTTCCATCAGAAAAAAACACGGAACCTGCTGCAAAACCTTATCGCCGTCTTCATCTGTTCTCAAAAATGTCTGTTCGAAAGCCGCAGATTTCATCCTTAAATGTTTTGAAATCCGGTCGATATCCTTTTCGGTGAACAGCGGGCCCGTTGTTTTACAGCAGTTTGCACACTGCATGCAGTCTGTTTTCCTGAAAACCTCATCATGCGTTTCCAGCGCCAGCTGATCGAGATTTCTGGGCGGCTTCCTTTTCAGCGAATCCAGGAATTTTTTGTGGTCTTTTTGCCTGTCCATTTATTTTACAGAGCGTTTCTCCGGAGCTGTTACTGCTCCGGCTGCAGTTCAACCTGCGCGTCTGCTTCTTCCAGTTTTACCGTAAAGTGCCGCAAAATAGGCGGTTCCCAGGTAATGGAATATCCGCTGGTAATTTCATTTCTTCTTTCGAACACATTCTTCATCGCAACCGCAATATAATCCATGTGATTATTGGTGTAGGTTCGTCTCGGAATTGCTAGTCGCAACAGCTCCAGTTTCGGATATCTGTTCTCGCGTGTTTCCGGATCACGGTCTGCCAACAGCGTCCCGATTTCCACGCCGCGAATTCCGGCTTCTTTGTAAACTTCCACCGCAAGCGTTTGCGCAGGATACTGTTCCCGCGGAACTTCAGGCAAAAATTTTAATGCGTCGATGAAAACGGCATGTCCGCCAATTGGTTTCTGCACCGGAATTCCGAACTCCATCAGTTTATTTCCAAGATATTCAACCTGTGAGATTCTGCTTTCCAGATATTCGAATTCCGTAGCTTCATCAAGACCGACTGCAAGCGCGGCCATATCTCTTCCTGCAAGTCCGCCATACGTGATAAACCCTTCATAAATAATCGTAAAGTTGGATGCCTTCTGAAAAACCTCTTCATTATTCAACGCTATGAAACCTCCGATATTTACAAGCCCGTCTTTCTTGGAACTCATCGTCATGCCGTCACCGTAGGAAAAAATTTCCTTACAGATTTCCTTGATGCTTCTGTTCTGCTGACCTTCTTCTCTCTGCTTGATGAAATACGCATTTTCCGCATATCTCGCACTGTCGAAATATACAGGAATTCCGTACTGATCGGATAATTTTTTCACCGCTTTGATGTTTTCCAGAGAAACTGGCTGTCCGCCGGAAGTGTTGCAGGTAATGGTGATCAGACAGAACGGAATCTGTTCATTGCCGTGTTCTTTATAAACTTTTTCGAGTTTTTCAAGATCGATATTTCCTTTAAACGGATGCAAGTTTTCTACATCAAAAGCTTCATCGATCGTACAGTCGACAGCGTGTGCTTTCCTGAATTCAATATGTCCTTTTGTGGTATCGAAATGCGAATTTCCAGGAATAACATCACCGTCTTTCACCAAAACAGAAAACAGCACGTTTTCTGCGGCTCTTCCCTGATGAGTTGGTAACAGGTATTTATATCCGGTAATTCTCTGTACTGTTTCGTGCAGTTCCTGAAAAGATCTGGAACCGGCATAGCTTTCATCGCCCATCATCATGGCGCTCCACTGTTTGTCGCTCATCGCTCCGGTTCCGGAATCGGTCAGTAAATCGATATAAACCTGGGAAGATTTGAGGTTAAACAAATTAAAATTCGCTTCTTTCAGCCATTTTTCCCGTTCTTCAGGAGTGGACTGGCGGATTTCTTCGATCATTTTTATGCGGTATGGTTCAGCGTATGGTAATTTCATTGTGAATTAATTTTAATTTGAAAAATAAAGTGAGTAAAAGGAGTCCTGAAAACTCCGGGAAAGGCAGAAAGATTTCCCGGTTACTATTCCGGTGCCTTGAAAACGTTATCATCTGAATGGAACCCGGCAACACCACCGCTTACAGCAAATTTCATGGCTTGTGCAGAACCGATATGATCCATTACGACTATATCTTTCGCGAGCACAAAAACAACCCAGCCTGAAACGGCGTATGAATGAGGGAGATATACGGAAACATATTCCGGGAAGCCGACTGATGACAAATCTTCCTGTGTGAGAAAGCCAATTCTCCAGACTTCAGGATCGTTGGAAGTTTTTATAAGCACCGGACGGTTAAATTTTTTCTTGTCGCCGACAAATGACGTAAGCACATCTTTCAAAGAAGTGTATAAAAACTTGATTCCGGGCGTGTGTTCCAGGATGTAATCGAAAGTATCGACAATAAGTCTACCGATGATAAAGCGGTTTCCAAGATATCCGATTACAGTTGTCGCCGCAATTACCAGCAGGAAGGTAATTCCGGGATACAGTTTTTCTGAAACTCCGGGAACCATGCTGTCTATCGAGGAAACTACGTACCAGATAATCCAGACTGTCAGTGCAAAAGGGCCAATAATGAGCAGTCCCTGAAAAAAAGATTTCACCAGGATGTTCAGTATTGAGTTGTTATTTCCTTTGCCTGCAGATTCCATTTATCCGTGAATGGTCTCTTTGGTTCCGTAGCTCTGTATAATCTTGGCTTCGTATTCCAGCCATTCTTCCCAGCGTTTATTCACTTTTTCAGGATCGCCGAGTTTTCGCGCAAATGCGATGAAGGTGGTATAATGATTCGCTTCGGAGATCATCAGTTCACGATAGAAATCGCGCAGCTCGTCATCTTTAATATTTTCGGTAAGCACTTTAAAACGCTCACAGCTTCTTGCTTCAATCATGGCTGCAAAAAGCATTTTATCGATTATCAGATCTTCCCGACTTCCCTGAATGATAAATTTTGCGAGATCATTTACATAATCATCTTTTCTTGCACGTCCGAATTTGTATCCTCTCTTCAGTATAATTTCATGAACCTGATTAAAATGATCGAGTTCTTCCTGTGCAATTGCCAAGAGTTCGGTAACGATCTCAGGATATTCCGGAAGCATGGTAATGAGCGTGATGGAATTGGTTGCCGCCTTTTGTTCGCACCATGCATGGTCTGTAAGAATTTCTTCAAGATTTCCCTCAGCAACGTTTGCCCAACGCGGATCTGTAGGAAGTTTCAGTTTAAACATGAAGTTGATTTATTCTGTAAATTTAGCATAAAATCAAAAAACCGGTGGAAGTTTTACTGTTTTTTCACAATTTCAGGAGCGCCTTATATGATTTGTGGCTATTAAACCTCAAAACCGCTCATGGCATTTAAATTGTCTAATCGAAAATTACTAACTATTAAAATAAATGAATTATGAAACTACCTGCAACAACTACCGCAAAATTTGAGAAAATGGCACTTTTGGTAATCATGTTTTTTTCAAGCGTGCTTGCAATTGCACAAACTACGGCTCCTGCCGATGTTGACATTACTACCACAGAAAGTACTACCACAACAACAACTGAAGAATGGGTGTCCAATCCATTGTACTGGGTAATCGGAGCACTGGTTCTGATTCTGATTATAGCGCTTGTTGCAAGAGGCAACAGAAGAGCCTAATCACTTAGAATCAAATTATATTACTGCATCAGCTATTTTTCTGATGCAGTATTTTTTTGCAGATTTTTGAGTATTCTCCACCCAAAATCATCTACTTTCTTTAACAGGCCGGCTATGAAATACGCCAGCACAAGATTCACCGCGAAAACTATTGGTAACAGAATCCACCATGGCATTTGTTCCTCAAGCGGGCGAACCAGGAAATAAATCAGTGTAGAGCTGATTCCCTGTGCAAAATAAAAGAAAATTGCATTTTCACCGATATAGGTTATGACACTTTTTTTATTGATTTTCAGTCTGTTATAAAGCATGAACAAAGTTACGACACCGAAGCTGATCCAAATGATATACGGCAGCCTTGGAGGAAATTTATTTTTATTGAAAAGGTAAAACATTTCCTTTCCGTACGTCATAAAAACCCAGGCTAAAGCAGCAAAAACTCCTGCATACAAAATTACCGACAGCATATTCGATATTTTCTTTCCCCTGATCCGGTTTCCGATTAAGAAAACAGCGAGATAGAAAGCTACATAAGCAACCTGTCCTGTCGGAAAATAGTGCGGAAACAAATGGTAAATCATGGTGAGCCCAAGACATACTGCAACAAACCACCAGATATGTTTAGGGAAAAATCTGATAATCAAGACTCCGAAAACAGCCAGGATAAAATACACTTTCAGATACCAGAAACTTCCCATGATTACCGGAAAAGTATCAGCATTGGTGTAACTGTGCATATACCAGTTGCCCAGATTCTGCCATTGCGGAATGGTGGAAATACTCTGAGGAACATATTTTCCGCCGAAAGTTGAATAAAAATTCTCCATCCACGCCAATCCGAAAACGTTCAGACCAAAAACTTTAAAGAAATAATCGACGAAGAACACGCCGGTTACAAAAATCATATACGTGATCTGGAGCTTAAGCAGCCGGTAAAAAGTTTTATCCACATTGCCGCCTGAAGTGATTCCGCTTAATGCATAGAACAGCACCACGTCAAAAAGCAATGACAGCGTTCGCACTTCTGCCGGCACGTAAAACTGGCCACTCCAGAAAACGGTATGTATAAAAATAACTGACACCGTAGCCAGTCCTTTGGCAAAATCAATGTAAAGATCACGCTTCATCAATAAATTAATTAACTATTTTATGTTAATTTAAACAAATTTATATATTTTTGGCCGTCAATTATTTAAAAAATCATGAAGAATTTTTATGCGCTTTGTCTGATGCTTTTCAGCACTGTGATTTTAGCTCAGACCAAATTCGAGCAAGGCTATATCGTGACTAACGGCGGAGAACGACAGGATGTACTGATAGAAAATCCCGACTGGCTGAATAATCCGACATCAATCCGCGTAAAAACCAACGATACAGCTGCAATCCGAACTTTGACCGCAACAGAAATGCAGGAGTTCTCTGTTGGTGGAGTAACTTTCATTTCAGAAAATGTCTCCTTCGATAGGACGGTTGAAAACTTGAGCGACCTCACCACGGAATATGCTCCAGAAAACGTGACAGAGCGCATCGCCTTGAGAAAACTGGTGGGTGGAGATCTAGAACTTTATAAGTATCAAGACAAAAAGCTGGTTCGCTATTTTTACCGCAAAGACGGTGGTGAAATTCAGCAACTGGTGTACAAACCCTATTATTCTGCACCAAAAGTTTTGTCTTTTAACGAAACGTATAAGAATCAGCTGTCGACCATTCTGACCTGTAGTGCCGACCAAAAAAAGATCCGTAGCGCAAGATACAGCCAAAAAATACTTACCGATTTCTTTGTTGCGCAGAATACCTGTGCAAACCCGAACCAGGCAGTAGATGTGCTAACCACACCTAAAGGAATTCTTAATATAAGCCTGCGTCCACGTTCGATTTTTTCAATTATTGAGGCACACCAGCCTTTACTGGTGTACCAAAACGCCATCTATGTAAAAGCAAATACTGTCAGTTTCGGATTCGGAGTGGAGTTTGAATATTTGCTTCCTTTCAACAACAATAGAATTGGAATTGTTGCTGAACCAACTTTCAGAGCAATTTCTGCCAAAGAAACTTATGTCGCTAAAGACGTTATTGGCGAAGAACTTATTATGGATTACAAAAACTCTGCGCTTGAACTCCCGCTGAGCATTCGATACTATATTCCGGTTAGTCAGAGGCTGAAACTCTTCGTTAACGGCGGGTATTCTATCATAGGAGATATTGACCTGTCAAATGATCTTGTTTTTACCACAAATGACGGCAGTATTTTTTTCGAACAGCACAAATTCAAAACCACTCAAGGTGTCATGTTGGGCGCCGGACTGAATTTATCTGAAAAGTTTTCAGGAGAAATACGTTTGAGAAAGTATTCTACTTTCTTACTGCAAAACAATACTATCTCACTAATTCTGGGCTATAATATATTTTAAAATGTTACATGCGTGTAACAATTCCGCTTTTTGGCACAACAGAGCCTGATTTAACATGAAACAATTTCTCTTTTAAATAGGCTGGCTGTTTATATATTTTTGAAAATCAAATATTAAAACTATGAAGAATATTTTTTCCCTGTTTTTATTACTGCTCAGTTCAGTGATTTTTGCACAGGCCAAATTCGAAAAAGGTTACATCATCACCAGTAGCGGAGAACGCCAGGAAGTTCTCATTGAAAATATGGACTGGCTGAACAATCCTGCAAGCATTCGGGTAAAAACCAATGAAGCGGCTGCACCCCGAACTTTGAATGCAGCGGATATCCGGGAGTTTGAGGTCGGAGGAGCTACTTTTATTTCCGAGAATGTTTCTTTCGACAGAACCGTTGAAAACTTAAGCGATCTCACAACGGTTTACGCGCCGGAAAATGTTTCAGAACGGATTACCCTCAGAAAACTGGTTGGCGGCGATCTGGAACTGTTTAAATATCAGGACAAAAAGCTGGTTCGCTATTTTTACCGCAAAGACGGTGGTGAAATTCAGCAACTGGTGTACAAACCTTATTACTCTGCACCAAAAGTTTTGTCTTTTAACGAAACGTATAAGAATCAGCTGTCAAACATTCTGACCTGTAATGCCGATCAGAAAGAGATTCGCAGTGCAAGATACAGTCAGAAAGCACTTACCGATCTTTTTGTTGCGCAGAATACCTGTGCAAATCCGAACCAGACAGTGGATGTAGCAGTGAAACCTAAAGGTGTGTTTAACATCAACCTGCGACCGCGGGTCATCTTTTCAAACGTTGTTGCAGACCAGCCTTTGCTTGTGTACGAGCACGGCGTATACGCAAAAGCCAGTTCTGTCGGTTTCGGATTCGGAGTAGAGTTTGAATACTTGCTTCCGTTCAATGACAACAGATTCGGACTTGTTGTAGAACCTACTTACAGAACGGCAGCTGCTAAAGAAACCTACTCGTCCTCCAATATTGTCGGAAGCGAACTTCTGATGGATTACAAGAGTTCTGCAATTGAAATTCCACTCAGCATACGTTATTATATTCCGGTTAGTGAGCAGTTGAAATTCTTTGTCAATGCCGGATACTCTATCGTCGACATCGACCTTACGCATGAAATGGTTTTCTCGAGAAATGATGGCAGTATTTTTACGGAAAACCGCGATTTAAAAACCAATCAAAGCGTACTCTTTGGAGCCGGTGTTAATTTTTCAGAAAAGTTTTCAGGAGAAATCAGATATAGACGTCTCGTAACTAATGATATTAACAACAATACCTTTTCTCTGATTCTGGGCTACAATATTTTTTAAGAAGCTACAGGCGCGTAACAATTCCGATATTCGGAATGAATCCGCCGCCAAATACAGAAGAATCTCTTTTGTACAGCACGTTATACATAGCACCAATCTGAATAAAAGTGCTTCCTCCTGCCCGCTGCAGATAACCTCCGCCTAAATACAGTGCAGGTTCATCTGCAGCGTATTGATATCCGTAATACTTATCTTTCTGATTAAAGAAATAGTGCTGATACATGGCATTCAGGAACAAATTCTGGCTCACGTAATAATTGGCGAAAGGTCCGACACCAATCATCGTCGTCCGGAAATAATCGTTGTTTGCCCAGTTGATTCCGGCTGCCACACCCGCCTCGAAATTATCTGTAACCATATAACCTACACGCGGCGTAATTCCCAGGGAAAATCCGCTGCCGTAAGTTCCGCCGGAAAATCCGACATTGGCACCACCACCGATGGTCCAGCGCGACTGGTCCGACCCGATTCCGGTTCCGATACCGATCTGCGCAAATGAGAAAACAGAAAAACCAAGGAAAGTAAATAAAGCAAGTTTCTTCATAACTGATTTTTCTCAAGTTCAGCAATTATTAATCCAAAAACAGAGTCCGCATAAAAAAGGTAAATTTGCACTGCAAAAATTTGTGAAATGAAAGTGGTTGTAGGTTTATCCGGAGGTGTGGATTCCAGCGTTGCTGCATATCTGCTGAAAAAGCAGGGGCATGACGTTGTTGGCCTTTTCATGCGCAACTGGAATGATGCTTCAGTTACTCTGGAAGATGAATGTCCGTGGATAGAAGACAGCAATGATGCTTTGATGGTAGCGCAGAAACTGGGCATTCCGTTTCAGGTTATCGACATGAGCGGCCTTTACAAAGAAAGGATCGTGGATTATATGTTCGATGAATACGCAAAAGGCAGAACGCCCAATCCCGATATCCTTTGCAATCGCGAAGTAAAGTTCGACGTCTTTCTGGAAACAGCACTTTCACTTGGCGCTGAAAAAGTGGCAACAGGACATTATGCGCGGGTTTCGTCTTCACAGGATGCAGAAGGTAAAGAATTTTATCATTTACTGGCAGGGAAAGATGAGAATAAGGACCAGAGCTATTTTCTGTGTCAGCTGAGTCAGAAACAATTGTCGAAAGCACTCTTTCCTGTTGGTGAACTTACAAAAAGCGAGGTTCGAGACATTGCACGTGAAGCCGGACTTGTTACTGCCGAGAAGAAAGATTCGCAGGGATTATGCTTCATTGGAAAAGTGCGGCTCCCCGATTTTCTGAAACAGCAACTTGAACCAAAAGAAGGCGAAATCGTAGAGATTTTTGATGATTTTGAAGAATTTTCAGCAGAAAAACCGCTTTTTTCTGATAAGCACGAAGAACTGAAATTTTATTCTCAGCCTTATTCCTTTCAAAAATCTGATGGCAAAGTGATCGGAAAACATCAGGGAGCACAGTATTTTACGATAGGACAAAGCAAAGGACTGGGAATCGGCGGACATCAGGAAAGCTGTTTCATCATTTCGAGGGATATGGAACAGAATATTCTGTATGTCGGCGAAGGAAAAGATTTTCCGGGACTCTACCGGAACGTAATCAAAATCAATCCTGAAGAAATGCACTGGGTTCGCGAAGACCTCAAACTGCAGAATGGAGAATCACGCGAAGTTCTGGCAAGAATACGATACAGACAGCCATTGGAAAATGCGATAATATATCAGTTTGAAGACGCTGCCTACATCGAATTTGAAAATCCACAAAGCGCAGTGGCAGAAGGACAGTTTGCAGCATGGTACATCGGCGATGAACTCATTGGAAGCGGTGTAATTTCCTGATATTTAGTAAAATAAAAAGATTCGTAACATTCAACTCATGAAAAAACTCGAAGACAGAACCGATATCGAACAACTCGTGAATGCATTCTACAAAAAAGTTCAGGCAGACGCAGTGATCGGTTATTTCTTCAATGATATTGCGAAGGTAGACTGGAACTTGCATCTGCCGAAAATGTACAGTTTCTGGGAAACCCTGCTCTTCGGTAAGGTTTCCTACAAAGGCAATCCGATGGCAGCCCATTTTCCGGTTAATGAAATGGAAGCGATGGAAAAGCACCATTTCGAGCACTGGCTAAAACTGTGGACCGAAACAGTGGAAGAACTCTTCGACGGAGAAACAGCAGAACTTGCCATCTATAAAGCCAAAAATATCTCGCAGCTTATGGCTTATAAAATGGAAACTGCACGCCGCTTACGTTAAGGGAACATCACGGTAAAAATATACGCGAACAGATTTACGAGCAATACCGTACCGTACAAAACATTTGTTTTTCCGCGGCTTAAAGAAAGCATTACGATAAACACCGAAAGTCCCAACAGGATTACAGATTTGATGTCAAGCCCTAAAACGAACGGGATATCATAAAAAACGCAAACTGCGGAAATTACGGGAATAGTAAGCCCGACACTCGCAAGTGCGGAACCAAGAGCCAGATTTACAGAAGACTGAAACTGATTATTCCGGGCTGCGCGAATTGCCGCCAAAGCTTCCGGCATGAGAACCATCGTTGCAATAATTACCCCGACAAGAGAACGCGGCGCGCCCATTCCGTCAACAAAAGATTCGATAACCGGTGACAGTGCTTTTGCCATAAAAATTACCACTGCAAGACAGATAATCAGCATGATTAAGCTGATCATGGTTTTCAGCAATGATGGCGGATCGGCTTCATGCAGGTTTTCATCACTGCCTTCCACGAAATAATTACGGTGGCGAACTGTCTGCACCATCAGAAAAACGCCGTAAATAGCAACGCAGGCAATCGACACAAAAATAAGCTGCGGAGTAGAATAAAACGGTCCTGTGACGCTGGAAGTATAATTCGGAAGAATAAGCGTGAGCACGAGAATTGCGACGATACTCACTAGATATGTTGTAGCTGATGACCTTGCAAAAAACTGTTCACGGAACTTCATACTTCCCACGAGAATACATATTCCGAGAATTCCGTTCAGGATAATCATTACCGCGGCGAAAATAGTATCACGTGCATAAGTCATCGCACCTTCCGATCCGGAAAGCATAAAACTCACAATCAGACCTACTTCAAGTATGGTAATACAAATCGCCAGAATAATCGTTCCAAACGGTTCACCAACTTTATGTGCCACAACTTCGGCATGATGCACCGCCGACAGAACACTGCCTAAAAGTAGTGCACCACCAATCACAGAAAGTACACCGGAAGCGGTGGGATTTAACGTGAAATAAAAAATGACAGCAATCAATGGGATGATTACATGCCATTTAGCAAGGTTTCTCAGAATCATTCGTCAAGTTTGCGACAAATTACGAATTTTTGAAAAAATACAGCACATTTTTAATTGGCATCGAAAGCCTCAAATGCGTTTTCGATATGGGTAATAACCGGAGCCTTATCTTTGGCCTGCACCACAGAAATAATATCGAAACGGACTTCCTCAATTAAATTATTCTGATTTAAATATTCATCTGCGGCGTTCACAAGTAACCGGATTTTTTTCTTTGTTACTGCTTCCTGCGGTTCCAGAAAGACGTCGGTTGCCCTAGCTTTCACTTCGATAATGACGATACAGTTTCCTGCTTTCGCAATAATATCGATTTCTGCTTTCTGAAAAACGAAATTCCTGTCGAGAATTTCATAACCTTTTTTTCTCAGAAAATCTTCTGCCAGTTCCTCGGATTTTTTCCCGAATTCGTTATGTTCTGCCATTGCATCGCGATTATTAACTGTTTTAAAGAACTGATTATCAATGAATAAACATAAAACATCAGTGCATTCTCAGGCCCATTCCTCTGGACTTCGGAAAAACATCTTCGAAACCGAATTTCTTGTAAAGCCGATGTGCTTCACCATCGGCAATTAGACTGATATAGCAGCTTTCCGGAAGTGTTTTTGCATATTCCATCAGCTTTTCCATGATTTTCTTTCCAAGACCATTCCCTTGAAATTTCGGCAGCACACAGATATCCACAATCTGACAAAAAGCACCACCGTCTCCAACCATTCTGCCCATCCCAATGGTTTGACCGTCCTTTTGCAGTTTCACGGAATAAAGCGAATTTTTGAGTCCGGTTTGTGCAGCTTCAGCTGATTTTTCCGAAAGTCCGCAATTCTTTCTCAAAAAGCGGTATTCCTCAACATTTAAATCATTTTCAACAATAATCACCTGCTTCTACTTATATTTCACTGTAATTTTTTTCCCGACTTCCATACTTATATTCGCGCCGATAATCAAAGGATGATTTTGATAAATATGGCCGTTGGGAAATTCATAAATTACCGGAAAATCGCATTTGCTGATCCGCTCAGAAATAATTTTATTGGAAAAACTGTCGAAACTCGATTCGTATTCCGGATTCTCAGCTTCCTTTCCCATATTAATCATTCCGCCGATGATCAGTCCTTTAATCTGCCTGAATACTCCTGCCAAATCCAGCGACATCAGCATTCGGTCCAGAGCGTAGTAATTCTCACCAATTTCTTCGATGAAAAGAATTCTGTCTTTAAATTTAAAGGAATAGCTGCTGCCAAGCAGCGCATAAATAAGCGCGAGATTTCCGCCAATCAGCTGACCTTCTGCCCTGCCCTTTCTGTTGAGTTCTGAATTTGCGATCTGATATTCCGGCTTTTTGCCGTTAAAAATCTGAAAGATTCCCTCATAACTTCCAGAATCCACTCCAAAAGAGGACGTTTTAACCGTTTGTCCGTGAATCGAGGCAAATCCTTTCTTCAATAAAAAACTTTGAATAACGGTATTATCCGAATAACCAACGTACCATTTTGGATTTTTGCGAAACCCGCTGAGTTTTAGATAACGCAAAAGATGCTGACAGCCATAGCCTCCACGTGAAGCCCAAATTGCGGAAAGATCCGGATCGTTAAGTGCCCAGTTCAAATCAGAAATTCGTTCTTTCTCCGTCCCGGAATATGGATATCCGTGCTGATATTTTCCATATACATATTTTCCTTCAACAGTTTCATAACCTTTATCACGAATGATCTTCAGCGTACTTTCCAGTTGAGAAGGTTCTACATATCCGGCCGGAGAAATGATGCCGATTTTGCTACCTTTCTTAAGTTTTTCCGGAAAAATGACGTCATTCATTGGTGTGATTTTGAAGTTTTACGGTTTCTTTTTCTGCTTCTTCCAGGCGTTTGTCAAAGGAATTGAATTTTGAAAAACTCTGCATAAAAATAAAGAAGCTGAAAATGATCAGGATGATACCCACGCCTTTTCTAATGCGGTTTGCAATCGCTTCTGTGAGCAGATAATGGAATTGCTTCGCAAGAAATATCTTCAGGAAATCGATGCAGAGGTAAGTAGCTATGACAATGCTGATGTAGATCATGAAATTTCCTGTGTCGGGATACTGATTTCTTACCGAGATTACGGTAACGAGCCAGAACAGAATTACTCCCACATTCAGCAGGTTAAAGAGAAAACCATTGATGAAAGTCCGGAAATAATTCTGATTGATAAATTTATTTTCGTTCCGCAGGTGCATGGTTGTGCGTGTGAGCAGCATGATTATTCCGTATACGAGGATCAGAATTGCAGTTATGCGGTAAAAACCGGGATGTTTATCGATGATGTCCACAATATCGTGGCTTGCAAAATATGCCGCCGCAATACAGAGAATATCGGCCAAAATTACTCCGAGATCCAGCGCCATAGCATGTTTTGGGCCGCGGGAAAAACTGGTTTCAATAAGCAGGAAGAAAATCGGACCGATAAAAACCAGACTCAGCATTATTCCCAAACCGATAGCCGAAAATACAAGTGAAAGCATTCAATAAATTATATTCCGTCATTCAAAATTAACGAAATAAAAATTGGAAGCCTCCCAGTTTTTTTTTGGACGGCTGCCATTTCATTTAAAATAATTTAATCTACGATTTTAAAATCGAGCTGTTTTGCAATGAGGTTGGCTTTTACCACCACAATTTTTACTTTATCGCCCAGCTGAAACTGTCTGCCGGTTCTGGTTCCGTAAACAGCGTGACTTTTCGCGTCGTACGAATAGCTGTCGTCTGTAAGATCACGCAGTTTGATAAGTCCTTCTGCCCCGTTTTCCGGAATTTCCACCCAGAAACCGAATTCGGCAACTCCGGAAATTACACCTTCGAATGTTTCGCCGACATGTTTTTCCATAAATTTCACCTGCATAAACTTAATGCTGTCCCGTTCTGCATCGGCAGCAAGGCGTTCCATAGAAGAACAGTGCTTTGCCTTGTCCTCTACTTCGCCTTTGTACGGAGATCTGCCGCCATCGAGATAATGCTGCAGCAAACGGTGCGCAATTAAATCGGGATATCTTCTGATCGGAGAAGTGAAATGCGTATAATATTCGAATCCAAGACCATAATGACCAATCGGATCTGCAGAATACACCGCCTTACTCATCGATCGCATTGCCAGCGTTTCAATCATGTTTTCTTCCGGCTTGCCTTTTACGTTTTTCAGAAGCGCATTCATACTTTCCGTTACTTTTTTGGTATTTGCCAGATTCATTTTGTATCCGAAAGTTCCTACAAATTCCTTCAAAGCTTCGAGTTTTGCCGGATCCGGATCGTCGTGGACACGGTAAATGAAGGTGTTTTGCGTAATCTCGCCTTTTCTGCCGAGTGAAACATATTCTGAAACTTTACGGTTCGCCAGCAGCATAAATTCTTCAATCAAGTGGTTGGAATCCTTGCTGATTTTGAAATAAACGCCGATTGGTTCGTTGTTTTCATCCAGATTAAACCGAACTTCACTGCGGTCGAAGGTAATTGCGCCGTTTTTAATTCTTTCGGCACGCAAAATTTTGGCAAGCCTGTCCAGCACAAGAATTTCTTCTGCAAGATCGCCCTCTCCTGTTTCAATTCGCTCCTGCGCTTCTTCGTAAGTGAATCTTCTGTCGGAATGCGTTACGGTTTTTCCGAACCACTGCTTCACAATTTCTGCTTCGTCCGTTATTTCAAATACTGCAGAAAAAGTATATTTATCTTCATTGGGTCTAAGCGAACAAACGCCGTTGCTGAGCACTTCAGGAAGCATTGGCACTACCCTGTCCACCAAATAAACCGAAGTTGCGCGCTGATAGGCTTCATCATCGAGCAAAGTTCCCGGAAGCACATAATGGGAAACATCGGCGATATGAACACTTATTTCCCAGTTTCCGTTGTCCAGTTTTCTTATTGAAAGTGCGTCGTCAAAATCCTTTGCATCTTTCGGGTCAATGGTAAAGGTTAATGTTTTACGCATATCCCAGCGTTTTGCTACTTCAGAATCCCTGATTTCGCGGTCGATCTGATCGGCTTCTCTTTCCACTTCTTCCGGAAAATAATACGGAAGTCCGTATTCTGCTAAAATAGAGTGGATCTCTGTTTCATGTTCTCCCGGTGCACCCAAAACCTGGGTGATTTCACCTTCCGGATTTTTCTCGCCTTTCTTCCAGCCAAGCATTTTCACCACCACTTTGTCGCCGTGCTCAGCTCCGTTGAAATTTTCTTTTTTTACGAATATATCCGTGTTAATCACCTTTTTATCGGCAACTACAAATCCAAAATCTTTATGTTCGATATAATCAAATGTCCCGACAAAATCTGTCTTGTTACGCTCCAGAACTTCCAGTACAGACCCTTCGAGTTTCTTGCCTTTGTAATGATAGGTTACGATAAGCACTTTATCACCCTGCAAAGCATCTTTTACATTTTTTGAGTGGATGAAGATATCGTCCTCAATTCCGTCCACCGTCACATACGCATTTCCTGACTGGTTGAAATCAATAGTTCCGTTCAGCGTTCCGGTAATTTTCATGTTGATGATATACTTGCCCTGCTCAACTTCCAGAATTCGGTCGTCGGCGCGAAGTTTATGAAGTGCCTGAATCACCATTTCGCGCTGCCGCGGGTTTTTGTGATCAATTCCGTCTGCAATCTGCTTGTAATTATAGATTTTGGACGATTTCTCATTCATGAAAGCCAGAATTTTTCTTCCAACTTCCTGTAATTTATGATTATTCTTATGAGAAATATACTTTGATTTTTTAGCCATAGTATTTATTTGGATTTTTAGTTTGAAGGAAACGTGTATTAACAGGAAGTCAGGCCGATTTTTTCTACGCGTCCTGTGTGTCGTCCACCTTCGAAGGAGGTTTCCAGAAATTTGTTTACGATTTCTAGTGCCAATTCTTTAGCGATAAATCTTGCCGGAATCGCCACCATGTTACAGTTATTATGGGATCGTGCCAGTTCTGCCAGTTCAGGCATCCAGCAAAGAGCACAGCGAATTCCCTGATGTTTGTTTGCAGAAAGCTGTACGCCCTGTCCGCTTCCACAGATCAGAATTCCAATTTCATTTTCACCACTTTCCACAGATGTAGCTGCGGGATGTACGAAATCCGGATAATCTACAGAATCCAGAGAATGGGTTCCATAATCTTTAACTTCAAAATTTTTGCTGAGCTGATTTTTTAAAAATTCCTTGTATTCAAAGCCTGCATGATCGCTGGCAATTGCAATTTTCTTCATATACTTCTTCAAGATTTATACAAAAGTACGCTATAATTAGTCACTGGTAAAGATATTCACATTCCAACCGGCGACACCGCAAAATCGATCTTTACAGTTTCTTCTGATAAACAACAATTTATAAAATTAGCAAAAACTAAAAACGCTGATTTACAACATTTCAGCTTTCTTTATTAACGGTATGTTATTATTGCCGGAAACTTTGTTGATAAGATTTTAAAGTTAAAGCAAAAACCTTAACAAATTTTTAATATTGAAAATGGGTTCTTATTCAAAAATGAATTAATTGTAAATACTTTTGAAGACTCCCCTGCCCTTCTTTTCAATATCAGTAGTTTCATCAAAGCAGTCAATTCAAAATTTTGCACAAATGTTAATAAGAACTTTAATAATCTGATAATCAAAATTAAAATTTGTTAACAATCGGGCGGATAAAACCGTTCTGCAGGAGGAAAAAGATTTACTGATTAGTTTTCCCTAAACTAACAACACTCAACAACACTACTCAACATTATTTCTTATTTATAAAAAAGATTTGTTGCTTAATTGAGTGATTGGGTTTGGGGAATATTTTTCGGTGCTTTTATTTTTTTCCGCAGCAGAAAAGTTAACTTTGTGAAACACTAAAGCATTAAACTATTTATGAAAACAGTTAACGATTTTAATTTCCGTGATAAAAAGGCGCTCGTAAGAGTTGATTTCAATGTTCCGCAAAGCGCGGACCTGAAAGTTACCGATAACACGCGTATTATCGCGGCAAAGCCAACAATTGATAAGATTCTGAATGACGGCGGATCCGTAATTCTGATCACGCATCTTGGCAGACCTAAAGGAAAGGTTTCCGATGAGTTTTCTTTGAAGAATATTGTGCCTGAGATTGAATCTGTTCTTGGGCATGAAGTGAAATTCTGTAAAGACTGTCTTGGAGACGAGGCTGTTTCTATGACCGGCGAACTGAAACCTGGTGAAATTCTGCTACTGGAGAATCTCAGATTTTATAATGAAGAGGAAGCAGGTGATAAGGAATTCGCACAGAAACTGGCTGCTTATGGAGATGCTTATGTAAATGATGCATTCGGGACAGCTCACCGCGAACATGCTTCAACAGCCGTAATTGCACAGTTTTTCCCTTCAACTAAATTTTTCGGTTTATTGATGGCTAAAGAACTTGAGGCGATTGATAAGGTTTTGAATTCAGGTGAAAAACCGGTAACTGCTATTATTGGCGGGTCTAAAGTTTCATCTAAAATTACGATAATCGAGAATATTTTACCTGCTGTAGATCATTTGATTATCGGTGGAGGAATGGCGTTTACTTTTATCAGAGCTTTGGGCGGACAGATTGGTAAATCGCTGCTGGAAGAGGATAAGATGGGACTCGCTCTGGAGATTCTTGAAAAAGCTAAAGCTAAAAATGTTAAGGTACATTTGCCTGTTGATGCGGTAATAGCTGATGAATTCAGCAATGATGCGGAAAGGAAAGAGGTTGATATTTATGAAATTCCTGAAGAATGGATGGGACTTGATGTGGGCCCACAGACCAGAAAAAATTTCCATGATGTGATCATTAATTCGCGAACGATCTTGTGGAACGGACCAGTCGGAGTTTTTGAGATGCCAAATTTTGCCGAAGGAACGATTGCGCTTGGAAACAGCATCGCAGAATCTACAGATCTTGGTGCTTTTTCACTTGTGGGCGGTGGAGACAGTGTTGCGTTTGTAAAGCAGAACGGTTACGATGATAAAGTTTCTTATGTTTCTACCGGCGGCGGTGCAATGCTTGAAAGTTTGGAAGGTCTGAAACTGCCTGGAATTAAAGCAATCAATTCCTAAAAAACTAAACTTTTAGTTTGAAGTTTTTGTATTGATATTTTTATTGCTCCATAATAAATACTAAAATTTGTAAGATAGAAACCCGGATTCAAGTCCGGGTTTTTGTTTTTTATGCAAAAATCGGCTTTCAGAAATAGCTCTAAAATCCATTATCTATTTTTTTTCGATAATGTATATAAAGCTGGAAAATTCGCCACTTTTTAATGCTTTAAAATTCGAAATCGCTCCCACAAGCGGACCTTTAAGCCAGAAAAAAGGATTTTTCTGATATTTTTCGCTCATGATAGAAATATAAAACGAATCGAGTAGAAGTGGTTTGATTTTTTTGAGGTGCCATTTTTCATTTTCAAAAAGCTCATGCATTCCTTCTTTTGAAAAGTGATAAATATGTCGTGGTACATCGTATGCCGCCCAGGAGTTTTTATAATAGGACGCATCATATGACTGATAATTTGGCACCGCAATTACTAATAAACCTTTGGTTTTCAGCTTGTTATAAAATATTTCGATGATATCTTGCTGATTTTCAATGTGTTCGAAAACATGCCATAAAGTAATTGCATCTAAATTTTCATTGCTGATAGCTAATAAATCGGGTAGGATCGTGGTTTTTTCAGTCTTACTTGCAGCTGCGGTGCGGGCACTTTCGTTAGGTTCGAATCCGAAAGTCGTAAAATCATCTTCAATAAATTTTAAAAATTCTCCTGCGCCGCATCCGTAATCGAGAACATGAGCATGCTTAGGCAGATATGTGCTGAGAATATTTCGTTTATAATTAAGATTGAGCTGCTGAAATTTCTTGTAGATCTTTTCTTTCAATCCGCCCTGATCCTGGTGATGAGAGATGTAATTCTCGCTTTCATAGTATTTATCCAGATCCTGAGGTACAGGATTTGTCCGGAGAATTCCCGGAATAAGGGTAGGGGATATTTCAAATTCTTCCCCGGTTAAGAAGTGATCTTTTACTCGTAATTTTTCGATGTGTTTCACGTGAAACTATTTGTTTAGAAATATCAGCAATACGTTAATATCTGCAGGGGAGACTCCACTGATTCTTGAAGCCTGGCCAATCGTGAGCGGCTTAATTTTCTGCATTTTATTCTTAGCTTCTGCTGAAAGAGATGTTAAGGAATTATAATCGAAATCTGCCGGAATTTTGATGTTTTCCATACGGTGCAGTTTAGCCACATTTTCTCTTTCTTTTTCGATATAGCCCTTATATGTAATGTTTATTTCAGCCTGTTCGCGGACTTCTTCTGAATAATGTTGAGTTACCGAACCGATGGTTTCAATTTTATCCAGAATCGCAAGACTGATGTGCGGTCTCGTGAGAATCTGTGCTGCTCGAAATGCCTGATCTACCGGACTGCTGTCCTGTTCCTGAAGAATCGGATTGATTACATTTGGCTTTAAGGATGTGTCACGTAGAAATTTTTCAAGTTCGTTGGATTGTGATACTTTGCGTTCGAGTTCATCCATTCGATCGCGTCCTGCAAGTCCTAACTTATAAGCTTTTTCGGTTAGCCTGATGTCGGCATTGTCCTGACGAAGTAGGAGTCTGTATTCTGCACGGGAAGTGAACATTCTGTACGGTTCTTCCGTTCCTTTTGTGATTAGATCGTCGATAAGAACGCCGATATAGGCTTCGTCGCGGCTCAGCAGGAATTCGTCATTACTGTGCACTTTGTTATGTGCATTTATCCCGGCAATGATTCCCTGTCCGGCAGCTTCTTCATATCCGGTAGTTCCGTTTATCTGCCCTGCAAAATAGAGGTTTTCGATACCTTTGGTTTCCAGTGTATGTTTTAGCTGAGTAGGTGGGAAGTAGTCATATTCAATAGCGTAGCCCGGACGGAAAAATTTTACATTTTCGAATCCCGGAATATGCTTCATAGCTTTCATCTGAATGTCTTCTGGTAGGGAAGAACTGAATCCGTTCACATAGATTTCAATAGTCTTCCAGCCTTCAGGTTCCACAAACAGCTGATGTCTGGTCCGTTCTGCAAAACGGTTGATCTTATCTTCAATACTTGGACAATATCTTGGTCCCAAACTTTGAATGGTACCGTTAAACATAGGACTTCTGTCGAATCCTTCACGCAGAATCTCGTGTACTGTTTCGTTGGTGTAAGTAATATAACAACTGCGTTGCTCAGTAAGAGGCGGAGTGTCGGTGAAAGAAAATTTCTTTGGATTTTCGTCGCCTTTCTGTTCTTCCATTTTTGTGTAATCCAGCGTTCTGCCGTCAACACGTGGTGGAGTACCGGTTTTCATCCTCCCTGCTTCAAAACCTAGTGACTGCAGCTGTTCTGTGATTCCCATTGCTCTTGGTTCGCCCATTCTGCCGCCGCCTAGCTGCTTCGCACCAACATGAATCAAACCATTCAAAAATGTACCGTTGGTAAGCACGACTGATTTGCTTTTAATTTTAATTCCTAGCGATGTAACAACTCCTGCAACTGAATTATTTTCGATGACCAGTTCTTTGACCATATCCTGGTAAAAATCCAGATTTTCTGTTTGTTCAAGTGCCAGTCGCCACTCTTCCGCAAAAAGCATTCTGTCGTTTTGAGTGCGCGGTGACCACATTGCAGGTCCTTTCGAAAGGTTCAGCATTTTAAACTGTATCGCTGATTTATCAGCAATAATTCCGGAATAGCCGCCTAAAGCATCGATTTCACGGACGATCTGACCTTTAGCGATTCCGCCCATAGCAGGATTACAGCTCATCTGTCCAATGGTCTGCATATTCATGGTAATCAGCAGGGTTTTGGAACCCAGATTCGCAGCCGCAGCCGCAGCTTCACATCCGGCGTGTCCTGCGCCAACTACAATTACATCGTAAACTTCATTTATCATTCAAAAGGAATTACGTTTCACGTGAAACACTCAGAAAAACTTCTAGAATTTGGCGAGAAAATAGTTCTCTTTTTCTCTCATCAGTTGCTGCTGTTCAGAAGTTTTATCCTGATAACCGCATAAATGTAAGATGCCGTGCGCCAAAACACGATTCAGTTCAAAAGAAAATTCGCATTGCAATTCTTTGGCGTTTTCCTGAATTCGCGGCAAAGATACGAAAATATCACCGCTGATAATCTTGCCCTTAACATAGTCAAACGTGATGATATCGGTGTAGTAATCGTGATCGAGGAAATCGCGGTTGATCTGAAGCAGGTGTTCATCATCACAGAAAATATAATTGATTTCTCCCTCTTTTTTTCCTTCTTCAGTAATTATCTGGGAAATCCACGGAATAACTCTTTCTGAAAGGGTAGGGGACGGGATATTTTCGGAGAAGAAATTTATCATAATATTAAAACCAGTGTCCAAGCACAACACTGAATATTCCGTTGTTATTACTGTCAAACGCTTTCGAGTAATTCACATTAATCTGGCCCACCGGTGATTTGTATGCGGCAGAAATACCTGCAGAAAGCTGCGAGATTTTCAAGATTTGTTCGGATGTTGCTTCATCAAACTGATTGAGCATATTGAAACTTCCGATAACAAACAGATTTTTTCTGAGTTTCACCTGTATGTCATGAGACGCCTTTAAAATATTGTCTGTCGACTGTTCTCCGAAATGAAGTCCTGGAAAACGTACAAAGTTTCCAAGCCTTTGTTCAAAAATAGCGCCGGGTCTGAACTGATAATATGGAGAAATATCCTGTCCAAGCGAAAAACCTCCAAATAGTCTTAAACGGTAGGTAAACAGTTTCGCAAATGTGGTATTAAACGACATATTTGCTTTTACCTGAATGGCTTTTTCATTCACCTCGTCATTGAAAATATCAAGCAGTTTGGCTTCCGCATCCAGAAAGAAACCTTTTGTCGGGAAACTTCTGTCGTCCTGTGTATCACTTTTTACAAAAATGTATGGATTAAACGAGTTTTTTACCTGAAATAAATCTCGTTCGCTCTCAAAATAATCGTGACTTAATCCTCCGCCGATCGCATATTTATCCTTCCAGATACTTTGTAAAAACGCTTCATTTCTAAGCCACAGCCAACTGTCTGTAATTCTGGCCTGGCTGTCGCGCAAATCCAGCTCCATTCCTGATGCATAAATTCCAAATCCCGGAAGATATCCGTTATCGATAAAATAATTGAAATAATAGCGCGGTTTGTCGCCAATAATGCCGTCGAGAGATATGGTGGAATTCCGGAACAGAAACCTCTTCACTGTGGCATTCACAAGAAGACCGGTTTTGAATACTTCATCGTAATGAAGTCCTAATTTCAGGAAATACCGCGTATTGTCTTCCGTAACATTCAGTTTGAGGATGTTTCCGTCGTTCTGCTGTACGATATCATAGGTAATGAAGGAATAGTTGTTGGTTGCATACAGTTTATCAACCATTTTATTGATGCTTCCGTAGGTATGCATGGAAGGCACGCGCAGATTCATCTTACCGCGCACATAATTCTCCGTATAAATTTCGCTGTTAACCAGATCGAGACTGTCAATCTTATAAACATTGGAAAAAATGGGATTAATAGCTGCGCGCAAAGCGGTTATTTCGCGTTTCGGTAAACGCTGGAACACTGAAAAATATTTGTTTGCTTCTGCTTCGCCGGAAGACACAATTTTTTCTTTTTCGCCGTAGCTGGTGGCAGTAAGTCCGGTAAGATCCGGTTTAATGTTCAGATCAGTGTATTTGTACTGATTTGCGGTCTCCTTCTGAATTCCGAAATCAATCACCTGATTAAGGATATCAATCAGTGAAAGCAACTGTTCTCTTGAGGCAAGGCCCTGACTTAAATCCACGCCGATTACAAAATCAATTCCTTTGTCTTTGAGCGGTTTTGAAGGATAATTAAGCGTCATTGCGCCGTCGATATACAAGCTTTCCCCAATTTTCACAGGATCCATAAGAGACGGGAATGCAGAGCTCGCCATAATTGAATTGACGAGATCTCCTTTCTCAAAAATCTCCATTTTGCCTGTCTCCAGATTAGTTGCGACGCACATAAACGGAATTGGCAGTTTTGAGAAATCCTCAATACCTGCCACATTCTTAAACAGTTCCTTCAGCATATATACGTTCTTCTGACCGCTGCTGATAGCTTTCGGAAGCACGTTTATTTTCTTGTTCTTGATGGGTATAGTCAGGATGTATTTATCTGTAGATTTATTGAAAAAACTTGCTTCCTCCCTGGTTTTTTCGTTTTGAATCAGCGTGTAAAAATCCGTTTCCAGAACTATATCTTCGATATCCTTTGCCGTATATCCGGAAGCATATAAACCCCCCACAATTGCGCCCATACTCGTTCCGGAAATATAGTCGATTCTCACACCAAGCGAATCCAGAACTTTCAGCACGCCAATGTGCGCAAAACCTTTGGCACCGCCTCCTGAAAGTGAAAGACCAATTTTGGGATTGGCAGGAATTTTTACATTCTCTTTTACCTGGCCATCGGCACAGATAAATGAAAATATGCAAATCCACAAATAAAAAAACTTCCTCATTTAGCTTTTTATATAAACTCTTTTTACCCTTCTCGAAATCGAAGTAAGCACTTCGTACGGAATGGTCTGACAGTATTCCGCAAATTCTTCCAGCGTTGGTGTCCCGTTAAAAATAATGACTTCGTCACCTTCAGCAACGGAAAGTCCCGTAACATCAAGCATCATCATATCCATGCAGATATTTCCTACAATCGGAACAAGCTTATTCTGAATACTTACTTTACCTTTTCCTTTCCCGATCAATCGCGGAATACCATCTGCATAGCCAACCGGTACTGTAGCAATTAATCTTTCGGAAGATGCTTCAAAATTCCGTCCGTAACCTACCGTTTCGCCCGTTTCCAGGCGTGAAACCTGTGAGACGACCGTTTTAAACTGAACAGCCGGCAACAATCGTTTTTTTAAATCGGCAGACGCGGAAACTCCTACCATACCAACGCCTATTCTGACCATATCGTATTGAAATTCCGGATAATTCGCTATTCCGCTGCTGTTAAGAATATGTCTGACCGGCTGATAACCAAGGCCCGAAATTAATTTGGAAGAAATCTCTTCGAACATCGTAACCTGCTTCCAGGTGTAGTCTTTCTCAGAGGGAATATCAGAAGAAGATAAATGGCTGAAAATCGATTTTACAAGGATATTTTTCTTCTTTATTTCTGCGATAAGCTGTTCAATTTCAGCATCTTTAAATCCGAGACGATGCATTCCGGTCTCCAGCTTGATGTGAACAGGATACTGATCCAGAACTCCGCGGTCTTCCAGTCGCGTTGTGAAAAGTTCCAGAACGCGCAGGCTGTAAATTTCAGGTTCAAGACCGTAATCGATGATTGCGTCATAACTGTGCTGTTCCGGATTCATTACAATAATCGGCACTGTAATTCCGTGATTTCTTAATTCTACTCCTTCATCGGCGTATGCAACACCCAGATAATCAATGTGGTTAAGTTGTAAAAATTCCGCGATTTCTATACTCCCCAAACCATAAGCGTGCGCTTTCACCATGGCCATAATTTTCGTTGAAGGATCGAGTTTTGCGCGGTGGGCCGTGATATTATGTAGGATTGCATTCAGATTAACTTCAAGAACGGTATCATGTTTTTGCAGTTCAAGCTGATTTTTGATTTTTTCAAATGCAAATTTCCGGGCCCCTTTTAGCAAAATCAACGAATCTTCGAAACGGTTTAAGTACTGACTGTCAATCAGTTCTATCGTATCATTGAACGCTGTTACAGGTTTGTTGAATAAACTGCGGTATCCGGCAATATTCTCTCCAACCAGAATTATTTCCGTGAAATCATACGCATTCACCATTTTCGCAACAGTAGGATACAGGTTTTCATCAAAGTCGGAAATTTCCATAAAATCGGAAATAACCAGTACATTTTTCGGTTTTCGGTATTCCATGCTCGACTGCAGGGCGATTTTAAGCGAATCGAGATCCAGATTGAATGAATCGTTGATGATCAGATTACTTTTATTTCCAATCACACTTTCCAGCCTCATTTCCACCGCTTTAAGCGCGTTGATTTTCGCTGTGATTTCATGCTTTTCCCTGCCTAGAAAATACAGACAAGCGATTACTGCAAGTGCATTGGTTAGCGTGGCTTCATCTCTTTGCTGAATATCAATCAGTAATTCGTCATCGCCGGCGATTATGTGAACGGTTTTATCTGTTCTGAAATCGGAACGAATGTGAAAATCATTGTGCTCTTCAAGACCGAAGGATATTAGTTTTCGGTCGGAGTACATTTTATTTACCAACTTAACAACCAGAGGATTATCACCATTGAAAACAATAACTGCGGTATCTTTAAACAGTTTCAATTTCTCGGAAATCAGTTCTTCCTCATTTTTGAAGTTTACCGAATGTGCAGTTCCGATATGCGTCAGGATGCCAATTTTCGGAGAAAAAACCTGCTGCTGCAGTTCCATTTCACCTGGCATAGAAATTCCGACTTCAAAAATTCCCAACTGATGCCTTTCTTCTGCCTGCAATACTGAAAGCGGGAGACCAATCTGAGAATTGTAGCTTTTAGGACTTTTCACGGTCAGATAATCGTGCCAAACGCTTTGAAAAAGCCATTCTTTTACAACTGTTTTCCCGTTACTTCCTGTAATTCCGAAAGTCAGCAGATTTGGTAAATTTTGTAGATGGTGATGGGCCAGAATCTGAAGAAACCGTACGCAGTTATCCGTTTTAATCCAGGTCACATCGCTGTCAGGAAGCGGTTCGTGTTCGGAAATAATAATTTTAACTCCTTTTTCGATGGCGGAACGAATATATTTTTCACCGCTGTTTTTTGTAGTGTTGATTGCTATGAAAGCTACGTTGGCAGCTGCGAAAATTTTCCGGCTGTCAAAAGCGATATCAGAAACTTCTGTATCCGGATTTCCGGTCAGTATGCTTCCTGTTATGGCTGCTATTTCTGAAGTCTTATACTTCATCTGGAATTTTTCTTTAAAACTTCCTCCACAAAAACTTTTCTGCTTACAGCTTCATAACTTTCGGTTTCTCCGAGCTCAACAAGATCTTTGCCTGCGGTAATTCTGTGAGAATAATGAGCAAGATTCCCGGTTCTTTTGCAGATTGCGTGAACCTTGGTAACATATTCTGCAGTAGCCATCAAATTTGGCATTGCACCAAAAGGTCTGCCCAGAAAATCCATATCCAGACCGGCAATTACAACACGTATTCCATTGTTAGCGAGTTTATTAGCTACTTCTACAATTCCTTCATCAAAAAACTGTGCCTCATCGATTCCTACAACATCACAGGTTGAACCGAGAAGCAGAATCTCATTGGAACTTTCTACCGGCGTGCTGCGAATTTTATTCTGGTTGTGCGAAACCACTTCTTCTTCATGGTAGCGCACATCTATTTTCGGCTTGAAAATTTCCACATTCTGACCTGCCATTTCGGCACGTCTTAACCGGCGAATCAACTCCTCGGTTTTCCCGGAAAACATTGATCCACAGATTACTTCCATCCATCCGCTCTGTTTGGAATGGTTAATTGTATTTTCTAAAAACATTTGTTATTTTAGCCGTAAAATAAATTCAAAAATACAGAAAAAAAACAAGCATATATTATGCATAACCTCTCAGAACTAAACCGGAATGTCATTGCTGATGCCAGAGAAATTATCAGTAAACTTTATGATGCTGATGACAGGCAGCTGCATCTCCTGAATGGAGAACTGGCGAAACTTCAGGAATTACTTCTTTTTCTGAAAGTAGCAAATGAGTATGCGAATTCAGAACTGCAAAACACTGCAGTTTTCGTAGAGTCAGAACATGTGGATTCTGAACCGCAATCTGCAATAGATGAATTTGAAGAAATTGAAGATACCGCAGAAATTTTGACACTGGAGGAATTTGACGGTAATGCAGATCTCTCCGTAGAAACTGATGAGACCGCTGAGCTTTCCCTGATGGAAGTGCCTTTAGCAGAGCACACAGAAGAAGATTTAGTTTCTGAGAAAGAAACGGAATCGGAATCGGAATTTCCGGCAGATATTTCAGAAGAACCGGAGATTATTCCGTTGCAACCGGAGCCGGAAATAGCTGTTGAAAATTCTGTAACTGAACCGGAATTACTGGAAGAAGAAGAAAGGTTGCCGGTTGAAGAAGAAGAAATTTTGTCGGAAACAGAAACTGAAGAGGTAAATACTTCCAGAGGACAGATTATAGATTTTGACGCTCAACCATTCGAACACAGCTCTGCAAATGACGAAGGTGCCAAGAAAGCAGAGGGAAAACTTAAGCTTGCAAGTATAAAAGGTCTGAAGAAAATACAGTCGCTCTTTGATGAAGATCCTTTAGAATCTGCAAAAACTGCTGTTTCAGAACCTGAACCCGTAAAAGGTGATCTGCAGAAAAGAAATGTGCCTACGGATTATCTCGAGGCTATCGTTCATCCGGAATTTAAACTCGATCTTAATGACCGCATTGCATTTACCAAAATTCTTTTCGACGGAAGTCAGACAGAACTGAACCACACAATCAAAGAACTCAACAGTTTCAAAACGCTCGATGAAGCTAAAGAATATCTGAGCGATCAGTATTACGCACGTAAATGGAATAAATCTGACGAGTATGCGCAAAGGCTTTGGAGCCTGGTAGAAAGCAGATTCCATTAAACCCGTAATTTCATATTAATTCTGAAAAATTATTCATGATCAGAGAAATCACTGATTTCAAAAATCCATTTTTTATAGGTATTGCCGGAGCCGGAATGAGCGCTATAGCGCAGTATCTACAGGGTACAGGAAAAAACGTTTCAGGCAGCGACCGTTATTTCACGGAAGGAAATTATAATAAAACCCGGGAACTTCTTGAAAATGAGGGAATAAAGTGTTTTGAGCAGGACGGAACCGGGATTACTGATTCTACTGATTTAGTTATAGTTTCAACCGCGATTGAAGATACGGTTCCCGAAGTTCAGAAAGCCAAAGAGCTGGGCCTACCAATTTTGAATCGCAGCGAAATTCTGGCGATGATTGCACAAAGCAAGAAGACAATAGCCGTTGCAGGTACTTCCGGAAAATCGACGACTTCAGCAATGCTGTTCCAGATTTTATCGGATGCCGGTTTTGATCCCAGCATCATCTCAGGAGCTGGACTTACTGCGCTGATTCAAAAAAATATAATTGGCAATGCATTTGTCGGTAACGGAGAATGGCTGATTATCGAAGCAGATGAAAGCGATGGTTCTGTTGTGCAGTATAAACCGGAAATCGGGTTGCTGCTGAATATTGACAAAGATCATCAGGAAATCGACGAGTTGATTGAATTATTTACAGTATTTAAGAATAATACAAACGGCTTGTTTGTTGTAAATCAGTCGAATACACTGGCGCAAACACTGTCTGATAATGCGCATAATGATTTCGGTTTTGAAAGTGAAACTGCAGCGTTCAGTGTGGAAAAATTTTCTCAGCACGGACTCGAAATCAGTTTTGAAATTCAGGGACAGGAATTCAGCATGAAATCTTTAGGACAGCACTCAGCAGAAAATGCTGCGGCAGCAGTCGCAGTTGCTGTTCAGATTGGTGCGTCACTGGAAAGCTGTGCGAAAAGTCTGGCCGATTATGAAGGAATTTACCGTCGACATCAGATTTTAGGACAGAAAAACGGCGTATGGGTGATCGATGATTATGCGCATAATCCTGCGAAATGCGCGGCGAGCATTCGTGCATGTCAGCCTGTCGCTGATAAACTGATTGCCTGGTTTCAGCCTCACGGTTACGGACCGACGCGATTTCTTCGGCAGGATTTTGTAGATGAAATTTCCGCTGCGCTACGGCCACAGGATGAAATCTGGATGAGCGAAATTTTTTATGCTGGAGGTACTGCTGTAAAAGATATTTCAGCCGACGATCTTATTCAGGATATTTCAGAAAAAGGAAAAAAGGCCCGTTTTGTAGAACACAGGGATAATCTGTTGGAGGAATTAAGACCGCATCTTCAGGAAAATACGGTTCTGCTGCTTATGGGAGCGAGAGATCCGGGTCTTGAAGCTTTTTGCAGGAATTTATTCGAGCAGCTTTAAAGTTTAGTCATTACAGAATTTTATGTCCGGTATTCTTTATTTCGTTCCAACGCCGATCGGCAACCTGGAAGACATGACTTTCAGAGCAATCAGAGTACTGAAAGAGGTGGACTATATTCTCTGTGAAGATACCCGGACTTCCGGGGTATTGCTAAAGCATTTTGAAATATCTAAACCGCTGAAATCCTATCATTTACATAATGAACATCAAACTACGCAAAAAGTCATAGAAGATCTTAAGAACGCGCAGAATATTGCAATTATTACCGATGCAGGGACACCCGGAATTTCTGATCCTGGATATCTTCTTGCGAAAGCATGCAGTGATGAAGGAATTGAAATGATTTGTTTGCCTGGAGCAACTGCTTTTGTGCCGGCTTTGGTTGTTTCCGGTCTTCCAAACCACGATTTCTATTTTGCCGGATTTCTCCCGCAGAAAAAAGGCAGGCAGACTAAACTGAAGCAACTTGCGGACGAGCAAAAAACCATTGTGCTTTATGAAAGTCCGCATAAAATTAATACCACACTGGTTCAAATAAAAGAATTCTTCGGCGATCATACGAGAGTCAGTTTAAGCAGGGAAATCTCCAAAAAGTTTGAGGAAACCAAACGCGGAACAATTGATGAACTTATTGAGTTTTCTCAAAGCAAGACGCTGAAAGGCGAGATTGTGCTCGTCATCAACAATACCATTCAATAAATATCATTACTTTTGTGATGATAGATTGTACGAAATCATTCAAAGAATAAACATGAAATTACTGGAAGGAAAAGTAGCGCTGATTACCGGCGGAACAAGAGGAATCGGGAAAGGAATTGTAGAAACTTTCGCCAAACACGGAGCTAAAGTTGCCTTTACTTTTGCAGGATCTGTTGAGAGGGCTGCAGAAATTGAAAAATCGCTGAGTTCAGAAACACAGATTAAAGCATATCAGAGTGATGCATCTGATTTTGATGCCGCGCAAAAACTGGTTGATGACGTCATTGCAGAATTCGGAAAGATCGATATTCTCATAAATAATGCAGGAATTACCAAGGATAATCTGCTGCTCAGAATGAGTAAGGAAGACTGGGATGTAATCATGAAAGTGAACCTGGACAGTGTTTTCAATCTTACCAAAGCGGTAATCAAGCCAATGATGAAGGCCAGAACAGGATCGATTATTAATATGTCTTCCGTTGTCGGGATTCAGGGGAATGGCGGTCAGGCAAATTATGCAGCGTCAAAGGCCGGAGTGATTGGATTTACAAAATCTGTAGCACTGGAACTCGGATCGAGAAATATCAGGTGCAACGCAATCGCACCGGGATTTATTGAAACTGAAATGACGGCTGCTCTTGATCAGAAAGTCATTGAACAGTGGAGAGACGATGTACCGATGAAACGCGGCGGTCTTCCGGAAGATGTGGCAAATGCATGTGTTTTCCTGGGCAGCGATATGTCCGGCTACGTTACAGGACAGGTTCTGAACGTCTGCGGCGGTTTACTGACTTAACACCTATAATTTAAGCAATACAGACTGGGCTTTTTCATTAAAGCCTTTTTTTATGATGATTATTGAAGGAAAAACATATTCGAAACCGCTTTTTGTTTTCGCGATGGAAAGCGAAGCCGGTGCTAAATTTGATGATGTACAGACTGTTTTTACCGGACTTGGGAAGGTGAATGCAGGCTATCGTTTAATGAAGTCCATAGCTGATTCTAATCCTGATCTTATCATCAATATGGGAACTGCTGGAAGTAACTCTTTTAACAGGGGAGATGTGGTATGTTGTACCGGTTTTATTCAACGTGATATGAATGTTAGTGCGCTGGGTTTCAATGTGTTTCAGACGCCTTTTGAATCTATGCCGGTTATTTTGAAAAATGGGATACAATTATCGGGTTTTCCGGAAGGAACCTGTGGTTCCGGAGACAATTTTGAGGTTGGGCACAACAGCGATGCCTATAATGTAATTGATATGGAAGCCTATGCACTGGCTAAAATTGCATTCCTCGAGAATATTCCTTTCATGTGTCTAAAATACATCACAGACGGAGCCGACGATGATGCTGCTGCCGACTGGAATGACTCGATTCAGCACGCATCAGAAAAATTGCGGGCTTCAGTCGAAAAATTATTTTAATTTCGGATTAATCGTTAAAAATCTGGTTTTCCTGTTCCTGTACGCGGATGAAAGTAGTTCTTTTTGACAGTTCGCGCAGTTCGGCCGCACCAACATAAGTGCAGGTAGAACGAACGCCGCCCAAAATATCCTTTACCGTTTCCGAAACAGCACCCCTGTACGGAACTTTCACTGTTTTGCCTTCGGAAGCACGATATTCAGCGACGCCTCCTGAATGTTTATCCATTGCAGTAGTGGAACTCATTCCATAAAAAAGCCTGTACGTTTTACCGTTTTCAGTAACGGTTTCACCGCCACTTTCGTCATGTCCGGCAAACATTCCGCCCAGCATTACAAAATCAGCGCCTCCTCCAAAAGCTTTCGCTACATCACCGGGAACTTTGCAGCCTCCGTCTCCGATAATATGGCCGCGAAGTCCGTGCGCAGCATCTGCACATTCAATAATTGCAGAAAGTTGTGGATATCCGACGCCGGTTTTTACACGAGTGGTGCAAACGGATCCCGGACCAATCCCAACTTTCACGATATCAGCGCCGGCAAGAATCAGTTCCTCCACCATTTCGCCGGTTACAACGTTTCCTGCGATGATCGTCTTGTCCTGATAGCGGTCCCGAGTTTTTTTCACAAATTCTACAAAATGTTCCGAATAACCGTTCGCTACGTCGATGCAGAGAAATTTTAGTTGTGGGTTTTCGCCAATAATCTGCCTGATTTTTTCTTCGTCGGATTCTCCGGTTCCGGTGCTTAAAGCAATATGATCAAAGAAATCGTGTTCTCGGTTTTTCAGAAATTCCGCCCATTCTGAAATCGAATAATGCTTGTGAATTGCAGTCAGCATTTTTTCTTTTGCGAGTGCTTCAGCGATCTCAAAAGTTCCTACCGTATCCATGTTTGCTGCAATAACGGGAACGCCGGTCCACTTGTGGCGCGAGTTCCGGAATTTGAAAGTGCGTTCCAGGCTGACTTGTGAACGCGATTTTAAAGTGGACCTCTTCGGACGGAACATCACATCTTTAAAGCCGAGTTTGATATCGTATTCTATTCGCATAATAAAGTAAAATGTAAAAAATTTGGAAAGTTTTAGCGGACACCGAGCCTTTTCAAACCATCTTCAACAGCAGCAAGTGCTTCGGAACGCAGTTCGGGATCGCCTTTGTCCAGTTTCCGCAGAATCTGCCGGACTTCGCTTAAATATACTTTTGCGAACGACCGGTCTTCATCGACAATTTCAAGCGTATTATCCAGAATATCCGCATATTTAATCGTTTGCGATGCCGCGGAAGTTTGTACAAGCCTGTCCAGTTCTTTGGATTTTCTGGTTCTGCGGTTAAGGTTTGGATAAGCAGATTTCACATAGACATCGCTTAATTCAACGACGAGGTCCAGAGTTCTGCGTGCTTCTTCAGAAGTCATTAAAGTACTAAGAAACTGCCGCATTTCGTCTTCCGTAACCGGTATGTCTTCCAGCACATCATGAAGTAAAGCGGCTGCAAGAATCGTTTTATCGTTTGTTAAACCGCGCAACTTTTCCATTACTCTTACCGGATGAACCATATAGCGGTCAGGTGCATATTTCCTCATCTGATCGCCGTGCGCTTCATCTCCGTAATCCGTGATTTTTGCGAGTAATTCGTCCATATTTTTTTAAAGGAATGCGTTCAAATGCTGTTCCAGCTGCGGCTTTTGTGTAGAATTTGAAAAACTCCGCTCTAATGTTGAACGTCCTGATCCATCATCATCTGTTTAAATTTCCCTTTGCTTTTCCGGATCCGGCAACTTACTACTTTGTATTCCGGGCACATCGCCTCTGTACAGTGCTCATCGCTGGTGATGATGTTGAGCATGATTTCAGGGAAATGAAAGGTTGAACTGAGAATTCCGGGCTTTACCTCATCCGTAACTTTCGCTTTGATATCCACTTTTCCCCGTGGTGATTCCACACAGACAAAATCGCCGTCAAGAATTCCTTCTTTTACGGCATCTTCCGGACTGATCAGCAGTACGTCTTCCTTCAGAATCTCTACATTTCCGGTTCTTCTGGTCATCGTACCGCAATTGTAATGCTCAAGTTCGCGATTGGTGGTGATGATGTAAGGATAATCTTTTCCGTGTTTCTGTATTTCGTTACTTTCTTTAAAACCGATAAAGCTGAATTTTCCTTTTCCTCTTTTGAATTCTTCAATGTGCAGCATTTTGGTATCGCTGCCATCTTCCCGTACCGGCCACTGTAAGCCGCTTTTCCCCAAATTGTCCCAGGTAACGCCGGCAAAGAACGGAACGATCTGTGAAATTTCTGCAAGCATTCCTTCAGGTGTGTAATCAGGTTGTGGATAACCTAATTTATTCATCATTTCGACCAGGATTTGGCCGTCAGGTTTCGTTCCTTCCAGTGGTTCTACAATTTTTTGAACTTTCTGAATTCTTCTTTCCCCGTTGGTAAAAGTCCCTTCCTTTTCGAGGAATGATGCTGCAGGAAGTATCACCGTTGCTCTGCTCGCTGTTTCCGTCATAAACAGTTCCTGTACAACAAGTAAATCCAGGCTGTCCAGCGCGTCCCGCACTTTCTGCGTGTTCGGATCGGTCTGAACCACATCTTCGCCAATAATCCAGAGCGCTTTCAGTTTGCCATTGAGTGCGGCCTCAAACATTTCCGGAATTTTGAATCCAACGTGGGACGGAACAACATTCTTATAGAATAAACTATATTTTTCGTTGATGGCAGAATCGGTTACATCGAGGTAGCCTGCGCCCTGATGCGGCTGACATCCCATATCAGCTGCTCCCTGTACATTATTTTGTCCACGAAGCGGATTTACGCCTGCGCCTTTCTTTCCGATATTTCCGGTAATCATGGCTAAATCTGCAATGAGCTGTACCGTAAAAGTTCCCTGCATCTGCTCCGTAACTCCCAGGCCGTGAAATTCCATAGCTGCATTTGCGGTTGCATATGCAATTGATGCTTCTCTAACAAGTTCGCGGTTAACGCC
Organism: Bacteroidota bacterium; assembly: GCA_023460855.1. GTDB lineage: Bacteria > Bacteroidota > Bacteroidia > Flavobacteriales > Weeksellaceae > JAEWOS01. The sequence goes on along the minus strand of JAEWOS010000016.1, from coordinate 123,510 downwards.
TGTAATTCGCTCCAGTTCAGCGATATTAAGCTGAAGAATTTCCTGCTTCATTTCTTCGTAACCTTCGGTGCGGTTTCTGATGAATTCTTCGTCTTCCAGATTTTCAGAAATAATATAGTACAGCATCATGTTTAGCAATGCTACATTGGTTCCCGGTCTAAGCTGAAGATGATATTTGGCGTATTTCGCGAGTTCGATTTTGCGCGGATCAATGACAATTCCGGTAACGCCTTTCATCATTCTCTGCTTTATTCTTGCACCGGTTACCGGATGTGCAGCTGTAGGATTTGCTCCGATTACCAGGATACAGTCTGTAAAGGCCAGATCTTCAATAGAATTTGTTGCAGCGCCTGTTCCGAATGCACGCTGCATTCCTAACGCAGTGGGAGAGTGACAAACACGAGCACAACAGTCGATATTATTGGTGCCGATTACAGCCCGCATCATTTTCTGCATCAGATAATTTTCCTCATTGGGTGTTCTCGCTGAGGAAACTCCTGCAATCGCATCAGGACCAAATTCAGATTTGATAGAGGTAATCCGGTCTGCGATAAAATCAAACGCTTCATCCCAGGTTGCGGGCTCAAATTCACCGTTTCTCTTTATTAACGGAGTTCGCAGTCTGTCCGGGTGATTATAAAACCTGAACGCATATCTTCCTTTAAGGCAGGTGTGTCCAAGATTCGCTTCCGCATCATAGGGAGCGGTAATGGAAATAATTTCCTCACCTTTTGAAGCGATTTCGAGGTTGCAGCCGACGCCGCAATACGTACAGACGGTTCTGGTAATTTTTTCCGGAATCCGCTCATCCATCTGAAAAATATCGGTAATGGCATCGGTCGGACAGGTTTGAGAGCAAGCGCCACAACTAACGCAGTCGCTTTCCATAAAACTCACATCCATACCTTTAATAATGTGCGCATCAAATCCGCGGCCGGCCATATTCAGCACCATTTCTCCCTGTACTTCGTCGCACGCGCGGATGCACCGGAAACAATTGATACACATATTGAGATCCGAGCGCATGTAAGGATGAGAAGTGTCTTCTTCAAATATTTTTCTGCGGGAATTCTGATACCGGACTTCTTTGATGCCTGTTTGCCGGACGACCTTTTGAAGTTCTGTAGGCTTATCGCTGTATGTAAATCGGTTTTCTTCGGGCAGATCTGAAAGCACCAGTTCCAGGATATTCTTGCGTAATTTCTGAATATTGTCGGTATCCGGATAAATAAAAATATTCTCCGTGACCGGTGTATGACAAGATGCCATTGCCCTGGTTTTGCCATTTTCCTCAAGAGCGACATCAACACAACAAATCCGGCATGACCCGAACGGTTCCAGATTCGGCGCATCGCAAAGCGTGGGAACACTCTGCTGCCCGAAATTCCTTCTTATAAAAGAAAGCATGGTCTCTCCTTCGGTAAAAGGATAAGGCTGGTTGTTGATGAATGCTGTTTTGTCCATATCTGAAATTTGGTGCGGAATTCTGGAATTCGCTGTTTAAGATGCTAAGATTCAGCAGTTACCACGTGTTTCTTAACAAGGTCCTGCTGAACGGTGTGCGGTACGAGCTGGAAACCTGTCAGTTTCATGGAAAATTTTGCTTTTCCGCCTGTAATAGAACGCAGCGTAGAGCCGTAATCGTCTAGTTCTGCCAGCGGAACATCCGCCATGATTTTTTGATAATGTCCTTCGGAATCCACTCCGGAAATCATCGCTCTTCTCGACTGAAGATCGCCCATAACGTCACCGGTGGAATCGTCCGGACAAAGGATTTCTACATGATAAACTGGTTCCAGCAACTGTGGACTGGCATTGTGGAATGCTTCTTTGAAAGCTCCGGAAGCTGCCAGTTGAAAAGAAATATCGTTACTGTCCACGCTGTGCATCTTGCCGTCAAAAACGGAAACACGGATATTCTGACAGGGAGATCCTGTGAGCGGACCGTTCTTCATCTGCTGCATAATTCCCTTTTTAATTGCTCCGATATATCTGTTATCAATCGCTCCGCCTACGATACACCAGTAAAAAGCGAGTTTGCCTCCCCACGGAAGTTCTTCAATTTCGTGCTGACGGATATTCAGCCCTTTTGGTTCCTCCATGCCGTCATAATAATTTTCAACGCGCATATGGATTTCTGCAAACTGACCGGCTCCTCCTGATTGTTTTTTATGTCTATATTCTGCATCAGCTTTTCCCGTGATGGTTTCGCGGTAGGAAACTTTTGGGTTTTTCATCACCATCTTTACGCCAAATTCCTTTTCTATTCGCTGCTGAATCAGGTCAATATGCAGTTGTCCCTGTCCGCCCATAACGGCTTCATGAGTTTCACGGTCTATATCTACTGTAATAGTTGGGTCTTCCTCCTGAATTTTGTGTAATGCTGCGAAAAGTTTTTCGGTATTGGCAGAGTTCTCAGCTGTTACGGCTTTCCGGATTCTGCTTTCCGGATATTCGATAGGCTCCACTTTTCTTTCAGATCCTTTCGTGTGCAGCGTTGTATTGGTGTGTCCGGATTTCAGTTTTACGGTAACTCCAAGATCGCCTGCCTGAAGTTCATTTACCGCTTTACGGTCTTTGCCTTCTGCCACGAAAATCTGCGAGATCCGTTCCGTTTCTCCGCTGTCAGCATTTATCAATTCATCGCCTGTACGCAGCACTCCGGAAATCACTTTGAAGTAAGATATCATCCCAACCTGCGGTTCTGACGTCGTTTTGTAGATGAAAACAGAGGTCTTGTCCTCGGGATTACAGAATACTTCTTCACCGTTTGCCAGTGTTAAAGCAGGGCGGTCTGCAGGTGAAGGAGCGATGTCGTCGATGAACCCCATCAGTCTTCCGGATCCGATATCGTTGAGTCCTGAAGCTACAAAAACCGGAAAAAACTGCTGATGAGCCAGCGCAATCGTAATTCCTTTCGCAAGTTCTTCTTCGCTGAGATTTCCTTCTTCGAAATACTTTTCCATTAAGCCGTCTTCATTCTCTGCAGCAATTTCTACCAATGCATTGTGCATTGCATTTGCCCGCTCCATTTCCGCTTCAGGTATTGGTTTTTTCTCCGGTTTTCCTCCGCCTTTCGGAAATTCATACATCACCATGCGTAACGCATCGATGATTTGATGAAAATTTTCACCGGAAGACAGCGGATACTGAAGCGGAAGAAGTTTGCTGCCAAATCTTTCTTTCGCCTGCTCCAGTGTTTTTTCATAATCAGCTTTGGGGTGATCCATCTGATTGATGACGAAAATTGCCGGTGTTTTATATTTCTCAATATGTTCCCAAACGATTTCAGTTCCAACTTCTACACCGGCTGCCGCATTTAATACGACAATTGCCGTATCTGCAACTTTCAGCGAGGAAATAACTTCACCTACAAAATCATCGAAACCCGGAGTGTCCAGAACATTGATTTTATTATTTTTCCAGTTCACATACATCTGGTGCGAAAAGATGGTATTTTCCCGTTCATGTTCCAGATCAGTATTGTCGCTGACGGTATTGTGCCCTTCTACTGTTCCACGTCGGCTTATCGCTCCTCCTTCAAAAAGCATGGTTTCAATAAGGGTTGTTTTTCCGGATCCGGAATGTCCCAGCAGAACCACGTTCCGCAAATCTTTTGTGTTGGTACTCATATGTTGTGAGAATTAGAAATAATAATCATTCGTGAAAATAATCAGCACGGCTGAATATTCAGGAAACTAAAGTTACAAAAAAATTCATACGGAAAAATTCATCAAAAAACATTTTCTGATGCGATTCGCCACTGTTGAATTTCCTAATGAAAGAATTCAGACAGTTCTGCTTCGAAATACTGTAAAGCATTCCTTGCCGGCAGCGGAATTCCTCCGCCGTGCGCACAAAGTGATCCCTGCTGAAGCGTCACGAGCAAATCATCAAAGAGCATTTTATCAACTGGCTTCTGCTGAAAAACGGCATCCTGAAGCATCTCGTGCGCTCTTTTTGTACCAAGTCTGCACGGAAAACATTTTCCGCAGCTTTCGAATGCAGCAAAATCAAAAAGATGTTCAAGATAATTGATCATGGGGAAATCAGCCGGAATACAGATGATGGAAGCATGTCCGAGTAAAAATCCTGCAGTAGCAAAACTTTCAAAATCAACTGTAAGCTCCGGAATTTTTTCAACAGGAACAATTCCGCCCAAAGGTCCGCCGATATGAAGTGCTTTTACCGGCATGGTAAATCCACCGCCGAAATCTTCTATTACAACAGACAGCGGAGTTCCCATTTCCACTTCGACAATACCGGGAATATTAAATCTGCCGTCCAAAGAAATCAGTTTGGTGCCTGTAGATTTTTCTGTACCGAGTTTCGCATAGGCATTGCCGGAATTTGTGAGAATCCACGGAACAGCTGCAAAAGTTTCTACATTATTTACAATGGTTGGTTTCAGGAACAATCCCTGTTCCGTAGGAAACGGCGGCCGGGTTCTTACTTCAGGTCGTTGTCCTTCAAGTGCGTTAATCAGCGCTGTTTCCTCACCACAGATGTAGGCTCCCTGCGCTTTAATAACTTTAAAATCGAAACTGAATCCGGATTCCAGAATATTTTCACCCAAAAGACCGGCTGCGTATAGTGCATCTACTGCATTCTGAACAATTTCAACCGCTTCCGGATATTCTGCGCGGATAAACGGGATTCCCCAGGAAGCTCCGGTACAGTAACCGGAGGCGAGCATTCCGAAAAGCACTGCAAAGGGTTTCTGCTCGAGAAGATAACGGTCCGAAAAAGCACCCGGATCACCTTCATCAGCATTACAAATGATGAATTTCTCATCTGAGATCTGATTTTTGCAGCCTTCCCATTTTATTCCCATCGGAAAACCGGCGCCGCCACGTCCGCGAATTTTAGAATTTCTTACTTCATCCAGCACATAATCCGGCGAACTGCTCAGTAATAATTCCAGTTGCTGTTTGAAATCAGCTATATCATCAAAAGGCGCTGTCAGGACCTGAATGTTACCGCTTACAGAATGAATGCCTGATTTTGCATTGATTTTTTTCCCAATTATTTCTCCAAGAAAATTAACCGATTCTCCCGAATAGTTTTTTCCTTTATAATGAAATGATGAATTTTCATGGCAGCGCCCAAGGCAGGTCATATGTCCGATTTGTTCTGCTTCGAAAAATTCAGAAACGACCTCAGCTACTTTGCCCTGAGTTCCTGCACAAAGACAGGCAGAACCGTTACAGATATAGATTTCCTTTCCGCGGTTTTCGGGTTTCATGAAATCGTAGGCAGTTACGGTGCCGTACGTATTTGCATCGCCCATCAGAAATTCATCTGCAAGGAGAGCTAAATCTTCCTGATCGGCAGCTCCGTTTCTTTTTGCAGAAATTTCGCCCATTAAATCAAAGAGATTGTTTTTCATTCCCTTTCTGCCGGAAAGTGCGCTGAGATTTTTGGACATCAGATCATTTTTTCTGGTTGTAAATTACGATAGTTATTACGAAAGCGGTCCTGAATTCAGAACAGTTTCCAGTTCTTTCACATGCTCGTGAGCAGTGAGATCAAATTTCACGGGAACAACGGTGATATATCCGTTTGCAAGTGCCGTTTCATCGGCATCTTCTGCATCATCCATATTGTTGAAATATCCGGTAAGCCAGAAATATTTTTTTCCGTGCGGATTGATTCTTTCATCAAAGTTTTCCTCCCATTTCGCATCAGCCTGTCGACAGACTTTCACTCCTTTTATTTCTTCTCTTTTCAGTTTCGGAATGTTAACATTCAGCACAACGCCTTTTGGCATTGGGTTTTCCAGAATATCTCGAACGATTTGCTGAATGTAATCTTTCGCCTGCATAAAATCGGCATCCCAGCTGAAATCCTGCAGAGAGAATCCAATAGACTGCAGTCCTTCAACGCCGGCTTCTACAGCTGCTGACATCGTACCGGAATATATTACATTAATGGACGAGTTGGCTCCGTGATTAATTCCTGAAACTACCAGATCCGGTTTTTTGGGCAAAATTTTGTCGAGTGCAAATTTCACACAGTCTACCGGTGTTCCGCTCAGCGCGAAATCCCGCTGTTCTCCTTCCAGATTATGAATTTCTTCGAACGTAAGCGTTGAGTTGATGGTAATAGCGTGCCCTTTGCCGCTTTGCGGTGAATTTGGTGCCACCACCATCACTTCACCGATTTCGCTCATAAATTCTACGAGATGCCGGATTCCCGGTGCCGTAATGCCATCATCATTGGTTACAAGAATTAAAGGTTTTTGCGCCATAAATCACGATTTTTAACAAAATTAAATAAAAATGCATCCAAAATGTTAAATTAGGTATTAAATTTGAAAGTTTTCTCCGTTGTGTAACAAAAACCGCTGCACATCAACTAATATATTTAAAAATCCAATATTTAATATGTTTAAGAAATTTAAACTGAACAAACTTCTACTTTTTATACCGCTTACCAGTCTCATGTTCTGTTTCAATTCTCCAAAGAATGACGACGAGAAAATGCAGACCATCATGGTTAGTATTAAAAATACTTTATCATATCTTCATTACAGTCCGCGACAGATCAACGACGATTATTCCAGGGATGTGTACACCAAATATTTCGAAATGGTGGATCCGGGGAAGAGATATTTTCTGCAGTCGGACATTAATGAATTCGCTTCACATCAGACGAAACTGGACGACTACCTGAATCAGGGAAATCTTGTTTTTTATAAAAGTACGGTTGACAGACTGTTCACGAGACTCGACGAAATCGATAAACTGACGCAGGATATACTGAGCAAACCGATCAATCTCAATGAAGATGAAACAATGATTCTGGAACGGGAGGATAAAAAATATGCGGCAAACGCAAATGAGCAGTATGCAGAATGGAGAAAGTACATTAAGTATAATATTCTTCAGGAAATTGAAACCATGAACTCCAAAGAGGAGACGCAGCGCAAGAAAAAAGATTCCGTACAAAAACACGGATTGCAGGATACCATAAAACTTACGGTTCTTACGCAGGATCAGAAACTTCAGAAAGCAACTGCAGATGTAAAAGATCTTATTGGTGAAAGCTTCAAGAGAATAAAGAAGCGTAAGAGAATGGACTGGTTTAATGTTTATATGAATGCTTACTGTGAAGTGTTCGATCCGCACACCAGTTATTTTTCGCCTAAAGACAAGCAGGAGTTTGACGTCAATTTCACCGGAAAAGTAATCGGAATCGGTGCAATTATTCAGGAAAAGAAAGGAAACCTTTATCTCGGAGCTCTTTCTTTGGGAGCACCTGCATGGAAATCCAAACAGTTATCTGAAGGAGACCGGATTCTGAAAGTGAAATCCATGCCGAATCAGGAAGCGATTAATGTGGTGGGTATGTTATCGGATGAAGCAGTGAGATTAATTCGAGGAAAGGAAGGCACTCCTGTAACACTTACGGTTGAAAAGAAAGATAAAACAATCCGCGAAGTTACGATGATTCGTGAAGAAGTGGAAATGGAAGATACCTATGCGAAGAGTATCATCATTAATACCACGAATGGAAAAAAATTCGGACTGATCAATCTGCCGAGTTTCAATGCAGAATTTGACAAGGCTGACGGAAGAAATGCATCGGACGATATCAAGAATGAACTGATCAAACTAAAGGCGCAGAATATTAACGGCGTCATCCTTGACCTTAGGAACAATGGCGGCGGCTCACTCACGGAAGTTGGTGATATCATGGGTCTCTTTATGAATGCAGGACCATATGTACAGGTGAAAGACGGTAACGGAAAAATTCAGACGCTGCGAAATAAAACCAATTCTCCGGTGTGGACTGGTCCGCTGCTTATTATGCAAAATGAACTTTCTGCTTCTTCTTCAGAAATTCTGGCAGGTGTGATGGAAGATTACGGAAGGGCAGTGTTACTTGGCTCGCCGCAGACTTTTGGTAAAGGAACCGTGCAGACTTTCGTAGACCTGAACAGATTTCTGAGCACCAGCGATGATTTCGGATCTCTGAAACTTACCATTCAGAAATTTTACCGGGTTTCCGGCGAATCTACCCAAAACAAAGGAATCTCGAGTGATATCCTGATGAAGAACTTCCTTACTTATGCAGAAATCGGTGAACGTTATGATGATTTCAGCATGCCATGGGATAAAATCCAGCCGGCGCAGTATACGGCAATGAATCTTTTTGATAAAGCAGAATTACAACGTAAAAGCAACGCCAGACTTGCCGGAAATTCAAATTATCAGCTCATTCTGGAATCTGCCAAATGGAAGGAAGCACTGGATAAAGAAAAATCAATCACTTTAAATCAGGATAAATTTTTTGCGCTGATGAAGCAGCGTAAAGAGCAGATCAAAAAATTTGAGGCGCTGGATAAACTGAATTCAGGACTGAATTTTGTGCAGATTCCGGCCGAACAGGAACGTGCGAAAAATGACGAAGCCTACCGCAAGAAATCGGAAAACTGGATCAAAAACCTCAAGCGGGATCTTTACCTGCAGGAAGCTGTGAATGTAATCTCAGAAATTAAAGCGTAAAAGCACTAATAATTAATTATTTAAGACCGGATTTTTCCGGTCTTTTTGCTGGACTTTACACAAAATTATACTAATTTTGAGCAAAACGTTTATCCGATGGAAACATTCAGTGAATTCGAACAGCAGTCCCCAGTGCCACAGAGAAATTTCAGCGATATTCTCAGCCACGCATTCAACACCTATTTTAAAGTAATCGGCTGGTGTATGCTGGGATTCGTCATTTATCTCATTATCAGTACCATTATATCTTCAGTTTCTGAAACTATTGCCGGTTATGACAGCACGGAAATGGCAGAAAATATGCGTGAACTGGGTCAATCCGGAGGAAATATCGATGATATGATGAATTCCGTTTTTCGCACCCCCGGCCTTCAGCTGGCCATTGGTTTCAGTTCTTTGGCAGGGATTCTTCTTGCGCCGTTTTATACAGGGATTATCTATTTAATGCACAAAGCCAACCGCGGTCTCGCTACCGAATTTTCAGATTTGTTTATAGGTTTCAGACAGAATTATGTACAGTATGTGGTTTATGCACTTATTACTTCAGTAGCTTTATCGCTTGGTCTGCTTTTGTGCGGTATTGGGTTCTTTTTTGTACTGCCTTTTTTCTTCACCGGAATTCCAATGATTCTTTTCGAGAATAAAAATGCAGTTGAAGCATTACAGAAGTCGTTCGAAACCGGAAAAAACAACTACGGAACCCTGCTTGGAGTCGGGTTTATCGTTTCCATTATTGCCGTTGCCGGTGTTATGCTTTGTTTCATCGGTATAGTGGCAACATTTCCGTTCTATTATGCAGCGATGTACTCTACCTATATTGCTTTCTGGGGAGTACCGCAATTGCAACGTTCCCACAGAAATATGTAATAAAGCGGGCTTTATGCTCTTTATTTTTGGAGATTAGAAAATCCATAAAATTCCCCAAACCAGACCAATATGCCGGACCGAAAAAAACAGATAAGCGGTATCAAGATCAAGCAGGTCTTTCTGATCCTGATTATCACAGGTTTTGTTGCGCTGATTATCGCGAATCTGTCGATGTTCATACCTTCGCTTTTAGGAGCTTTAACACTATATGTCGTTACGCGGTCTCTTAATTTTAAATTTCAGGAAGAAAAAGGCTGGAGGCCGGGTGTGTCTGCGATGGTTATAATTCTGCTGTGTCTGGTCATTCTGATTATCCCGGTTTACGGTGTTATCGATATGGTTATTTCAAATTTGGGCGACAGTGAGGATTATATGCAGAAATTCAATGTTTTTCTGGTGCGTATCCGCGAATACCTGAAAGAACAGTTCAACATGGATGTTCTGAACGAACAGAATATTGCCAGAATCAAAAACTTTGCAACTAACTTATCAACCAGTGCACTCAGCGGTACTTTAAATACGCTCAGTGTGATCCTGTCTCTTTTCTTCATGCTGTATTTTATGCTGGAAAGACCGCGCTCTTTTGAGAGACTCGTTGCTTCTGCGATCCCGTTCAAAAAAGCCAACATTTCCATGATCGGTGAAAAATTCAGAAAACTGGTTATCGCCAATGCGGTTGGTTTGCCGGTTGTAGCAGTTGGTCAGGGAATTATCGCATTGATCGGCTATCTGATATTTGGAGCACCGAGTCCGGTTCTGCTGTTTGTGCTGACGGCGATCACTTCTATGATTCCGATTATCGGGGCGTCGATTATTTTCGTGCCTGTAGGTATTTATATGATTGCGGAAGGCAATATGTTTGGAGGTGTCGGAATTTTGCTTTACTGTATGATTATTGTGGGACTTACAGATAATGTGCTTCGCTTTACCTTGCTGAAGAGGCTGGAAAATATACATCCGCTTAATACGGTATTCGGAATTATCATGGGGATGAAACTGTTCGGTTTTATGGGGCTTATTTTTGGCCCGATCCTCGTATCTATGACGGTGATGCTTATTCAGGTGTACAGAGATGAATTTTCCGACGACGACACTCCGGAACTGGAACTTCCCGAGACCATGGAACTGGAAGAAAAAATTGACCTGACAATATAACCGTTTGAATCCCGAAATATTAAATGAAATCTGCAATGCGAGAATGCCGTTTGGAAAATACAAAGGCATCATTCTGGCAGATTTACCGGTAAGTTATCTGGAGTGGTTTCAAAGAAAAGGATTTCCTCCCGGCAAACTTGGGATGCAGCTTGCTACAGTTTATGAAATTAAGTTGAATGGCCTTGGACATTTGCTGAATCCTTTGCGAAAATGATAAGTTTCATCATTGACGCATTCCATTTTATTGCTAAATTTACACTATGAACAGGAAAGAAATATTAAAAAAAATTGCAGAGGAGCAGGAAAAAATTGTAGAAAATCTGCAGGAATCGGTTGCGCGTTACCGAACGGCTTCCGATATGGATGAAGATGACACGCTGGATCCGGATGATTACGCAAGACAGACTGAAGCAAAAGATATGCAGCTGAGGTTTGAGCAGATGCTGAACGCGGCAAAACAAAACCTTGCTTTTATACAGTCAGAAGCAGGCGGCACGCATTCGCAGGCTGAAGAAGGCGCAATAGTGGAAACCGGCGATCATTTTTTCTTCCTGGGCTCCAATGTACCCCATTTCGAATTTGACGGAAAGGAGGTGTATTGTGTAACTAAAGAAACCCCGGTTTACAAAAGTATTATCGGCAAGAACGTTGGTGATCAGATTCAGGTCGGCAATCAAAAAGCAGAGATTACACATATATTCTAAATGGAATATCTGGGATATTTCACAGCGATTATAATAGGTCTTGTAATGGGCCTGATCGGTGGCGGTGGAAGTATACTCAGCGTTCCTGTTTTTGCCTACCTTTTTAAAATCGATGCGGTTACAGCTACCGCACTTTCACTTTTCGTCGTGGGCATTACCAGCAGCGTTGGTTCCGTTGGTTACATCAGGCAAAAAGTGGTGAATTTCCGCACAGTGCTGCTTTTTGGGCTTCCCTCTATTTTAGGAATATTATTTTCCAGAAGGGTAGTGCTTCCGCATTTGCCGCCTTACATCATCAACAGATGGGGAATAACGCTTACGAAAGAAATGTTTATCCTCGTGCTTTTTGCGGTGCTTATGCTGATTTCTTCAATCAAAATGATCAAGAAATACGACAGACAGAGATTCCGGAAATCTGATGAAATTAATTATACGCTGCTCATTTCCCAGGGATTGCTCGTTGGTATTGTAACAGGTTTCATCGGCGCAGGGGGCGGTTTTATGATTGTGCCCGCACTGGTAATGCTTTTGGGCCTTTCCATGAAGGAGGCAGTTTCCACATCGCTGGTTATTATCTCCTTTAATTCACTGATCGGATTTGCATCCTCGCTTGATAAAATCGACGTAGACTGGACTTTCTTGCTGACCTTTTCGGCGCTCTCAATCGTCGGAATTCTGATTGGCGTTCAGATTGCGAAAAAAATTGAAGGCAGGAAACTCAGGCCCATGTTCGGTTGGTTCGTACTGGTAATGGGAATCTGGATAATTATAAACGAATTGTTTTTAAAAAATATTTAAGGCAAAATATTCATAGACGGCATCTATTAAAAATGGCGGGGTTTTTGTGAAATTCCCATTGTTACGTTGAAAATCGAAAAATATGAAAGTAGAACAAATTTATACAGGATGTCTGGCTCAGGGAGCTTATTACATTGTTTCCGAAGGTGAAGCCGCGATTATTGATCCGCTTCGTGAAGTGCAGCCATACATAGACAGGCTTAAGAAAGATAAAGTAGACCTGAAATATATTTTCGAGACGCATTTTCATGCAGATTTCGTTTCCGGCCACCTGGATTTAAGCAAAAAAACCGGAGCGCCAATTGTTTACGGACCTACGGCAGAACCTGCGTTTGAAGCGATTACGGCGGAAGACGGACAGTTTTTCGAAATTGGCAAAAGCAGGATTAAAGTACTGCATACACCGGGACATACGATGGAAAGCACAACTTACCTGCTCATCGACGAAAACGGCAAAGAAACGGCAATATTTTCCGGAGACACATTGTTTTTGGGAGATGTCGGAAGACCGGATTTGGCACAAAAAGCTGCCAATATGACACAGGAAGAACTGGCAGGGACTCTTTACGAAAGTCTGATAAATAAAATTCTTCCTCTGGCCGACGATATTACGGTTTATCCGGCGCACGGAGCAGGTTCAGCATGCGGTAAAAATATGCAGAAGGAAACTGTTGATACACTCGGAAATCAAAGAAAAACCAATTACGCACTGAATCAGCCGAATAAAGAAGCATTTGTAGAAGCGGTTCTGGACGGCCTTACAGCTCCTCCAAAATATTTCGGAATGAATGTGAAGATGAACAAAGAAGGCTACAGCAGCTTTGAGGATGTGATGAATAAAGGCATGAATGCGCTTTCGCCGGACGAATTCGAAAATGTTGCTGAACACAGCGGTGCTTTGATTCTTGATACCAGAGCAAGTGCAGAATTCCATAAAGGTTTTATTCCGAATGCGGTAAATATTGGCCTGAAAGGAGATTTTGCACCTTGGGTTGGAGCCATGATTGTGGATGTGCAGCAGCCGATTTTGCTGGTAACAGATCAGGATACCGAGGAAGAAGCGATTACACGGCTTTCAAGGGTTGGTTTCGATAATGTTCTTGGATATCTGAAAGGCGGTTTTGATTCCTGGAAAGATTCCGGAAAAGAAATTGACACGATCAACCGGATTACTCCTGAGCAGTTTGCACAGGAATTTACGGAAGACTCCAAAGTTGTGGATGTAAGAAAAGAAACAGAATATGATTCCGAACACATTCCTGATGCGTACAGCAGGCCTTTGGATCAGATTGCGGAATGGGCAGGAAAAGTTGATGATCAGGAGCATTTCTTTCTGCACTGTGCAGGAGGTTACAGAAGTATGATTGCAGCGAGTATCCTTAATTCCAGAGGAATCAGAAATTTTACTGAAGTGGAAGGAGGTTTCAACGGTATCAAGAAAACTGAAAAAGTTCCGACTACGGATTTCGTTTGTCAAAGTAAAAAACTGTAAACCACGATGAATATTCTGCAGTACACAGATTTTCTGGCCGACAAACCTTCTGTTTTTCAGCTCAGGAAAAATGAAAATATCCATCAGTTTGCCGTTGCACTGGGCAATAACTGCCTGCTGAAAAAACATACTACCGCAGTCCCGACGAATTTAATAATGCTGAAAGGCGAAGTAAAATTCAGTCTTCCGGACGAAGATATCATCCTGAAAGAACTGGATGTGTTCGAAATACCGGTAGAAGTGGAGCATGAAGTACTGGGACTTACAGACGAAAATCTATTTGTAATAACCAAAGAACTGGCGCATGATGAAGAAGTTTTTGAATAAGTATAAATTAGCAGTAATTGGTGTGGTTGCCGGCGGAATTCTGGGGTTTGCTTACTATTATTTCATCGGATGCAACAGCGGAAGTTGCGCAATTACATCAAAACCGGTAAACTCATCGGTGTACGGAATGGTGATGGGATATCTGCTGTTCTCGATGTTTACTCCGGAAAATAAAAAGGAAAAAATATGATCGGTTTTTTTAAGAAACTTTTTGGAGGGGATACTATTAACCTCAAAGAACTGGTAAAGAACGGAGCACAAATTATTGATGTGCGTACACCTGCCGAATTCAGCACAGGTTCAATCCGGAATTCCAAGAATATTCCTTTACAGGATCTTCGGAATAAACTGTCGACCATCGACAAAAAAAGACCCGTAATTACCTGCTGTGCAAGCGGTATGCGCAGTTCATCAGCAAGATCGATTCTTATAGATAACGGATTTACCGAGGTTTACAACGGTGGCGGCTGGAAAAGCTTAAACGAAAAAATCAGCAACTGAAAATGCTGAAAAACTGGAACATCAGCAGGCTGCTCTATCTAGCCGGTGGAATTCTTTTTGCGGTGATCGCTGTAAAAGATGGTGTGTGGTGGATGGCAATTTTTGGACTTTACTTTGTGGCGATGTCGGTTTTCAGATCCGGCTGTGCCTCCGGAAACTGCAGCATTCACCAGGTTAAGCCGAACGCTGAGAACGATTCCCAACAACTCAATTAACGAACAACTATGTCACAGAAATTTCAGGAACTAATAGCTTCAGAACGTCCGGTACTTATTGATTTTTTCGCAACCTGGTGTCAGCCCTGCAAAGTGCAGTCATCTGTTTTGAATTCGGTGAAGGACAAACTTGGCGATAAAGCGAGAATTGTAAAAATCGATGTGGATCAGTTTCCGCAAATTGCCTCGCAGAATGGCGTTCGCGGTGTGCCTACTCTCGCCATTTATAAAAACGGGGAACTGCTCTGGAAAGAATCCGGTGTTCATGATGTAAACACGCTGACAACGCTTCTCGAACAGTATATCTGATATTTTCTTGAAAATCAGACGCTGTTAATCCAGGATTTGAAATTCATCCCGGTCATTTAGAAATCCGAAATTTTCCCGGAATTTTTCCAGTTTCTGCAAACTGATTTCTGCAGTAAGAATGTTGCCGTCTTTTTGTGAAACCTCCTTTCCGTCTGCAAAAAAGCAGTGAGAACTTTCCGGATATTCGAGGTCATTTCCATCGGTGCCGGTTCTGTTCAGCCCAAAAACATACGCCAGATTTTCCAAGGCGCGGGCTTTCAGCAGATGCTCCCATGCTTCAACACGTTTCGCCGGCCAGTTTGCAACATACAGGATCACATCGTAATCATCGCGGTTTCGCGAGAAAACAGGAAACCTCAAATCATAACAAACTTGCAACAGGATCCGGAATCCAAGATATTCTACGATAATTCTGCTCTTTCCCGCTGAATAAACCTCATCCTCTCCGGAATAGGAAAACAGATGCCGTTTGTCGTAAAAAGACGTTTCTCCACAGGGTTTTACAAAATACATTCTGTTATAAAATGACTCCCCGACTTTTACCGAAGCGCTTCCAGAAACAGCTGCATTTTTTTCTGCTGCAAACTGTTTCATCCACGTCAGTGTTTCTTCGTTTTTATCAGCAATTTCGGCGGGTTCCATGCAGAATCCCGTCGAAAACATTTCGGGAAGAAGAAAAAGGTCAGCATTGGTTTCTGCAAATGATTTTTCAATTAACCTGAAGTTGGCATTTTTGTCCTTCCAGATGATATCCTGGTTCAGTCCGGCAATTTTCATTGATGAAATTTTCCTAAAAATAACAATAAAAAAACGGACTACAGGCAGAAGTGCCGGTTTTTCCTGCCAACAATAGCTAAAAGCTTGTTTGGCACACCTTTAATAATTAGTACCTTTGCGAACCAAAAAATTATTAATGGAACTGGCATTACAAATATTTCAATTTATCTTAAGTATATCCATTCTCGTTGTGCTGCATGAGCTGGGACACTTTCTTCCGGCGAAATGGTTTAAAACAAAAGTGGAGAAATTTTATCTTTTTTTCGATCCGTGGTTTTCGCTGGTAAAGAAAAAAATTGGCGGTACTGAATACGGAATCGGCTGGCTTCCTTTTGGTGGTTACGTAAAAATTGCCGGAATGGTGGACGAAAGTATGGACACCGAACAGCTTAAAACGCCACCGCAACCATGGGAATTCCGCAGCAAACCGGCGTGGCAGAGACTGATCATCATGCTTGGCGGAGTTACAGTGAATTTCTTTCTTGCATGGTTCATTTATTCATGTTTAAGTTATTTCAACGGAGAGAATTATACCGACCTGAATAAATTCCAGAATGGAGTGGGAGTTTCGGAAGCCGGTAGAAAAATGGGCTTTCAGAACGGAGACAAAATTTTAGCGGTTGACGGCAAGAAAGCGGAACGTCTTGAAAATGCATCACTAGACATTCTTTTCAGCAATGATGTTACAGTTCTCAGAAACGGTCAGGAAATTACTTTTCCGGTTCAGGAAGAAGGCGTGGGCGAAGTAATCAGACAGCGGGAAGCGAAACTTTATCTGATGCCGCGTTATCCCGTGATTGTTGACAGTCTTGCCACACCAGCTTCACAGTCTTCAGGTCTTCAGAAAGGCGATAAGATTTTGGCAGTTAATGGAAAGCCTGTAAAATTCTTCGATGAATTCAGTGGGGAACTCGATCGTTCCAAAAACCAGAGAATTACATTAACAGTTGACAGAAACGGACAGCAACAGCAATTGCAGAACGTTGCTGTGGACCAGAACGGCAAACTTGGCATTGCACTCGATCTTGGAGGGCTGCAGGGAATTGCAACAAATAAGAAATACAGCGTGATCGAAGCAATTCCAAGAGGTTTTACCAGGACGATAGAATCTTTGACGACGCAGATTAAGCAGTTCAGAATTATATTTAATTCTAAAATCCAGGGATATAAAAATGTTGGCGGACCGATTGCAATCGTGAAAATGATGCCGGTTCAGAAATCTGAAAAAGGAGATCTTTCGATAAACTGGCCTGCTTTCTGGAGTTTTACGGCGATGTTTTCCGTTTGGCTGGCGTTCCTGAACCTGATTCCGATTCCCGGACTTGATGGTGGCCACGTAATGTTTACCCTGTGGGAAATGATTACCGGAAAGCCTGTTCCGCAAAAAATATTAGAGCATGCGCAAATGATCGGGGTTATTTTCCTTCTTGGCCTGATGCTGCTGATCTTCGGTAACGATATTTTTAAACTGATTACGGGTAAACTTTAAATTTTTTCATCGAAATTATTTGCCCATAATTAAAATAGATATTATATTTGCAAACGCTAAAACAAACAGCAAAAAGCCTTTTTAGCTCAGTTGGTTAGAGCATCTGACTGTTAATCAGAGGGTCGCTGGTTCGAGCCCAGCAAAAGGCGCCAAAACCATCAACATTACGTTGATGGTTTTTTATTTTATCGAGGTCATAATTTTTAGCACAATTATTGTTAAAAAACCTTTTGTCGCTTTGCGGCTTTTATTTTATCTGATGAAAAACCAGTTGTTGGCGCGTTTACTGCCTCTGTTCCTTCTTTTTTTTGCTGCCATGCTGAACGCTCAGATCGAACAGCCACGTGAAAGCGGTATTGAAGAGGTGGTCATTAAAAAAGGCAAGCCGAAATTTAAAAATAAGAGGGAAAACCCTGCATACCATATCATGCAGAAAGTGTGGGAACGCAAGCGAAACAACGGCCTCGATAAATACGACACCTACCGCTTCAAAGAATATGAGAAAATTGAATTTGATGTAGCCAACATCGACAGCGCTTTCATGGAGCGGAAAATCTTCAACAAGCTCGATTTCGTTTTTGATTATGCCGATTCTGCAGCCAACGGACAAATGATGCTTCCGATATTTCTGAATGAGGCAATCTACAATACAACCGGACAGAACGAACCGGTGAAAAAGAAGAAAAGGCTGATGGTTGCGCAGAAAACTTCCGGCTTTCAGGACAACCAGATCGTCAGTCTTACCGCGAAAAACCTGTACCGCGACATTAATATCTACGACAATACTATTAATTATTTCGACATCGGTTTTCAAAGTCCGGTTTCCAGTGACGGATTCAGTACTTATTATTATGAACTGATGGATACTGTAACGGTAAATAATCAGGAGTCATTTGTAATCAGATATGAGCCGAAAAGATCCGATGTGCTGGCTTTTCAGGGTACGCTTTATATTTCAACCGATCATTACGCCGTGGTGCAGGCAACGCTGAGGTCTACACGTAAGATGAATGTCAACTTTGTAAACGGAATCTTCACACAGCTGGAATTTGATAATCCCGACGAAGAAACATTTCTGCCGAAAAGAACGCTTACCTCTATTGACATGTCGATTTTCTCGAAAAGCAAGAAATCAAAAGGCCTGGTTGCCATACGGACCGTTAATTATTCCGATTACGAATTCAATCCGCCTCTTACAGATGCCGATTTCCAGGAACGTGAAAGCGAGATGACGGAAGAATTTTACACAAAAGATGATTCGTACTGGGAAGCAGCAAGAACAGATTCGCTTACGGCAAATGAAAAGGGGATCTATGAAATGCTCGATAAGCTGGAAGAAACGCCAAGGTTTCAAAGGATTGTAAAACTGTATGAAACAATTGATTCCGGTTACTGGAATGTCGGAAATGCGATCGATTTAGGAAGTATTTACTCCGTTTACGGATATAACGCAGTGGAAGGTTCCAGGATCAGGCTTGGTGCGAGAACCTATTTTTCGCAGAATGATGTCTGGAGAATTCAGGGATATACGGCTTATGGTTTTAAGGATGATAAATTTAAATACGGAGCGGAAGCGAAATACATGTTCAACAAAGTAAACAGATTTACGCTGGGCGCGGGTACGAGACGCGATATTTTGCAGCTTGGTGTTCAACTGACCAATGATGATGGAATTATGTCGCGGACGTTTGCTTCATCAGCCGTTTTTGGCCGTGGAGAAAACGCCTCATTAAGTTCCGTAAACCAGACCAATGTTTTCGGTTCTATTGATCCCATAAAAAACTTTACAGTGCGCGTGGACGGAACGCTTCAAAGCATCCGTTCTGCCGACGAACACCTGTTCAACCTGTATTATCACGATAAAGCCGGAAACCTGCGTAAAACAGTTAATGATTCCCATTTAACGCTGAGTTTAATTGCAAGACCCGGCGCAAAATTTTCGCAGACCGGCGTGGACCGTTATGAGCATCCAACGTTAGCTCCGACAATTGTCATGAAATATACACGCGGAATTGAAAACCTTTTCAATGCAGATTACGGCTACGACAAACTTCAGTTCCTGTTTTACAAACCCATGCTGATCGGAAGCTGGGGTAAATCGTTCATCAATCTGGAGGCCGGCAAAAATTTTGATCCGCTGCCGCTTGCTTTACAGAATATTATTCCCGGAAACCAGTCGTACAGTCTGGTGCCGAACACTTTCTCGCAGCTGAATTATTACGAATTCGTTACAGATCAGTATGTTACCGGTCATCTGGAACATCATTTCAACGGAAAAATATTATCGTTTATTCCGCTGATCAAAAAACTGAAACTCAGGGAAGTGGCTTTCATTCGCGGCGCATACGGAACGCTAAGCGAAGCAAGCAAAGCGATTAATGTAGAAGGCTGGAAATACAGTGCGCCAAGTCGAAATATCTACTACGAATACGGCTTTGGAATTGAGAATATTGGCATTGGAAACCTGAGGATTTTCAGGGTTGATTTCAACTGGAGAGGAAATTATCTCGATAACCCCAATGCAACCCGATTCGGTGTGAAAGCCGGTTTTCAGTTTTTCTACTAATTTTTTGCTGCATTTTCGCCTTTGTTTTCTCCAGGAAAATAATATTTATTCCAATTTTTCTGCGCCAGATCAGTATTTCCCGCAGGTATTACATTTTATCTTTTTTTATGTAAAACAGAACAATATTTGTTTACATTTGCTGTCTTAATAAAAGATTGTATATGAGTAAATTATATTCTTTCGTCGCGTTTTTTATCGCCATGTTTACCATGGCTCAAAACGTGAGTTTTACCGATGTTCAGTTTAAGAATATCCTGGTAAATGCAACGCCTGCCGATACTATTGCCAAAAATGCAGCCGGAAACTGGGTGAAAATTGACAGCAACAGCGACGGCGAAATTCAGAATTCTGAAGCACTTCAGATCAAATATCTTCGTGTTCCCGGAAATGGAATGGTTACCTCCGTAGTAGGTATCAAGAGTTTTGCAGCTGTAGATACACTCTATATGGAAAGCCTTGACTGGATCGATGCGATTGATGTGAGTAACATGACTGCTTTGAAAAAACTAACAGCTTTTGATAACGCATTTATTACGACGCTGAATGTTACAGGTTGTGTTGCACTCGAAGATCTTTCGTTCAGTCAGGGAAATATTCCTGCGCTGAATTTGTCCGGCCTGCCTTTGCTTAAGAAACTGTACGCTTACGGAAATAATATAAGCTCTGTAAATTTTACCGGGACATCGGCGCTCGAAGAACTGGATCTCAGTAATAATAATCTGGCCTCAATAAATCTGCAGCAGTTTCCGGGCTTAAAATATGTGAATTTAGGAGGAAATTCTCTCACGACACTAAATGCATCCGGTCTTGCGCAACTGGAATACCTAAATTGCCAGAGTAACGGTCTTACTACAGTGAATGTTCAAAACACGCCGGAGTTGTACCTGCTGGAACTGAATCAGAATTTCTTACCCTCAATTAATCTTACAACAACACCAAATCTGCAGGATTTCAAGATCGACCAGAATCTGCTTACAACTATTGATGTTTCAAACAATCCTTTGCTCAGCGAAATTTGGATTAATGATAATGACCTGACGCTGCTTGATCTACACACCAATCCAAATCTGGTGTTTATTATGGCCAGCAACAATAATCTGCAGACGCTTATCATAAAAAATGGGGTGGTAGATGAAATATATTATGACTGGAATCCTAATCTCGCCTATATCTGTGCGGATGATGCGGAAATTGCTGCCCTTGTTGCAACAAACATTTCGCAGGGTCTTACAAACACCGTGGTAAATTCCTATTGTACCTTCACGCCAGGAGGAACTTATTATACAGTTACTGGTAACACGAAATTCGATATCAACAGCAACGGTTGCGAAACCACAGATCCTTTCATTGCACTGCAAAAATTCAATATTACAAGCGGAACTGCAACTTCTATGGTAAACGGGAATTTAAGCGGAAATTATGCTGTTCATCTGATGTCCGGAACACATACAATTACACCGATGCTGGAGAATCCGTCCTATTTCAATGTAACTCCGGCTGCTTTAACGGTTGATTTCCCGACGCAAACGAGTCCACTAGCTCAGAATTTTTGTCTTACAGCAAACGGAAGCCATAATGATCTGGAGGCAGTGATTTTCCCGCTGAATGATGCGGTTCCGGGATATAGCGCTAATTATAAAGTGGTTTTTAAAAATAAAGGTAACACGACACAATCTGGTGTGCTCACGCTGAATTACGACGACAATGTGATGAACTTTACAAGCGCCACGGTTCCGCCGGACTCACAGTCAACAGGAGTACTCACCTGGAATTTCACCGGTTTGCAGCCGTTTGAACTGGATGAGGTTTACGTAACATTCCTGCTCAATACTCCAACAGCAACACCGCCGCTGAATGCAGGTGACATTCTTCCTTTCACTGTGTCAGTTGCCGCAGGCGCGGATGTTACACCGGCAGATAATATTTTTGCACTGAATGAAATAGTAGTGAATTCATTTGACCCGAATGATAAAACCTGTCTGGAAGGAACCACAATCGCGCAGACAAAAGTCGGGGATTATGTGCATTATCTGATCCGTTTTGAAAATAACGGTACGGCAAATGCGCAGAATATTGTGGTGAAAGACGTGATCGATACTGCAAAATTCGATATCAATTCACTTATTGTGATGGATGCGAGCCATAATTTTGTGACCAATGTGACGTCGCCGAATATCGTGGAATTTATTTTCGAAAATATACAGCTGCCGTTTGCTAATGCAACGAATGACGGATATGTAATGTTTAAGATTAAAACCGTTGCTACACTGGCTCTTGGAGATACATTCAGCAATACTGCAAATATCTATTTCGATTACAATGCACCGATTATTACAAATACATTTACTACAACCGTTCAGAATGCACTTTCAACCGTTGAAACCGTTCAGAATGGCAGCGACATTGTAATTTACCCGAATCCGGTAAAAGATATCCTCTATTTCCGCACTGATCAAAAAGTGACGAAAGCAGAAATTTTTGACGGGGCCGGACGAAAGGTTGCATCTTTCGGAGTAAAAGAGAACCAAATTGATATTGCTGCACTGAAAAGTGGACTTTACATGATCCGTATTTTCACCAAAGACGGTGTTTCAGTTAAGAAGGTGATAAAGAAGTAGTGGATGTATCTAAAAGATATTCCACAGTAAGTATTTTAAGAAGGGTTGCAAATGCAGCCCTTTTTTAGGCAGTAAAGAAAGTTTTCATTGGAAAGAAAAGCAATACATTTGAATAATAAAATGGGCAAATGCTAACTAAAATAGTCTTTTACCTCAGTCTTGCATGCGCAGCCTGGCTTTCATTTATGTTGCTGGCGCATTTGCAACCGGAACAGTTTGATCATCCGGTTGTCGGCGTTTTGTGGCAACTGGTGACGATTCCGGTGATTATTGTTTCTGTACTTTCCGTGCTGTACAGTATTGTGAACACCTTTCAGAGCGGAACGGATCGTTTTCAGAAATATCTCTGGATAGCGAATGTTCTTACTACTGCGCTCTTGCTGTTTATCATGTTCTAGGTATTGCGAATTACAAAATACCGGCAAAAAAAAATCCCGAACCTAAGTCCGGGATTATAAATTATAGAACGCTCTGATTATGCATTCGGTTCAATAGATACAAATGATCTGTTGTTTGCTTTCTTGCGGAAAACTACTTTACCGTCAACAAGCGCGTGCAGCGTGTGATCTTTTCCCATTCCCACGTTTTCACCCGGGTGGTGCTGAGTTCCTCTCTGTCTTACGATGATGTTACCGGCAATAGCCTCCTGTCCTCCGAAAATCTTTACACCCAATCTTTTAGAGTGAGATTCTCTACCGTTTTTGGAGCTACCAACCCCTTTTTTGTGTGCCATTTTATTTCAGAATTATTTTTTTGCAGTTAATTTCTCGATGTTTTCCTTGATATAAGCATCAAAGTCATCGTTTGATAAAACTCTTTCTCCTGTTTTTTCTTTCAGTTCTTTTCCAAGCTCTACCAAAACTTTTCTGTTGTCGATAGATTCAGAAAGACCGTTTTTCTTCAAAAGGTAGTTCAGTTCGTGATCTTCGCTGAAGTTTACTGTTGCAGCATCTCCTGTTGCAGTGTTTGCTTCCTTTTCTTCTGCTTTTGCAGCAGCTTTAGGAGCAGCCTTTTCTGCTTTTGGTTCCGCTTTTACAGTTTTTGCTTCAGTAGATTCCGTTTTAGCAGTTTCTTTCTTTGCTGATTTCTTAGTATCGTCGAAGCCGGTAATTCCGGTAATCATGATCTGAGTTAAAGACTGTCTGTGACCGTTCTTTTTCTCATAACCCTTTCTTCTTTTCTTTTTGAAGATGATTACTTTATCCGCTTTCACGTGATCCAAAATTTCAGCATCAACAGTGATACCGCTTACAGCCGGGGCGCCGATAGTTGTAGAACCGTTTACCGTAAGAAGAACTTTATCGAAAGAAACTTTCCCTCCCTTGTCTCCTTTCAGACGGTTTACAAACAACTTCTGGTCTTGCTCAACTTTGTACTGAAGCCCTGCTATCTCTACAATTGCAAACATTGTTTATAAATTTAAATGAGTTAATTACACTTTTTTGAGTGTGCAAAAATACAAAAAAATTTGTTACCACACAGATATTCTGCAAATTAAAGAGTTGTGTACGGATATTTTTATGATTCAACGTTGAAATCAAAAACGATTATTGTGCAAGCGGTCTCGCTGCAGCACCATATTTGAAGCGCATGGTCTTTTTCACATCGGGATGCAGGCTTAATGCTACCGGACAATTCTGTGCCGTACTCTCGATAAATTCTTTTTCGCTGTCGCCGAATTCCTGCGGAAAATCGAAATAACACACAATTTCTCCGATCCTCCGTGGATTGCTGAGCATAATTTTCTGCAGTTCACAAACCGCACCGTCGATGTTTATACCTTTTTCTTTTCCAAGAATTGCAATCGTTGTAAGGGCGCATTCTGCCAGGGAAGTTGCGCAAAGATCAGTCGGTGAAAATTTTTCGCCTTTTCCCTGGTTGTCTGTTGGCGCGTCGCTGGAGATGATGGTTCCGCTTTGCAGGTGTTCTGCCTCGCAGCGTAGGTCGCCTGTATAGGTTATTTTAGATGTCATAAATTAGGGTTTATATTTTACAGGCAAGCTAAAGCGGGTTTTTCTTGCAATGCCGTTATTACAATGTGGCTGCAACTTGCCATTTTTATACATAGTTAACACAATTTCTCTGTTAAATTCTGCATTATCTCCTTCGGCACTTACTTGAGATACATTTCCTTCAGCATCTATAACAAAGGTGACTAAAGTACTTTTGGATTGTTTATTAGATTTTTCGAATGGATCTTCTGTAGCCTTAAATTTTTTCTTTCTTTTACCAAAGGATGGAGTATTAGTAGACAGATTAGGACATGGTCCAAAATCTTTACTTTTTATTGTACTTTCCAGCAATTTCAATTTAGCGAGTATTTCATCTTCTTCTCTTTTCTGTCTTTTGATAATTTCCTGCTCCTGCGTGAACATTATTACTTCCCTTTCTGTTTTGGGCAAAAAGGATAGCGAGTCTTTTGCTTTTTTCTGATAATTCAGCAGAAAATCTTCATATTTATTTTCAATTAAAAGCAATCTCTCAATTTCATTCTGTTGCGCGGTCAGAAATTGAAACGAAAAAAGGGTTAAGAAAAAGACAATCAATTTCATATTTCAGAAATGAAAAATATCTTTCGCCTTGTTGTAAGCGCTTTCGAAATGAAGTAAATTCTGACGGATATCTATTTTTTCAGCACTCATAAAGTTGAAAACCTGCTCTGTAGGCATGTTCCCAACTAGTTCATCCTTTGCCATCGGACAGCCGCCAATTCCTTTAATTGCCGAATCGAAATTCCGGCATCCCTGATCATAAGCAGCTTTCAGTTTGGTGTAGGAATCTTCGTAGCGGTTGTGGAAGTGCGCGCCAAAGGTAATCTGCGGATATTTTGGCGGTATTTTCCCGAAAAGTTCCGAAATGATTTCCGCGTCAGCAACTCCGGTTGTATCGGAAAGCATGATGGTGCTTATTCCCAGGTCTGCAAACCGCTGCGCCCAGAAATCTACGGTTTCCCAGTTCCACTCTTCGCCATATGGATTTCCGAAAGCCATCGAAAAATAAATATTTAGTCCTTTGCCGGCGGTTTTGGTCATCTCAAAAATCTCGGTAATCTGTGCAAAGGCTTCTTCGCGGCTTTTATTGGTATTGCGCTGCTGAAAAGTTTCGGACAGCGCAAACGGAAAACCGAGAATATCAACCTGTTCATGTTTCACGGCATGTTCAGCGCCGCTGATATTGGCAACAATTACAGACAGCTGCGTATTCGAGAGTGATTTATCGATGTTATTTAAAACTTCTGCTGTATCAGCCATTTGCGGGATCGCTTTCGGCGAAACAAAACTTCCGCAGTCCAGCACATCAAATTTTACCGACATCAGTGCGTTGATGTAGTCAATCTTTTTTTGTGTCGGGATTATGTCAGGCCAACCCTGCATGGCGTCACGCGGACATTCTGTTAGGAACATATTTTTCAAAATTTTTATTTGGGCGTGTCCTTTCTTCGCCTTTGCTGTTGCCATTGCTCAAAGAAAGGCCGGTCTGCACCTGCAATTCCTCGTTCAGCAACTTACTTTCGAAGCGTAATTCCGGCTTTCGCGTACTGCGGGATTTCCGGTTCCGCCCTCACGCAACTGCAGTTTCACCAACAACAGCCGTTCGTTTACATTCAGCGTAAAGATAAAACATTTGTACAAAACTGTTAAACTCAACGCAGTGTCCGGAATTCTGCACACGCCTTCATGCACAAAAATCTTATCTTTGTTCAAATAACTGATTTTTTATAATGCAAACTTTCACATTCAGCGAAGAATGGAAGCAAAAGCTTCTAAACCGTTTTATCACTTACGCAAAAATCTATTCCACTTCCGATCCGGAAAGTGAAACCACACCATCTACAGAAAGACAGTGGAAAATTGCAAACTACATCACCGACGAACTGAAGAATATCGGCCTCGAAGATGTTTCCATCGACGAACACGGATATATCATGGCGTATGTTCCTGCAAACAGGCAAGGAAATGAGCCTGTCATCGGATTTATCGCGCATTATGATACTTCGCCGGATTTCAACGGGGAAAATGTAAAGCCACAGGCCTGGGAAAACTATGACGGACAGGATCTTCTGTTGAATAAAGAAACAGGATTCACGCTTTCTCCATCAAAATTTGAAAACCTGAAAAAATACGTCGGACATACACTTATTACCACCGACGGCACCACTTTGCTCGGAGCCGATGACAAATCCGGAGTTGCAGAAATCGTTACGGCGGCAGAATATTTGATCGCTCATCCGGAAATCGAGCATGGCAGAATTGCGATCGGTTTTACGCCGGATGAAGAAATCGGACGAGGTGCTCATAAATTCGATGTTGAAAAATTTGGCGCAGAATGGGCGTACACCATGGACGGAAGCGAAGCGGGCGAACTTGAATATGAAAATTTTAACGCTGCAGGAGCCGTTGTTAAGATTCACGGACTAAGCGTACATCCGGGTTATGCTTACGGAAAAATGGTGAATGCCGGATTGCTTGCTGCAGAATTTGTGAAAATGCTCCCGGAAAACGAAACTCCAGCAACAACTAAAGGTTTTGACGGATTTTTTCACCTGACCGATCTGAACGCAGATGTTTCCGAAGCCAAACTGCAGTACATCATCCGCGACCACGATGCCGAAAAATTTGAGAACAGAAAAAAACTGATGCAGGATAAAATCGCGGAATTCAACAACAAATACGGCGAAGGAACTGCAGAAGTGGAAATAAAAGAGCAGTATAAAAATATGAAAGGCCAGTTCGAAGGCAAAATGCATATTGTGGACATCGCTGCTGCAGCGATGAAGGAGGCCGGAATTGAACCTAAAATCAAAGCTATTCGCGGCGGAACGGATGGAGCGCAGCTTTCCTACATGGGACTTCCGTGCCCGAATATTTTTGCAGGCGGAATGAATTTTCACGGACCGTACGAATACGTTTCTCTGGAAACCATGCAGCAGGCGGTGGAAGTAATCGTAAATATCGCTAAAGCAGAGAAAACAAAATAAACAGTTAATAATTAATAATATACAGGGTTCTTTCGCTTTGCCGGAAGAACTTTTTTTGTTTACGCGAAAAAATTTAAATTTAAATTCAAATTCAGGAAACATAAACCACTTAATTTTGTAAAAATTCGAAATGCCCGGCAAACGCGACGTTGAAATAGTTATTCTTTCCGATATCCATCTGGCAACTTACGGTTGCCATGCGAAAGAACTCGTCGCCTACCTTAAAACGGTAAATCCCAAACTGCTGATTCTGAACGGCGACATCATCGACGGCTGGGCGTTCTCCAAAAAATATTTTCCGAATGCACATATGGCGGTGCTCAGCGAGTTTTTCAAAATGATGAAGAACGAAACACAGATCGTCTACATCACCGGAAACCACGATGAATTTTTACGCAAATATTCGGATTTGCAGATGGGAAATCTGTTCCTTACCGATAAATACTTGCTTGAAATTGAAGGGAAAAAACACTGGATTTTTCATGGTGATATCTTCGATCATACCACGAAAGGCGGAGCGAAAATCGTCGCAAAAATCGGTGGAATCGGTTACGACTGGCTGATTCTGCTAAACAGAGGAATCAACTGGCTGCTTGCTTTGGCCGGAAAACCGAAAGTTTCGCTTTCCAAAAAAATTAAGAATTCCGTGAAAAAAGCGGTAAAATTCATTGGGGATTTCGAGGAAAAAGCAATTGAACTGGCAATTGATAACAAATACGATTATGTAATCTGCGGTCATATCCATATGCCTGCAGACCGTGAAGTGGTTACAGAACACGGCAAAACGCATTACCTGAATTCCGGCGACTGGATTGAAAACCTGTCCTGGCTGGAATATGATAAAGGAAACTGGAATTTAAAATTCTATAATCCGGACGAATACGTCATTCCTGAAATTGAAGCCAACGACATTTCTGTTAATATGGATGAACTGATTCATCCTCAGGCTTTTGCTGCGCTTGTTGGCAATAAAATCTGATTGCTGATTTTTAGGGTTTTCTGATATCTACTTATTGAGAAAGGCGTCCCAGCCCTGCGCAGTAATTTCTGCAAGTTCGTTGCTGCCACGCAAAACCATGTAATTTCCCTGTTCTTTTTGCACTGCATGACCAATTACGGTAAAATCGGGATGGTTTCTTATTTTTTCGAAATCTGCAGGAGCAATGGTGAACAGGAGTTCGTATTCTTCCCCGCCGGAAAGCGCTGCCATTACCGGATTCAGGTTGAGTTCTTCCGCAGTGGAAATCGTTAAAGAATCCATCGGGATTTTTTCTTCGTACAGTCTGAAACCTACGTTGCTCTGATCTGAAATATGCAGGATTTCAGAGGCAAGACCATCGGAAATATCGATCATTGAAGTTGGTTTAACATCCAGATCCTCCATAATTTTCTTGATGTCTGTCCGCGCTTCAGGTTTCAGCTGTCTTTCCAGGATATAATCGTAGCCTTCCATTTCCGGTTGCATTTCCGGATTTGCGAGGTAAACAGAATGTTCGCGTTCCAGAATCTGAAGTCCGAGATATGCTGCGCCTAAATCTCCGGTAACAACCAGAAGGTCATTTTCTTTAGCGCCTTTACGTGTGATCAAATTCTCGGAATTTTCCATTCCGATTGCCGTGATACTGATGAAAAGCCCTGCCTGCGAACTCGTCGTATCGCCTCCGATCAAATCGACCTGATAACGGTTGCACGCCAGTTGAATTCCTTCATAAATTTCTTCGAGCGCCTCTACCGGAAAACGGTTTGAAACCGCTACTGAAACCA
Organism: Bacteroidota bacterium; assembly: GCA_023460855.1. Classification (GTDB taxonomy): domain Bacteria; phylum Bacteroidota; class Bacteroidia; order Flavobacteriales; family Weeksellaceae; genus JAEWOS01. The sequence goes on along the minus strand of JAEWOS010000016.1, from coordinate 94,440 downwards.
AAATTTGCGTGGGAACAGCGTTCATTGCGGCAATATCGCTGAGGTTTACCACCACAGATTTATACCCCAGATGTTTCAGAGGAACATAACCGAGGTTGAAGTGAACTCCTTCTGCAAGAATATCCGTGGTAAGCACCACCTTCTTATTTTCCGGATTGATAACAGCTGCATCGTCGCCAACTGCTATTTCCGTACCCGGATTCTGCACCGGAAAATGTTCGGTAAGATGCTTGATGAGTCCGAATTCGCCTAATGCTGAAATAGGGGTGAGTTGTGGATTTTTTTCTTCTAACATATTGTTCTGCAGTGCTTTACAACAAAATTTATGCTGCTTAATTTTAAATTTGAATCTGTGCCGGATCGATGTTTTCCGGACGGAATGGCAGGTTTTTGATGTCTTCTCGGGTAAGAACCTGATGATTTTCTGTCTGAAACTGCATCATTACTTCCAGAATGTCTTCCGGCGGAGTCGTGGATTTGCGCAGCATCATATCAATCCATACGCCGGTTGCTTCTGCTGTAGCGCAGTGCGTTCCGTCCGGAAGATAGAATTTGTGCAGGAACCTGTAAATACTGGCGTCTTCCGAAAAAGCATTGATTTCCAGACTTACAATCACGCTTTGTCCCATATAAATCTCCTTGAAAAAGGAATACCTTTCATGAAGAATTACCGGCCCGATTCCCCATCTGTTCAGTTCAGCGAGGCCCATTTTGTGCTGAGTCATGAAGGCTATTCGGGTTTGTGCACAATATTCCACATACGCGGAATTCGCGAGATGGCGGTTGGCATCTATATCACTCCATCGCACTTCGTGATTATGATAGTAAACAGACATGGATTAAATTTTTGTAAAAATAGGCATTTGCGCGTGAACGGATTCAGCAAAAAATATTTTAAGCACATCAATAAAAGCAAAAATTCTATAAGCTAATTGTGACAGCGTGTAAGGAAAAACCCAATGTTGATGCGTATTTTTACGCGGTTTACTTGCAGTTGACGTGAAGAAAAGATTTAACATAAAAAAAATATTCAAGGTATTAGGGATTATTCTGGGTTCCATCCTGCTGTTGGTTGTACTGCTGATTTTCAGTTTACGGCTTCCTGCAGTTCAGAATATTCTGAAAGACAGGCTGGTAGTATACCTTGAAGATAAAATACAAACAGAAGTAAAACTGGGTCGTGTTCTGGTGGGATTTCCCAATACGCTCGAACTCGAAAATCTGCATTTACGCGGACAGAACGTTGATACGCTGCTCTCTGCCAGGAAATTACAGGTGGATTTAAGTATGATGCAGCTGCTGAATTCCAAGGCAGATATTTCAAGAATTTATCTGGAAGGGGCAAACGCTCGAGTCGTGCGAAATGAAGACGGCAGTTTCAATTTCGATTACATTCTGGATGCTTTTGCCGGGAATAAGCAGGAGGAAACGAAAGAATCCAAACCGTTTATTTTCTCACTCGACAAAATCGATCTGAAAGATATCCGCGTTTCATTTATCGACGAACAGGCCCGCAACGACATCGCCTTTTACTTTAACGACTTCAGTACGCGTGTCAAAAAGTTTGACCTGGAGCAGAATTCCTATGCGGTAGGAAACATCGATATGGACGGCCTGAAACTGAAACTACAGCAGGATTTCGTAGAAGAAGTTGCGGGTGAGGTGGAGGAAACGGTGGACAGCCTCAATCAGCAGAAACCGATGCAGATCGATCTGGACAGTTTCAAATTCACGAATTTTAATGTGGATTTCGGCGATGATAATTCCAGGACATTTGCGAAAGTAATTTTTAAAGAACTGAGTTCTACGGTCAATAAACTCGATCTCCCAAACAACGATTATAATATTCGCAATCTTCTTCTGAGAGGAGCCGACATTGATGCGAGTCTGTACCTTCCGGAAGCGGATGCGGACCGCAATAATGGCAGCAGTGGGAAGCAGTCTGCAAATCAGCAGAACAAGGGACTTCAGTTGCTGCTGGGAAATTTAAAACTCGATGATGTCAAAGTAAAATACAGCAACACTGCAACCAGAGTTAATCCGCGCGGCATAGATTTTAATCATCTGGATTTCAGTAAACTGAACACGGAAGTCCGGAACTTTAAAATGGTTGACGGCACGTTTGCGGGAACGGTTAATTCAGCAGAAATTCAGGAAAGGAGCGGACTTAATATTCAAAAATTTAACACTGATTTCGTCTATCAGGAACAGCAGGCTTATCTGAAAAGTCTGTATCTGCAAACTCCAAGAACGGTGCTGCGCGACGAACTGGTTCTGAATTATAATTCAATGGAACAGCTCACTGCAAACCCCGGAGCTGTGCGGATTACCGCAGATATCGAAAATTCGAAAATCGGACTGGCAGATGTGCTGATTTTCGCGCCTGAACTTAGAAATACGGTTCCTTTCAGCAAATTTCCAAACGGAATAATTAATCTGAACACCAGGCTTCGCGGTACTGTTAACGACCTGCTGATTTCGAATCTGCAGGCTTCCGGATTAGGTGATTTGAAAGCTTCGCTATCTGGGAAAATAAAAAATATTACCGATCCTTCACAGTTTTTTTATGATCTGCAGATTCAGAATTTTGGCTCATCTGCAAAAACGGTGTTTGATATTCTTCCTGCCGGAACAATTCCTTCAAATATCGCACTTCCCTCGCATTTCGCTATTTCCGGTGTGGCTAAAGGAAGTACGCAGGTAATCGATACAGATCTCAAAATGCTTTCAACTCTAGGAAACGCTTCAGTGGATGCGCTGCTCGATTTAAGACACACCAACGCTGAAAAATATGATGTTAATGCTGATTTACAGAATCTTAACATTGGAAAAATCATTCAGAATCAGGATCTCGGGATTGTAACAGGAAAGGTAGTTGCCAAAGGTCAGAGTTTTGATTTTACGCGTGGAAGCAGTGATATCGATGCAAATCTTCGCGCTTTTGATTATAACGGATACCGCTACAGTAACGTGAATGTGGATGGAAAACTGAGAAATGGCGCTTATGATGTTCATGTGTTGTCGAAGGATCCGAATGCAAATCTTAATCTGACCGCAAACGGAACACTGAATGAGGATAATCCGCAGGTAAAGGTTAAAGGAAGCCTGATTAAAGTGGATCTCCAAAAACTGGGATTCTATGCGGAACCAATGATTCTTGCCGGCAATCTCGACGGTGATTTTACGAATCTGAACCCCGATTTTTTGAACGGATATCTTTATCTGAATGATTTTGCAATTTCAGACGGCAGAGAAGTTTATCCGCTGCAGCAGGTTACTATTAATGCCGTTTCCACTGCCGAAGAAAACAGTCTGATACTCGAATCACAGATTGCAGATGCAGAACTGCGTGGAAAATACAAACTCACTCAGATTTTTGGATCTCTGATGAATACGCTGAGTTCGTATTACACGTTTCAAAGCGCTTCGCAGCAGTCAGGAATTGATCCCGGACAGTTTTTTACGCTTACCGCTGCCGTAAAAAATGACGACCTGATACGGAAGTTTGTTCCTGACCTCACATCTTTCGAAACCATCAACATTACAGGAAATTATGATGCGGACAGCGAACAGATTAATCTGAATGCGGATATTCCGCAGCTTGTTTACGGCGAAAACCATCTGGAAGCGGGAACACTGAATGTTTTTAATGAAAACGGGAAGCTGAATTATGCCTTGAATGTCGGGAAAGTTTCGAGTGAGCAGATCGAACTGAATAAACTTGCGGTGGTAGGTGATGCAGCGCAGGATATCATCAATTATCATATTTCAACGCGTGATGCGGAAGATACGGAGCAGTTTCTGATTGCCGGTAATGCTAAATCGCTCAGTGAGGCGACGGAAATTTCGCTGAATCCCGACGGTTTGAAATTAAACTATGAAAACTGGAATGTAGCACCGGAAAACCGGATTCGTTTTGGATCCGGAGGTATTTGGGCAGAAAATTTCGTACTCAGCAACAGCGGCAGTCAGATTGCGGTAAACTCAGAAACCTCATCGCTGAACAGTCCGCTAAATGTGGATTTCACAAATTTCCAGATCGAAACGATCACTGAAATGGTGAAGAAAGATTCCCTGCTTGCCAAAGGCGTCATCAACGGAAACGTCAGACTTCTCGATTATCAAAACCTGAATTTCACATCAGATCTGGATATTACCGAAGTTGAAATGTACGGTAATCCTGTCGGCGATATCGCAGCAGATGTCAGCACCAAATCTGCCAATCTTCTCGATGTGAATGTGGCATTAACCGGTTTCGAGAACGATATGAGAATTACGGGAGATTATAATCTTTCGGGTTCAGCACTGAACCTTGTGGCGGATATCAACAGACTGCAGATGAAATCGGTGCAGGGATTCTCGATGAATGCGATAGAAAATGCGGAAGGCTATCTTTCCGGCAGAATGAACATTACGGGAAATACGGCCAGTCCGGATATTCGCGGAACATTGAAATTTAACGATGTAGGACTTGAAATCGCACAAACCGGTTCCAATTTCAGAAACCTGAATGATGATATTCAGTTCGTAAGCGACGGAATTCTTTTTGATGATTTTAACGTAAACGACACCGACGGCAATTCCCTGGTTTTTGACGGTAAAGTATTAACTCAGGATTATCGTGATTTCGCTTTCGATCTCGACCTTACCGCGGACGATTTTAAAGTGGTGGACAGCGAACCGGATAACGATAAAATGATGTACGGAATTCTTGCGATTGATGCAGATCTGCGTATAACTGGTGATCTGGATCTGCCGGAAGTTAACGGAAATCTGAGCGTGGAGGATAACACGGATTATACTTTTGTAGTTCCGCAGAGCAGCCCGACAAAACAGGACAGAGAAGGAATTGTTGAGTTTATCGATCAGGATCAGATTGCGCTTCAGGAAACGGTGGAACTGGACAGTCTTGCGGCAGATACAGGTATCCGGGGAATGGACGTAAACGTCAACATTTCGCTCACCAAAGAAGCCAAACTCTCACTGATTATCGACAAAGCGAGCGGAGATTTCGTGAAACTGCAGGGTGAAGCAGAATTAACCGGAGGCGTAGATCCTTCAGGTAAAACAACACTGGTTGGCGTGTACACCGTTGATCAGGGAGCGTACGAAATGACTTTCAGCCTGATTAAGAGGAAATTTGAAATTCAGCAGGGAAGCACGATAACATGGACTGGCGAACCAACCTCAGCAAGACTCGATCTCACCGCAGTTTACAGTACCATGGCTGCACCAATAGACCTCGTTCAGCAACAGATTGCAACAGATGATCTCGCCTATTACAAACAGCGGATGCCATTTAACACCAACCTGATTTTAAAAGGTGAACTGCTGAAGCCGGAACTCACTTTTGATATCACTACAGACGAAGATAACAATGCTGTTTCACGCGAAGTGCTGGATAATACCGAAACAAAACTCGCACAGCTGCGCACCGACGAAAACGAAATGAACAAGCAGGTTTTCGCGCTCCTTATCCTGAACAGATTTATCGGCGAAAATCCGTTCCAGAGCGAATCCGGAATTACTGCCGGTACTTTGGCAAGACAGAGTGTAAGCCAGATCCTGTCGCAGCAACTCAATAATATCGCATCGGATTTAATTGCCGGTGTTGATTTGAGCTTTGATTTCGATTCGTATGAAGAGTACACTTCCGGAAGCAGAAATTCGCGTACCGATCTGAATGTAAATCTGAGTAAGAGATTACTGAACGACCGCTTGAAAATAACGGTTGGAAGTAACTTCGGCATTGAAGGCGCCGCACGTCAGAATGAACAGATGACCAATATCGCAGGCGATATTTCTGCAGATTATATGCTTTCTAAAGACGGGCGGTACACATTAAGAGCTTACCGTACCAACGAATATCAGGTGGCGCTGCAGGGCCAAATCATTGAAACAGGACTGGGATTTGTGATTACGCTCAGTTACAATGAGTTTAAAGATATATTTTCGCGTGCACGCAGAAACCGGGAAAGTCGGCGACAGATTAGAAGCGCAGAAAAAGAAGTGGAATTCATACAGCAGGATAAAGATTAAATAATGAAATTTTTCAACAGAAAATCTCAAAAAAAGCACGATCGCGCACTAATTTCGAAAACATTGGCGGCAGCCGTGATGTCAGCGGTTTTGTTTTCATGTAATACGCGCTACCTGAACGAAGGTGAACTGCTGTACACCGGTGCAGACATTAATATACTGAACGACACCATTTCAAAAGGTGAAAAATCTGAACTGAAAGAAGGGCTGGAAGATAACCTTACTCCAAAACCTAATTCTTCGTTTCTGGGGCTTCGTCCACGTTTATGGATTTATAATATTACTCCGGAACCGAAAAGAGAAAAGGGAGTCGTACATTGGCTTAAAACAAAAGTTGGCGAAGAACCGGTGCTGCTTCAGCAGGTTGACCGCGAATTCAACCGCGAAATCATCGTAAATCATTCCGAAAATAAAGGATATTTCAATGCAAAAGCATCGTACGACACGATTGTCAACAACAAAAAAGCGAAGGTAATTTACGATGTGGAAACCGGGGCAAGGTATCTGATCAGTGATGTGTCTTTTCCTGAAGACAGCACCAAATTAAATCAGCACATTCAGGCGTCGAAAGAGGAGTCGTTGCTGGAAAGAGGTAAACCTTTCGATCTCGACGTTATAAAAGGAGAACGGGAACGAATCGATAACCGCATGAAGGAAAACGGATTCTATTATTTTCATCCGGATAACCTCATTGTTCAGGCAGACAGCACCGTTTCCGAAAAACCTGAAGTCGAACTGATTGTAAAAGTGAAGGAGGACATGCCTGAGCTTGCTAAGAAACAGTTCTCCATCGATAAAGTAATCGTTTTTCCGGATTATAATCTGGCCGATGTTCGCGAAAACCGTTACGAAATCCCGATGAATGTTGATTCAATAGAGATTTATAATGATTTTTATATCGTTGATCCGAACAACAAATTCAAGCCGAAAATGTTCGACCGGGCGCTTTATTTTAATACGGGAGATATTTACAACAGGGCAGACCATAACCTCACGCTGAACCGCCTGATCAGTTTAGGTGTTTTTAAATTTGTGAAGAATGAATTCGTTATTTCCGACAGTCTGCGGAATAAATTTGATGCCTATTATCTGTTAACACCGAAAGATTTCCAGTCGTTACGGGCAGAAGTGCTGGGTAAAACAAATTCCGCAAATTATGCCGGATCAGAGGTGAATCTGAACTGGACACACCGCAACTTTTTCCGCGCAGCCGAACAGTTAAAAGTATCGCTTTTTGGAGCTTTCGACGTACAGGTTGGCGGTCCGAAACCGCAGGAAAGGGGAGAAGGAAATATCTTCAGAGCCGGAGGAAACGCCACGCTTTCCATTCCGCGAATTATTGCACCTTTCGAATTCAGATCATCGAGTGCATTTGTTCCCAGAACCAATGCCACGCTAGGCTATGAATATGTTGCAAGAACCAAATGGTACACGCTTCATAATTTCAATGCTTCTTTCGGCTACAACTGGAAGGAGAATATACGGAAGGACCACGATCTCAAGGTGGTGGATATCACGGTGGTTGCGCCGCAGAACGTTACAGAGATTTACAGAAACTATGTCGCAGATAAACCGTATCTGCAAAGAGCCGTTGAGCAGCAGCTGATTTTCGGATCCAACTATGCGTACACTTACACAAATACGATGCTTCCGTTGAATACCACGTATTATTATCGCGGATTTTTAGATCTGGCCGGTAATGTTGCAGGACTTTTAACCGGTGCAAATGCCAAGAAAGATGAGGTTCGAAAAATTGCCAAAACACCGTTCAGTCAGTACGCAAAAATGGAGCACGATGTGAGGCTGTACCATAAATTCACTCCGAAACAGTCTGTTGCGACCCGATTGATTGCCGGGATTGCTTATCCGTGGGGAAACTCACTGTACATCCCGTTTTCCCGCCAGTTTTTTGCCGGAGGAAGTAACAGTGTGCGTGCTTTCCGTGCCCGAACTTTGGGACCTGGAAGTTATGATCCCAGAGATGCAAACGGAGTTATCGGGCGATATGATCAGGCCGGAGATATTAAACTGGAACTCAACGCGGAATACAGGGCAAATCTGTACCGCTTCCTTAACGCTGCTGTCTTTGTGGATGCGGGCAATGTTTGGCTGATTAACGAAGATGAAACAAGACCCGGTGCTAAATTTTCCGGGGAGTGGCTTAGCGAAATTGCAATGGGAGCCGGCGTCGGCTTAAGACTTGATTTCAACATTTTATTACTGCGACTGGATCTCGCAATGCCGATCCGCGTTCCGTACTACGAAAAAGACGACCGGTGGATGTTTAATAAAATCGATTTCGGAAGCGGCGAGTGGAGGCGCAATAACCTAATGCTGAACATTGCCATCGGATATCCGTTCTAAAACAAAATCAGAAAATTCCTATGGTTGAAACGCTAAACTTCTACTGGAAAATTCTGAAAAAAACCTTTCAGGAATGGAGTGGTTCTACTGCAACCAAAGACAGTATGAGCCTGGCCTATTCCGCAGTTTTTTCAATTCCCGGCGTCCTAATCATCATTATCTGGGTTGCGGGAAATATTCTGGGAGAAGAAGCAATTCGTGGTGAACTGAGCCGGCAGATTGGCGATGTAATGGGAAAAGAAGTTTCCGAAACGCTGGAAGGCATCATCGCTGCAACACTCGTAGACAAACAAAACTGGTTGATGAAAACCGTGGGCGTTATTTCGCTTGTTTTCGGAGCCACCACTTTATTTTTTCAGTTACAGAAATCATTGAACAGCATCTGGAGCGTAGAAGCCCAGCCTGAAAAAGCAATTTTGGAATTCCTGCTGAATCGTGTGAATTCATTGGTCATGATTATCGTAATCGGGTTACTGTTGATAAGTACAATGCTTCTATCGTCGCTTGTAAGCCTGTTTAATGTCCTGATCACAACATGGCTTGGAACACAGACGTATAATCTGATTCAGATTGCAAACTTTACACTAGGATTCCTGGTAATGGTTCTTATTTTTGGGCTTATTTATAAAATTCTGCCCGACGCGAAAATCAGGTGGAAATCTGTCTGGGCAGGAGCATTTGTTACGGCATTGCTGTTTACTTTCGGAAAATTTCTGTTGAGCCTTTATTTTGCACATTTGAAACCGGCATCAGCTTTTGGCGCTGCCGGAACCGTCATTATTATCATGATGTGGGTGAATTATTCGTGCATGATTTTATTTTTCGGAGCCGCGTTTACCAAAGTATATTCCGAAGCGAAAGGACTCGGAATTATTCCTGCAAAACATGCGCAGTGGAGCTGGCTGAAACTAAGCCCGCAGAAGAAAGAGAAATAATCAGTTTCCGCGCGTTTGTTCGCTATTTATATTTTTAACTAAATTTCTGCATGCGAAAGAAAGTCGTAATCATAGGAGGAGGAGCAGCGGGTTTTTTCTGTGCTGCAAATCTTGACGGAAACATGTACGATATCACAATACTTGAACAGAACTCGGAGGTTTTGCAGAAAGTGAGGGTTTCCGGTGGTGGAAGATGTAACGTCACCCATGGTTGTTTTGATCTGAAGGAACTCGTTAAATTTTATCCGAGAGGAAATAAGGAACTGATCAGTGTATTTACAAAATTTCAGCCCGGTGATACCATGGACTGGTTCGAGAGTCGCGGTGTAAATCTCAAAATTGAAGACGATGGCCGCATCTTTCCGGATTCTGATTCTTCGCAGTCGGTCATCAATATTCTGCTTAAAGAAGCAGCTTGTAATCAAGTTGAGATCCGCACGAAATGTACCGTAAAACAAATCGAAAGAACGGAAAACCGGTACCGGATTACAGCCGCGAAAGAGCATTTTGATGCAGATATAGTGATATTCACGACGGGCAGCTCAACGAAATCGCTTTCTATTCTGGAAAATTTGGGGCACAGTCTCGTTGCTCCGGTTCCTTCTCTGTTTACTTTTAATATTTCCGATGAACTTATCAGCGATTTACCGGGAACCGTTTTTGAATATGCGGAAGTTTCTATTGCGTCCCTGAAAACTGAAGAAAGCGGACCGCTGCTTATTACGCACTGGGGACTTTCCGGGCCTGCAATTCTGAAAATTTCCGCATGGAAAGCAAGAGAGCTTCATGAGTTGGATTATCACTTTGAGTTAATGGTGAATTTTATCGGCAAAACGATTTACGAAGCAGAGGAACTGCTGCAGGAATACCGGCAGAATAACCCCAAAAGAAGCATTTCACAGGCTAAGATTTTCGATGTTACCGGCAGATTCTGGAAAAAATTACTTGCGGTTTCAGCTGTTGATCCTCAAAAACAATTATCCCAGCTTTCTAAGAAAGAAATATCTGCCATTTTACAGAATCTTTGTCAAAAAACCTTTGAGGTTACCGGCAAATCTACTTTCAAGGATGAGTTTGTTACTGCAGGAGGAGTTGCGCTCAAAGAAATAGATTTTAAAAACATGGCCTCCAAAAAACTGCCTGATTTCTATATAGCTGGCGAAGTTCTGAATATTGATGCGGTAACCGGCGGATTTAATTTTCAGGCTTGCTGGAGCGAAGCGTGGCTGATTGCGAAGCATCTAAATAACCGGTAGTACCGGATAAAAAAGTTCCGGAATCATTCCGGAACTCTGTGTTATCAATTATTGAAAATTTATTTGATCTCGATACATCCGACTCTGCCGCCCGCATTTCCGGTTGGCTGCGTTCTGAAATCATCTGCTTTTGAATGGATAATGATCGATTTTCCGTACAGATTTTTTGACTTATCCATACAGCCAAGACACCACTTATCAGAACTCATAACAAGTCGTGCTGTTCCCTTCGCATCAGTTTTCAGATTTCCCAAATCACCGGAATGATGTTGTCCGGCTCCCCATTTACCATGATTTTCATTAGTAGGATTCCAGTGTCCGCCTGCAGAACTGCCGTCCGCTGCAGAGCAGTCCCCAAATTCGTGGATGTGTGCTGCATGCAGTGAATTGCGCTTCAGTTGATACACATTCAGGTCAAGTTCCACGGTTTTTCCTTTCTTGGTTAGTTTAGCAGTTCCCTGCGTGTCTGTGCCGCTTTTCGGCATAATGGTATAAGTCTTTGTAGTCGCAGTACACGACGCGAGCAAACCTACTGCAAGCAGGGAAAGGTAAAGGGATTTCATATCATTTATTCTTAGGGATTAAAAGTTAAAATTAACTGTTTTCAAAACTTCAAAAAAGGGTTGTTCAAAATCTTGAAATAAATAAGCGATAAAATATAATCTAACATCACAATGGTGCAATAAAAAAGGAGGCCGACAAAAGCAGACCTCCTTAATGTTATTGATCATATGTGATTTAATCCACTGAACCTCCGCCTCTGTTTAAATCGAAAGACGCTCCGATCAGGAAGGCAAACTGGTTGTTAAACCTTCTGTAACGGATTCCTTCTTTATTATATTTGGCGATAGGGAACTGTGTTTCAGCAAATACCCCAAAGCCTTTATCGAAGAAGTAACGTACACCGGCATGCGCGCCGAAATTCTTAAGCCCCAAATTCAGACCTGGATAAATGTCGAAATTTTCAGGCAAACCGATCACATCACCAAGGTGAGCGTTCGCACGCGCTTTTACGTCAAATCTGTGTTCAGCACGGGCTTTTCCGCCGGTTACTTCTTCTTCAACGCCCAGAAGATATCCTGCCTGAGCTCCTACAGAAAAGCTTTCACCAAGCCCAACGTCTAATGACGTTACGATCCCGGCACCGCCGCTTTGAATATTAGCACCCAGATTCAGTCTCATATCGCCTGCTCCGCGAAAAGCGTCGTTTTGGGCAGAGGCAATTCCAAAGGCAGCAATAGCAGCTGTCAGAAATAGTTTTTTCATAATCTTAATTTACGGTTCAAAGATATATCTAAATATTATTGTTTGGAAATTTTATACAGTTTTCCGCTGTCGGTTACGGCGTACATATTTCCGTCAGCACCGCTCACCAGGTCACGGAATCTTTCATTTTTGTCTACCGCAAGCCATTCTTCGCCGACAACTTTATTGTTTTCGATGACAAGTCTAACAATTTTTTTTCCTGAAAGACAGGCGATCATCAGATTGTTTTTCCATTCTGCGATATTTCCGGTATAGAAATCCATGCCACTAGGAGAAACTACCGGGTCCCAGAAATATACCGGCTGTTCAAGACCGGCTTTCTGCCCGATACCGTCACCGATGGTTGCGCCGCTGTATTCTTCACCATAGGTTATTGTTGGCCATCCGTAATTTTTTCCTGCTTCAATACGGTTTACTTCATCTCCGCCCTGTGGTCCCATTTCATTAAGCCAAAGCTCGCCGGTTACAGGATGAATAGCGATTCCCTGCGGATTTCTGTGCCCGGTGGAAACGATTTCGGGTTTCCAGCCACTGATTTGCGGATTGGATGCTGCAGGAGCACCGTCTTTGGTAATTTTCAACAGTTTTCCAAGATACGACTGCTGATCCTGGGCCAAAGGTCTTGTTGCCATATCCGATCTTTCACCGGTAGAAACATAAAGATTTCCGTCACTGTCAAACAGCAGCCTGCTTCCGTAATGCTTATCACCGTCATACGTTGGAGTGGCACGGAAAATTACTGTTGGATTCTGTATCGTTGATTCGTCAGCAGAAAGTGTTCCTTTTGCCACAGCGGTATGGTTTCCGTTGCCTACTTTTTCGGAGTAACTCCAGTACAGCGTCCGGTTGCCGGAAAAACCAGGATCCAGCGCAATGTCAAGTAATCCGCCCTGTCCTTTATCATCTACTGCAGGAAATCCGGAAACGTTGTTCACGGAAGCACCGTCGTTACTAACAATATATGCTTTACCGGATTTTTCTGTAATCAGGAAACGGTTATTCGGAAAGTTAACGATTGCCCAGGGTTTTCCAAGGTTTTGTGCTATGGCCTGAACATTAATCGGTGTACTGGTTGTAACCCCCGCAACCCTCGTTTGTCCTGTGAAGGCGGGCGCAATATCTGTATTTCGGCTTTTGGTTTCAGGGTTTTGGCCGTTTGCTGCGGCTTCATCCGCCTGTTCAATATTTCCGTTCTTGCAAGAAAGAACACCTGCTAAAAGGAGTATTGCTAAAGGAAACTTTGTCATAACTGATTATTTTTCGTATTTAGCAAATATAACTGTCTGAAAGCTAAACTTCTTTACAGCTTTATTATGAAATTTTTCACAATTAATGCGGGTTTTTAATGTTAAGTGATATTTTATGTTGAACTTATTAATAATCTGAATCAAAATAGAAATCAGAAAGTTCAAAAATGATTAAATTTGGACAAGTTTTTCTTATATTTAAAAAAATCAAAATAGTATATCTTATGACTTTCGACATTGATATGATCAAAAAAGTGTATGAGCGCTATCCGGAAAGGATCGAAGCTGCGAGAAGAGCAGTTGGTAAGCCTCTTACACTGTCAGAAAAAATTCTGTACACACACCTTTGGGACGGAAATGCAACGCAGGCACACGAAAGAGGAAATTCTTATGTAGATTTTGCTCCGGACCGTGTTGCGATGCAGGATGCAACCGCACAAATGGCGTTGTTGCAGTTTATGAGTGCAGGAAAATCGAAAGTTGCGGTACCTTCCACAGCACATGCCGATCACCTGATTCAGGCAAGAGTAGGTGCAGAACAGGATTTACAGGATGGAATCAACAAAAATTCAGAAGTTTTCAATTTCCTGAGTTCAGTTTGCGATAAATACGGAATCGGCTTCTGGAAGCCGGGTGCAGGAATTATTCACCAGGTGGTACTCGAAAATTATGCATTCCCTGGAGGAATGATGATCGGAACCGACTCTCACACAGTAAATGCAGGAGGACTAGGAATGGTAGCGATCGGTGTTGGTGGTGCAGATGCGGTGGATGTAATGGCCGGAATGCCGTGGGAACTGAAGATGCCAAAACTGATCGGTATTAAACTTACCGGAAAAATGAGTGGCTGGACTTCCGCAAAAGACGTAATTCTGAAAGTTGCAGGAATCCTTACCGTAAAAGGAGGAACAGGTTGTATCGTGGAATATTTCGGTGAAGGAGCAAAATCACTTTCTGCAACAGGAAAAGGAACGATCTGCAACATGGGTGCTGAAATCGGGGCTACAACTTCTACTTTCGGATACGATGACGCGATGAGAAGATATCTGGTTTCAACAGGCAGACAGGATGTTGTAGATGCAGCAGACCAAATCGCAGAACATTTAACAGGGGATGAGGAAGTTTATGCAAACCCTGAGCAGTACTTCGATCAGGTTATTGAAATCAATCTTTCTGAGCTTACACCTCATTTAAACGGACCTTTCACACCAGATTTGGCTACGCCTGTTGCAGAATTCAGAGCTAAAGCTGAAGCCAACGGTTGGCCTCTTGATGTTGAATGGGCACTGATTGGTTCTTGTACCAACTCATCTTATGAAGATCTTTCCAGAGCTGCTTCCATCGTAGAAGACGCTGTCGCGAAAGGAGTGAAGCCAAAAGCAATTCTGGGAATCAATCCGGGTTCAGAGCAGGTAAAATTTACCGCTGAAAGAGACGGGTTCCTCGATTCTTTCAGAAAATTTGAAAATGCGAGAATCTTTACGAACGCCTGCGGTCCTTGTATTGGTCAGTGGGACAGAGAAGGTGCGGAAAAAGGAGAAAAAAACTCCATCATCCACTCATTCAACAGAAACTTCGCAAAAAGAGCCGACGGAAATCCGAATACACACGCTTTCGTAGCTTCTCCGGAGATGGTTGCAGCGGTTGCAATTTCCGGCAGACTGGATTTCAACCCGATTTCCGATACGCTTACAACAGAATCAGGAGAACAGGTAAAACTCAACGAACCGCAGGGTTCTGAACTTCCCGCAAAAGGATTTGCTGTGGAGGATAACGGTTACCAGGCGCCATCTGAAGACGGATCTGCGGTTCAGGTAATCGTAAGCCCAACATCAGACAGACTGCAGTTGCTGGAACCTTTTACACCGTGGGACGGTAAAAATATTGAAGGTGCAAAAGTGCTGATTAAAGCATTTGGAAAATGTACCACCGACCACATTTCTATGGCGGGTCCGTGGCTGAAATACAGAGGGCATCTCGATAATATTTCCAACAACATGCTTATTGGTGCCGTGAATGCTTACAACATGGAAACCAATAAAGTGAAAAATCAGCTTACCGGTGAATACGGTGAAGTTCCTGCTGTACAGCGCGCTTATAAAGCCGAAGGAATTCCGTCCATCGTGGTTGGTGATGAAAATTATGGTGAAGGTTCTTCCAGAGAACACGCTGCAATGGAGCCGAGACATCTTGGTGTAAGAGCCGTTCTGGTGAAATCTTTTGCGCGTATCCACGAAACCAATCTGAAAAAGCAGGGAATGCTTGGATTGACTTTCAACGATAAGGCAGATTACGATAAAATTCAGGAAGATGATGTGGTAAACTTCCTTGATCTTGATCAGTTTGCACCGGGGAAACCGCTGACTTTGGAATTTGTACATGCAGACGGAAGTAAAGATACCGTAATTGCTAACCATACTTATAACGAGCAACAAATCGGCTGGTTTAAAGCAGGTTCTGCTTTGAATCTGATCGCTGCTGAAGCTGAAGAAAACTAAAGCAAGCCAATAAACTTACCTATAAACCGTTCAGAAATGAGCGGTTTTTTTGTGTCAATGACGTAACAAATATCATACGTACTCTACTAAACAATTGATTAATTTTGCTCCCCAATTTTACACATGAAAAAGTCCCTGATTATCATAGCGGTTGCAGCGTCGGCAATTCTTTCGGCACAGCAGGAACCTGCAAATAAGCCAAGAGAAAAGAATATTGATGAGGTAACGATCACCAAAACTAAAAAAGCCGTTGAACAGAAAGCAGACCGCACCATATTCGATTTTTCTGAACAGCCGCACCTGAATACCGGAACTTTGATGGAAGGCGTGAAAAAACTTCCGGGCCTCATTGTTTCCGATGTTGCAGGGATGATGTATCAGGGAAAACTGCTCGATGTGTTTATGGACGGGCGCCCGCTAGGAATTGGCGGAGATCAGCTGCAAAGTTTTCTCGACGGCATGCCGGCAAATTCGGTGGACCGTGTTGAAATTATTACGCAGCCCGGCGCAGAATTTCCTGCAACTTCCGGCGGTGCCATAATCAACATCATCACGAACAGAAATGCGAAAAATTATCTTTCGGCAACATATTCCGGACGTTATTCCTTCAACAATTACGACAGGCACCGCAACCGGACTTCAAATTCCATCCTGCTCAATGCCAAAAATAAATATTTCGGATGGCAGCTTAATGTAGGACACAATTACAGGGAAGGTTTCCGGGAATCTTTGGTCGGCGACATTACTCAGATTAACACGGAACAGATTCAACGAGGATATTTTTTGAAATCCGCAGTTACCTTCGACATCGGTCAGGATAAACTCTTACTCAATTACGATCTCAACCATAATAATAATGATTCGCAGTCGGAAAGCTGGGGCTACGAGCCGTTTTCGGATTCGCCACCCTCACTTGTGCGTTTTACCACCACTGATCAGGGCGCAACAGATGTTTTGAGACAGGATGCAAGTATAACATATCAGGTAAAATTCGATGACAGGGCACAAAAACTTGATCTTAACGCTTCCTACAATAATTATAAGAGCGGATATTCGCAGAACGGTACAAGATTCTATCCTGCATCATCGCAGACCGGACATTATGAAACCGCCTCCGAACAGAATATTGTAATTTTCAAGACAGATTTTTCGCATCCGCTGAATCTTCTGGACGAAGGCAAAATTTCGGCGGGAGGACTATTCGAAAACGTTCATTTTAATACGGAAGCCGGCGGCATCAGAAATTTAAGTTATAACCGGCAAACAGCTGCAGCTTATGCAGAATTACTCGCATCTTATAGAAAATTTGATTTTATACTGGGAACCCGTGTCGAGAATTATGATATTTCCGGAAAGACACTCGATTTTACTTCCGGTGAACTTACGCAGGACCTGATTCCTTTCAATCAGTTTCGCTTGTTTCCGAATGCCAGCATTCAGTACAATTTTATGAGCAGGGTATATCTGGCGTTGAATTACAATAAAAAAATACAGCTGCCATCCATCTCTTCCCTGAATCCGAATAATACCAATTACCAGAACGGGAATATTATTTTCGGCGGAAATCCGAATCTGCGGCCAACTGTGTTCGACAATTTTGAGGTGAAAGTTTCCATGTTCGATTATGCATTTATCGGGTACAATTACAGCGTTGCAGAAAACCAGAATGTTCAGATTGCCGAGAAAAGTTATTTTTTTCCGTCGAATCCTGTGGTAGATGGTCGTGAAGCATATACTGTGAGACAGAATTTCATCAATGTGAATTCGATGAGAATCCATAATTTCAATGTCGGTTTGCCGGTCCCTTTTATGATTTTTACTGATGGCCTGAAAGAAACAATGAAGCTGAACGTCAATCCGGATGATATGAATTTTCTGTACGTTTATGCCGGATATCAGCTGCATGAACTTCCCCAAAATGATAATCAGGGATTTTGGGTGTACAACCTGATGCTGCAGTTAAAGCTTCCGAAAGAAATTAAACTGGTCGCCAATTATATCAATATGACGCACGGAAACTGGTTCTATTACCGTATGGAAAAGCCGTGGATGAACAGCTTTAATATCAACTTAAGCAAAAAGTTTATGGAAGACCGGCTTACGGTGTCGGTTTTTGCGGATGATATATTCCGCACCAACGAAAACGCTGTAACGTCACTTTACAATAATTCAAATATTTTTCTTGGGAACAAATATGATTCTCAAAATTTCGGAATCAGTGTCAGTTATAAAATTCCGACCAGAAACAAACTGGCAAACGAAGCTCCGATTCTGTTGAACCAGGACAGAAAAGAGGAGAATAATACGATGCCTGCGCAATAAATGGAAATCGTTCTTATCAAATACCGCAGCTTTCATCTTCTTTTTTGGCGTGTTAATTGTCGTTACCTTTAGAACATGAAGACAGACCAGATCACGCAGCAGTATCTCAAAATTTTTCCCGGAGATTTTTCAGGCAACACAGTTCAGCGACAGACACCAAAGATTTTATTCTGCACGGTAAATCCTGCAGAGTTTCCTGCTCCCAAACTGCTGATTTTCAATGAGAAACTTTCAGAAGAGATTGGCCTTGGAAATTTCAGTGATTCCGATCTGCCGTTTCTGGTAGGAAATAAACTCCCGGAGAATGTAAAACCTTATGCAACTGCTTATGCCGGTCACCAGTTCGGAAACTGGGCAGGACAATTGGGAGACGGACGCGCCATTTTCGCCGGGGAGATAAAAAATGAAGCGGGGAAACTTACAGAAATCCAGTGGAAAGGAGCGGGAGCGACACCTTATTCACGGTTTGCCGACGGAAGAGCGGTTTTGCGTTCTTCTCTTCGTGAATATCTGATGAGCGAAGCGATGCATCATCTCAGAATTCCGACAACCAGAGCATTAAGTCTTGCGCTTACAGGTGAGGATGTGATCCGTGATATTATGTACAGCGGAAATCCGGAAGCTGAAAAAGGAGCGGTAGTTATCAGAACTGCGGAAAGCTTTCTGCGTTTTGGTCATTTCGAACTTTTATCTGCACAAAAAGAAACTGCAATACTTACGCAGCTTGCTGATTTTACCATTCAGAATTATTTTCCTGAGATTAATTCGGAAGGTGTTCAGCGATATAAAGATCTGTTTACTCAAGTTTCTCTGCGTACCGCCGATCTGATGGTGGAATGGTTACGTGTCGGTTTCGTGCACGGAGTTATGAATACGGATAATATGTCTGTTCTTGGTTTAACTATTGATTATGGACCGTTTTCCATGCTTGATGCATTCGACCTGAATTTTACGCCAAATACTACAGACCTTCCGGGAAGAAGATATGCTTTTGGCAGGCAGCCTCAAATTTCCCAGTGGAATCTGTGGCAACTTTCCAATGCATTGTTTCCTCTAATAAATGATGCAGATTTTCTGGAGCAGAGACTGGAACATTACAGCGATTATTTCTGGAAAAAACATGATGAAATGATGTCGGAGAAGTTCGGATTTGATCAGGTGCTGGAAAAAGACGATGAGTTCTTCGCCGCCTGGCAAAAATTGATGATGGAGCTGCAGTTCGATTACACGCTGTTTTTTACGGAGCTGGAAAGAATAACGGACACCACCGGTTTAGAACAGTTTCTGGTGAAGGTTTCCTATTTGCCACAGCCGGCAGAAAAAATGGAAATATTCGAAGATTTTATCACCAACTATCTCAAGCGAAAAATGCTCAATACCTGCAGCACGGAAGAATCACGGCAAATCATGCAGAAAGCCAATCCAAAATTTATTTTAAGAAATTATCTGCTTTTCGAATGTATTGAGGAACTGGATAAAGGAGAAGCCACATTACTCGAAAAACTGCTCAAAGCCCTGGAAAACCCTTATACGGAAATGTTTCCTGAATTTTCGGTGAAACGCCCGGACAAGTATCTTGGCGTGGCGGGCTGTTCCATGCTTTCCTGCAGTTCTTAAATTTCTAAATAATAGCGCAGTTTTTTTGTGAAATACGCTCATAACTGCGCTTAAAAAGCGGTTGTTTCCTTATTTTTGCTGCTACAACTTTTTTACTGTTTATCATGTCGCGTATTCTTACCGGAATTCAGTCAACCGGAACTCCGCATCTGGGAAATCTTTTGGGAGCCATTATTCCTGCCATCGAACTGGCAAAAGATCCGTCAAACGAATCCTTTTTGTTTATTGCTAACCTGCATTCGCTCACCCAGATTAAAAATGGTGACGAACTGAGACAAAATACCTTTGAAATTGCTGCTGCCTGGCTTGCCTGCGGTCTGGATACGGACAAAACATATTTTTACCGGCAGAGTGATATTCCGGAAGTGTGCGAACTTTCCTGGTATTTATCCTGTTTTTTTCCTTATCAAAGGCTTACGCTTGCGCATTCATTCAAAGATAAAGCAGACCGGCTTGAAGACGTAAATGCAGGTCTTTTTACCTATCCGGTTTTGATGGCGGCAGACATTCTTTTATACGACGCAGAAATTGTTCCGGTTGGAAAAGATCAGCTTCAGCACTTGGAAATGGCGCGCGATATGGGTGCAAGATTCAATCATCAGATGGGAGAGGTTTTTGTGTTACCAAAAGCTGAACTTCAGGAAGACACCAAATATGTTCCCGGAACCGACGGACAGAAAATGTCTAAATCGCGCGGTAACATCATTAATATTTTTCTTCCGGATAAACAGCTGAAAAAGCAGATTATGTCCATCGAAACCGATTCAACACCACTTGAGGATCCGAAGAATCCGGATACGGATAACGTTTTTGCCATCTATAAACTCATTGCTGAACCGGAACAGACAGAAATGCTTCGCCAGAAATATCTTGCCGGAAATTTCGGTTATGGGCATGCGAAAACAGAACTGTACGAACTGATCCTGATGCGTTTCAAAGAAGAAAGGGAAAAGTTCAATTATTACATGAATCATACAGCTGAACTCGAACAAAAACTGCAGCAGGGCGCAGAAAAAACACGAAAAATTGCAGCCGAAACGCTTAGCAGAGCCAGAAAAAGCCTGGGAATGGCCTAGAACTCAGAAATTTTTAAAGAAAGTTCTTTATTTCAGCTAATTTTTTTACAGTTTTCACCGGCGCATCATAATCATCATCGAAGCGGTCGAAAAAAATTGCGTCCATTCCGAAAGCGAGTCCTCCTTCTATATCTGCAATCCAGTCGTCACCGATGATGATACTTCCAGTTGCAGTTGCAGAAGCTTTTTTTAATGCATATTCAAATATTTCAGGCTGCGGTTTCCGTATGTTGATTTCATCTGCTGAGGTAACAGTTTCGAAAAAGCGGTCGATGCCGGACAACAGGCATTTTGTGTAGGTTACTTCCTGAAAACCGTTGGACAGTACATGCAGTGTGTAATGTTTGGCATTCAAATACTCTAAAAGTTCAATTGTGCCTTCCACGAGTTCGTTGTAATTCAGAATTTCCTTCAGAAAACTGTTTTCAAATCCCTGTGAAAGTTCGGCGTCATCGATTTCAAAAAACAGGAAACTGTCGTAAAATCGATGTTTACGTAGGTATTCTTTGTCTATTTCTCCATCCCGGATCTGCGCCCAAAGGTTTTCGTTGATGGTAAAATATTCCCGGTGGAATTCATTGAAATCAAGCGAAAAGCGTTCGCCTATTTTTTCGCGGTTGAAAATATGCTGAATAGCGAGACGGGCATTCTTTCTGTGGTCCCACAGCGTGTTATCCAGATCAAAAAAAATGTGCCGTATCATACGGCACAAATGTAAAAAATTTAATTTTTCGAAATCAGGAAACTTCGTTTTCCGGTCTTCACAAGTTCCAGACTTTTAGAAAAATCCAACAGGTTTTTAATGGTCTGTTTTTTTGGTTTCAAGCTTTTCTGCTTTAAAGTGTCAAAATTTTTCATAGGCGATTTTATTAACACTTTTAAAAACGACAGAAAATCTGTTTTATTATTTTGTAAGAGTAAGCTTATTTTCTTCCATGATTTTCCGGAGGTTGATAAGTGCATAGCGAACGCGTCCCAATGTAGTGTTGATGCTGGTTTCCGTCTGTTCAGCAATTTCTTTAAAGCTTAATCCGTCAAAAAACCTGAGTTTTATCACTTCCTGCTGGTTTGCAGGGAGATATGCCAGCATTTTGAACAAATCGCTGTTTATTTGCTGCGAAACCAGTTGATCTTCAATATTCTCGGACGGTTCCCGAATAATATCGAAAATGGAATATTCTTCATTCTCATAAGTTGTTTCGGAAATTTTCACGTGTTTGGACTTCATCCGGTAATGATCTATAATGAGGTTGTGCGCAATTCTCTTCGCCCAAAGGATGAATTTTCCTTCTTCATTGTAGCGTCCTTCTTTCAGGGTAATAATTATTTTCATGAAGGCATCCTGGAAAATATCATTCGCCAGGTCTTCATCCATTACCTTGTAAAATATATAGGTGTAAAGTTCCTTTTGATGTCTTTCGATCAGCTTGGCGAGTGCAGACTCATTTCCCTGCTGATAAAGAACGATTAGTGAACTGTCTGTATTGGTAGATTTCATTTTTTTCATCTCAATTAATTAGCCTTACTGCACATGAAAATGGCATTCACAAGGCGTTTTGTTTAAAAAATAATTGAGGTAAAATTGAAATCTATAGGCAGTTAATAAATTGGGTTTGCAAATATAAGAAAAAATGTGAATACTTGATAATTGTATTACTGTTTTCTTGCGTTATTTATAATTTTAATGGGTGAGGTCGTAAATCAACACTACCGGTATATTCAGTGTAAAGTTGATATTCAGTCCTTTCATTTGTTTCCCGTGCAGTCCTTTTTTGTCAATCGGAAAGGCATATCCGCCGGTTAAATCTATCAGTCCGAAAAGCGTTGCGCCAATTTTCGGTGCAACATATTTCGTTGTCACTTCTGCTCCAGCCAAAAAATAATGAGAGTGATAAAAATCGACATTTCTTTCGAAGTTAATCAGGATATCGCCCTGAATTTTTGGCATTGCGGCAAATTTTCCGTTGGTAGCGCCGAAAAGACCTCCTGCTCCAAGCCGAAAAATCATGTCGTCATTTTCCAGGAACAACAGCCTTCCGCCGATTTCCCCAAAACTCTGGTTCTGGTACACATAACCTGCATGTACAAGTTTATGCATCGTCATCTGTGCTTTTGCAGAGAAAGCCGTCATCATCAGTAAAACACCAAGCAAAAATCTCTTTTTCATAAATTTAGATGCACAAGCGCCAACAAAGTTAAATAAAAAACTGCTCCGAAATAACTTCGAAGCAGTTGGATTTACCGTTTGCAGAATTAAATTCCAAACTCTTTTTTGATGTCGTCAACACGGTCAAGCTTTTCCCAGGTAAAGAATTCCAGATTGTCTACCACTTTTTCGTTGTTTTTTCCTTTATTGAAAGTCTTGCTTCCGGTGTAATGTTCGCGTCCCATATGACCGTAAGCCGCAGTTTCCTGATAAATCGGATTTCTCAGCTTCAGATTCTGCTCGATCGCATAAGGTCTCAAATCGAATAATTTCTGAACTCTTTTTGCCAGATCGCCGTCAGAAAGTCCCACTTTGGAAGTTCCGTACGTGTTAATGAAAAGTCCACAAGGTTCTGCAACACCAATAGCATATGAAACCTGCACCAGAATTTCATCCGCAACACCGGCAGCAACGAGATTTTTTGCAATATGGCGCGTAGCATAAGCTGCACTTCTGTCCACTTTAGACGGATCTTTGCCGGAGAAAGCGCCACCTCCGTGTGCTCCTTTTCCGCCGTAAGTATCCACAATAATCTTTCTTCCGGTAAGGCCTGTATCGCCATGTGGTCCGCCGATTACAAATTTTCCGGTCGGATTAATGTGGTATTTGATCTGATCATTAAACAGTTGCTGAATTTCCTGTTTTTGCTTCAGTTTCACTTTTGGAATCAGGATTTCGATGATGTCCTTGCGGATTTTTGCAGCCATAGCTTCATCACTTCCGAATTCATCATGCTGTGTGGAAACAACGATGCTGTCGATTCGGATTGGCCTGTGATCGTCGGAGTACTCAATGGTTACCTGCGATTTTGCATCCGGTCTCAGATAAGAGATGGCGCTGTTTTCACGTCTTAACTCAGAAAGTTCCTGGAGAATAGCATGAGCCAGATCCAGTGCTAAAGGCATGTAATTATCGGTTTCATTAGTTGCATATCCGAACATCATTCCCTGGTCTCCTGCTCCCTGCGAATTCGCATGGTGTTCAAAATCATCGATATCTACTGTACGGTCAACACCCTGGTTAATATCAGGAGACTGCTCATGGATGGCAGAAATAACACCACAGGAATCACCGTTGAACATATATTCGCCTTTTGTGTATCCAATTCCGTTGATTACTTCACGGGCGATGCTTTGAACATCGAGGTAAGCTTCAGATTTCACTTCTCCTGCGAGAACAACCTGTCCTGTTGTAACCATCGTTTCGCAGGCTACTTTCGAATCTTTGTCGTATGCCAGAAAATTGTCAATAAGTGCGTCGGAAATCTGATCCGCTACTTTGTCAGGATGTCCTTCGGAAACTGATTCTGAAGTAAATAAATAGGACATATTCTTTTGTTTTTTAGTTTAAAAATAATCGCAGAACGGCGGAAAAAGTCACAGAAAAACTAAAAGAATAGGCAGTTTTAGCATTTTTTAGTCGAGGTTGCAATCAGTCAAATTTTTCCTCCGGTCTTAGCGTCTGCAAATTTACTGTAGATTTTTCGATTCTGCAAACTGGCACTGGGTTGATTTTTATTCCGGGCGTATATTAACGAAATCGTTTTCCGCTTTCGGAAAATTCAGAATTCCTTCTACCGAATTGCGGATACAAAGTGCGAGCTGATCGATAATCCGCTGTTTGTACGTCGGTTTATAATAGATAATGCTCACTTCCCTGTAAGGAAATGGTTTTTGAAAACGGTACAGTTTGTCTTTCTGGAAATCGTAAAGTTGATTGGCTGCAAGTTCAGGTATAACGCTGATTCCTCCGACTTTGTCAACAATCTGGAGTAAAGTACCGATATTTCCTGCTTTAAATTTTAAATTGGTAGGCTTGTCTGAGTGTTCTCTCAGCTGGCAGATGTTTTCGAACTGGGTGCGAAGACAGTTTCCTTCTTCCAGAAGCCACACTTTTTCCACATCGATTTCCTCCGGTTTTACATAGGTAGCATCATGGTCGCTCTTTTCCGAAGAATATACCATGAGTTCTTCATTAAACAGCACGTCTGCATAAAAATCTTTCGCCGCTTCATAAGGAGTGGAAATAATTCCTGCATCCAGCTCTCCCGATTTCAGGCTGCGGATGATATTGTCAGTGGTCATTTCCTTAATCTGCAGCTGAATTTTTGTGTTTTGGTTCAGAAATTTAAAGATAGCCGTTGGCAGCAGATAGGTAGAAACAGTCGGGATGATTCCGACATTGATCGATCCTCCCAAAATATTGTTGAGAAGGTCTGCCTTGGTCCGCAGTTCGTTTACAGCATCGATAACTGTTTTAGCGTGCTTCACAATTTCAGCGCCGGTATCTGTGGTTCTGATCGGATGAGAGGTGCGGTCGAAAATTTTCACATCGAGTTCTTCCTCAAGTTTATGGATCATCGCGCTCAATGTCGGCTGCGTAATAAAACAGGCGTGCGCGGCCTTGCCGAAATGCTTGTGCTTGTCCACTGCTACCAGATACTCAAGCTGTTGAATGTTCATTGCAGGTTCAAATTTTTGCAAAACTAATCAATTTAAAATGGAGGCCTGCTTAAGGTGTTTATTTCTTTTTATGAATTACAGAATATAGCCTTTCATTGATTTTCGCATTTTATC
Source organism: Bacteroidota bacterium (assembly GCA_023460855.1). GTDB lineage: Bacteria > Bacteroidota > Bacteroidia > Flavobacteriales > Weeksellaceae > JAEWOS01. The sequence goes on along the minus strand of JAEWOS010000016.1, from coordinate 69,038 downwards.
CATAAAAAATTGTATTAACGTGTACGATTTTTTTTAATTTATTTCATCGGCGACCGATTATATTGGAAATTTATACATAAAAATGCACTGTTCTGTAATTTACTTCTTATATTGCAGTGATATTTAAATATGCATTAATAACCATTTATGAATTACGAAAATTTACTTGTTGAGCGAGAAAATTACATTACTACCATTACGATAAACCGGCCGCAAGCTCTGAATGCGCTGAACGCCTCTACGATATCTGAGCTCAGTAATGTACTGGATGAATTGCGTAATGACGGTGCTTGCAGAGTTATTTTGCTTACCGGAAGCGGCGAGAAATCGTTTGTTGCCGGAGCCGATATCAAGGAATTTTCAGATTTCGGCGCAAAACAGGCAGAAAATTTGGCAAGAAACGGACAGGAATCTCTTTTTAATAAAGTGGAAAACATGAATAAGCCGGTTATTGCTGCAGTAAATGGCTTTGCACTTGGTGGCGGACTCGAACTGGCAATGGCATGTCACATTCGTTACGCTTCCGATAATGCAAAACTTGGGCTTCCTGAAGTAACGCTGGGACTGATTCCAGGTTATGGCGGCACGCAAAGATTACCGAAACTGGTGGGAAAAGGATGGGCAAATGAACTGATTTTTACCGCGAAGATGATTCCGGCGGAAAAAGCAAAGGAAATCGGTTTGGTCAATGAAGTATTCCCGCAGGAAATGCTGCTGGAAAAATGCAGGGAACTTGCCGCGATTATTGCCAAAAATTCTCCGATGGGAATTGCTAAAGCTATTGAAGCGGTTAATATGTGCGACAGCGGAAAAGGCTTCGAAAAAGAAATACAGTCGTTCGGCGAACTTTTCGAAATGGATGATAAGAAAGAAGGCGTCGCTGCATTTTTGGAGAAGCGAAAGCCTGTATTCGGATAATAAGTTAGTATATTGGAAATCAGTAAGTTTGATATAGCCTATCTGCGGATGGCTAAAGAATGGGCCCGCCTTTCCTACTGCAAACGAAGACAGGTTGGTGCGCTTATCGTAAAAGACCGAATGATCATTTCCGACGGGTACAACGGAACGCCCTCCGGATTTGAAAACTGCTGCGAAGATGAAGAAGGAAATACGCACTGGTACGTGCTGCATGCGGAAGCTAATGCGATTCTGAAACTGGCCAGTTCTACGCAATCGGCAAACGGAGCAACACTTTATCTGACAATGTCGCCTTGCCGGGAATGCAGCAAACTGGTACTGCAGGCCGGAATCAGAAAAGTAGTATATATTGATGAATATAAAGACAATGAGGGAAATAAATTTCTGGAAAACCATGGAATAGAGGTTTTGCAGGTTCCCGAAGACGTTTTAAAATAAACAGTAACCATAAAAAACACACACAATGATGAACTGGACAGAGAGAATTAATGATTTTGAAAATTTCTTAAAATTTGAAAGAAATTTTTCCGACAATACACTGGACGCCTATCTGCGCGATGTCCGTAAACTTCAGACCTACGCAGAAAACGAGATGCAGGTGTCTCCTGAAGATATTACCTTTGCGCAGCTGCAGGAATATCTTTTTCAGCTTTCCAAACAGAAATTCAGCGAACGGTCTCAGGCTAGATGGGTTTCTTCAATTAAGGCTTTTTTTAAATTTATGCTCGAAGAAGAAATCCGGATGGACAATCCTTCAACGCTGCTGGAAGGCCCGAAACTCGGACTCTATCTTCCGGATACGCTGAGTTTTGAGGATGTAGAGCGTATTCTGAAAGCCATCGACTTGTCAACGGATTTAGGAAAACGCAATCAATGTATGATTGAGGTTCTGTACGGATGCGGACTGCGTGTTTCTGAACTTATCGATCTGAAAATCAGCAATTTTAACTTTAAAGAAGGATATCTTAAAGTAGACGGTAAAGGCGATAAATCCCGTTTCGTTCCGCTTGCCGATTATACAGCGCGCCTGATTAAGGAATACATCAAAAATGTTCGTTCGCAATACAAAATTAGCCGCAAATGTGAAGATATTCTGTTTCTGAACAGCAGAGGTTCTTCCATGTCGCGGGTGATTGTGTTTATCATTATCAAGGAACTTACCGAAAAGGCAGGAATTAGCAAGAAAATTTCTCCGCACACGTTCCGCCACTCTTTTGCCACTCATTTGCTTCAGAATGGGGCCGATTTGCGCTATATTCAGGAAATGCTCGGCCATTCCAGCATTACCACTACCGAAATTTATACGCATCTGAAGACCGAAGAACTCCGTGATGTTATACTCAATTATCATCCAAGAAATATTTCATAGATGCAGCAGTTAAGGTTCTGCCCGCAATGCGGAAAAGAACAGTTAGAATGGGATGGAGAGAAAAAATGGAGCTGCAGCTGCGGTTTTACACTGTTTCATAACGTTGCAGGCGCAGTTGCTGTGGTTCTTACACACGGAGATGAAATCTTTCTGACACGCCGGAATCAGGATCCGAAAAAAGGAAAACTCGATCTTGCAGGAGGTTTTGTCGATCCCAAAGAATCAGCGGAAACCACCTGTATTCGCGAACTGGAAGAAGAATTACAGGTGAAGCTCGATGTTTCCCGACTCAAATATGAAGCGAGTCTCCCCAATGTTTATCATTACAAAGGGATCGATTACAATACGCTCGATTTATTTTACAGTTACGAAATTGAAGAGAAGTTTGAATTCATTGCTGAGCTTTCTGAAATTTCCGAAGGTGTATGGATTGAAAAATCTGAAATTGACCTGAAAGATATTGCATTCGATTCCCAGCGGGAATTTCTGAAACGTTTTACGCAATAGTTACTTTTGCTTCATCTGCAAGAGAAGTTCTTCGAAGTAATTGGTAAGCAGTTTTCGTTCAGCATCTGTAAGATTTGCTTCCGGATGTTGTGCAATATAACCTGGAAGCGGCATTGAATGGTCTCTGATGGTCAGAACTGAATGCTGTAGGAAAGTTTCCTGAGCTTCCCTGCTGTATTTGCTCCATTCTGAAAAATTTCCGTGCTCGCGTCCTTCTGTAATGTGGTGTTTTACAGACCAGGAAACCGGTGCAACATACGCATACTTCGGATAGTTGGTTTCGTTTGAATGACAGTCGTAACAGGCGTTGCGCAGTAATCCCTCGATTTTTTTCGGTGTCTTCATCACGGTTACAAAATTTTCTTTTTGCTGAACCGGAGGATTTGTTCTGTTTACAGGGATAAGTTGTATCAGCCCGAAAACAACAAGAACGCTCAGGGTGATGATCAGGAATTTTTTCATCGCCGGGGAACAGTAAGGTCGCGGATGGCAGAATTGCCGCTGTTGATATCAGGATTCGGAAGTTCGTCCGGTTCTTCCTCAACCGGTGCTTTTACTTCAGGTTTAGGAATGGTTGCGGGATCCAGTTTTCTGGTATCTGTCAGGTCCCACTCTTCGCGAATTTCCCAAAGCGGACGTACATTTATACCTTTATAGAATACATAGGCATCTTCCGCAAAAGTGCCGGAACTTAAATCAGAGACGTCCCAGTTACCGTTTCCGTTATTATCTGCGAGAATCCTTACGAGATAAACGCCGGCTTTAAGAAACGGGAATTTTATCACCTCATCTGAAGTATATTTCTGATACTGCACGTTTTCTCCCGAATCCAGTAATTGCAGCCAGAACTTTCCGGAAGGTCTGTTTTTCAGGGTAATTTCAAAACTTCCGTAATTTTCTATTTTATCACCTTCAAATTCAAAACGGTAGGTTTTCTCGGTTGCATTATAAAAGGATGAAACAGTTTGTCTTGGAACAGTCAGCTGATATTTTTTACCCTCTTTAAAATCTGCATTTACCAGAACCTGCATCGGATTGGTCTGCGAAATTCTTGCGTCAAAAACTACTGCGGTAAGGGAATCTTCGTTGAGCGTCCAGTTTGCAGGCTGAATTTTATCAACCTGATAATTCGAGGTGAAAATAAACGGACTACGCGGCGGAACCAAATTTCCTGCATTATTGGCGATCGTCATTTCTGTGTTTTCCGGTTTCCTGTAAAAAGCAGTCGCGGTCCCGGTTTTTCCGTCAGCATTATAACCAAATTCGAGCCGTTCTGTGGCTTCGGTTCCGATGTTTTGCGGCTCTGCATTGAACCAGATTCGCACAGAGTCGGAATTCTGACGGTGTGTTACCCGGTAATCTTTCAGTTTTTCGGATCTGCTTTCGAGCGTTACTTTAGCAGGATTTCCTTCGAAAAGCATCAGCAAACCGCCGGTTTCGGGTTTGGTTTCCAGGTAGCGAACCTGTTTTTTTGAAGGAAATAAATCGAGATTAAGTCCGGAAACCGATTTATCCAGCTGAATGCTGTCACGAAGGAAAGCGATTTTTTCTCTTCCCGGTTCATAAACAGAATTTCCGTTATCGTCTTCAAAAGCGATGATGCGGTAAGTTCCGGGCGCAAGATAATCCAGTTCATAATAGCCGTCGTCGTCTGCTCTGGTCAGATAATAAGGTTTCTGGCTGTAGTTGATGCTGTCGGAATATTTATAAAGGCCAACTACCCTGTTTTTAGGCGATGTTGGTGGCAAAATACGGCTTCTGTCCTGCACTTCGCCGCTGATGTAGATATCATCGATTTTTTCACCTGTTGAAAACGCAAAATTATAATAGGGAAGCGGATTGTTTTCGTTATTATCCTGAATTGCATTGCCAAAATTAAAGTTGTAGGTCGTATTTTCCTGCAGGTCGTCTTCCCATTGTATCAGGACAAATTTTGTAGCAAGATTCGCCGGCAGAATTTTCTTCAGTTTTTTAATCGGCGGCGAAATATTGAGATTTTTGGTTGCCTCTTTCAGCGTTACATATTCATCAAAATCAATCCGGAGTTCTTTCAGTGAAGTGGGAACGTTCACTCTGGTGCTGTCGATATTGCTGCCAAGAACTTTGGGCGGAATCGTGTCTTTATCGCCACCAACCGGCGAACCGACTCTCGCGCAGGAAATCAGCGACAATGCAGTGACGATCGCAACCAGAAGTGACCTCATTTGAAACATATCCGCAAAAGTAGCTATAATTCTTCACTCACTGCCGCAGAATCGGCTTCTTCATTTGCGGAATCCGGCGGTAGTCCCAGTGCAGACTGCAGCCGTGCAATTTCAATGGGATATTCATCAAAAAGGCTCGCAAGTGAAAGTGCGGTATACGGACCGCGTGAAAATTTATTGCCAATGGAAACAATTGTGACATCAGAATTCAAAAGATGGCCGAAAACGGAGTTTGTTCCGTGCCACCATCCTGTGTGAAATGTCAGTTTTCTGCCGTTATCATAAACTTTCATCCGAAAACCGATACCGTAGTTATTAATCCCCGGCTTTTCATTGCTGTACGGTACAAAAACCATTGACATGAGTTCGGGTTTCAGAAAATCCTCCGAGTAAAGCGCTTTAGAAAAATTATAAAGATCCCGTGGTGTTGTATAGACGTTTTTGTCGCCGTAAATAAGATCGAGACGATCGTAAGGATGTACTTTCGGACCTCTGTTATAAAATGATTTCGCAGCAGTATTCAAATCTTTCTCGGTAAAGATATAGCTGTGTTTCATTTTTAACGGCTCAAAAACCATCTGCTTCATCGCTTCGGGAAAAGGAGTCGCGGTTATTTTTTCCACAATCAGCGCCAAAAGTGCATAATTGGTATTACAGTACATAAAACCTGAATCCGGTGCTCTCGCAGCCTGTGGTTTATATTTAACGAGCATATTCAGCACATCGCTATTTGTAAGAAACTGTTTGTTCAATTCCGGAGCGGTGCGGTCAATCTTGTCGATGAAATATTCATATTTTGGCAGGCCGCTGCGCTGCGTAAGCAGATTGAGTACAGAAATTCCCGGATAGGGAAAATTTGGAAAAAATTTGGTCAGATCATCATTCAGCGAAAGCTTTTCGGCTTCAGCCAGTTTCATCACGGCCATTGCGGTAATCGATTTACTGATTGACGCTACATGAAGCGGAGTAGTAGATGTTATCGGTTCCTGCAGACTGTCCTGCGCAAATCCGCGATATCCTTCGTACATAATCTTGTCACCTTTTGCTATTAAAAAACCGCCCCACAAATCGCCGCCTTCCCAAACGGTTCTGTAATACTGGTTGATTACCGCCATAATGGAATCTTCATTCTTAATGCGGCCGTCTTTTTTCCGGAAAACATCTTTGAGGTTTACATTGCTGAAGTTGGGAAGGGCCGGCTGCTCTTTAGGTTTCTCTGTTTGTTCTTTTTTACATGACACGAGGGAAAGTGACAGGGACAGAATCAGCAGCAACAGTTTTATCTTCATTAAAATAATGTAAAAAGGAGCAGCAATTTAGTAAAAACAGAGGAAGATGAATTTCAGGAAACTGTTTTTAAGACTTTTTTAACAGCATCCTGCATTGCTTTAATCCTTGAAACTTATTGTTGTTCTGTAAATTCGTCCAGAATTTTATTTACGATTACCTGCGCGAGTTTTTCTTTGCTTTGATGCGTCCAGCCTGCGATATGTGGCGTGATCAGTACCTGTTCTGAATTCAGCAAAAACTCCAGATCACGATTTGTGACTTCAATTTTTTCGAAAGATGAGGTTTCAAATTCTAAAACATCGAGCGCTGCGCCTTTAATTTTCCCGGATATAAGACCCTCAACTAAACTTTTAGTTTCAACATTTTTTCCGCGTGAAGTGTTGACCAAATAAAATGGTTTTTTTACGGTGTTGATAAACGTATCATCAATTATATGATGTGTTTCGGTGGTTAGCGGAATATGGAGACTGATGATATCTGCATTTTCTTGGAGTTCTTCCAGACTGACCTGAGTTGCGTACTGATCACCTAAATCTGGAAGAATATCATGAAAAATAACTTCACATCCGAATCCGCTGAACCGTTTCGCAACGGCTTTCCCCATATTTCCGTATCCAATCAGTCCGACGGTTTTTCCCATGATTTCATCGCCGCGGTTTTCTTCGCGAAGCCAGATTCCGTTTCTTACTTCATTGCTGGAAATTCTGAGGCGGTGTATCAGCAAAAGCAGCATTCCCAGAACATGTTCTGCCAGCGAATCGCGGTTGCCTTCAGGTGCGTGAAAAAGTTTTATGCCTAAATGTTCTGCCGCTGCAACATCGATGTTTTCCATTCCCGCGCCGACTCTTCCAATGAACTTCAGATTTTTAGCTTTCTGCAAGAAATTAAAGTCCACCGGAATTCTGCTGCGGATGATAATACCGTCATAAAGGTGAATTTTCTGAAGAACCTGGTCGTACGTTGAATGGTGATCTTCCTCAACTGTAAATCCTCGCTGAGTGAGCTGTTCGGAAATGAGCGGATGATTATGGTCCAGCTGAAGGATTCGCATCAGAACGGTTGAAAATTATTCTGCTAGCAGAAAAGTTTGCGCAGTTCCACGGATTCCTCGGCTTTCATACGACCGGAAAGAATCAGGGAAAGCTCCTTACGGCGAAGCGCTGCATCAAAACGTTCTTTTTCCACGTCGGTTTCCGGTTCCATCTTTGGAATTGGCACCGGTTTGTTGTATTCGTCCACGGCAACAAAAGTGTAAATGCCTTCGTTGGTGTGTATTTTTTTTCCGGCAATCGGATCATCGAGCCAAACATCTACATAAATTTCCATCGAAGTTGAAAAAGCTCTGGAAACTTTGGATTCCAGCACCACAATTCCTGCTTCCGGAATCGGATGATTGAACGAAACATGGTTTACAGAAGCTGTTACCACACGTCTTGCGCAGTGTCTCGCCGCTGAAATTGAAGCGCACCGGTCCATTTTTGCGAGCAGTTCGCCACCAAACAGATTCCGTAGCGAGTTTGTTTCATTCGGCAGAACGATATTGGTCATCACCGTCAGCGACTCGCTGGCTTTTTTCACTTTTTCCATTGATTACTGGTGTATTTTCTGTTGTTCTTCTTACGTGGTTTAGCGATTTTTTTCTTTACAGCAACGGGTACCGCATTTAATTTCTGAATACTGTCTGCTTTCAGGCTGTCCGATACTTTTTGCTGCAGAGAATCCGTTTTCACGGTGTCAGCCGGAATGCGGTGTGTAGAAGTTTTCACCGATAAATCGTCAAATGATTTTTTTCCAAAAATTCTTTCATGTTGCGTTACTGCCAGAAAAGCAAGTGCGGCAACCGGAATAATGATCAGAAAAATCCAGAGAATACTGCGGTTAAACTTATAGTCGCCGTTTTCTGATTCACTGTTTACCTGGACAACAGCGCCTTTTCCCGGTTTTTTGATATCGTTCAGCGCGATTTCCTCGAGTCCGTAATAATCCGGTGTTGTTTTTTCTACCCGGTTTCCGGAGAAATTCAGTGTTTCGCCCTGATAAAATGTCCCGATTCCTGCAATTTCCAGTTCTTCACCTGCAGCAAGTTTCTGTTTCCAGAAATCTGTCTGTTTTCGGATTTCAGTAAGAGCTGATTCGGCTGGAATTCTTTCCTTTTCGGACAAAAAACTGCTAAAGCCGGAATTCTCTGCCAGGTAATCGGACCGGAACGTAATCAGTTTTGCAGGAGGAAGGAATTTCTTCGTCTCTGCATCGAACTGTGCTCCAACATCTTCGAGTAGAAATTCGCCAAATTCAGGAACCTGGACAGAACCGTTTTTCGACAGATATTCCAGTATGTAATCTGCAATTCTCATGAGGGCGCAAATTTACATGCTTTTACCCGAAAAACAAAAAAGGAATTACGCGCCGATTCTTCAGTTTGCAATTCCTTTTTTATTGTAAATCAGCCTTTTATTTAAATTTGAAACTCACTCCAAAAAGAAAATTAATTCCGGCCTGCGCAAAATAATAAGGATCTGTACCGTACATAAATCCATTGTTTACATATTTTTTATCGAGCAGGTTATTGATAAGGAGTTTCAGATCTACGTCGGTTCTTCTTAATTTCAACGTGTACTGCGCATTCAGGTCTGTAAGGAAATAATCCGGAAGGCGGCTGTTTTCATTTCCGGTGTTGTCGAGATACTGGCTTCCGACATACTGATTCTGCAGACCGATGCTAAAATTCTGTACCGGACTGTACCTTACCAGCAAATTGGCAACAGTTTCCGGCGAGAACGAAATTGGGGTACGCCCGTATTCCAGAACGGTTCCATCAGCTTCACTTATAAAATCGCGGTTTTCATTTTTGCTGAGTGCGAGATTACCCGAAATTTGCCATTGTGGCGTAATTTTACCGAGAGCAGAAAATTCAATCCCGGCGCGATAGGATTTCCCGGAATTTGAGCGGATAAACGCACCGACATCATTGATCTCACCTGTTAAAACCAGCTGATTAACATAGTTCATCAGATACGCATTTGCTGCCACAGAAAAGTTGCTGCCGAAATTTTTTTCAACCCCGGCTTCAAAATCGTGCAGCGTTTCAGCCTGAGTTTCCGGGTTTGCGAAAAGATCATCTCGGTTTGGCTCACGGCTCGCTTTTGCATAGGACAGGTAAACTTTCCCGTTACCGATATTGTAGCTGATTCCGGCTTTTGGATTAAAGAAATTCCAGTTTCTGTTCATCTCCATTCCTTCATAGTCACCCTGCTGAATAATCCGAGTAGAATACTGGATTGATCTTGCCTGCAGATCCCCGAAGAGTTCAATTCTGTTCAGCTTAAAAATTCCTTTCGCAAATCCGGCATATTCGGTTTTTACAGATCTGTTTCTATAATATTCGTGATCCTGAATTGAAGGATAGTATACGCCGCTCACATCGCCGTAATGATAGCCGATATAATTATTGGCTACCGCACCGAAATTCAGTTCTGCAATGCCTGCTCTTCCGTAGAGATTGGTTACTATTCCGTAAAAATCATTGTCGAGCCATTTTTTTCTGATAAAATCAGAATACTCTACTGTTCCCTGATTTTCCAGATTGTAACGCTCAAAAGGATCACCCTGCTTATAATTTTCGTAAAAACCTTTGCCTAAAGTGTAATGGGCTGTGGTTTCCAGTCGCCACTGCTCGCCAAGCAACTGTTCCCAGAGAAACTGAAAATGATTCTGCCGGTAATTGTCTGTTTCGTTATCGTAAAATCCTACAATATTTTCCCAGTTCTCATCGTAAATAGCACCGGAATAATTGAACCGCGGATTTTCTTCCCAGGTTTTTTTGTCAATACCGTTCCACGCCTGATACGTTTTTTCTTTACCTCCAAAAGCCATCATCCTGAATTTAGAGCGCTGTTCTTCCCAAAGCGCGGTGAAGTTATAGGAATCGAGATCAGACGATGCACGGTCGATGTAACCATCGGAATGAATTTTTGTGTAGCGCGCCATCAGCGAAAGTTTATCATTTGCAATTTTTCCGCTTCCGACTTCTGCTGAATATTTGTAGGTGTAGAATGATCCGTAGCTGTTGTCGGACCGGATATAAAATTCTTCTTCCGGATTTTTGGAGAGAATATTGACGCTTGCTCCAAATGCGGAAACACCGTTCGAAGAAGTTCCGACCCCGCGCTGAATGATAATCTGCGAAGCGGAACTGGTAAGATCCGGAACGTCCACAAAGAAAGTTCCCTGCGATTCGGCATCGTTGTACGGAACCCCGTTCATCATCACATTGATGGAAGTTCCGCCAACGCCGCGAATTCTGAAACCGGTATAACCGACGCCGTTTCCTGCATCGGAAGTGGAAATCACGGCAGTCTGGTTTTTCAGCAGAATTGGCAGGTCCTGTCCGAGATTTTTGGAACCGAGATCCCGTTCTACATTAATGATTTCTTTGGCTACAGGAAGCCTTTTGGTAAAAGACACCGCTTCAATCGTGGCTTCACGGATGGTGTCCTGATCAGTTTGTGCATAAAATGCAACGGGACTTACGCAAAGTCCGAAAATAAAAAATCCTTTCATTCTTTTAAATTTTTTAGAATTTATTTGAATAAAAGGGGCGATTAAAATGATATAACAAGTTGTTAATCAGCAGCGAGCATTGATGCGCACCGCAATAATTTTCATTTTGTTATATGTACAATCCCTAAACAGCATTACCTGTTCCAGGTTCATTGGGTATAATCTCAGCCGCAAAAATGCAGCACCCCTTAAATTTTGGTGGTGCAAAAGTATGAAATCCGCGAAGAAATAACGAATAATACCGAGGCAAAAAAATTCGCGAAAAAATTTGCACAACTAAATTTAAGTTCTACATTTGTAGAAGAAAATATAATATTGTAGAAATGGATAAGTTGACAGAAGCTGAAAAATCGATCATGGATGTATTATGGGAAAAGGAAAAGGCTTTTATGAAAGATATTCTCGAAGCTGTACCGGATCCGAAACCTGCCGCAAGTACGGTGGCTACTTTATTAAAAAGAATGCAAAACAAAAAAATGGTGAGCTATAAACTCTATGGTAATTCCAGGGAGTATTATCCCCTGATTGAAAAAGGAAGCTATTTCACACATGAAATGAAGGGTTTGATAGGCCGTTTTTTTAATGATTCAGTGCCGCAGTTTGCATCATTTTTTACAGCAAACGCGAAACTGACGACTGCAGAACTCGAGGAGATTAAAGAGATCATAGAAAATGCCATTGAAGAAAAAAAATTATAATGGAAACCTATATTATTAAATTAATCGTGTGCTCTACTATGATGCTGGGTGTTTACTTTTTGATTCTTGAAAAACATAAAACACTCCATTTCAACAGATTTTATCTGATCGCAGCACTTGTATTTTCGATCGTTGTGCCGCTGGTAAACATTCCTTACGGTGTGCAGATTATATCAGCAACTGAAGCGGCCTCCGAATTTATCGCTGTGAATGGTTCAGCTATTACACCCCAAGCAAAATTTTATGATGCAGAAAAGCTGATTTATCTTTGTTATTCGGTGGTCACTTTATTTTTGTTGATCAGATTTTTCAGAAGCCTGTATATAATCCGAAAACAAATATTTAAAGGTGAAAAAAGAAATCTGGAGAATTTTTCGCTGATTCTGCTTAACGACCGTGTAACACCACACAGTTTCTTAAATAATATTTTCCTGAACAGACAGGATTATGAAGCTGATAAAATTGATTATCAAATCATCCGACATGAAGCGGTACATGTCCGTCAGAAACACAGTATTGATCTGATCTTTACTCAATTAGCACTGGTATTTTTCTGGTTTAATCCTGCCTTTTATTTTTATAGAAAAGCCATCCTCACCAATCACGAATTTCTCGCAGATGACGCTGTTTTGAATCAGGGAATTTCTGTGAAAGAGTATCAGAATCTTCTGTTCAAAAATCTGGCTGCAAATAATTCTCCGCTGACCAATTCATTTAATATTAACAACACTAAAAAAAGATTTAAGATGATGAACACCCCTCAAAAGCAGTTTGATTCGTGGATTTCACTGAGTACTTTGCCAATTGCTGGTCTGCTGTTTTTCGCTTTCGCGGATAAAATTCCGGCGCAGATTATTCAAAATAAAACGGAAGTAAATGCCTTGCCAAAAGCTGTAATTACAGGAGAAAAAACCGCAATCAGAACGAAAACAGCTTCGTCATTGCCAAGCCCTGCTGTTCAGATTCAAACTCCGGCAAAGGAACAGATTGTTTCTGAACATCCGCAGCCATCAACGGATACAATAAGGCCTAAGAAAGTAAAAGCAAACGAAGCTACTGTCAATGTAGCAGAAATCCAGACAGTAAATAATGCAGAAGCGCTGAAAATGGAGCAGGAAACGGAAGTGATTCCTGCTGAATATCCCGGAGGTCTTGAAATGTTACGCAGAGCGATTGGTGAAAATTTTAATTTTTCGAAAATGAAGGGCAAGAAAGGAAACTTTGGGGGAACAGTATGGATTACAGTTCCTGCTTCTTATCCGTATCCCGATTTGTTTTTTGATTTTAAAGACAATGATATGATGAATGCTGTGCAGGATGCTGTTTCAAAGGCAATGACAGAGAAATGGAAACCGGCGACGAAAGACGGCAAACCTGTAGATTACACACTTAAACTGCCGATCACAATGAATTTTCAGTAAGAAATCAACGCAGCTTTCCAAACAAAAAGCACTGAAATTTTCAGTGCTTTTGTTTTTTTTATCCTGTAAGTAGCCTTACACAACTCCCTGCGCAAGCATTGCTTCAGCAACTTTCACGAATCCGGCGATGTTTGCACCTTTTACATAGTTTACATAACCATCTTCTTCACGTCCGTAATCGCGACAGGCTTTGTGAATACCAACCATGATGTCTTTCAGCCTTGCATCCACTTCTTCTGAAGTCCAGTTCAAACGGATGGAATTCTGCGTCATTTCCAGACCGGAAGTAGCAACACCACCTGCGTTGGAAGCTTTACCCGGACTGAAGAGAACCTTGTTGTCCAGGAAATAGTTGATCGCTTCAAGTGTAGAAGGCATATTCGCTGCTTCGGTTACGCACATACAACCATTTGCAACCAGATGCTTTGCATCTTCTATATCGAGTTCATTTTGCGTTGCAGAAGGGAAAGCTACGTCACATTTTACTTCCCAAGGTCTTTTACCTGCGACAAATTTCGCGTTAGGGAAACGCTGTACGTAATCTGCAGCTCTGTTGTTTCCGCTTGCTCTCAGTTCCAGCAGATATTCAATTTTTTCTCCATTAATGCCTTCTTCATCATATATATAACCATCAGGACCGGAAATAGTTACCACTTTTCCGCCAAGCTCCGTGAATTTCTTGATCACACCCCACGCTACATTTCCAAATCCTGAAACAGCAGCAGTTTTACCTTCAATGCTGTCACCGGTTGTTTTAAGCATTTGCTCTGCAAAATATACAACGCCGTAACCTGTAGCTTCAGGACGGATCAATGAACCACCGTAAGCAAGACCTTTTCCGGTAAGAACTCCGGTGAACTCATTTCTTACTTTCTTATATTGGCCAAAAAGATATCCGATTTCTCTTGCTCCAACACCGATATCACCGGCAGGAACATCGGTTTCAGGACCGATATGCTTGCAGAGTTCTGTCATAAATGCCTGACAGAATCTCATGATTTCCATATCTGATTTTCCCTGAGGATCAAAATCAGCACCTCCTTTTCCGCCTCCCATCGGAAGCGTGGTCAGGGAATTTTTGAAAACCTGTTCAAAAGCTAAAAATTTCAATACAGAAAGATTTACGGTAGGATGGAACCGGATACCGCCTTTGTACGGACCGATCGCAGAATTCATCTGGATTCTGAATCCTCTGTTTACCTGAATTTCGCCTTTATCATCAACCCACGGCACACGGAAAATTACAATTCTTTCAGCTTCAGCCATCCTTTCAAGGAGTTTCATGCCGTTGTATTCCTTTCTGGTAGCGATAAACGGTATTACCGTAACCGCCACTTCTTTCACGGCCTGAAGAAATTCAGGTTCATTAGGATTTTTCGCCTCAATTTTGGCTACGAACTCCTGAATTTTCTGTTCTACATTGTAGTGTTCCATATCGTTGTGTCGTTGTATGCAACAAATTTAGATATTTTTCCAGCACTGCCAAATAGGTGATAAACATTTCACGAAAATTGAATGTTATGGTGCGGATTGTTTGAAAAATATACAGTTTGAATATTAATTTTACAAAAAGTGGAATATTAACGCAGAATGAATAAATTATAAAGAAGACTTATTAATCAGGACAATGAATATTGCTTCCCGGAATGCGTCTTTACATGTCCTGCAAGTTCCAGATGCAGTAAAATTGCCAGCAATTTCTGAGCCGGCAGTTCTGTTTTTTCGCCCAGTTCATCAAGTGAGATCTGAGAATTTTCTTCTAGAATTTCATAGATTAACTGCTGATCCTCGGACAGTTGCAGTTTGATCTCGGAACGGGGGAACAGAATGCCTGTTTTTGGTTGCAGCTTAAGATCCATTTCTTCTATGAGTCCGGAAATAGTGGAAATAGTCCGCGCTTTAAGCTGGGAAATAAGCTGATTGCAGCCCTGGCTGTATTTATCCGTGATTTTGCCCGGCAGTGCGTAAACTTCCCGGTTATAATTATTTGCGAACGTAACAGTACTCACTGAACCTCCTCCAAATGCTGTTTCAACGACAATCGTTGTCTCAGACAGGGCTGCGATAATCCGGTTTCTCTGAATAAAATTTTCACGGTCGGGTTTCTGGGACGAATTAAATTCACTCAGAATTGTGCCGCCGTTTTCGAGAATCGTTTCGGCAAGTTTTCTGTTCTTGGAAGGATAGATTGTATGGAATCCGTGCGCCAGAACAGCGGTGGTTGGAATTTTATGTTTCAAAGACAATTCATGAACAGCTGTGTCTGCGCCGAGTGCAAGCCCGCTCACCGTGATCAGATTTTCAGCAGGCAATTCCGGAAACAGTTCTTCTAAAAATTTTCTTCCGTATGAAGTGATATTCCTGGTTCCCACTATACTTACAGATCGTGCACTGAATTCAAGATTACCTTTGCAGTAGAGAATGGCAGGTGCATCTTCTGCTTCATTTAGCAGACGCGGATATTCACTGTTATGCCTCAGTAAAATGTTAATGCCGTTTTTTTCGCAAAAAAGAAGTTCCTTTTCGGCAAATTCCAAAGGTTCAGCAGTTCCGATTTCTGATAATGTTCTGGAACCGACCCCAAAAGCTTTGGCAAGTTCCCGTTTGGGAAGCGACCAAACTTCTTTTGCACTGCCTGCAGTGCGCACCAGCCTGTGAAAGTTGATGTCGCCGATCAGTGTGCATCGTCGCAACGCTATGGAATACAGATGTTCGTCAGTAAACATTTTCAGGAATTTCGTTATTCAAATTTCAAGAAAATATCTGAACAGAAGCCAATTTCAATGTTACTTTTTGGCGTAAAGTGATGCCGGATTACCTGTTTACGTAGGGTTTAATGATTTTTTTTCTGAATTCGCGGTCTTTCGCCTGATCGCCGAACTGATAGGAAAATCCGATGCCAAGTGTCTGTTTACGCTGCAGACGCTGAATCTGATCATGATCATAAACCAAATCGATAGAAAGCACGGTGGAAATAAATTTATTGAAGCGGATATTCAGAACTCCGTTGTACGCAATATCAATTCGCTCAGGATGTTCCAGATAATTGGAGAAAAAATTAATCTGATTGTCGAACGTAATGTCTTTGTAGATTTTCAGTCGGTAAATCACATTCAGCATGGCACCAATTTCTGAGCGCACTTTCTGGCCGTCGTACTGAAGACCGAAACGCCCCTGTTTTTGCAGCAAAGGATCACGAACGATAGTAAATTTTCCGTTTGCCGGCCTGAAAATTACCTGAAAATTTTCCGCGGGATTGTAGGAAAAACCAATACCTGCGTTGATATATCCGGGAGCCATAAAACGGGAAATTCTGTCCACAAATTCAGGATCCGGAGTAAGTTCATGATTAAAACCCGGTGCAAACTGCGACAGAAACTGGAACCCTGTGGAAAGATAATAATTGCGGCCAAGATCATATCCGTAATTCGACATGAAATTGATGTAATCTTCTGTTTTTCTGCTGCTTTGTCCGCTGCTCGCAATCCAGCCGTAACCCAGATTCAGCATGTGTTCGAGATAGTGACGGCGGTTGCGGTAACTCAAATTATAATTAATTTTTGCAAGCGCGCCAATGTTATCATTACCTCCGGAATTCCAGTTGGAAAAAGATGCCTGATTAATCACAAGCGTATTCTGCCCGTAAAAATACCATCTTCGCGGAGCTCTGATATTGTTGAGTAAAAACGGCGTCACAGGAACTTCGCTGCTGATCTGCGGAATTACCATGTCGTTA
The DNA here is from genome assembly GCA_023460855.1 of Bacteroidota bacterium. Classification (GTDB taxonomy): domain Bacteria; phylum Bacteroidota; class Bacteroidia; order Flavobacteriales; family Weeksellaceae; genus JAEWOS01. The sequence continues at coordinate 52,335 of JAEWOS010000016.1, read as the reverse complement.
CGGATTACAATGGAATCGTTGAAAACATGGGGAACATCGATAAGCGCAATGTTTGCCAGGCTGTCCAGATTTGGCTGGTCAGCAATCCAGTACCTCTGGTTGATACTGTCAATGGTCTTTCTTAAATCTTCGTTCTGAGCCGAAAGCGTGCAGCTGACAGCTGTGAATAATAATATAATAAACCTGCGCATCATTGATTTCCTTTTCAAAAGTGCAAAAATACTACTTCTTAATATTTTTAAAACGCCATTACGCCGAATTTGCAGTAAAACACTGATTCAGGACAAAATAGCAGATTATCGCTTTTGGCTTTGCGTTTGTGTAAAACACCGAAGCGATGAAGAAAGTGGTTCATAAAAATGCCTTGATCTATCCGGCAGTAATTTTACTGCTGATGGTTGCCGGCTATGTACTGCAGATTTCGGGTTTTATCAGCAGTTGCTGGGGTGCAATTATTCCGCTGGTTCCGGCAGGATTTCTCGGAATTCTTACTTCGCCGTTCCTCCATGGAAATTTCGAGCATCTTTTCGGGAATATGGTGCCGGTCGGGGTTTTGCTCTTTCTGCTGTTCCAGTTTTACGGACATGTGGCCAAAAAAGTTTTTTTTACCGGCTGGTTTTTTACGGGTTTGCTTGTCTGGCTGCTTCCTCCTGTTGATATTTTTACGGGCAGGGAAGTTTATACCTGTACTATTGGTGCGAGCGGTCTCGTTTATGTGCTGGCTTTTTTTCTGTTTATCAGTGGCGTTATTCGCTGGGACATGAAATTGCTGTCGATTTCGATGGTTGTAGCGTTATACTACGGCAGTTTGATCTGGGGCGTGTTTCCGGAGGAATTTTTTTCAAACCTGAACGAACCGAGTAAAATTTCATGGCAGTCGCACCTTGCAGGAGCTGCAGTTGGAGTTATTCTGGCTTTTATGTTCCGGAAGACCGGTGAAAAGAAAAGAAAATTTATTTGGGAATACCCTAATTATTACAGCGAGAAAGATGACAAATTATGGCAGGATTACCGCGAAAATCATCCTGAAGATTTTAGCGAACTTCCTCAGAAAAAGAAAGATGAAATCTGGGAATTTCTCGATGAGCTCAGAAGAAGGAAGCAGTAAAGTTTACTGACAGAAATCATAATCTGCACAAATTCAATTGGTTAATTTTGCACTCTTAAAAATCAAATTATGAGTAGAATTTTTTCTGTAGTTGCAATTCTGTTTGCTTTTATGTTGAAAGCTCAGGAACCGATGGCTCCAAATATGGAGGTGAGCGATACTGTTAAACACTGGTCAATTCAGGGACAAAACACATTGATGTTGAACCAGGCTGCCTTCTCACACTGGGTTGCAGGTGGTGTTAACAATATCGGATGGATTGCAGGGTCTAATTACAATATGACCTATGAAAAAGACAAAGATTTGTGGGAAAACATCGTGATTCTGGGTTACGGACAAAGTAACACACAGGGATTGGGAACCCGCAAAACGCAGGATATCATCAATCTTTCCACCAATTACGGGCGCAAAATTTCTGAAAACTGGTATGCTTCAGTTGGCGCAAGTTTGCTTACACAGTTTGCACCGGGTTACGATTATGACGGAGCAAGCCCTATCATCGGAACAGAAACTGATTCGAATGGTTATGTTAAAACTTCCAATTTCATGGCTCCCGGTTACGTAAATGTTGGTGCCGGTTTCACTTACAGACCAAATGAAAACCTTACCGTTTCCCTGCGTCCTGCAAATGCGAGGTGGACTTTTGTACTGGATCCAAGCCTTCAGTTCGCCGGCAATTACGGTTTAAAAAATAATGGAGACTCTTCTCTGTTCCAGTTCGGTTTTCTTGGAACTGCGCTTTATAAAGTGCAGATCATGGAGAATATTTCCGTGATCAACACGGCTTCCGTATTCTCCAATTATCTGGAACATCCGGAAAGACTGGTGCTTTCTTACGGCGGAATTCTGAACATGAAAATCAACAAGTACATTTCTTCTGTGGTGACGCTTGATTTGCTGTACGATCACAATCAGATTAAAAGAACTCAGCTGAAACAGACTTTAGGAGTTGGATTCGCTTATAATATCGACAATGGCGTGAAAAGATCTGATAATAAAAATAATCAGACCTGGAAGTAAGTTTCTTTAAATAAAAACAGATAAAAAAAAGTCTGGATCGATAGATTCAGACTTTTTTATTTTCGCTATCCTTCTAAAACTCCATCTCCACTTCCAGTTTTTCCGCTAGAAGTCTGGATATTTTCATTTTTAGCGGCTCAATATCAATATTCTGCATTGCATCGTTAGCAAAAGCATACAGTAGCAAAGCCTGAGCTTCTTTCTTGGAAATTCCTCTCGCTCTCAGATAAAATAACGCGTCTTTATTGAGTTGACCGACAGTACATCCGTGAGAACATTTCACATCGTCAGCAAAAATTTCAAGCTGAGGTTTGGTGTCGATGGTTGCTCCTTCAGAAAGTAAAACGTTGTTATTTTGTTGATAAGCATTGGTTTTCTGAGCGATTTTATCTACAAAAACTTTTCCGTTGAAAACGCCGTGCGATTTATCCTTAAAAATTCCTTTATAGTTTTGATAACTTTCACAATTCGGTTGATTGTGATGAACTGCGGTGTGATGATCCACCAACTGTTCTTTTCCGATAATCGTAATTCCGTTCATGAACGAGTTGATATTTTCTCCGTCCTGAATGAAGTCCAGATTGTTTCTCACCAGTTTTCCACCAAAAGAAAAAGTATTGACGGTCGCCAAAGAATCTCTTTCCTGCTTAGCAAACGTGTGATCCACCAAATACGAAGTATCGTTATCGTTTTGCAGTTTATGCCAATCGGCTTTTGCATTTTTCCCTGCAAAAATTTCAGTTACCGAATTTGTAAACACAAAATTTGAGTCAAAATTATGGTGACTTTCAATCACTTCCACTTTTGAACCTTCTTCCGCAATCAGCAGATTTCTTGTATTGTAAAAAGTGTTTTCTTCCTGATTATGAGAAAGATAAAAAACATGAATTGGTTTTTCAATCACTACATTTTTGGGAACTTTCATGAAAAATCCGTCACGTGCATAAGCTGAATTCAGATTTACGAAAGCATTTTCCTGATTTGAAAGTCTGTTGAAATACTTTTCAAAAACTTCTTTGTGATTGTCATCGTTCAACGCATAGCGGAAGGACAGAAATTCCACATTCTCAATGGAGATATTGGAAAATTCCTTGTGTAATTCACCGTTGATGAACACGATAAAATCGAAATGTTCTTCACCCAAGTGAAGTTCATCCAGCTGTTCTTTCGTGATATTATGATGTTCGGAAGGAAAGAAATTATAATCCTTTTCAGTGATTTCACGAAGATTCGTGTATTTATATTCCTCGTCTTTTTTGGTCGGAAAACCTTCTTTTTTGAACTTCTGAAGTGCAGTTTTTCTTGCCTCATTCAAAAAAGAATGCTGCAGTTTTCCCAAAAATTCGGAGTGATTTTTTAAAATTTGTTCGTACAAAGCCATACGCTAATTTGATATTTGAAGTTTGAGATTTGAAATTTCATCTCTTCAAATTAAACTTCTATTTTCTATTAAATTTGTTTCCTTTATGTTCAGAGTTTTTTAGATAATTGATGAAGCCCGACAGCATTTTAGAAATAGATTGAATTTCTTTACTTAGGATTATAAAAATCTCATCGTCAAGATATCCTCTGTCGTGAGCTCTGATTAGTTGCGAACGGACTTCTCCGGCTGAACCTTTAGACATCGTCAGAAAATTGACAAACTCTTTATTCCCTTCCCTTTCGAATCCTTCAGCAATATTATCCATTATCGAGGCGCTCGATCTGTCTATCTGAAATTTGTCGTGCTGAAAAAATTTGGAATTGTGCAGACAATATTTATCAATTTGTTGACAGAATAATCTTGATTTCTGCCATATTTCCAAATCTTCAAAATTGTTTATCGTCCCCAAAATCTCAAATTTCAAACATTCAATTTCAAATTAGTTGAGAAGCCAGTCGTAACCTTTGTCTTCAAGTTCCAAAGCGAGAGATTTGTCACCGGTTTTGATGATTTTTCCATCGGCCAAAACGTGAACGTAATCCGGTTGAATATAGTTCAGAAGTCTTTGATAATGCGTGATTAACAAAACTGCGTTTCCTTCGTTTCTGAATTTATTCACGCCGTCTGCAACAATTCTCAATGCGTCGATATCCAAACCAGAATCGGTTTCGTCCAGAATTGCAAGTTTTGGATTCAGCATCATCATCTGGAAAATTTCGTTACGCTTCTTTTCACCACCGGAAAAACCTTCGTTTAAAGAACGTCCCAGGAAATCCTTTTTAATATCTAACATCTCCGATTTTTCCCGCACCAAAGCCAGCATCTCTTTTGCTGATAAATCTTCCATACCATTTGCCTTTCGGGTTTCGTTAAGAGCAGCTTTGATGAAATTCGTCACCGAAACTCCCGGAATTTCCACCGGATACTGAAATGACATGAAGATTCCTTTATGCGCCCTTTCTTCCGGAGCATCTTCAATGATGTCTTCACCTTCAAAAAGGATTTCACCGTCGGTAACTTCATAATCTTCTTTTCCGGCAATTACTGACGAAAGTGTAGATTTTCCGGCACCGTTCGGTCCCATAATCGCATGAACTTCGCCCGGTTTTATTTCAAGGTTGATTCCTTTTAAGATTTCTGCGCCGTCTTCAATTTTGGCGTGTAAGTTTTTGATTTGTAACATCTTTTTTTTTTTTAACGCAAGGTGCGCAAAGATTTTTTATGATTTTTTCTGCTTTTAAGGACGCAAAGGCGCTGCGCTTAGCAGAGTTTTTTGTCATTGCGAGGAGGAACGACGAAGCAATCTCATGTTTGGATTGCCACACTCCACTTTGTTTCGTTCGCAATGACAGATCGTTTATCCAACACTTCCTTCAAGAGAAATCTCCAATAATTTCTGTGCCTCAATAGCAAATTCCATTGGTAATTTATTCAACACTTCTTTGCTGAATCCATTGACAATCAGAGCGATGGCTCTTTCAGTATCGATTCCTCTCTGGTTGCAATAGAAAATCTGGTCTTCACCGATTTTGGATGTTGTTGCTTCGTGTTCCAGTTGCGCAGTTGGATCTTTGATTTCGATATACGGAAAAGTGTGTGCTCCGCATTCATTTCCCATCAACAGAGAATCGCACTGTGAAAAGTTTCGCGCTCCTTTTGCAGAAGGCATTACTTTCACTAAACCGCGATAAGAGTTGTTTGATTTTCCGGCTGAAATTCCTTTAGAAATAATCGTTGATCTCGTATTTTTTCCGATGTGAATCATCTTTGTTCCGGTATCGGCGTATTGATGATTGTTGGTTACGGCAATCGAATAAAACTCTCCGATTGAATTGTCACCTTTCAGAATACAGCTTGGATATTTCCAGGTGACTGCAGAGCCGGTTTCAACCTGAGTCCAGGAAATTTTCGCGTTGTTTTCACACAAGCCTCTCTTAGTCACGAAGTTATAAACGCCGCCTTTACCGTTTTCATCTCCGGGAAACCAGTTCTGAACAGTAGAATATTTGATTTCTGCATTGTCCATTGCGATAAGTTCCACAACGGCTGCGTGTAACTGGTTTTCATCTCTTGCAGGTGCGGTACAACCTTCCAAATAAGAAACGTAACTTCCTTCATCGGCAACAACGAGCGTTCTTTCAAACTGTCCGGTTCCGGCCTGGTTGATTCGGAAATACGTGGAAAGTTCCATCGGACAGCGAACTCCTTTCGGAATGTAACAGAAACTTCCGTCTGAAAATACTGCAGAATTCAGCGCCGCGTAAAAATTGTCACCTCTTGGAACAACTTTACCGATGTATTTTTTAACCAAATCCGGATATTCACGAATGGCTTCTGAAATCGACATGAAAATAATGCCTTTTTCCTTCAAGGTTTCCTGAAAAGTCGTCTTTACGGAAACGGAATCCATCACGATATCCACCGCAACTCCGGAAAGTCTTTTCTGTTCCTCGATGTTGATTCCGAGTTTCTCGAAAGTTTTCAAAAGCTCAGGATCCACTTCGTCCAGACTTGCCAGTTCCGGCTTTTTCTTTGGAGCAGCGTAATACTTTATTGCCTGAAAATCAGGTTTTTCGTAAGAAATATTTGCCCAATCCGGCTCTTCCATTTTTTGCCAGATCCGGAAAGATTCCAGTCGCCATTCCGTCATCCATTCCGGTTCTTCTTTCTTAGCAGAAATTGCCCGGATTATATCTTCGTTAAGACCTGTCGGAAAATCCTCGTACTCGATGTCGGTATAAAAACCGGCTTCGTATTCTTTGGTTTTCAGATCTTCGCGCAGATCGTCTTCTGTGTATTTCTTCATATTCAAAGTTCAAAGTTCTTTGTTCAAGGTTTATTGAATTTGGAACCTCTCATTTCTGTATTTTTTAAATAGTTCATGAACGCTCCGATCTTCTTGCTTAAAGTTTCGCATTGTTCTTTAAGTTCCTGGAATTGGTTTTCACTGATAAAATTTCTGTCCAAAACTCTGTAAAGTTGGGAGCGTGTTTCTCCGCAGGATGATTTGGAAACTGACAGGAACTGCAAGAATTCTCTGTTCCCATTTCTTTCAAAACCTTCTGCGATATTATCCATTATCGATCCTGAAGAACCATCAATCTGATTTGCTAAACGATAATTACTTTTCAAATTGGTGTTTTCAATTATTTCAAAAATTCCTTTGCACAAAATTCGGGACAGCTGCCAGATTTCCAAATCTTCAAACTTTTTAACTGTTGCCATAACCTTGAATTTTGAACATTAAACCTTGAACTAAAGCGAAAACGATTCGCCGCAACCGCAGGTTCTGTTTGCGTTCGGGTTGTTAAAAATAAATCCTTTTCCGTTCAGTCCGCCGGAATATTCCAAAGTGGTTCCTGCCAAATAAAGGATGGATTTTTTATCTACGACGATTTTTACACCATTATCCTCAAAAACCTGATCGTTTTCTTCGGTTTTATTGTCAAATTTCAAAACGTACTCGAGTCCGGAACATCCGCCGCTTTTTACCCCGACTCTGATGAAATCAGTTTCAGGATTAAAGCCGTCTTCCTTCATCAGGATTGCCGCTTTTTCTTTTGCGTGATCACTAACTTTAATCATTGTCTTTATTTAGAATGATTTTAATTTGCAAAAGTACAAACTAAATACCTGAAATTCAAATTTGCAGATTCTTTTAACCTATCGTTATGAAACAGGGAATTACTTAACTTTAGTCCGGTTTTTTAATCAAAATTGAAATGTTTTTATGAAAATTAAATTAGTGTTATTGTTTTGTGCACTTTCGGGTGCGCTTTTTGGTCAGAACACCAGGTTTGTGTATCAGGTTTCTATGAAAACCGATTCTACTGCTGCGCCGGCTGTTGAAAATGCCTATCTCGATGTTTCGGGAGATAAGTCTGTATTTTATGGTGAAAAAAGAATGCAGCGCGATTCCCTCATGCAGCGTGTTATGCAGACCAGAAATTTTGACCGTTCCCAAATGGAGCAATACCGTTCGCAAATCAATTATCAGGTAGAAAAAGACCTGTCTGCACAGAAAATTACATATAAAGACAGAATTGCGCGGGATCTGTATTCATACGAAGAGGACAGAGCAATGAACTGGAAAATTCTGCCTGAAACTTCTAAAATTGAGGAATATAAAGTACAAAAGGCGGAAACCGATTTTGCAGGAAGAAAATGGTTTGCCTGGTTTACCACCGATGTTCCGGTGATGGATGGTCCCTATAAATTTTCAGGACTTCCGGGACTGATTGTAAAACTGGAAGATTCTAAAGGTGATTATGTTTTCGATCTGAAAGAGACGAAAAAAATTTCTGAACTTCCAAATCTTCAGGAGCGACGCGGTACAACGGTCGCTATAAAAAGAAGTGAATACGAAAAACAAATGGAAAAATACCGCAAAGATCCCGTATCGTTTATGACAGCAGCTATGAACAGTGGAGGCAGAAGAATGAGCGTTCAGGCAGATCCGCAGCGAATGAGAGAAATGGAAAACCGGATGAAAGAGGAAATGAAAAGGAACAATAATCCAATAGAGAGATAAATTTATCGCCCTGAGAATTTCAGGGCTTTTTTGATTCTTTCTTTGCAATTAAATTCCATTTCCGGTCGAAGTGTTTATATAAACCAACTGCTTCTGCAGAAAAAGAACTGTTGAAAGACATCTGTCCATATTCTTTCCAGGCGCTTTCAAAATTATTAGCATTAAGATCTTTGTAAGCAACAGTAACATGCGGATGAAACGGCTGCTGAATATTACCGAAAGCTGCGGCGAGAGCTCTTTGCAATTGTACAAGGTTTTCGGAATATTCAGGTTTGATGTAGATAACAGGATTTTTTCGGTTGGAAAAACTTCCGAAACCATTCAGAGAAATCCGGAAATGTCCGGCCGGAAGTTCAGTCATCATAAACTTCTTAATCAGTTCCGGTTCAGATCCAACTGCTCTGTGGAAAGGCGGAATGAGCGTGATGTGCGGAAAACTGTCGTAAGCTTTTCGGGAATTAAACCGGTTTTTGAAGTCAAGCTGAATGTTCCGGATTTCGCGGGAAAGATCCGGATGCGGTTCAATGGCAATAAAATATAAACTGTTCATTTAAAAAAAATCCACCTCAGATTAAGGTGGATCGCTTATTTTCTAAAATTATTTATCGTAACAGCGCGTTAAAAGTATCGCCCTGACGAATATCCCCTGTATTGTAACCTTTCATAAACCATTCTTTACGTTGTGCAGAAGATCCGTGAGTAAAACCTTCCTGGTTTACATATCCCTGCGAACGTCTTTGAATATTGTCGTCGCCAACAGCTTCCGCTGCAGAAATTGCAGCTTCCAGGTCGCCAGGTTCCAGGAATTTCTCTCTTTCATGAGATTTACGTGCCCAAAGACCTGCATAAAAATCTGCCTGCAGTTCTGTAGCAACGGAAACCTGGTTCAGTTCAGTTTCTGAATATCGGCCGCTTCTTCTTAACTGTTCTGTTTTCTGCAGTGTTCCCAAAAGATTCTGAATGTGATGTCCCATCTCATGCGCCATTACATAGGCAACAGAAAATTCGGTAACCTTTGCGCCAAATCTGCTCTGCAATTCTGCGAAGAAGCTAATGTCCATATAGACCGTCTGATCCATTGGACAGTAGAATGGTCCCATTGCAGCCTGCGCTGTTCCGCAGCCGGACTGTGTAACGCCTTCGAACATAACCACTTTCGCAGGACGGTACTGCATTCCGTTTTCTGCAAAAATTGTGGTCCAGGTCTGTTCATTTTCAGCTGTAATCATTTGTACGAATTCGCGAATCTGTAATTCTTCTGTGGTTAAATCGCGCTGTTCGGTTGGGGCAGAAGTCTGCATTCCGGAACCTAAAATTGCAGAGGGATCACCTCCGAGAAAAAATATGATTGCAGCAATGATCAGCGTTCCAAGACCGCCTCCAACGAGAGCTCCGCCTCCGCCTCTTCCACGTCTGTCGTCCACATTTTCACTTCTGTCTTCTGTCCATCTCATGTGATGTAAATTTAAATTTTTGCACAGTAAAGTTAAAATATTTTTAAACATACACATTTGAATTCACTAATTTTGAAATCATCGGTAATAAATTTGAAAACAGCAATGGGGAATATTTCTGATGCACCGGAACTTCTGTGGAATGTCGGTTCTTTTCAGGAACTTACTGCGATTCAACTTTACAGAATACTAAAAGTGCGGTCAGAGGTTTTTGTGGTAGAACAGAACTGTCCGTATCTCGATACAGACGGACTCGATCCGGTTGCTATTCATCTGTGGGCAGAGGTTGACGGAGAAGTTGCCGCTTACTGCCGGATTTTTGGTCCTGGAATAAAATATTCTGATTGTTCAATCGGACGTGTAGTAACCGCAGAAAAATTCAGAAGGATGAACTACGGAAAAATACTGATGAAACTAGCTGTTGACGTTGTAGCGCATCGTTTCAGTACCTCCGAAATCAGGATTTCAGCGCAGGATTATCTGCTGGATTTTTATTCCGGATTTGGCTTTCAGGATACCGGCAAAAAGTATCTGGAAGACAATATTCCACATTCGGAAATGTTTAGAAAATAAGATGATGAATTTTGAGCAGTATCAAAAGGAACAGTGTACGATCGATATGATGAAGGCCAATCTGGAAGGCATGAAATATCTGGTCTTTTTTCTGCTGATTTTCGCGCTGCCGTATTATTTTATGCACGGTCTCGAAAGCACCGATTTTTTTCCGGACAGAGGAGTTCTGTTTAAAGGCTTATTTCCGTTCGCCATGCTTTTGGCAGGAATTGTTGTTCATGAGCTCGTACACGGTGTGTTCTTCGCGAAATATGCTAAACAAGGAATGCGATCTGTGCGTTTCGGAATCATGTGGAAATATCTTGCACCTTATGCACACTGTAAAGAACCGCTGAAAATTAAACATTATACCGTTGCGCTTCTTGCGCCGCTTGTTGTAACCGGTCTACTTCCGGGAATTATCGGTGTTGCAATCGGCAATATGCACCTTACAGGCTTCGGAATTGTGATGAGCGCAGCCGCAGTTGGAGATCTCATGATTTACAAACTGATCAGAAAAGAAAATCCTGAAGATTATGTTCAGGATCATCCGAGCGAAGCCGGTTATTACATTTACCGAAAAATTTAGTTTTTTCCCGTTACTGCATTCTTAATTCCGAGAATAGCTAAAAATCCGAAAAAAATCATTGTTGCAAGACCAGCAATTTCAATCAGCGTTCTGTTTGTTTCTGCTTCTGCAGCTTTGACAAAATACAGGTAATAGCCGAGTAAAATGAAAAGAAACGCAGTGCCGATACCGAATAAGCCTTTTAGCTTCATGTCTTAATTATTTGTCTCCAGGAGACCTTTAGCGCCAAAATGTTTGATGAATTTCTGAATTTTTGGGCCAACCACTGCTGAACAATACGGCTGGTTCGGATTTGCGTTGTAGTATCCCTGATGATAATCTTCCGCAGGCCAGAACTTTACTGCAGGACTTAATTCGGTAACAACTTTGCCAGCGTATTTTCCGGACTGTTCAACTTCGCGTATTGCGTTTTCTGCTTTTTGTTTTTCCTGGTCGTTCTGATAATAAATTACCGAGCGGTACTGTGTTCCGATATCGTTTCCCTGACGGTTAAGCTGTGTGGGATCGTGGAGAAAGAAAAATACTTCCATCAACTGTTCGTATGAAATAATTTCCGGATCGTATGTAATCTGCACCACTTCCGCATGGCCGGTCGTTCCGGAGGAGACTTCTTCGTAGGTTGGATTTTCGTTTTTTCCGCCACTGTAGCCGGAAATTGCACTTTCTACACCTTTCAGCATGTTGAATGCGCTTTCCACACACCAAAAACATCCACCGCCAAAAGTTATCTGTTTCAAGTTCTCTTTATTCATTGTTTCTTTTGTAAAATTTTGAGGGAGTCCCTTTTTTTCCTGTCCATAACACGAAATCAGAAAAAAGGAAATCAAAAATAGAAAAAAGTTTTTCATCTTACTGAAACGTTTTTTAGCTTAAATTATTGAATAAAAACTAATAGATTTCTGTGTTCTGAACTTTCGAACGCGCCTCAAGGCGCGTTCCTACACCAATATCACTGGTTCTCCCACGCAAGTGCACTTGCTCCAAGAATTGCGGCGTCTGCCTCATCCAGTTCACTGAACACGAGTTTCACTTTATTGCGGAAAACAGGCAGCAGGTTTTTTTCCATTTGTTCCTTCGCCGGGTTCAGTATAAAATCGCCGGCTTTTATTACGCCTCCAAACAGCAGAATAGCTTCAGGGGAAGAAAACATGACAAAATTAGCGAGTGCTTCTCCGAGAATCTGGCCACTGTACCGAAAAACTTCAATGGCTGTAGCATCGCCTTTCATGGCACATTCGTGCACGGTTTTGGAATTAATTTCGTCTTCCGGGTAATCATTCAGCATGCTTCCCGGAAATTCAGCTCTCATTTTTTTTGCGGTAATTGTAATTCCTGTTGCGGAAGCGTAGGCTTCTAGGCTGCCTTCAGAACCAGTGCTCCAGTGTTTTCTGCCGCCGGGTTTTACGATGGTATGTCCGAGTTCGCCTGCAAAACCGTCGTGACCATAAATGAGCTGTCCATTTGCAACAATTCCGCTTCCGACCCCGGTTCCGAGCGTCATCATAATGAAATTTCGCATTCCTCTGGCCGCGCCGTAAAGCATTTCACCGAGGGCGGCTGCATTGGCATCGTTGGTGATCGTTGTTTTCTTTTGGAATTTTTCGGTGATCATTTGTGCGAAGGGAATAACGCCTTTCCAGTGCAGATTTGGTGCATCTTCTATTGTACCGCGGTAATAATTCGCATTTGGGGCACCAATACCGATTCCTTTAAAGTTTTGATCGGTTGTGAATTCCCTGATCATCGGGCTGATATTACGATACAGCTCATCGATGAACAATTCAACCGTCTCGAACTCATCTGTCTTCATTTTACCTTTGGCCAGAATTGATCCGCGGTGGTTTACGAGACCGAATTTGGTGTTGGTTCCTCCGATGTCTATTCCCAATGCAATCTGATCAGACAAGTTCGATACTGCCATTTTAATTCTGTGTTTAGTCCGCTTAAAATTAATTAAAAATTAATATGAAATTACACCTTAAAGTTACTGGTTCTTTTACTCATCTATATTACATAATTGATGATTAAATTTTACCTGAACTTTGTGTGTGTTTTACTGAATGGTAATGTAGAGATTGTTCATCGGTGTATCTAATTATCAATAATAATTGATTTTATGCCTGTTCGCATGGTAATTAAGTGCACAAAATTATAAAATTGATAAAAAAAATAGTAAGAGTCGAATAATTTTGTTATTTTTAAGAAATCAAAAATACTCTTATGAAGCAACTTTTATCAGCTGATGTTTTTACATCTCTTAAACAACACAGAAGAAATCTGCTGCGCAGTTTGTGTGTAAGTGCGGGCCTGCTTTTAGGGACATCTGCAATGGCGCAGGTTAGCGTAACGGTGCCGAACAGTAATTTAACCGGTGCATTTCTTGGGCCGTTAGCCAATACACAGAGAACATACCAGATGATTATTGATGACACCTTGCTTACAACCCTTAATGGCAAGTATATTAATTCAATATCTTTCAGGCTTCCCGCTTCTGTTAGCAATAATCTGCCGGTGAACACAACCACTTATTCCAGTTATGAAGTATGGCTCAGTGACGGTGTAGATCCGGTTAACAGACAGTTAAATTTTGCATCTAATGTAGTTGGAACACAAACGATGGCAAGATCCGGAACTTTGGTAATTCCAGCCGGTGCTTTTACAACCGGAGCTAATCCCAACGCGTTCAGTTTTCAGATTATGATGGACACGCCCTGGCTGTACAACGGAACCAATCTGGTGATCGAAATCCGGCATACCGGAAGTGACGGAAGTTCTGCTTCAATGCAGGCTGCAAGTGTTTCGAGCACGGGATATGGCACGGAATATACTGCATGCTGGCAGGGAACGGGAAATGTTTCGCAGGGAAATTTCACTTATGTGCAGATTAATGCGCTCGATAATTTAGGCGTGCATTCGGTAGAAATCGATCCGGAGCTCACTGTTTATCCGAATCCTGCAAAGGATGAAATTTTCGTCAAATCAAACAGAGCATATAAAAGTGCTGAAGTTGTAAATTATTTAGGACAGACTGTGCTTCGCCGTGATTTAAAAGAAAACTCCGAACAACTGAACGTATCGCATCTGCCTACCGGAAATTATCTTCTGAAGCTTACTTCGAGGGAAGGCAGCATTACCGTAACCAAATTTATTAAGGAATAATTTTCCTGATCTTCAATTCTTCAAATATTTTTCATTAAAAAAGACTTCCCGGATTCCGAGAAGTCTTTTTTAGTAAGGTTGTAAATCGCTTTATGCCGGAATCTCTCCCTTGTAAAGAAATGAAATGGTTTCCTTATTCACTTTATCCACCATTTCGCTGAACAGGTAAAAAGATTCCTGTTTGTAAATAACCAGCGGATCTTTCTGTTCGTAAACGGCACCCTGTGAAGATCTTCTGAGGTCATCCATTTCCCGCAGGTGGTTCTTCCAGTTTTCATCGATAATGGAAAGCGTAATATTTTTTTCAAAATCATCTATCAGGCTTTGGCATTTCGTATCATAGGCTTTCTGAAGATCTGCTACAATCGTTAATGTGCGCTGTCCGTCCGTAAACGGAACCTGGATCATTTTGAACATGGAACCCTGATTCTGGTAAACATTCTCGATAATCGGGAAAGATTTTTCCTTCATAAGTTCCAGGCGGTTTTTGTAATCTTCCTCGGCTGCTTTGTAAACAACATTGGTAAGTTCAGACACGGTTTTGTTTTTGAAATCTGCTTCAGAAACCGGCGTGTCCATCGTGAAATTCTTGATGATTTCGTATTCGAAATTCTTATAATCGCCGTCGGCTTTAGCTTTAGTGACCACAGATTGCGCCACGTCGAAAATCATGTTGGCAATATCGTACTTCAGGTGGTCTCCGAACAGTGCATTTTTTCTTCTTTTATAGATAACGTCACGCTGCTTGTTCATCACGTCATCGTATTCCAGAAGTCTTTTTCTGATACCGAAGTTGTTTTCCTCCACTTTTTTCTGTGCACGTTCGATGGATTTGGTAATCATGGAATGCTGAATTACCTCGCCTTCCTTATGCCCAAGTCTGTCCATCATTTTTGCGATTCTTTCAGATCCGAATAAACGCATCAGGTTATCTTCCAGAGACACATAAAACTGGGAACTTCCCGGATCTCCCTGTCTTCCTGCACGTCCGCGAAGCTGTCTGTCAACTCTTCGGCTGTCATGTCTTTCGGTACCGATAATTGCGAGTCCGCCCGCTTCTTTCACCCCTTCACGCAGTTTGATGTCTGTACCACGACCTGCCATATTTGTTGCAATAGTCACCTGTCCCGGTCTTCCTGCTTCTGCTACAATTTCAGCTTCCTTCTGGTGAAGTTTCGCGTTCAGCACCTGGTGCGGAATTTTTCTTAGCTGTAATGCTTTTGAAAGAATCTGTGAAATTTCCACGGAAGTAGTACCGACAAGCACCGGTCTTCCTGCAGACGTCAGTCTTTCAATTTCTTCAATTACTGCACTGTATTTTTCACGGTTCGTTTTATAAACGAGATCCTGTCTGTCGTCTCTTTGAATAGGTCTGTTAGTAGGAATTACCACTACATCTAGCTTATAGATCTGCCAAAGTTCACCTGCTTCCGTTTCTGCGGTACCGGTCATACCTGCCAGTTTGTTATACATACGGAAGTAGTTCTGAAGTGTAATGGTGGCAAAAGTCTGAGTGGCAGCTTCAATTTTTACATTTTCCTTCGCTTCAATTGCCTGGTGAAGTCCGTCTGAATAACGTCGTCCGTCCATAATACGGCCGGTCTGTTCGTCAACAATTTTTACTTCGCCGTCCATTACCACGTACTCGTCGTCTTTTTCGAATAAAGTATACGCTTTCAGCAACTGGTTCAGGGTATGTACACGTTCCGATTTTACAGCGAAATCGCGGAAGAGTTCTTCCTTAGCTGCAAATTCTTCTTCTTTTGGAAGGTTTTTGGCTTCCAGTTCAGCGATTTCAGTTCCGATGTCCTGCAACACGAAGAAATCTTTGTCTTCAGCTCCCTGAG
This sequence comes from Bacteroidota bacterium, assembly GCA_023460855.1. Classification (GTDB taxonomy): domain Bacteria; phylum Bacteroidota; class Bacteroidia; order Flavobacteriales; family Weeksellaceae; genus JAEWOS01. The sequence continues at coordinate 36,652 of JAEWOS010000016.1, read as the reverse complement.
ACATATATTCGATCCCTTTATCGGTAAGGTCGATCTGATTATTTTTTTCATCAATCACGAAATAAAGATCCTTGTCGATCTTTGGCATTTCGCGGTTGTTGTCTGCCATATAATGTCCTTCCGTTTTCTGTAAAAGGGCTCTGTTCCCTGTTTCGGAGAGGAATTTAATGAGGTTTCTGTTTTTTGGAAGTCCGCGGTAAGCCTGAAGCAATTTGAAACCTCCTTCTTTGGTATTTCCGTTAGCGATCAGTTTTTTCGCTTCGTTGAATGCTTCGGAAACTGTTTTTCGCTGTACGGCAACAATTCTGTCGACTGATGGTTTTAACACGTCGAATTCCTGTCTTTCACCTTGTGGAACCGGACCGGAAATAATCAGCGGAGTTCTTGCATCATCTACCAAAACGGAGTCTACCTCATCGACAATCGCAAAATTCAGTTCGCGCTGTACGAGTTCATCCGGTGAAGCCACCATGTTGTCTCTCAAATAGTCGAAACCGAATTCGTTGTTGGTTCCGTAGGTAATATCGGATCCGTAAGCTTTTCTTCTGCCATCCGAATTTGGCTGGTGCATATCGATACAGTCGATGCTTAAACCATGGAACTGGTAAAGTGGCCCCATCCACTGCGAGTCACGTTTTGCTAGATAGTCGTTAACTGTAACTACGTGAACACCTCTTCCCGGAAGTGCATTCAGATAAATTGGCAGTGTTCCCACAAGCGTTTTACCTTCACCGGTTGCCATTTCGGCAATTTTTCCGCTGTGCAGTACCACGCCTCCGATAAACTGCACGTCGTAGTGAACCATATCCCAGACAATTTCAGAACCATGGGCGTTCCAGGAGTTTTTCCAGACCGCCTGATCGCCTTCAATCTCCACAAAATCTCTTGTTGCGGCCAGCTCGCGATCCCAGTCGGTTGCGGTAACACGTATTTCACCATTTTGCGCCCAGCGTCTTGCAGTTTCTTTGATCAGAGAAAAAGCTTCGGGCATAATTTCGTTCAGCACTTTTTCTTCAAGGGCGTAAGCATCTTTGTTCAGTGTTTCCACTTTTGCGAACAGAGCCTCCTTTTCGTCCACATTTGAAGTGGCCTGAATCTGCTCTTTGGTTTCGGCAATCTGCGAGGTGATGCCGGCAGTTGCAGCCTTGATTTTTTCTTTGAATTCAGCAGTTTTTTCACGCAGGCCATCATCAGAAAGTGCCTGAATGTCACCTTCTTTCGATTTTATTTTTACAACTGCTTTTTTTACTTCTTTAAGGTCGTTGGCATTTTTGTCGCCAAGAAATCCTTTCAGAACTTTGTTTAAGAAACTCATATTTTTTTAACTCTTAACCTAAAGTCTTTTGCTTTAGGCATTAATAATGTGCACGCTGTGCTGTGAAATGGAAATAGGCTTAAGCGTTTGCCCGAGCCTATTGCATTTTTAATATTCGTCCTCGTTCCAGAGGAAATCTTCATCAGTAGGATAATCGCTCCATACTTCCTCAATGCTTTCGTATATCTCACCTTCATCTTCAATTGCCTGAAGGTTTTCCACTACTTCCATCGGTGCGCCTGTTCTGATGGCATAATCAATAAGTTCTGCTTTAGTCATCGGCCAGGGAGCGTCGCTTAAGTATGAAGCCAGTTCTAGTGTCCAGTACATAAATTTTGCGTTTTTCTAAATTTTTGCAAAAGTAAAAAAATAGACGGGATAAAAAAGTTTTTTCTACCTGATTTTTAGAGCCTTGCTGTCCGTTGCAAAATCCCCGGAAACCCTAAATACTATCATCTTACTTCCCGCCTTTGCTCAAAAACCATTCCACGAATTTTTCTATGCCATTTTGGAAATTCGTATGTGGTGTATATCCGATCAGTGAGCGGGCTTTAGAAATATCTGCATTGGTTTTCTCAACGTCTCCGGGCTGCATTTCCAGCATGTTTCTGGCAGATTTTGTCTTCATTGCAGATTCGAGGGTTTCGAGCATTTCGTTCAGGCTGATTACTTCACTTTCGCCGAGATTGATAATTTCATATACGCACTGGTTTTCCTGCAAATAACTGATGCTCTTCAGCATTCCGTCTATGATATCATCGATATAAGTGTAATCGCGGCAGGTTGTACCGTTTCCGTAGAAGGGAATCTGCTGCTGTTTCTGCATGATTCCTGCAAATTTATGTATGGCAAGATCGGGCCTTTGTCTTGGTCCGTACACGGTAAAAAACCGTAAATGAATCATATCAATACTGTAAAGATGATGATACACATGACCCAGAATTTCTGTGCATTTTTTTGTTGCCGCGTACGGAGAAATCGGGCGGTCTACATTATCGGTTTCGGCAAACGGTACTTTCGTGTTGTTTCCGTAAACGCTGGATGATGAGGCGTTTATAAATTTATTTATGTTGAATTCCCGGCACAGTTCCCACAGATTCATGGTTCCGCGCACATTCACTTCCTCATATTCCAAAGGTCTTTCAATTGACGGCCGAACTCCGGCCAGAGCAGCAAGATGAATCACCATGTCGATTCTGTGCGCAGCAAATATTTCTGAAAGCGCTTGTTTATCCCTGATGTCACTGTAATGCAACGTATAATTATTGGAAAGCGTATAAGCGGTAAGTTTCTGAATATCAGGGGTTTTATCTTTGTATGTGAATTCAGCATCCAGTCCGGTGCTTTCCAGTGTATTTCTGATTTTTACCCGGTAATCATAATAATCGTCAAAATTGTCTACGTTTATGACAGAATGTCCGGAATTGAGCAGGTGCTCCACCAAATGTGATCCGATGAAACCACTGCCGCCGGTTACCAGATAAGTCATTTATTCAGAATTTTTGCAAAATTACTAAATAAAGGCGAGGCTGTGAAGTAAAAGCAATATCATGGAATTGTCTATTTTTACGTAAATTATTGTTGATGGAATTTAAAGGACAATTGCTGAAAATGAGAACGCAGAATGCTGCACCGGTCCAGTATTATCTGAATTTGAGTGATGATCTGCTGAATGTCAATCAGATGATCGGTAAAAAAATTCAGATCCGGCATACAGGTTACCAATGTGTGAACTGCGGCAGCGATCAGAAAATTTTCAGAATGGGCTTTTGTAAGAAGTGTTTTTTTGAAAGTCCGTATGCGAGCGATACGATTATTCGTCCGGAACTTTCCACCGCACATTTAGGAGTGGAAGAACGCGATCTCGAAGTGGAAAAGCAGATTCAGCTCGTTCCGCATTTCGTATATCTGGCTTATACCGGCGATGTAAAAGTGGGTGTTACCAGAGAGCATCAGATTCCGACGCGCTGGATTGATCAGGGCGCTACTTTTGCGCTCATTATCGCAAAAACCGAAAACCGCTACGAAGCAGGCATGATAGAAGTTGCGCTGAAAGAGCATCTTCCGGACAAAACCAACTATAAAAAGATGTTACAGGAACTCAGTGATGATTTTGAAGATGAGGTGGATCTGCAGGATTTTCGTGAAAAAATAAAAACCTATTTCCCGGTTGATTATCAGAATTTTTACCGCGAATCGGGGGAGATCCTCCGCATCGATTTTCCTTATGAAGCTCCTGAAAAAATTACTCCCGTTAATCTCGAAAAAAAACCAGTGATTGAAGGCATTCTGAAGGGCATCAAAGGGCAGTATCTCGCTTTTGAAGACGGAACGGTACTGAATGTCCGCGGACACGAAGGATTTTTAGTGGAAATGTCTGTAACTGAACGTGCTCCGGCATAATCTTATAATTTCCCTACTTTAGATTATAACGGTTTCGGCGATTACTTCGTTATTTTTGTAGACTATCTATTGAAGTGCAGAAGAAAAAACTTATAAAACGCGCCGGCTTCATCATCGGTGGAATCATTGTGCTGATTCTGCTGATCAATATCGGCATTAATTTCTGGCTTAAATACTCCCTTCCGGATTATATCAAGAAAAATTCCCATTACGAAGTAAACTACAGTGCCCTGAATGTAGATCTGGCCACAGGTAATATTCTGGCAGCAGATCTTAAAATCGCTTCAAAAAACCTGAAAGATTTAAATGTAATCGGTCTTGACGGAACGGCTAAGAAAGTGAGTTTAAGCAGACTCGGTATTTACGATGCGGTTTTCAACAAAAAAATTAATTCGAGTGAGCTGAAACTTACGCAGCCGAATTTACGCATCAGGCTTGCAAAACCTGTTGATGACCGAACCGGGAAGAAAAGAAATCCGGTCGGTTTCCGGAATATTACGATTGACGACGGAAACATCACGATTTTAAAGCATACGAATCAGAAATTTTTGGCGGTCAACGATCTGAATCTCAAAGTTTCGAACCTGAAACTCACCGAAGAACAGGTGGAGGACAAACTTCCCGTGGTTTTCGATGATTATACCATTAAAGGCAATAATTTTTACTTCCGACCGGACAATGTGTACGCGCTGAAAGCTCAGAATATTTCTACGGAGAGCGGACAGATGAGCGTCGAGAAATTTGAGGTGATCCCTTTACTTACGGCAGCACAGTTCCGAAGATTCTATCCGAAAAAAACAAGCCTGTTCGATTTCAAAACTGCAAAGATGAAGTTTTCAGATATCGTTTTGAATAAGAATAAAATCGCGCTGTCGGAGGTTAATTTTCAGGAACCGCATCTAAAAATATACACATCGGCAAATAAAAATACCGAAGATAAGCCGTTCAAATATATCGTGGATCTGCAGAATGTCGTTATGCAGAAAGCAAATGTGGAAGTGTTAAAGCCAAACGGTTCGCAGCTGCTTTTTGCTTCTAATCTGAATCTGAATATTGATAAACTGCTGATGGACGAAGAAACAGCCCAGGGTAATATCCCGTTTTCCTATGAAGATTTCGAGATTGACGGGCAGGACATCAGATACGCAACTGAAACACAGAATATGCGCGTCGCTGCGCTGAAAATGAATCAGTCGCTGGTGAATTTGCGTAACGTCGCGGTAAAACCTGCTGCATCTTCGGCCGCAAAATCTGTAGCAGATCTCACAGCGAATCAGATTCAGCTAAAGATAAATGAATGGAAATTTGTAGACAAAAAACTTAAGCTCGATGCTGAATCGGCGCTGGTTTCAGGCCTGAACGGAACGCTGAATCTCGCAGAAAAAAATCCAAATAAGAAAGCGGATTATTCGGGAATTCAGTTTCCTTTGAAAGTAAAAAATATTCTGGTAACAGGTCCCGGCCTCAAATTTCAGCAGGGAGGCAATCAGCAGAGTTTCAGTGATTTGAACCTCAGGATTTCGCAGCTTGAAATGAATGATGAAACCGTGAAGGCAGGTATTCCTTTCAAAACAGGCAATTACAGCATCACGGCACGTAATTTTTCCAGAAAACTTAATCAGTTTTACATGATGAATGCCGGTTTGCTGAAGATGAACAGTTCGCAGATGCAGATCAATAATTTTACATTAAAACCGTTGGTTTCAAGGGCTCAGTTTATCCGAATGATTCCTACAGAACGTGATCTTTACGACCTGAAAGCACAGCAGATTACAATGAACGGAAACTGGGATCTCACTTCGGATAAGCAGTTTCTGCACGGTGATCATCTGCGCATTAATAATTTACACGCTAATATTTTCAGAAGTAAAATTCCGGCCGATGATCCTTCGGTGAAACCGATGTATTCCGCTTTGCTCAGGACAATAAAATTTCCTTTAATTATTAACACGGTATCTATCGCAAATTCTGTTCTGGAATATGAAGAAGATACCAAGAAAAGTGAAGGACCGGGAAAACTCACTTTCGGAAACTTCAATTTGACCCTGAAGAATCTTAACTCCGGAAAAAGCCCGGGAAAACCGACTAAAATTCCAATTGATATCAACTGCCGTTTCATGAATTCTTCACCAATGCATGTGAAATGGACGCTGGATACAGCAAGCATGAATGACTCCTTTGCGATCTCCGGAAATATCGCTGATTTGCCTGCAGCACGAATTAACCCTTTTATTGAGCCATACTTAAAAGTGCGTGCCACCGGAACTATAAATGATTTGATTTTTAATTTCACCGGAAATGTAAACGGTTTGAACGGAACGGTTCAGATGAAGCATAAAGAACTGAAAGTGGAACTGCTGAAGCAAACCGGCGAGCAAAACAAACTGCTTTCTGCAGTGGTGAATATTTTTGTAAAAAGTAATTCCGCCGATTATCCGGAATCGGTTTCTGTGGATAATGTCAAGCGTGATCCTACCAAATCATTCTTTAATTTATTCTGGCAGGGAATTCAGGAAGGTCTGAAGAAAATACTGATTGGAAAAAATGTGGAACAGACAGAACAATCTGTACGCAATACCGTGAAAGATGTTAAAGAAGTAACTAAATCAACGGGAAATAGCGGAAAAGAAACCGGTACGGCAAAACCGAAAGCCACGAAAGAAGTTGCAAAGCCTGCTACCGAAGAACCGGCAAAGAAGGAAGGATTCTTCCAGAGAATTTTCCGGAAGAAGGATCAGGACACGGCAAAATAGTTCAAAAAAAACCGGGACTTTTAAGTGCCGGTTTACTGATCACGGATTCGCTGTTACGAATAATAAATTATTCAAAATTGTATTCATCTTCTTCTTCAACAGGAATTTCACGAATAAATTCATCGAAAGAATCGGGCGCATTGCTGTCAGCTCCATAAATATCGATTATCATTCCTTTGTTTCCGTCAGAAGATTTCGCCACATAAAGAACCGCATTGTCAGCGGGATCACTTGCCCCTTCAAAACGGTAGCTTTTCAAAATTTTTAATTCTGAAGGTTCATATACCTTGTCATCGTCTGCATAATGCATGGCGCCGCCTTCATCCATACGGAATTCGGCAGTAATTCCCTTGTCTGCCAGTTTTTTCATGACCTGGCTCATAGTCAGCATCGGTTTCGGTTGCATAGTTTACATTTTTAGTTCAGGTGTAAACTTAAAAAAGTAAAAGCACAATACAGTTACAGTTATAGTAATTATCGTTATAGAATTCTGTTTTGAGTCGATGAGCACAATTTTTAGTTAGGAATAATTTTTGTATTTTACATTCAAAATAAGCTTATGAAAAAGACCGGAGGTGTTCTGCTGGCTGCTTTTGCGGGAGTGATTATCGTTATGGCAGCAGTAGCTATTAACAAGTTGCTCGAAACCGAGTTTTTCGATGAAGAAATTGATGACTATTCCAGATATCATTACGGACTGGATGATGACGATGACGACAACCACGGCATAGAATATTTAGCCATGAGCTGATATTAAACAAAACTGAATAAATATTAAATCTGATTTCAAAACTGGAATCAGATTTTTTTGTGACAAATTATAACGGAATCTGCTTGATATTTAAATCTGAGAATTTTAGTTTTACAAAAGATGGAACACATAAATCAGCAGAAAGGGCAGGGCGCGCAATCCAATATCCACAACCGTTTTCAGAAATTCAGCCACACTTACGAAACCGGTGAGGAAGATGCTGCAAAAACTTCTTTCACCGAAGTTTTCCCAAAGTCGATTGTTAATCCTGTAAAAAGTCCGGACTTATCGATGGAATATTCGCTGAATCCTTATCAGGGTTGCGAGCACGGCTGTGCCTACTGTTTTGCACGTCCAACGCATGAATACTGGGGATTTTCTGCCGGAGTTGATTTCGAAAGAAAAATAATGGTGAAAAAAGACGCTCCGCAACTGCTCGAAAAATTTTTCAAAAAGAGAGGTTATCTGCCGAAAACCATTGTGCTGTCCGGAAATACCGACTGTTATCAGCCTGCTGAAAAAAAACTCGGAATCACCAGGGAACTTCTTCAGAAATTTCTGGAATACAGGCATCCTGTTTCCATTATCACGAAAAATGCTCTTGTGCTGCGCGACCTGGATATTTTGGTGAAACTGCGGGCACTCAATTTAATTTCGGTCAGTCTCAGTATTCCCACAATCAATGAAGAGTTGCGACGCGTTATGGAGCCGAGAACTTCGAGTGTTCAGAATAAACTCAAAGCAATTGAAATTCTCTCGGAAAATGATATTCCGGTAAATATAATGGCTGCACCAGTTATTCCAGGCTTAAACTCGGAGGAAGGATTGCAGCTTTATAAGACGGTTTCTGAAGCGGGAGCGAGAAGTGCACAGCATGTCATTATTCGTCTGAATGATTCTGTGGAACCGGTTTTTACGGAATGGCTCGAAACTTATTTCCCGGACAGGGCTTCAAAAGTGTTGAACCAGATCAGGTCGATGCGCGGAGGAAATCTGGGTGAGAAAAGATATTTTGAACGTTACAAAGGTGAAGGTAATATTTCCCGGATGATTCATCATACCTTTAAACTTGCGCACCGCAAATATTTCTCGGATAAATCGATCAGGCCGCTTTCTACGGAACATTTCACCGGTTCCACTTCACAGCAACTCAAATTATTTTGACCAGTAATTTTTAGAAATCCAGCTCAATCCAGACCGGAGCGTGATCACTGGTTTTTTCCCATCCGCGAACATGTTTATCCACACTTCCGCTTTTCAACAGAGGAGCGATATTTGGGGACAGCAGGAAATGGTCAATTCTGAGTCCGGCATTCCTTTCGTAGGCTTTCCGGAAATAATCCCAGAAAGTATAAACCACCTCGCGTCCGTAGAGTTTTCTAATGGCGTCAGTCCAGCCCTGATCCAGCAATTCTGCGTATAATTCCCGGATTTCGATTCGGAACAGTGCATCATTTACCCATTTTTCGGGTTTATAAACGTCCAGTTCAGTTGGCATCACATTAAAATCACCTGCGAGAATCACCGGTTTTTCTGAAGTGATCAGCATTTCAGCGCGTGCAAGTAATCTTTGGAACCAGTTAATTTTGTAATCGAATTTTGGTCCGGGATAAGGATTTCCGTTCGGAAGATAGAGACCGCAAACAGTGAGATCATCGATCTGCGCCTCAATATATCTGCTTTGAACATCGTCTTCATCTCCGTCGAGAACATCGGTAATCAAGGTTGCAGGATTTTTCGACAAAATTGCCACGCCATTCCACGATTTCTGCCCTTTCCAGATTGCGTGATAACCTGCTTCTTCAATTGCTTTTTGCGGAAATTTTTCGTTCGGAGCTTTCAGTTCCTGAAGGCAGACAATGTCGGGCTGCGATTCGCCAAGCCATTTCAGAAGGATAGGCAGTCGTCCGTTTACACCGTTTACATTGTAGGTAGCAATTTTCACAGACTAAATTTAACAAGATTAAGACCGACTAGCGAAAAAAAGGCGGAAAAAATATTTCCGCCTCTGTATTCAAAAAAAATTATTTTTTTACCAGTCCGAGTTCTACGAGTCTTTCATGCAGAAATTCGCCGGCTGTGGCATCGGGATAAATTTTCGGATTATCGTCACTGTACGTTCCTTCAAGTGCATTCAATGGCATTTCGCTGATCGGATGCATGAAAAACGGAATAGAGTAGCGCGATTTACCCCAGTTTTCCTTCTCAGGATTTACCACGCGGTGAATCGTAGATTTCAGTTTGTTGTTGGTGTGACGCGAAAGCATATCTCCAACGTTAATCATCAGTTCATCCGGAGCTGCAATTGCGTCGATCCATTCACCTTCATGATTCTGAACCTGAAGTCCGCGACCCTGAGCTCCCATTAATAAAGTAATCAGGTTGATGTCGCCGTGAGCTGCAGCACGAACTGCGTCGTCCGGTTCTTCCGTAATTGGCGGGTAATGCAGCGCTCTTAGAATTGAATTTCCTTCACCGATAAATTTATCGAAATAGAATTCATCAAGACCCAGATAAATGGCAAGTGCACGAAGCACATATTTTCCGGTTTTTTCGAGCATTTTGAAAGCCTGTTTTCCAACTTCGTTGAACTTTGCGGATTCTTCAACATTTACATTATCAGGATATTCTGATTTATATTTTGAACCGTCTTCCAGATACTGACCGAAATGCCAGAATTCTTTCAAATCAGCTTTCTTGTATCCTTTCGCAGTTTCTTTTCCAAAACCAACGTATCCACGCTGACCTCCGATTCCTTCAATTTCGTATTTACGCTTATTCTCTACTGGAAGGTCAAAAAAACCTTTCACTTCGCTGTAAAGTTCATCAACCAGTTTTTCATCCAGAAAATGGCCTTTCAAAGCAACAAAACCAATTTCTTCGTATGCTTTTCCGATTTCATTTACAAATTTTTGTTTGCGTGCCGGATTGTCCGACAGGAAATCACGCAGGTCTACACTTGGTATCTTGTTCATTATAAAAATTAATAAGTGATGCAAAGATAAAACTAATCTGCAACAGAATTAAAATTCGAAACGACAGGAAACCTGCAATTTTATGCCTCAGCTTTTTAACAGCGCTGCTTTGGCTACGTAATTCTCGCCGAAAAGTTCGGTCCACGCACACAGTACCTGTGTTGCTTTTCCTGATTTTAAAATCTGCTTGGCATAGGAATTCAGAAATTGTTCATCATGATCATCCAGCACGAAGAAGGCATTTTCTGTAAGCAGCTGATGTCTGATGCTGATTTCCCCAACGCAGATATTCGGCAGTGTATAAACGAAAACGGCAGGGCTCGGGAAATAATTTTCAGAATCGTTGATGCTTTCCTGATATTTCAGATCAGTATCCAGACTCGACGATCTGTTCGCAAAAACCAGCGCCGTATTTTTATCACTATTGCCGTGAAGCAGAACTTCCGCAGCGAGAAATGCAAGTTTGCTCAGCGCGTCCATTTTGTGGAATTTCGGATAGCTTAGGTTAAAATGCTGATATGCAGCTTTCGCGAAATCTGCAAATGAAGATTTCGCAAGCGAAAAAATTACTTTTCCGTCCTGAATTATCGTTCCCGCTTCAATTTGGCATTCGCTGATAGTTTGCATGATATTTTTACGACATTTTTTGCAGAATAAGTGCGGCGTTACAGCCACCGAATCCTGATGCGGTTTTCAGAACGGTATTAATTTCTTTGGACGTATTGCTTCGAATAATGTTAATGTTATGCGAGACGCCGGGGTTTTCCAGATTTGCTGACGGAATCAGCAAATTGTTTTTGGCACTTTCCATCGCTACAATGGTTTCCAGTAAGCCTGCAGCGCCTAAAGTATGTCCGTAAAAACCTTTCAAGGAATTCATGGGAATTTGCTGCAGATCTGCTCTCGTAAACGCAATGCTTTCCATTTCATCGTTGTAAACGGTAGCTGTTCCGTGTGCAGATAAAAAATCGATTTGGTCTGCAGAAATTTCCGCTTCCGTCATCGCATTTTGAATACTTCTGTACAATCCTTCTCCGGTTCTGGACGGTCCGGAAATATGGTTGGCATCATTTATCGCACTTTCACCTAATATTTTAAACGAAGCACTTTTTCCCTCGTTTGAACTTACAAAAACTGCGGCTGCAGCTTCGCCGAGCGTAATTCCGTCACGCTTTTCATCATACGGTTTGCAGGGTTCTGAACTCATCGCCTGAAATGAATTAAAACCGGAAACTACAAATTCTGAAACCTCATCTGCTGCAATAACATACGCGTGATCATACATTCCGGCCTGAATCATATTCTTTGCCACTGAAATAGACATTACTCCGGAAACACACGCATTTGAAATTACAATCGGACTGCTTTTCAAACCGATAAATTCAGAAATTTTTTTGGCCGTGCTTTGCAGATAGGAACTTTGCGGCGGAGTGTCACAGTTTTGAAGATCTGCAACGTTTCCTTTGGTCGTCGACAGAATCAATACCGAATTTTCACCGACAGGATTTTGTGCGATTACCGGCAAAATACTCAATAACAGCATTTTTTCCAGGCGCGTGAAATCTTGCTTGCCGATTTTTTCCTGAAACGCTTGTTCCAGAAGTCCGTCGTCAATCCTTGAGAGAAAAATCCCGTCACCATTTTCAGTAAGATGGTGTTTTTTAATACCGGAATTTCCTGCTTTCAGGTTTTCCCAGTTTTCTTCTACGGTGAAACCAAGCGGTGTAACACAGTTATAAGAATGGATGTATGTGTTTATTTCTGACATTTTCTAAAGACCCATTTTGTCTTTCCATTCCTGGAAAAAATCAGGATTATAAAGTCGCAGACTTCCGTTCTCATCGATAAAAACCTGTACGGTTTCACCGGTGCAGACGAGTTGGTTTTCCCCGTTGAAAATTCTGTAATTGAAAATCAGTTTTGCGCTGTTGCTGTTCACATATTCTGTTTCTACGCGGAAAGTCTCTCCGTATTTTAATGGAAGCAAATGCTCGGTCGACGTTTTTACAATCGGCGTTGCAAATCCGTTGCGCTGAACATCGAGATACGTGATGCCGTGTTCTCTTCCGAAAGCTTCCCGTCCGTCTTCAAAATATACGATGTAATGACCGTGCCACACAATTCCCAACGGATCGCATTCGTTGAAGCGCACAATTCCGTGATGGATATTGCGGATTTTTCCGTCAGTAGGAATGTTGTTTTTTTTCATAAATCAATGCTGCTGCAACGGTTAAAACATAAAACAAAAGCAAAAGAGCCAGTTGCGGAGTTACCGAAAGCAAATCTGCCTGGCGGAGAATAATATTCTGATAGGACTGCAATCCCCAGTTCATCGGTGAAAACTGCGCAATGGTCTGCATAATTTCCGGCATCAGAAAAACCGGTACAAAAACACCGCCCAAAGCTGCAAGAACAATAACTGCAGTTGCTCCGAAAGGTGCGCCCTGTTCCTGAGTTTCCGCAATAGTTCCGATTAAAATTCCAAAACCGATCGCAGCCAGTCCGGAAAAAACAGAGACAATAATCAGTTTAAACAACTGCCCTGAAATATCGAGGCTTGGCAAACCAAAATACGGAAACAGATAAATTCCAACGGCGAGCATCATCAGAAACTGTATGATACAGATGATGAGGTAAGTAAATGTTTTTCCGAGCACATGAATCAGATACGGTGTCGGACTTGACAGCACGCGCATCACGGTTCCCTGATTTTTTTCTTTTACTATGTTTACAGATAAAGGAATGACAATCAAGAACATAGCAACCAAAGCCCACGCCGGAACATTGTGCTGAACGGAATTCGGCTTCAAATCTTTTTTTCCTTTTACGGGCAAGATTTCTTTATAGGTAATCAGGTTTTCGTCCGTTTTCATGGCGACATCGGCGCCGAGCTGATCCTGAAATGCTTTGTAGATTTTCTGGTTTTCGATGTCCACAATGAGTTTGTCGATGGTGTTCTGAACATCATTCTTGAAATAATTATTCGTTGCCGGGTCGAAATAAAAGTGAATTTCTTTCGTCTTTACCACCGGTTCGGCAACCGCAGAATCTTCTTCCGATCCGGGCATTCCTTCACTGTAACCAAGCGAACCCAGAATGGTTTCCACTTTCTGGCTGATACTTGCATTGAGATCATTCGAAAGGTCTTTCGGAAGCACGATTGCCATTTGATATTCGCCGCCAAAAACCGCCGCTTTTGCAGTTTCTTCGTTGTAATCTGCGGAAATCAATTCTAAAGATTTCTGCTTCTTGATGTTTTCTACAATCAGCTCCGAAACATCGCCTTTATCGTTATCGACAAAAAGCACCGGAACCTGTACTTCTTCGTAATTTTTGAAAGTACTGTCCTGAATCAGCGTTACCGTGATAATCAGCACCAAAGGCATGATGAATAGAATGATCAGTCCGCCGAGATCGCGCTTCAGCAGCAGAATTTCCTTCCAGATCGCGCTCCAGAGTTTATACAGCATCGCGAAGTCCTTTACCGGTTAAAGCAATAAACACGTCTTCCAGATTTTTTGCATCGGGTGTGTCACTGATTAGTTGCTGCGGACTTCCGACTGCGTGGATTTTTCCGTTATCCATAATCGCAATCATCGTGCAGAATTCCTGCGCTTCGGAAAGATGGTGAGAAGTATAAATAATGGTGGTGCCGTCTGCATTTATTTCCTTCAGAAATTCGATGATCACGTTTTTCGACTGTACATCAACGCCGACCGTCGGTTCATCGAGAAACAGCACTTTTGGCTGATGCAGAATTCCCGCAATCAGATTGACACGCCGTTTCATTCCGCCGGAGAAATGTTCCACTTTGCGGTCCGCAAATTCCAGCAGGCCGAGTCTCTCCAGGGAAGCGTTTATTTTTTTTTGCATATCCGCACCTTTCAATCCGTAAAGTGAAGCGAAAAAAATCAGGTTTTCGCGCGCAGTAAGTTTCGGATAAAGGGCATATTCCTGCGGAACAATACCAATAATTTTTTGGATTCCGGTGAGGTTTGTTTTTGGCGAAAGGCCGTCAATCGTAAAAGTCCCGGAATTCGGTATGATTAAACCGCAAAGCATCGAAATCAGCGTGGTTTTTCCGGCACCGTTCGGTCCGAGAATCCCGTAAATTTCATTGGACGGAACTTTCAGAGAAATATCATTTACAGAAAAATATTCTGCATTTTTGTATTTCTTGAAGAGGTTTTTTATTTGAATGATACTGTGGTCCAAGTTTCCTTTTTTGTTCTGGCAAATTTAAAAAATTACAATGCCTAATTCTTTTACAAGTAATTGATATTTACTCAATCGCCTTCTGCAATTTCTTAAAAAACGCTTCTTCTCTATCCGCAATCTGCAACATAGATTGCGACAGGTGGTTGTACACGTCGCTTTTGCTGTTCCTGTTTTTGTAAACACGGGCAATGTCTACCGCAAAATCGCGCCACTGATCACCGATTTCTGTAATTTCTTTAGCGAGTTCTTTCAGTTCGGGTTTTTTCAGAATTTCGGATGCTTCGTGAAGAAATGCTCCATAAATATAACGAAAACCACCACCGCCGGTTCCAATTTCTTCCTGCATTCGGATCAGCTGCCCGAGATAATGATTTGTGGTTTTTGCGCCTTTTTTCTCCGCCCATTTCGGAATGCTTCGCGCTACCCAGCGAATTGCTTTCACGCCGATTAATGGAACAGGAGCAAGCATTCTTTTGCAGGTTTCCTTAATTCCTTTAATTATTGCGCCTTCCAGATCAATTTTATCAGGAATTTCCACCGGGTAATACATGTGTCCTTTTGGAGCCATTGCACCTTTCGCGTAACGTACTCTTTCCAGTTCTTTTTCGGTAAGTGTCGTAGTGTAATCCATTACGGGATCGCTGATCAGGAAGGTGTCGTCTTTTTTTCCGTACACCACCAGATTGTGCGCATTGAAATGGAATTTATACTCTTCCGGAAAGTAAGTCAGGTGAAAAACGCCGACCTGTAAACCGGTCGGAATATTTTTTTTCAGGTTCGCTTCCAGGGCGCGCTGCGCTTTTTTCGGATCGCTGAATTTTTCTCTTTTGATTTTGATGCCGAGTCTTTTGGCTGCTTTGCTGAAAATAGATCCGGGCATAGGTCTGTAGCTAAAGCCCGGAGCAAAATTCACTTTCAGAAACGGCAGATATACGAAAAACAATCCCGATCCGATCCCGAAAATCATCGGTTCGGAAAGGTTGAGCCCTCTGTCTTTCAGAAGGTTGGACGCTACACCATTTTCGCAGTGTGCTGACTGATGGTGTGTAAAATCCAGTTGTAGTTCTTCGCTCATTTATTTTCCGTCAAAATTCTTTAATTCTTCTATCGTGATATCGAAAGCATCGGCATATTTCTGTAGTTTCTTGTCGCTGAGTTTGCGGAAATTCTTTGGTTTTGCGTGCTGCTTCACAAAATACGTCCACATTCCGACAAATCCGGCTAAAATCCCGAAATCCATTTTGTTTACTTCCATAAAATAAACAATCGGGCTCGCTTTTCCTTTGGCAACATCCTGCTTCGCCTGCCTTACGCGTTCATTAATAAGCTCCATGCTTTCGTCAAGTGCAAGTGCTTTTGCTTCCCAGCCGCTGCTGTTTGCAGTGGTATAATTTCCGTCTTCATCGGTTACGTAATAAATTTCCGTCATGTTTACGGACTTCAGTACGCTGTCTTCCTGTGGTACTTCAGATTTTTTCATTTCTAAAAAATTTAAAGTGCTTTAATAAAAAGGCTTATGTCGGATTCTGCGAGAATCACTTCATCACGGAACACGCTGCAGTGTACATTACAGATTTCTCCAAACTGCGACTGCAGTTCTGCCACGGAAGTTATTTCTTCACCGCCTTTCGGCAAACTGTAAATCTTCACCTTCTTAATATTGGTGATAAAACCGATTACCTGAGATCCCGGATCATCATGATGACCGATCTGCTCGCGTAAATCCTGACCGGTAATCGTAGAACAGGTCTGTGCCATATTTTCTACCATACCAGCTTCGCAGAAATAGCCGTTGTCCAGGAAAATATTTTCTCCTGTTATTTGAAAGCTCGTAACTACCTTCTCACGACAGATTTCCACCACTTTATCCACCATCAGCATCGGCTCACGGTGGGGAAGGTAATTCCGGACGTTAATATTTTTCTTGGTTTCCACGTTCCGCCTTATTTTAAAACGGTTTTCATTTCTGAAGATGCAATAACTTCACCATTTAGCTGTGTAGAAATCTGAACAAGCGTAACACCCATCATTTCACTGAGAATTTTGATATCTGTTACCAGTGTTTCTCCGGCTTTTGGCAGTTTCGAAATTTCGAAAAATTTTATGGCGCCAATATAGCCAACAGGAGCTTCCTCGTTTCTGAGAAAAAATCCATAACCCGTATGAAGAGCGACGCTTTGTGCCTGATGTTCCACCACTCCTGAAGCCTGAAATTCACCGTTTTCTACGAAAATATGTTCTTCGGGAACGGTAAAAGATGACTGCAAAGAGCTTTCGTCAAACGCATGCAGCGCATCAACCATTACAAATGGTTTCTTCTGCGGAATAATGCCGGCAATAATCTGCGGGTCTGAAATCGGAAGTTTCATTTCTTACATCACTGTCAACAGTGCGCAGGAATAAGCAAAACGTCCGCTTTCCGGAATACAGAGCAGCACTTTTTCGTCTTTTTTCAGTCTTCCTGAAGCCATTAGTTCTTCCAGAGCAATATAGATAGAACCGGAACCGATATTTCCGACTTCCGAAAGGTTGTAAAACCATTTTTCTGTTGGGAAGTCCATTCCGAGCGCTGCAAATTCTTCTTTCAGTCCTTCTTTAAAAAAGTTTGAAGAAATGTGCGCCAGAACATAATCCATATCATCCGGATTCAGGTTGTGCTTGTCGAAAGAGGCACGCAACGCCTGAGCTCCTTTTTTCAGAATATTTTCGCCGAGCAGCTTTGTGTCCTGCTTCAGTGCAAAAATCGACTCCTTCAGCCATTCGTCTGACTGATAATCTGCCCAGGATTTCAGGCTTCCGTCTTCCTGTTTTTCACAGCCTGCGTACATGCATGCTTCCAGTTCGTGCGCGTAGGAATAGAAATCAATAAATTCAATACGAAGGTTTACCTGTCCTTCACGCTGTTTGTTTTCCAGCAAAAATGCACCTGCACCATCGGAAAGCATCCATCTCAAAAATTCTCTTTTGAAAGCGATGATTGGTTTTTCTTCCAGCTGAATGAGGTTTTCCGCTTCATGGTTGAATTTATCTGCGGTCATCCATGCAGAAAATCTTTCGGAACCTACGCAAACCGCGTTGTTCGAGTTTCCTGATTTCACACTCATAAAACCGTACTGAAGCGCATTCATCCCGGAATTACACAGTCCCATGGAAGTATTGATTTCGTAGGAATGGTCCGGCTTTAACACGCCGTGAACCATCGATGCATGCGAAGGCTGAATCTGGTCGGCAGAAGTTGTTCCGCACGATAAAACTTCGATGTCATTCTTTGTAAAATCTTCATCAAACAGTTTTTCAACCGCTTTAGCAGTGATATCGGCGTTGGTTTCCGTCGGCTGATTATTTTTGTCCAGCGCGTAGTATCTGGTTTTGATACCGTTGTTGCGCAGAATCAGTGCTCTTGCTTTGGACGGCGCATTATTTACGTAGCCCAGGTAATCTTCCATTTCCTCGTTCGGAACGGGATTTCCCGGCAAATATTTAGCAGCTCTTGTTATATAAACTTCGTTCATTATAATATATGGTGGTTGTTATTCTCTTTATTTAAACTGATTCTATTCCCTGATAGTATTTAATCAGCTTTTTCCTTTTAAACCAGAACAGCGGCGTTGTGATGTTGTAAAAAAACAGCACGATCGGTGAAATAATCCAGATCGCGACCATCAGATAAAATTTAAACATCTTCACCCAGAATTTCCTTGATCCCGGATTGTTCTTCACTTTTCCGGAGAAAAATGTGAAGAGTTTATTCCCTACTTTTTCCACTTTCACCAGGAAAGGCCTTACTTCTACAGCTCCGTTTTTCACCAGTTCCTGCTGCATTCCGTCGAAACTTTCGCTTTCGGCATATTTACGGATGATTTTCCCGTATTTTCCCGCTTCATTGATCTCTTTCTGAGAAATTCCCGCTGCAGGTAATGGTTTTGGCTGTTCCTTTTTTCCGGTTCCGAGCCAGTTCAGAATGGTGATGACGCTGGTGTAATTGTTATGCCTGTCAACCAGTGCGATATTTCCCACGAGTTCCGCTTTAAGTCTTTGCAGATGCACTTTCAGTTTTTCCTGTGAAAGCATCCACATATTTCTGCTTCCGGAAACGGTAACAACGGGCGTGTTCCCCAGCAGTTTTTCTGCATACTCGCTTTTAAGAAATGAAATAACCGGAATGGACGGCGTAAGATACCAAACCTGATATCCGAACAAAACCAGATCGTATTTATTATTCAGGATTTCATCTGAAGGACGCTCAATCTCCCGTGGAATCTGAAGATAGCTCTCCGGAAACGTGTCATAAAAAACATCGGTTGGCCATGGAAAAGGAAAATCCTCCTTTAACTTAATTTCATAATATGTTACCTCGAAATCACCGTTCTGCTGCTCCAGTTCATGCGCAACATTGTGCATGATTTCTTCGAGCTGACCGGTCTGCGAGTAGTAAGTAACAAGAACTTTCTTTGGCATATTATAAATAAAGCAAATTCCTGCAAAAATAATTAAAATTATTCTTTAATGCTGTAAATAATGAATCCCGCATCTTCGTGCGTTAACTCATAGTCCGCAGGAACGGCATTTTCCGGACGAACCTGCAGAAACATGATGGTGCGCGGAAGCCGGCTTAATTCGGATAACCGAAACTCCGGATCGCTGACTAACAGAACATCAATTTCTTTCGTCGTTTCATTAATATCTGTGAGATAATGGATTTTACGTCGCTTCACGAGATAGTTCTGGCTGGCAACATTCCGGTTTTCCTCTTCAGAAATGTAAGTGAAGATTTTTCTTCCCGGTTGTTGCAGTGCGATGAGCACATCCTTTTGTCCGTAATCATGCGCTGCATGAAGAATAACGGCATCCTCAGCAATGAATTTGTTAAGTCTGAAGTATGTTGTTTTATGGTCTTCAAAATCTTTTTTTACCGCATCCACAATTTCATTTTCCCGGTATAAAAAACTTAAATAAATGGTTTTTCTGAAATAGTTTTCGTCTTCAAGCTCCTGTCTTAATCCGTTAAATTCCTCGCGGAACATTTTATTGATCTTCTTTGTTTTTTCACTGTAGTTTTTTCCAAAAGCTGTATCTCCATATTCAATACGGTCGCCAACTTTCACAGTTATGGCACCGTCGTAAATGATAAAGTCGTTTTTAGGAAGTACTTCGGAATTACCGTGAATAAACATCGGAACAATATCCAGTTTCAATTCTTCTGCGAGATAAAAAGCACCTTTGTGAAAACGTTTCACGCGGTTATCATACGAACGCTGAGATTCCGGAAATACAACCAGCGAAAATCCCTGTTTTACTTTTTCTTTCAGAGCGTCCATTCCGTTTTCAATCCCCTGTGAAACCGGATAAAAACCTAACGCACGAACCATTGGTCCAAAAACCGGCGATTGATACACCCAGTCGTTCACCAGGAAAATAACTTTGTGAGTTACGAGCGCAATGACCAGGGAGTCCAGGAAAGAAGTGTGGTTGGCGATGATGATTGCCGGTTTATCAAAATTTTCCTTTGAAAAATTAATAACGCGCTTTTTAACGAAAGGGTTGCTGTACAGGACAGATTTCAGAAATCCGGCCATCAATTTTTTGATGTTGTTCAACGTACCTGTTCCGGCTTTCGGAACAAGAAATTTGCCGATCAGCGAGAAAACAGCGCTTCCTAATCCGTAATATATAAAAGATAATGCGGAGTGAATAAACAATCTGAAAGTGATGGGTGATCTTCCTTTTTCCTGTCTTTTTTTGATGAAATTGAACATCAGCGGATACATCGCAAAAGAAATGAAAGTAACTGCACAAAGGCCAATTAACGCTACGGCCGCAACCGAATAAAGTGCAGGATGCCTGGCAAAAATTAATGCGCCAATTGCCAGAACTGTGGTGAGCAGGGCCAGAATAATGGAAACACGATAGAGCGGAAGCTGGGCTTCTCCGGTGGTAATTTCCTTCTGCATCGCCTGCGTAAGGAAAATATTAAAATCGACGCCTGCGCCAAAAATAATGGTGCAGACAATTGTACTGAAAATATTGAATTCCAGACCAAGAAAATATAGAATTCCGGCAGTCACCATTCCGGAAAGGAGAATCGGAATTACCGCCATCAGCGTTAGATCAATATTTCTGAAAAACAGCATGAACACAATGATAACCGCAATTACAGAATAATTGATGAGGTCGGTAAAGTCTTCTTTCAGCAGGCCCAGAAAATTTTCGTTGAGCTGCTGCCGGTCAATTGCCATTACATTGCCTGTTTTTTCGATGGCATTAACAAAACTGTCGCGGTTTCTTTCATCTATTTTCACGAGCGTGCTTACCGTGTAAAGTCCGTTCGAATGATTTATAAACTGATCAAGCTGCAACGCTTCCAGTTCACCATATTTTTCTTGTGATATCGGCTGAAACTGCGTGTTGAGCTGTTTAGTAAAATCTTCGTATGCAGTTTCGTTGAAACCTACCGCTGAACCTTCTTGTGCTAATGTTGCAAGTGTATTGTTTTTCCGCTCTGCATTCCAGAAGTTGTTCCATAAATTTATTCTTTCTTGCTGTTCAGCCTTGGAAAGAACTGCCCCGCCAACAGAATTGTACGAAATGATGCTGTTTTGTTTTTGCTGTGCAACGAGAAAATTGTGAACTTCAGCATTTTGCTTTAGTGCTTCATCCTGTGAATTTCCGTAGGAAACCACATAAATCGATTTCGAAGTGAGGTCGGAAAGCTGTTCCAGCCGCTTTTCATTGGCCTTCATTTCATCTGGAACATAATTCAGATCATTAATATTCTGATTGAATTTTACATGGCGCCATCCGAAGAAAGAAGCAACAATCAGTATTCCGCAAAATATAACGAGCCACCGGTTTTTCTCGTAAGGATAAGCGCCGAGTCTGTCCACAAAGGTTGTGCGCGAATTTGCAGAAACTTTTGCAGGATTGTAAAGCTGCGGAATGATGATGAGTGTAAACACAGCCGACAGAATAACCGTAACAGACGCAAAAACGCCTAAATCCTGAAGCGCTTCCGACTTCACGAATAAGAGGCACAGAAATGAAATCGCTGTGGTAGATGCGCTCATCATCACCGGTTTTGTAATTTCACGAATTACTTCTTCTGCCGATTTCTTATGTTTGGAATGCGTCAGAATATGAATGGCGTAATCGATGGTAATGCCGATGAGAATTGCACTTACGCTTAAAGATATCGCCGAAATACTGTCTTTCAAGAAATAAATAAACACTAAACCGCCGGCCGCACCGAAAACAGTAGGTATAAATATGATTAACGGTGCGAAAAAATTCCGGAAATAAAATATCAGTAAAATCAACAGAATTCCGGATGAGATAAAAACCGAACTCTGTATATCTTTTTTAATCTGTTTTGCATTGGCAACGGCGATAAACGGAGAGCCGTAATACCTTATTTCAGATATACCGTTAAAATCTTTATTAAGTTTCTCCTTCACTGCATTGAGCTGGTCTACAAAAATTTCATTGTTTTTGGTTTCGCTTCCTCCAAATGCGGGTTCAATGAACAGAAGCAGGTTTTTACCGTCGCTGCTCACCACGTAATTATTTTCGAGCCTGAAATCTTTACCGACATTCAGCGCGCTGAGTTTTTGGAGACCGATTCCTGTAATTCCGAGCGGATCTTTTTTGATGAATTCGCGGCTTACAATTCCTGTCGGTGAAACCAGTTCATTATAATTCTGAACTGTTTTCGCGGCAATGCTGTCCGGATTAATTTTTCCAGCAATCGCAGCGTAATCCTGATCATTCAGAAATAGTGGCAAATGCTCATGAACGAAAGTGAATGTTTCAGAAATCTGGTTTTCGTCGATTCTGCCGTCAATTTTACTGTAATATTTATGGAGCGGTTCGATTTCTTCCAGAAAACGGTCTGCAGTTTCGGACAGCGCAAAATCATCTTCAGGGTTTTTGCTTTCGATCATCACTACAATCTTATCCGAAAAATTAAGTTGGGAAAGAATGTTTGAGGTTAACCCGGATCTTTCATTTTTCGGAATAATTTTGTTGATGTCTTCATCAAATGTGATGTTTCGTGCAAACAGAAAGCAAAGCAGCAGGAAAAGCACGGCCAACAGTGCGGAAAGCACTTTGTTTCTCCGTATTACATGATAAATGGATATAAAAATTCTATGCATCCCCTGCTAAAGTGCGCAAATTTACAAGATTTAAACCAGCGCCGGAAAAGGTTTATTCCCGATTTTCTTGTCAGGTAACAGCGTGAAAAACACCGAATAAAAAAATAGTTCTACTTTTGCAAAAATTTGTACTGAATGCCAAAGAACCTCGTAATTGTCGAGTCTCCCGCTAAAGCAAAGACTATTCAAAAATATCTGGGCAACGATTTTCAAGTGAAATCGAGCTTCGGACATATCCGCGATTTGCCTAAAAAAGGAATGGGAATAGACCTTTCCACATTCACGCCGGATTATGAAGTTTCCGCAGATAAGAAGAAGGTTGTTGCGGAATTAAAGGAAGCCGTAAAGAAATCTGAAATGGTATGGCTCGCTTCCGATGAAGACCGTGAAGGAGAAGCTATTGCATGGCATCTGGCGCAGGAGTTAAAGCTTAAAAACGATCAGGCGAAGAGAATTGTATTTCATGAAATTACCAAGAATGCCATTCTGAAAGCCATTGAAAATCCACGGGAAATAAATCAGGATCTTGTAAATGCGCAGCAGGCAAGAAGAGTTCTTGACAGGATTGTTGGTTTCGAAATGTCGCCGGTTTTATGGAAAAAAGTGAAAACCGGTCTTTCGGCAGGGCGCGTACAATCAGTTGCGGTACGTTTAATAGTAGAAAGAGAACTGGAAATTCGTGCTTTTGAGCCGAAATCATCTTTCAAAATGGAAGGTGTATTTATAAATGAGACCAAACAGGATATTGCTGCAAAAACGAAGAAAGATTTCGAAAATGCGGACGAAGCAGAACATTTCCTCGAACTGGCGAAGAAAACAGATTTCAAAGTTCTGAAAGTTGAAAAGAAGCCCGGAACCCGTTCTGCATCAGCTCCTTTTACCACTTCGACATTACAGCAGGAAGCTTCAAACCGGCTTGGTTACGGTGTTACTTCCACTATGCGCGTTGCGCAGCGCCTGTACGAAGAAGGATTTATCACATATATGAGAACGGATTCCGTGAATCTTTCCCAGGAAGCAATCAATGGAGCCAAAGACCAGATTATTTCGGAATACGGAGAAAAATATTCGAAGCCAAGAAATTATACGACCAAATCTGCATCGGCGCAGGAAGCGCACGAAGCAATCCGCCCGACAGATTTTTCGGTGAAAACGGTTGGAGACGCTCAGCTGAACAAATTATATCAGCTTATTTATAAAAGAACACTGGCTTCGCAGATGGCGAATGCAGAAATTGAAAAAACCACGATTGAAATCGGTGATGAAAAACTTCCTCAGAATTTCGAAGCACAGGGGGAAGTAATTGTTTTTGACGGTTTCCTGAAAGTATACGGAATTACCAAAAATGATGAAGAAGATGCGGAAGACAATCAAAAACTGTTACCAAAAGTAAAAGTTGGCGAGTTACTGGATTTCAGAAAAATTACCGCAACAGAAAAATTTACCAGACCTGCGGCAAGATATACAGAAGCCGGACTGGTTAAGAAACTCGAAGAACTCGGCATCGGACGTCCTTCGACTTATGCGCCTACCATTCAGACGATTCAGAACCGCGAATATGTCGATAAGCGTGAAATTATTCCGCAGGAACGTGAAATTCTGAAAATGTCGCTTTCAAAAGAAGTGATCACGAAAGAGCAACTGACGGAAAAATTTGGCGGAGACAAAAATAAATTCGTGCCTACAGACATCGGAGAAGTGGTGAATGAATTCCTCACGAATAATTTTGCAGAAATTCTGGATTACGGCTTTACTGCAAAAGTAGAACAGGATTTCGATGATATTGCAAACGGTGAAGAACGATGGAAGGAAGTTCTCGGAGATTTTTACAGGGAATTTCATCCGAAAATCGAACATGTAGAAGAAAATGCAGACCGTGCTACTGGTGAACGACTGCTCGGCAAAGATCCCAAAACAGGTAAGAATGTTTATGCGAGAATGGGAAGATACGGCGCAATGATACAAATCGGTGAATCTGATGATGAAGAAAAGCCGGTTTTTGCAAGTATTATGGCAAGCCAGAATATTGCAACCATATCGCTGGAAGAAGCTCTGGAACTTTTTAAACTGCCTTTCGAACTGCATGAAGTGGACGGAAAGCCGGTGACAGTTGCAGTGGGCAGGTTCGGACCGTATGTAAAGTGGGGCGAAACGTTTATCAATATTCCGAGAGGAGAAGATCCGCTTTCTATAGATCAGCAAAGGGCGGAAGAACTAATCGCAGAAAAGAAAATTGCGGATGCACCTGTTGCAACTTATAAAGGAGAACCGGTAACAAAAGGTACGGGAAGATTTGGCCCATTCCTGAAATACAAAAATATTTTTGTGAATGTTCCGAAGAAATATGATTTTAATAATCTTTCTACTCAGGAAATTACCGAACTGATCGACGCCAAACTGGAAAAAGAGGCGAACCGCTACATCGCACAATGGGAAAAAGAAAAAATTTACATCGAAAACGGAAGATGGGGTCCTTTCATCAAATTCGGGAAAACCAACTTCAAAATTCCTAAAAACAAAAAGGATGAGAAGTACACGGCCGAAGAACTGAAAGAAGTTTCCCTGGAAGAAGTAAAGAAATGGATAACCGCCCAGGATAAAACGGCTTTTGCAGAAAAGAAAACTACAGCAAAGAAAAAGACCGCAGCAAAAAAACCGGCGGCTAAGAAAGCTACTGCAAAAAAACCGGCAGCTAAGAAGTCGGATTCTAAAAAATAGACCGAACAGGTCGCAGTGTCATAACCAACCGGAATAATAAATCGTTCCGGTTTTCTTTTTTCTCTAACAGCCTACTACTCTGTTTGCGAAAAATTTAATAATAATTAAAACAAAATTATTATTAGATATAAAATTTCAATTATTTTTGCTCTTGCAAATGATGTAAAAAGAATACTCAATAATATTGAAAATTTTTTTACAAGAAATGAAGAAAGTAATAATTGCTGCTGCAATCCTGACGATTTCTCAGGTGTTCTCGCAGACACAGGACTTCAAACGTGCTCCAAATTCCTATATTTTCGATGTAACCGAGGCTCTTGATAATAATTACGGCGGGATATATATTCCGGTGAAGAAAGCCTACGAAATGTGGAATGGGTACGATTATTTAAAGATAAACGGATCAGTGCAGCCGGTTCCTTCCGGGACGTTATCTGCTTCAATGTACTGGGAAGACAATCCCGGTCTGGTTACCGATGTTACACTTCTTCAGGCTGCAAATCCGGCAGATTCGAAAATTAAAGTTTCACTGGATTCCCACAAGAAAGGAAACGCCGTTATCGCTTTTAAAGTAAATGATGAGATTTTCTGGAGCTGGCATATCTGGGCAACAGATAATCCATCTTATGGCGTATCGTACGGCCAGGGCTACGAAACAGATGCAAATATGCAGCCTGTTAGTATCGAATATATGGACCGTAATTTAGGAGCTGTTGGTAATAATTTCACGGGAAATAACTGGGATAAATCCGGCGGTCTGATGTATGAATGGGGCAGGAAAGACCCTTTTCCGCCGCTGGTGAACAAAGACGGCTATTTTTATGAGCTAAACGGTGAAGCAGGCAATTTGAAACACAAATCTGTTGATCCGCTCAACACCATCCCGGAGAAAATCCGTGAATTCAATGAGATTGAAAAGAATATCGCGTACTCGGTTAAGAATCCGCTAACTTACATCATCAACACTGATGCATCAGGCAACTGGTTTTCCAGCAGCAGATATAAAGTGAACGGTACAGATGTTACCAATTATGTTTCGTGGGATCTTTGGGGCGATAATACCAAAGGCAAACACAGCAATGCAAACAGTTCCAGCACAGCACTGAAGAATGACAGCCGCTCTTACGAACTGAAATCTGAACTGGATCCTTGTCCGAACGGCTGGCGCGTACCTTCTTATTACGGACGTGTTACGC
Source organism: Bacteroidota bacterium (assembly GCA_023460855.1). Classification (GTDB taxonomy): domain Bacteria; phylum Bacteroidota; class Bacteroidia; order Flavobacteriales; family Weeksellaceae; genus JAEWOS01. The sequence goes on along the minus strand of JAEWOS010000016.1, from coordinate 10,173 downwards.
AGAATAACAATCTGTCGCCATGGGGAAGAAAAGGAAACTGGAATAATGACGATCCGTCTTACTCGCAAATAAAGCCGAACCAGGCTCATCCTACTCTCGATGGTGTCAAAGTCTATCCCGGGCTCGGCATGGATTTTACAAATGCGTATTACGGGCAGCGAAATATGGGAATCATGCCTGTGAGCGGAGGTTATGTGTATTATCCCAATTCATCTGCGCCAAATGCTCCTGCCGGAATAATGTTTCAGGATAACATGGCAAATGGTGCCACATGGAGCGCAACGTACGGTTACGACGGAGCACGTGTTTTTTCAATGGTTTCGGATCATTTCCGCACCAATACATCAGTCGGACTTCACGGAATTTGGATTAATCAGACACATCCGACGCGCTCCGGTAATGCAGTGAGATGTATGAAAGATCCGAATCTTGCACTGATTGGTAATTTTGCTACGGAATATTTCTTTGTTGCCAATAACGCACCGGAACTTAAAGACGGTCTGTATCAGCCAAACAGTTTCGTGGTATCCGGTCATTCCGCTCTAAAGATTCCTGTAAAAAAAGCGTTCGCAGTTCATCAAAAATATTTTGCAGACAGTCCGGCCATTACAGGAAATCTGCTGGTGAAAGTACTTTGGACTACGAGTCCGAGTTTGATAACTAAGGTTACGGTTCAGCCAAATCCTGTTCCCGCAGAAGGGCATATCAATGTAGAATTTCTTCCAGGCGAAGTGGGGAATGCAGTAGTTACGTTGTACTCTTCAGACGCACCGGAAAATGCACTGTGGAGTTGGCATATTTGGGTTCCGGATAGTGATCCGTCGATCTATACTGAAAATTATGTAACGGAAAATACACTGCCTGCAAACGGCAATTTTGTAAATCCGACAGCCAGTAAGCTGCCGCCGATTTCGAATGTGTTTATGGACCGCAATTTGGGCGCAATTTCCAAAATGCCGGTCACGGCCGATATTACACTTGCAAATGCTGCCAAAGGTCTTCATTATCAGTGGGGAAGAAAAGATCCGCTGCCTACTTTCAGCAATGGCACTGTAATTTATAAAGGGACAGATCTAGGGGAGAATTTAACGCAGCTAAATTTTCAGCAGATTGATCAGACCGATTACGAAAACATGCACACCGAAGAGTTTTCGCAGTATGCTTCCGGTGATCCTCAGAAAAATCGGCGTGTCATCGATCATATTCAGCATTCAGTTGCAAAGCCGCTGAACTTCCTTTACCATCAGGGAACAGGAACTTTGTATGACGGAGGCAGCCATCAGAATGATTTGTCGCAGGTGAGAGACTGGGTTCTGAACGAGAGAAATCAAAGTCCGGAAAGATGGGGACATGCGGATGAGAAATCCGTATTTGATCCGTGTCCGCATGGCTGGAGAGTTCCGGATGCATCTTTTACGCACCTTTATACAGGTTCCAAGGGAAATTCGCCGTGGTACAGCGGATATTCGAATGATGCGTACGGCAAACCCGGCGTTATTCAGGATCAGTGGCAAAACGTCGAAAATTTTTACAACGGGGAAATAATAGGCAATCTTGGCTGGGTATTTAAAAAGAACAATTATACGATAGGCAATTTTCCTGCGGACGGAATTCGCGGAGAACTGGGAGGTAAGGATATTTCTTATCAGCGTTCCGGAGTCTGGACGGCTTCTTTGGCGGACAGAGCTACAGGATATGCACTTGCGATGCAGTTTCAGGGAAATAAAATGCAGACGGGAACCGGCGTTTATCCACAGGCAGCAATGGGCGTAAGATGTGCCAGAGATTTTTCAGTACGTCTCGGTAAACCGAAAGGGAATTTCGACATGGTTTTCAAAAATGCTCCTAAAAACAATGTGGTGCAGCCAGTTACTGCGAAAATAGCAGTTGCCGAAAACGGGTCCGTTTTGCATGTTGAAGGATGGGAAGGTAATTACCAGATTTTTGATCAGTCCGGAAGACTGCTTTTGCAGGGAAAAGTTTCAAACGGTCAAATAGGAATCGGTGTGTTGAATGCAGGTATGTTCATTGTGCGTTTCGCAGATGACAACAAAGAACAGAACCTGAAATTCATCAAAAAATAGACGGGTTTTTTCAGAATAGAAGCGAGGCACGGGAAACTGTGCCTTTTTTCGTTAATTTGCGAATGAATAGTTATTACGATGAATTACGAAGAATTCCTCATTCAACCTGAAAAAATAAAGTGCGAAAAGTGGCAGATCGGCTCAATGATCGGTCGCGAAATCCCTGAAGGTGGTGTGGTTTTGATCTGGGTTTCCGACAGACGCGGGGCGGGAGGTGAAGCAGAGATACTGGACTTTAATTCCGTGCGAAGACAATTTTACAGACTTTCCAAACTGGATTTTGAAGTGCCGGTATGTGATCTTGGCGATCTAGTTTCCGGAAAAAGCGTTCAGGACACCCATTATATTTTACAGGAAGTAATTTCGGCGTGTCTATACAGGAAATCCATTCCGCTGATTATCGGGGGAAGTTCAGATCTTGCCTATTCCCTTTTTTATACGCTGAATTTTCATCATCAAAACATCAATTACACCCATATTTCCAGTGCAGTTTCACTGGACAGCAATGGTGAAGAAATTAACGAGCAAAATTTTCTGGCAAAGATTTTCAGTACTAAGAATTTCAGTATCAATAATTTTCATCTGCTTGGTTATCAGAAGCATTTAAACCATGATGATATCCTGAAAATAGTAAAACAGGTAGATTTTGATGTAGTGCGGCTTGCTGAAATGATGGATGATACGTCTCTTACGGAACCTTATTTCAGAAATGCGGATCTGGTTACGTTGAACTGTGATGCGGTGGAGAGTTTTGCTGAGCCTTTCTCTTGCCGGCCGCAGGTTAACGGTTTGAACAGACGCGAAATTTGCGCATATATGAAGGAAACCGGTTTGGGTGAAAATCTGAAATGTGTGGGGATTTTTAATTTCAATTTCGATATACATTCACAATTGAATAATCAGTTGCTTGCGCAGATGCTCTGGTATTTGCTGGAAGGAATTAATATTCAGCAGTCGCATCCAAAGGATAAAAATATTGAAACGTACTGGATCATGATCGATGATCAGAATTTTTCATTCAAGAGAGATACCTTTTCTGACCTTTGGTATTTCGGTAATGATGAAGATTTGAACAAATGTCTGCCTTGCTCGGCGGCAGAATATGAAGATGCGAAAAAAGGTTTGCTGAGTTCGCGTTTGCAGAAATTTGTGGGTTAGGAAATGCGAAAGGTTTCCGTTATTGTTCCGGTGTACAATGTTGAAAGGTATTTGGAGAAATGCCTTGATTCCTTGGTTTCGCAAACCCTCGAAGATATTGAAATTCTGGTTGTGAATGACGGAAGCACAGATGGTTCGCAGGAAATTATCGAAGAGTTTCAACGAAAACACAGCAATAGAATCAGGAATTTCCGGAAAGAAAACGGCGGCTTAAGCGATGCCCGGAATTATGGTCTGGACCGTGCAGCAGGAGAATTCATAGGATTTGTTGACAGTGACGACTATGTAAATGCAGAAATGTTTGAAGAGATGTATGGTCTTGCGCAAAAACACGGTGCGGAAATGGTCATCTGTAATCTTCAGAAAGTAGATGAAAACGGAAATGTTACACAGAAACTCACTCAGATTCCCAATATGCCGGAAAAAATTGATCTCGCCAAACATATATCTGTGTTTTCGGATTTAAGTTATTTTGCGTGTAACAAATTATTCCGAAAAGAGCTTTTTCAGCACTTTAGATTCCGGAAAGGTGTTCATTTTGAGGATATTCAGCTGATTCCTCAATTACTGCTTCAGTGTAAGACACTTGCTCAAACACAAAAGTTCCATTATCAGTATCTGGAAAGATCGGATTCCATAACAAAAACGCACACGGAGAAAGGGCTGGACATATTAAAAGCCGTGGAGGATGTGGAAAAAGTTTTTGCTGAATCTCAGTATTCCACAGAGAAAAAAGCACTGAAAGGATTTCAGATTCTGGAAGGCGTATACACTTTTCTCGCATATCTTGCATTTGTTAAAGATGGGGAACAATACGGCAAAATGTCTGCGGAATTAAAGAGTTTTATCCGAAAAAGAGACATTTCCACAATGGAAATTGTTAATTATCGGAGATTTGACCGCAATTATCTCTTATCTTTGCCCCTGAAAAAAAAAATATACTACCTTCTGTACTTTCTCGGTCAGGAAAAGCTCCTCAGAAGACTGGTGTAACAAAAACACAATCCTTTTATGCCGATACTGCATCCTATCTTTATAGCGATTTTTGTGCTGCTGCTGATAGGGAGCTATATTGAAATTTTCAGAACCGAGCGGAAACAGCCGCTTTTTACCTGGCTTGCGGCAATTCTTATTATCATCGCTGTTGGTTTCCGTATCAATGTTGGTGCTGATTATCCGATTTACCGGGCTTTATTTACCGGTTTTTCTCTTTATACCAGTTACGGAGAAGTTTTTCAGAAGGCGATGTTCCAGCCTGTACGCGAGGATATTGAATGGCTTTTCGTTTTTCTTAATAAAATTGTTTTCGATCTTGGCCTGCCATTTTACTATGTAACGCTGCTGATGGCTATTATTGCTGTAAGCCTGAAGTTTACCACAATTTATAAGAATGTAGAATTTCCGGCACTTGCGATACTTTTTTACTTTATGCCCATCATGTTTTTTGAAGACAGCGGGCAAATGCGTCAGGGACTGGGAATTGCGGTCTGCGTTTATTCCTTTAGATATATCAAGTCCAGAAACCTGTTTGCTTTCCTGATTTGTATGTACATTGCCCTTGGTTTTCATAAGACATCCATCGTTTTTCTCCCGGCGTTCTGGCTGGTGAAAATACCGATGAACAGCAACCGGATCTTCTGGGTTCTCATTTTGGCATTGCTGGTTTCACCACTGGAGCTTTACCGATTGGGAGGCGGACTATTCGAGTCTCTGGCGCCTGCAGATGTTACCAGTGCGTACACAGGATATCTGGACGACAGGTATTACGGCACCGAAGTGGAAACCGGCCTGAACGATCTGGTAAAATTAATTTGGATCGGAATACTGATTCGCTACGACCGGTCGGGCTGCGAAAATGTCTGGTGGTACGAATATATGCGGAACCTGGCGGTTTGCGGCATGGCGATGTTTTATTTTTTCCGGTCAAACGAAATTTTTGCTGTACGGCTTCCGGGCGCTTACATGTTTTTCGTGGCAATGTTCTGCCTTCCAAGTATTGTGTATGCCAATCAGGAACGTGTCCGTAATATGTTATATCTCATTTTTATCACATACCTCACCATGATGTTTTTCTATTTCGGTAGAGGAAACGGTCATCGCGGTTCGTTTACTACTGACCGCTATAAAAACGCACTTTGGCAGTAAGATGGAAAAGTTGGAATTAATAGTAAACGGCTTTGGTATTCCTGTTTTTTGGGTCAAATTAACCGTTGGCTTCATTTCATCTTTTCTCATAACCTTTTTGTCGATTCCGACAATTGTAAAAATTTCGCGCAGAAAAAACCTGATGGATGAACCCGGTGCAAGAAGTTCGCATCTGCGTAAAATTCCGAATCTTGGCGGTATTGCTATTTTTTACTCCATTGCGGTTTCTGCATCTATCTTCGCTTTTGAACTTTTCGAATTATATAAATTTCTTTTCGCTTCCATCGTAATTCTGCTTTATATTGGAGTTATGGATGATATTGTTGTGATGCGGGCATATAAAAAAATGATAGCGCAGATTATCGTTTCAGCATTGTTGGTAATTGGCTCTGATGTGCGCATCAGAAATGCATTTGGGGTTTTCGGAATTTATGAGCTAAACTACTTTGCCAGTGTTTTTTTCAGCATCTTCACATTTATCATTCTGATTAATGCCTTCAACCTGATTGACGGAATTGACGGTTTAGCGGGGGGATATTCGGTCTTATGCAGTCTGATGTTCGCAATCAGCTATTACAGGTTGGGAGACTACAATTTTCCGCTGGTCGTTTTTTGTGCCGTTATTATCGGGAGCGTGCTGGCATTTTTATATTATAACCTCTCCAATTACCGCACGAATAAAGTTTTTATGGGCGATACCGGTTCCATGATTTTAGGTTGTCTGTTGGCATTTACATCCATAAACTTTATCGATATTTTCATTGATAAAGGTATTTCTGGTATTCCGTTGTACCATCTGCAGTCTGCCCCTGCCATTGCGGTTGCCATTTTAATATTACCGATTATTGACACGCTGAATGTGATCATCGTGAGACTGGTGAGAAGAACGTCGCTATTCGAAGCCGACAAAAACCACATTCATCATAAATTATTGAAACTGGGGCTAACACACCGCCGGTCGTCGTTTTATATTCTGTGTTATTATGTGGTATTGGTGGCTGTTACCTATTATTTTCGCCATCTCAACGTGAATCTTTTGCTATTAATTGTCCTTGCGCTGGGATTCGTCGGTGCATATCTTCCTAACCTTTTTATGAAGCATGCAGTCAAGGATTAAATTTTTATATTTTTGTACACTCAAATACTGATGATGAAGAAATATCTGTACCTCTTTTTACTAGCAGCTCCCTTCTTTCTTAGCTCCTGCGTAACGGTTAAGGATGTTCGGTACAATCAGCCAAGCGAAAGTCTGGTAATTAACGAAGAAGGGCTTGTGCCTTACAATATTCCGGTTTACAGAATTACAAGGAATGACATGTTCACGCTGAACATTGTTACAACGCCAAAAGGAGACGCAGCACAGTTTTATTCTAATCTTCATACCAGTGGAGCTAATCAGGCAGGCGGACAGATTACTACTTCCGGTGGCGGAGGTGGAAATGTTACCATTTATTTCAATGGCCTGCGTGTTGATTCCAAGGGAGATATATATGTGTTTGGAATCGGCTATTTCAAAGTAGAAGGAAAAACGCTCGAGGAAGTAAATGAAGAGATTCAGCAACAGGTTAACCACAATTTCGTTGAAGGAAAGTCCGAAGTTCGTCTGAATCTCGACGGTATCACTTATTACGTTATCGGTGATGTGGAAACGACACAGATTTCAGGTGAAAAGAAAGTATATAAAAATACGCTGAATGTTTTCGAAGCTATTTCCATGAATGGAGGCCTGAACAGAACGATTGACAGAACAAACGTTGAAATACACAGAAAACTTCCGGAAGGAATCAAAATTGCGAGACTTGATCTTACCAGACAGGATGTAATGAACTCACCGTATTTCTGGGTGCAGAACGGCGACGAAATATACCTGAATACAAGGGCTAAAAACCTGAACGGATTCGGACAGAATCCTCTGCAGGCAGTAACTACGAGCGTATCGTTGCTTACCACAGTAATGTCAATTTATCTAATCATTTCAAGGCTTTAAGATGATTCCGGGTAAAGAAAATAAAACAACTGCTTTAGGTGTGCCGGCCAAAGAAAAAGTCGGAACATTTGCGTTCTTTGATGTCGAGCATTTCCTGAGACGCGTTTTGCGCAACTGGTACTGGTTGGTATTGATGGGGCTTTTAGGCTACGGGATATTCTGGATTTATGACAAATATTATGCACAGAGAATATATGCTTCCGATTTGTCTTTAAGTATTTCAAACAACACTGCAAGTTATTTCACACCGAACCAGTCTATCAATTTTATTTGGGGACAGGGCGGAAATCAGGATGGCGTTTATCTCAAGAAAATGCTGCTGTCCCGATCTCATAACGAATATCTTGTTAAACAGCTGAAGCTGTACGTAAACTATGCAACAAAAGGCACTATAAAATCAACCTATCTTGATAAATTTGATTCTCCTTTCTTCATGGAAATAGACGAGTCTCATTTGCAGCAGATAGATTATCCGATTACCTTTCTGCCGCGCGGAAAAAACCGCTACGAAGTAGTTCTTCCGGAAGAAGGTCATTCCACCAGTCTCTACAGTTATTCTACCGAAGGTTTTCATACGACAGGAGCTTTTCCGAGGCCACAAAACAAAGTGATTTCAGTCGGAGAGTGGTATACATCACCTAACCTTCGATTCCGGTTAACTGAGAATCCGCAAAAATCTTCTCTTGTTCTAGAAAATATTATCGTTACTCTTTCCTCAGTTAACAGTACAGTGAATGCTCTGGTGTCTACAATCGGTGTCGATTTTGATCCTGAAATCAATACCATCATGAGGATTTCAAAAAAAGGTTATAACCTGAACGGTACCGTAAACTTTTTGAATACTTCCGTTGAGGAACTGATTAAGAAACGTCTCGTCGATCAGAACAGGGTAGACAAGAATACGCAGGTGTATCTGGATGAAAATATGGCCAAAATCAGACGGAAACTCGATTCCGCAGCTGCAGTTCTTAACCACATGAAAGTGAGTGAAGAACTTTACGATATCAAGGACCGGGATGAGAAATCACTGGTACGCATAAAGGAACTCGAAGCACAAAAAGCCGATCTCGTTCAGAAAGTTAATTCACTGAATACGATCCGCGGATCTTTGGCTTCACAAAACCTGGACCGCATGATCAGCACTTCCGCGGCCGGTGTGCAGGATGGTCTTTTTTCAGCAACCGTATCCGAACTGAAAGCTTTATACGCAAAAAGACGGGAAATGGCGACCATTTATACGCCTAATTCAGAACCGATGCGCGAGATAAACAGGCTTATTAACGAAGCGCGAACCAATTCAAACAGTTCTTTAAGCGGTTATTACAATCAGTATTACAACGAAATTAACAGGATTAACAGGGAAATAGCGGAGTCGTCTGCAGACCTATCTTCTTATCCTGAAAAAGAAAGAAGGTATCTTGATGCAGAACGCGGATATAACATGATTGAGGCTACCTACAACAGTATACTCAACCGGCAGAACGAAACGGAAATTAAACTGGCAACAAATAAATCAGACCTTAATGTTATTGATCCGGCGAAAAATGTCGGACAGGGACCAATCGGACCGAATGTCTCTCAAACAAAATACATGCTGGTTGGCGGGCTGATGCTGCTGCCGCTGTTACTGCTGCTCGGAATTGAATTGCTCGATAATAAAATCCGGAATATCAAGGAACTTCTTTCAGCTACCAGAATTCCTCTTCTGGGAGTTATTGGTTCCAATAGTCATGAGAATAATCTCACAGTTATTGAGCAACCAAAATCCTCTATCTCAGAAGCTTTCCGTGGAATACGAGCCAATATGCGGTTTCTCCTTAACGATGAATCTACGAGCAAAACCGTGTTGGTAACGTCGTCTGTCGGCGGTGAAGGAAAAACGTATATTTCCATCAATATTGCATCGGTACTCGCTTTAAGCGGACGCAAAACAATTCTGCTGGGAATGGACCTCCGGAAGCCTAAAATTTTCGGCGATTTCCGGATTGACAATAAATACGGAATCTCTAATTATCTGACCGGCGAAGTTTCAATAGACCAGATTATTAATCAGACGCAGATTCCACACCTTGATGTTGCCACTTCAGGTCCGATTCCACCAAATCCTTCGGAGTTATTGATGAGCGAAAAAAATATGAAGTTCATAGAAGATCTGAAGAATGTTTACGATTATATTATCATTGATTCACCGCCAGTGGGACTCGTTGCCGATTCATTTGAGCTGATGAAGCATGCCGACGCAAATATTTACGTGGTGCGCCATGAATATACCGAAAAATATATGCTGAAGATGATCACGGAAAAATATCACAATAAAGAAGTCGAACATCTTGGGCTCGTTTATAACGATTTTTCTGTTAAGCAGGGTTATGGATACGGCTACGGTTATGGATACGGCTATGGCTACGGTTACGGCTACGGTTACTTCGATGAAGATAAAAATTACAAGGAGCCGCGACTCGTCCGAATTAAAAATAAACTCCGTGAATTATTTAACCGGAACTAGTTTTCTTCAATCCCTCATTTCTGCCGGAATGAGGGATTGAAATTTGTAATATGGCCGGCCAAATGCCATAATACCTCAAAAAGTACGGTTTATTATGTTTTTTTGTTTATTTTTAACGAATTGTTAAGAATTTGGGTAATATAAAAATGTTTTATATTTGCACCAATTATTTAACGGCCAGTATTACAGATATAACCGTAAATCCCGACCATTATATGAATAAAAGATTATTTGTTTTCCTGTTTGCAGCTGCGTTTTCTGTTTCAGGTTTGAAAGCTCAGCGACATGAACTT